>NZ_JBBOCW010000002.1:0-66164 GCF_038002625.1 Bacillus sp. FSL K6-1284 | reverse complement strand
TAATGAGGCGATGTACGCTTTTTCGGCATGAACATCGTAAAAGAGCGGATTGCCTTTTTTGTCAAACGACTGCGCCAGGTTTTTCAGCGTATTGTTTACATCTTCGAGTGTCAGCTTGTCGTATAAACCGTGGCCGACTTGACGGTAGGTATCGTGTTTCAGGTCGTTGATTTCGGCGTCGTGTTCCTGATAAGCGTTTTCGGCTTCGCGTTTCATCGTCCGCAGATCGTTGATCATCGCATTTACTTTTTGCGCGAGCTGTTTGGCGACTTCGGGCGTTACTTTAATTGCGCCACTTCCGGAGGCAACCTCGGCCGGCAACATCGCTTTTAAATTTTTGTCATAAACGAGCTCATCGCCCTCTATATTTTGAACGTTGCCGTTTTCGTCGAAGGTGAAATTCGACTTATTTATCCCATGTGTATCCGGATTTTGAAAGATTAGCGTATTAGCGAAATAAAGAAGGTTTCTCCCGACCTGTTGGAGTTTATTGCCGTCAAGTCTTTCTTCGCGATTAGCTGTTGCAATAGAAGGGTCTTTTGTGTATATGGTAGTCCCGTTGTGGCGGTCAAATTCGTCCCACCAACCTGCACCAACCATATCATCCGGATTAATAATCGATTTTACGTAAGAGTTATAATCTCCGTTATTAATTTCCTTCTGTTTTTCATCTGAATGCAGGTGAACGATTGAAGGGCTGTTAAACGCAACGGCATAGATATCATTGTTGACCGCGCTATATTCAGCCTCTGCGCCGCCGAGAGAATGTCCTGTTGTTGAAATGACCGTCGAAGTGCCTTTATACTTTTGTTTAACTTCCCGCACAAGTTGATCGGCTTGATCGATTTGCGATGTTTTTGTAATTAATTTATAATCTCCGGACTCAAGTATGGCAGTTTGTTCCATCGAACCAATATATCTCCCGAACGTCTTAGACGTATCTTTCGCATCTTTCTTGACGACATATTGTGTTTTATCTTTCGGATCGTTTCCTAAGACGATATGGTTAACGTCTGCTTGTTCTACGTCACTTAACGGATCCTTCCCCGGATCAGTTCCCGCAAAAGCTACAACGACGTTTTTGGGGTGGTCGGATTTCACCCACTTGCCGTTTTTATTTTCGGCCTGGGATAGAACGGCCGCATCTAACCCGGTGTCTTCGTCTGTTTTAATTTTATCAACATACCAGTAGGTGGCTCCGGAAACAGATGAATTAATCCGTATGTACTCTTTGTTTTTTAATTTTTTTCTGAGATAATCGTAGTTGTAAGAACGTTGGCTTATACGATAATAAGTCTCATCAGTAAGATTTGACTTTTTTATTTTGTTACTCACGATACACAACACCTTCCGTGTAATGGTAAAATAATAATAGGAAAGGAATGAATTTCATTTGAAAAAATACATTATTATCCTACTATTGTTAATTATAGCAGGTGGAGGGTTGTTTATGAAGCACCAATATGATGTCAAAAAAGAAGAGTCTGCACTTTTTGAGAAGGCAAAAACTAAGATGACTGAATATCTACATAATGAGTACAAAGGTATAGAAAAGATTACTTATTATGATGATTACTTTATTGATCCAACCGGAGCTATCACTGTTGAAGGGTATTTAAATGGTGATAAGTCTAAAGAGTTCGACGGTTTATATGATCCGGCGAGTGATAAAATAGGAAGCTCGTCTGTAGATGCAGAAGAAAAATAGCCCGCTCATGTGAGTCGGGCCTTTTTCGTATTTATATACTCTTCTTCATCCCGCATCGACGGCACTCCCGAAGGAAAATTCCGTCCTTCACCGAGCTTTTAAACAGCGTATAATCACAGTTGTCGCAGCGGCCATAATGAACATCCGGATATTCCTTGTAGTCGTAGATAATCGTCGTATCGTATCCTTTTGTTTCGTAATCCATTCGTCCTCAACCTCCGAATATTAGAATACGATAAATGACCGACACATTCAACGCCATTCATAGAACGAAGGAATCCGCAGCAAGCCGTTTTTCGTCTTGAACCGGTGCTTTACGCGGCACCCAATCGGCTCGATATAGGCATACCTCTCCGTTTCCTCTACGATTACTCTATCTGCATGTAGCTTCCGCCGCTCACTATACGGCATAAATTCCATCACGCCGGCATACTGGCCGTCCATGTATGAAAGCAACAGCGCATTATCTTCCTTACGCAGTCCCGTAATCAAAACGTCAGTATATTCGTAGTTCACGATCTTCAGCCAGCGATCGGATCGCTTATTTTCTGCATATGGAGCGTCTGCCCGCTTCATAACGATGCCCTCGATCTTATTTTTGCAGACTAATTCAAAATAATCCGCAGCATGGCCGCGAACACCTTCGACTACTTTAACGTTAGGATGATCGATTTTTAGACCGGCCAGCAATTCTTTTCGTTCAGTTAGCGGCTTAGACGTAACTGAAACGCCTTCTATCCGCAGGACATCAAAAACGCAAAATACTATCGGGTGAAAATTTTTTCGCGACTGGAACCGTTCCATGACGGCCTCGAAATCTCCGGCGCCAGTCGGTCCGGGCACGATAAGCTCGCCGTCTAGCACGGTGCCTTCCGGTATGTCGAGCGTTAATAATTCCGGAAATTTAGAGGTGACTTCGTTGTTGTGGCGTGTGTAGAGGCGGATTAAACCGTTATTCCTAGACGCGATCAGACGGATGCCGTCGAACTTGGTTTCCGTGATATAGTCGTCCGAGTTAAACGGCTCCTTTGCGGACTCAAGTAGCATGGGCGAAATAAACAAAAAGAATCACCTCGTTTCAGCGTAGTTACTATAATAGTATAGTAAGAGTCCGCCGAGACAAAGCGATTCGGTTGCGGTAAATAATTCCGTCATTTAAATAGTTTGCGCAGGGCTTTTCCGGCCTGCTTACCGGCTGCCCTTCGAACGATCCGTTTTCCCACGGTTCCTTTCTTGACCGCGTTCACATCGCCAAGCAAGCGAGATAGTCCGTAAAGAAAGCCGCGCGTTTTATTGATCGACATTGTTCATCGTCTCCTTTCGAACGATTTTCCCACGAAATTAAAGCGTAGGAGCCGCCGGAATGTATTGCGGGTATCTTAGGTATTGGCGGCCGCTTAACGCCTGATTTCGTGTGTTAATCGATAACCTTAATCGTCTTAAATCCGCTGCCATCTTCGTATTGATCCTTCGTAAAAGTCACGCTAATCCGATCGCCTGGCTTTGCGTCTGTGGCTTGCGGATCGAAAGAGAATCCGCCATCATCCGCTGATACCGCGTAATCTTTCCCTTCGACAATGTATTCGCGCTGGATCGTTTCTTGAGCGTCCTTAGCTTCGGCGGCCATGTCGTCAGCCAGGCGATAAGCAATATCGACATCTTCGTTTAGTTTGGCGGCGTAAAGGCCGAGAGCCGCGTTGCCTGCGATTGATAGGCCGAGGATGGCCGTTAAGAGTTTCGTTTTATTCATCGTCATTACCTCCGTATTTGTTTGCGATTGAGTATCCCATGCAACTTAAAGCCGTTTCAAAGCCGATACGGTACGCTCGACCGTTGTCCTCAAACGATACGAAAGGATATCGATAAAGTTCGAGGAGGGCTTTGATTTGATGCTGTGCTAACGGTGGTGTGTCGGACCACAAGCGTTTTATATAAAGCGTCATTACCGATTCCTCCTCGATCTAAAGAATAGAAGCGCGATAAAAACGACAGCCGAGCCTAGACCGACGCAGTCCAAGGCGGATAGCCGGCCGAAGTTCATATCCGCAATCCAGGCGAGCAAGACGACGATTAACAAAATTTCCGTGGTACCAATTCGTTTCATTCGTGTTATAATTGATTGACAAGGGGCGCAATGCCCCTCGTAGCTTATGTTCGGCGACGGTGCTTCTTGGTCGGAGGCCGTCGCTCTTTACTTTCGGATTCCTTTCGCATCTTCCGGATTTCTAAGACGATTTTTAGAATTCCGAGCCAAGTTGCGATGATTGCCGAAAGCTTCATTACGGCGTCAATCAATTACGTTCACCTCCTTTCGTTACCTTAATTATACGATATCGCATAACGTATGTCAATCGTATTTGCGAAAATTTATTCGTTATCGTATAATCGGGTTATCAAAACGAGGTGAGTACGGATGAAAATAACGGTAAGACCGCGACTGTCGGAAGTAATGAACGCGAAAGGGTGGAAGCAGATTCCGTTGTCTGAAGCGTCAGGAGTTCCGCAAGGCAGCATTAGCCGGTTCGATAAAAACGAAAGGCATCTCGATTGGCACGTATTTGCCCTTGCGAGAACACTCGGAGTGAATGTCGAGGAGCTATTCGAGGTGAAGATCGAAGACGCTGACGAATGATTGGCGTCTATTTCTTCGGGCTATCACCGTATATTTATACGTTTATATGAATAATAATGCGGACAATATAGCGGTGAGATGTCGGATGATTACCGGTATATTCTCAATTAGAATAACGTAATTGATAATGAACACGACGTGATTCGTACAAATCGGCCAAAAACACGACTTTATTCGTACATGCGAAAATGGGGTTCGCGCTTACAGCCGAAAGGGATACAGCGTTTTTTAGTCCGCAATCACTTCTTAGTCTTCTGAATCCGAAGACTAGCGGGAACTACGTTTCACTCCGTCCCGCAGAAACGCAATCATGTATATTGTATAAATAATTGTATCGCGATAAGGTCTTAATAATATCCGCGGACACGGAGGAGCGTTAGCGACGGAGTGGACGCTAGGTTTTAAACATACGAAAGGATAGCGTTAATATAACGATAATATATCAACTTTCATATCCGTAGTTGTCTATACGTAGTAGAAGGATGTAACATACGTTTCATACCGTTGTGCTATACGATAAGAGGTACCAGGTAATTACGGCAGGGTGGCGGTAGGTACGCCGCATATACGCACCGCCTGTTGCATACGGCATGGGCAGCGCTATACATATAGGAAGGGAAACGGTGAGGTACAGGCGAGAGGGACAACGTCTTGTTACCCGAACATCAGCGAGACCGTGCCGGAGGATAAGCCCTTCCGAAACTCACGGGGTCATCCGACCAATACCGCCGACCTACTACCGATATGCAGTATCTTATACATACCGGCCCGCACCGCATACTTGTAGCATCGTTGATCTGACGCTGTTTCTCGAATGCATAATATAAGTTCGATTGATTGCGAAGAAGAACATACGATAGACATAGTCATGTCAACGTTTCGTTCGATTGTTCAATGTAACAAAAAGTGTTTGTGTTACATTCGATATGCAAAACGATGAATGTTTTATTCAACGGAATTTTTTTTGCGATGGCCCTCCCCCCCCAGGCCGCCCCGAACAACCCCGGGCGACTGCTGTTCAGAACTTGCGCACAATTTTTCGAACTCGGGGCGTAACTTAAACGGAGGAGATGACGTAATGAAATTCGAAACTAAAGGCGGAGTGACACTTGAACTGCGTAATGCTTGCGAAGAGGTTGTCGAAAAGTTGAACGTCGAGACAACGCCAATCAGAATCGGTGATATTCCCGATAATCATAGCTAACTCAAACGGAGGTGATTACGATGTTCATTCCAATTCATGCACTATCGGAAGGTGACAAGGATCTATTGCGGAAGTTGGTCGCAGAACTACTCGAACATGGTGAAGCGATAGCGGTTGGAACGGACGACGACGGTCTTGAAATGAGTTTAAGTTTTCGGAGCCAGCATCCGATTGTTAAGTTCGTCGAACATATATCCCGGGATGATCGCGAATGAACTACGAAGAAGAAATTCGGAATTCAAACGGCACCGCCTCAGCGTTAGCAGACGACATACATCCGTTAAGGAAATCGTTTTTATTAGCGACAGCAAAGATTGACTCCGTTTTAATTGCGGTAGGCAAGTGGATTGACGAATAAATTAACGCAAAGGAGGCGGAATCGTGGCGGTACAATGCGACGAGTGTCTAAAAGATTTCGATGTTCAGCCGAAGGAACATCCGCTGAATAATTCCGGTGTAGAAGAAACGTATTTCGAATGCCCGCACTGTTCGAAACACTATACGGTACTTATAACGGACCGTGAAACGAGGAAATTAATCCGCAAGGTAAATCAGCTACGTCAAACGGATGATTCCGTGAAAGAAGCGGACGAGATTCAGCGGCAGATCAAAGCGAAGGTTGACGCGCTTAAAGAGGAATACCGAAGGACATAACGATTTACACGCGCAAATCACACGGAATTAGACGTTTTAGCCTTCTCCGAGAGTATTCGGTAGGGAAACGGTTAGAAGCGCTAATTTCGTGTATTTTTATACGCAATCAGAACGAGGGTGATCCGAATAAGGGTCGCTCTTTTTGTGCTTGCGTTGCCTACGGGCCTTTCCGGAATGTGCTTCCGAGCCTTCCTGTGCGCAGGCGATCCTAGGGGTGCATGTTCCTCGGTGGCGATGCGGTCTCCAAAACCGCGTGGGCAGGTTCAATCCCTGTCGCCCCTGTACAAAAGGGTCTTGCAGATGCTCACGGAAAAAGGAGGGATCGAGTGCTGATAGATATTAGAGACCCGGACACTATGAAAATTAACGGAAAAGGGTGCTTCATTCTTACGAAGAACAAGCATGCAATCCATCTCGAAAATAACGCGAGCAGTCCTCATGTGATGTTGGAGGATTTCCCAGATTACGGTTTGGTGAAAACGTCTTTCAAGGATAAGCTGCGTCTAACATTTCGGGTGATTAAGTTTATCTTTCAATAAACGAAAAAGGAGACGATGTGAATGGCGGAATCAAAGCGCGAATCAATCGGCAAAATTAAAATCGACTTGGATGTGTCCGACGCGATAACCGGACTCAAGGCGGTTCAACGCGAAGCGAAGGCGGCGACTAAGGCGCTTGCGGAGTTTCAGGACCTAGCTGAACGGCTCGGTGAGAAACCGTTAGCTGACGGTTGGGAGGCCGCTAGAGTATTGCGAGAAGTATTCAAAAAAGCACCGAAGTCTTAAACCTCGATGCTTTCGTAAGCTTCCGATATCTCTTCCGCAGTGATCCCGATGTACTTGGCCGTATCGCGCTCGCTCGAATGGTTGAGAATCACCATGATTCGCGAAAGCGGCACGCCGGACTGATAAAGCCGGTATCCAAACGTCTTGCGTAGCGTATGCGTACCGATACCGCCGATCTTATCGTAAATGCCGGCTCGTTTGGCTGCGTCGCTTAGAATGCGGTAAGCCTGGACGCGGCTGATCGGCTCGCCGCCTTTGCGGCTGGCAAATACGTAATCATCGTCGTCACCTTCGAGTTGGGAAACGATTTTGAGAACGGAAGAGCTGAACGTAATCACACGCTTTTTCTTGCGTTTCTTCTCCCATAAGGTAATCGAATTCTGGCCGCGAAGCTGTCCGATTTTAAGAAGCCGCAAGTCGCTGATCCGCAGGCCGAATGCCGTGCCTAATTGCGCCAGCCACTGATCACGGCCCGGCTTGAGCGCCTTTATGAACTTGTTATAATCGCGTTTTGACTTTATCGGAAAAACTTCGTTCGCCATGTCGATTCACCTCTATGTAACTTATAAATATTTTTGTTACATTCATATTAACGAAAAAGATAACGAAAGTCAACACGAAATTAAAACGAAAGGAGGCCACCAGTTTGGCATACGTTGACGGAAAATGGCTTGACCGCGAAGAAAGACAGGAACGGATCGATTTATTGACCGAGCGTGTCCGTAAATTGGTGGCGCTCATTAAGGCTGGGAAAGCTACGGAATACCACATTGACACCTTTCGGAAAGATAAAGCGGAATTGACGAAGCTGAAGCGAATACACCGGTCAGAAGACGATATGCTCTATTTTTTCTACGAATATTTTTCCGAAGCACGTAACCCAGGAAATCCAGACAATCTCGTCCCTACCGCAGAGGTTGATATGAACCAGGCGCCTGATTTCCACGTCAAGCTGTCGCGGATATTAGACTCCGTTTCCAATAAGAACCGTACAGCACGTATCGCCTGGGCTGCGAGTCGTGGACACGCAAAAAGCGCATACTTATCGAATGCTTTTCCGGTGCACGAAATAGTTTTCCGGAAACGAAAAATGATTCTGATAATATCGGAGACAAACGCGGGCTCGAAAAAATTTATAAAATGGGTTGCGAACCAACTAAAATATAATCTTAAATTGCGGGATGATTTCGGCGTACTTCTTCATGAACAAAAAACGAGAAATGAAAAGGATAGCGAAGAGGCGTTCTTAACCACAACGGGGATTAAGATGGAGGCGACATCTCTCGGAACACAAATCCGGGGGTTCCGTAATGGATCGCAGCGACCGGATTTGATTATACTGGATGACTTGGAGTCGCGTGATTCAAATAACACAGCCGAGCTTCGACAAAAAGCGAAGGATTGGCTAAACCAAGATTTAATGCCGGCCTACGATCCGACTCAAACTGCGGTAATTTTTATGGGGACGTTAGTTCATCACGACTCTTTACTGAATTACGTATTAAACGAGCGTCGTGACTTCATTAAGAACAAATTCCCCGCAATTGTATCGATGCCTGAACGGATGGATCTGTGGGCTGAGTTTGAGCGAATCTACAGAGAGTATGATCCGACTGAAGAAGAACTCGCTGAAATGGAAACGGCAGATGAAGAGAAGCCTACGCCAAACGCGAGAGCAGCCTTGGAATATTTCGAAGAAAATCGCGAGGATATGGAGAAGGGTGTTGAGGTTCTCTGGCCTTCTCGTTTTCCTATCACTCAATTAATGCTTGAGAAAGTAAACTACGGCACCAAAGCATTCAACACAGAATTTATGAATAACCCAATCGATGAAGAGTCTCAGCTATTCAAGCCTGAGACTTTTTGTTATTACGAAAATATCGAGTTTACACCTAAAAAATACGACCTCTACATGGGAGTCGATTTTGCAATGGGTAAAGAGCGGGGGGATTACTCGGCAGTAGTTACCGTCGCAAAACACAAATCGACTGGGAAAATATACGTTGTTGACGCGTGGGGAGACCGGGTTCATCCTGACGTGTTTTTGCGCGTTATCCTCAACAAAGTGAAAATTTATCAACCGTCAAGAATTGCTGCCGAGTCGCAAATGGCCCAAGAGTTTTTTATCGATACGTTAAAACGCGAGTTACAGCTGGAAGGATATCCGGCACATTCTCGCGTTACAAAAATCCAACAGAGATCCCGTAAGGAGCTCCGAATTGAAGCGCTTTTGCAGCTTATCGAAAACGGGACTCTTGTTTTCAATCGCAATCATACGCTTTTGCTGGAGCAGTTCGAAAGGTACGGATCTCGCTGGCATGACGACTTACCGGATGCGTTAGAGATGGCTGTTTCTATTTCTAAGCGCTCGAAATCCGTTTTACTAAATAAACCGCAATTTCTATAAGGAGGCGATAACATGTCGCGTTTAAAAGAACTTGAATCGAAATTAACGTTACAACAACGAAAGGCCGCGCTTTTGCTTGTGGAAAACGAGTTGATGGCCGAAGCAAGGAAGACGCAGGAGGAGCTCGCCAAAGATATCGGAGCAGATCGCGTCACAGTCTATCGATGGCGGACGCAGAATAAAGCATTCATCGAATATATGAATCTACTCGCGGACGATATGCTTTCCGGTCACCGATCCGAAGTGTATGCACAGCTAATGAAGCTCATCCGAAGCTCTCAACCGTCAGTAAAAGCGATTGACTTGTTCCTCAAACGTTATGGCTTGCTTACTGATCGTCAGGTCACGGCAACGGAAAACGAAAGCGGGACGGCCAGCAACGAAGATATCGCGAAAGAAATCGAAGATATTGACGAATTGCTTAACGATGGGAACGAGTAGCTATGAATTTATTTAACCGTAAACACGACGATGCAGACGAATTCACATACGTAAAAACCTACGGAATTATCCGTAAGGGCGCTCAATTTCCGCCGCAAGATTCGATCGAGAGGCTCGCGAAATATAAGCGGGCGAAAAAATGGTTTGACGGAAAGCAGCGAGACGTATACGAAAGGGCAACGGCTATTTTAAAAGATTCGCCATTCTCGTCGCAGCTCGAAAAACTCTATATCGCGATCAACCTGGCGGATATCCTCGTTACCAAGCCTGCGGATCTACTTGTCGGAGAGCCGGTCCGTTTTGAGAGCGGAAAAGCCGATGACAGCGAAGAGCAGAGAGCGCTAAACAGATACGTTGAGGAAAACGACGTCAACCAATTGATTCACGAAAGCGCTACGGCAAACGGATATCGCGGCGACGCGTGGTTTAAAGTGCGCTATGGCTACCGTCAGGATTATTCGGAGCTTAAAAAGATGGGACTCATCGAGGGAGATGCGCCAGAAGGTGTCGAGATGGAGCCGATTATTGAGCATGTTAACGCAAGCTGGGTTTTTCCGGAGACGTCCGCCGGTAATGTTAAGCAGACGAAGGCGATCAATATTGCACAAGTCGAGTGGGTTGAAACCGAGAAAACAGAGATCCCATTTCTGAATGTTGAGCGTCACATACCGGGTTATATTATGTATTCGCGACATCGCTTACATGGTAACGGCGTTGATACTTCGACAGGAACACCTATTCAATTGTTTTCCATCGGAGAACAAGTTCCGACAGGTCGCGATGAAGACATAGAAATAACGAATCTGCCGCACATTCCGGTTTTCCACATTCCGTATAAATCGGTAGATGACTCGTTCTTCGGAATTGGGCTCATCGAAAAGCTAGAAACTGTGTTAGCTGCGATCAATGACCGCCTTGTTCAGATCGATTATATTCTTTGGAAGCACAGCGATCCTACTGCATATGGTCCAGACCTCGAAACGACCAATGGAGCGGTACAGTTTGGCGGAAAGTACATTCCTGTTAACAAAGACGATCCGACGCCGGGATATATGGTGTGGCAAGCGCAACTAGATGCGGCTTTTAAAGAATTAGATGTCCTTTTCAGTAACGTCTTTCAAATGGCAGAGACACCGCAATGGCTTTTCGGAACGACGGTGTCCGGAGACAATTCGGGCGGCACTGGGACGTCGCATACGGACGGAGTAGCAATTAGAGCACGCTTTATGCCGATCCTCTCGAAAGTGAAACGCATCCGGGCGCACTATGATAAGGCGATTCGGGATTCGCTTTGGACGTGCATGCTCTTCGAAAAAGAATTCGGAGATTTGTCCGTTTCCGATCCGGTATATCCTAAAGCGATCTGGAACGACGGGATTCCGCGTAACGAGAAAGAAGCGGCAGAGATTGCGAGTATCCGAACCGGCGGCAAACCAACGCTGGACGTCCGATCTGCTATTAAAGAGCTTGACGAAGTAGATGACGATAAAGCTGAAGAGACTATACGTAGAATTGAAGAAGATGAAAAAAGCGTCAGTGGCTTTGTTGATGGTTCGGTATTTAACGAGACCGAAGTAAAAGAAGAGATTGTCGAAGAGGATGACGGTTAATGCGGATTCCGGAGCCTAAATACAATTATCAAACCGATCAGCTTGCGACGTACTACAAAGATGCCGTCCAGGACATTCTGGCTGAATTGGATCGAGTTGATATCGACAATTTCCGCCGGGCAAACGCCAACGCGACACTGGCTTCAATTTCGGAAATCCTTTCGGAATTGGACGATAAGTCGAAAGCGTGGGTCGAAAAGAATATACCGAAAGCGGCTAGAGACGGCGTAATAAACACGATCGTTTCTCTTGGTGTTGCTGAAACGGTAGAAAAAGCGGCACAGATCGCTTCCTTTTCACGTCTCAATAAAGAAATGGTTGCGGCTGCGGTTGCCGATACCCAGGCGGACCTATTAGCGGTCACGCAAAATATGGATCGAAAAACAAAAGCGGCCGTCCGCAAGGCCGTCTCCGATTCTATGCGTTATCACATGACGCGAGGTACAAATGGACGTCGTACTATTGCGTCTGATATCCGAAACACGCTTCAGCAGTCGGTGAAAACCGGAATAATTGACGCAGCTGGAAGGCGGTGGCGGCCGGAAGTTTATGCGGACATGGCGACGCGTACAAAAATGATGGAGACCTATCGGGAAGCAACGACGAATGAGGCGCTTAGTAGAAACGTGTATTATGCGAAGATCTCTTCACACGGAGCGAAGGACGCATGTCGTTTCTACGAAGGAAGGATCATGAAATTGACGGAAGACGCGCCCGGTAATTATCCGACGTACGATCAGTTGAAGGCGTCTGGTGAGATATTTCATCCGAATTGTAAACACGTATATTCACCGATCAGAAATCCAGAGGGGGCTTTATTTTGAACGTAAATAATAAAATGCGCGTTGGGATATCGAATGATTCCCACGGCATTAGCAAAGTTGTTGACGAATCGCTTGACGGTACAAAGGCAATTCCGGTTGTGTTCGTTCAGAAGACTGCGGAGGGGAGTTTCTCATACGGAACAGACCCGGAGGAAGGTACTGCGCTAGATAACGAGATGAGTTATCCAGTCGAAACTGACCCGGCTGGATCTGCCGAAGTTGTTGACGAAGATGTCGACGGATTAAAGGCAGTGCCAATCGTTCCTGTTACGAAAAACGCTGAAGGCAAATTCGTTTATGCGAGTATTGGCGGCGGTGATAGAGCCGTTGATTGGTCGGAAATTCAGAACAAGCCGGAGAATTTCCCGCCTTCATCTCATACACATCCAATTTCGCAAATTACCAACTTGCAAACAACGCTAAATTCGAAGCTGACTGCGAAACAGGCGTCTGCACAAGCGGATAGCACCGCAGAGGATATCGCAGGATTAGTCGCGGATTTTAATGCGCTACTTGCTGCTCTTCGCGCTGCAAAAATAATAGCGGAATAACAGTGGACGTCGAATACGGCGTCTTTTATTTTGTCCAAATTCGGTTATGACATTAAACTATCCGATAAATTCGTCGCGTTGGACGTTAAAAACGTAATAGGAGGAAACAAGGTTATGGAACTATCAAAATCTTTATTGTCGTTAGATTTACAGCATTTTGCGGAAGAAACTAAAGACCAGGCGGAACCACCGGCTGCGGAGCCGAAAAACACCGATACACCAGAACCGCCAAAAGACGAAGTAAAAACAATTCCTTACGACAGATTTAAGCAGGTTAACGACGATTTAAAATCGTTTAAGTCTACGTTTGAGGAATTAGGCATTGACGGAGTTGATTCACTTAAATCGCTTGTTGAAGACTATAACGCAAAGAGAACCGCCGAAGAGGAGCGTAAGCGTAGTGAAATGACGGAGCTCGAACGCCTTCAAAACGACTTGAAAGCGAAGGAAGAGGCCGAGAAAACTCTCGCGCAGCAACTTGAAGATCTCCAGAAAGCTAATGAACGCGAGAAAATCCGCAATGAATTTATTAAGGTTGCTACGAGCAATGACATCGCCTACATTGACGACGCCATTACGTTGGCTGACCTATCCGCGGTAAAGGTTGAAGACGGAAAGGTTGTCGGGGTGGAGGACATTGTTAAAACGCTCGTTGACAATAAACCGTTCTTGGTCAAGAAGAAGGCGCCAAAGCCTATCGGACAGAGCTCGAACGGAGATGCCGCAGGGGCTTCCGAAAAGACAGCGGAACAACTATTGAAAGAAGCCGCAGAAAGAGCGAAGCATAGTGGCCGGCCTGAAGACAAAGTGGCCTACGCAAAATTGAAAAGGGAATTATCGAAGTAAACAGTGCCTTAACGGGCGCTTTTTTTTAATGCGAAAATTGAGGGGGAAATCGAATGTCAAAAATTTTATCAGGTGAATTAGTAGGTAAGAAGGAATCCGTTGTAGATGAGATTCTACTTTTAAATGAACACCAAACGCCTTTGTTGAATCTATTAGGATTTAGCAATCCGGTTACTCAAGTCGAGCATCAATGGTTCGAGGACGAAATGATTGCAGATGAGTCCAGAGTCGTCGGAGCAAAAACTAACGCGGACACTGAGGTAGAAGTAGCAGACGCAGAACCTTTCCGTTCTGATCAAGTTGTTAAGATCGGCGACGAACTACTTAAAGTTGTAGCGGTTAATGGAACTAAATTGACTGTTGTACGGGGATATGCCGGAACAACTGCGGAAGCTATCGAAGATGGTGCGGTTATCCAAGTACAATTCGTTGAAGGTCGAGAAGGTGCTGACGCACGTGACGCTAAGTACAAGCCAAGAAAACGCGTATCTAACATCACACAAATCTTCGACGAAACAATTTCAATCACTGGGACTGCGGCAGCAGTAAGTAACTACGGCATCGACAACCTGTACGAGTACGAGAAGCAGAAGAAACAGCTTGAACTGGCGTTGCAGCTTGAAAAAGCCGCGATCAGCGGTATCAAGTACGAATCACCAGACGGAATCGTTCGTCAGATGGAGGGTATGCGCCAATTTATCAAAACTAATGTAATCGATGCACAAAATTCCGCACTAACTGACGAAAAAGTTAACGATGCTATGCAGAAAATCTACGAAAAAGGCGGGTTCACAACGGGTGGTGCGTTTAAGATTATGGTTGGCGCAAAACAAAAACGTGCGATCTCAAACTTCGATAAATCTCAAATCCGCCTGACTCGCGCCGACAATGGCCGCGGACAGGTCGTGGATCACTTCGTTTCTGACTTCGGCCAAGCGGAAATTCTTTTGAACAACAACCTAAACGCAGATGAGTTGTTCATCTTCGACGCAAACCGTACTGAAATCAAACCTCTTGCAGATCGAGGATTCTTCCACGAATACCTTGGCAAGAAGGGTGATTACTACGAAGGTCAAGTCGTCGGTGAATACACACTTCAATTCCTACAAGAAAAAGCACACGCGCGAATCAAAGGATTAGCGTAATCAACGGCCCGCAAATTGCGGGCCTATTTATTTTGACAGAGGTGTTGTGAAATAATGGCGGAATTCAAATCGAAATATCCCGAACTCGGGTTTTACGTGGGCGACGTATTTAAGTCGTTCAAAAACGGTGTATTTAAAACAGAAGAACCGGACGAAATCAAAATTCTGTCCGAACTCGCAGACGTAACTAGAATTGATAAACCAACGGAGGAAGACGCGCCTAAACCGGCAGCGAAGAAACAAACGCGTAAATCCTCCGCAAAATAACAGGAGGTGGCGATATGGCATTAAGCGTTGAAGGTGCTGACGAATATATCAACAGCATTACGATCGATAACGAGGATTGGAACGATTCTCCAAACGACAGGAAGCAGCGGATTTTAAACGTGGCTCATGACGTTCTCGTCCGTAAATTTCCCGACTATAAAATACCGGACGACGCAGTATACGAATTCGCGAACGTGCTTGCGATTGCCTACAACGATACGAACCGTCTGAATAAGCAAGGAATTGCGTCGTTCTCTCTGACCGGAGTGGCGTCGTTTAACTTTAAAGATACGATGAAAGTCGATGATGAATCGTTAATTCCGAAAAAGACACTCGATCTAATCGGAGAAGAGAACGGTGTGAAGCTCGGCGGACGGCGTATTCAGTGGACGGTGTTGTAGATGGCTATCGTTCCTATGCGGCAGACAATAACGGTGGAGCGGGACGGTTCAGGAGAGCTTGATTCATGGGGAAATCCCATAAAAATCGAACCGTTCGCAATTAAGTGCCGGGTCGACGAGGGTTCCCGAATCAGTTTGTCGCGGTCATCTGGCGTCATTAAAAGCGAAGAGTCCGTCGCCACTGCGAGAATTCTAGTCGATAAACTGGCGGATATTCGGTACTCGGATACGATCTTATTTACGAATGAACTCGGAGAGACAATTGCGAGAAAGCCGAAAGAGATCAACGTAAGAAGACACGTATCCGGAAAGCCGATTCTGACGGAGGTGATCGTTTGAGTTTTGATTTCGACGCAAGCGATTTCCTTAATCGACTAAACCGGACGGAACACGGCGCAGAACAAGCGGCAGTCCGAGCGCTGGAGGACAATACTGATGATCTCGCTCGTATCGCCCAAAATATCGCACCTATCGATAAGGCGACGCTTCGTAGAGGGATGCAGAAGAAGGTAAAACTATCGCGAGATCGGTTGATCGGTGAAGTATCCTTCCGTGCAGTAGAAGACGGATTTAACTACGCAATATGGACGCATGAGGCCGATTACAATCTCGGTCCTACATCCGCACAAGCAGGCGGAACGGACGGATATACGGTCGGTAACAAGTACCTTGAGCGTCCGTTAAAAGGAGAGGCCGAAAAGTATATACGGAACGTCGCAGAGGCCGTAAGAGAGGAGTTGAGGTAAACGTTGAAGATACTCGAATTAATATCGTTCATTAAATCGCGGGTTCCTGGCGTTTACTTTCCGAACAGATTCCCTCGCGAAGCACCTGACGAATGTATTTCCGTAAAGCTGACCGGCGGTTTTCCTACGTCACAGTGGACCGGGAAAAAGCAGCCATCATTTCAGATACTTGTAAGAGGGGGCGCAGCGGGCGAACAGGAATGCGAAGATAAAGCTTACGAGCTTTTTAATGCGCTCACCAATTTGAAAGAGGTAATGATCGGCGAGAATTCAGTTGTTATTATTCGCGCTACTACCTCAGTCCCGTTGTTTATTGGATACGACGACAATAATCGTCCTCAATACTCTTTGAATTTTGATTGTGTAATACGCCCCTAATCAGGGGCTTTTTATTTTGAATATAAGGGGGAAATTGCATGGCGGCAGGAATTAGAGGTATTAACGTACCGATCGGCCCAGCAATTGTTGAGTATGGCGAAGGCGCCGATATGGTTACCTATGACATCACTAAGGGCGGAATTCAGTTTAAGGTCCAAACATCAAAGCAAGACACCACCGTCGATCAATACGGAGACACAATTGTTAAGTCTACGATGAAGGGGAGGACCGCAGAAGTCACGATCCCTTTCGCTCTACATGACCTCGATAGACTTGCGGTAGCCATTCCGAACAGTCGGTTGGTGACCGACAGTACCGATTCGACAAAGAAAAAGCTAGTCGTTAGTGGTAAGGCGGGATTCGACATGCTCGCATCCGCAAAGAAACTCGTTATCAAACCAACTGCACCTTCGACAACGCCGAACGATTATATCACAATTCCGTTAGCAGGCGCAGTAGCTGATCCGGAGTACACTTACGATTCAGACAACGAACGGATTGCGAATCTGACCTTTGTCGCATATCCGGATACGGATAACGACGGAGACTTGTTCATTATGGGAGACGAATCCGCAGCAGAATAACCGAGAGACATCGCTTAACCGCGGTGTCTTTTTTATTTAAGAGAAAGGAGATGTTTTATGAAACTGTTCACCAAAAAAGATCCTGAACAGCTTTATTTCGGTGAGTACCCGGTTGAAATTCCGAAGCTCACACCGAAGAAGTGGAAGCAATTATTCGGGGCCGTCGATAAGCTGCCTGGAATTATCGTTCAAGTTCTTAGTGCGCCGCCGGAAGACTTTTACTCGTACGTGGTCACCGGGCTCGAAGTAGGACTCGATGAGATCGTTGGAATTGCCGCTGCTTTAAGCGATGTCGACGCTGATTACATTTCCGAAAACGTCGGGGCTGACGAGATGTTCGAGTACCTTGCCTTGACGGTTAAGAAGAACCGGTTATCTTCGATGGCAAAAAACGTGAAAAGCCTTCTTCCGAACCTCGGCAAGTAGGCGAAGAAGAAGGCGATTCATACACGATCGATGACTACTTAATCGATGCGGCTATTATTCTCGGAGTCACTCAGCGCGAGATTGAAAACGATTATTACATGGTCGATATTCCGAAGCTTATTCACGCCCAGGCAAAGCAGAACGCAATTAGACGCCTTGAAGAAGTCCGTATTACTCTCGCTACGAATAACCGATCAAGTGAGGACGAGGATTTCAAGTCTCTAATGAACGGGCTTACGAGAACAGCAGGAATCGAAAATGCTAATCACTTCGATAGAGATAAATTCGAACAATTGCGCATGATGCAAGCAGCTTTTCGGAAAGGAGGTAATTAGATGGCCGGAGCTACAGTCGGAGAAATACGCGCCCGTTTGATTCTCGATATGGCCGATTGGTCTAAAAAATCCGATCAAGCAAAGAGCGATATGTCGGAAATGGGTAAGTCGTCTAAAACGTTATCGAAGGACATGGGCCTCGTACAAAAGGCGTCACTAGCCGTCGGTGGTGCGGTGGTCGCCGGCATCGGGGCATCCGTCAAGACTGCGGCAGACTTCGAAGCGGCCATGTCGAATGTAAAGGCGATCAGTGGCGCGACCGGTCAGGAATTCGAAGATTTAAAGAATATCGCGTCTAAGATGGGCGCTGAAACGAAATTTACAGCGGTTGAAGCAGCGGAAGGTCTGCAATACCTCGCAATGGCGGGTTTCAGCGTAAAGGATCAAGTCGGATCTTTACCGGCCGTCCTAAACTTAGCAGCGGCATCAAACGAAAGTCTCGGACGATCAGCCGATATCGTATCAAACATCATGACAGGTTTCGGAATCAAAGCAGAAGAGTCCGGTCATGCGGTCGATGTTCTTGTTAAGACGATGACGACGGCGAATACAGATCTCGGACAATTGGGGGACGCCATGAAATATGTGGCCCCGGTTGCGAACGGATTGGGATATTCGATGGAAGACACGGCAGCAGCAGTCGCGAAAATGTCAGACGCCGGTATTCAAGGATCGATGGCGGGTACGGCGCTGAGAGCGACGCTATTACACTTGTCAAATCCGGTAGGGCAGACGGCGAAGGCGGTCAAAAAGTACAATCTCGAATTGGAAGACGCCAACGGAAACTTAAAGTCGCTGCCGGAATTGATCGGATACATTTCGAAGAACCTCGAAGGGATGTCAGACGCACAGAAGACGGCAACAGCGGCACAGCTCGTCGGAACAGAAGCGGCGTCCGGATTTGTAACGTTGCTTGGTGTTGGCGAAAAAGGACTGCGAGATTATTCTAACGCATTAAAGAACGCTGGAGGGACGGCTGATCGCGTAGCTAAAACGCAAATGGATAACCTGAAAGGCTCCTTCGAAAAGTTCAAAAGTGCGCTCGATGGCCTCGGCATCAAGATCGGTAACGAGTTTTTGCCTACTTTCCGAAAAATTGTAGACGAGGGAACGAAAATACTCGATTTCCTTAACAAGTTGAATCCGGGGATCATTACGACCGGCTTAGAAATGGCCGGAACTGCGGCGGCAATTGCGCTCGTAGCTTCCTCAGCCGTTAAACTTGGAGTTGCGTTAAAAGGACTTTTCGTATCAATGGGGCCTGCCGGTTGGGTCATTGCTGGGCTATCGATTCTTGGCGGCTTGTTGGTCGGCGTTGTAGAGGGTTACGATGCGATGAATACGGTCAGCTTAGAGGCAGCGGAAACCAAGCAAAAAGAGATCGAATCGATTGATAGTCTAGCAGTAGAATTCGATAAACTTAAAAACAAGACGAAATTAACTGCGGATGAGTTTGCGCGGTACCTGGACATAAATGATCAATTAAAGACAGAAACGGACCCTGACGTTATTAAGAGGTTAAAAGACGAACAGGCGAACCTCAAGGAAAATTCCGGGTTAACAAATAACGAATTCGATCGCTTTTTAAAGCTAAACGATGAAGTGATTAAAAAATCACCGGATACAGAGGCAGCAATCAGCTCTCAGGGGAACGCAGTCGCCAAGAACACAAATGCGCTTAAAGCGCTGAACGCGGAGAAAGCCGAAGAACTCCGGTTAGAACTTGAGAAACAAAAAAACCTAGCGGAGAAAAATTATGATAAGAACTTAGAGAAACAGAAGGATATCCAAAAAGAAATCAATGATCTCGCGCGAGAACGGCAGAAAATCGAGGCTGATGTTAAAGCGCAGTTGGATATCATAGAGTCAACTGAGCAGAAGATTACTCAAGCTAAATTAGACGGTAACCAGAAAGAGGTTGAATCGCAAGAAACTGTACTCGGAGTCCAAAAAGGAACATTAGCAACCCTTCGCGGACAGTTAGATACAATATACGGGAAAATCAGCGCTAAGAATACTGAGTTAAACAAGGTCAACGAAGAGCTTGGTAAGTTGGATACCATCAAACAAAAGATGGTCGATCTCGAACTCCGTCAAGTCGGTTTGAATGCGAAAAAAGGTGAGGGCGTAAGTGTACTCAAGAAAGAAATCGCTAATCTCAAAGACGCTAAAGCAAACCTAGAAAACAACACGACTGCTGCGGATAAAAAAACGAAGGAGTATCGTGATGCCGTTAAGGCAATAGATAAAGAAATCGCTCAGCTCCAGGCAGCAAAATCGAAGGTCCAAGCGATTACAAATGAAGCCGAAAATATGAACGCAAAGCTAGCGCGAAGGATCAATAAAAAGATCCACGTCACTTACAGCGCGGACGGATCGGAAATCGAAGAGAGTGCAGAGACATTCAAGAAGACGCACGGTAAGGGTGGACGTGAAACTCCGTACCATGTCGGCGGCATCGTCGGTCGCGGACAGATCAACAAGCTCCATACCGGAGGCCTTGCGTCTAAGTTCGAAAATGCTCCGATGAGCCACGAAGTTGACATACGGGCACTGCGGAACGAAATGATCCTGACGGAAGCACAGCAGGCGAATTTGATGCGAATGATTGACGCAGGCCATACGGCCGGACTCAGCGGCAGCATCCCCGAAATGGATCGGTTAGCCTCCGCAATAGAATTGCTTTCTCGAAAAGAAATCCGAGTCGTTTCTCAAATCGGAGGTAAAACGTTGGCTGACGAAACTTATCCGTTTTTTAACCAGAAAATGACGGGCGATCTGAAGAGTGAGATGCGGATTATGGGGGTGAAGGAATGAAGGTTCTTCATAATTTTAAAATCGTATATAAGGACGGCACTGTGTATGATATGGCTTCGGACTTTAACGTTTTGGTTCGGAGCTTTTCTATTTCTTCGCCCAGCCCGAACATCGAATCGGAGACGCTCGATGATGGCGACGGTTATGTTCGGATGGGGAAGACATGGGGGCCTCGAAACATATCAGCGTTATGTATGTTCAGTGCAGTCGATGATTATGACTATTCTTTGCTCGTCAATAAGCTTTTCCGTGTCCTGATGTCGAGAGACGAATACTATCTGATCGCTGATGCAGAGCCGTGGCGTCGGTGGCTCGTCGAGGTATCTAGCGAATGGAGTGCGGATCAGCTCGGATCAACCGGAGAATTTCAGCTCTCGTTTATCAGCGCCAGTCCTTACGCTGAGTCAGTCGGAACGTCTCTTTCGAACTTCACAACCGACGTAAATTTATGGGGATTTGGCAACGGTTTATTTGCGGAGGATTACCGGTACGTACACACGGATAAGTCCTTTCGAATATATAACGCAGGTGATGCGACCGTTGATCCGAGGAATAAACCGTTAAAGATTACGATTAAATCGAAAAAGAATATCTCGAAGGTCTCTATCAGCTTATACAACGCGACAACCAAAGACGAATGGACGTACACCGGAAGTATGAATACGACTCTGCCGATCGTCATCAACGGCACACGGACGGTGAGAAGCGCGACGTCACTGACCGATAAAACGAATTATGGTCTGATTACGCTTGCTCCCGGATGGAACAGCATACAGGTCACTGGCGAAGAGATAGCGGAAGTCTCGTTTGACTTTCGTTTTTATTATTTATAGACACGAAGGGAGGCGGATATATGGCGAATATTAAAGACGTAAAAGCGCCATTAGACCGCGAGTTTCGCAACACGATAAACGAAAATTTCCGGGCTATGAATGGAGATGTATCGGCATCAAAGGCGCAAATGGACGAAGCGCTTTCGGAAGCAAAAGCGGCCAACAAAACGGCAAGCCAAGCGTTAACGACCGCAGACGAAGCCGAACGCGTTGCGAACAATGTTCAGGAGCAATTTAACGGAGTTGTGCTCGAAGGTTCTATTGATCCCGAAACCGCACAAGCTCGTGTCGACTATAACGGAAAAGAGTACGCTACGTTAAAAGCGCGTATTGACGCAAACCAAGTCGAAGTTATGTCGACCCAATCATCGGTTCAATCGCTTAGTCTCAATGCGCTGGATTTCAAAGAGGAAGGCGACACAGATGCGGCGGCCATTAATAAAGCGATTGAGTATGCGTCACAAAACGGACTCGGCAACGTTCACATTTCGAAGGACGTTACGTTGGATGCTCCGATCTATGCGAAAAGCAATATCCGAATTACAAGCGATCCGGCTGCGAAGATTGAAGTAAACGGAGGAAACGGAATCGTCATCGAGGGATCTATCGGTGAGGAAATCCCAATTGCGGCTAACCTGACAATGGGTAGCACGGTTATAGAAACAACGGTAGAGCACGGACTCAAAGTCGGTGATTTAGTCCGTATTAAATCGCAAAGGGATGCGTTATCTGCCGACGCTGGCGATAACTGGCGGTTGGGTTACGCAACGGCTTCTGTGCCGGGATGTTATTTCGGTGAATATGTTCGGGTAAAAACCATCACGTCAATGACATCATTCGAAATTACAGCAGGACTCTTATTTCCAGATTATCGGACCGACAGCGCGAATGAAACGGCTTCGACTGCGCGAGCAACTACGACGATTCAGAAAGTCACGCCGATCGAAAACGTCATCATTGACGGCCTTAATTTTACTGGTAAAGCGTCTCGATTCATCACCGTGAAGTACGGCAACCACTGCTATACCCGAAACAACACGGCTTATAGCGTATCTGACGGGTACTTCATTATATTCGAAAACTCTCTCGCTTGTGGCGATAGCGGAAGCCGTATCTATTACGATACCACAACGGACCCAACCGAAATGTACACACGGAATGCCTTCAAGGTCGTATCGTCCCAGGCTTGTGGATTCTTCGGATCGTATGCAGAAAACGGTACGCAGCCGTTTGATATCACGTATACAACCGGAGAAACTCCGTCGATCAACTGCTACGTGAACAATTGTGAAACCAAAGGATCGACACAGAATCCGATGACGAGCCACGGCGGGACTTATGCAGTTACCGTTTTAGGTAATACGTTTAATGAGTGTCAGTTAAATGGTCCGATGATAAGAACGAGATCTTCCAGGATTTCGAATAATACAGTAATCGGAACCTCGAACAACTCAAGTTACGGTATCGGCCTTTATGAAGGATGGGCGAGGGATTGTGTTGTAACATCTAACACTGTTTCGAGCTTTAAAGATGGTATCCGGATCATTGATGGAACTGCCGCAGACCAACGATTTAAATGGGTCGGCGCAATCCTGTCTAACAACACGATCACCAACACAAACCAAGCGCTTTATATTTCGCGTAACGCTTCCAACCAATATATAGGCGAAGTTGGAATCGAAATTTTCGGCAACGTAGTAAACAACATGTCCGGTACAACAGCGAAACCTGTCAGGATTGAAGCCTACGTTTGCGGAGTCGAGATTCATAATAACGTCTTCAACGGTTCCGGCGTTTCAAACTACGGCATTTATGCGCATCCTAACACGAACCGTATCGCGATTGTACGGAACAAGCTCGTAAATACTGGACGCGGGATTCGCCTTGATGCTCCGACAGATTCAACAATCGGAACTCCCGTTTGCGAAATCGTTGAGAATAAATATCTCGACGGAACTCTCTCGGCAGATCAGATCGATGGATGGAAAACGAAAAACAAAGAAATCCTCGGCTTTTTAAATCCGAAACTGGACAACAAAGAATCTATCGGTATGAGTACGAATAGGTGGGCGTACATCTACGTTGCTTCCGGGACAATTTCGACATCAGACAGAAACTACAAGAAAGATATAGTCGATGAGACTCTCGGACTGAACTTCATTAGTCGCCTGACACCTCGTTCTTATAAATTTCTTGATGGAACAAGCAATCGCACACATCACGGACTAATCGCGCAGGAAGTCGAAGAAGTCGTCAACAGTCTCGGAATTTTAACGGATGACTTTGCGCCAATTTCAAAGAATCCGGAATATGACGAAGCAGGAAACGAAACGGGCGACTTTATTTACGGACTGCGATACGAAGAATTGATCGGACCATTAATTAAAGCTACACAAGAGCTTTACGCCCAGGTTCAAGACTTGACCGCAAAAGTAAATAAGCTTACGCCTGATTCGTCAGGTTCGATCGCTCTTTCGCAAAACGCCGACTTGCTCCTGTATCTAGCGGATTCAAGTGATCCGGATTGGTGGTTTAAGAACATTCGTATTCTTTACTCGAACGGAAAATATACGAAGGAGCAAGTCGCAAAGTACGTTACTCTTTCGAAAATTAGCCGTGAACAATACGCAGCAATTACCGGAGAAGTTTACGAGGAGGGCACCGAATGAAGATAAAGAATATAACCGGGTCTTCCGAAGTGCTGACCGGCTATACAAACCTAGCGATAAAACGGACAGTGAACGGCGATATTTCACTGTCTTTTTTATTGCCGAAAACAGATCATAACGCACATGCTTTCGATCTTGTCGAAGAGGAATCCGTCATAACATATAACGGAATCGACTATCGAATTAAGCAATGTGTCGATCAACTAGTCGGGGTTACGCCGGTTAAATCCGTCACGGCCCCGCACGTTTTTTTCGATCTAATCGACGAGGATTTTCGGTATGATACGTTGGCAGACGGCAACCATTCAATTAACGTCGTGTTTGATTTCATTTTCCGTGATACGGGGTGGACGTTTAGTATTATCGATTCTTTTGACGCGGAAGAGTTCAAGGATTTCGGAAACGACAATTGCCTATCGCTATTTAAGAAGGCACTTGATCAATTCGAAGCGGAATACGAAATCGTCGGACGGGACATCCGGATTTATAAAAAGATCGGTATCTCGCCAGACTTTCAGTTTCGGTATAATCACAACGTCAAAACGTTTAGGAAAACCGTCGACAGCTCGAATTTATCGACATATATTCGCGGAGAGGGTAAGAAGGACAAGAACGGAAAGCCGGTTGTCACTGCGGAATATACATCGCCTATGGCCGGAGTCTACGGAATTCGCCACGCGCCGATTTATACGAACGAGACGATTACGCATAAAGCGACTCTCGAACGTCATCTAAAGGAGAAGTTGCAGGATAAGCCGGAAATTACGATCGAACTTGATTTCGTCGAATTAAAAAACGCTGGCTATGCGGTGGCTAAACCGGGACTCGGTGATACTGTTCCGACGATCTACGAGCCGTTAGATATAAAACTGAATCTTCGCGTGATGGAGATCGAAGAATATCCGGAATCGAATAAAGCGCCGAGGATTACGTTAGCTTCGACATTAAAAACGTTCGCAAAGTCCGTTATTTCCTATTCGAAGCAGCTACTCGACAAGATATACGATGAGAACTCCGGAAAGCTTCGTTACAACGTGTATGACGAAGCGGTACAGCGCGCAACTGAGGCGCTTAATAATTCGTTAACCCAGCTTGAATATCCGGAAGGCATGGGAATTATTGCGCGAGATCCTAACGATCCAAACCGTTTCGTGGCGCTGAGATCTAGTGGATTAGGCGTAACGACTGACGGAGGCAAGACGTTTAAAGAAGCGATCACGGCGGACGGCGTCGTCACAAGCGTTCTGACGGCCGGACAAATTAAAACGAACAATATTCAGATCATCGGTAACGGTGACCTTTTTTATTGGGACGGGAACTATCTGATCGCGATAAACGAGGCGGATCGTAATAAGTTTGTTCGGCTAGACTCGAGCGGCTTGTACGTTGCAAAAGGGGCAGTGTCGATTGAGAGGCCGGATGGGGCTGTTCTCGTAAATAACGGAATGTTTGCGTTTAACTTAGCGGTTCAAGAAAAGCCGTTCTATGATCCGGCAGTCGTCGAATTCACCGGAAGCTATTACCAATCGGATTCGACTTCTTATACGAACGCAGAAGTTCTTTACATCTCTCACGACGCGCGATTCTTGAATCTAACGGTCGCAGCTCGTATACCTTATTCAGGAACAACTGACCCACTCAATACCTACGTTAGACTTACGGAATTTGGCGTAGATGGTGGTGCGGAATCGGTAGTATCCGAAGTGTCTATACCAACAGAGAAAAACAAGACGAACTATGCGCAAATTCAGGTTGATCTCGGTATACCTACGTATAAAGCTCGGAACTTTTATTTGCAATTTAAGTCGGGGTGGTCCGGCAGAGCTACGATGGTAAGAACTACTCGCGCATGGTTAAACGGATAGGAGGCGTATTTATGAACGAAATCGACGTAATTAAATACTTTTTAACGCAAGGGCCGTTCGCGGTCCTTTTTACGTGGCTGCTGATTTACGTAATGAAATCGAATCGTGAGCGTGAGTCACGGTTACAGGATCTACTCGATAAATTCAGCGATAAGTACGACGTCATTATCGATAAGCTCGATAGACTCGAAGAAAAGTTTCGCGGAAGAGAGTAACGCGCCCGTTCGGTGAGAGTCCGGCGGGCTTTTATATGCGCAAAATTAACGAAAGGGAGACGATTAAATGGCGATTTCAGTCCGGAAAAATCTAGTCGCGTCAAGCAAGTATTCCGTTAAGTGTCCATATTCAATGGATGCGAAGTACATCACGTTTCACAATACAGCAAACGACGCATCAGCAGCGAATGAAATTGCGTACATGATCCGCAATAACAACCAAGTATCGTATCACTTTGCGGTAGACGATAAAGAGGTCGTTCAGGGACTTCCGACTAACCGGAACGCCTGGCATTGCGGAGACGGAAACGGACCAGGCAACCGCTCATCTATTGGCGTCGAAGTTTGCTACTCGAAGTCCGGAGGCGCTAAGTATAAAGCTGCCGAAAAGCTTGCGATTAAATTCATCGCACAATTACTAAATGAGCGCGGTTGGGGCGTTGATCGCGTTAAGAAACATCAAGATTGGAGCGGAAAGTATTGTCCGCACCGTGTACTCGATGAGGGGCGTTGGGATGCGGTGAAAGCGGCTATCGCTGCGGAATTGAAAGCGCTCGGAGGAGAGTCGTCTAAGCCATTCGGCGCAACTTATACCGTTAAGAAAGGCGATACCCTTTCCGCTATTGGTAAAGCGAATGGAGTAAGCGTGGCGAACCTTCAGAGCTGGAACAACATCAAGGATCCGAATAAAATTTACGTTGGTCAAGTGCTGAAGCTTAAAGGGACGTCTAAGCCGGCTGCGGCTCCGAAGCCTTCCGGATCCTCTAAAAAGACGTTCACGCTGCCGGGCGGAGTCCTTAAAGTGACGAGTCCGCTGACGAAAGGTACGAAGGTAACGCAAGTTCAGACCGCGCTTGCTGCCGTTTACTTCTACCCGGACAAAGGCGCAAAGAACAACGGAATCGACGGCTATTACGGTCCGAAAACGGCGAACGCGGTCAAACGGTTCCAGTCGATGCACGGGCTGTCTGCTGACGGAATTTACGGACCTAATACGAAAGCTAAACTCGCTGCAGCGTTGAAAAAAGCCGGCTATTCCGTAAACTAATCGAAAAGGGAGACGATATTATGAACGTAAAGACAATCGAAAATATTAGCGCGGGCACAGTCGCCCGGTTCGTACTACTTGCGCTGGCACTCGTTAACCAGACGCTTACAATGACGGGGCACAGTCCGATTCCGGTCGATGAGGAAGGCGTGCAGCAATTTATTTCGCTCGCGTTCATGGGCGTAACTTCGCTGTGGGCGTACTGGAAAAATAACGACGTGACGAAGAAAGCGCGGACAAAAGGCGAATAAATAACGGAACTTTTGGCGGGCGCCTACGTATAAAAACGTAGGTGCTCGTGTACATAATTGTGATGACATAATAATTCGGCTAAGTTAAAATTGAGGAGAAAACAAGGGGGTTGGATTATGTCTAATTTTATTAAATACGTAGGTTTCGCTATACTAGCGGCTGGAGTCATTACTTTCTTATATTTAGGTCTTGGTATGAAAACATATGAACCAGGTTTAACAGAAGGGTATACATATGAAGAGCCGCACCCATTACGATGGATATATGCGATTGCGTCTTTACTTTCCTGCGCGTTTTTTGGAAGTGTATTACTTGGAATTTCTCGGATAATTAAATATAAAGAAGATGAATCTGAGTATTTAAAGGAAATTCATAATGATATTAGACATTTGAAAGCTCGAAATGGAATTGTAGAATAGAAAAAGCCCTGTCCTTAATCGGATGGGGCTTCTTTTACGTTTATTATTTTACTTTTGGCGGTAACTTTTCGGTTGTCGGAATTCTTAACAAAAACTTTCAACTGATACTGGCCGGCTTCATCGAAATTAATGGTCGTTTTATTGGATGGAGTATACATACGTTTCTCTATAGTTTTTCCGTCTTTATATAAGTACCATGCGAATGTTGATTCCGGGTCTGAACTGTGCGCATGAAATTCATGTCTCTCATTAATCTTAACGGGGGGATTTGGCTCATTGAGAAGCTTTATGTACGGGACTTCAGTTTCTTTCGAAATCATTCGCTTCAGATACTCCGGGAAATGTTTTGCGACGTCAGCATGATCTGAATAGTCGCCTAGATCCAAGTCATATTGTATACCTTTTTTATTCATCTCTTCAATTAGAGGTTTTACGTGGTGATTATAGTGATACTCGCGTTGCCCGACATGTATGTAAAGTCTCGGTGAAGACTTTGAAGCTCTTACGGTATCCTGAAGTATCGCGTTCATAAATTCCTTATCCTTCATATCGCTTCCTCCAGCAATAAACCTCGAAACGTCCGTCAAGGAATCGCTGTTAAAAAGATAGTCCCCTAGAAAATATTGCGGAGATCCAGAGATGACGCTATCGAAGTCGTATTTCACTCCGTAATAAATTGCCGCATAGCCTCCCTTACTTGATCCGCAGGAAATCACACGTTTTATATCATTGTCCCGAACTATTTGTTCTATTAGCGAAATGATGGATCTTTCGATATAAAAATCCCTTTTTTTACAGAGATAATAACTCGCTCTACATCCGAAGTCGTCTAATATGTATAGCTTATTGCAATCGTACCCTTCTAGTGCGCGTAAATAGTTATAGGCAGGAGGCTTTCCCTCAGCTCCAAATGCAGAAAAGACCACAACTAGGCTTTGACTTGTGGATGACTTTTGGAAGAGGTATTTAACTTCTGTTTCTCCTTTAAAAACGGCTTCCCCTTTGATCATCTCTATCCCCCCTACTCTCGGATCTCAAATAATTCGTTCATATCCGTAATCCCCAAGCCCTTCGCAACTTTGGCGATGTGCTCACGGTTAAACGAGCTACGTTGGTTTGCGCAGAGCTCAGATACTACGTTATGTCTCACGCCAATTTCTTCAGCGAATTTCGTTTTTTTTATTCCTCGCTTGTCCAATATTTCCTCAAGTTTTATGTAAAGGCGCATTTAAACCACCCCTAAACGTTTGATAATTCTATTATATCGCTTTATCGATAATTTGTAAATAAGTTATTGACATATCGATAATTAATCAATATTATTTAATTATCACCATATTGATAATTCGATGGAAGGGGGTGAAGTATATGCACTACTTAGCGGAACACCAAACGTTCAATTCTACGGCCGAACTCAACGCGGCTGTTTACGAACATATCAAACGCAATACATACGAATTAAACGACACGGACCGTCTGACGCTGAAAACGATCGCTCGTTACGCGGTCAAGTTTGCCGGCGCTGCGCATCTCAAAGCGGAAACACTCGCGGACCTCATCGGAAAGTCCGTCAAGACTGCGCGTCGTGCCGTCAACAAACTCGCATCACTTTCGATCATCCAGAAGGTCGCGACAACACGGAAAATAAACGGAGGCCACGGCGCCAATATCCTCGTCATTCTCCCGGTTGACCAGTCGACAATGACCACGCGTGAGGATGTCGAAAAGCCAACGGAGCCAACGTCTGAAGCGCCTAAAATTACGAATGAACCATCGCATTCTATTAATCTTTCAAAAAATCACGTATTAGATACGGTGCCGGCCTGCGGTCTTAAAAACGCGTTACCAAGGGAAATCTACTCCGCAATGGCGCGCTGCTTCGAAGCGGACGAAATTTATAAATACTACGGAATCTTATTGCGGGCTAAAGCAAGCGTAGATCCGACGCTGATACTCGAAGAACATCCGCAGCCATTCGTTGAAGCGTGGCACGCAGCGATTCTCAAACGAAAACAGCAGAAAATCAGACGCTTTGACGACTACCTATACGCTAGCTTCCGACAAGCCGCATGGACGGTAAAAGCCCGTGAAAATCGCATGAAAAACGTTGGGCTATTGGCGGAGTTCGAAACGTTCCTCCAAGCGGAATAGATTGCGTAAGAACATTTGTTCGTGTTATACTTTCGTCATAGATAACGAATAGGTCCGAAGGAGGAATCACGAATGACATTACGCGATAGAGGAACGATGAAGTGGACGTCGATATTCTTGCCGGAGCACATTGCGCAATTGAGGCGCCTTAAATCCGAAATCGATCACGCATATGAGCGGAAGCCGGCGATTGATCCGGAACAGTGGTCGGACTTTGAATCGAAAATACAATACGCATACAGGACCGGCCAGGCTTGCGAAATCCGTTACTGGCGTAATTGGGTGGCGGAAGCGGTGAGCGGCGTGATTGATTCCGTTGATCCGGTCGGAGGGGCATTGCGGATTGATGGCGTTGACATTCCGTTTAAGGAGATCGTCTGGGTTGCGTTGGAGGACGTGTGACTCCCTAAAAAGGAATCATAGTGATATAATAGAAGACATCACAACTAGCATTAATCTTTCGCTCAGTTGGAGTGAGGATAATGACAGTTATTAAAAAAGATGATAAAACCGGAAAATATTATTTTGTATATTCCGGCGGGGTTCACCCGATAACCGGTGCAAGAATTCAAAAAAGAAGGCAAGGAATGTCGAGTCTACGAGAAGCGAAAGAAGCTTTAAAACAGGTCATAATAGAGGTAGAGAAGGAGAAGAATTCTCATAACCCAAATAAAAGCGTGTTTAGTACATTTGCTGAAAAATGGTTCGAATCAAAAAAGGTTAGACTCCGATCAAGTACAATCGTCAATTACCGGGAGCAGCTTGATTACAACATACTTCCATATCTAGGAACGTTTAAAATTAAAGACATCACTGAGGAAGTCTTGCAGCATTATATTAACCGACTTCACAATGAACGGAAACTTGCGCCAGCAACCATCCGGACAGCTTTCGGTATTGTCGCCGAAGTCTTAAAGAAAGCTTCCCGAAAAGGGGCGTTCGATCTTGCAATCCTTGACGATGTAAACCTTCCGCCCGAAAATCGTATTTCTAAAGTATGGAACGAGTCGAATGTACAAACGTTTTTGAATGCGCGCAATCGCATCGTATCACTAACTCGTTATTTTATCGGGATGGTATTATCCGTTATTACAGGCATGCGAATGGGGGAGGTTCTCGGATTGCGGTGGTCCGATATAGACTTCGAAAAGGGTTATTTAACAATTCGACAAACTCTCGCTAAGATAGACGACGAAGGTAATTACGGATTAGTTCCCGAGGTCAAAACTGCGGCGGGCTTCAGGACCGTCCATTTACCGAAATTCTTTATCGAATACTTAATCGAACATAAGAAAATGGTCCAGCGCGAAAAAGAAATTCTCGGCGATGACTACATCGACTATGATCTCGTAGTGTGTACGAAGCACGGTAAGTGGGTACATCCGAATAACTATCGACGGGCATTTACTCGGTTAATTGCGCAGCTTGAGCTCCCGAAAATCCCTCCGAAGAATTTGCGACATACTCATGCGACGTATTTAATCAGTATCGGAATCAGTCCGAAGATTGTTCAGGAGCGTTTAGGCCACGCACATATCAAAACGACGCTTGGAACGTACAGTCATGTTTTGCCTTCGATGCAGGCGGAATTAGTCGGAAAATTGGACGATCTAATCGAGAAAGTGTGACCGCAGTGTGACCGTTTTGTGTGAACGGGTGTGTGAGCGTTGATACATCAGCGTTTTGAATACGGATTCAACCACGAAGACTGCATGAACATCATCATGAACGATTTAATTGAGCTGATGGACCCGCGCTACATCGAAGTCTGGGGCAAATTCACGCCGAGAGGCGGAATCTCAATCGACCCGTACACCAACTACGGCAAACCCGGCACAAAGTATGAAAAAATGGCCGAGTATCGGATGATGAATCATGATCTGTATCCGGAGACGATTGATAATCGGTAAGAGGTGCATCAATGTGTGACCGGTCACATTAAAATCCGAACATTTTTACGTCAATTATAGGCGGGAGTGTGACCGAAGTGTGATGCCGGTGTGACGTCGCTGTGACGTTTTTTATCTATAAAATAAGCGAAATTTAATGCTAGTGTGACTTAGACGTACGATTGAGTGCGTCTATTTTTTTTTGCCCAAAACGCTGTCCGATCCGGAAAGTTTATACGCAACTAATAATGAACGCAGAAAAACGTGTGCCATTCCGAAAGTGACTTCGCAGTTATATATGACAGCGAAATTTTAATAACGGTGTCCATTTCGGAAAGTTGATGCGCAGTTATAAGTGAAGGCGGAAAAATTTCGATTTTATTGTGCGGTTTTGAAAAGTCGCGGGTATTATTTCGTGAAGGCTACAGCGGGGAGTTACTAACGCAAAGGAGGCGGTTGCTATATTACCGAAAATGAGGATTACGGGCGCAGCAGCGGAAATGATCGTAGTAAGCGATCTTATATTGAAGGGCTACGAGCCATACTTACCTACGATGGGGAATACGGAATGCGACATGCTCGTTGAAAAAGACGGAAAGGCTTATCGGGTTCAGGTGAAAAGCGCGCGTTCAGAAGACGGTGAAAAGGTAAAATTCGATATCACGCGTCCAAGCGCTACGAGTAAACACTATAGTAAGGAAGATTTCGACATCCTTGCGCTACACGACTTTTACTCCGGAAAAACGGCGTATCTAGTTTGGCGGGATCTTCCGCATAAGAGGAGTATTACGTTGAGATATTCGAATACAGTCGGCAGCAACGCTTTTGTAGGCGCAAATGGACGTCTGTTCTTCGATGACTACTTAGAATTTCCGGAGATCGTTACGAAAGAGATTGCGGGGTGATAAACGAATGACAAACGAAGAACGAGGCGTTTTGGATTTACGCGAGCACAAATTCGCGCAAGTAGCGAGCAGCGTATTGGTCGACGTCAAGATTCTCGACAAGAGTGCGCAAAAGCTCGTTTATACGATGTTGTCGATGCACGCGGACAATCACAGCAAGCAGTCGTTTCCTTCGATCAAAACGTTGGCAGCCGAATGTTTCTGTTCGGAGAATACGGCCCGGGAGGCTTTGCGGAAGTTGAAGGAAGTCGGCTTGATCGATATTCGTGAAAGAAGGAGCAGGGAGAGCGGACAATTATCGAACCTGTACGTGTTGCTTCCGATACCGAAAGCATTCGAAAATGAAGCCGGGGGTTCATGAGGTGAACCCGTCCCTTGCTCAAACGACAGACGAACTATACTCATTTACTATACGCATTATCTATACTCAATTAAATAATAGCGCTCATATACATTCGCGCGGATATTCTTAATAAAAGATATATCGCGATTAGTAACATCTGCAAGAGTGAGCGAAAGCGAACGATTGCTAGGTCTTAATAATAAACGGAAGGGATTGCGGAAGTATGAATGATAAGACGATTCTCAAGGGTATGATCGAAAGTTACCAAAACGAATTTATGTGTGGATACGACGGACCTGATAAGGATGAGCTGCGTATTATTTTCTTAGAACTAATCGTACACGCTACGCAATATATTAACGACTTTAGGTACTGTAGTAACCCGAAGTGCCCGTGTAGTCCGGAGTTTGGCATCGGAAAGCTCATGCGCAATCACGGACATAAAGTAACCTCTGTACTATTCGGCGGTGCATTCGGACTAAGCGAAGTTCCGATGCGGCCTATCCGCGATTTCCTCAATCAATTTAATAACGAAGGAGCTGACGAAGTTGACGGAATCACAAACGAATGACCTGAAGTCGACAATCGAATTTTTACTCGACAATATGGAACTAGTCGCCCGCCAAGTCGAACTAAACGCGGTCCTGATGCGAAAAGGAAAGGACGCCCTTATCCGCGCAGGATTCACCGAAGACCAGGCGTTTGAAATTATCAAAGCGAGAGGAGCGATGCTGTAATGCCGATTGAAATTCCGATTTCCCCCGACTACAAACTCACGTCAGACGAACGCAATATCATCGTCAATGAACGCTATTTCACGGATCCAACAAAAGCGCCGAACTGGCCGAAGCGGCTCGCCGAAAATCCCGACCTTGATCCGTCACCAATCGCACGCTGGCGAGAGGTCGCGTACTTCTCATCGGTTGATCGCGCAATCATGTACGTAATGGATCGGCGGATTAAATTATCGGACGCCAAGACGCTGGAAGACCTCGCACGAATTATACGGGAATTTCGCGGGGAATTAGCGTCTTTGCTGACGGTCGAGGGTAATCGTAAGGGCTGACGTTAGAATTGGCGAAAATACACGGAATGGAGGCGTTAGAATGACGGATGAAATCGCAGATATACGTTATGAGATCGACAGATTGACGAAGGAAAACGAAATGTTAATCGGGGAACTTGCGGCAATTCGCGATATGCTACCGAGAGATTATGGTTTCGAAGAAGGGGAGCTCGAATACGCGGTAGCTTATCCGGAGGGCGTAAGAAACCTCGTAAAGCAAGTGGTTGATCGAATGCAGGCTTCCGACAAATTCAACGAATACTTATACGAAGAATGCGACGAACACAACGTTAAACTTATCAAAATGCTCGTGGATTGTCTGCCTGCTTTGGACGAAAGTGCTACAGATTATACGGAGTTATCAAAAGAGATCCGGGAACTATACGATTCATTATCAGTATAAGGAGGCGTTAAAAATGATCGTTCCAAAATTCGATAGAGATCGCATTATCCAGGACGCAAAGGCACTCGGAATTGAGGTGCGGGAAGTTGCGCCGGGAGAGGGTGGCGTATTTATCCAGGAGGAAGACGGATCAGAGCGGGAGGTGATGACGTTCGATCTGTTTCCGGAAGCTAAAGAAATCGCAGACCTACGTTGTGCCGTTGCCGGATTGATTGCGGAAAACGAGCGGCTGAAGCAAACGATCGAGGAAGCGGAAGAACTAACGGCCGACCTCTACGTCCGGTCAGAGCGTCAGCCATCAAAGCCGGGCGTGATTCCGATGAAACTTCCGGAGAATCTTTCGGATGACCAGCGGCATATCATCACCGCATTGCATGGACTGCTAATGCGCGAATTAAAGGAGGACGAATGATGAACGTTATGATTACGATGTCTGACGACGAGATCGAGAAAATTCTACGGGATCATTTTGCGCAGAAAGGATTTAACGTTAAGGGATCGCAGATATATTCGGACGGCAGCAGCATTGTTCGCTTCGATATTCAACTGTATGCGTACGATATTCTTGCGAAGGGGGACGAATAGATGAGCGAAATTAACAAGCCGGTAATTACGAAGGAGCAGGCGGATTCGACAGAGGCGTTTTTAGAGGTGGGGACAAAAGAAGAACTGCTTACTGCTAAAGTGCACTGTTGTCATTTTGGAGATGAATATTCCGGAATTAATACTATCGACATCATGACGCTCGCGGCCGCATTAATCAACGGATATGAAGTTGAAAAAACGCCGGAGGAGAAGGTGCGGGAGTACTACGAATCTCACGGAGGTTCACCTAGCGCAGAGGAACGGAAAGCGGCCATTCGCGAAACGTTATACAAACTAGGAATCAAAATCGAAGGGGTGAATGCGTAATGACAAAAGACGAACTCGAAGCGATCCGTCAGCGTGTGGGAGCGGCAACGGAGAGCTATTGGGCCGCAGATGATAGTGAGTGGCCGGGAAACGAAAATCTTCGGTATTGGGTAAACACATATTGGGACGGCGTTGCGGCGGCAGTAACGAAAGAAGACGCTGAGTTCATCGCACACGCCCGCCAAGATATTCCGGATTTACTCGATCACATTGCGGCGTTGCAAGGAAAAATCGATCTCTACGAAGCCTATGCGCAAGAAAACAATTATTATGCGATTCTTAACGAAATGGGTGACGAAGATGCCGACGACAGATAAACCGATATCCAAATGGAATACGCGCGACTTCCAGGCGTACTTAAAAGCGGAGCATGAGCGACTGTACGGCGTCCCTTACGTTCCGATGCCTACTCGCGAACCTTGGAAGGCGGAAGCGGGAATGCTCGGGCGCTGGGTCGGAACGAAACGAAAGCCGGGCGAATACGGGCCGGAAGTAACGAAGCGATTCATCGATCTGTGCTTTGCGGAATATAGGCCGACGGAAGAATGGCCGGGCGTCAGCTTCGGATTTATGCAGAAGTGGATGGGACGGAATTTACAGCGGGCAGTTGCGGAAATTAGGGCCGAAGAAGCGGCGCAACAAAGACGGGAGCAGCAGGCGGAAATCGGCGACGACTTTTATTAAACGGAGGGATTGCGGTATGGCTAAGACGAAAAAGTATGTGCGTAATACCCACTCTAAAAAAGTGTATGAGATACTGCATGATATTCCAGAAAGCAGTTGCTTTCTTGTCAGTGATGGTAATTATATTTTTCTGTATCCTAAAGAATTTACAGAACCAATTGACGACAGTCGGACAGAGGTGGGCGAATGAGCATCGGACAGCTAACGTTTGGCACGCCGGAATACGTAGAGGCTGCGAAATTGGCCGAAAGACAAGGTCATACGGATGAGTTAATCGATAAGATCGAAGCTTTGACGGAAGAGCTTCATTCTAGCGACTATTACATCGGTTCTTATGAGCAACGAAGAAGAGTCACTTTAATAACGCATTTGCTTGCGGAATTGGTCTAACGAAGGGAGTGAACGCCATTGACTAACGAAAGAAATTGCGTCCTGGCTAACGGATGCAAAGCAGCCGGAACGTCCGCCTGTACCCGCCAATGCCCGCACTTCATCGCAATGCACGGCGCATCGGGCAACGGCGGCCGAACTGCGGCGGCAGGCTTACCGCGAGAATATCGACTGACAACGCTCGCCAATTCTCCGGCCAGAGCGGATCAGCCTGCGGTATATAAATCGGTTGAAAACTACGTCAAGACGTTCGATCGCCAATTTGAGCAAACGGAAGGCTATATCGAACCAGCTGATCGGATCAAGTCGTTGTATCTCTACAGCGCGAATTCCGGCACCGGAAAGACAACGACAGCGGCGGCAATCCTTAACGAATGGCTGCGTGTCTATTACAGCGGATCGTTGCGGCGTGGCCTTGAACCGTCACAGCGTCCGGCCTATTTCCTCGATGTGAACGAATGGCAAACGGAATTCAACCTCGCAACCATGACGAACGACGAGGGCGGCCTAGCGGAATTCCAACGTAAGATGACGCTTGCGATGTCGGCTCCTTTTGCGGTACTGGATGACGTCGGAGTGCGGGATTGTACGCCAGCTTTCCGCGGATATCTTCACGCAATAGTTAACGCAAGGGTGACGAATCAACTTCCGACAGTCTATACGAGCAATATCGCTCTCGGACGACTTTCGGATGTGTTCGGGGAGAAAAGGCTTGCGGACCGGATCGGGGATTTGTGTTGGGTGAGTGAATTCGTAGGCGAATCGAAAAGGGGGCTGCGGAGATGAAAACGGACATCACTTTCGGAGACCTGGTCGCAGTAGACGGGTACCCTGACCGTATCTTCTTCGTTGATTCGCGCCGAGACGTTAAGGAAACGGATGATGCCGGCGTCTCTACCTACGTTGAGTTCGATTTGACAGACGCAATTCACGGCGAATGGATTCTCGCAGATGCAAACGATATCCGCCTAGTCTGCCGCAGTCAGTTTGTTGACGAATATCTTGACGGAGTTGATTACGAAAACTACCCGGAGCCGGAGGGAACGGCGATTCATTGGGCGGAATTTCTTCCGGAATTGCCTACCGAAGAAGTCGTAACTAAGCTTAGCGAAGGAATTAAAAAGGCGTGGGATGACATGGCGAAAAAGAAGACGGAAAAGATCGATGGGCTGCTCGACGAATTAAACGATTACAAACGTTTAGAAGCGATGTATGGTGACGAGGAATACAAGGCGAAGCAGGACGAAGTAAAGGCGAAATTGAAGCGGGAGGTTGAGCGATAATGTATCGGCTACTCTATCCGTTAAAGTGGACGTTTGCTGCGCTAGATTGGGCGTTTTATTACACCGGAGTTGCTGCGGACTACGTTTCGAGCGTGTTCGGTGAGGTGTCCGACTACTTCCGCATTCGAATCGAAATCGCAGAGCAGGCGAAAAGAGGCGTCCGAGTCATTTACGTTAAGAGAGTGAGGAGGGATCGCGGATGAACTACGGTGTCTTAATGTTATCGAAGGTGATCGAACAGAACGATCCGAACGCGTTGTTGCGCTTTAATATTACCGCCGAGGATCTGCCAACGGAAGGCGAACGCAAGGCACTCCGATACATCACGGAATATGCGGAGAAACACGGAGGGCAGGCGCCGACGGCCGAGATGGTGGCGAACGAGGTGTCGGACTTCCAGCCGGATTTTAATATCGAGGCCAATTACGATTACCTTGCGGAGAAATTGCGGAAACAGGCAGCGTTGCGAGAGTTCGTTGATATTGCGGAAAAGGAGCTTCCGGAACGGTTTAGCCAAGCGCAAGATAATCCGGAAGAATTATTTTCATGGTTGACGGAAAAAGTCGAAAGTCTTAAAATAAGAACAAACGTTCGTAGTTCTATCGGTCGGACGTTGAGTGAAATTAAAGAATCGTTTAGAGACGAGTATAGAAAGCGTGAAGAAGGCAAGTCATTCCGGATTTATAAGACGCCTTTTCCTACTCTTGATAATGAGATATCGGGGTGGTTTACAGGTGATATTTATGGAATCATGGGTGAGTCAGGGCGCGGTAAAACATACCTAGTCTGTCGAATTCTCGATTCATTACTGCGCCAAGGTGCAAACTGTCTCGTTAAATCATTCGAAGTTAAGGAATACACGTTTATTTCCCGTCTTATTTCAATTGCAACAGCTGTCGACGAGGTATTGATAGACGAGATCGGCCGGAAGGTAGGTATACCAAACAAAGCTATTTTATCGGGAAAACTGGATGATGTTGTTCGGGAAAAGTTCTTCGAAGTCTTAGAGTTACTCGATTCGTACTACCCCGGAACACTTTATTTCCAAGGGAAAAGCGGAAGAGAGTTGACACGGTCATTAGCGGATCTTGAGCGGGAGCTGAGTACAGGAAAAATTGACGCCGTTTTTCTTGATCCATTCTATGGACTTTCAGATGTTTACGGAAAGAACGTAAATAAAACAGCAGGGGGCGCAGCCGAGTACGCGGCAACACGTTTCGAAAATATAGTGGGTGATTATGACGTAGTTGGATTTTACACCGTTCAGGCGACCGTAGATAAAAAAGAGGTTAGCGAAGACGGCGTGAGGGAGCTACGAATTCCTACTCGCGAAAAGGTAAAAACCACCTCTCGCCTGTTAGATATCGCGACGAATTTGATCGGATTTGATTCGGTATCTAAAGAGGGAATAGCCGGAATTGGAATCGAGAAAGGCCGGAATGGTGGCGAAGATTTCATGCTCGAGCTCGTTGCGCTATTCGACTACGGTGTTTTGCGAGAATTTCCGAAAGGCGAATCTGCCGCAGAGCAGTTCGAGTTTTAGGGGGTGTCTTCTTGAAAAAGATACCTCTTAGTAATAATAAGGTCGCTATAGTTGATTATAGTGATTATGAGTTGGTGAATCAGTACAAATGGCATTATAACCAAAATGGATACGCTGTTAGGAACCAACGGGTCGGAGTAAATAAGTACACAGCTGTTTATATGCATCGGTTCATTTGTGGCCTTGTACCTGGGGATGGGAAGATCGTGGATCATAAAAATGGAAACGGTCTAGATAACCGAAGAGAGAATTTAAGGGTGTGTACTAAGACTCAAAACCAACAAAATCAGAAGCCAAGACACACTAGAGTAAGCAAATACAAAGGTGTCGGGTTCTATAAAAGAGACCAAAAATGGAGAGCTAGGATTGTTGTTGATAAAACAGATATAGAACTCGGGAAGTTTGATACTGAAATTGAAGCGGCGAAAGCATACAATGAGGCAGCAAAAAAGTATCACGGAGAGTTTGCCTGGATAAATAAAATTGAAATGGATGATGTTGGATAACATTGTCAACATTTACCGCAGAAAATTCTGAATACTTTCGACAAAATACGATGGAATTTTTCGAAATCAGGGCGTAATATATAGAACAATCCGGCCTAATTAGGACGAAAGGAGTGATACGAAAGTGCCGATTTTAACGTTAAATGGCCGCCAGGTCGACGTCGACATACGATACGAACTCGAACAATTCGAATGGACGCGGCCGACCTGGACGGACGAGCGCCTTCTGGCCGCAAGTCCTTTCCGATATGACCGGACGCCAAGCTTTTACGTTTACCTTGACAATACGACATCCGCAAAGGCCGGCTATTGGGGAGATAGCGGCTATTATGACGCAGAGTATGCACGTGGCGGTTTCGTTAAGCTACTCGCCTTCTTGCGCGAAGAAACCGAAGAAGAGACGGTCGAATACCTCATCGATGCGTATGCGCCGGAATCAGATGACGGAAAACTTACGCTCAGGCTGCCGAAGCTGAAGATCGCAAAGAATCGCGAACCTTTGAGCGAATCGATTCTCGGCGGCGTAGTTGCGGGACCTAACGATTATTTAAACAAGCGCGGGATCATGCCGGCTGTCCAGCGTCTAATGGGCGTAGGAATGGCTGGCGGTGCGGTTGCGCTACCCTGGCGGCTTCCAAACGGACGGCTCGCTAACGTAAAGTATCGGTCAACCCGGGGTAAGGCGTTCTGGTACGTCAAAGGTGGCTGGCCGATACGGGACCTTGTTTACGGAATGAATGTCGTGTATGACCGGCGGCTGACGCGCGTTGTCTTATGCGAGGCGGAGATCGATGCGCAGTCGTGGATGACGGCGGGCGTGCCGGCGATCGGTACCGGAGGATCTTCGTTCAACCAACGGAAGGCGGACATTATCGTCCAGTCTCCGATCGAACACGTAACCATCGTGACGGATAACGATAAGGCCGGCGGGAAGTTGCGGGCGGAGGTCGAGAGTTATTTATACGGAAAAGTCGGACTGGCACACGGATATATTACGGAAGGAAAGGATGCGAATGAATTTTTGCTTGCGAAGGGGAGAGCGGAGTTGAAGGCGGTGTATGAGCGCGCGGAGGACGTAAAGCAACATATAAAATTGTACGTATAAACACGTACGTCCGGTCGGCGGAGGATGACTTACTCCTCCGTTTTTGTGTCGGATACCCATTCCCATTCATACAAGTCAATCGGATCCACTTTAAGAAATTCCGCGATATTACGTGCTCGTTCAATACTTGGTATGTGGCGTCGTGAATTTATATAATGGTTTAATGTTTGCTTTGATATTCCGACCGCATCTGCTACTTGGACAAGTTTATATCCACGAATATCACACCACTCGGGTATCCGGCATCTGCCGACCTTATACGTAATAAACACCTCCATTCTTCAAGGTGTCCAATTTATTGTATAGTATTGTCTTTTCAATTTCCATAAATATAGAGAAATAATTATTGACATATTGATAATTTAATAATTATAATTGGGATAAGAACTTTCATCTTAGAATTTCTTCATTATTTTTCGAGAGATAGAGGGGGTCTTTACACAATGACAGACGCAAAGACTTTTTTGTTCAATAAGATAGAAGACAGAGACGACTTAACCGATGAAAAGTTACTAGGTGTATTAGATGTTTGTTCCAGGCAGCTTACATACTTGAGGAATGGACAGAGAAATCTTACCTTTCACCATATGTTAAAACTTTGCATGCTGATTGAGCCTGCGGAATATAAAAGGTTAATGCGGGAATTATGTCCGTCCCTTTCTACAGATAACTGCATCAAGAATTCGTTTGAATATGCAGCGGTCACAAGGGATCTTGATCTACTTGAACAGCTGTTAGACATTCATGCGAAGGAAAAAGGTACTGTGGGTGAGTATGTTCGGTTTTATTCATTTTTATTTAAATATATGAAAGGCGAGATAAAGTTTTACATGCTGAAAGAAAGCCTTTCTGAATTCCAAAAATCAAGTGCCCATACCCTCAGAATACTTGTAGACATTTACGATTGTTTGGCTGATCTAATAGAAGGAGACTGCCTCAATGTTCTCGAAAAATCAAAAAACATCGGTGATAACATAAGATCCCTGAACGAAAGAAATTATTCTCTCATGAAAGAATTTTATGCGTACCGACTGTCCGAGATTTTAGCTCACTCACACCTACAACTAAACAATCTAGAATCGGCGAGAAAATACGCAAACATTCTCGTACACGCAAATATTAATAAGAGAATAGAGTCTGATTCTTATTATGTCCTTGGAATGTCCCACCTGCTAAGTGATCCAGATAAATGTCTGATGTATCTGAGTAAAAGCTATTCAATCGCGAGAGAACTTGGAGATATTTATGAGTCGCTTGCGTTCTTCAATTTAAACTTCGCAAAATTGCTTCTTAATAACAAGATCGAAGAAGGAGCTCATCCCTCGCTTACCTCCCTTCAAAAAATAATTAATGGGGAGAGCACGTATAACGATGAGTATGATAGTCTGGTAAGCATTAAAGATCCGCAATTCATTGATTATGCAGAAAGTTATCGGAGCAAAGAAGATAAAGTAAATAAATTTCTCGATTTTGTGTCCAACTCTAAGTTTTTCTACGCAGTTATTATTGTAAGGGATATTATAAAAGCGGGAGAGGATTCCGAGTTCGTAATGTCTCTTATAAACCTGAAAAATAATCGAGAAGAAAAAGGAGATGTTTTGTTTGAAGAAGATTTTATTAGGAGTTTTAGGGTTGGCAGTGATTATCAGCATCGGATTATTTGGCGTTGAGGTAGCATCTAATTCGACAGTGGAAACAGCAGCAAATCAGTTAGGAGGTTAATAAAGGACAAGGCGCGATCTGAAAAGGTCGTGTCTTTTTTATAGGTATATTTTGAACAAGCAGGAATTTTATAGTGTTTGTTCCTTTTTGAAAAATTCAGTATTTTATATGCTACTATTCTTATAAAGAAACAAAAATAAAAAAATTATACATGTGAGTGTCCATTCTCTAATCTGGATACGCAGTTATAAGTGAGAGGTGATTTAGTTGAAAATAAACAAAAACTTAATATCGGTCATTGAGAAGTATCAAGACACAAAAGATCCCGGATTATTCAATCAGGTTTTTGAGCACTTTCAATATCTGATCAAGGGGGTTGCTTTGAAATACACCAAGAATTGTCGACTTCTTTACGATGACATGGTCAGTGTTCTGAATGAGAGACTATGGTTTTGTATCGATAATTTCGATTCAACAAGAACTGACGACGTAGAAAACCATCTGAAGGTTCAGTTATTTAGATGTGCCATAGATTTCACAAGAGGAAAACAGATGACTTATGTTAATAGAAGAATTCCAGTCGACACAACTGCGGAGGAGAATGCGGCAACATTTGAATCCGACGAGCATTTCAATCTTGAAGAGTACGTGATTTCACGTACTTCTGGAGAAATAAAAACGGACCATGATAAGCGGCAACTTATCAGGGCCCTCACAGAAAATACCGACTCAATAACGACGGCAATCGTTAATGAGCATCTTGCAAGCGAACGACCTACTTACGCATCGATTGGAAGTAAAGTAGGCGTCCATTACAAAAAAGTCGAACGTGTAATCAAAGGCTTAGCGAAAAATTACGACGCATCGAAATACGGCGAACTTAACGCTTTTCTATCTGTATAACACGTTTCAAACGTAACTAGCCCGGAAGGCATCGCTACATCCTCATCATATACAATCTGTTGTCAAAAGACAAGCGAACAGTATACGAACACACCTTCCTGTCTAGTACGTTTTACCCAAAATATATGGAGGCGAACGTACTATGAATATCCCCAAAATTAACGAATCCAATACGTATCCTGAGCTAGATCCGCGCAAACTAACCGAAATTTTATACCAAGGCGCATGGCCTGTCGACGAAGATCCTGCGGACTACTACCGACCACAATCGATAAAGGCGGTGCGCGTCGGATGAAACAATACGAAGTCACAAAACACGCTAAGGAGCGCGCGGTCGAACGTCTCAATGTTACGCCAACAGTGGCGGAAAATCATCTCGTTCAGTTAATGCAAACGGCAGTCTACGTCGGAAGTACATCGAATAAAAGAGGTGGAACGGTTTCCGTATACGATCATCATAAGAATAGAGTTCGATTAATCGTTGACGATAACCGCATCGTAACCGTTTATCCAATGGCGGAACCACTTAACGATCTTCCTGCCGAAATGAAGACGGCACTACGGCGCAAAGCAAACGCAATGATCCGCCGCATTAAACGAGAAGTCCGCGCTCTTAACGTTCAGCTTGCGGAAAAGAACCTCGAAATTGCGCAGCTCGAATTGAATCGCGCAAAGGCACGTTCGAACAAAGTCATCGCAAGCATCGACGCAAAGATTTCCGTTTTGAAATCAGAATATAGCGAGCTTGCGGCCAAACGCTCGGAATTAACCGAGAAGGAAAAAGGAGTCGCCGCCTATGTCTAACGCATGGATATTCGAAATATTTGCGGTGATTGCAGCGCTTGTCATTGGCGGACTTATTTACGAAGTTAATCGCGAAGAAGGCGAATAAGGGCGGTGGATATGCGGCCCGGCGCTCGGAGAATGTCGGGGTGGCCGTTAAGTAACAGAGTCGCGTCGCTACTGCTTTGCGCTGGCGGCGTTTCGGACGCAGATACCGGCATTTTGCGAGGGCGAAAAGCCTCAAAATTAAAACGTAGGGGGAAATCGAATGAGTCAATTTCAAAAAGGCGCGGCGGCGCTATCAGCATTACAGGCCGGCGGAGGTGATGGCGGCAATTTAAACACGGCCGATTTCGCTAAGTTTAGTGTAGGCTCTTCGTATAAGGTCCGTGTATTAGGTACGCAGGACTTGATGCAGTATTTCGGATACGGCGTCTTCAAAAAAATAAGTACGTTTGTTGCAAAGAATCCATCTACCCGGAACGAAAAGGGTTTTGTAGTTAGCGACCATACACCGTGGGACTTGGCCGAAAAGTATCATCGCGATCTCCAATTCGCAGCGAAAGAAGCTGGCAACGAAAAAGAGGAGAAAGCGCAAAGCAAAGAGGCTGGTAAATATCGTGGTAAGGAACGTTTCGCAATGGGCTTCGTTGATCTGGCTACGGGTAAGGAAATCGTAGTTGATTTAACGCGCAACCAAGCGCTGGACGTATACGAAACAATTACGAAATACGAAAAGAAGCTTGGCAAGCTTGCATTTGAGTTAACGAAAACGAACACAACAGGAGAGGCGAAAGACACCAAAGTCACACTGTCACCCCTTATCGATTTCGAAGAAGATCTCACCGAACAGGAACGCGCAAACTTCGCTAAATTCGACGGTAAGGAATTCAACGCAAAACTGTTCGACGGCCTTCTATTCGAAGCTGACGAGAAGACGCAAATCGAAAACCTGGTCGCAGCTGGATTCGATATTAGTCTTATCGGTCTGTCGCTAGGTGCCGGTTCGGATAACGAAAAATCTAACGAAGGTGTAGACGAAGAAACGTTGCCGTTTTAATAAAACGAAGGAGGACGATTGAATGGCGCATCTCAAGGAAACTATCGGCAAGTATTCCGAACTGATCGCCCGTGCGGCTTTATTAGCTAGCGGGTGGCAGGCGGTATCAAAATCGGAGACAGAAGAATCCTTCGATATCAGCGCAAGAGATCCGGGCACTGGCGAGTGGAAAACGTTCCAGGTTAAGACGATCCGGGACCGTAGAGAAGATCGCGGTTTCTTAACGGTAAACGGGCGCAAAGGAGACGGCCAGCCTTATACGCCTGAAGACGTCGACTTCTTCATCGGTGTGCTGATCGGTGAGGGGGAATTCCCTCGCGTCTGGATGATCGATAATCGCGGCATTACGGACTATTGGGGGCCGTCAGAACGGGAAGGCAAGCGTTGGGTCGAAATGGATCTGAATTTCATGCGGGAAGATTTTGCGGAAAATAACGAAGCGGAGGCGGTATGATGGCGAAATTAGAAGGCGTTAAAACTCTCGATATGGTGAACGGTGAAATTACGAAGGTTGCGTATGGTGGAGCGGAGTATGAGCGTGTGGAAGGCGACGCTCAGGAGGGTGATCTGGTGCTAATTACGGACGGCAGTTGGTGTGATGCTACAAAAGGGGAGTTTTATTTATCCGTAGGAATTAGCGCTAAAGATCCGAGGATTGTCGATGATATTGATGAGGTTGACAGTAACTATGACGAAAGCTATGCGCTATTCCGCAAAGTCTCCTCATCTCAACCGTCATTAGAAGATCGCGTCAGCACGAACGAAAAGGATATCGCGGCATTAAAATCCGACGTTGCTGCGCTAAAAGGCGAAGCCAAGACGGAATACGTACGGATTGCCAAGAGCGAGGCGAAAGCGGGCGATTTCGTTAAGTTTGACGAAGCTCCGAACAGCTATCTAACCGCAGGGAAGTATTACGAAATCTGTCGTGTAGATGATTACGGAGATCCGCATATTGTAGCCGATGATGGTGACCGTTTTGATATGTACTATGCCGACGATTTCGAAGTCTACCGCAAAGTCAGCGCCGCAAGCGTAGAGGCCGAGCCGAAGCCTGAGCGCCTGAAGGTCGGTGATTATGCGAAGGTGGTGAACGCAACTCAGAGTTGTATGTCCGGTTTTAGTAATGGAGAGATCGTGGAGATCATTGAAAATCCTTACGGTGAAGATGATTGTGACTTTCGCGTTAAGTCTATCGCAGGGAATAGGTACGGGTACACGAAGAAGACATCGGACTATATAATCAGTGCCGCTGACGAAGAAGTTGCCGAAGCAAAAGACGCAGCAGCTCGCGCGAAGTTTAAGAATGGCGATAAAGTCCGGTTGAAATCTGGCGGCGGGGAGACTCCCTTGTACGGCTTTGAAAACGGAAAGGTATATACCGTAGTAGACAACGATTACCCACAAAGTAGAACCGAAAAGAAAATTCAAATTGAATGCGATTGGTACCACGGATACGCAACGCCTGATCAACTCGAAATCCTAACGGAAGAAGATGCCGCTGAAATCGAAAAATGGGCCGCAATCGGACGGAAGGTTGGCGAGTATAGGGTCGGGGATATTGTTCAGTATTTATATGATGGGGAAATTTGCGAGGTTGTGGCTGTCACCGAGGACGGTTGCGTAAAAGTCGCTACTCAGGACCACGGAAATTGCACAGAAAATCAGTCAAGCATCGAACTAATCGCGCCAGTCGAAGCGCGTTTCGATCAAAAGGACGACGAGTAAGTGGGCGCAAAACCTGCCGCAATCTGCGCCGTATGTAACCGGATTTTAAACGAAGGGCGATCCGCAACATACGATTCGCTCTTCAACCGGTACTTTTGCGACGACGCTTGCTGGTCGGATTGGTATGCGGATAACGAGGCGGAATACAGATGGAAATGGACGGAGGAGGTCGATTTATGAGGACGTTTAGTTATTTCGTCGGAGTGATCAGCGGGGCCCTATGCGCTTTTTCGTTGTTGCAAAGCGAATATGGGAACGCGATTCACAACGCAATTAACTTCCTATTATTCGCGTTAATAAATAAGATGTCCCGATAGTCCGAACCAATCACGCGAGGAAGGAGGATGCGAATGGAACTCGGAAATCTTCGGTTGAATCTTAGCGCTTTGACGCCTAAAAATGACGAAGTTAAAAACGAAAAAGTTTCCGAAACAGCTAAGCGGAAGCAAAGCGCAAAGCGAGAGGAGACGTTAGAGGAAGCGTTCGATCGTCTCGCCAGAACGTGCAAATTTAACGACAAGGAAAAGCGGGAATTTAACGCTGCTCTCCGGTCGTTTAAGGACGGAAGCTTAGTCCGTACCAAGACCGGCAAGTTTACGAAAACTGAAGCGTGCGGACTTGGCCGTCAGATACTCGCGAAGGAAAACGAGGCAAAGCGGCACGAACGCATTCAGGAGACGCTTAAGACAAAGCCGGATAACTACTTCGTCATCACCAAAAACGAAGACTTGGCGCCTATGATCGAACGATTACGTCAAGAAGTCCAAGCGCAGCAGCTCAATCCGTGGTTCCGGAAAGTTTTCGATCTTTTCAACAATACGCACATCCGACGGAAGTTAGCCGAGCGTGGGATCGAAATTCCTCTCGCGATGTCGTTCACCGAATGGGATACGGAGACATCCGGGACAGATACACGAATCGATATGTCCGGTGGGTATTCGTTCTGGCTGCCGTGTCTTAACGAAGGTTATTACGTTGCTTACGGACATTTGACTGACGACGAACAATGCTCGCGGTCTGCTGCGTTGGAAATTTGCCGGGCTTTTATCGAAGACGCACGTCATATCAAATCGTTTCACAACACGCCCTTCGACTACTCGATGTTTCTGAATGACGGACTAGAGCCGAAGGGTTTCCGATATGACTCGTTAGATGCCGCGCAGCTTATGAACGAGCATGAGCCTTCGATGGGTTTGAAGGAGCTTGTCACGAAGTACAAAAAGTACATCGGCGCGGATCACCTGGACGATTTCACATTCGAGGATCTTTTCGGAAAGGGCTCCCCGATGGTGTACTCGCCTGAGATCGTCGGCATATACGCGATAAAGGACGTTGAGAAAGGGTGGCTCCTTACGCGCTGGCAGATCGATATGATGCTGAAGATCGACGACTTGTATTATCCGTATTTTGAGATCCGGCAGTATCTATACGAAGTCAATACGACGATCGAGCGAACTGGGTTCGTGATCGATGACGATGAGCTCTTACGGTTAAAAGCCGAGTATGAGCCGCAGCTACAAAAAGCGATCGACGACATTCACGAAGCATACGGTATCGACGACGACTTCCTCTATAAAATGTCGATGCACTTAAAGGGCGACAAGATCAAAGCGTGGCAAGATAACCGCGAGAAACAGATCGCAAAACAGCAGGAGATGCTTGCGAAGTGTGAGGCGGAAATTGAGAAGGCGAACCCGGCAACGAAGAAATATACGCAATTAAAAGAGCGTATTCGAAAGTACAAAACGGAGCCTCTTGCGCCAGCTATTCCGCAGAACGCGCCGGACTACATTCACGAATTCAATCTCGATTCGGATCAACACCTTCAGTATTTAATCTATGACGTAATCGGGATCGAGGACAAAACGAAGATTATCGATAAGAAGAAAACACGGGCTGTCAGTAAGGACGTATTAGCGCTCTACTTCAAGGAAGATGCGCGGCTCAAACCGTTAGCGATATTTTCGGAGCTGACGACGTTATTGGGAACGTTCATCAACCGGATTCCTTACGTGAAAGACGTCGACGGCCGTCTCCATACGCAACTACAAACCGTATCGACCGGGCGCTACAGCTCAAAGGGATATACCGGAAAGGACAACGACTTATATCGCGTAGACATCAACGACGACAACTTCCTCGATCACATGCGCGTTTTAGTCGAAGCGCCGAAGAAGACGGAAAAGGGGCGGAATATCCAGAACATCCCGTCGCGTACCGAAAAGGGGCAGCGGGTGCGGATGGCGTTCAAGCCGCCGGAAGGATTTACGTTCTTAGGATCCGACTTATCATCGATAGAGCCGAGGATTCAAGCGCATAGGATGGCGACGGAGTTTAACGACGAGATATTCGCGGATATGTATCGGAGAGGACTCGACCCATACGTTGAATTTGCTTCCACTATGTTCGAAGTAGACCGTAAGCTTTGCCTAGAGAAGTATTATGACTCAGTTAAGGGTACACCGAATGAAGTTCCGGCGTATCGAAAACTGACGAAAGATATGTTCCTGGCAAAGGGATACGGGCAAGGAGAAGATCAGTTTATTAAGACCGCAATCAAACGTGGGATAACCGAAGAATCTGCGAAAAAAGCCTATGCACGTTTTGACGAAATATTGCCGGGATTCAAAGGAATGGTCGAAGCCACATTCGCTCACCTACGCAAGCACGGATGGACTGCGACGATCTTCAAACAGAAGCGCAGGTTTCCAGGGTACGTCGAGAAATACAAACAGCTTTGTCAACTAATGCGTAAGTGCGGCATCAAAGACAAAAACGATCCGGAACTCGGCAAGAAAACGAATAAATTACGCTGGGAAGAACGCTCTGAATTTTGGGATCTGATGCGATTTACAGGCGGTTGCGAGCGCGCTGCGTTTAACCATACGATTCAAGGGTCGGGTGCGAATATTCTTCAGATGTGTATGATCCGTGCTTACTACGAATGTGTGCTTGAGCGCGGGTGGGAGTTTCCGCTGACACTGCACGACGAATTGAAGTTTGCTACACCAAACGATCAATTAACGAAAGAAGCAACGGATTTATTAGACGATATCATGACAAACACATTCACGCTAGTCCTTCCGTTAGCTTGCGACACAGTAATCGAGCCGTGTTGGATGGAGGAATATAGCCCGAATGATTGGGTTTTTGAGAGCGGAAAACCGAAAGGAGACGATTAATTGACGAATTCAAACGGAAGATTAGCCGCAAATTCATTGCGGGCACATATAAAGGAGCCGACCACATACGCGCAGCAGATTGCGGATGAGTTGGTCGAATATCTGAACGAATGGCACTCGCTGCCGGAGACGTGGGATAACGCCCTGGACGCGCAGATTCATAAATGGTACGCCAATGCTCCGAAAGTCTTTCCGAAGAAACCGTATTTCTCGCCGTCATCTGCTAACGCTTGCCCTCGTGAGCTTTACCACAAGGCGATCGGATCTCCGAGAGACGAAACGAAGAAGCCTCCGCATCAAGGACGATGGACTCGCATCGGTACGGCGATTGGGGACGTAATCCAGCGCGACATTCTCTTCATGGAGAAACATTTCGAGAAGAAGACCGGTCGCCCCTGTTCGTTCAGCTTCGAAAAGAACGAAGACGGAACGCCAATGTTCGAGGACTTCGCGAAAAGGAATCATCCGGTCACACATCGCGGCTACTCGTTCAACCTTTACGGAACATGCGACGGCATCATGCGCTACGTAACGGAAGATGGCGAAGTGCTGCGCGTTGGACTCGAAATTAAATCGAAGCAGACGACCGCCGCAAAGACGTCCCTCCATTCGATGCGACAGCCGGAGGAAAAGCACGTTAAACAATGCGTCGCCTACGGTCCGATGTACGGCGTCGACTTATACGTCATCCTCTACGTAAACGCGTCTAAGAAATCGTGGACGTATCCGGAAGGGGAATTCGAAAAGTCGCCGGATATGCGGGCGTTCGGCATCGAAATTACGGAGGAAGACGTAGAGCACCTATTCGATAGATTCGTAGAGATCCGCAAGTCTGTCGAGGAAGGAGCGCCTTTACCGTTGGATCTGAACGGATGGACATTTAACGGATACAAGACGGCGATTGCGAAGTCGCTGACGGACGAAGAGCTGGCGGAGATTCGCGCAAAAGTATCGCAAGTACGGAGGTCGAACGTATACGAATCTACGAAACGGCAGTACGTTGAGGCGCTCGAATTTATCGAAAGAGTTCGCGAAGGGGAGGCGGAATGATGTGTTTCGAAGAGTATGACGACATTCTAACAGATTATTGTCATGTTGTTCTCAAGAGAAGAATCTCGGGATACATCGACGAAGAGAAGAAAGTTCGTATGTTGCGAAAGATTGAAGAGTGGCGAGATGCTGCGCTTTCGGTGATGCGATGAGTAGCGCCAAGCCTATCCGGATCCTCGGCCTTGACCTTTCGCTAACATCGCCAGGATTCGCAATCATCGAAGCAAAGGGCGGGAAAGCTCGCCTCATAAAGTCCGCCCACTTTAAAACGTCCGCATCAACCGATCAGCCGTTGCGCTATGAGGAGATCGAAGCATTTACGCTACTATTTGTTCGCGACAATCAGCCGTTCGACGTAATCGTTCGCGAGATATGGCCGCCAAGCCGTAACTATGCGCAAAACAATAAGATTCACGGAACCTGGTCGTCTGTTGAACGGGCGTTACACCGATACGGATACGATATCGACGTCCATGTGACGCCGGCAAACGTTAAGAAGACTGTCACCGGAAACGGAAACGCCAAGAAGCCGCAAGTTGCCGAGGGCGCCCGCGAATGGCTCGGTCTACCGGGCGACCACAAATTCGCGACGGACGATCATAGCGATGCCTGTGCGGTGGCGCTGACGTACCTGATTCGCGAGAAGATTATTAAACCGAAGGAGTGATCGGATGTTTAAACAGCGACTTATCGGAGCATTAGCGTACTTGATTGCGCTCACCTTATTACTCGGACTGTTTTCTGCAGGATGTCTGACAGGCTACATCATCGTGACGGCGCTACTATCGGTCCCGGAGGTCGGCGCAATCGTTAAAGTCGGAGCCACTATCGCAGTAGTCTTCGTAGTGACCGCATTACTCACCGGATTAGCTGACCGACTGCACACCGCATACCGCGAACATAAACGCGTTCAAAAGGACGTAGAGGAGGAAACGCAATGACATACGAATGCTACGGCGCACCGGCCGCACAGTTGCGGCAGTCCTTGCGATGGCTTGACGAACAACTTACCGATGTTGATTACGCAATCAGCCGACATGAGCGGAAGAAGGTCGAATTGGAAATCGAACGTGACCGGATTCTGGCGCGGAAAGACGAAATAGAGGCGGAATTAAAACGGAAGGAGTCGATCGAATGACACGCGAAGAAATCGAAAAAATGATAGCGGATTTGGAGTTCGAGATCGATACTCACGAGGACGAAATCGAGGATCTCCGAGACGATATTCGATACCTCGAAAATAAGATCGAGGCGGCGGAGTACGAAATCGACGAATTACAGTTCGAACTCTCGAAATTAGAAGACGGAGATGATTCCGAATGACATACGTTGCGATAGCGTGCTTAGCGCTTCTTACATTGCTGGTACTCGGACATGAAGCGAAAACAAAAGCGGAAAGGTTTGCGAAAATTATCGTCCTAATTATGTACGCGATTCCTATCGGAGTGTTGGTGGCGTCGTTATGCTAATCGCCTACTACTCGCTGGCCGGAAACGTCCGCCGATTCGTAGCCAAGACCGGCCTTCCTGCGGTCGAAATCAAGGCGGATATGCTATTAACGGAGCCATTCGTCTTGGTAACGGGAACTTACGGATTCGGCCAGGTCGCCGGCACCGTTTGGGATTTCCTCGCGGACAATGGCGATTTAATGGCGGGCGTGGCTGCGTCAGGCAATCGCAACTGGGGGAGTAACTTCGCAAAGGCTGCGGATCTGATTGCGGAAGAATACGGAGTGCCGATCGTGCACAAGTTCGAGCTGGCGGGGACGGCGGAGGATGTTCGGATATTTACGGAAAGGGTGAGCGCTCTTGGCTGAAAAGACGATCAGGGATCTTCAATGGAAATACATTAACGGTGAACTCAGCCTGGATGAGATGAAAACTTTTTTAAGGCATCTCAAGTCGGATTTTTCCGCTGAATTCCGCGAGGAACGGATTCAAAAGCTAGAGAGCGATATACAAAAGGGCGAGGATAAATTATTAGCAGAGACCATAAACAGACATGAGTACCTAAACGCGGCAGTTGAATATAAAAAATTAACAGACGAGTGGTTGCGTTTGGGAGCTTATTGGAAACCTCTCGGCACATCTATAACAAAATGGTATTACAAAGACTCTTGCTTTTATACATGGTTTAGTGGAGCAGAGACTACCGAGGAGTTAAAGAGAGCCAAACAAGCCGACGAGGAGCTGCGAAAACTAATAGGGGAGGACGCCAATGACGAATAAACACGCGAAGTATATCGAACTTAATAACGAAATTATGATACGGAAAAACGGCGGCTTTCAATTCGAAAAGGATGCCGAAGCCGTCCGGAGTTATTTCATAGATTACGTGAATCAGAATACGGTATTTTTCCACGATCTGAGCGAAAAGCTCGACTATCTAATCGAGAACGATTATTACGAACGCGAAGTCTTCGAGCCGTACACGTTCGACGAAATCAAAGCGGTCTACAAGGCGGCTTATGCGAAGAAATTCCGTTTCCCTTCGTTCATGAGTGCGTTCAAGTTTTACAACGACTATGCGCTCAAGACGAACGATAAGAAGAAGATCCTTGAACGGTACGAAGACCGGATTGCCATCTGTGCGCTATTTTTCGCGAAAGGAGACGCAGACAAGGCGGTCGAGTTTGCGGAAATGATGATCCGGCAGGAATATCAACCGGCTACACCGACGTTCTTGAATGCCGGCCGGAAGCGACGTGGCGAATTAGTATCGTGTTTCCTTCTCGAAGTAGGCGACTCGTTGAACGATATTCAAATGGCGATCGGGACAGCGATGCAACTATCGAAGATGGGTGGAGGCGTAAGTTTAAATTTATCGAAGCTGCGAGCGAAAGGTGAATCGATCAAAGGAATTGAGAACGTAACGAAGGGCGTCGTCGGAGTTATGAAACTCCTCGATAATGCCTTCCGCTATGCAGATCAGCAAGGCGCAAGAGCGGGCGCGGGCGCAGCGTATCTTAACGTATTTCATGCGGACATTGATGCTTTTCTCGATTAATTGGTAGTCGCCTATCCAAGCGATTGGGTAGTGAAAACCTTGTGAACGCACGCAAAAGCGGTGTCCTCATTCGAGGGCTAACGGGGAAACCTCAGCGCGTAGTGGCGGTGGCAATCCCGTGCCAAGCCGAGCACAAAAGGAGGTGAAATCGTGGAGGCTGTATACAGAATTATTAATTCAAAGAACGGAAGGTATTACATCGGAAGTAGTTTAGACTACAAAAAAAGAAAAAGAGATCACTTCAACTTATTAAAGAGAGGGAATCACCACAATAAACCAATGCAAGAGGATTATAACATTTATGGTGCTGAATCCTTTAAATTCGAGGTTCTAAAACTCTTTAACGGAATAGACAGAAACGCATTATTTGATATTGAGCAGGAGTTTATTTCTAAATCTAACGAATCGATGAGATATAACCTATACGATAATGCTTTTGGGATGTCTTATAGAGGTAAAGATAACCCAATGTTCGGCAAAACACATAGCGAAGAAATTAGACAAAAGTTGTCTGAAATAAATTCGGGAGAGAATAACCCGTGGTACGGAAATTCAGACCATATGAAAATGATGAGAAGCAGGATTACAAAACGATTTGACGGCAGAAAGCACACTGAAGAAACCAAGTTGAAAATGTCTGTTGCGCATATGGGGAGAGAGAAGACAGAGTCAGAGCGCCGTAAACTTAGATTAAATAATGGTAATAATGTCGGGATCTTTATAGATGGACTGTTTTATCGTTCGATGGCGGAGGCCAGTAGACAATTAGGAATAAGTAGAACGACTATAACAAGTCGAGTGAATAATCCAAGATTCAAAAACTATTACAGGTGCTCGGAAGGTGTAGAGACTAATAGTAAGCCGGAGATTAGCGCCGGTTGAAGCGCAAGGCATCTCTAGTAGATGAAGATATAGTCCAGTCCTTGTAGAAATGCAAGGGTAACTGACCAAAAAAATATCAGCAGATGAAGACGTAAGGGTCAAGACGTTATCGATCGGCGTCGTCATCCCGGATAAATTCATCGAATTGGCTCGCGAAGACCGGGACGCATACGTTTTCTATCCGCACACGGTCTATAAGGAATACGGAGAGCATCTTGACGAAATGGATATCGGAGAAATGTACGATAAGCTCGTCGAGAATCCGAACGTCCGCAAAGACAAGATTAATCCGCGGCAGCTGCTCGAAAAACTCGCGATTCTGCGGTCCGAATCGGGCTATCCGTACATCATGTTCGAAGATAACGTAAACGCAGCTCATGCGCTGAATCACATTTCGAAAGTGAAATTTTCGAATCTCTGTAGCGAAATTCTTCAGGTATCGCAGGTTTCCGAATACACCGACTACGGCGAAGAGGACGCGATTGGCCTCGACATCTCGTGCAATCTCGGATCGCTAAACATTGCGAACGTTATGAAAAACGGCGACTTCGGAAAGATCGTTAAGTTGTCCGTAGATGCTCTAACGCTAGTCTCGGAATCAACGAATATCAAGAACGCGCCGGCAGTCGCTAAGGCTAACCGTCAGATGCGTTCGATCGGACTTGGCGCGATGAATCTACACGGATATCTTGCGCAAAATGGGATCGCTTATGAATCGGAAGAGGCGCGCGACTTCGCTAACGTATTCTTTGCGCTCGTCAATTATTGGTCGCTGGTGCGGTCGATGGAGCTTGCGAAGGAAACCGGCAGCACGTTCGAGGGCTTCGAAGGGTCAACGTATGCGGATGGTAGCTACTTCAGAGATTACTACGACTATGAAACGGAATTCCTTCCGCAGACAGAGCGCGTGTCTAAGCTTTTCGAAGGTTTTTATTTACCACATCCATACGACTGGAAGATGCTTTCGAAGAACATACGGAAATACGGACTATACCATTCATACAGACTTGCGATCGCACCGACGGGTTCTATTTCGTACGTTCAGTCGGCTACTGCGTCAGTCATGCCGATTATGGAGCGCATTGAGGAGCGTACGTATGGTAATTCGAAGACGTATTATCCTATGCCGGGGCTTAGCGCGAAGAATTGGTTCTTCTATAAGGAAGCGTACGACATGGATATGTTTAAAGTCGTCGATATGATCGCGACAATTCAGCAGCACGTCGATCAAGGCATCTCATTTACGTTGTTCTTAAAGGATACGATGACGACGCGCGATCTGAACCGGATTGACCTTTACGCACATCACAAAGGAATTAAGACGCTGTATTATGCGCGGACTAAAGATACCGGGCAGGAAGGTTGCTTGTCATGCGTGGTTTAGATAGTGAAGAAGCACTCTTATTAATTGGCGTCTACATTTTGTCTGTAATACTCAGCGCATTAATGTTGCATTACGCTATTAATAACAATTGGAAAAGCGATAAACCATGGCGAGATTGGTGGGATTTTGTAGACACACTCATTGTTCTACTTCCTGTATTTAATATATTTTACACTCTCCCACAATTCATTGATGCATTCTTTTACCAACGAGGATGGCAATAAAGGAGGACGAATAATTGACGAAATATACAGCGGCCAACTGGTCGCAACACGACGACGGGTTCACGCAGATGTTTTACGAACAGAACGTTAAGCAGTTTTGGTTGCCGGAAGAGATTTCGCTAAACGGCGACCTTCTAACGTGGAAGTATCTCGGAGCCAACGAACAAGATACGTATATGAAAGTTCTCGCGGGCTTAACGTTACTCGATACGGAGCAAGGGAACACGGGAATGCCGCTAATTGCCGCCCAGGTATCCGGCCACCAACGTAAAGCCGTCCTGAATTTCATGGCGATGATGGAGAACGCAGTCCATGCGAAATCCTATTCGAACATTTTCATGACGCTCGCACCAACGGAGAAAATAACGGAACTGTTCGAATGGGTGAAGACGAATCGCTATTTGCAGCGGAAAGCCGAAATCATTGGCGGACTGTATAACGCGATTGAGGCAGGCGATGACATTTCGTTATACAAGGCGATGGTTGCGTCGGTATACCTCGAAAGCTTCCTGTTCTACAGCGGCTTTTATTATCCGTTATATTTCTACGGCCAAGGAAAGCTGATGAACAGCGGCGAGATCATTAATTTGATTATCCGCGACGAGGCGATCCACGGCGTCTATGTCGGATTGCTTGCGCAGGAAATTTACAACCGCCAGTCACCGGCTGTTCAGATCGAATTACGCGATTTTGCCGTCGAATTGCTTGCGGAACTCTACGAGAATGAGGCGGCGTACACCGAGGATATTTACGATCAGGTCGGACTGACTCACGACGTTAAAAAGTTCGTTCGATACAACGGAAACAAGGCGTTGATGAACCTCGGATTCGATCCGTATTTCGAAGATGAAACGGTAAATCCGATCGTGCTGAACGGGCTGAGTACGAAGACGAAATCGATGGACTTCTTCAGTCAAAAGGGCAACGGATATAAGAAGGCGACTGTTGAAGCGCTTCAGGATGACGATTTCTATTTCGAGTGAGCGCGTCCAATAACGAAAGTATATACGCAACTATTAACGAGGAGGTTTTCGAATGAACGTAAATATCAAACGCTTATCACCCGATGCACAAATTCCGCAATATGCTCACGCTTCCGACGCTTGCTTCGACCTAGTTGCGGCAGAAGACGTTGTTATCGAGCCGGGAGAAACCGCGCTAGTCAAAACGGGGCTAGCGTTCGAGATTCCGGAAGGCTACGAAATGCAGATCCGGCCACGCTCCGGCATTACGCTGAAGACGAAGCTTCGCGTTCAGCTCGGTACAGTTGACGCGGGCTATCGGGGAGAAGTCGGAGTGATTGTCGATAATATTGCGCATCTGAAGGTGCTAGGTATCGATCTTGACCGGAAAGCGATCGAGTATGATGAGATTGCTTCGCCGGAAGTCATTGGAGACCCGCTAGATAACAAATGGGATTACTTCGGTTTTTATCCAAACAATACGTATCTCATCCGCAAAGGAGATCGTATCGCCCAGGCCGTAATTAAGCCGGTCGAGCAGGCGGCATTTACGGAAGTAGCCGAGTTGGACGATAGCGATCGGGGAGCGGGCGGCTTTGGGAGTAGCGGGGTTAGCTAAGTCCTAATTTCTGCTTAATATAACTGACCGCAACTTCACCTAATATAGAAAGAGATGCTCCTTTAACCTTCGCTGCAGTGTCTTTAGTTTTAGCCCATATATCCGGGTCTCGAATATTATCGAGAAACTGATGACCATAGTAAGTAATATCGGAGACATCCAAACCGCCTCCCATATAGGAGTGGGACTTTATGAAACCAGCTTCATTTAGTTTGTTAATTGTATACACTACATCTGCTGGACTGTAATCTTTCATTGTTGGTAGTGCCGTGATCTCAGAAGTACTTAAAGTCGAGTTGAGTTTTAGATTATCTTCGAGAGTTAGTAATAAATCTCTAACACAATCATGTTTTAGTTCCATATAAATGTTCCTCCTATTTCTTTGATAAGGTAATTATCTCATTGATCTTCAAAAAACGAAATGTATTTTACTGTAGATTGAAACGGAGTTGGTATATAAATGGCGGAAACCAAAATGAACGTACAGCTAATCGCACATACGCAATTAAGCGAGAAATTTATCCATTCGCTGGATTACGGAGAATTTGCTGAGAATCCGCTAGATGATCACGACGTAACAGACGGCCAAGCGGTCGCCCTAACCGCAATTAGAACGTGCTATTCCCCGAACAAACCGTCCGAAATCGTCGCAGAGGAAGGCGCCAAGTATTTCGGCTCCAAAGCGTCAGATGGCGGCGCAGGCACGGACGCCGATCGCCTTTTCCGAATGATCGTCCGGTCCGGCCACACGTCGACTCTCGAACACCTAACGTTCACCTTTGCGATTGAAGGCGTCAGCCGGGCGTTATTGGCGCAGCTTACTCGCCATCGCGTCGGATTTAGCTTCAGCGTTCAGTCACAGCGCTATGTGCGGATGGGAAGCGATGATAAGATCGGCGGGTTCGATTATATTGCGCCGGATAGCGTTAAGAACGGTGATAAAACATTTGTTGACGACGACTTGGACGTCTATGATGCGGAGGGCGTTCTCGCTCGCGCAATGAAATGGGCGCAGAAGTCATACGATGATTTACGGAAGCTGGGCGTTCCCGCAGAAGATGCCCGCGCTGTCCTCCCGCAAGCAGCCGCAACTAATCTCGTAATGACTGCGAATCTACGATCTCTTCTCGAATTCTACTCGAAACGGAAGCCGGGCAAGGGTGCGCAAAAGGAGATCACTGACCTTGCGGAAGCTCTACGCCAGGAAGTCGTTAATGTAGAGCCGTGGACCGCGCAATTCTTCGAGGAGGTGTAAGCATCGGAATCCTAACGAATTTCACGCTAACAGCGCAGCTATTCTCCGGCCATTGTCCGGCAGATCAGCCGCCAGAACCGCCAAGGATAACGCCAGAGCAGGCCGCCATCCAATCGGCTGAATCACGCAGCAAAGAATTAACGAAAGAGATAACGAAAAAGGACGCGCAGATACAGGCGCTTGAGGACGAAATCAAGGCGCTGAAGCAGCCGAAGAAAACGGTCGCAAAGAAATGGAAAACGTTCGAGGCCACGGCTTACACCGCATTCTGCGCGGAAGGCTGCACCGGCATCACCAAAACGGGAGTCGACGTCAGCCATTCGATCTATTACGAAGGAGCACGCGTCATAGCGGTCGATCCGTCTGTGATTGCGCTTGGCTCTACGGTTGAAGTCCGGCTCGCTGACGGTTCGAGCTTTCGGGCAAAGGCGATAGATACCGGCGGCGCGATTAAAGGCGCACGGCTCGATTTATTGGTCGCGAATGAGTCAGACGCGGTTCAGTTCGGTCGGCAGCCGGTAGAGTTGCGGGTTATTAAATAACGGGAGGCTGATCGGATGGCCATTTATATTAACGGAAAGAATCTCGCTGACATGTTTGTTACGGTAGATAAGATTGCGAAGGAGGATGAAATTATGACGAAAACTAACGAAAAAATCCACGTATTGGCTGACGAATCACTTGGCGGAATCAAACGCGAATATGTAGAGGTCGACAGGAAGGCGGAGGTTGGCGATAAGATTATTGCGATCGAAGAAAGTCTGCCTTATTTCTGCGAAGGAGATTGCGGAGAGGTTAAAAACGTGGGGTGCGATGATGTTTCGGCTAAGTTCGAGAGTAATTACGATAATGCATCGTGGTTCATTTCGCATGAAAGATACAACGTCCTCGAACCGACCAACGTCGTCCACATTGACGGAGAGCTCTACGAAATGGTCGACCGAGAGGCGGAAGTAGGCGAGAAGATCGTTATTGTTGATGCGATCCTATCCTTCGGGACATACCACAATGGCGACATTTTTGATGTGGCAACAAAACGATCGGCGAGCGCTAGAACAGCCTGCGGAAAGTGCATCTATGACGAAGAATATCGCGTCCTCGTCCCGGCCGAATCCTCCGAAGAAGAACCGCAACCATCCGACCCGATCGACGTTATCGCTAACCTGGCGACGCGTGTTGCGGAGTTGGAACGCGAGAACAAACGCATCAAGGAAGATCTCGGATGGAACGAAATGGGGCCGGGAAGAATCGCTGAGCTGCGGAATGCCGATTCGGACATCCGCCACGATATCGCTACGTTAGAGGAGAGAGTCGCTTCTAATTACGAAGAGTATGATTTGTGGTCCGATCACGCCCACGAAAAGATGTCCCGCCTACAAGACGAAATCGACACGCTGCACAAAGACAACCGGATGCTCGGCGAAGAATTGGCGCGATTAGACAAAGGCGTACACGCGCAATCGCAACGACATTTATACCGCCAACAAGAGATTGAGCGTGTTTGGGAACGTATGGATCGCATAGAGTCGGAAATGGAGACGCTGAAGTATGCCGCAAAGGAAACCGACGGAAAGGTGGCGCACCTCGAATCCGACTCAGATACGCGCTTGTTCACTGCCGAAGAAGTTATCGCACTTCTTAACGAAATGAGGGAACGCCAATGAAGATCGCCCTCACCGCACCCCTTCGCGCAGGCAAGTCGCTTGCTGCATCGTACATCTCGCTTCACTACGATTTCCAGCCGTTCGCATTCGGCGACGAGCTGAAGGACGCATTCCACCGCGCATTCCCTCACGTTCCGAGAAATCCGAAGCCGCGCGCTCATTATCAAGAGTTCGGACAGTGGGCGCGGAAACAGTTCGGAGAGGACGTATGGATCGACGCTCTCATGCCGAAAATAGCCGCCTATCTCGAACGCCATCCTTGCGACTGCGGTAACACAGCGCTAAAGAATCGCGTGATCATCGACGACTGTCGCCAGCCTAACGAATACAGGCGGCTGAAGGACGAAGGCTTCGTATTTATCCGCATAACAGCACCGGCCGAGATCCGTATTGAACGCGCTAAAAAAGCCGGCGATCAATTCGACCTTGCCGACTTGGAACATCCGACTGAGCTTGCCGTTGACAGTTTCGAAGTTGATTACGAAATTGATAACGCAGGTAAGCCGGAAGAGTTGTACGAGAAACTGGACGCGATTATGGCGGAACTACTCGTCTAACTGAAACGCGTATGTATGCTTCGGATAAGCTAGGTACGGTTGTTTTGACGCCTCGCCATCGCCGATCAAATAATAGCGTTGCGGAAGCATATCGACATTAATGCCGATTTTACGCAAGAACGGCCATGCCGAAACGTTGCCCCGCTTATCGAATTTGAACGGAACGTTATTGGGGTGATTAACGAGTTCGGGCTTGCCGGCTACAATGCGCTTTTCTGCCGCGTCATATGCGATGGATAAATAAAACGGTCCGTCCGTAGGCAGTCCGATGACGCGCCGCGCACCGGCCGAAATAAATAAACGTCGTTGCTTTTCGATTGTTATATACGCTTTGGTATTGCGATCAAAGTCGTTTGAAATCCACGTAAGTGCCATAACGAATCTCCTTACGAAAGTATTTACGTTCAGTATAGACGGAGTAGTTACCGATAGTCAACGGAGATGTGCGAATTGTTAACGAAGTTATTAACGAAGGAGGAAACTGAATGGGGAAAGCCGCTCGCAAACGTTGGGAAGGTAACGTTAAATCAATGGAAATCATCGCAAAGGAACGCGACCAAATAACCGAAGAAGATCTCGAATTCTTACGACAAAACTATACGTCTGCTGGCGGACTGTTACCGAACGCATTCTCAGGCGGCGCATTCTTCACACCAACCCACGTCGCTAAATTCATATGGGACGTACTGAAGCCGCGCTTACCTGAGAATCCGAAAGTCCTCGAACCTTCCGTCGGCGCCGGTGTCTTTCTCGAACACGCTCCGGACGGAGCCGATCTGACTGCGTTAGAACTCGATAAGACAAGCGCAAAGGTAACGTCGTTGCTTTATCCAGACGCTGAAATTATTGAAGGGAATGCGCTTGTTCATGATCGCCGGGACTATTACGACTTAGTTGTCGGAAATCCTCCGTATGGCGTCACTGTTAAATTCGAACCGCAAGAGGGCGAAGAGTGGCGGTCAGTTACAAAAAAGAAGAGCGAATACGGCGGAAAGTCAGAGGTTGCGTTTATTGAACTTGCAATCAAGGCGGCAAAGCCTGGCGGATATATTGCGTTTGTCCTTCCGTTAGGACTATCTTACGGTAACTACGCGGCCAAGATTCGGAAGTTGATGCACGAAACGTGCTGGCAAGTTGCGACGATTATGTTGCCGAGAGAGACGTTCCAGCACGTAGGAACAACGGTTCCAACGCAGATTTTGATTTTACGGAAGGCGCCACCTGGTACGCAATTAATATCGCCCGCGACTATAAAATGGGAATCGAATTTTAGAAGAGGTGGAGACAAAGACATAACGGAATACGACGCAAAGTTTCTCGAAGGCCAGCCGCCAGCCTATTTCGCTCAAGTAACAGATATCGGATGGGACGCGAAAGGTGAGTCGACGGATAAATGGGGCGATGGTCTAACACAACTTGACGAACTTCTTAACGATTTTACTGACGACAACCTAATGCGCGAAAATCTATATCCGCACCTTCCAAGCTGGCACGGAATCGAGAAAGGTAACGACGCGTTTTTCTTCTCTCATGGTAATGGTATCTGCGACGGCCACAGAGACGCGGAAAGAACGTTCTCAGACGGGCCTTACCGATGGAATGAATTAACGCTAGGGGCAGGAGATGAGATCGAATGGAATGGCCGTATGGTGAGCTCGTTTGATTTCGATTGGCAGGACGAAATTGTCCGCAACTATTTCGATAGACTGCGCGATTCCTACGGTGAACGACATAACTCAGCGAAATTGGAGGCGGTTTAATGGGATCAGTCAAAGTCGATCTACACCGAAAGGATCGCGAATTTGAGGCGGCTTATGCGCTAGACAATGCGGAGGGCGTCAAAACGTTGCTCTCCGATTATCCGAAGTTCGTCAGCCGCAAACGACTCGGAGAATACGAAGCTGCCGAAGTGCTGCTCGATCTGCACAACGCGATTGAGCTTGCGGATCTGACCGAAAGACAGCGTGAGGCCATTCGGCTTGTATACTTCGAAGACCTGACGCAAGTCGAGGCGGGGAAACGGATGGGAGTCGGCAAGGATTCCGTTAATCATCTGATAAATCGAGCGGCTGATTCAATCGCAGATATTTACTACTATTGGGCGGGACATAACGAAGGGTACACGATGGGAGGACGAATTAATGGATAAAGCGCTACTGCACGAAATGATTACGGAATTACAGCAACAAACGAAAGTCGGAGAGCTTGACCGGATCGAACGAATAGAGGAGATCACTGCGCTGGCTGACGCTTATTTTGATGCAGTCGGAGAGCACCCGGATTCTATCGCGCTTGAACGTATGGCAAATCTCGTAATCTACGAAGAGCTAACGAACCCACACCCGGATAAAATGGCTCGCGAAGAGTACCCGATCATGAGCGAAACACAGCGAGAGGAGCGTATCAAGTCGGAAGCGTCCGAAAAACTTGCCGAAGAGTACGGGGCAGATGGCCGAAACTATAAAGCTCCCACGCGAAGAAAACGATCTTCCTACGAGGAAAAGTTTGTTGATAGGGCGGCCAGGGCGCGGAATAAAGAACGAAGGAACCGCTATAATGATTTCGTAAAGGGAAGATCCCCGGGACAGTTCACGATCGTTATCGAAACCGGAGAAAAAATTTCTCATTAAACACCGATATTTTAGCCGTTTAGCTGTCTATACGTTATGAGGGCGCCATACACGCGCTCTTTTATTTTGCGAAAAAGGGGACGATATTTTGAAAAGATTACGAGTAGTAAACGCAGAGACAGGCGAGGATCTATCGACAGATTACACGCTAAGGCACCGGAATCAAGACGAAGCCTTCCGGGAGCAGCAAAAGCAGACGCAGGACAGGCGCGACTTTTCCAACGCGAATATGCCGAACATTCACGAAGTCTATGACGCTCTCACGACGGCACAATGCGGCTATCTCATGCTGTTGCAATGCTACGTTGATTATAACGGTGTTCTCGTTAAATCTAGCCGCGACAAAACGCCGATGACCACTACGGATATGATGTCCGTTCTACAGCTCGCGAAAAAGCGCATGACATTCTACGATTTCCTGAACGCCTGTACTGCGCATGATATTATCCGGGAGGAAGGCGGCATATACTCGGTGAACGAACGCTATCATTTCAAGGGCAACTTCGGCAGCCAGTACGTCGTCAAATTGTATACCGCAAAGATTAAGAAGGTTTACAGCGAAGTGAAAGCGACGGACATCGGGCTGATCTACCGGATGCTACCGTTCGTCCACTACGAAACAAACGCTCTTTGCGAAAATCCATTCGAAAAGAATCCGAAGCATATCCGATGGTTCAATAAGAAAGAGCTTGCGGAGGCGATCGGAGTAACGCCTGATACGCTTGGCCGGCGGCTGAAGCAGATGAAATTCGACGGTGAGTTCGTTGTCGCGCGAATAAAGGTCGGCAGCGAACCGGAACGATATACGTTTAATCCTAACGTGTTTTATCGACAGTCGAAGGCGCCTGATAAGACGCTACTTGCGATGTTTAACGTTAAGAAGCCGTAGATGAACGAAAAAAGGGCGCCGTAATTGGCGCCTCTATCTCGTCTTAAATCCGTTCACAAAGCTCTCTCCATCCTTTTCTGTCGCGATAAGCTGCTGGGCGCTTTGGCTGATGTGTTGAGCAAGCGCCTCTTGCGCTTTTCCTTCAAAGCTGTAGAGAAGCGATGAATAGACGCTGTTCATTTCTTTTTGTATATCGTCTATCTTAAACTTCGGTCTTAGTGTCGTTTTAATGCCTTCAAGCTTCGTTGCGGCCGTTCCTCTCATGCCCGTTTTCAGCATTTGAAGCTGATTGCGCCGTATGAAGAGGGTATCTTCTTGATCTCCGTTTAAGTTGTTAAGTGAGGCGAGTTTATTGAAATTTTCCATTATGTCATCTCCTAAAGCTTAAGCCAGTTTGCCAGCATTTTATCTTTCGATTTAAAATCTTTTGCAATCTGCGCCAGGTACCCGCTGATGTCTTCTAAATCTGAAATCGTATTTTT
>NZ_JBBOCW010000001.1:3330000-4391915 GCF_038002625.1 Bacillus sp. FSL K6-1284 | reverse complement strand
AATGGCGGTTCGTCCCTCCTTTACCAGCAATATTTGCTCGTCCAACCTGTTATAGAACACAAAAAAAGAGCAAATGGATGAGTCCATTCGTTAATGAAATGTTGAAAACATATAATATAGTAGAAAAACGTCTTTTCGACATTCTTCACAAGATGTGGACAAATTCCTGCACACCCTGTGAAAAAACTTTCCACAACTTATCCACAGTTTGTGGATAATGGATTGGCAGCCAATTTGTTATCAAGAGTTAAAACACAAATATAATATCAGAATAAGCGAGTGGTTGCAATGGTTGCGAGGAACTTATCCACACACTATACAAACTGTTGAAGAAATATTGTCCACAACGGTTAGTTTTGTGAAAATGTTGTCGATAATGACTGTGGATAGAAAAAACGAGGCGAAAGATATCCACATTGGCTTTTTTTTTCGCTTCGTTCATCCCATTTTCCCGCTTCCAAAAAAATCTTTTAAGCTAAAATTGAGGAAAAGTGAAATTAGGCTTTCGAAGAAAATTGATATGTGTTATCCTATTATGGTGCAAAAAAGAAATGTGTGAGCGAAGTTGACAATGAACTGCTCATCCCAATATAATAAATTAGACTGTCTTTAACAGCTATTCCTCGAGGGAGGTGTCATACATGAAAAGAACATTTCAACCAAATAACCGTAAGCGCAGCAAAGTTCATGGCTTTCGCAGCCGTATGAGTTCTAAAAATGGACGTCTTGTATTAGCACGTCGTCGCCGCAAAGGAAGAAAAGTATTATCAGCTTAGGCCACTGAATAATGTCAGTGGTCTTTTTTACATAGAGGAATGATCAAGCCCATTTGCCAGCTTGTTATCGGAGTGAAAGAAGATATGAAAAAGCGAAATCGATTAAAGAAAAATGAAGATTTTCAAAAAGTATTTAAAAAAGGCAAATCGATGGCAAACCGGCAATATGTTTTATATGTGCTTCACCAGCCTGAGGCGAAAGAGTTTCGGGTGGGACTGTCGGTCAGCAAGAAAATCGGAAACGCAGTCGTGCGCAACCGGGTAAAGCGGCTGATTCGCCAGGTCATCCAGGAAGAGCGGGATCTATTAAAACAAGAAAATGACTACATTATCATCGCAAGAAAGCCTGCAGCTGAATTGTCATATGAAGAGACGAAAAAAAGTTTGCAGCACCTTTTCAGAAAGTCGTTTGTCTACCGGAAAAAACCGAATCAGCCATCATAGTCCGGGTTAAAAAGATGTTATGGCCCTCATTTTTAAGCGCTTCCTTTAGCTCCTGAAAAATGTCGTCGCCCATTCGGGGAGAAAGATGATAAAATACGAGAAAGTATGTCTTTTTAATGGTCATAACCGAATAACACCGGTTGAAGAATGAAGATTTAGGAGGAAATATTGTTGAAGAGGCGAATTTTATTATTGTTCAGTATGATCGGCGTTATCGTGCTGTTAGCTGGATGTACGGAAATCAACCAGCCGATCACTGCAGAAAGCGAAGGGTTTTGGAACACGTATATCGTATACCCGCTGTCACAGCTGATCACGTATGTAGCAAATTTAACGAATGAAAACTTCGGACTCGCGATTATCATCGTCACGATCTTAATCAGACTTTTAATTTTGCCGCTGATGATCAAGCAGACGAAGAGTTCGAAAGCGATGCAGGCTCTCCAGCCTGAAATGCAAAAACTTCGCGAAAAATACAGTTCTAAAGATCAAAAAACGCAGCAGAAGCTTCAACAGGAAACGATGGCTCTCATGCAGAAGCACGGGGTTAACCCGCTTGCCGGATGTTTCCCGATCTTAATTCAAATGCCGATTTTAATCGGATTCTATCATGCCATTATGAGAACGCGGGAAATCGCAGAACACAGCTTTTTATGGTTTGACCTTGGGGAGCGTGATCCGTATTTCATTTTGCCGATTCTCGCCGGTGTGTTCACATTCATTCAGCAAAAGCTGATGATGGCGGGAACAGCGCAACAAAATCCGCAGATGGCGATGATGCTTTGGCTGATGCCGATCATGATCGTTGTATTTGCGGTCAGTTTCCCGGCGGCTCTTTCCCTGTACTGGGTAGTCGGTAACTTATTCATGATTGCTCAAACCTTCTTTATCAAAGGGCCTGATTTAAAGGCAGAGAGGCAGGAAGCGGCAGCCGGAGGAAAAAAATCCGGAGGTAAGAAAAAGTGAAGGAACTGACTGCTACTGGACGTACCGTCGATGAAGCAGTGCAATCCGGGCTTGAACAGCTGGGCCTTCATGCAGATGATGTCGAAGTCGACGTAGTTGATGAAGGAAAAAAGGGATTATTCGGCATTTTCGGTCATCGGTCTGCAGTCGTGAACATTCGGGAAAAAATAGACCCGGTTAAAGAAGCAAAACAGTATTTGGAAAATGTGATTTCGAATATGGGAATACAAGCCCAGGTGACGGCAGAAGAGGAGTCAAAACGAGTGATTTTTCAGTTAAAAGGCGATAAAACAGCCCTTTTAATTGGAAAAAGAGGACAAACTTTAAATGCCCTTGAAACGCTGACGCAGCTCGTGCTCAATCGTCATTCTGACAGATATATCCAAGCGGTGGTTGACGCCGAGGGATACCGCGCAAAGCGGAAGGAAACACTCGCTCAGCTTGCATTGAAGCTTGCTGACCAGGCGGCCAGGCAGAAAAAAGACATTCACCTGGAGCCGATGCCTTCCAGTGAGCGCAAAGTCATCCATGATACGCTTGCGGGCTACTCGCAGCATATCGAAACTTATTCTACCGGAGAAGACCATAACCGGCACCTTGTCATCTCATATAAAAAATAACATGAAAACCGAAGTTCCCAAAATTGGGGCTTCGGTTTTTTGCCGTTGCAAAATCGATAAATGCAGACCAAATCGGTTTAAGCTTTAGTTTTTTCGGTGTAAGCTGTTGATGAAAATGAAATTTAATTGTTATTCACATGTGGATAAGTTAAAGTAAGTAATGATGGCTTAGAACGGTTGTGGATAACGGTTCAAGTCACTTCCACTTCAATTGAAACTATGATATCTTTAAATTTTGATTACAATAAAAGTTTTTCATCCATATACGATGTTTGGAAGATGACCCGGACAAATGGGGATAATAGATAGAGGAATGAAAAAGAGAGGTGAAAGCCATGGATACCATCGCTGCGATTTCAACGCCGATGGGAGAAGGGGCGATTGCGATCGTCCGGATGAGCGGCCCTGAGGCTCTTGCGATCGCCAATAAAGTATATAAAGGACCTCGCGGGAAAAGGCTGAGTTCCGTCGATTCACATACGATTAACTACGGTCATATCGTTGATCCTGAAACGGAAAAAGTCGTGGAAGAAGTCATGGTTTCGGTACTGAAAGCGCCGAAAACTTTTACGCGGGAAGATATTGTAGAAATCAACTGCCACGGCGGAATTGTAACCGTCAACCAGGTGCTTCAGCTCGTTTTGAGAGAGGGAGCGCGCCTTGCGGAACCGGGGGAATTTACGAAAAGAGCCTTTTTGAACGGAAGAATCGATCTTTCCCAGGCTGAAGCTGTCATGGATCTCATCAGGGCCAAAACAGACCGCGCTATGAATGTGGCCATGAATCAGATGGAAGGAAGGCTGTCTTCACTGATCAAACGGTTGAGAGCCGAGATTCTTGAAACGTTGGCCCATGTTGAAGTGAATATAGACTATCCGGAATACGATGATGTCGAAGAAATGACCCATAAGATGCTGATTGAAAAGGCGACAAAGGTCAAAAAGGAAATCGAGGCGCTGCTGACGACTTCAGAGCAGGGTAAAATATTAAGAGAAGGCATCTCGACGGTTATCATCGGGCGGCCAAATGTCGGCAAGTCCTCGCTTTTAAACAGTCTCGTCCATGAGACAAAAGCGATTGTAACGGACATTCCGGGTACGACGCGGGATGTCATTGAAGAATATGTGAATGTCAGAGGCGTGCCGCTGCGTCTTGTCGATACAGCTGGGATCCGCGAGACCGAAGACATCGTCGAGCGAATCGGCGTTGAACGTTCAAGACAGGTATTAAAAGAAGCTGACTTGATTTTGCTTGTCCTCAATTACAGTGAGACCCTTTCGGAAGAAGACATCAAGCTCTTTGAAGCAACGAAGGGCATGGACATCATCGTCATCGTCAATAAGACCGATCTTGAGCAAAGACTTGATCTTGATCGCGTTCGGGAATTGGCGGGGAACCAGCCTGTCGTCACGACATCCTTATTGAAAGAGGAAGGGATTGATGAGCTGGAGGAAGCCATTCAATCGCTATTTTTCACAGGAACGATCGAGAGCGGCGACTTGACATATGTCAGCAATACAAGGCACATCTCACTGCTGCATGAGGCGAAGCGCGCCATTACTGACGCATTGGAGGGCATCGAAAACGATGTCCCGATCGATATGGTTCAAATTGATTTAACAAGATGCTGGGAAGTTCTCGGAGAGATCATTGGCGATGCTGTACACGAAAGCCTGATCGACCAGCTCTTCTCTCAATTTTGCTTAGGAAAATAAAGGAGGAACAAAGCATATGGGCTATGAAGCAGGCCAATATGACGTCGTTGTCGTCGGCGCCGGACACGCCGGTGTTGAAGCGGCGCTGGCGTCAGCCAGACAAGGCGCAAAAACGCTTGTCTTAACGATTAACCTTGATATGGTTGCTTTCATGCCATGTAACCCGTCTGTCGGCGGACCTGCAAAAGGAATCGTCGTCCGCGAAATCGATGCGCTCGGCGGGGAAATGGCTAAAAATATCGATAAAACTCATATCCAAATGAGGCTTTTAAATACTGGAAAAGGACCTGCCGTCCGGGCTCTGCGGGCTCAGGCTGACAAATTCCAATATCAGCACGAGATGAAAAAGACACTTGAGAATGAACCGAATTTGACCATGCTGCAAGGAATGGTCGAACGCCTTCTTATTGAAGACGGGGAATGCCGGGGCGTTGTAACCCAAACAGGGGCGGAGTACCGTTCTAAGACTGTGGTTCTGACGACGGGGACATTTTTGAGAGGAAAAATTATTCTTGGCGATCTGTCATACTCCAGCGGGCCGAACAATCAGCAGCCGTCCATCAAGCTGTCTGAGCATCTTGATGAGCTCGGCTTTGATCTCGTCCGTTTTAAAACAGGGACGCCGCCGCGGGTCAACAGCCACTCAATTGACTACAGCAAAACGGAAATTCAGCCCGGCGATGAAGTGCCGCGGGCCTTTTCGTATGAGACAGTGGAATATATTACAGATCAGCTTCCGTGCTGGCTCACATATACAAGCCCGGAAACGCATGAAATCATTGACAACAATCTGCATCGCTCACCGATGTATTCCGGTATGATTAAAGGAACGGGGCCAAGATATTGTCCTTCAATTGAAGACAAGGTTGTCCGCTTTAACGACAAACCGAGACACCAGATCTTTCTTGAACCTGAAGGGCGCAACACCCAGGAAGTCTATGTCCAGGGATTGTCGACAAGCCTTCCTGAAGATGTGCAGCGAAAAATGCTTTCAACTATTCCCGGTCTTGAAAATGTGCAAATGATGCGGGCAGGATACGCGATTGAATATGATGCGATCGTACCGACACAGCTGTGGCCGACACTGGAAACGAAAAAAATTCCGGGACTCTTCACAGCCGGACAGATTAACGGAACATCAGGCTATGAAGAAGCGGCCGGACAGGGAATTATGGCCGGCATCAATGCGGGCCGGAAAGCGCTTGGCAAAGAAGAGGTCATTCTCAGCCGTTCTGACGCTTATATCGGCGTATTGATCGACGACCTTGTAACGAAAGGAACAAACGAACCGTACCGCCTGCTGACTTCACGTGCGGAGTACAGGCTCCTTCTGCGTCACGACAATGCAGACTTGCGCCTGACCGAGATCGGCTATCAGATCGGTTTGATTTCTGAAGAACGATATCAAAAGTTCCAAGAGAAAAAAGCGGCCATTGAAGCAGAGAAAAAACGCCTTCATTCTGTTATTATCAAACCGACAAAGGAAAATCAGGAATATATCCGTTCATTGGGCGGCAGTGAGCTCAAAGACGGCATACGCGCGACCGACCTGATGAAGCGGCCGGAAATGAATTATGAAACCGTTACTGCTCTTGCGCCGCCTGAACAAAAAGTCGCCGGCGACGTTGCTGAACAAGTTGAAATTCAAATTAAATATGAAGGATATATTGAAAAGTCCTTGCAGCAGGTCGAAAAACTAAAGAAAATGGAAAACAAAAAGATTCCTGACAGAATCGACTATGACGCGATCAAAGGCATTGCAACGGAAGCGCGCCAAAAATTGAAAGAGGTCAGACCGCTGTCGGTCGCACAGGCCTCACGGATTTCCGGCGTCAATCCTGCTGATATTTCCATTCTACTCGTTTACTTAGAGCAGGGACGGATTGCCAAGGTTGCGGAATAGAAAGGGTGACGGCATGAACATTGAGCAATTTACAGCCGGTTTGGAGGAGAAAGGCATCTCCCTCTCTTCCTTCCAGCTGGAGCAATTTGAGACCTATTATGAATGGCTTGTTGAATGGAACGAAAAAATGAATTTAACCTCGATTACCGAGAAAAAAGAAGTGTATTTAAAACATTTTTACGACTCCATTGCCGCTTCTTTTTATGTTGATTTCAAAAAGATGAACAGTCTCTGTGATGTTGGAGCGGGCGCCGGATTTCCAAGCCTTCCGATAAAAATCTGTTTTCCTCACCTTCACGTCACAATCGTTGACTCGCTGAACAAACGGATTCACTTTTTGAATCAGCTGTCAGATGCTTTGAAGCTGGAAAACACAGCTTTTTACCATGATCGCGCGGAAACATTCGGAAGATCGAAAGACCACAGGGAAAGCTATGACGTCGTGACGGCACGCGCTGTCGCCCGCCTTTCGGTTCTCAGCGAGCTCTGCCTTCCGCTTGTGAAAAAAGACGGTTTATTCGTAGCATTAAAAGCAGCTTCGGCTGATGAAGAAATTGAAACGGGCAAAAAAGCCATCAAAATGCTTGGAGGCAAAATTGAAACCGTACATTCTTTTCAGCTGCCAATTGAAGAAAGCGACAGAAACATCATTGTCATCAAAAAACAATCGCAGACACCGAAGAAATTTCCAAGAAAGCCTGGAACACCTAATAAATCTCCTATAGAAGGTTAAATTATTCGTTTTCTTCAAATTTCGTGATGTCACAGAAGGAAAATTCATGAGAAAATAGAATTATAAAAATGGCAGTGTTTAAAGGTGGTGTAGGTACATGAAGCATTCATTCTCTCGTCTCTTCGGACTTGGCGACAAGGAAGAAGAAGCAGAGATTGCTGAACATGATACGAATAAAGAAGAAATTCAAGAGATTCCAGTAGGCGATATAATTCCTAACCGTTTTCAGCCGCGCACCATTTTCTCAGAAGAAAAAATTAAAGAATTAGCTGCAACCATTCATACACACGGCATTATCCAGCCGATTGTCGTCAGAAAAACAGAGCGGGAAGGCCAATATGAACTCATAGCCGGAGAGCGGCGCTGGCGGGCGGTTCAAACGCTCGATTGGGAGAAGGTTCCCGCTATTATTAAGGATTTTTCAGATACGGAGACCGCTTCCGTCGCTCTTATCGAAAACCTTCAGAGGGAAGAATTATCTTCGATTGAAGAAGCGCATGCTTATGCAAGGCTTTTAGAGCTTCACGATTTGACGCAGGAAGCCCTTGCACAAAGGCTTGGAAAGGGCCAGTCAACAATCGCCAATAAGCTCAGACTGTTGAAGCTTCCGGAAGAGGTGCAGGAAGCGATCTTGAAAAAAGAAATTTCAGAGCGCCACGCAAGAGCGCTCATACCGTTGAAACAGCCCGACCTTCAGGTCAAGCTGTTACATGAAGTCATTGAAAAGAATTTAAATGTAAAGCAAACCGAAGACCGTGTCGTCAAAATGCTTGAGCAGGATAAACGCAAGCCGAAACCAAAGAGAAAAGCGTACAGCAGAGACGCAAGAATCGCGATGAATACGATTCGCCAGTCCTTATCAATGGTGGAAGACAGCGGCGTCAAACTGAATACGGAAGAAGAGGAATTTGAAGAATATATTCAGTTTACGATCAAGATACCGAAATAAAAGCTCCCTATAGAGCTTTTATTTTTTTAGGCAAAATATCTATGGGGGAGCATCTATGGAATATTATCGACAATATCATTCATTGCTTTTTTCAATTGCTTACCGTATGCTCGGTTCTTTGCAAGATGCAGAGGATATCGTCCAGGAATTGTTCGCAGACCTACAGGAAAAAGATATCAGTCAAATTGACCATATTCAAGCATATTTGACGAAATCTATTACAAACCGCTGCATAAATGAACTGCAGTCTGCCCGCAAGAATCGAGAGGTATATATCGGGGAATGGCTTCCGGAACCGCAGGTGGCACTTTCAGCTCAAAGTCCGGCGGAATACGTTGAAGAAAAAGAAAAGGTTTCCTACGCTTTTCTGGTAGTTATGAGCCGATTAAATCCTGTGGAAAGAGCCGTTTTGTTGTTTAGAGAAGTATTTGGATATCACTATAAGGAAATATCGTCCATAATCGGGAAGTCTGAAGCGAACTGCCGTAAAATCCACAGCCGGCTGAAACAGAAGCTAAATGGGGATATTTCGGTATTATCACAGCCGGTCGAAGAACAGCAACTGGCCCGGCTTTTTATCGAATCAGCGAAAACCGGTGACTTTGAGGAGTTTTCCAAAACATTGATTGAAGATGCCGTATTGTATACAGATGGCGGCGGAAAAGTACGCAGCGCGTTGAGACCGATCTATGGAAAGAGCCGCATTTATGCTTTTTTTACGGGAGTTGTTTCAAAGGGAAGCTTTTCCGGTCGCTTTATGCCTGTCGATATCAATGGCCAAAAGGGCGTTTTGATCATGAAAAACAACCGTCCGGCTTACGCTGTTTGCTTTGCTTGGAACCCGGAAGGCGATTCCGTCAAAAATGTGTTTATCGTGTCAAACCCCGATAAACTGAAGAACATTAAAATATAACGTTTTCTGTCACAAACGTCGTTCCTCACTTGTTATATAAGTGAAACACTTAAAGGAGGAATAGACATGGAAACGAGATTTCTAATGGAAAAAGTAAACCCTAAGGGCTACAGAGGAATGCTGGAGCTTGAAAAAGCGCAGGCTTCCTCAAACATTGATCCCATTTTAAAGGAACTGATCAAAATCCGGGCTTCACAGCTGAATGGATGTGCTTTCTGCTTAAATATGCATACGAAAGATGCAAGGCAGAACGGTGAGACGGAACAGCGGATATATGCGCTCAATGCATGGCGGGAAGCGCCTTTTTTCACGGAAAAAGAGCGGGCGGTATTGGCGCTGACTGAAGCCGTTACGCGAATCGGCGAGCACGGGCTGCCGGATGAAGTATACAACGAAGTCAGGACCCATTTTACAGAAGCTGAAACAGCCGAACTGATCATGGCAGCCATCACAATAAATGCCTGGAACAGAATTGCCATCGCTACCCGGAAAATGCCCGCAGCAGATTGATTGAAATCCCCCTAAGACAGGGGGATTTTTTTATATTAATATAATAATAAAACTATCTTTCATTTCACTTGAATATCTCTTCTCTTTTTTCTGAGATAAAAAAATGGTTTCTTTATGTCGAAAAATAGAAAAAACGGATCTCTTTGAAAAAACAAAAATTCAAAAAAAGCAAACGGCCGATTCTTTTTTTGTTAAAATAGAGAAATGAGAGAAACTTGTTCAATGTGAAAGTAGGTGACATTGTGGGGAAAATTATTGCGATCACAAACCAAAAAGGTGGCGTTGGTAAAACGACAACCTCTGTTAACCTGGGAGCTTGTTTAGCTTACATCGGGAAAAGGGTTTTGTTAGTCGACATAGACCCGCAAGGAAACGCAACAAGCGGTATCGGCGTTGAAAAGGCTGATGTTGATCAATGTGTGTACGATATATTAGTAGATGATGCAGATGTAAAAGATGTCATCAAAACAACATCCGTAGAAAACTTGGATGTCATTCCTGCAACGATTCAGCTTGCGGGGGCGGAAATTGAACTCGTTCCGACCATTTCCCGTGAAGTCCGGCTGAAAAGGGCTTTGGAATCGGTCAAACAAAACTATGATTTCATGATTATTGACTGTCCGCCGTCATTAGGGCTGCTTACAATCAATGCGCTTACGGCGTCCGATTCCGTCGTGATTCCGGTTCAGTGCGAATATTATGCGCTGGAAGGGCTGAGCCAGCTGCTCAACTCTGTCCGGCTCGTACAAAAACATTTAAATACGGATCTGATGATAGACGGTGTATTGCTGACAATGCTTGATGCAAGAACGAATTTAGGCATACAGGTCATCGAAGAAGTGAAAAAGTACTTCCGCGATAAAGTATACCAAACCGTTATCCCACGGAATGTCCGGCTCAGTGAAGCGCCGAGCCATGGAAAGCCGATCATTTTATATGATCCGCGTTCCAGAGGAGCGGAAGTCTATTTAGAATTAGCAAAGGAAGTGGCTGCGAATGCCTAAAGGTCTCGGAAAAGGGATTAATGCATTGTTTTCAAATGTTGATTTATCCGAAGAAACGGTTGAGGAAATTAAGCTGCAAGACTTGCGGCCCAACCCTTATCAGCCAAGAAAAACGTTTGATGACCAATCGTTAAAAGATTTGAAGGAGTCCATTTTGCAACACGGTGTTTTACAGCCCATCATCGTCAGAAAGTCAATTAAAGGCTATGACATTGTAGCCGGAGAACGCCGCTACCGGGCTGCTGAAAAAGCCGGATTGGAAACCATTCCTGCGATTGTGCGCGAGCTGTCGGAATCCCTGATGATGGAGATTGCCCTATTGGAAAATCTTCAACGAGAAGACCTGTCTCCGCTTGAGGAAGCAAAAGCCTATGAATCTTTGCTCAAACATCTCGATATGACCCAGGAACAGCTGGCAAAAAGGCTTGGAAAAAGCAGGCCTCACATCGCCAACCACTTACGGCTGCTGACACTACCTGAAGACGTTCAAAAGTTAATCGACAACGGCACGTTATCGATGGGCCATGGCCGAACATTGCTTGGATTGAAAAACAAGAAAAAGCTTGAGCCGCTTGTTCAAAAGGTCGTGTCCGAACAGCTGAACGTTCGCCAGCTTGAAAAGTTAATTCAACAGTTGAATGCTGATGTTCCACGTGAAACAAAGAAGCTGAAACAAGTAAAAGATGCAGTAATCAAAGAACGAGAGTCGTACTTGCGAAACTATTTTGGAACACCGGTGACCATTAAAAAGCAAAAGAAAAAAGGCAGAATCGAAATCGAATTTTACTCAAATGAAGACTTGGAGCGTATTCTCGAATTGCTGGCCCAAGAAGACGCATAAGCTTAAAAACCATCTGATCATGTACAGATGGTTTTTTTATGACATCCTTCCGGTCATTTTTTGAATTGGTGACACATGGCGCCGCTGCCACCCGGCTTTCTCCAGATGCGACAACCCGTCAGCAAGCACATTTGCCATGCTCATGACAAGGTTGAGCCTTGTATTTTGCAGGACAAAATACTCCATAAAGCCGCTGACATTGACAATTCCGTTAATATGCACGTGGCCGACTTCAGGCAAGCTTTTCTGAACGCCTGCTCCCGGCTTCAAAGGTCCTTTGCCAATTTGAAAAGATCCCACGCTTTTGGTTCGTCCAAGACAGGCATCGATCGCGATTATAAATGGATTTTGATGCTGCTGATGAATATGATCAATCTTTTCATTTAAGTTTACGGCGTGAACCGGGTCGGCAAGTGTTCCATAGACATGAAAACGTGTCAGCTGTTTTGCGGAGAGTTTCATTCCTACGAGGGGACCGAGCGAATCTCCGGTGGAGCGGTCTGTACCGATGCAAACGATCACGATGGGCCGGTCTTCGGCTTCCTTTAAATAGACGGAAAGAACTTTCTCTATTTGTTTCACAGCTAGCGGATCCGAATGAGAAATATATTCATTTATTGGTTCTTGAGAAAAAATTCCGCCTTTTCGATTCATAGGCTTCACATCCTTGTCATCATGGTAACAGCAGTGCCTTGGTGTATTTTTCGAGTATGAATGGTTGTTTACAGTATATCCAGCTGTCTCTTTTTTTATGCTTTGGATGAAACGATTTGGTCAGCCGAAAAAAATACTTTACTAAAAGAAGATATGATAATTTACTTTATTATATTGATATAATTTATTCATTTGAATGAGAAAAGTCGAAAGGAGTTTCATGAATTTTTATAGAGGACCGGCAATATAGTGTCATGAGCGGAGAAACAAGCTTAAAAACTATATTGCTGGGGTGAGCAAATCGTGTGGAGAGCCGGGATGAAGTGGATGCTTCTTATTTTAGGAAGCTTAATAGGTGCGGGATATGCGTCCGGCCAGGAAATATGGCAGTTTTTTGGTGATGAAAGCGGACTGGCTATCCTGTTGTTTACGATCATGTTCAGCCTGTCAACCTATATTGTGATGAAGATCAGCTACGAACAAAAATCAGAGCATTTTCTGCCTGTGCTCGAAACATTAATCGGTCCGCTGCTGGCTAAAGTATACGATGTGTTGATTATCCTGTATTTGTTTACGACGACGATTGTGATGATTGCAGGAGGCGGGGTAACGCTGCAAATCTTCCATATCCCGTTTTGGACGGGCGTCATCTTATTTTGTTTATGCACAGGGTTGTTGTTTTTCTGGGGGCTTAATGGCATATTGTCCGTTAACAGCTACTTAATCCCGATTTTGGTGGCTGGGCTGTTGTATGCGCTGATTTCTTTTCAAACCGCTCATCATCAGCCGTGGCTGCTCAATTTGACTCATCAATACAACTGGCCTGCCGGGATCGCATTCACTTCGCTGAACATATTATCTGTTGTCGCTGTATTGTCTGCGGTCGGCAAAGAGATGAAGGGAGTCGGAGAAGCGAAGATTGCCAGCATATTAAGCGGCCTGGTGTTTGGCGCTATTTCATACATGTACAATGAGACCCTTGTAGAGCTTGCCGGTGAACTGGCCCATTATGAAATTCCTTTATTCGCGGTTTTGGAGGGCGCGCCTTTTCCGATTTTTATTTTTATGACGGCTGTTCTTTGCGTCGCGATCTACACAACGACGATCTCAAGCATTCTCGGGCTGTCCAGCCGCTTTCTGTCACTTGTGAACTGGCCGAGATGGGTAATCGTCCTCCTGCTCCTGTCGATCATGGTGCCTTTTACATCAATCGGCTTTTCAAATTTAATCGCTTTTTTATATCCAATTTACGGGTTATTAAATTTGTATTTATTGGTAAATATTTTACTTTATCCAATTTTAAGTAAATGGAAATAAATACATTTATGGTTATGAAGAATTGCTCTTTCGCTGTGGTTTTTTGTACAATAAGATCACAACAAGGAAGCAAAGAGGTGAACGATGTTGGCCGATAAAGAATTTGGCCTGAATGACGTGGTCGAAATGAAAAAGCCGCATCCTTGCGGGACGAACCGCTGGAAGATCATTCGGATGGGAATGGATATCCGGATTAAGTGCGAAGGCTGTTCACACAGTGTCATGATCCCGCGTAAAGAGTTTCAAAGAAAGCTGAAAAAGATATTAGTTAAGCATGAGGAGTCCGAATCTTAATCTTTGCGGACTCCCTCATGCTTTTTTTTCGATTACAACGAAAAATGAATTTTCACCTAGTTTGTATGATTGAAAAGCAAGTTTTGTCAGCTTGTCTTTTACTGTAATCATCCTTATAATTGTTGCAGGTTTAACATTTACGACTACACATGGATGTTCATTATAGAGGAGATGAAACAATGGCTTTAACAGCTGGGATTGTTGGTTTGCCTAACGTTGGGAAATCAACCTTATTTAATGCAATTACTCAGGCCGGGGCAGAATCGGCCAACTACCCGTTTTGTACGATTGATCCAAACGTCGGAATCGTAGAGGTTCCTGATGAGCGTCTGCAAAAGCTGACAGAACTCGTCAATCCGAAGAAGACGGTCCCTACCGCATTTGAATTCACCGATATCGCCGGCATTGTAAAAGGAGCATCAAAAGGAGAAGGGCTCGGAAACAAGTTCCTGTCCCACATCCGCCAAGTGGACGCAATCTGCCATGTTGTCCGCTGTTTTGCCGACGACAATATCACGCACGTGTCCGGGAAAGTAGACCCGATTTCGGATATCGAGACGATCAACCTTGAGCTGATACTGGCTGACCTTGAAACCGTTGAGAAGCGGATCGGCCGGGTCGGAAAGATGGCCAAGCAAAAAGACAAAGAAGCCGTGTTTGAATTTGAGATTTTGACAAAGTTAAAAGAGGCATTTGAACAGGAAAAGCCGGCCCGTTCTGTCGAGTTCTCGGAAGAGCAGCAAAAGGTGTTGAAGCAGCTTCATCTGCTGACGACAAAACCTGTCTTATATGTAGCGAATGTCAGCGAGGATGAAGTGGCTGATCCTTCAGGAAACGAGTACGTCCAGAAGGTCCGGGAATTTGCTGCTGCTGAAAACGCGGAAGTCATCGTCGTCTGCGCCAAAATTGAGTCCGAAATCGCAGAGCTTGAAGGCGAAGAGAAGGCGATGTTCCTTGAAGAACTCGGCATCGAAGAATCCGGTCTGGATCAGCTGATTAAAGCGTCTTACTCCCTCCTTGGACTAGCCACTTATTTTACAGCGGGAGAACAGGAAGTCAGAGCCTGGACATTTAAAAAAGGAATGAAAGCCCCTGAATGTGCGGGCATCATCCATACAGACTTTGAACGCGGATTTATCCGTGCGGAAACGGTCGCTTACGACGATCTGCTGGAGGCGGGAAGCATGGCCTCAGCAAAAGAGGCCGGAAAAGTCCGCCTTGAAGGGAAAGAATACATTGTGAAAGACGGCGATGTCATTCATTTCCGTTTTAATGTATAACGCGGTTGAAATAGGACAAGAGCTTTGATATAATATAAAATTGTGAGTAATAGGATTATTGCTCCTTGCCCAATATAATGGGCCGCTTAGTCCAAAAGGAGGTGCAAATACAAATGAGAAAGTACGAAATCATGTACATCATCCGCCCAGACGTTGATGAAGAGTCTAAAAAGGCTGTTGTCGAGCGTTTTAACAACATTTTAACAACTAACGGTGCGGAGGTCACTGAAACAAAAGATTGGGGAAAACGCCGTCTTGCGTACGAAATCAACGATTTCCGCGACGGATTCTACCAAATCTTAAACGTTCAAGCTGGAGCTGAAGCAGTTCAAGAATTTGACCGTTTAGCTAAAATCAGTGATGACATCATTCGCCACATCGTGGTTAAAGAAGAAGAATAAACAGAATTGAATTATATACTCTAAAGCAAAAGGATGGTCTCTCAATATGCTTAACCGAGTTGTTTTAGTCGGCAGACTGACAAAGGACCCAGAGCTTCGTTATACTCCAAGCGGTGCAGCTGTTGCCACCTTTACGCTTGCTGTCAATCGTACGTTTACGAATCAGCAGGGTGAACGTGAAGCTGATTTCATCAACTGTGTTGTCTGGAGAAGACAAGCCGAAAACGTTGCGAATTTCCTTAAAAAGGGAAGTCTTGCGGGTGTAGATGGACGTTTGCAAACGCGCAGCTATGAAAATCAGCAAGGACAGCGTGTATACGTTACGGAAGTTCAAGCTGAAAGTGTTCAATTTCTGGAGCCTAAAGGCGGCGGTTCTGGTTCAGGCGGTTACAGCGGAGGCCAGGGAGGCCAACACTTTGGCGGCGGACAGAATGAACCGGCTCCATTCGGCGGCAGTCAAAACAATCAGAATCGCAATCAAGGCAACAGCTTCAATGACGATCCATTCGCAAACGATGGAAAGCCGATTGACATCTCTGATGACGACTTGCCATTTTAATGGATGACGGACGAATAAAACAAAACCAGAATAGAAAGGAGGGAAATAACGATGGCAGGAGGACGCAGAGGCGGTCGTGCGAAACGCCGTAAAGTGTGTTATTTCACTTCTAACGGCATTACGCACATCGACTACAAAGATGTAGATCTTCTTAGAAAATTTATCTCTGAGCGCGGTAAAATCTTACCACGCCGTGTAACAGGAACAAGCGCGAAATACCAACGTAAATTGACTGTTGCAATCAAACGCGCTCGTCAAATGGCTTTACTTCCATACGTAGCAGGCGAGTAAGCCGATAAAAGGAACAAGACCCAATACGGTCTTGTTCTTTTTTTATTCATCAAAAGCCGGGTCGTTTCCTGCAGCATTCAGGTTTCCTGCTTGTCAATCTGTATCCGTTTGATGTCGCCGAGGACTGCAAGGTAGAACACGAGTCCAAGCAGTAAAACAAACCCGGCTACTAGAAAGCTGAGCGTAAATGAACCGGTCACATCGACCAGATAACCCGTTAAAGAAACCGCGATAATCCCTCCGAATAAGTTATTTGCCAAATTGACCATTGAGCTAAGCAGAGAGATGGAACCAGCCGGTGCAATATCAGCTGATATCGACCAGCCAACGGGCGCAGTCGCAGATATTCCGGCTAAGCCGACGGAAATGCAGATGATCGCGATCGTGATGTTGTGCGTGAAGACAGCTCCCAAAAAGGCAAATCCAAGGCTCATGCCGATTGCGATAATGGTCTGGTATACTTTTGTATTCGAATGCCCCTTTTGAATTAAAAAATCGACGAGCCATCCGCCCACAACGATTCCGGAAATCGTCGATATCAGCCAGGGAACCGCAGTAAACAGCCCCGATGACATAATATCCATTCCGTATGTTTCTTTAAAGAAAGTCGGGAGCCAGGTTAAGAGCAGGTTGAATGTATAGCCATAACCCGTGAATCCGATCATCAGCCCCCATGCTTTGCGGTTTGCAAGCATTGCTTTTAAAGCAATGAGCGTCCGTTCCGAGATGTCTTCCTCTGATACGGCATTATGCTTTTGAATGTAATGGAGCTCCTCTTTTGAGATTCGTTTGTGCCGATCGGGTTGTTCATAGTACATCCAGAAAAATACGGTAAATAGTACATTGATGATTCCAATCGTTAAAAAAGCGGCTCGCCAGTCAAATGTCGTGACTAAAAAGGCAACGAGAGGCGCACCGATGACATTTGCGAACTTGGCCGCTGAGTCGAACAGGGAATTGGCAAGACCGCGCTCATTTTGCGGAAACCATAAGGCCGTGGCTTTGGAAGCGGCAGGAAATGCTGAAGCACTCGTCAGCCCGATTAAAAATCTGACAATATAAAGAAGCAATTTCCCCTGTAAAAAAGCCAATATAATGGTTAGAAAACTCCATACGGTCATTCCGACCCTTGTTACCCAGGCAACGCCGTACTTGTCCAAGAGACTCCCGACCGGAATCTGCATCAGCGTGTATGAATAGGTATAGATGGAAAAGACAATGCCTAATTGGGTTGCCGTCAATTGAAAGGAATCCTGTATCGCAGGAGCCGCGACTGAAATAGCAACACGGTCAAAGTAATTTAAAATGATCATGCTGCTTAATAAAGAAGAAATATACCATCTTGTATGCCCCGGTCGTTTTTCCAGCTCTTGCGCCATATTGAAACCTCCTCTAATGATTAGATTGGACTCTTTTCAAAATTACATTCTTAATTTCTTCGTGTTCATTTCCACGGGATTGCGGGGAGTAAACGGCCGCGGAAAAAAACCATATAGACATTTTGATACAGGTCTGCTAAAGTGAAACATGTTAAAAACAGATGGCTTCTATGAGAGTTAGAAGCAAATGATTACGAACGAGGTGTTGAATCTTTGAATGTTAAACAATTAAATAGCGAATGGTTTTCTAATGTACGGGGGGATATCCTTTCGGGTATCGTCGTAGCGCTTGCTCTCATTCCTGAAGCCATAGCGTTTTCCATCATTGCGGGTGTAGACCCGATGGTCGGTTTGTACGCATCTTTTTGTATTGCTGTTGTCATTTCCTTTACGGGCGGCCGTCCGGCGATGATATCAGCCGCGACCGGGGCGATGGCTCTTTTGATGGGATCTTTGGTCAGGGATCACGGGCTTGATTATTTATTTGCTGCTACGATTTTAACGGGAATCATCCAATTGATATTTGGGGTGCTGAAGATTGCGCGCTTTATGAAATTTATTCCGCGGTCGGTTATGGTAGGTTTCGTAAATGCGCTCGCCATTTTAATCTTTATGGCGCAGGTTCCTCATTTTGTTGGAGTTTCGAATATGACGTATGTTGTGGTCGGGATTACGTTGTTGATTATCTATGTTCTTCCCCGCTTTACAAAAGCTGTTCCATCTGCACTTGTTGCCATTATTGCGATGACTGCATTTGCTATTTTTGGCCATTTTGATTTGCGCACTGTCGGTGATTTGGGAGAAATAAAGCAATCATTGCCTGCTTTTATGATCCCCAATATTCCTTTCAATTTTGAGACGTTGGCCATTATTTTTCCAACAGCATTTGCGCTTTCCATCGTCGGCTTGCTTGAGTCATTATTAACCTCTTCTATTGTTGATGATATGACGGATACGGAAAGCGATAAAAACAAGGAAAGCCGCGGACAGGGCATCGCCAACATTGTCGCCGGGTTTTTCGGAGGCATGGCGGGATGCGCGATGATCGGCCAGTCTGTGATCAATGTGAAATCAGGAGGAAGAGGCCGCTTGTCCACTTTGGTTGCCGGCGTTTTCTTAATGTTTTTGATCATGGTGCTGGGCGACTGGGTCGTACAGATTCCGATGGCGGCCTTAGCCGGTGTGATGATTATGGTATCGATCGGTACGTTTGACTGGTCTTCGTTCAGCATGTTAAGAAAGGTGCCGCTAACGGATTCCATTGTCATGCTTGTGACCGTTATTACCGTTGTGGCGACCCACGATTTATCAAAAGGGGTTTTCGCCGGCGTTATTTTGAGCGCGATCTTCTTCGTGGCGAAAATTTCTAAATTGAAGATTGAAGAAACGTCAGAAGAACATGCGATCAAGTACATCATCAAAGGACAAGTTTTCTTTGCATCTGTTCAAGATTTCGTAAAGTCTTTTAAAACGGATGAGCAAACGAAAAAGGTCATTCTTGATTTTTCAGAGGCCCATATATGGGATGATTCCGCTGTGGCGGCTATCGATAAAGTCGTTTTGAAAATGAAAGATCAGGGAATAGACGTTGACTTGATTGGTTTAAATGAGTCCAGCTGGAAGCTGGTCGAAAAACTGGCAACTTATGATCAGCCTCATCGTTCAGTGTCAAATCACTAAGAAACGGGTGATGAAGGGTGTATAGAAATATATTGCTGGCTGCTGACGGCTCAAAGCATTCTGAAAGAGCGGCCGATCATGCGATTCATTTGGCTTCCATGTCAAAGCAGGCGGTCGTTGACGTTATTTATGTATTGGATTATGCGAAAGCAAAACATGAAGTTCTGCATAGCGAAAACCGTGCAGAACTCGAACGTGAACGGCGCAGCAGGCTGCTGTCGATAGAAAATAAATTAAAACAATCGGCCGTTCCCTATCAAATGACGATGCAGCACGGGGAGCCGGGCCCGACGATAGTATCGTACGCCAACCATCATGATGTTGATATCGTGATTATCGGAAGCAGGGGGCTGAACACTTTGCAGGAAATGGTGCTGGGAAGTGTCAGCCATAAAGTGGCGAAAAGAGTGAAGTGTCCGGTTTTAATTGTAAAATAGCCTAAAACAGAGCCAGTAAGGATCCTATCCTTGCTGGCTTTTTTATCTCATCGATATCGCTTTTTGCGCGTGCATGGCGTCGCCTTTTAGCAGGTCAACGAGATTATAGGCGGGATATAAGCCTTTTTGGTACATAAAATAAAAAATTTGCTCATGCAATTTAATAGCCGCATTGATTTGTTTAACAAACACTCTCCTGAGTTCAGGCGTCGCCGTTTCCGTGATCGCAATCGCATAGTTTCGAACGGTCGTTTTCGCCAATACCAACAGATCACCCGCATCAAAATACAGGTCGGCCCGTTCTTCCTCCCGATGAAATGCCGGGGTTTTTGGCAAAAAGGGAAGAAGCTCCCTTAAATTTTGCTCCAATGCCTTCGCTGAAACACTGTAAAGTTGTCTTAACTGAGGATCGCTGATTTTTTTCATGCTTTTTTTGATCTTGACCAATCCGACAGACTGGGCCGCGATCAGTTCATGCAACTCCATCGTTTCATGCCAAGCCAATGTTTTTGTTGTCATGCAGATTCTCCTTTATTGCTTTTTCTTAGTCAGCATATGCCCATTGCAGTCAAAAGGTTAATAGAAGAATCGGAGGGACGTTTTAGACCGTTTTGGAAAGGGGAAATCAAATAATACGGGATTTTTGCATCTAAGTGACAACAATGAGAGGTGATCAATGTGTTGGATGTGTTGAAGGACTTTTTTCTATTCTTGAGCGGCGGGCTTCGCGTGACGCTTCTGATCGCAATTTTGATTATATTGTTGTTGATCAGAAAAGCGAGAAAGAAAAATAAAGAGAAGTCGGGGTTTCTCGACTGACAGTGTTTCACATGGAACATTTACTCGTTTTCTCAAGCCTTATGATCGTTTTACTTGCGATTTGACCTTATGTTAGAATAAAGAAACAATGAGAGAAGGCCGAGACCTGCTCATCTCATCGTCTTTATTTGAAAATGAAATTTTCGGCGTTAGAAAAGAGCAGTCGTCTATGCTGCTCTTTTTGATTCATGACATTTAAACATACGAGGTGAACAAGTGAAACAAACAAGAGCTTTAGTAGAAGGCGCTATCATGGTCAGTATTTTTGCCGTTTTGCTGATGATCAGCCTCTATATGCCTTTTATCGGAACCATTCTTTTATTGACGCTGCCGCTGCCTGCCATGGTTCAAACAATCAGGCACGGTCCAAAGCCCGGGATTTCGGTAGGGTTGGTCAGTTTACCCGTTTCGTTGATTGCCGGTTCCTTAGGCGGGCTGATGTTTGCTATTCCAGTAAGTGCTGCGGGTGTGATCATGGGCTTTTTCTACAGAAGAAAAGAGCCAGCCCAAGCGATTGCTGCATCAGCTGTTACATACATGATTTCGATCGTGCTGCTGCTTTTCATCAGCATTCAGTTTCTCGGGTTAAACTTAATAGAGACGGCCAATCAAGCATATAATGAAACAATCAAAACCTTTGAATCAAGTATCAAACAGTTTGGAAATGATAAAGAAGCGGCTAAACAGATCGAATTGCTGAATGAACAATTCAAACAGGCGCAATATTTATATCCGACAGCCATTGTGATATTTTCCGGAATCACCGCGTTTTTGAATCACCTGCTCGCCAAGCCGGTGCTTCGGCGCATCATCCAAATACCGTCTTTGAAACCGTTCAGGGATATGAGGCTTCCGCAAAGCATGATTTGGATCTATTTATTGACGATTCTTCTGTCGCTGGCTCCCGTTGAAGAGGGCAGCATATATTACTCCATTCTGCTAAATGCGAGTCTCATCATGGGCTTTGTCTTGATCATTCAAGGGTTTTCATTTGTGTTTTACTTTTGCCATGCCAAGAAACTGCCAACTGTCCTGCCGGTTCTTTTTTTAATTATCGGGTTGTTTTCGCCCCTAATGTACCTTGTTCGCATCTTAGGTATAATTGATATAGGCTTTAACTTGAGAGAAAGAGTAAAAAAATCGTAGCCACGATGTTCTCCAATGGTGAGGAGTTGATTTGAGTGCCAAGTTTTTATGAAAAACCGTTATTTCGATACCCCATATATTCTTTAATCGTCGTCACAATCATTTCTGTCCTCATCAACATTTATTTTAATTGGGTGGCAGGGGCGGCCGGCGTTCTGATTCTGGGTGTCATCTTGTACTTTTTGAAGCGGGCGGACTCCCAAATCAGAAAAGAGCTGGACGATTATATATCGACGCTGTCTTACCGTCTGAAAAAAGTCGGGGAAGAGGCGCTGCTCGAAATGCCGATCGGGATCATGCTGTTTAACGATCAGTACTATATCGAGTGGGCCAATCCTTTTATGGCGTCATGCTTTAATGAAAATACGCTCGTCGGCCGGTCGCTTTATGATACTTGTGAATCTGTCGTCCCTTTGATTAAGCAGGAAGTGGACACAGAAACGATTACGCTGAATGAGCGGAAATTTAATGTGGTTATCAAACGGGAAGAAAAGCTGCTTTATTTCTTCGATGTCACAGAGCAGACGCAGATTGAGAGACAATACGAAAATGAAAGAACGGTCCTTGCCTACATCTTTCTCGATAATTACGATGATGTGACACAAGGGCTTGATGACCAGACAAGAAGCTCGATAAACAGTGAAGTGACATCGCTTTTGAACCAGTGGGCCCAAGAGTACGGCATTTTCTTAAAACGGGTTTCCTCTGAGCGGTTTATCGGTGTATTAAACGAACACATATTAAGCGAGCTTGAAGCATCAAAGTTTTCGATCCTTGATGAAGTTCGGGAGAAGACATCCGTTCATACGATCTCCTTGACGTTAAGCATCGGAATCGGTGCATCTGTTGCATCATTGAAAGAGCTTGGCGACTTGGCGCAATCCAGCCTTGACCTGGCGCTGGGACGCGGAGGAGATCAGGTGGCAATCAAGCAGCCGAACGGGAAAGTGAAGTTTTACGGCGGCAAGACGAATCCGATGGAAAAACGGACGCGCGTCAGAGCCCGGGTCATTTCACACGCTCTCAAGGAGATTGTCTCTGAAAGCAGCAATGTGATTATCATGGGTCATAAGTTTCCCGATATGGATTCGATCGGATCAGCCATCGGGATTTTGAAGGTCGCACAAGCAAACGGCAAAGACGGTTTTGTCGTGATCGACTCCAATCAGATCGGTTCAAGCGTTCAAAGATTGATCGGGGAAATTAAAAAATACGAAGAACTGTGGTCCAGGTTTATTACGCCGGAAGAGGCGCTTGAGATTGCGAAAGACGACACGCTGCTCGTGATCGTTGATACACATAAGCCTTCCTTTGTCATTGAAGAAAGGCTGGTCAATAAAATTGAAAATATCGTCGTTATCGATCATCATAGAAGAGGGGAAGAGTTTATTAAAGACCCGCTGCTCGTCTATATGGAGCCGTACGCTTCATCTACAGCGGAGCTTGTGACAGAGCTGCTCGAATACCAGCCGAAGCGTTTAAAAATTAACATGATCGAAGCAACAGCCCTTTTGGCCGGGATTATTGTCGATACGAAGAGCTTCTCGCTGCGCACCGGCTCCCGTACGTTCGATGCGGCGTCATATTTGCGGGCAAAAGGCGCTGACACCGTATTGGTGCAAAAGTTTTTAAAAGAAACCGCCGATCATTATATTAAAAGGGCGAAGCTCATTCAACATACCGTTTTCTATCAAAACGGCATCGCCATCGCATCGCTGCCGGACGATGAGGCGGACGAATATTTTGACCAGGTTATCATTGCCCAAGCCGCGGATTCTCTTCTGTCCATGAGCGATGTCGAAGCGTCATTTGCTGTGGCGAGAAGAGACGAGAATACGGTATGCATCAGTGCGAGGTCGCTCGGCGAAGTGAATGTTCAAATCATCATGGAAGCGCTCGAGGGCGGCGGTCATTTAACCAATGCCGCGACACAGCTGACCGATATCACGGTTGAAGAAACGCTCCGCCGACTGAAAGAAGCGATTGACGAGTATTTCGAAGGAGGCATTCAGAAATGAAGGTAATTTTCTTACAGGATGTTAAAGGCAAAGGGAAAAAAGGCGAAGTGAAAAATGTAGCGGATGGATACGCGCACAACTTTTTGATCAAAAAAGGGCTGGCTGTTGAAGCGACATCATCCAATATCAGCGCGCTTGAAGGCCAGAAGAAAAAAGAGAAGAAAGAAGCGGCTGAAGAACTGAAACATGCGAAAGAGCTGAAAAAACAACTTGAGGACATCACGGTGGAACTTTCAGCCAAGTCCGGAGAAGGCGGCCGTCTATTCGGCTCCGTGACAAGCAAACAAATCGCGGACGCGCTGCAAAAAAGCCACCAGTTAAAAATCGACAAACGTAAAATCGAATTAAACGATGCGATTCGCTCATTGGGATATACAAATGTTCCCGTGAAACTCCATCCAGAAGTACAAGCAACACTGAAAGTTCACGTGAAAGAGCAATCATAAAATAACAAAGCCCCTTCATGCAAAGTGCAGAAGGGGCTTATCTTTTATTCAGTGCGTTTTCTCATTTCATTGGCCAAGAATTCAACGTCTGTACCGATGATCACCTGTACATCGTGCTGATTAAGCTTCACGAATCCTTTTGCTCCCATGGCTTTCATCGTGCTTTCATCCAGTTTGGAAGCATCGCGGACCTTGAGACGGAGGCGGGTTACACAATTGTTCAGCGTCTCGATGTTTTCTTTTCCGCCAAGCGCTTCGATGTATTTGTCCGCAAGGGTATCGTATTTGGACGATCCTGTGTCAGGGCTGACAGGTGTGTTTTCCTGGTCATCGTCCTCCTCTCGTCCAGGCGTTTTCAAATTGAGCTTCGTAATCAGGAAATAAAAGATGATGAAATAAATAATGCCGTATACAAGACCGAGCGGCAGCAAAAGCAGCGGCTTTGTGGCGATTCCAAAGTTTAAAAGGTAGTCGATCGTCCCGGCTGAAAAGGTAAAGCCGTGGTGGATACCGAGCATATTGGTCACGGTCATGGCGCTTGCGGTTAACAAGGCGTGAATACCGAAGAGAAGCGGCGATAAAAACATGAATGTGAACTCAATCGGCTCCGTGATACCTGTTAAAAATGATGTGAACGCCAATCCGATCAGCAATCCGGCCGTTGCTTTGCGGCGATGCTTTTTCGCTGCCGCGATCATTGCCAGACATGCCGCAGGAAGACCGAACATCATGATCGGGAAGAACCCTGTCATAAAGGCGCCGGCGCTTGGATCTCCGGCAAAGAACCGGTTCATGTCACCCGTTTTGCCTGCAAATTCTCCAAAGACCATCCAAACCATATTGTTTAAAATGTGATGAAGGCCGAGCGGCAGGAGCAGTCTGTTTAAAAGACCGAATATGCCGACTCCCAATGCCCCAGCATGGATAATCCAGCCGCCAATGGCGTCAATGGCCTGCTGTGCGTAAATCCAGACGAAGCCGAAAATCCCTGCAAGAATAATGGAACAGAAGGCTGTCATAATCGGAACGCTTCGTTTTCCGCCGAAAAACCCGAGCCAGTCAGGCAGTTTTGCATCTTTAAAGCGGTTATACATGACGGCGGCGACTACACCTGAAATAATTCCGCCGAGAACGCCCATGTTCAGGTTCTCATTGATGGCTGCTAAGCCGCCTGTCAGGACAAAATAACCGATGGCTCCGGATAGTGCGGCGGCCCCGTGGCCATCCTTTGACAAACCGATTGCAACGCCTATCGCAAAGATGATCGGCAGTTGGTCAAGAATCGATTGTCCTGAAGCGGCGATAAACGGAATGTTTAACAGGTCTTCTCTTCCCAAGGCGAGCAGGAGGCCTGCAGCAGGAAGAACGGCAATCGGCAGCATGAGCGCGCGGCCGATATTTTGAAGAAATCCCAACATAGTTAAAACCCCTTTCGGTAATATTGAATCGCTTTTTTCAAATGTCCATTTTCATGGGATAAACAGCGGCGGGCATCTTCAAGTGTTCCGTTTGTCAACACCATAAAGATCGCTGCCTTGATGTCATTGCCGCTTTCTTTTAAAGCTTGCTGGGCCTCATTCTGTGATAATCCGGTGGTATTCATCAGAATGGTGACAGCTCGCCCGGCCAATTTTTGATTGAGCAGTCTCATATTCACCATCTCGTTTTGGTAGACGCGGCCAAGCCTCGCCATTGCAGCTGTTGACAGCATGTTCAAGATCATTTTCTGAGCGGTTCCTGCTTTCAGCCGCGTTGAACCGCGGATAATTTCCGGTCCTGTTTGCACCTCAATTGCGATATCGCTTAATTTGCCCGCTTCTGTATCCGCGTTGCAGCTAATCGAAACAGACGCGGCTCCGAGCTGTTTGGCATAGGATAATGCGCCAAGGACATAAGGTGTCGAGCCGCTAGCTGTGACGCCGATTAAGACGTCATCTTCCGAGAATGATTGCGCTTTCAGTTCGGCGACGATTTTTTCATGGTCATCTTCATTTTCTTCAAGAGGCGTCCACATCGCGTCATATCCGCCTGCGATCAGGCCGGTCCAACGGCTTTCGTCAATAGAGAATGTCGGCGAGAGTTCTGTGGCATCAAGGACTGCGATTCTGCCGCTTGTGCCGGCGCCAGCTGTAAACACTCTTCCGCCTTGCTTAAAACGGCTGACAATCGTATCCGCCGCCTCGGCGATCAGGGGAAGGCAGGGCGTAATGGCGCGAGGGACTGTATAGTCTTCCTCATTCATCAAGGTGACGATATCTAAAGCATTCATTTCATCAAGTGTTTTGCTTTTGTCGTTCGTGTCCTCTGTCTTCTTCATTGTTCTTCCCTCTTCATATCGATGACGAATTTATAGCGGTCGCCTCTGTAAACGGATTTGACTACTTCAAACGGTCTGCCGTCGTCCAAATAGCTCAAACGTTCGATGAGCAGGACGGGTGCGCCTTCCTCGATGTCGAGGGGCTCGCTCTCTGCCGGAGAGGCAATCGCCGGCTCGAGTGTTTGTGCGGCTCGGTCAATCGTAAGGGAGAGCGTATTTTCGACATAGTCATACAAAGATGCGCTCATAATGTCTTCTGTCAGGCCGTTGATAAGGTCGGCGGGCAAATAGGAGATTTCATAAGCCATCGGGATGTCATCGGCGAGACGGATTCGTTTGACTTCATAGACGGAAGCCCCTTCATGTATCTCCAGTTTGCGCGCTGTGCTCTGGTCACACGGGATGACGCCGAAGCCGAGCATTTTTGTGCCGGGTCTCATGCCTCTTGATTTCATGTCCTCGGAAAAGCTTGTCAATCCTTTGAGAGGCTGCTCAATTTTAGGCTCGGCAATAAATGTTCCTTTTCCCCGCTGTCGGACGAGGATGCCTTCATTGACGAGATTGTTGACTGCCTGCCGGACGGTCATCCTGCTTACCTCATATTTTTCTGCAAACTCTCTTTCAGAAGGAATGAGGTCGCCGGGCTTCAAATCTTTTGTTTCGGCAAGCTTTTTAATCTCGGTCTCAATCTGATAGTAAATCGGAATGTGGGAATCTTTTTTGATCAAAAGGCCATACCCCTTTCTTTCACGATTGATAAAGCATCGCTGTCCGCTATGATGACGACGTTCTGGTGTGTTTTTAAGACAGAAGCGGGCGTGTCTTCATTTGGTTCTTCACTAAGAAGCTTCGCCAGGATGCCCGCTTTTTTCTCTCCTGAAACGAGCAGCAGAATCTGCTTGCTTTTCATGATCGTGGAAATGCCCATCGTTATGGCTTGCGACGGGACGGCGTCATAAGAATCAAAATAACGGGCATTGGCTTCTTTCGTTGATTGTGTCAGTTCGACTTTATGCGTTTTCGATGAAAATGGGGTGCCCGGTTCGTTAAATCCGATGTGGCCGTTCAAGCCGAGGCCGAGCACTTGGAGATCAATGCCTCCAAGCCGCTCGATCAGCGCTTCATAGCGGCTGCATTCAGCGTCCAGGTCACAAGCCATTCCGTCCGGAAGATGGGTATGGCTGAGCGGAATGTCAATGTGATCGAAAAGCTGTTTTTTCATATAGAATGTATAGCTGTTTTCATGATCCGGGGAAACGCCGACATACTCGTCTAAGTTAACGGTATAGACGTGTTTGTAAGTCGTTTTGTTATGCGCATGATCTTCCCTTAAAACCTGATATGTGCCGAGAGGCGTTCCTCCGGTTGCAAGGCCGAGAACAGGCGCAGATAAGCGGTTTACTTTCTCGATGATGAGTCGGGCGGCCGTTTGGCTCATGTCCTGATAATCTTTAGCTTCAATGATTTTCATGGTGAAACCTCCCTTTTGCTGAAAGCAATCACGCCTTTGCAAAGCGTCATCACAACTTCATTTTTTTCATTTAAAATGATCAAATCGGCATCTTTCCCGCTTCGTATGCTGCCTTTTCGGTCAAACACATGAAGCTGCTTGGCGGGATTGACCGCTGTCATGTACACGATATCTTCGAGTGAACATCCTGTAAAATCCATCATGTTCAGAGCAGCCTGGTTCATCTTCAAGATGCTGCCGGCAAGCGTACCATCCTCTAAGACGGCTTTTTCGCCTTTCACGAACACCTCCTGTCCGCCTAATGTATAGGTTCCATTTTTTAAGCATTTTGCGCGCATCGCATCCGTAATTAAAATGATGCCTTCTTTCTGTTTTTGCTGAAATGCCAGCTTGACGACCGCAGGGTGAACATGAATGCCGTCGGCTATGACTTCGGCCTTCAGTTCATCATGCAGAAGGGCGCTTCCGGCCGTCCCCGGCTCGCGATGGTGCAGCCCCCGCATGCCGTTGAACAAATGGGTGACATGGGAGATGCCGGCCTTAATCCCGTCTGCCATTTCTTTGAGTCCGGCGTCGGAGTGGCCGGCGGAAGCCGTGACACCTGTTTCTTTCAAAAAGGAAATTAGTTCCAAAGACCCTTCCAGCTCTGGCGCAAGTGTGACTAATTTAATGTTATTCCCGGAGATGCGCTGCCATTCTTTAAATAACGAAAGATCCGGCGGGATAATATCATCCGGCGGCTGGGCGCCGCACCGTTTCTTTGAAATAAAAGGGCCTTCTAAGTGAACGCCTAATACTTCGGCGGTCCCGGGCTGGCCGCCGGCTTCCTTATAGCGGTGAACGTTTGCCAGCGCATGCTCGATCGTGGCCTTATCCTGGGTCATCGTCGTCGCCAGGAAGCTTGTCGTTCCTTCTTTCGGCAGGGCTTCGGCCATTGTTTCCAAAGCCTCGGCTGTTCCGTCCATGACATCTGCTCCGTTTGCTCCGTGAATATGAACATCAATCATGCCCGGCAGCACTTTGAAGTTCTCCGGAAATGTCAGTTGTTCTGCTGTTGCGGCGGAAGCGGGAATATCAGTCATTGGTCCGTAAGCCTCGATTTTTTCCCCATTCGTCAGAAGAAATCCGTCTTCTATCATTCCATTTTCACTGTAAATATGAAGATGTTTAAACATATAGCGTTGGGATGGGTTGGTTTTCACAGTCAAAAGTCCTTTCTTGAAAACGTTATCATCAGTATAGAACATTACAACTCTAGTTGTCTAGACCATTAAGAGAATTATTTTGTCAAATCTGATCATACAGCATCACACTTCATTTAGCCGCTGTGTTGTCAGGTTATGTTCCAAAAAAAAAGCCGGCTTATCTGCCGGCTTCGTTATGCTGCTTTAGCATAAATATATTGATTTCTTCCCGCACCGAGTCCTGCACCGATTAAAGCGACCAGCGCACCGATGAACAGTAAAATCGGTCCGTTCCATGAGTGCATGTGATCGTAAAGAAAACCGACAAAGCTTGGACCAATCGCTGCCAGCAAATATCCGGCTGATTGCGACATTCCTGATAATGCCGCTGCTTGATCGGCATTTTCGCTTCTCAGCCCGATTAAAGTCAAGGCTAAACTGATGCTGGATCCTTGTCCGATTCCGATTAAAATGACCCACAGCGTCAGCATCGCTGTATTGCCTCCGTACAATAGCCCTGACATCCCCGCCAAGTATAGGATGCCAAGGGCCAGCACGATGCTTTTTTGGTTTCGGAACCGCCCGGCAAGAACCGGAGTCAAAAATGTCGACGGGAGGCTGGCGAACTGCATCAGCGACAGCATCCAGCCGGCAAGCGACATGCTCATCCCATGCGAACGGAGAATTTCAGGTAGCCAGGCGATCGTGCAGTAAAACAAGAACGACTGTATGCCCATAAAGAATGTGACCTGCCAGGCGATTTTCGAGCGCCAGACCGTTTGGCCGTCCGTCTTTAAGCTGACCGTACGGTTTCCCGTATCATGATAGCGGAGCTGGGGAACCCAGATCAAAATCGCAACAAACGCGAGACCGGCCCAGACCATAAGCGATGCGCTCCATCCCCACGCTAAACCGTGTGACAGCGGAATGCTGATCCCTGAAGCGAGCGCCGCAAAAATCGACATGGCTGTCGTATAGTAACTTGTCATAATTCCCGCTTTGTCAGGAAATTTATGTTTGATCAGGCTGGGCAAGAGCACATTGGAGATGGCGATGCCGACTCCGATCAATGCGGTTCCCGCAAATAGTGTGAAAGCTTCTCCGTAAGAGCGCAGCAAAATCCCGATCAATAAGATGACCAATCCGACCCAGAGGGTTCTCTCATTGCCCAGCTTCTGTCCGAGCTTAGGGGCGATGGGGGACAGGACGGCGAAAGATAACAGCGGCAGCGTCGTCAAGAAGCCGGCCATGCCGTTCGTCAAATCCATATCCGAGCGGATCGAACTGATCAATGGCCCGACAGATGTAATAGCCGGTCTTAAATTAAAAGCGATAAATATGATTCCTGCAATCAATAAGATATTGTTCAAACGAGGGCGTCGAGCGTCAATGTAATGCATGCTGTATTCTCCTTTGCTTTCAGGTGGAAAAGTGACATGAAAAAGAAACCCGGAACATCATCCAAGGTTACTTTTTTGATCTTGCTTCTGAATTTCGGCAATTTTCGCAAGCAGGATATGCTGCGGCATATGCATGATTTGTTCAAGAGGAAGATTTAAGCTTTCCGAAAGTTTTTGCGCCGTTTCGGCAGATATTTGTAAAGGTTTCATAAAGTCCTCCATTTTATATTGTACCCCAGTGTACAGAGTACGCAACAGTGAATATTGACTCCGATATATATTGTAACATCATATGACAAGTGAGTTGGAAGAAAAAGAAAAAAGCGATATAAATAAAGAGGAGGTGATCGTCTTGAATTCGACATTATCTGTGCTGAAAAAGAAATTGTATGAACAGCAGATCAGAGCGAAAGGGCTTTACACATTTGAAGAATACAAAGATATGCGCAATGTGCTGCAAACGCTGCGGATGAAATTTGCGGCCTATGAAGAATGGGATTTGTACCAACATGCGACCGATTTGATGGTCAGCATGCTTATGAAAAACTATTGGAACAGCCGGCTGGATTAATAGTGGAATAAAAAAACACCTCGGCCGAGGTGTTTAATAAGACCGTTCGTCTTCTTTGTTGTCCTGCCGGTCATAGATGACAAGCTTCGCAGGACGATTCTCTTTCGCCATCTCTTCTCCTTTTTCTACGGCCTCTGTCCTTGTGTCATAAAGCTCAACAGGCGCCGTATCTTCCAGTTTCAAAAACCATCCGTCCGTCTCGGCATTTGGTGTCACCATATAGACCTTCATGAAAAACAACCTCCCCAAACATGTTATTGATTTGTTTTCCCGGATAAATCAGGGGAGCAAACATCCTCATTGCCGTTCTCCCTTTCTATGAAAATATTTCTACAAAAAGCGAGTCTACTTTTTTTCTGTAAAAATGGTAAAATAGACGTTGGATTATTTTTAAATGGGAGGACGGTGCTTAACATGACAGATCTTCTGAATGACAGGCTGCCGCCGCAAAATATCGAAGCCGAACAGGCCGTGTTAGGTGCTGTTTTTTTAGAACCATCAGCTTTAACTTTGGCGTCAGAAGTCTTGATTCCAGATGATTTTTACAGAATGTCGCACCAAAAAATATATAACGCCATGCTTGTTCTTGGAGACCGCGGCGAGCCTGTAGACCTGGTGACGGTGACATCAGAGCTTGCGAACACGGACCTTTTGGAAGAGGTTGGCGGTATTTCTTATTTGACGGATATTGCAAATTCTGTGCCGACTGCGGCTAATATAGAGTATTATGCAAAAATCGTGGAAGAAAAATCGATTCTCCGCCGCTTGATCCGTACGGCAACGACGATTGCTCAAGACGGATATACAAGGGAGGATGAAGTCGAAGACCTCTTAAGCGAAGCAGAAAAAACGATTATGGAAGTCGCCCAGCGCAAAAACTCCGGGGCCTTTCAAAATATTAAAGATGTGCTCGTTCAAACTTACGATAATATCGAACAGCTCCACAACAGAAAAGGGGACATTACCGGGATCCCGACAGGTTTTACCGAGCTTGACCGAATGACGGCGGGCTTTCAAAGAAACGATTTGATCATCGTAGCCGCCCGTCCGTCAGTCGGTAAAACTGCTTTTGCCTTAAACATCGCCCAAAACGTGGCGACTAAAACCGATGAAAGCGTCGCGATCTTCAGCCTTGAGATGGGCGCCGAACAGCTGGTCATGCGGATGCTCTGTGCGGAAGGCAACATCAACGCCCAGAATCTCCGGACCGGAAACCTGACGGAAGAAGATTGGGGCAAGCTGACAATGGCGATGGGAAGCTTATCAAACAGCGGTATTTTCATCGATGATACACCGGGGATCCGCGTCAGCGAAATCCGTTCCAAGTGCAGACGGTTAAAGCAGGAGAACGGCCTCGGCATGATTTTGATCGACTACCTGCAGCTCATCCAAGGAAGCGGCAGATCAAGTGACAACCGTCAGCAGGAAGTGTCGGAAATATCCCGTGCACTGAAAGCGCTGGCGAGGGAGCTTGAAGTTCCAGTCATCGCCCTTTCACAGCTTTCCCGGGGCGTCGAGCAGCGCCAGGACAAGCGTCCGATGATGTCGGACATCCGGGAATCGGGAAGTATCGAGCAGGACGCCGATATCGTTGCGTTCCTGTACCGCGATGATTACTATGACAAAGAATCTGAGAATAAAAACATCATTGAAATCATTATTGCAAAACAAAGGAACGGCCCGGTCGGGACCGTCTCACTCGCTTTTGTAAAAGAATACAATAAGTTCGTCAACCTTGAACGCCGGTTTGATGACGCGGGTGTTGCGCCTGGTGCTTAAATCCCTGAGACATGCTCTCAGGGATTTTTCTTTTTTCTTGCATTGCGGTTTTTACCGATTTCAAATAACCCCGTTGCGGTTAATCCGGCAAGTCCTCCGGACCATAAACGGAGCACGAGTTCAAGGTCTGTAAAAGGATATGCTGCGGCCCCGATCAGCAAACCTATCAAGAGTGAAACGAGCGGAATCAAGTTTTTCGGCACCTTGAACGTCTTCTTCACCAATTCGACCAGCGCCAAAATAATCGGCGATAAAACAGATGCAAAAATTAATACCGTCTCCATCGGCATCTCCCTCCTTACTTATTGAATATTTGTGTTGCCGGTTTTTTATGTGTCTTTGTCCAAGAAAAACGCTTATTTTTAAGATTTGACTTACAGACTGTCTATTAAAAAGAAAATATATGAAATTTGCTTTATAATAACGAACAAATGTGTTTGGTGTTAAAATTAATGTTCGGATTTCCGATTGACTTTGCGGGATGACACTGATAAACTGAATGTGTTTGATATTGATATCGTTTGAAAAGGTTAACGGAGGTGCACGGATATGTCTTCAGTAGTTGTTGTAGGTACGCAGTGGGGTGACGAAGGAAAAGGCAAAATCACCGATTTTCTTTCCGAAAACGCAGAGGTAATCGCACGGTACCAAGGCGGAAATAACGCAGGACATACAATTAAATTCAACGGGGTAACGTACAAACTGCATTTGATTCCATCCGGTATTTTTTATAAGGATAAAACGTGTGTGATCGGCAACGGAATGGTTGTTGATCCGAAAGCATTGGTGACGGAGCTGGCTTATCTTCATGAGCGGAACGTCAGCACGGACAACTTGAGAATCTCCAACAGGGCCCATGTCATTCTGCCGTATCATTTAAAGCTTGATGCGGTCGAAGAAGAGCGGAAAGGGGCCAATAAAATCGGCACGACGAAAAAAGGAATCGGCCCGGCTTATATGGACAAAGCCGCTCGCGTCGGAATCCGCATCGCCGATCTGCTGGATAGAGAAGTCTTTGAAGAAAAGCTCGCCCGCAATTTAGAAGAAAAAAACCGTCTGCTGGAAAAAATGTACGATGCGGAAGGATTTAAAATAGATGACATTTTAGACGAATACTATGAGTACGGCCAGCAGATCAAACAATATGTCTGCGACACGTCCGTCGTCTTAAACGACGCGCTTGATGACGGCCGCCGCGTCTTATTCGAAGGGGCGCAAGGGGTTATGCTTGATATCGACCAAGGAACATATCCGTTTGTTACATCTTCAAACCCTGTCGCCGGCGGCGTAACGATCGGCTCAGGTGTGGGACCGACAAAAATCCAGCATGTCGTTGGTGTATCGAAAGCTTACACAACGCGTGTCGGAGACGGGCCGTTCCCGACAGAGCTGAACAATGAGATCGGAGACCAAATCCGTGAGGTCGGCCGCGAATACGGAACAACAACAGGGCGCCCGCGCCGCGTCGGCTGGTTTGACAGCGTGGTTGTCCGCCATGCCCGCCGCGTCAGCGGAATTACCGACCTTTCATTAAATTCAATTGACGTATTGACCGGTATTGAAACATTGAAAATCTGTGTCGCTTACAAATACCGCGGCGAGATCCTCGAAGAGTTCCCGGCAAGCTTAAAAGCGCTCGCTGAATGTGAGCCTGTCTATGAAGAAATGCCGGGCTGGACAGAAGATATCACAGGAGCGAAAAACTTGAGCGATCTGCCTGAAAATGCCCGCCATTATCTAGAGCGAGTTTCTCAGCTGACAGGCATTCCGCTTTCTATTTTCTCAGTCGGTCCTGACCGCTCTCAAACAAATGTGGTGAGAAGCGTTTATCGTCCGAACTAAATTCCAGAAGAGCCTCTGCAGTTCGCAGGGGCTTTGTTTTTCAAGGACAAGGAGGGCAAACGGGTGGAACGTGTCGATGTTGTATATTCATTCGTGGAAGAGAACGGAAACATCCTGATGGTGAAAAATAAGAAAAATCAATCGTGGACGCTGCCGGGCGGCAAGGCGGAAGCTGGAGAATCGCTAACAGAAGCCGCGGCGAGAGAAATGAAGGAAGAAACAGGCTACGGAATTCAGCCTCTTGATATATTAGCTATAAATGAAGCGATTATCGGCGGCGAGCATGTATATTTCATCGTCTTTAGAGCCCGGATCACCGATCGTCCGGATGCCATCACGTTTGACGAGAACATTGTTGAAGCCAAGTGGATGCCGCTTCATGAAGCTGACCGGCTGCTGTCTGTATTCCATCCGAACGGAATCATGCACTGGCTGAACCGCGAAGGGGCGGAGTATCATCACGAAGGGAAAAAATAATAAAAAAATAAAAAAATATATTGCCACTTCTGTTCGTTCTATGATAATATAAATCTCGTTGTTGCGAAAACAACGAAACGAGCCATTAGCTCAGTTGGTAGAGCACGTCCGAATAAGCTTCGGAGAATTCGCTTCAGCGTACACATCGAGAGACATCTCGAAAAAGCTTCCTGAGATGTGGACGTCGTTATTTCAGATTAAATCTAAGGGTGTAATTTAATCTTGAGCCATTAGCTCAGTTGGTAGAGCATCTGACTTTTAATCAGAGGGTCGAAGGTTCGAGTCCTTCATGGCTCACCATTTCCCTGGCCCGTTGGTCAAGCGGTTAAGACACCGCCCTTTCACGGCGGTAACACGGGTTCGAATCCCGTACGGGTCATTGATTTACTTTAGCGTAATTGCTAAATCCCCGCTTGCTCCGGAGGAGACCACGATTCTTCTCCGAAGCAGGTACTGTAAATATGCAAGGTCCGGTAGTTCAGTTGGTTAGAATGCCTGCCTGTCACGCAGGAGGTCGCGGGTTCGAGTCCCGTCCGGACCGCCATTTTAAATAAGTTACATACCTGGCTCGGTAGCTCAGTTGGTAGAGCAACGGACTGAAAATCCGTGTGTCGGCGGTTCGATTCCGTCCCGAGCCACTCTAAAAAGCGCGTCTGTTTTTAAGCAGATGCGTTTTCTTTTAGCTGAAAACAAGGAAATAAAATGCTGAAGGAATAAAAAGGAGAAAAAAAGGGAGGCCGGTAACCCGGCCGAAGAAGAAGACGTTACTATATAGACGGTCTTGAAGGGGAAGATGTTTCATTTTTCAGTAAAAAAAGTCACAAAAATTTAATTGTTGTGATAAAAGCGGAAAAATAGCAGGTGGATTTAATTTCCAAACGTTTTCCTTTGAACTATTTTTTTAACTTTTGCTTCATAAACGTTATAATGTATAAGAAATCTATTTTCTAGAAAGTGTTTTTTAATGAAGACATGCAGTGTACTTGATATAAAACTTAGGCAGCCATCCGCTGGCTGTATTGTATCCAAACTCTGAACCAGGGGGAACGAATAATGGAAAAAAAGATACTAGTTGTAGATGATGAAAAGCCGATTGCTGATATTTTAGAGTTTAATCTGAAAAAAGAGGGCTATGAAGTCCATTGCGCATACGACGGCAATGAAGCGCTTCAGATGGTTGAGGATCTCAACCCTGATATGATTCTGCTCGACATCATGCTTCCGAACAAGGACGGTGTGGAAGTGTGCCGTGAAGTCCGCAAAAAATATGATATGCCCATCATTATGCTGACAGCAAAGGATTCGGAAATCGATAAAGTCATCGGTCTTGAACTGGGAGCTGACGACTATGTGACAAAACCGTTCAGCACTCGCGAACTGCTCGCGCGTGTCAAAGCGAACTTGAGAAGACAGAACACAGCGGCTCCTGCCGAAGAAGAATCGTCTTCAAACGAAATTCAAATCGGATCGCTCGTCATTTTTCCGGATGCCTACGTCGTTTCAAAACGAGACGAGACAATCGAACTGACGCATCGGGAATTCGAACTGCTGCATTACCTTGCTAAACATATCGGGCAGGTCATGACGCGTGAGCATCTGCTGCAAACCGTGTGGGGATACGACTACTTTGGAGATGTCCGGACAGTTGACGTTACGGTCAGACGCCTTCGCGAAAAAATCGAGGATAATCCGAGTCACCCAAGCTGGATCGTCACAAGGCGCGGTGTCGGCTACTATTTGAGAAATCCGGAACAGGACTAATACCGAAATGAATAAAGTCAGTTTTTTCCGCTCGATTCATTTTAAGTTTACCTTAATATACGTTCTGCTGATTATCGTTGCCATGCAGATTATCGGCGTCTACTTTGTCAATGAGATGGAGAAGTCACTTCTTAAATCATATAATGACTCTCTTGACCAGCGGGTGAACAACCTCTCGTATTATCTGGAACAGGAAATGACGAAGGATAGAAGCACGTCTTCCTCGACTACCTTGAAAGAAGACGCAGAGCGGATTCTAAATGATTTCAGCAAGGAAGGCGAAATTCTCGAAGTCAGTCTGATTGATAAAAGCTATGAAGTCATCGCGACCTCCAATCCTTATAACCGGGAGGTGGCGGGGAAAAAGACAACAGAGGGCATTATTAAAAGGACACTGCTTGTCGGTATTCCGTACGAAAACAAATTTTTCGACCCGGAGCGTGACAGCAAAGTGCGGATTTCAGTCACGCCGATTAAAAAATCGAATCAAGAGACGATCGGGGCCATTTATGTCGTGGCATCGATGGATAATGTCTACAATCAAATCCGGACGATCAACACCATTTTAGCGTCTGGAACTTTTATTGCGCTTGGAATCACTGCATTCCTCGGGATTTTTGTCGCGCGAACGATTACACATCCGTTGTCAGATATGAGAAAGCAGGCCATTGAACTGGCGAAAGGAAATTTCTCAAGAAAAGTCAGAAAGTACGGAAACGACGAAATCGGCCAGCTGGCCACAACGTTTAATTATTTAACGAGAGAGCTGAAAGAAGCTCAATCCATGACAGAAGGCGAACGAAAAAAACTATCTTCTGTTATTGCCTATATGACAGACGGGGTTATCGCGACAAACCGAAATGGCGCGATTATTTTGCTTAATACGCCGGCACTGGAGCTTTTAAATGTTTCACGTGAAACGGCTCTCGAAATGCCGATCACCTCACTGCTCGGCCTTGAAGATGAATACACGTTCGAAGATTTGGTTGAACAGCAGGACTCGCTCCTTCTTGAAATTGAACAGGAAGAACGGACGTCTGTGCTTCGCGTCAATTTCTCGGTCATCCAAAAAGAACACGGAAAGATTGATGGGTTGATTGCGGTTATTTACGATGTCACAGAACAAGAGCAGATCGATCAAGAACGGAGAGAATTTGTGGCAAATGTCTCCCACGAACTAAGAACGCCGCTCACCACAATGCGCAGCTATTTAGAAGCGCTTGCGGAAGGCGCGTGGCAGGATCCAAACATTGCGCCGCGCTTCTTGAATGTGACACAGAATGAAACAGAGCGCATGATCAGACTTGTCAACGACTTGCTGCAGCTTTCTAAGTTTGACAGCAAGGACTACCAATTCAATAAAGAATGGATTCATTTTATCCGTTTCTTCTCATTGATTATTGAGCGCTTTGAAATGACGAAAGAGCAGCATGTTGAGTTTATCAGTAATCTGCCGGATAGAGAATTGTATGTTGAAATCGATCCGGACAAGATTACGCAAGTGCTGGATAATATCATTTCAAATGCATTGAAATATTCCCCTGAAGGAGGCCATATCACGTTCTCTGTTGATGTAAATGAAGAAGAAGAGCTTCTTTATATCAGTGTCAAAGACGAAGGTGTCGGCATTCCGAGAAAAGACATGGAGAAGATCTTCGAGCGTTTCTACCGTGTCGATAAAGCCAGAACAAGAAGACTCGGCGGTACGGGGCTTGGTCTTGCGATCGCAAAAGAAATGGTACAAGCCCATGGCGGCGACATTTGGGCCGACAGTATCGAAGGAAAAGGAACAACGATCACATTTACCCTGCCATATAAAGAAGAACAAGAGGATGATTGGGATGAAGCGTGAAACAATTAAAACGATAATACTGTCCCTTTTGGTTTTGATCAGTCTTCTTTTTACTTTTAATATTTGGGGATTTCAGGGGAATTACGAAAAAGTAGAAGATTCACAGGCTCAGGTCAGCGATAAACAGCCGATTACAAATCAGACAAAGTTGCTAAATGAAGCCGTCAAACCTCAGCAAATGTTCATTCATGAGAATGGACAGCATTATTTGCTGAATGATACGACGCTCTATTCTCAGCTCTGGGACGACATGAGCCGATGGGAAGTCAAATCGTTAAAGGATATCTCGGACAAATTTGACAGGCAGCAGTTCAAAAACTGGCTGTACGCTAAAAATAAAGACTCCAAATTGGATCTCGTTTTTAGCGACAATATTCCAATCGATGTGCTGCAGCCGCTTTTCAAATGGTCCGCCAACTCTTATGAATACAACTCTTTTGACAGAATTGTTCTTCCTTTCAATGAAGGACGGGGCATGAAAAAAATCTACTTTGTATCCTTCAGCAAAGAGACGGTTGTTGAAGCGGTGATTGAATCGGCAAATTACCGCAACATCCTTGCAGACATTGAAAAAGAAAAATCGCAGATGCCTCTTTACGAGGACTTTGCAATCAATTCTCGCAGAGATGTCTTGCTTCCGGTTAATAGGCTGAAGCTGTCTGAAAAAGAGTATTTTACAGAAACGATCAGCCCGACGCGTTTTAAAAAAGCTTTATTTGATGATCCGCAAACCGTCCGGCAGGAAACCAACTTAAACCGACCGGTATATACGGATGGAACAAGCCTTTTGGAGGTCTACTCGAACAACAGACAGATTAAGTTCCAGCACCGCAACCTGGAACCGAGTTCTGCTTATCAAAATGGAGAGCTGATCAATAAAAGCTTTAAATATTTAAACGACACGGGAAGCTGGACGGATGATTATCAATTTTTCGGCTTGAATGAAAATCAGCAGATCAACTTTAATCTGTTTATGGATCAGCTGCCGGTCGTTAACAGCCAAAACCAGCCTTTCGGAACGACAGCGATTGAACTTCGCTGGGCAAACAACGACATATTGGATTATAAACACCCAACATATGTCTTGGGCGCAAACGCTAATCCGGTCAGCAAAAAGGATAAAGAAATCATGAGCGGAGAAGAATTGATTCAGTTCCTGCAAGACAATGAAGAGTATGACTTTGATAAGATTGAGCAAATCTTTCCTGCCTATGAAATGGTCTCAGTATCAGAGGAACAAGACCCTCTTGTAAAACTTGTACCGACTTGGTGCATTAAAATAAACGGTACGATAAAGCCGGTATCAAAGAAAGATTCAGCGGTGAAGGAGGGCGTTGAGAATGGAGTGGAATAGAACAAAAACAATCTTCATTATCGTCTTCCTCATCCTTGATATCTTTTTGGCCTTTCAATACTTTGATAAGCGCAGCAACAATCAGTTTCCGATTTTAGAAAAATCAACGCTGCAGGAAGATATGAAAGCAGACCATATTTCATACGGCAACTTGTCTAAAGAGACATCAAAAGGTTCCTCAATCTCTGCACAAAAGCGAGTCTTTAAGCAAAGCGAGATTAAATCGTTAAAAGGGCAAAAGCCGAAGGCGTTAATGAATACCGCAAAAGAGAACGCTTTGACGGAAATAGAAATGGAATTTGAAACACCCATTGCACTTCCGAAAGCGGATATGGAGACAAAAGCAAGGGAAATCGTGAACGAAGAGATTATCGACGGCAACAAGTACAAGCTTTGGAAAGTCGATAAATCCGGAAAACAGATCGTTTTCTTCCAAACCTATAATGGAAATTACATTTTTCAGGATCGGCAAAACGATGATAACACAGAGATGGGCGAAGTCGTTCTGTACCTGAATAATAAAAACGAAGTTGTTTCATATAAGCAGTCGATGCTGCAGGATATAAAAGAAGTCAAAACGGAAAGTCTGATCTCCGCAGTCGGAGCGGTTGAAGCTTTGTACTATCCGGATTATTTGAAGAAGTACAGCAAAATTAAATCAGCCGAGCTTGGCTATTTCACGCAGTATCCGCTGGCAAGCGCGCAAATTTTCGTGCCCGTTTGGCGGATCGAAGTGGAGCGCAAAACGGACGATAAAACCATTCACGAAGAATTTATCGTGGATGCACGGGATGGAGCGCTTCTTCAATCACAAGAGAAAAAGGAAAAATCATAATGGAGTGAGAAACCATGAGCCTGCAATTTAGCGTACTTGCGAGCGGGAGTACCGGTAATGCTTTATATTTGGAAACCGATGACCACGCTTTTTTAGTTGACGCAGGACTTAGCGGGAAGGCGATGGAAGGGCTGATGGCGCAAATTGACCGAAAGCTTGATCAGCTTGACGGCATTTTTGTTACGCATGAGCACAGTGATCATATAAAAGGACTTGGTGTGCTGGCAAGAAAATATGAGCTGCCCGTTTACGCCAATGAAAAAACGTGGAAGGCGATGGAAGGGCATATCGGCAAAATGGATAACGGCCAAAAATTCGTGTTTCCAATGGAAACCGTCAAATCGTTCGGCTCCCTCGATGTCGAATCGTTTGGCGTATCCCACGACGCCGCAGAGCCGATGTTTTATGTTTTTCATTATAATGGCCGAAAGCTCGCTTTGATTACGGATACGGGCTATGTCAGCGACAGAATGAAAGGCATTATCCGCTCGGCAAACGCTTTTGTTTTTGAAAGCAATCATGATGTCGGCATGCTGCAAATGGGCCGCTATCCGTGGAACATCAAGCGCCGGATCTTAAGCGACGTCGGACATGTATCCAATGAGGACGCAGCACTCGCAATGACTGATGTAATCGGTGATGAGACATCGAGAATTTATTTGGCTCATTTAAGCCAGGACAACAACATGAAAGAGCTAGCGAGAATGTCCGTCCAGCAAACGTTGGCTGCCAAAGGATTTGCAGCGGGAGAAACGTTTGACTTATATGATACCGATCCTAAGAAACCGACACCTCTTGTAGCGGTGTAAATTTTACTGATTGAATGATTAATCTGCGGGCAGATGATCCACACTATATACATATATCGTTCCTTGAAAGGATTTGAATATAGTGGAGTTTAATCATGATGAGGAAAAATTCGTTCGGGAAAAGCCGGTGAGAAATTGGAGAAGCTTTTTGTTTTCAAGCCTGGTCGGCGCCGTTATCGGCGCTCTTTTAACAGTGTTTGCGCTGCCGTATCTCTCGCAGCAGGGATGGCTGCCGTACAATCTGCAAGTCATTGAAGCGCGCGGAGGTCAAGGAGCTCAGCAGGGCGGTGCGGTCCGCAATGTATCCGTCAACGTGAACAATGAAGTCACACAAGTGGTCTCTAAGGTTTCTGATTCTGTTGTCGGCGTTATCAACATCCAAAAAACCGGTGTATGGGATGGAGACAGCGAAGCGGGAACAGGCTCGGGCGTTATTTATAAAAAGGACGGCAAAACATCCCACATTGTGACCAACCACCATGTCATTGAAGGGGCATCCCAAATCGAAGTCAGTCTGAATGACGGAACGCGGATTCCGGCAAAACTGATCGGCAGTGATAAACTGATGGATCTGGCCGTCCTGCAAGTCAGCAGCAATAAAATAAAAGCGGCTGCTGAATTCGGAGATTCTGATAAAGTGAAGACAGGCGAGCCTGTCATCGCGATTGGAAACCCGCTCGGCCTGCAGTTTTCAGGGTCTGTTACACAAGGAATCATCTCAGGAACCGAACGCGCTGTTCCGGTCGATTCAAACGGAGACGGACAGCCGGACTGGAATGCCGAAGTATTGCAGACGGATGCTGCCATTAACCCGGGCAACAGCGGAGGCGGACTGTTTAATATTGATGGAAAAGTCATCGGCATTAATTCGATGAAAATCGCTGAATCAGCCGTCGAAGGCATCGGTCTGAGCATCCCTGCCAACCTTGCCATTCCGGTTATCGAAGATTTGGAAACGTACGGAGAAGTAAGACGGCCGTATTTCGGAATTGAGATGAAATCACTTGGCGACATTGCAAGCTACCACTGGCAGGAAACGCTTAAACTGCCGAAAGACGTAACATCAGGGGTCGTTGTAATGGGCGTTCAGCCGGTGTCTCCTGCAGGCAGAGCCGGTTTGAAAGAGCTTGATGTCATCGTCGAATTCAACGGTGACCGCGTTTACGATATCGTTGATCTGCGTAAAAAGCTTTACACCAAAAACGTCGGCGATAAGGTGAAAATCAAATACCTGCGGGGCGGAAAAGAAAGAACAACAGAAGTAAAGCTGTCCCGATCCAAATTGGGAAGCTGATAAAGACAGTCTGGCCGGTACGGCCGGGCTGTTTTTTTATTATGCCAAGTCTGAGGAATGATCGTCAAAAGTCAAAAATGGGATAGTTAGAGAGGAAAATAAGACTTTCCGGATGAATAATCGGGTTTTTAGGGTGTGAAATCGAAGTTTTTGCTTCAATAAAAATGAGAGTTTCTAAAAAATAGACAAAACATCATATTGCGTTTCAATTTCGCGTACGATATGATGATTTAAACATTTTGGCAAAGGCAGATTCACTGCGAAAATCAAGGCGGAAAGGGAGATAGGATGAGTCAGCATGCACTTGTATTACAATCTGATTTTGGCCTTGATGACGGGGCGGTAAATGCGATGTACGGCGTGGCTTATTCAGTTGACAGTTCACTCCGGATTTTTGATTTGACGCACAACATTCCCGTTTTTCACATTTGGGAGGCTTCCTATCGGCTGCTACAGTCCGTTTCTTATTGGCCTGAAGGCACTGTCTTCGTGTCTGTCGTCGATCCAGGTGTTGGTTCGGAACGCCGCAGCGTCGCAGTCAGAACCTCTTCCGATCAATATATCATCACACCGGACAACGGAACACTCACCCATATCAGCCGGCAGAATGGGATTGTCGAAGTGCGCTATCTTGATGAAGCGCAAAACAGGCTTCCGAGATCAGGCGAATCACATACTTTCCATGGACGCGACATTTACGCTTACACCGGGGCAAGACTGGCAGCCGGGATTCTCAGCTTCGACCGGATCGGTCCTGAAGTTTCAACAGATTCCATCGTCAAACTTCCGGTCATGGAAGCTTATATCGAAAATGATTGGATAACCGGAACGATCGACATTTTAGATATCCGGTTTGGAAACCTTTGGACAAATATCAGCCGTAAACTGTTCAAGTCACTTGACGTTCAATACGGAGATCCTGTGGAAGTGGTCATCAAACACGAGGACACCAAAGTCTATCAGCAAACGATGGCTTTTGGACGGTCGTTTGCTGATATGCCGGTCGGTAAGCCGGTTGTTTATATCAATTCATTAGACCGCCTGGGTATTGCCCTCAATCAAGGATCCTTTGCCAAAACACACCATATTGGCACCGGCATCAACTGGCAGATTTCTCTTCAAAAAAGTATACAGCGGTAAACAAAAGAGCCTGAATTCCAATCAGGCTCTTTGTTTTTTGTTTCATTCTTATGACATAAAAACGGTTGTCACACATTTTTCAGCTAATCGAGAAGGCGGCAATCCTTTTTAAAAAATAGTACATTTGTCATATTGGTACCTAAGTCATATTGTCTAAAAGCGGAGAAAAGAATATATTGAGGGGGTGTGCCGCTGCTATGAAAAAATTCATTCAATTCATTTGTTTGGAAAACGAGTGTCCGGAGGAATGATATGAACGACAATGTGCAGACTGCGTTGAAAACGCTGTCTAATGTAAAGAGCAGAAGTATCGTGTCCGTTTTTGTGCTATGTCTGATCACACTGGGGGTTTACATACCATACTGGTTTCTATCCAGGAAAAAAAGCTTCGATTTGCTGCCTTATCATGATATTCCCTACACCACGTTAAAAGCTATCATATTTTATCATTTATTTTCGATTCCAATTAGAATATCAGCAAAAATCGCTTTTCCTGACATGCATTACAGCCTTTATATGCTGCTCGACCGCGTGATTTTGATTCTGTCCGCAGGTGTTTTGATTTACTGCGCACTGGTGGTGACCGCTTCATTAAACAAGCTCTCAGGCAAAGAACCTGCGAATGGATCCATTTTTGCGTTCCTTTTGAATGTCATTTACATTCAGCACAGAATCAATAAACTTTCCGAGCCGAAAAGCGAATGGCTGAGCAAAGCATCATGATCAATAAACAAGGAAGTGAAGCACAATTTGATGTTGAAATCAAAAATTAAAATTGACTTAAACAAACCGAGAAAAAAACCGGCAATCCGTTTAATGCCAATGACGGAAGAAGACTTTAAGACATACCATGCCTATTCCATCCAGCATTACGCCATGGAGAAAGTAAAAGCGGGCACATGGACAGTGGCGGAAGCGATGGAGAAAGCAGAAGAGCAATTTGCAGCTCTATTGCCAAACGGCATTGAAACGAACAACCATCATCTATGGTCAATCATGGACGACAGTGAGGATGCCGCAGGTTGGCTTTGGCTCTACGCTGACCCGCACCATCCTCAAAAGGAAGCATTTATTTACGATTTCGGGCTTTATGAAGCGTATCGAGGGCAGGGAATCGGCCAGCAGGCTTTAGCCGTCTTAGAAGAAGAGGCAAAGCAATTAGGAGTCCAAAAGCTGTCCCTGCATGTATTCGCCCATAATAAAAAGGCGAAGCGGCTTTATGAAAAAATGAATTTTGAGACGACGGATTTGCATATGAGCAAGAGGCTGTAAGATCAAAGCTGTGAAGCTTTGATCTTTTTTCATGGCCAATGTTCCACATGAAACAAAGCGTGTCATTATTCCTATTTGAGAGAGGTGGGAAATAACGAAAAAAAGACAAAATGATTCGAATGAACCTCTTTATGTTACGTAATGACAGATTGCATATTACAAAGGTAAAAATATGACGAATAATGTCCTATTGATTGTCGAATTTCTGCAGGTGAATAAGAAATAAGGATTAGGTAAAATGATATAGTTTTTTTATTCAGGTCAAAAAAAAGAATCCATATACCTAAGAAAATCCCAATTTGACACTTCAATGGATTTTGATTTATTGCATTCAATATAGTACATTTTGATATGGAAAGTGGAAAAGTATAGATGACAAGGATAAAAAGACCTGGAAGAACAGTTTTAAGGAAAGAAGAGTGTTTCAGCATGAGTAAGGAATTAGAAGAATTTCCGAAAATAAAAGCCATATATGCGGTGTTATTAACAATCATAACGTCGGGTATATACATCCCGTATTGGTTTCTTTCAAGAAGAAAGAATTTAGAACGATGCCAAATTAAGCTCCCGTATGTCGCCATAAAAGTGACGCTGCTGTTAAGCGTCTTTTCAATTTTGGAGCCTTTTTGGACTTTTTACTCAATCACATTTCAAAGAGAAGATCTGCTGCCATACAGCAACAGCATTTTGCTTCTCCCGCTGCGCCCCGGACACAGCTTCCTCCCGCAGCTCTCATTTCTCCTTTTTTGGACGATAAATCTAGTTAGTGCATTTAAGGTTAGAAAAGCATTTATTGGGTTGTCAGAAAAGCCGGTTAACGGGTTTTGGACTTTCATTCTTAACGTTTCATATTTGCAGCATATCACGAATCAGCATTCTTCAGTTGTTCAGGAAAAAAGAGAAGCAATATAAAAACAAGATGAAAGCATCAGCGAGATTAGCTGGTGTTTTTAATTTAGCTGGAACAGAGTTATCCAGAGGAATATAAAAGCTTGTGGATAACCGCATGAAGTCATGCTAAAACCTACTAACATGTGCATAAATAGGGTATATTGAATAAGGAGCTTTTTTATAAAAGAGCCCAATGATACAGATATTGGAGGGACTTTTATGAAGTCTTGCGAAGAGCATATTGAAACCGTCATTGACATGTATGTGGATGAAGAAGAATTGGCCCCTGAAATCAGAAAAATCGAACATACACACAGTTTATCCACAACCTGTGAATTGTGCGATAAGCCTGCAGTATATATAGTGGGGAACGAATGATCGGACACTAAATACACAACCTTTATCCACAATTGTGGATAAAGAATCTGAATAACTTGTTCTTAAAGTGGGGATGACCTGTGAATATATCAATCGTAGCAATCGGAAAACTAAAAGAAAAATATTTAAAACAAGGAATTGACGAATACATAAAACGGCTTTCGGCATACGCAAAAGTCGACATCATCGAACTGCCGGACGAAAAAGCCCCGGAAAACTTAAGCGATCAGGACATGAAAATCGTCAAAGACAAAGAAGGCGAACGAATTCTCTCCAAAATCAGCCCCGACGCCCATGTCATCGCTTTGGCAATCGAAGGAAAAATGAAAAGTTCGGAAGAATTAGCCGATAATATGGATAGACTCGCCACATATGGAAAGAGCAAGGTAACCTTCGTCATCGGCGGCTCGCTCGGCTTGAGCGACGCCGTCCTGAAGCGCGCAGATGAAAAGCTGTCGTTTTCACGGATGACGTTCCCGCATCAGCTGATGAGGCTGATTTTGCTGGAACAGGTTTATCGGGCGTTTCGGATTAATCGGGGGGAACCTTATCATAAGTGAGTGAGGTTTTAGAGATTAAGAAAAATGACATAATTGTTAGTAGTTGCAACATAAAATACTTTCTATCATCGAACAAAGATATTATAAGACTAATGTGATATACTCAAAAAGTAGTATAAGGAGTAAATGTAAGTGCTTTAAAAAATTTTTCAGGTGGTATATTTTATGATTATAGGTTTATTTTTGAGGCATTACAAAACATATCAAGGATTATATTTTATACCGATTTGTAATGATGACGTTAATAAGTACTCCATCTTTGTTGGGAACAATGGTGTTGGTAAAAGTTCTATTTTGGAAGGTCTGAATACTTTTTTCAATAATAGATATTGGAACAAAAACAAAAATGGTAAAAAAGAACAAACGTTTTTAGCACCAGTATTTTTAATAAAAAAAGAGGAGTTGAACCAAAAAGTTCCTAATACAGAAGCGTTAAATTTTATTTCATTTCTTAGTGATTATTTCTGGACATCAAATCAAGATATAAATCCAAATCTAAATTCTGAAGAATTTACCATATTCTTTCGTTATAGAGATGAGCTAAAATATAGATACGATCCTGAAAACTATTATTTGTTTATGATTGGAATAAGTTATGAGAATAAAAATAAGGTGTTTTTTAGTACGTTTACTAAGGATCTTTTAAAGAATATGCCTGAGAATTTAGGGAGATTTGATTATGATGTACTTTTAAGTATAATAAGGGACTATTACTCTTATATTTATATTCCGGTTGAAACGAATACAAGTAGTGTTCTTAAAATTGAAAATCGCGAAATGCAAGAGTTAATGAGTACGGATATATTAAATAAAATTGATTCTATTTTAAATGAAAAGAACTTTAAAGAGGGAAGAAAATCAATTAGTGTTATTGATTTCTTAAATAATTCCCTAAATGAGTATATGAAATCAATAAATCACATAATAGGAGAAATAGATAACAAGTATGCTTTTAAAGTAGAAGGAGCATTTAAAAAGAATCTTACCTCTACAGATGTAAGAAAAAAAATATTGGAGGCTTTTTTTTCAATAAGGACACTAAAAAAAGAGAAGAAAGAGATTAATGAACTAAGTTCTGGAGAACAAAGGATTGCCTTAATTGATGTTGCCACAGCCTTTCTCTTAGAGAGCGAAAGTAAGTCTAAAAAAAGTGTAGTCTTAGCAATTGATGAACCTGAAAATTCGTTACATATTTCAAATGCTTTTAATCAATTTGAAAGGCTCCAAAGACTTTCGAAAAATAACCAGTTGTTATTAACAACGCACTGGTATGGGTCTCTCCCTGTAACAGATACTGGTAATCTTCAATTTCTTGAAAGAAATGATAGTAGCAGAAAGATAAATATACTTTCATATGACTTAAATAATTATTTTGAGAAGAGAGGATCCTTGCCTAGAGATGTCATGATTAAAAGCTATTTTGAACTTACATCATCAATTTTAAGCTCAATGAGGGCTGATGATACAAACTGGATAATTTGTGAGGGAAGCGATGATAAGCTATATCTCGAACATTATTTAACCAGCATTCCCAATTTGAAAATATTAGCAGTTGGGGGATGTGGTAATGTAGTAAAACTATATAATTATTTACTAATTCCATTTTCGGAAAAAAGTGAAAGCAAGCCTTTAAAGGGTAAAGTTTTATGTCTTGTAGACACTGACGATATGTTAAACATTATTGATTCCCCAAATGAAGTTAATGATAAGTTAAAAATTTCTAGAATTCAAATTAACAGAGAACTGAGTAAGGTGGATCTTAGTAGATTGATTAAAAACGGTTATTATAAACCATCAGAAATTGAAGATTGCTTAGAACCTAAAATTCTTTATTATGCAGTAGTTAAATCGATTCAAGAACATGGCTCTATGGGACAAAGAGATGCATTAGCAAGTTTTACTTTTAACGATGAAATAAAAGTTTCAATCATAAAAGGGGAGAATTCAATATTTAGCCCATTAACTCTTGAAGGTATTAAGCAAAAAGAACAAATATATTCTTTTATTGATGATCATCGAAGTAAGTATATAATTGCTGAAAATTATCTTAAAGAAGTAGAAAATCAGAAGTCTACAAAAGTTCCAATGTTATTTGATCTTATAACTAATTATTTTATTAGTTGACTAGATGGTCTTATTAATGACAACTAAAAAGGAACTAAAGAGTTACGATAATTTTTTTGGGGAAATTCCACATGTGCTAAATAATGATGATGATTAGCCGTTGACCAAGAATATTACAGTTCCAAATTATTTAAGTTATATAATTTCGAAGGAAAGAGGATTTATACAAGTACATCAGGGAGTTTATAAAAACATATTAGGAGAGTTGTTCATAATAGTGAATATATTTTGGTTATAGAAATCGAAATCAGGGGAGAAGTACAAATATCCCCCCTGATTAATTTCAGATGGTGAGAAATTAATCACTTTTATTTTGTATTTATAAAAGAAAAAATGTATATTTAACTTTATAAACACTTTTTCTAAAATTCTTTTAACCTTACCTCATTTATTTTTTTTCAGCATCAAACTTTATATAATTTTCGCCGTGAATTGAGACATTAATTATATTATCATTAATTTCAATCCAACCTTTTCTATTTTGTGTATGCCTTATTACTTGGGTAAGTGCGGTAGGAATTTTGGTTTCAAGTTCTTTGAAACCAGTGTATAAATGATCTATTGTTATCTCTTCAATTCCCAATTCATTTTCTAGGTAATAAGCAATAAATAAAACTCTCTCCATATCAGATTTAATATTATAATTCTTTACAAGATCTTTTAAAGACAATTTTCCATTTGGTCTGAAATTAAGGTTTGTTAATAGATTTGGTTTTGAAATTTTTTTGGTCGATTTTGTTTTAGAACTATTTCTGGAATTTTTCTTACTAGTAGTTTGCTTCCTAGTTTTTAATGTAGATTCAGATGGAATATAAGATTCACACCATTTTTTCCCCTCAGAAAGAACTCTAAATGTTTTTAATCCATCTCGTTTTTCAGTATGTTCATCGATATATCCTTTCTTTATATTTTTACTTATATCACGTGAAATGTTTGATGGCTTTGGATATCTAGCTTCTGCTAGTTTATTCTCAATATCTTTAATTGTAAAAGGGCCGTTTCCTTCAATAATATCAATAAAGTAAGCAGTCCCCATTACTAATTCTACATCTTTATTAAAAGATTTTTTGTTAAAAAAATTAGCTGTAGATTCGTATTTTTCATTTTCAATAATAGTCAAACTTTCAGATGATCCCAACGTTTCCGATGTAACATCTATAATTTTTTTTTGTTCTTCATGAGATACATATGCAGAAGCTTGAGGTAAAAAATTGAGAAATTGCTGCCTTTCGTTCTGAATTAAGTCCTTATCTCCCTCAACTTCAAACTCAATTGATCCTAATTTAATTCTAATTCGATTAGTCATTATATTTAGTCCTCCCTACTTTAATAAACCTGCGAGGTAATATAATTCTTCTAAACACACTCTATAAGTCTGTTTAATATCGTCAATATCTTTTTTTCTAGTATTGTATTTTATTTTATGTGCAGCAAAATTCCCTAATTCTCTTATTGAGTTATATTCATTTCTCGAACGTGAGATATTTAATGTTTTATTTTTTAACGCATTTTTTGTTATTTTTTCAAGCATTAAATAATCGCCATTTGCATCTTTTATGTCATCTTGAATTTGGTGATGCTCATAGGCGAGAATAAGAGAAACTTCAAAAACTCTCCGCATAAGTACAGCACAAGCATCAAAACAATTATTAGTATAGCAATTATTAATTTGTTTAATTAGTTTGTCTAAATATCCTCGTTTACCTAAAAATAAGCCCTCATCGAGAACCTCATTAGAAGAAGTAATTTCATCTGTGTTTTCGAAATAACTGCCATATTCTTTTTGCAACCTATCTCTTATAGAGGGTGTTAATACATATGTATTATCTTTATTTTTCTTTTTGAAATCTCTTGATTTTGCTATATTCTTCTTTAGACGAGAAATATTCGATATTGGATGTCCAATATCACTTAGATCTTGTAATATAGAGTCTATAGAGAATGAGTTTGTGCCATCATTAGAATTTTTATAAAAGGCTAATAGCTTCACTTTCTCAATTTCAGTTTTTTCACTCAACTTACTAAATTTAATAAACTTGTCCAAGAACATAATGAAACCCCTAAAAAAGTTATAATAAATTTTGAAAAGTGCTTTGATTCAGAAAACATAATTATACCTGTATTATACAATATTCTTATATCAATTTGCATATCAATAAAACAGATTTTGAAAAAAGTCTAATGAGAAGAATATGATGAAGGAAGTATTTCGAAAAATGGTTATGGTAATGTTAGGGAAAGAGAATTGATGATTAGTTGTTGGCTTGATATCAATTAAACATAATTATATCATTAATCCATGCATGAACTGTATTTAGAGATTATACAGAGACCAGTATTTAAAAAGGGAAAAATAAAGCAAAAAACCATTGGGAAATTAGTTTGTTATTAATATTTATACAACTTTTAAAATATTAAATTTAACCTTTTCTAAGCCCTTTTTATGAAATGACTAGGTCAAACCTACCCCTTAGCAACCTTCGCCGCCTCCGTCCGGTTCTTCGCACCCAGCTTATGCATATTCTCAGAAATATAGTTCCGGACGGTACCGGCTGATAGGAACAGCTCGGCGGCAATTTCTTTCGTCGTCTTTCCCGAAGCCGCCAATCGCAGGATGTCCTGCTCCCGTTCGGTGAGCGGGTTTACCTTGCGAATGGCATCTGCGAGGTCGTCGATTTCCCCGTCCTTGAGCAGATAGCCGTGGACATTGCTTTTGGCGGCGCGTTCGAAGTAGCTGGGGCGGGCGAATGTTGTTAAAATGATAACCTTACTTTTTGAGGCTAGTTTCGTCAGCTCTTCTGCCACTTCCAAGCGGCAGGGTCGGGAGCATTCGTATTGACGACATTTGTAAAAATATAATAAAAAGCAATCGGCATAGCCAATGACCAAAAGACAAAATAGCGGTTTCGAAGCATTCTTTTGATTTCCATTCTGCATTGCATCTGAAATACATTCATTTTACATCGTCTCCTTTGCCTGTCAGCTGGCGAAACGCCTCTTCAAGGTTTCCGCGTTCAATTTGAATATCATAAGCGCCGATCTTTTCTGCGAAAATGAGTTCCAATATTTTGTCCGTATTGGCCGTGTCGATGTAAACCCGGTTGTTTTTACGAAAAATCCGTTTGATTTCCGGGTGCTGATACAGCTTTTCAAGCGACTGTTCGGGATCGACTATAAATGAAACTGAATGCTTCGATATTCTTGATTTTATTTGGAGCGGCGTCCCGTCAGCTACTATGCTGCCGTCTTTAAACAGCAAGATTCGTTGCGCGGCATCATCTGCTTCCTGTAAGTAGTGTGTAGAAAAAATGATTGTTTTTCCTTGCTCTGCGAGCGTTTGAACCGTTTGCCAAAAGCGGTTTCTTGAAGTGATATCCATTCCGACCGTGGGTTCGTCAAAGATCATCAGTTCTGGATCACCGGCAAGCGCCAAGGCAAAGCCGAGACGCCGCTTTTGCCCGCCTGACAACTTTTCCGCCTGTGTTTTTAAATCCTTGTCTGTCAAACCTGTCAACGCTCTAAGCTTTTGAAAGGATAGAGGCTTTGGGTAGTAGCTCCTAACGAGTTCGATGATTTCACCTGCACGCAAACCAGGCATGACGCTGACTTCCTGCAGCATCGTGCCGATTTTTTCACGCACCCGTTTTTCATGCGGCATGGAACCGAATAATGTGATATTGCCTGCCGTCGGTTTTAACAGCCCCAATATCATAGAAATCGTTGTTGTTTTCCCGGCGCCGTTTGGCCCTAGAATGGCTATAATTTCTCCTTTTTTAATTGAAAAATCTATCTGATTAACCGCCGTTTTTTGGCGGAATGTCTTTGTCACATTCGTCAAGCTCACAACATCGCTCATGGCTTACAGACCACCTCCTGATTTACTCATTCCATTGTATAAGCTGAGGGAGGCGGATTTTAGTAAGTGATGTCATGAAAATCGGGTGACAAATGTCATTTTTTAAAAAAATAACAGGGAGCTAGCGAACGGTGCTAAAAGCAAATGAAGTGGGGGGATTACGGTAAGATAACCGAGCAGAGCGCCATCATCATCAACGCATCATGGAGATAGAGAGAGCGGTCTTCAATTGGGAAAGAAGCTCTCTCTACTTAAAAGGAGAGTCTCAACCATTATGATTAACCGGATACTTCCTCCCATTCTTCACAATCTTCTCTTCCACAATCTCTTTTACATCCAGTCCAAGATCGTTACATAACATGAATGAGTAGATTAAAACATCTGCGATTTCTTCACGGATGTTTTCTTTATTGGCTTTGAGTGCTTCTTCACTGCTGATCCATTGGAAGTCTTCGAGCAGCTCTGCTGCTTCGATGGAGATTGAGATGGCGAGGTCTTTTGGGTTATGGTATTGTCTCCAGTTTCGTTCATCTCTGAATTCGTTGATTGCGTTGATTAGGCTTTGGATATCACTCATGATGATTTTCCCCTTTCTAACTCGAGTAGTCTTTTTCTTAATTTAGGGTCTGTTGCATAAATATAGAGACCGTGAATGCCCCGTTTCATCAGGACATTTATTGAATTTAAGATGATTTGTTCTTTAATTTGTTCATTCTGTTCTGGCGACAAATCTGTACGAGAAATGTATGCCCCTGTATCTTTGTATTTGGAAGTATCAATTACCAGTTCGTCGTTGTCTTCATCATAGCTTACGGAAGGGCCGAGAACGACGCCGACGTAATTTAAATCAAACCCTTGAACAGTATAAATGGAGCCGACTTCTTTAATTGAAGTCGGATTTTCGGCCCATGTCACTTTATCCTGGGTGCTGTTCCAGGGCATGTTAATCCCTTCTTCATCAACGATGTACGTCTTTTTATCTTTTTTATGTAAATAATCAAATGTCGAGACAATCCGAGAGAGCCCGTCTTTGTTGTTTTTACTTTCAATGGCTTTCTTAAACGCAGCAGCATCATCGAATATTTTTAGCTCGAAGGAGGAGTCTTCAGTCGGCAAAGAAAGAATTTTCTTTTCAACAAAGCTGTCAATCCACTTCATCGTTTCTGGATTGGCATTCATTCTCATTTGGTCTGTAAGTTTCACAGTTTTCGCATCATACTGATTGATGATTTCTTCGAGCAATCTATCGTTCCAATAACTTTTAATCTTTAAGACTTGTTTTGGATCAAAGATCACAACAGTGATTTTACTTCGCTTAATGATCTCATCCAGCTGGTTTTGGTAGCGGAAATTGTTATAGGAATCTTCCTTTGTCAGAAGCAGATGAGCTTCGTCTACTAATACGATATCCGCTGTTGCTCCCGTCTTTGTTTTCTCATTAATAAATGTTGTCGGCTTCATGAAACTCTTTTTCTTTAAATTCGGTAAGCTGTTGGCGATGCTTTTATAGGTTTTCAGCATTTCGCTATGATTCACCAGCAAGTAATTATCTGTTTCTTCCAAAAAAGAGTCTTCGCTCTTAGCTAAATCTTGAATTGTATTAAACAGGGAGCTTAACAGGACACTTTTACCTGTGCCGGCATCTCCTTCTATGACAATGACATGATTTCCTTCTTTTTGTATACGTTCTTGACAGAAATCAAGGATCTTATTTTTTATATCAAGCTGCTGGGGTGAGAGTTCCTTATAAGGAGATAACTTATAAATGTCTTTGTTCCTAAGGTTTTCAAGAGAATCGCTCACAATTTTCTCTTTTCTCAGCTTCTCCCAAATGACTTGAAAGATATTTTCATTATAAAAGGGTTTCTGATAGTAATTGTGCATTTCCCTAGACCTGGTCTGGCTCACGTTTTGAAGCTGATAGCGGTTATCGGCGATAAAATAGTTAATTAAATTTGACTCAATATTGTAGGTCGCAGACTGGTGAAATTTCTCATGCCCGATTAATATAAAACGATTCAAATTCTTTCGCTTTTTATCATCTATATGATTCTTCAAACGCCGTGCAGCTTGAACCGTTTGCCCAATATATGCAGTCGGCTTCTTTTTCTCATTATAAAGGATGTACACAATCGGATAGTTATTTAAATGCAGTGCTTTTACAACATTCACATGATCTGAAGTAAATTCTCTCTTTTCAAACACAAGTTCATTCATTGTTTCTGCCTCTGAATCTCTTTTTTAAAATAATAGTACCATATTTATGGCAGCCTATTGATATAAGTATGCAAATATTTTCCGGAGAAAGAGTCAGAAAAAGCGCCGTACGGTTGTCACGGACTCTACGATGACAAGGAAGCAGCTATAACAAACGGTTTTTTGTTGAAATAAAACTTAGTAGCAAGCCTCGATAAGAGGTGGCTGTTAATAAGATCAGAACGGCATTGGATCAAAGAATTAAACATGACCGCGAGCTGCGGAAGCAGTGTTGCTTGAACAATTTATCATGATATGGAGAAATCAGGTGGGGAGCGTATCATAAGTAAATGAGGTTTTTTAGATTTTCACTCTAATAGATAAAAGAGGTCGTCTGAAAAGAGAAAACTCCTCCCTTTCATACCACCTCTGCAAAATGGACTACCAAAGGGTTTGATTTAATGGGTACATTTTGAAATGAATTTTTGGAGACTCATTGGAACAGCCTCGTTTTTATGGATTTTACTTTTTCAATAGCAAATAAATAAAATAAGGTGCCCCGATTAATGAGACCATGATTCCAGCCGGTATAGTGGTTTCAATGATATTACGTCCGATTGTGTCGGCGAATAATAAGAACCAACCGCCAAGTAGAATAGCAACAGGGATAAATAGTTGATTTCTGGGTCCTACTAAAGTTTTGGCGATATGTGGGGCCATTAATCCGATAAAGGAAATACCTCCTGTGACAGAAACGGCAGCAGCCGCTAATGCGACAGCTGTTAAAAGCAAAACGATCCGCTCCCTTTCAATGGAAACCCCAACTCCAATGGTTACAGGCTCGCTTAATCCTAATAGATTTAGTCGACTTGCTTTGTACAAAGTAAACGGAATCAAGATGACTAACCAAGGCAGAAGAGCTCCAATAAATGGCCAATCCGTACCCCAAATATTACCCGCCAGCCATTTGGCGATGAAATCAACTTTTGTCCGTTCAGTAGAAGAAATAATGACAATCATAGCTCCGGAAAGTGCAGTTGAGAATCCGACTCCGATGAGGACTAAGCCTATAGGCTGCATACCACTATTTTTGTTATAGGCTAACAGATAAATGAAGAAGCCCGTTATAATCGCTCCTATAAAGCCAACAATTGGAATCATATAAACAAATGATCCAGCTTCAGTCGGGAAAAATAAAAAGAAAACGGCAATGGCAACCCCAGCACCGGAATTAATCCCAATAATGCCTGGATCCGCTAAATCATTTTTTGTGATTCCTTGCAAAATAGCACCTGATATAGCAAGTGCCATCCCAGCTAATAAAGTAATCAATATTCGAGGCAATCGAATAGAATATAATATAAATTCCTCTTTAAAGGTTCCTTGACCTAATAGAGTGTGGATGAGTCTGTCAAAAGATAAACTAGCAGACCCTATTCCCATCCCAATAATAGCTGTAGCTATGATGAGTATGAGAGAAATCGATAAAATCATTCGCTGTTTTTTAATTAATGTTGAATGTATCATGAGAGTGTTTTTCCTCCCTTTCGGACAATGATCAGGAAGAACGGTAAACCAAGCATAGCGACAATGGCTATAACAGGTGTTTCATATGGTGCATTTAAGGTACGGCCAAGTGTATCAGCAAATAGCATAAAAGTAGCTCCGCAAGTTGCAGACATTGGTAAAATAAAACGATAATCGGTTCCAACAATTGCCCGAACAATATGAGGAATCATAAGACCGATAAAGGTCATATTGCCAACCAGAGCAACAGATGCTCCCGCGAGAATGATAATGATAATAAATAGAAGGATTTTAATTCTGATGATATTTTGACCTAAGCCAACGGCAACTTCTTCATTTAAGCTGAGAATGGTAAGTTGTCTCGAGAGGAAAAAGGAAACAACAATTCCAATGATAATAAAAGGTACGATGATTCGCAGTTGATTCCAAGTTGTTCCAACCATCCCTCCTGCTGTCCACATCGAGATATCTTTAGAAATTTTAAAATAAAGGCCAAGCCCTTCAGCAATGGCGTATAAAAAGGCGGAAACAGCAGAACCCGCTAACACAATACGGAAAGGAGAGAATCCGCCTTTTTTCATCGAACCGATTCCAAAAACCAACAAGGCACCGAGTGCGGCTCCAATAAAACAGGCAACCATCGTCAAAAAGTAATTGGCTGATGGAAGGAAAGCGATCGTAACAGCCAATGCTGCATAAGCCCCGGCAGATAATCCTAGTAAACCTGGATCAGCAAGTGGGTTTCTTGTTATACCTTGCATGATTGCACCAGAGACAGCAAGAGCTGCGCCAACAAAAATCGCAGCTATTTCACGAGGTAACCGAATATCACGGATAATCGAAATATGATCGCCGGTTGCAGAAGACGAAAGAGCCAACCATACATCTTCAACTGAAACGTCTGCAGCTCCAAATACCATTGCCATAAAAAACATACCAATAAACACTAGAATTCCTAAGATGAGTTTGAAGGCAAATGAGGTAAAAGATTGAGTTTTTCTTATCATAAAGCTCATCATTTTCCTTTCTTAGAATGGGAAAGGGGCTGCCCTTTGGCCAACCCCTTTCAATAGACCTCTGCTTTTCTAGTCTTAGTTTCCTAGAAACGCTTTTTTAAAGAATGCTAGTTGTTTTTCAAGTGTGATTGGGTCAGTGAATGATGCGCCTTCACCTTGCATTTCAATGACATGTCCATTTTTGACAGCTGGAATGTTCTTGTATGTGTCTGTTTCTTGGAAAGATGTATTCGCATCAGAGTACTTACTTAAAATGACATAATCTCCCGCATATTTTGGAAGCACTTCAGCTGATAACGTATAATACCCTGCTTTTAATGCGTCTTTCTTTACTTTTTCAGGCATATTTAGTTTCATCGTTTGATATAAGATTTCTGTACCGCGCGCCCAGTTATTACCGTAAACATAAAGATCTTTCCCATATGCTTCAATAACAGATACAGTTGAATCCTTGCCGATTTTTGTGCGAATATCTTCTCCGATTTCTTCTGCCCGCTGTTTAAAGTCGTCAACCCATGCTCGGGCTTCTTTTTCTTTGTTTAGTAGCTTGCCAATTTCCACGTGCTGAGTTAAATAATCTACTTTACCCCATGTATAAGTAACAGTAGGAGCGATCTCATTTAATTTGTCTAAATTTTTTACCGTTGATAACGCGATGATTAAATCTGGCTCTAATTCAATAATTTTTTCTAGGTCATCTTCTGAAACTTCTTGAACATCTTTTAACTTTTCTTTAAAGGTTGGATTGTTTTTAGACCAAGTGTCTACACCGACAACGTTGACTCCTAAATCTAACACATTTCCGGTATACCCTGAAAGCATAACAACTCTTTGCGGATCGGCTGGAACTTCGATTGGTCCTGTTTCCGCTTGGTATGTAATCGTTTTAGATTCTTTTTTTGCTGAGCCGCTATCCTTTGTTGCTGACTCTTCATTGCCGCATGCACTAATCATAAGCGTCAGCAGTAGCATAAACGGGATTAATAGTTTCTTCATGCTCATTTTCACCTCTTAATAAATTGTAAGTAACACACTTCGGTTTATTTGTTCTCGGGCCAATTTGAAAGACTTCCCGCAGTACTCGCCTCTTCACAAGCCCAGCCTTCACGACTTCGCCGTCTTTAATGCAATGATATAATCCGAAAAAAACGAGCAGCTCGATGTAAATCATGTCCGTCTCCCGTACAAGAGCCATAGCAATTCAAACACATTGGCGCTGACCTCAGGATATGGTTGTTCCTTTTTATCTGGAATCGTTACACAGAGATTTTTTACAATTAAACGTCCTCCAGAGCCAGTATTTAATTCTTCAGTAAATAGCTGTATGAACAGCAGAATGAAAATAAATAAACGATAATGATTATCAATATCAACAATAAATATATATTTCATTTTTCAATATGTCAATACAGAAATTGTGTCCTTATCATAGTACCCTCATGAAAGTGAAACCTTTTAGAAAGAAAAAATTAATTATGATGAAAACAAGTTTAATAACTTATCATTGATAATCAATTACGAATGATGTTTGGAAGTGAACGGTGATGAGTCAACAGGCCGGGGGTGCTTGTTTGGCCGCGTTTATCGACTGCGATTTCGCCGATGCGGTTGCACTCGACTGATCCGTCTAACCACTCTGTGTTTGGCAGGAGACCGATTTTGACGAAGACAGCTTGGAGTTCAACGTGTTGTTCTTCGCCTGTTTCACGATCCATGTAAGTGATGCCGTTTACGTTTAGGTCACCTGTAATTTCTTTCATTTGTACATGTTTCACTACAGTCGCGTTTGACAGGCTGTAGAGGCGTTTTTGCAGGACTTCCTCTGCTTTCAGCTCCGGTGCGAACTCAAGAACAGTGACATGGTTGACGATGCCTGCGAGATCAATCGCCGCTTACTTATCTATGAACGAGCAGAAAACCAGACCTTGTTAGCAATTTGCTGTACGAAGTGGAAAACCGTAAAAAAGAGCCCAGAGAATGATCCCTGAACTCCACATTTCCTCACTTCATATACCGATACTCCCGCAATCTCTCCAAAATAGCTACTTCCTTCAAGAGTTCCTCACCAACATTCGTTTCCTTTACTTTCTTCCGCTCAAGCTCTTTATCCACTAATCGCTTCACCGTTAAGACATCAGTTCCGGTGCTCAGCACTTCCGCCTTGGAATTAAAGTGTTTATGGGCGACGAGCTGCATGCCGTAGGAGTTGTATAACAGCGTGTAGCCGGCGATACCTGTTGTCGATTGGTAGGCTTTGGAGAAGCCGCCGTCGATGACGATCATTTTTCCGTTTGCTTTGATCGGATCTTCTCCTTCGATTTCTTTTACCGGTGTATGGCCGTTGATGATATGGCCATGATCCGGGTTGAGGCCGAATTCTTTCAGGATGTTTCGGCAGGTTGCCTCGTCTTCACGCAAATAGTAATACGGGTTTTTCTTCTCTTTATGTGTTTCCTTCTCTTTAATGAAATACCGCTCAAAGGTCGTCATAGCGCGTTTTCCAAAAAGGGAGGAGTGCTCGCCTGTCCATAAATACCAGACCATATCTGTCGCCAGATCATCGGTTTCTTCCGGGTGGGCAAACGCTTCCCGCAAGAATCGTTCAAATACATCAAGCAGCTCACGGCCCGCATACGGTTTATCCTCAATCATCATCGTTTCCATATTGCCGTTTTCATCAACTGGAATACAGCCGTGAATCAACAGGTTGCCGTTATATTTTAAATAAAGGCTGCCTTTTTTCATCATAAAATTCATATGGCGGCCCAGCTTTTCGGAATGCTGGACAGAGAATAGCAGCTTGTCTATGACTTCTGCTTCTTCTTCTAATAGCTGATCTGGCTGCTCCGGATTCACTGTCGCAAAGCAGGTGTTTTCCAGCTGATATGTTTTTCCGTGCAGCGTGATTTCGTTTTTGTCGTAATCTATTTTCTCTAATAACAGCCGCTCTTCCATATTAAAGTTCGGCCGTCTCTTGATAATCGGGCTTTCAAGCTTGAATTGGATCATCGCAATCGCTTGATGAATTTTTGTGATTTGCTTAATCTCATCTTCCGGTCTGTTTTCGTCTGCTTTCGGACGGAAAGATGGGTTATCATCGTAATATTTTTCGGCAAGGTTCAAGAGCGGTCTCAGATTGATGCCGTACACGTCTTCAATAATATCCAAGTTGTCATAGCGGGCACAGATGCGGATAATATTTGCCAGGCATACTTTAGAGCCTGAATAAGCGCCTATCCAAAGGACATCGTGATTTCCCCACTGAATATCGACTGAATGATAGTTGATTAGTTCTTCCATAATCTGATCCGGCTGCGGTCCGCGGTCGTAAATATCGCCGACAACATGCAGATGGTCGACAACCAATCGCTGCGTGCTATATGCAAGACCGGTGATCAGCTTATCAGCTTGGCCAAGCGCAATGATCTGATCTACGATTTTGGAGTAATACTGTTCTTTGTTGGCAGCTTCTTCTGTTTTATACAGCAGCTCCTCCGTAATATAAGCAAACTGAGAGGGCAGTGCTTTGCGTAATTTGGAGCGGGTATACTTGGAAGAGCAATAAGATACAAGCTTAATCATTCGATTAATCGTTTCTTTATACCAATCGTTTAACAATGCTTTCGTATCGTAATTATGTTTTATTAACTTCAGTTTGTCTTCCGGATAATACACTAATGCTGCTAATTCATCAATTTCTCTATCATAAATGACACCGCTGAAAATATCGCGTATCTTCTCTTTTACTCTTCCTGAACCATTCCGCAGCACGTGCTGGAATGCCTGGTATTCCCCGTGCAAATCACTGACAAAATGCTCGGTGCCTTTCGGCAGGTTCAGTATCGCTTTCAAATTAATGATTTCCGTTACCACTTTTGCTTCACAATCGTATTTTTGTGCGAGTAAATCTAAATATTTGGTTTCCAAAATCGTCCATCCCCTTTTTAGAATAGGAGCTGTCCCCCTATGTACGAGCATTTGCATGATAAGGTGATTTTAAAAGTATGACATTATTTTTAAATAATTGACCTTTATATGATAGTACCGCATAACTCCTTTTTGAGACAATCAAAACGAGGGAAAGAGGCGCTGAGATGAGCGGAGAGAAAGCTTGAGAAGGCTTCTTTAACATTAATCGGACACCGCATTTCAGCTTAGGAAGTAACCCGGCTTTGGCTTGGTCATTTTTCTATCGCAGGATTGTCTCGTTTTCAGAAATGAGAGGAATGAAAACTCAATACGTAGCAGGCCATGATTACTGTGGGTCGTACTTATAGCAGGGGAAGCTTCTGAAGAGACCGCGGAAGGGTTTTATAATCTTAAGCAGTATTTGTCGTGCTGATGATTGTCAGCGGCACAAATATGATTTGTTATTCTTATGACCACGAGATTGGAGGACATCCGGTCTCTTTGTTATGGGGCTTTTTATCATCGCCAAGAACTTGACCACCGAAGCGTTCAGCGGCAATCCCTGTGCGGATGCCTTTACAGGCAGGGTGGATAGCTGCATTTGCACCAGCCTTACTATAAGTCGTCAATAAGGTTTACGCTAAAAAAATAACAGCACCTTCAAATTTGATGGAGAGGTGCTGTTTTGTCATTTGAATGCATGAATGGTTGTTGTTTTTGCTGAATTTGTTTTTTTGCTCAACCAAGTTTTTCTTATCCGAATAAAGAAAAAGAATGATCAAATACGAAAAATGACTGAATTCCGGCACTTACGCTTTTTACTTTAATATTCTCCTTTAATGACAAAGTAGGAGCCCCTAATGGTTCCAGCTAATTTAGACTTCTGCCTAGCGAACTTAAACTTCCCTTCTAACTCCTTTGGTACCTCCATCCCCTCAGAAAGCTTAAACCCAACGGCCCGCTTTTTAGGATCATCAATCGTATACATGACGTTGACTGCAAGACCATCCTCATAAAAAACATAGGCAATTTTGATATTTTCCACTTGAAAACGCGACGTTTCTAAAGGTTTGGCCGCAAACTCAATATCACGTTCTTCTTTCAAAATTCGGTTCACATAATCAAGGGTCTCGCAGGACTCGCTGGCTGGTACAACCGTAAATTCATGCTTGTATTTGTTCATAAAGTAACGGGCTTCATTAGCACGTAAACCAGCAAGTGCTTCTGCTGCAGGTGAAGACTCTAATCCAACCGTAGAGACATTTTTAAAATCAACGATATAGGACAATTCCAGCTCTCCTTTATCTTTTTATTTCTTAACAACAGGAATCCACATTTCACCGAATACTAAGCCGTTTCGCTGCCCCATCTCAACCGTTGCATTCGGCCCGCCAACATAGGCAAAATTCTTTGCTTCCGGCAAGACTTGACCGAAGGCAATGCCAGTAAGCTTATTGCTCAACTCATCAGCCGTCTTCCCTTCCCCTTTAACAACCAGGTATTCCCCCTTAGGAAATTGGATAACTCTGGTTTCTCCTGCCACCGACGCCTCTGCCTCTGTCATCACGCCAGCATAATGCATCATCTTGTTGTTTACCGCTTCGTTCACGGCAAAAATATAGTCATTTGTAGCTATGGCTTTTAAAGTGTCAAGCCTTCCATCTTGTTTGACGGCCGCCCAAAAGTCTGCCTTTTCCTTATTTATGCCAGCAGAATCTGTGTAATCGCTCTCAAGCTCCGTTCCAATACCAAAAACGGCAAAGCTGTCTTTTTCCTCCAGCGTGTAATTTTTCATATTCAAAACCTTCCTTTTTTTAAAATAATCAAATGATTTGTCTTTTCACTTGATGCGTTTATAATAACCTTAAATCATGTCAAAAAATGATACTGTTTAGGAGGCCCCGATGAAAAAAGTTGAACGGATTAATATCATCATGCGGTATATCAACAACCGCGCCCACTTTACAATTTCTGAAATCATGCAGGAATTTCACATCTCTCGTTCGACAGCTATCAGGGATATCAGGGAAATTGAAGCTATGGGGATGCCGCTTGTTGCTGAAGTTGGAAGGAGCGGGGGTTATTTTGTCATGAACCACTCTGTCCTGCCTGCTGTTCGCTTTACCGATCATGAGATTAAAGCTCTTTTTATCGCTTTTATGGCTACAAGAAATCAACAACTCCCTTATCTAAAGAGCCGTCAGTCTTTAGCTGAAAAATTACTGGGCCTTATCTCAGAAAACCAGCAAGAGGCCCTGGTTTTTTTAAATCGAATCTTGCTTTTTGAAGGGACAAACCCCAATAATCCCGACCTGCTTGAGCTTTCAGATCTCCCCCATCCCATGTTAGAAAAACTCATCCAGCTCCTTCTTTTGGATAGCTATTTATTGATTACCATCAAAGAAGAGAAGGTAATAAAGACTTATCCCATTTATCTTCTGCACCTTTATCATGAAAAAGGCCTTTGGCTGATTGAAGGCTTTGACTTAAAGGATGAAAGGAGGAGGATTTTCCCTGTGGACAATCTTACCAATGTCAAACCATACTCTGTGAAAAAAAGAATAAGTAAGAAAAAGATTTTAGAGAAACTAAGTAAGCAGGAAGAAGTAATCAACCTTGTCCTTGAACTTGGTCCACAGGCGATTGCCCAATTCAAAAAATATCATCCTTTAAAAATTTCAATTTCCTATACGAATCCTTATCAAACCGCAGCCATTCTAAAGACTTTTATCAATGTGAATCATCCCGAAGAATTGTCCGAAATAACAAATTGGCTGCTTTTCCTAGGTGAAGATATCAAGGTCAGGGAAGTACCAGAAGAAGTATTAGAAGGTTTACAAGAGAGATTATGCTTATTCTGCCCATGAGCAGTGCCAGTTAAACCCCAATTTTCGAAAGGATTCCGTAATAGAAGCTGATTTATAAACCAGGTGAAAATATTGTCGCTAGTATAGGTGAGTTTAAGAATACTAGCGTTAACTATAAATAGGACCATTGACAAATCACTCAACCTCTATTAAAATTAAAAGTTATCCGATAGTAATCATCTCTATCGAAAAACTCAATACATGCAAGCTATGATTGCTGTGGGTCGAACTACAGCAGGAGCAGCTTCTGGAGAGACCGCGGAATTCTGCGGCGCCGAAGGGTTCACAATCTCAGGCAAAAGGACAGAAGAGTACCGAATATGTATTTGTCGTGCTGATGATTGTCAGCGGCACAAATATATTTTGATATTCTTATGACCGCGAGATTGGAGGACATCCAATCTCTTTTTTTATGGGCTTTTTTACTGCTCGTCGTTCACTAGAGAGGTAAGGAGGAGTTTGATGTGGAACAGCGGGAATTAAAGAGGGACTTATCCAATCGGCACGTACAGCTTATCGCTATTGGCGGGACGATTGGCACCGGGTTGTTTTTAGGCTCCGGTAAGGCGATTCAATTGGCGGGTCCTTCTATCATCTTTGCGTATTTCATTGTAGGTATTGCGCTTTTTTTCGTGATGCGGGCGCTGGGAGAATTGCTGTTATCTAAAGCGGGTTATCAATCGTTAACCGATATTGCCGAGGAGTATCTGGGGCCGCGTGCGGCGTTTGTCACCGGGTGGACCTATTGGTTTTGCTGGATTATGACGGCTATGGCGGATGTGATTGCCGTCGGTGTCTATGTGAAATATTGGTTTGATATTCCGCAGTGGGTCCCTGCACTTATCTGTTTACTCATTTTATTAGGGCTCAATCTGTTGACTGTCAAGCTTTTTGGAGAATTGGAATTTTGGTTCGCTTTAATAAAGGTGATCACGATTCTTGCGTTAATTGTCATCGGTGTTATTTTGCTGGTGATCGGGTTTAAGACGCATACAGGAACGGTTTCGGTTACCAACCTTTGGGCGCATGGCGGTTTGTTTCCAAACGGATTTTCAGGCTTTTTGCTTTCTTTCCAAATGGTGATCTTTGCATATGTCGGTGTGGAATTAGTAGGTGTATCGGCGGCGGAAACGTCGAACCCGAAAAAAAATATTCCATCGGCTATTAATAAAATTCCTTTACGGATTTTATTTTTCTACGTCGGCGCGCTTATCGTCTTATTATGTATTAACCCTTGGATGGAACTGAATGCAGCGGAAAGTCCTTTTGTGAAAACCTTCAGCTTAGTCGGCATCCCGCTTGCCGCGGGAATCATTAATTTTGTTGTATTAACGTCAGCCGCGTCTGCTTGTAACAGCGGGATGTTTTCAACAAGCCGGATTCTGTACAATTTAAGTAAAACGAAACAGGGCCCGGCCAATTTTGCGAAGCTGAATAAAAACCATGTGCCGAGTCACGCGTTATGGGTATCAACCATTGTCCTGTCAGCAGGAGCGCTATTAAGCAAACTGATACCGGAACAAGCCTTTGGGATCGTGACAACCATCAGCGCGATTTGTTTCATATGGGTGTGGGGTGTGATTCTTGTCAGCCATATTAGATACAGGAAAACCCGTCCGCACTTACACGCAGCATCAACATTCAAAGCGCCATTCGCGCCGTTTATCAATTATGTTGTCCTGGCGATGTTTGCGGTCATTCTCATGATTATGCTGTATGCGGATGCGACTCGCCCGGCCTTGCTGCTGACTCCTCTATGGTTTATTGTATTGTTTATTTTATTTTGGATGAAAAAAAACAGGACAAAAAGAACATGATGAGTCAAATTAAATCTCTTGAAAAAGACGGTGTACTGCATGCAGTATGCCGTCTTTATTTTTGATTAACCGTTTCCTTTTATAGGTTTATATTTAATGTAGACATGAGAACGAGAGGAATGGAGTCATGGAATACAATTCATACATGAATGGACAATCGCAATATCCCGCTTGGTCCTATCCGTACAATTTGATCATATGGAAAGCGTTTGTCGGCCATGATGTGAAGTCCCATTTATATGGGTTATAACATAAAAAAGCGCCATACTGCCGTTTAAGCAGCATAGCGCCTTTCGTGTTAGTTCCGGATCAAATAATCAAACGCCCCTAATGCGGCATTTGCCCCCGATCCCATTGAAATAATGATTTGGTTATATGGTCCGTCTGTGCAGTCGCCGGCAGCGAATAGGCCAGGGATGGTTGTTTCGCCGCGTTTGTCGACTGCGATTTCGCCGATGCGGTTGCGTTCGACGGTTTCAGGGAGCCATTCCGTGTTCGGCACAAGACCGATTTGGACGAAGACGCCTTGGAGCTCGACGTGTTTTTCTTCTCCTGTTTCACGGTCAACGTAAGTGATGCCGTTTACGTTTTCATCACCCGTGATTTCTTTTGTTTGGGCGTTTTTCACGACAGTCACGTTAGGGAGACTGTAGAGACGTTTTTGCAGAACTTCGTCTGCTTTCAGCTCCGGTGCGAACTCAAGAACAGTCACGTGGTTGACGATACCTGCAAGGTCAATCGCTGCTTCGATACCGGAGTTCCCGCCGCCGATGACGGCGACGTCTTTGCCTTCAAACAACGGTCCGTCACAGTGAGGGCAGTATGCGACACCTTTGTTTTTGAACTCTTGTTCGCCAGGTACGCCGATATTGCGCCAGCGTGCGCCAGTTGACAGAATGACGGTTTTGCTTTTCAGAACAGCGCCGTTTTCGAGTTCAAGATGGAAAAGATCTTTTTTCTCGAGACCTTTTGCGCGTTGCAGGTTCATGACGTCGATCTCGTAATCCTTCACGTGTTCTTCAAGGCTTGCCGCAAGCTTCGGCCCTTCGGTGCGCTTCACGCTGATGAAGTTCTCGATGCTCATCGTGTCAAGGACTTGGCCGCCGAAGCGTTCGGCAACGATTCCTGTGCGGATGCCTTTGCGCGCCGCATAGATTGCTGCGCTTGCACCGGCAGGTCCGCCTCCGACAACGAGTACATCGAACGGATCTTTATCAGAAAGCTCAGATGCATCTGTGCCGCTGCCCATTTTCGCAAGAATTTCTTCAAGCGTCATTCGGCCGCTTCCAAAGGATTCGCCGTTCAAGTATACGGTCGGCACAGCCATAATGTTTTTGCTTTCGACTTCTGACTTGTATGCCGCACCATCGATCATCGTGTGCGTGATGTTCGGGTTGAGCACGCTCATCATGTTCAATGCCTGCACAACGTCCGGGCAGTTGTGGCATGTGAGGCTGATATAAGATTCGAAGCGGTATTCGCCGCTGATGTTCTTGATTTGATCGATGATTTTTTGATCGACTTTCGGCGGTCGGCCGCTTACTTGCAAGAGTGCCAGCACCAAAGATGTGAATTCGTGACCGAGCGGAACTCCGGCGAATGTGACGCCTGTTTCTTCTCCGGCACGATTGACGCTGAAGCTTGGCGTTCTGTCGAGCTGCGCCTTTTCAACAGTGATTTTTGATGACATGGAAGCCAGCTCTTCTACAAGAGCCAGCATATCCTTAGAGACACTGTCATCGCCTGTACTGACTTTAAGGACGATGTCATTTTCAATCATCTGCATGTATTGGTTTAATTGTGCTTTGATATTTGCTTCAAGTACCAATTGAATGCACTCCTTAGATTTTGCCTACTAGGTCAAGGCTTGGTGTCAGTGTTTCAGAACCTTCTTCCCATTTAGCCGGGCAAACTTCGCCTGGGTTTTGGCGGACGTATTGAGCCGCTTTTACTTTGTTGATCAGGGTGCTTGCATCACGGCCGATACCGCCTGCGTTAATTTCAACAGCTTGGATCACACCGTCCGGATCGATGATGAATGTTCCGCGGTCAGCAAGACCTTCTTCTTCGTTCAGCACTTCAAAGTTGCGGGAGATCGTTTGAGACGGGTCGCCGATCATCGCGTAAGTGATTTTGCCGATTTTCTCAGAGCTGTCATGCCATCCTTTATGTACGAAGTGAGTGTCTGTAGAAACAGAGTATACTTCGACACCAAGTTCTTTTAGGGCAGCATATTCGTTTTGAAGGTCTTCAAGCTCAGTCGGGCAAACAAATGAGAAATCTGCTGGATAGAAGCAGAAAATGCTCCATTGGCCTTTTAGATCTTCGTGTGTAACATCGATAAACTCACCGTTTTTGTAAGCTTTCGCTGCGAATGGTTGTACTTCTTTTCCGATTAGAGACATAATATCGTCCTCCTGAATGTAGTTTAAGAGAAATAAAAATTGTAAACTTTATTTCTCTGTAATTATTATAATTATATACAAATTATCAAGTAATAAATATTTTTTGTCAAGGGGAAAGCCCGTTAATTTTTTGTTAAGTATTTCAGCTAAAGAAAAGAGTTGGAGTTTCGTAACTTTCATATAGTATGATTGGCACAAATGGTAGAGTAGTGAGAATGAAGAGTCCTAATTGAAAACGAAAAGCCGTCGGAATGACGGCTTCTTTGGCTAAACTCCTTTATATGCGGAACGGTAAATCTCAGCAAGCTCCGAAACGAGCGGCAGCTTCGGATTGGCTGTCGTACACTGATCTTCAAAGGCGCGTTCGGCCATGAGATCCACTTTGCTTTCGAATGCGGCAGCATCCACGCCGTTTTGTTTAATGCTCATCGGAATTTTAAGCTCTTTGGCGAGCGAGATAATCTCCTGGATCAGGCTTTCAACGCCTTCTGCAGTTGTTTTTGCAGGCAGGCCGAGCGTTCTGGCAATCTCCGCGTAGCGCTGATCGGCTATGAAGTGGCTGTATTTAGGAAATGCCGTGAACTTTTTCGGCTTTTCTGCATTATAGCGGATCACGTGCGGCAGAAGGATGGCGTTTGCCCGTCCATGAGCGATGTGAAACTCCGCGCCAAGCTTATGGGCTAAGCTGTGGTTGATGCCAAGGAAGGCATTGGAAAACGCCATTCCGGCAATCGTTGATGCATTATGCACTTTTTCGCGGGCCAGCTCGTCGCTGCCGTTTTTGTATGCTCTAGGCAGGTATTCGAAGATCAGCTGGATGGCCTTCATGGCCAAGCCGTCTGTATAGTCGTTAGCCATGCACGATACGTATGATTCAATTGCGTGTGTTAATACGTCCATTCCTGTGTCAGCCGTAATATGTTTCGGCACGGTCATGACAAATTGCGGGTCAATGATCGCGACGTCCGGCGTTAATTCATAGTCGGCCAGCGGATACTTCGTATTCGTTTCTTTGTCTGTAATGACAGAGAATGAAGTGACTTCAGAGCCTGTGCCTGATGTCGTCGGGATCGCGACGAATTTTGCTTTTTCGCCCAGTTTCGGGTATTTGACAATGCGCTTGCGGATGTCCAGGAATTTTTGCTTTAATCCAAAGAATTCAGCATCCGGGTGCTCATAGAACAACCACATTCCTTTTGCGGCATCCATTGCAGAACCTCCGCCGAGGGCGATGATGACATCCGGCTGGAATTTGGCCATCATGTCGACGCCGTTCATCACCGTTTCGATTGAAGGATCAGGCTCGACATCAGAAAAAATTTCACAATGAACGTAATCCGGGCGCCTTCTTAAGTAGTGTAGGACGCGGTCTACATATCCGAGTTTCACCATCCCCGGATCAGTCACAATCAACGCTTTTGAGATGTCAGGCATTTTCGCTAAATATTGGGTTGCGTGTTTTTCAAAATAGATTTTTGGAGGAACTTTAAACCACTGCATATTGACATTCCTTTTCGCCACTTTTTTCGTGTTGATTAAATGAACAGCTCCAACGTTTGACGAGACGGAGTTTCCGCCATATGTGCCGCATCCGAGTGTTAAAGAAGGCATATAGGCGTTGTAAATGTCGCCGATCGCCCCTTGTGACGACGGTGCATTGACGATGATCCGCCCGGCTTTCATACGTAATCCGAATTCTTTAACGGCTTCTTGATCGTTCGTATGAATTACCGCCGAGTGGCCGGTTCCGCCGAACGCCAGCATGTCTTCGGCGCGTTTTAATCCCTCTTGAATTCCGCTGACTTTGTAGCACGCTAAAACAGGGCTCAGTTTTTCCCTGGACAGCGGGTAATCCGGACCTACGCCTTCTAATTCGGCGATGAGGATTTTTGTATCTTGAGGCACTTTGACACCGGCCATTTCAGCGATTTTGAATGCCGGCATGCCGACGATATCAGCGTTTACCGCGCAAGTATTTTCATTGATGACCAATTTCTCGACCTTTGATTTTTCGGTTTCATTTAAGAAATAGCAGTTGTTTCTTGTCATTTCGACTTTGACGTCTGAGTAGATGTCTTTGTCTATGATGACGGCCTGCTCTGATGCGCAAATCATGCCGTTGTCAAATGTTTTGGATAAGATCAGATCATTGACGGCTTGCTTCAGGTTGGCAGACTTCTCGATGTAGCACGGAACGTTTCCAGGTCCGACGCCAAGGGCCGGTTTTCCGGAGCTGTACGCTGATTTCACCATGCCGGCGCCCCCTGTTGCGAGAATCAGGGAAACGTTCGGATGGGTCATTAAGGCTTGAGTTGCATTCAGCGAAGGCGTTTCAATCCATTGGATACAGTTGTCGGGTGCTCCTGCTTTGACGGCTGCGTCCCGAAGGATTCTCGCCGCTTCGCGGCTGCATTTTTGGGCCGATGGATGGAAAGCAAACACGATAGGGTTTCTTGTTTTGATCGCTATCAGGGACTTGAACATTGTAGTGGAAGTAGGGTTGGTCACCGGCGTCACGCCGGCGATGACACCGACAGGCTCCGCGATTTCAATGACTCCGTCGTGTTCGTTTTCATTGATGATGCCCACTGTTTTATCGTATTTGATATGATGGTAGACATACTCTGTGGCAAACATGTTTTTAATGATTTTATCTTCATAAACGCCGCGCTTCGTTTCTTCGACGGCAAGTTTGGCGAGAGGCATGTGCTGATCAAGGCCGGCAAGCGCCATCTGTTTGACGATCTCATCAATCTGCTCCTGATCAAAGCTGCGGAATTCTTCCAATGCCTTTAGGCCTTTTTCGACTAGCTGATCAACCATGGTTGAGGCATTTTGCTTTTGTTTCATTTCCTTTTCTTCGATTGCCATTGTAAACCCTCCAGTGAATGAATAGGAATTTGATTACAACAGGATGTTCAGGGATGAATGATGCGGACATTGTTTGTGAAACATTTCACAAGTGGAGTTAAAAAATTTTATCCCTGAAGCGGATATCTGGTTTATTTTAGTATCAGTCCTCCTTTTCTGTGGCTGAATTTATCATATCACGAATTTGAAGTATTAGTTTGTGAAATGTTGAACAAAGTATGAAATCATAGAATGAAAACGAGAATTGACAGTTTATTACTTATAGATGTAACATTATGTTAAATTTGGGAGGGATTAAGTATGACATTAACAGAAGAAGTCTGTTCAGAAGTTCTTGCAAAATGTGCAAGAGTTTGTTGTATTTGTAAAGAATTTAAACCACTACATATTCAAGTGCATCACATCATAGAAAAGTCTGAAGGAGGAACCGATGATTTTGATAATTTAATACCTGTTTGTGTTGAATGTCATAGTAGTATCCATACAAAATCAAAAATGACTCAGAATTTTACTAAGAAAGAACAAAAGAAGGCTAGAGACACAGTCTATGAAATGGTTAGTTTGGGCAAACTACCCAAATCGAGATCGTTTGACAGGACAGAGATTGAATTAATGTCGTCTATCTTTGCTGAAACTCTTAAAAATAGTAAGGAAGAGGGTGATTTGAGTAGTGAGTCCATAAAGTTATTATCTACTATGTTATGTGAACGAGCACCTGCAATTATAAAGAAGATAAACGAGGAAAATCTATTGCTAATAGAAATTGGGGGCCAATATATAACACAAAAGTGTATAAATAAAGCGCAATATTCAAGTTCTATACTTGAACTACTTTCTAAAGGCTTGGTACATTCAACTGGAGATATAATTAAGATTACAGATGAGGGGGAAAAACTTATTAGTAAATTAGTACAAACAACAGCAACTTATACTCAAAAGAAAATAAAATGTTTGGCTTGTGGATTACACTTTATAATTTGCACTTGGAATAAACATTTGCATAATAGTTCTACTATTATTTGTCCAGAATGTGGCCAGAAAAAAGGTGATTTTATTGTATGGGCTCAACAGAAATTTGGTTTTATATTTCAAGAAGTTCCTGGGAATGCTAAGATCTATGATTTAAGAGGCCATTATATGAATAATAGTTTATCAAAAGTATAAATCTTATAATGCTGAATTATTTATCTAATAATAAATATAAGCTGTCGAGAGATATCCCGACAGCCTATTACTTACTGAGGTGTTTGTTTTTCAAAACTTCATAAAGTCTCAGTCCTTACTTATGCCAGTCCGTATGAAACACGCCTTCCATATCCGTCCGCTCATACGTGTGAGCGCCGAAATAATCGCGCTGCGCCTGCAGTAGGTTTGCGTTTGAGCGGCCCGTCCGGTAGCCGTCGTAATAGGAGAGGGCGGTGCTCAGGCACGGGAATGAGATGCCTGAGCTGATGCCTTCGCAGACGACCTTTCGCAAGCCGGACTGGTATTCTTTTAGTTTTTCAGCGAAGTCAGGTGCGACCAGCAGGTTGGACAGGTCCGGCTGTTTGTCGAAAGCTTCGCTGATGAGATTTAAAAATTGTGCGCGGATGATGCAGCCGCCGCGGAAGATGAGGGCGATGTCCTTTAACGGCAGGTGCCATCCGTTCAGGTCAGACGTCATTTTATATTGAGCGAAGCCTTGGGCATAGGCGCAGACTTTCCCCATGTATAACGCCTGTCTGACGCGGTCGATCCACACGTTCTGATCCAGGGGCCGTTCTTCTGTTTCAGGCCCGGCCAATACGTTTTCGGCAGCTGTCCGTTCGTCTTTTAATGATGACAGGTAACGGGAAAACAGGGATTCCGTGATAATCGATGATGGAATGCCGTTGTCGATGGCCTGCAGGCTCGTCCATTTGCCCGTGCCTTTTTGGCCGGTTTTGTCGAGGATGACGTCGATGAGCGGAGCGCCCGTTCGCTCATCCTTTTTCCTCAGGATCTCTGCCGTGATTTCGATTAAATAGCTTTTCAGCTCTCCTTGATTCCACGTGTCGAAAATGTCAGCGATTTCATCTATCGGCAAAAGAAGCTTTTCTCTTAAAAATGTATACGCTTCAGCGATAAGCTGCATGTCTGCGTATTCGATGCCGTTGTGCACCATTTTGACAAAATGCCCCGCGCCTTTTGGACCGATGTAGACACAGCATGGATCTCCTTCTACTTGGGCGGCGATTTTTGTGAGAATCGGAGCTGCTTTTTCGTAGACGTCCCGATCTCCGCCGGGCATAATGGATGGGCCTTTTAAAGCGCCGACTTCGCCGCCGGAAATGCCGATTCCCAAGTAGCCGATACCTTTCGCTTTCAAACTGTCATATCTTCGTTCCGTATCTTCGTAGTGGGAGTTGCCGCCGTCCATGATGACATCCCCTTCTTCAAGCAGAGGAACGAGCGAGTCGATAACAGAATCAACCGGTTTGCCTGCTGTGACCATAAGAAAGATTTTTCTCGGTTTTTCTAAAGACTGTACGAAATCTTCAAGTTCATAGTACGGCTTGACTGTTTGGCCTCCCGTTTTTTGGACGAGTTGATCGGTTAAATCCCTTGTGTAGTTATAGACGGCGACTTGTTCGCCTTTGCTTGCCATGTTCAGGGCGATATTGCTCCCCATGACTCCCAAACCTATGACACCGATTGTATTGCGCATGTAATACCTGCTCCTTCATTTAAGACTTTTTTATACAAATAGGCTTAACAATAAAGTAAATCCTAATCCGGCCACCGCGATAATGGTTTCAAGCAGTGTCCAGGTGGCAAATGTTTCTTTCATGCTTAGTCCGAAATACTCTTTGAACATCCAGAAGCCTGCGTCATTGACATGGGAAGCGATTACACTTCCGGCCCCTGTTGCAAGCACAACCAGCGCAAGATTGACATCGCTTTGTCCGAGCATCGGAAGAACGAGTCCGGTTGTGCTTAATGCAGCAACTGTCGCGGATCCTAAGGAGATGCGCAGAATTGCGGCGATGACCCAGGCGAGCAAGATCGGCGACATGGCTGTTCCTTTGAATAATTCAGCTACATAGTCGCCTACTCCGCCATTGATCAAGACTTGTTTGAAGGCGCCGCCGCCCCCGATGATCAAGAGCATCATTCCGATTTGTGTAATGGCGGTTGAACAGGAATCCATCACTTGTTTGATGGGGATCTTTCTGGCGATCCCCATCGTATAGATCGCGACCAACAGGGAGATGACCATCGAAGTCGAGGCATTCCCGATTAAGCGAACAGCTGCCAGCAGGCTGTTGTCTGCAAGACCCATCGTTTCTTGAATAAGCGTAATAACAGTCGAAATAGACATGATAATGACCGGAAGCATAGCTGTGAAGACGCTGATGCCGAAGCCGGGCGTCTCTTCAAGCTTGAACGTTTTCTGCTCACCGAGTGAAGCGATGCTGCCCATTTTCTCAAATGATTGCGGGACGATTTTTTTCGCCAGTTTCGTAAATAAAGGTCCGGCCAAAAGAACGGTTGGAATTGCAACAATGATACCGTAGAGCAGCACTTCCCCGATATTGGCGCCGAGCTCTCCCGCGATAGCCGTCGGTCCCGGATGCGGGGGCAGGAAGCCGTGTGTGACGGATAAGGCCGCCGTCATTGGAATTCCAAGGTATAAAATAGATATCTTCAATTCTCTTGAAATGGCGAATACAATTGGAATCAATAATACCAATCCGACTTCGAAGAATAATGCTACCCCGATGATAAAGGAGGCGATGACGACCGCCCATTGGATGTTTTTCTCTCCGAATTTGTTGACGAGGGTCATCGCAATGCGCTGAGCGCCCCCTGAATCCGCGATCAGCCTGCCCAGCATGGCGCCGAGCCCGAAGATCAATGCGATATGGCCGAGCGTTCCGCCAAGGCCTTCTTCAATCGTTTTGACGATGTCGTCAAGCGGCATTCCAAGCGCCAATGCAACCCCGAACGATACGATAATCAAGGAAACAAACGTATTCAGTTTTAACCCCATAATCAAAAGCAATAATGCGACAATCCCGATTGCTACGATCAGTAATGGCATGATAACGCCTCCAATTCTCCCCTATTTTTTGCTGGATAAGCTTCTTTGATAATTTGCAATTTGTGTATATTCGTTTTCAAGTGCTCGAGATAAGTTGATAAAAAGCGGCATTAATTTTCTGTATTCTTTGGCCGATTCTTCTTTCGGCGCGTGTCTGTGCGTGCTTCCGATCATGTCGGAGACGACATCGAATGAATCGATTTTCCCTGTCGCGTACAGCCCCAAAATGCAGGCTCCGAGACAAGAGCTTTCATAGCTTTCCGGCACGACGACTTCCGATTCGAAAATATCGGCCATCATTTGCCTCCATACGTCAGACCTTGCGAAACCTCCGGTCGCCTGAATTCGGGCAACTGGACCGTCCATGCATTCTGTCAACGCCAGGAAGACGGTGTACAGATTGTAAATAACCCCTTCCAATGCCGCGCGAATCATGTGTTCTTTTTTATGCGACATGGTGAGGCCGAAGAATGAACCGCGCACATCCGGATTCCAGAGCGGCGCCCGTTCGCCTGCGAGGTATGGATGGAACAGCAGTCCGTCGGCACCCGGTCTGACGCGTTCGGCAATTTTGGTCAAGACATCGTACGGATCAATGCCGAGACGTTTTGCCGTTTCGATTTCTGATGATGCAAATTCATCTCTGATCCAGCGAAGGACGATCCCGCCGTTGTTGACTGGCCCGCCGATGACCCAATGATTCTCAGTTAAGGCATAGCAAAAGATTCTGCCTTTTTCATCGGTTTGCGGTTTATCGATAATCGTGCGAATCGCACCGCTTGTCCCAATAGTGACGGCGATTTCGCCTTTTTTAATCGCGTTGACGCCGAGGTTGGAAAGCACGCCGTCGCTGGCACCGATGACAAATGGCGTTTGCGGATCAATTCCCATCATCGCCGCCAGTTCCGGATTGCAGTGATGGAAAATGGCTGTTGTCGGAACGAGCTTTGATAGGTGGTCAGGTGTGATGCCTGCAATGGCAAGTGCTTCTTCATCCCAGGCCAATGTTTTGAGATTCATCATTCCCATCGCCGAAGCTAAGGAGTAATCGACGACATATTGATCAAATAACTTTTTAAAAATATATTCCTTGATTCCGATATATTTTTTTGCTTTGGCAGCGATTTCAGGATGCTCGTTTACAATCCATGTGATTTTGCTTAGCGGCGCCATCGGATGAATCGGCGTTCCCGTCCGTTTATAGACATTGTGCCCGTTCATTTCTTCTTTGATTTTATGAGCCCAGCCTTCGCTTCTGTTGTCTGCCCAAGTGATGCAGGAGGTGAGCGGCTTGTCGTTTTCGTCCATCGCAATCACGCTGTGCATCGCGCTGCTGAATGAAATGAATGACGGCTGTTTGTCAGGATGCTGCTGCATGATTTTCGCCGTTGACTGGATGACGGCCTGAAAAATCTCATCCGGGTTTTGCTCAGCGGTCGAGATGTCCGGTGTGTAAAGCGCGTAGCCGATGCTTTCCTTTTGGATCACGTCCCCTTTTTCACTGAATAAAACCGCTTTCGTGCTTGTCGTACCGATATCTATGCCTAACATATAACTAGTCATTTTCTTGTTCGGCCCCTTTCGCCAGCATTTGTTGCGACAGCCACAGATCTTCAACTTTACCTTGCACGTCATCGAAATTTTGATGTAGGGATTTAAGCATCAGATCCCTGTCTTTCGTTTTGATCGCTTTGATATAAAGTTCATGGTTATCGAGAATTCGTTCAAAGTCTTCGTATTTTTCTTTTAAGCGGGCCCGCATGGATAAAAGAATAAAGCTTTCCATCACAGGTTTGAGATTGTTCCATATCATCAAAATGTAAGAATGATTGATGGAGCGGACAATCGTTTCGTGAAATAAGACGTCTTGAAATGAGAACTCGTCGGCATCTTTGTATTTGATGGAGACTTTCATCATCTCCAATATTTTGCTGAGGTCTGTTACCAGTTCGTCGACATTTGCCCGTCCAAGCCGTTCGAATACGAATGTTTCCATCACCAGACGCACATCATAAATTTCTCCAATTTCTTTTTCGGTTAAACCGATGACAACGGCGCCCATCCGTTCCAAACGGATGATTTTTTCCGATGCCAGTATTTTTAAAGCCTCGCGGATGGGAGACCGGCTCACCGAGAATTCCGCAGCCAATTTATTTTCAGATAAAATGGTACCGCTTTCAATCAAGCCGGAAATAATGCGCATTCTCAGCTCGCATGCGACGCGAACACCTGTTGAAGCTCTTGAAAGCCACTTCTCCGGATATAAAAGATTTTTAGATTGGCTCATACACTCACCTTCCTAGTTATACGAGTATACTTGTATACAAGTATGATAACGCGATTATTTTGATTATGCAAACACTTTCATTTCAAATTTTCCGAAAATTTTTTTCCATTTATAAAACGATTTGTTTTGCCAATGCGCTCGAAATACTCCACTAAAGCAAAAAAATATAAAGGGAGCAGCTGCCCTTTATATTTTGACCATTTGTTTAACGATGAGTTTGAAGTCATGTTCGCTAATTTCTATGTGCCCAAATCGAAAGGAATAACCCCAGTGCCGTTTGTTTTTGATGAAAGAGAGGTTGGGAATGAATGGGTGGATCGGCGTTTCCCGGCATTTTAAAAAGTTGATCTTCCTTCTGTAAGGTGAGAATCCTTCTCCCGCATGAACCTTGTAAACTCTGTTATCACTCACTTCCCCTACAGCTGTAAACTTTTGATAGGGCGCATCATCTTTGAGATTTTGTTTTGGCGAGTAATAAATGATCCAATCATCGGGATTCATTCTTTTTAAAGGCGCCTCTTTTCCGTGGCAAAGTTGGGCGAAGCCTCCGGATACACCTTTCAAGACGTGATCGCGCGAAGCTACGCCGATCCAATACCTTCTTTTCATTCCATTCAGCATCCGCAAGCATCCTTGTCAGTATTCCCTTCGGTGCATGCTGACACAGGAAAATTCATTTCTCTCCATGCCGCGATCCCTCCGGTCAGCTCTTTCACTTGATAGCCTTTTTCTAATAAAAATTTAGCTGCTTTAGCTGCCGTATTGCACCAGACATCCCAGCAGTACACAATGATTTCTTTATCTTTTGGAATATCCTCTAATCGATGAGGGAGATCGTGTTCAGGTATCGCTTGAGCACCTTTTATCGTCAAACTCCTGACTTCGCTTGGCCCGTTTCTTACATCTATTAAAAAATATTTTTCAGGGTGATTCTTTGAAGATTTAAAATAATCCATTGGACTAATGGTGGCTTCTAAACGTGCATTAAAAAAATCGAGTGAATTCATAGGGTATGCCTCCTAGTTTTTATACTTTTTCCATACTTTTAAAAGCAAATCTTTAAATAATTTTTTTTCATTGTCAGTCAGAGGGGATAAAACCTCATATTCTGTCTGTACTAAAACCTGTTTGCATGATGACAGTACATCGCTGCCTTTTTCAGTAAGGATTAGGCTGTATGCCCTGCGATCACTTGCGTTTTTTGTCCTTTCCACAAAGCCTGAAGCTTCTAAATGGTCAACATGGCTCACCATTGTCGTACGGTCGATCTGCAGTTGTTCAGAAATCAGTTTTTGAGAAGAAAAAGGGTTTTCTTCTATAAATACAAGTACTCCGAATTGCCTGGCATTCAAGCTATACGGAGCGAGAACATCAGCAAATTGATCCTCCATTTGCTGAAGAACCTTTCCTAGCAAAAATCCGTAAAATTGACTTAACTGTTTCAAAAATCATCACCACCTAAAATAATCACCAAACAATATAGTCAGTATAACTGATTATATTTTTGAACGCAAGCCTTCTTGTTTTCGTTTGTTAATTTAATTAATTAACCGTGGTACAATAAAACCTACGATATGGTGTAAATGGAGGATTTCACATGCAACGCGGTACATTTCAATTAATGAAATCGGTGAACAAATCGATCATTCTTAATAAAATCAGAACTTCAGAGCCGATTTCGAGAGCCGAGATCGCCAAGGAAACAAAGATTACCCCTCCCACGGTCTCAAGCATTGTCAAAGAGCTGATCGAACAAGGGCTCGTGAAAGAAAGCACGCTCGGCCATTCGAGCGGCGGAAGGAAGCCGACAATGCTGCACATCAACACAGGTGCCTATTATGTCATTGGCATTGATGCCGGGCCTGAGACGGTGGAGTGCGTCTTAACCGATTTAGCCGGAGGGATACTGCAGCGGACATCCAGCCTGCTGAAAAAACCGCTGACAAACGAGATGTTCATTGATGTTTTAAAAGAAAATATTTATGCGATTTTGGGACGGTCCGATGTCAATCAGGAAAAGATCATCGGGATCGGCATCGCAATGCACGGGGTCGTCGATGCTGAAACGGGAATGTCACGCATCGCCCCGATTTTAAACCTAACCAATATTCCCATTAAAGATATGCTGGAACAAGAATTCAACTTAACGGTCAGAGTTGAAAACGATGCCAGGGCGATGGCGCTTGGCGAATCGTGGTTCGGCGGCCGCGATGATGCAGGCGGCAGTATGGCGGCCGTAAACATCGGCCGCGGTGTCGGTGCGGGGATTGTCATCAACGGAAAACTGTACCATGGAGCGGAAGGAATCGCAGGGGAACTGGGCCATATGATCATTGATATTAATGGAGAAAAGTGCGAGTGCGGCAACCGGGGCTGCCTGCAGACGATTGTGAGCGGTAAAGCGATTGCCAAGCGGGGAAACAAACGGTTAAAAGAAAGTCCGGACAGCCTGACAGCCAAAGATTTGTTTGAAATGGCCGAGAACGGCTGCCAAACGTGTATCGAACTCTTTCGGGAAACCGGTGTGATGATCGGAATCGGGCTGACCAACTTCATTCATCTTGTCAATCCGGGCAAAATCGTGCTGGGCGGCGGAGTGATGAAAGGCGGGAGGTTCATATTGCCGGCGATACGAGAAACGATACAGCAGAAAGCCTTAACAGCCGAAGCGAGGCAGACAGAGGTGACGATAACGAAGCTCGGCGATGAAGCGACGCTTTACGGAGCCGTTTCATTGCTGTTGGCGGAGCTGTTTGATCCGGTGTTAAAATAAGCCTTTTTTTCGCCTGTTTTAACACCGGTGAAGCCTTACCCCTGACGATTGACCGTGTGGATGAAGCGCATGAAAGCTTCGCGGTTTTTGAATACCCCGGCATCCTCAAGGGCTTTAACAAATTTCCGGCCAAGTTCTTTTCGTACAATTGATTCAGCATGCTTCGGTCCGGACAGCTCTCCGTATTCGGTTTTGAGCTGTTCGGCCCATTCCCGGTGATGCGCTTCAACGGCATCTGACTGACCGAGCAGGAATTCTTGGACACCTGCCAGTTCGGTCTTTAAGCGGGGAGGAAGAACGGCCAGGCCCATCACTTCGATTAAGCCGATATTTTCTTTCTTAATATGGTGAACGTCAGCATGCGGGTGGAATATGCCGTATGGATGCTCGGCAGATGTCCGGTTGTTTCTGAGCACAAGGTCGATTTCAAAAACACCGCTCATGTTTCTTGCAATAGGCGTAATCGTGTTATGAGGCGTTTCATCAGTAAAAGCCGTAATATCCGCTTGTTGATCCGAGTAGTTTTTCCAAGTCTGAAAAATATGATCCGCCGCATCGACAAGGCTGTTGATCGCCGTTCCTTTCAAGCGGATGACAGACATCGGCCATTTTAAAACAGAGGCTTCGATGTCCGGATGCTGTTTGATTTGAAAGGAGAACGCGTCTTCTGCGCGCGTCATTGCAAACTCATATCGTCCGGCTTGATAATGGTCATGGCTTAAAATAGACCCGCCGACGATCGGCAAATCGGCATTCGATCCGATAAAATAATGCGGAAACAGCTCTGTAAAAACAAGCAGCCTGTGAAAGGCAAGCTTATCAATTTTCATCGGCCGATGCTGCTCAGAAAATAAAATGCTGTGCTCGTTATAGTAAGCATATGGAGAATATTGAAAATACCAGTTTTCTCCGGCGAGCGGGACTTTAATAATCCTGTGGTTCGCCCGGGCGGGATACCCGATTCGTCCTGCATACCCTTCGTTTTCTTTGCACAGCAGGCACGTCGGATAGCTGCGTGCTCGTTTTGCAGCGGCGCGCTCCCGTTTGATTTGCTCAGGGTCTTTTTCCGGCTTTGACAAATTGATCGTAATATCCATTGTGCCGTAAGGTGTATCCGCCTGATACGAAACATTTCTTTCAATTCGTTTTGTCTGGATATAGTTGCTGTTTTTGCTGAGCTGATAAAAATAGGCGGTCGCCTCCAGCGGCGATTGCTCGTATTTTTGCTGAAACACGGCATTGATGACAGAAGGTCTTGCAACAAAGCAATTCATCACATTTGCCGCCAGCATGTCTTTCGCGTCTGCGTCGTCGGTTATGACGCCGTGTTCAATTGCATAAGCGGCGAGTCTTTCCAAAAGGTCGGGGATGGAGTCACCGGAAGCCGCAGGGGCTTCTTCGGGAAACGAGTCCAGACCCAGCAGGTTCATCACTTGGTTGCGTGCGTAGTTCACGTCATCCGGTTCGATTAACCCTGTTTCAAGCGCTTTTTGAATGAGTCCGGCTATGTCTTGTTCAATCATGTTGACACTTCCTTCCTGTACCCGTTTGGATGTGATGAATGCCACTTCCAGGCGTCTTCAATGATCTTTGCTACAGAAGTGCGCGAAGGCCTCCAGCCTAGGACCTGCTTTGCTTTGTCAGAGCCGGCAATCAGGATGCTCGGGTCGCCGGCTCTGCGCTTGCCGATCTCGGCGGGAATGTCTTTGCCGGTGACCTTTCTCGCCGCATCAATCATTTCTTTCACCGAAAATCCTTCGCTGCTGCCGAGGTTGAATATATCGCTTTTGTCGCCTTCTCTTAAATAGTCCAAAGCCGACAGATGAGCGTCAATCAGGTCTTCGACATGAACATAGTCGCGGATGCACGTGCCGTCGGGCGTATCATAGTCATCCCCAAAAATCGTAATGTGCGGTCTTTGTCCGAGAGCGGTTTGCAGGATGATGGGGACCAGGTGTGTTTCCGGATGATGGTCTTCTCCGATCTCTCCCGTTTCCCTTGCTCCTGCGACATTAAAGTACCTGAGAGACACAAAGCTGACTCCATGGGCTTCTTCAGTCCGCTTCATGAGCTTCTCCATGATCAGTTTCGTTTCCCCGTAGGTGCTTGTCGGCCGCGTCGGCATGTCTTCTGTGATCGGCACCGATTCAGGCTCTCCGTAGACGGCCGCCGTCGAGGAGAATACGATTTTTTTCACATCGTGCTCAAGCATCGTCTGAAGCAAAACCTGTGTCCCGGATACATTGTTGTCGTAGTATTTAAGCGGATCTTTCATTGATTCGCCGACAAGTGAACTGGCGGCGAAGTGGATCACTTCTTCAATACGTTCCTTTTCGAAAACAGTGCGGAGGAAGTCGCGATCGCGCACATCCCCTTCATAAAAGACTGCCTCAGGATGTACGGCCTGTCTTTGGCCGGTCTCAAGGTTGTCAACGACAACGACGGTTTCGCCCCTGTCCAATAATTGATACACGGCGTGTGAACCGATATAGCCGGCACCGCCCAAAACTAACACACTCATATCCATTCCCCTTTCTATATTTCTTTGGCGCCGTCGCCTATCGCCGCAGTATAAAATGCGGCATCATAGCCAACCGTTTCGCGGTAGACGGCATTCACGCGTTCTTTAAAGCTGTCTGTCCGGTCTTTTTCTACAATCGCAATCGCACAGCCGCCGAACCCGGCGCCGGTCATGCGTGCACCCAGGACGCCGTCTTGTTCCCAAGCCGCCTGGACAATGGTATCAAGCTCCAGCCCTGTCACTTCATAATCATCCCTTAAAGACATATGAGATTCATTCATCAGCTTGCCGAACCCGGCGAGATCGTCCCCGCGAAGTTTTTCCAGCGCTTTCAGCGTCCGGGCATTTTCGTACACCGCATGCTTGGCGCGTTTTCGATTAATTTCATCTCGGATGAGGTGCTGATGAGCTTCAAATGCTTCCGCCGTCATTTCGCCCAGACTTGCAATCGATAACTCCTGCTGCAGATCGCGGAGCGCCTCTTCGCATTGGGCCCGCCTTTCATTATATTTAGATCCGGCCAGCGTCCGCTGTTTGTTTGTATTGATGATGATCACATCGTGTTCCTTCAATACGAAGGGAGCGTATGTGTAATGAAGTGTTTGGCAGTCTAACAAAATCGCGTGATCCTTTTTCCCCATGCCGATCGCAAATTGGTCCATAATGCCGCTGCCTACGCCAATGTATTCGTTTTCGACTTTTTGTCCGAGCTTAACCAAGGAGATCGTGTCTGTCTGCAAACCATAAAGCCCTTTTAAAAGAACGCCTGTCGCAAGTTCAATCGATGCGGAAGAAGAGAGGCCCGCCCCGTGCGGAATATTTCCGTAATACAAAATATCGGCGCCGTGAACGATTTGATGGCCTGCTGCTTTCATCAAAAGGAACATTCCTTTCGGATAGTTGGCCCAGCCGTCAGACCGGTCAAATGCTAAATCGCTCAAGCTGCATTCAATTATGCCTCTGTCAGGGAAGTTCTTTGAATAAAAACGGATCATTTGATCATCTCGTTTCACGCCAAGGGCATAGGTGCCAAATGAAATCGAAGCGGGGAAAACATGCCCTCCATTATAATCCGTGTGTTCGCCGATTAAGTTGATTCTTCCCGGAGCAAAAAAGGTTCGCGGTGTCTGTTCTGTCTTAAAAATAGAGCGAAAGTCGTTTGATAAAGCGGCTGCAGTATTCATATATCCTCCCATTCGTTTGACGTGCAGACTTAATAAATTAATTTAATTAAGTTTAACCCCAGTTTACTACGGGTTTTCAATTGGTGCAATAAAAAGTGTTTTTTCAAATGAAACGTTTTCATGTAAAATCCTATTGGCGGGGATAGGGCAATCAGCACTTGACTTTTACAAAAATCAACGTTAAATTAGTAAAATATTTTACTAAAAAATATGAAAGATGTTCATGGAGGTTTTGCAATCGTGGCGACGATAAAAGATGTTGCAGAAAAGGCGGGGTATTCCATCTCGACGGTTTCCCGCGTATTAAATAACGACGAAAGCCTGTCCGTACCTGATGAGACGCGGGAGAAAATATTTGAAGTGGCGGAAAGCCTGAACTACCGCAAAAAAACGATCAGAACACTGGTAAAAAACATCGCGTTTCTGTACTGGCTGACGGATAAAGAGGAACTCGAAGACGTGTATTTTAAAACGATGAGACTGGAAATCGAGAAGCTCGCAAAGCAATTCAACGTTGAACTGACGACGTATAAAATTTCGGGGGGTATTGACGCCATCCCCGAAAACATTGAAGGATTCATTGCGGTCGGATCATTTTCAGATGATGAATTAACCCGGTTAAGGCAGATGACGCCTCACGGAGTATTTATCGATTCGACGCCGGATCCGAATCATTTTGATTCAGTCAGGCCGGACTTAAAGCAGATGACGAGGAAAACGGTGGACTTTCTTATTGAAAAAGGGCATGAAAAGATCGGCTTTATCGGAGGCACGTACCACAATCCCAATACCGATGAAGACGAAATGGATGTAAGGGAACGAACGTTTCGCGATTATATGAGGGAAAAAGGGCTCTTGGAGGAAGGCTTTATTTTTTGCCGCAGGGGATTTTCGGTGGAAAACGGCTACCATCTGATGGATAAAGCGGTTGAAACATTGGGCGAAAAGCTGCCGACAGCCTTCTTTACAGCCGCGGATCCGATCGCCGTAGGCTGCCTTCAGGCTTTAAATGAAAAAGGGGTCGCCATCCCGGGCAGGGTGAGCGTCATCAGCATCAACAACATCAGTGTGGCGAAATACGTATCTCCGCCGCTGACGACATTCCATATCGATATTAAAGAACTTTGCAAAAACGCCATTGAATTGCTTCTTGAACAAATACTTGAAAAGAGAAAAGCTGTAAAAACGCTATATATCGGTGCAGAACTGGTGGTCAGGAAAAGCACCAATTAAAAAAAGGCGCGGGCTGTTCATAAGCCGCGCCTTTTTCGTAAAACATTTTACTATAGTCAGTAAAATAATTGTTTACACTTTTTCTTAGACATGCTATATTGTTTTTGTGAAACGCTTTCAATCCAATAAAAGGAATGAGACAAATGATGAATATGAAAAAATATGTTGGAATCAGCAGTGTGATTGCTCTCAGTTTGTCTTTAACTGCCTGCGGACCTAAAGAGAGCAGCAATGAAGCATCAGGCTCGAAGCAAAAGGAACTCGTGGTCTGGGAAGATAAAGAAAAAAGCGAAGGCATTAAAGATGCCGTTGCCCAGTTTGAAAAAGAGCACGGCGTATCTGTCAAAGTCGTGGAAAAGCCTTACGCAAAGCAGATCGAAGATTTGCGGATGGATGGACCGGCAGGAACGGGGCCTGATGTGTTAACGATGCCTGGAGATCAAATCGGAACAGCGGTAACGGAAGGTTTGATCAAGGAATTAAAGGTGGACAAAGAGATCCAATCGATCTATACGGAACCGGCAATGAGATCCCAGGTGACAAACGGTAAGGTCTACGGCCTGCCGAAAGCGGTCGAAACGACGATGCTCTACTATAATAAAGATTTGATTTCTGAAAAAGAACTGCCGAAAACGCTGGATGAATGGTATGAGTATTCGAAAAAAACGGCTGACGGCAAAAAATTCGGCTTCCTGGCGCTGTTTGACCAGATTTATTATGCACAGAGCGTCATGGGAGGATACGGCGGCTACATTTTTAAGAGCCATGCAGACGGCACTTATGATCCGGCTGATCTCGGCTTGAATAACAAAGGTGCAGTTGAAGGAGCCGAGTACATTCAGAAATTTTATCAAGAAGGGCTGTTCCCTGCCGGAATTATTGGGGAGCAAGGCATCAATGTGCTGGAATCGCTGTTTACAGAAGGAAAAGCAGCAGCGATCATTTCTGGTCCGTGGAATCTGGAACCGTTCAAAAAAGCGGGCATCAACTACGGGGTTGCCAAGCTGCCTAAGCTGTCCAACGGCAAACATATGAGTTCTTTTGTCGGCGTGAAGAGCTACAATGTAAGCGCTTATTCGAAGAATGCCGATCTAGCGGAAGAATTATCCGTCTTTCTCGCCAATAAAGAAAACTCAAAGAAGAGATATGAGATCACAAAAGAAGTTCCCGCTGTCAAAGAACTGGCGGATGATCCTGCCGTCACAAAAAGCGAAGCGGCTCAAGCTGTTGCCGAGCAATCTCAGTACTCAGAGTTGACGCCGAATATTCCTGAGATGAATGAAGTATGGACACCGGCGGATGCGGCTCTGCAAACGATCGCAACCGGAAAAGCGGAACCGAAAAAAGCGCTTGATCAAGCCGCGGAAACGATACAAGGACAGATCAAAGCGAAGCACAGCGGCAGCAAATAAGCCGCAGCATTGGTGTCAAACTTGTCTTAAGTTTGGCGCCATTTATGATCAGGACGTCCATATAAAGAGGTGAAAGAGAAGGTGCAGCATCGCAAAAAAGCTTTACTATTATCAATCATTCCCGGTTTGGGCCAATTCTACAATAAACAATGGATAAAGGGTCTGTTATTCCTTCTTTTAGGCGTCTCGTTCTTTGCGGTTTTTGGCGATTTGCTGAATATGGGGCTGTGGGGCCTGTTTACGCTTGGAACCGAAGTGCCGCGCGATAACTCGATTTTTCTATTGGCAGAAGGCATCATCGCCGTGATTGTCACCGGTTTTGGGCTGGCTGTCTATTACGCCAATTTGCGGGATGCCTACCAAAACGGAAAGCGGCGCGATGAACAAAAGGAGCTCAGTTCACTCAAGGAACAATATCATAATTTAATGGCTCAGGGATATCCGTATCTCATCAGCGGACCATCACTGTTCATTTTGATTTTCGCCGTTGTTTTTCCGATTTTGTTCAGCTTTGCATTAGCTTTTACAAATTATAACCTCTACCATTCTCCGCCTGCCCACCTTGTCGATTGGGTAGGGCTTAAAACGTTTTCCGAAATTTTCACCGTTGATATTTGGCGGTCGACCTTTTTGGATGTTTTAGCTTGGACCATTGTCTGGACGCTTGTCGCTTCCACGCTCCAAGTCGGGTTGGGAATTTTGTTGGCGGTTGTCGTCAATCAGAAGGAAGTCCGCTTCAAGAAATTTTTCCGGACGATTCTGGTTTTGCCTTGGGCCGTGCCCGGCTTTGTTACCATTCTTGTGTTTGCCGGCCTCTTTAATGACAGCTTCGGTGCATTCAATCATCAAATCCTCGCCGCATTCGGCATCGATCCGATTCCCTGGATGACGAATGCCAATTGGACGAAGCTGGCGCTTATCCTCATGCAGGGGTGGCTCGGTTTTCCTTATGTGTTTATTGTGACGACCGGTGTTCTGCAGTCGATTCCGGACGACCTGTATGAAGCGGCGACAATTGACGGCGCGTCCGCGTTTTCGAAATTCAGGCATATCACAATGCCGCTGATTTTAATCGCAATGGCGCCGATTATCATCACGCAATTCACTTTTAACTTTAATAACTTCAACATTATCTATCTATTCAATGGAGGCGGTCCGGCTGTTCCCGGGTCAACAGCGGGAGGAACCGACATTCTGGTGTCCTGGATTTACAAATTGACGATGCAGTCGAGCCAGTACTCTTTAGCCGCCGCATTGACGATCCTGCTGTCGGTCTTTGTCATCTCGATCGCGCTGTGGCAGTTCAGACGGACAAATTCTTTCAAAGAGGGGGCTTAACATATGAAGAAAAGAAGATTCTTTCGGCTCCTTCTGACCTATTCTCTGTTGGTTTTTATGACAGCCGTTATCATATATCCTCTGCTTTGGACGGTGGGAGCCAGCTTTAATCCCGGCAACAGTTTGGTCAGTACTTCTATCATTCCGGCAAATCCGACATTGGATCACTATAGAGAATTATTTGCAGGAAAAGAGAGCCTTCAATATGGGCAATGGTATATAAACTCGCTTAAAATCAGCATCTTTACGATGATCGGATCAATCATCAGTGTTTCTTTTACAGCTTATGCTTTTTCACGGTTTCGTTTTAAAGGTAGAAAAAACGCTTTAGTTTTATTCATGCTGCTGCAAATGATTCCTCAATTTTCGGCTTTGGTTGCGCTCTTCGTTTTAGCGCAGATGCTCGGAATGATGAACAGCCATTGGCTGCTGATTTTGCTGTACATCGGCGGGCTTATACCGATGAACACGTATTTGATGAAGGGGTATATGGACTCCATTCCCATCGATTTGGATGAGAGCGCTAAGATTGACGGCGCTAGCAATACAAGGATTTTTCTGCAGATTATTATGCCACTATCCAAACCGATGATCGCGGTCGTCGCCATGAACGGATTCACCGGACCGCTCGGGGATTTCGTTTTGTCTTCGACCATATTGCGGACGCCGGAGTCGTATACATTGCCGATCGGTTTATACAATTTAGTCAATGAAGTCATGGGAGCCAGCTATACGACGTTTGCCGCCGGCGCCATTTTGATCAGCATTCCGGTAGCCGTCATCTTTATCATGCTGCAAAAGAACTTTGTATCAGGGTTGACGGCAGGCGGAACGAAAGGATAGTCCGAGAAGAATATGGTCTAAAAAAGGAGAGTATTATGCCAAAAATTTATACGACACAAGCAAAATACATGCTTCACGGGGGAGACTACAATCCGGATCAATGGCTTGACCGTCCGGATATTCTTGCAGATGATATCAAGCTGATGAAGCTTGCCCATACGAATACATTTTCAGTGGGGATTTTTTCATGGAGCGCTCTTGAGCCGGAGGAAGGTGTCTATACGTTTGAATGGCTGGATGATATGTTTGAGAACATTCACCGGAACGGCGGACGGATTATAATGGCGACACCGAGCGGCGCCCGTCCTGCTTGGCTGTCGCAAAAATATCCGGAAGTGCTGCGCGTCAATGCGGAACGTGTCAAACAGCTGCATGGCGGAAGGCACAATCATTGCTTCACTTCATACGTATACCGTGAAAAAACGAGAAAGATCAACCGCTTGCTGGCTGAAAGGTACGGCAGCCATCCTGCCCTTTTGATGTGGCATGTCTCCAACGAATACGGAGGAGAATGCCATTGTCATCAATGCCAGCACGCTTTTAGAGACTGGCTGAAAAAGAAGTACAACAATGATCTTAAATCTTTGAATGATGCATGGTGGACGCCTTTTTGGAGCCATACCTTCAACGATTGGTCACAGATTGAATCGCCGTCTCCGATCGGTGAAAATGCGGTGCACGGCTTGAATTTGGACTGGCGCCGCTTCGTCACTGATCAGACGATCTCTTTCTTTCAAAATGAAATCGTTCCGTTGAAGGAAATCACGCCGAATATTCCGATTACGACCAACTTTATGGCTGACACGCATGATCTCATTCCATTTCAAGGGCTGGACTACAGCAAGTTTGCCAAGCATCTGGACGTGATCAGCTGGGACGCGTATCCCGCCTGGCACAATGATTGGGAAAGCACAGCTGATTTGGCCATGAAAGTCGGCTTTATCAATGATTTGTACCGCAGCCTGAAACAGCAGCCGTTTCTTTTAATGGAATCGACGCCAAGCGCTGTCAATTGGCACAATTTTAATAAAGCGAAACGGCCGGGGATGCATCTCTTGTCTTCTATGCAGATGATCGCCCACGGATCTGACAGCATTCTCTATTTTCAATGGCGGAAATCCCGCGGCTCATCGGAAAAATTTCACGGTGCGGTTGTCGGCCATGACAATTGTTCCGAGAACCGCGTATTTAAAGAAGTGGCAAAAGTGGGGCAAACCCTTGATGAACTGTCTGAAGTCGTCGGAACGACCCGGCCCGCGAATGTCGCGATCCTCTATGATTGGGAAACCCATTGGGCGCTCGAAGATGCACAAGGATTCGGGATGAAAACCAAGCGGTATCCCCAAACCTTGCACGAGCACTACCGCGCGTTTTGGGAGCGTGATATTCCAGTCGACGTGATTACGAAGGAACAGGATTTTTCGCCGTACCGGCTGCTGATCGTTCCGATGCTTTACTTAGCAAGTGAAGAAACAATCGCGCGTTTAAAAGCCTTTGCTGCAAACGGGGGCACATTGGTGATGACGTATATTAGCGGAATCGTCAACGAATCTGACCTGACCTATTTAGGCGGATGGCCGCAAGATCTGCAAGAGATGTTTGGCATGGAACCTGTTGAAACCGATACGCTCTATCCGGGCGACAAAAATAGGGTCCGTTATCAAAACCGGTCCTATGAGCTGAAAGATTATGCGACCGTGCTGAAGCTGGATACGGCAGATCCCGTGGGATTCTATGAGGACGATTTTTATGCGGACACGCCGGCTGTTACAAGCCATTCATACAAACAGGGGAAGACGTACTATATCGGTGCGCGCTTAAGCAGTCAATTTCATCGGGATTTTTATGAAACATTGATCAAAGAGCTATCGATTCAACCGGCTTTTGGTGTGAAACATCAGCCTGGCGTCTCCGTTCAAGTCAGACAGGATGAAGAAAATGATTATATTTTCATCATGAATTTCACAGAAAAACGCCAGCCCGTCGTGTTGGAGTCGGCCGTTAAAGATATGCTGACCGGAGAAACGCTGACCGGCGAAATCACATTGGAAAAATATGAAGCCAGAATAGCGGTAAAAACAAAAAAATAAGCCCGGGGGACATCCGCTTTAATGTGGGTGTTTCTCTTAAAAAAATAATGAAAGCGTTTTCTGTTTGGCGTGTGTCAATCATGAAAGGGGAGAAGCGAGTTCATGAAAAACGTGGTGGCTGTTTTTGTGGTGCTGATTGTTGTTTTGGGCGCACTTGGAACCGGCGGTCCGGCGGAAGCCGTCAGAGGTTCCAAGGCGGCAGAAAGCGGCCTTTTTGTCGAAAAGGTTTCAGGGCTTCACAAGGATTTTATAAAAGGGGTTGATGTTTCGAGTATCATCGCTTTGGAAGAGAGCGGCGTCGCCTTTTACAATGAATCCGGAAAGAAACAGGATATATTCAAAACGCTGAAGGAAGCAGGCGTCAATTATGTCCGGGTGCGCATCTGGAATGATCCCTATGATGCCAACGGCAATGGCTATGGAGGGGGCAATAATGATCTGAAAAAAGCGATTCAGATCGGAAAACGGGCCACTGCCAACGGAATGAAGCTGCTGGCGGATTTCCACTATTCCGATTTCTGGGCGGACCCGGCGAAACAGAAAGCGCCAAAAGCATGGGCAAACCTAAACTTTGAAGATAAAAAAACGACGCTTTACCGATATACAAAACAAAGCCTTGAAGCGATGAAAGCAGCGGGCATCAACGTCGGCATGGTGCAGGTCGGAAACGAAACAAACGGGGGTCTTGCCGGTGAAACGGACTGGGCGAAGATGAGCCAATTATTCAATGCGGGGAGCCAAGCGGTTCGGGAGACGGATTCGAATATTTTAGTCGCCTTGCATTTTACCAATCCGGAGACGTCAGGCAGGTACGCTTGGATTGCCGAGACGCTTCACCGGCACCATGTCGACTATGATGTATTTGCAAGCTCGTATTATCCATTTTGGCATGGCACACTGAAGAATCTAACATCCGTCCTGACATCCGTCGCGGATACGTACGGCAAAAAGGTCATGGTAGCCGAGACATCTTATACGTATACGGCTGAAGACGGAGACGGACACGAAAATACAGCCCCTAAAAACGGTCAAACGCTCAATTACCCGGTCACCGTTCAAGGACAGGCGAACGCGGTCCGTGATGTGATTCAAGCGGTCAGCGATGTAGGAGAAGCCGGAATCGGCGTTTTCTATTGGGAACCGGCATGGATTCCAGTAGGACCGGCACGCCAGCTTGAGAAAAATAAATCGCTTTGGGAGACATACGGATCAGGCTGGGCCACAAGCTATGCCGCTGAATACGACCCGGAAGACGCAGGAAAGTGGTTTGGCGGCAGCGCCGTAGACAATCAGGCATTGTTTGATTTTAAAGGACGTCCATTGCCTTCTCTGAATGTATTTAAGTATGTTGATACGGGAACACCATTCAAAAATTGACTTGCAGCCGATTTCTCGGATGAAGGCTAACGCCGTTTGCCGGAAAGCGGTTTAAAGCAGAATGAAAAAAGGCCGGATGATATCCGGCTTTTTTTCGTGAAAGGACAGTCAGAAAGCGTAATTAAAATGTTTTCATTCAATTGACAGAAAGATAGGGTCCGCTTAACCAGCGGTTACCGTTTGAAATGCATCTTCTACAGATACGTATTCATATCCAAGGTCGCGCGCGACGGCCTTGTAGGTAATGCTTCCGTTTGCAACGTTGACGCCGAGAGCGAGCGCCTGATTTTCGGCGACTGCTTGTTCAACGCCTTTATTTGCGATTTGCAAAGCGTAAGGCATAGTGACGTTTGTTAAGCCGATCGTTGAAGTACGGGGAACGGCTCCCGGCATATTGGCGACTGCATAATGGACAACGCCGTGCTTCGTATAAGTCGGATCGTCATGCGTAGTGATTTTATCAACCGTTTCAATAATGCCGCCCTGGTCAATCGCCACGTCTACAACAACTGAGCCTGGGGACATCGACTGAATCATCTCTTCTGTGACAAGTTTCGGCGCTTTTGCACCAGGGATTAAGACGGCGCCGATGACAAGGTCAGAGTCTTTTACGGCTTCCGCAATGTTGAGCGGGTTGGACATAAGCGTTTGAATGTCTTTGCCGAACTGGTCATCGAGCTGGCGGAGGCGCTCAGCGCTCAAATCGATCAAAGTGACGTCAGCGCCAAGTCCGACTGCGATTTTGGCAGCGTTCGTACCGACCACTCCGCCGCCGATGATCGTGACCTTGCCGCGTTTTACCCCGGGTACGCCTGATAACAGGATGCCTTTGCCGCCTTTTGATTTCTCAAGAAATTGCGCGCCGATCTGTGAAGCCATGCGTCCGGCGACTTCACTCATTGGAGTCAGGAGCGGAAGCGTCCGGTTCACTTCGACCGTTTCGTAGGCGATGGCTGTGACGCCGCTGTCCACAAGCGCTTTCGCAAGCTCAGGCTCAGCTGCTAAGTGCAGATACGTAAATAAAACAAGTCCTTTTCGGAAATAGCCGTATTCAGAGCTGATCGGCTCTTTCACCTTCATGACCATATCCGCTTTTGCCCATACATCCTTCGCTTCAACCAAAATGTCTGCCCCGGCTGCTTTGTAGTCAGCATCCTCAAAGCCGCTTCCAAGTCCGGCTCCCTGTTCGATTAAAACTTGATGACCGCTTTTTTTAAGCGCGACTACTCCGGCCGGCGTAATGGCTACACGGTTCTCATTGTTTTTAATTTCTTTCGGAATTCCAATGATCATGATGTCGTCCCCCTCAAATGAAATATGATTCTACCGCTAGTATAAATCTCTGAACCGGCAAGAGCATCGTGTGTAAAATTAAAAATGTAAGCGCTTTTTTGTGAAATTTAACAAATTGGTGAACGTTGAATGAAGTGAAAGGATTGATATGAGGAGTTATCTATTAAAATTTTTTTCTTTAAAAAATAGTTTTGTTAAAAAAACAAATGTAAGCGATTACATTTTGTGTCATTTCACAAACATAACCATATTTCGTTGTGATAGAATATCTCTTGCAGCTATGAAAGCGTTATCTTTGTTGGGAGTGAGTCATATGGATATCTTAGAAATACTAGGCAAGATTAATAAGGTATTATGGGGGCCGCCCAGTTTAATTTTATTATTTGGGACAGGCTTATTTTTAACGTTTGTTTTAAAAGGACTGCAATTTCGCCGTCTGATCTATGCGTTTAAGATCGGATTTGGCAAGGAAGACAGCAAAGACGCAGCTGCCGAAGGGGATGTGAGCCATTTTAAAGCTTTAATGACAGCGCTTGCCGCCACGATCGGAAACGGAAATATCGCAGGTGTCGCGACGGCATTGACACTCGGCGGACCGGGTTCGATCTTCTGGATGTGGGTTGTCGGGCTGTTGGGCATGGCAACGAAATACGCGGAAGCCTTGCTTGCTGTTAAATTCCGTGTAAAAAATGAAAAAGGGGAATATTCAAGCGGGCCGATGTATTATATCGAACGCGGACTCGGACGCAGATTTAAAGGACTCGCCATCGCTTTTGCGCTGTTTGGAGCTTTTGCCGCTTTGGGGATAGGCAACAGCGTCCAATCCAATACGATTGCCGATATTACAAAGAACAGCTTCGGTATCGAAAACTGGGTGACAGGGCTGATTCTCGTCATTCTTGTCAGCGTCATCATCTTCGGCGGCATCCAGCGGATCAGCACGGTTGCCAGCTTCTTTGTGCCGATCATGGCTTTTCTTTATATGGGCGGGGCGATCTTGATTCTGATTTTGAATTATGACAAGATTATTCCGGCTTTTGAGCTGATTTTCTATTATGCTTTCCACCCTGTGGCAGCAGCCGGCGGTTTCCTTGGAATTGCCGTATCTGAAGCCGTTCGGAACGGGGTGTCCCGCGGCATTTTTTCAAACGAAGCAGGCCTTGGGACGGCTGCGCTAATCGCCGGAAATGCGCGTGCAGATCATCCAGTAAAACAGGCGCTCGTCGCAATGACCGGGACATTTATCGTTACGATCGTGGTGTGTACGATGACCGGTTTAACCCTTATTATTACCGGTTTCTGGGATCCGTCTGGCGGCTTGATATCCGGCGTGGCCCATAATGCCAGCCTTGAAGGCGGGGCATTGACGAGCGCGGCATTTGCCTCAGTACTCGGCGCGGCAGGCGAATATATTGTGTCGCTGTCGGTGATTTTCTTTGGGTTCTCTACAATTGTCGGCTGGTATGTTTACGGAGAAAAATGCTTCGAGTATTTAGCCGGTTCCAAAGGAATTGCGGGCTACAGGCTGGTCTACATCCTCGCCTGCGGCATCGGGACGGTCGCCAACCTCGTCACCGTCTGGGCATTTGCCGATATGGCGAATGCGCTGATGATGATTCCAAACCTGATCGCCATCCTGCTGCTTTGGAAAGTTATCAAAGCAGAGACAAATGATTATTTTCATCACTTCTATGAACATACCAAATCGGCGGGTCCGCCAAGTAAACCAATTCATTAATCAATTAAAAGCTCTGCCTTCCAGGCAGAGCTTTTTCTTTGTTTACAATCATACAAGATCTCAAATTTTGACGAAAAATGTCGATACTATGAAATGAAGAAGATCTTTAATTTGAAAATTGCATTTTATCATTGATGACATAAAGGAGAAAGGATCACCATTATGAAAGTAAAAACAAAACTGCTGGGAATTATATCAATTTTAGTCGTTTCCATTATTGGAATCGGAGGTTCCTCTGTTTTTATGATTTCTTCTACGGTGAAAAAGAATGAAGAACTTAAGGACAAGATGGAATTTCAAAAAGAGATTAAGCATATTCAATATCGTCTGACCGGTTTGTCGAATGACGAAAGAGGCCTTATTATGACCGGAGATAATGAATACAGTGAAGGAATGAAGGACAAGGCCGACGATGTTTTAAAGAGTCTTGACCGCGCAGGAAAACTGATCCGGGAAGACACATACAAAGCGAACGTCGAAGAAATTAAAGAAAATTTTAAGGCTTATTGGGGTTTAAATCAACAAGTTATACAGTCTTACGCTTCAAGCTCTAAAAAAGCTGAATCGATTCATTTCGGAGAGGAAAGAACATTAAGAAAAGAAGTCCTCGATCCGTCTGTCAACCAGCTGGTCGAAAGCCTGGAACAAGAGGTGGAAGATCTGAAAGCAGAGATCAGCGCCAACGGGACGATGAGCGAATGGGTCATCATCACTGTCACAGCAGTATCAGCCATAGTTGGAATTGTCTTGAGTCTGCTGCTCTTGAAGTCTATTCTGGTACCGTTGAGAAGCCTGAATCAGCAGCTTGGGGACATCGCCCACGGTGAGGCGGACTTAACCAAGAAAGTGATCGTCAAAAATAAAGACGAGTTCGGCCAGCTTGCAAATTCTTTCAATGCTTTTGTTCAGTCGCTGACGCAAATTGTGAAGCAGATCAGCAGTTCGTCTGAGCAAGTCGCCGCATCCTCTGAACAGTTGTCGGCAAGCGCGGAGGAATCGAAATCGACCTCCGAACTGATTTCGGAAGAGATGCAGGCGATTGCTGACAGCAATATGACGCAAAGCGAAATGACAGAAAAGAGCTCGGAATCGATTCATGAATTGCTGGACCGTTTATCATCCGTTGCCTCCAATACAGGCAGCATAGCGGATCTGTCGTCTTCGATGAGAGACAAAGCCGAAATCGGCTCCGAATCCGTTCATAAAATGCTCGAGCAAATGAACTTCATTGATAAATCCGTCGACTCAGCCGGCAGCGGCCTCGAGGCGCTCGTGTCCAGCACGGCGGAAATCAGCAACATTTCTTCGCTTATCACCGATATTTCGGAGCAGACGAATTTGCTGGCGCTAAACGCGGCAATTGAAGCAGCAAGAGCGGGAGAACAAGGAAAAGGGTTTGCCGTCGTGGCGGAAGAGGTCCGGAAATTGGCGGACGAAACGAATAAATCGGCGAACCATATTCAATCGTTAGTCACAACGATCCAAAATGAATCGGTAGAAACGGTGAATAATATTAAAGTCGTTCAAGAAAATGTCAGCTCCGGAATCGCTCTGTCCCAGGAGACAACCGGCAATTTCAACGAAATTTTGAACTTGGTAGAACAGGTTGCTTCTCAAATCCAAGAAGTCGCAGCTTCTACTCAGCAACTGACATCAGGTGTCGAAATGGTTCAAAACACCATTCAAACATTAGCTTCCGGATCACAGGAAACGTCGGCTGGCACAAAAGCGGTTGCTTCCTCAACTCAGGAGCAGCTGGCTTCGATGGAAGAAATCTCTTATGCAGCAGAATCGCTGTCTCAATTGGCTGAAGAACTTCAAACCGTCATCAATCGATTTAAATATTAAGCAGAAAACCCCATCAGGCGATGGGGTTTTAATTGGTTTTCATGGCGGCTATAGCGCCCTCGGGGATTTCCTCTTCGTGTACTTCAGTCAAGCTTCCGGCTTTCGTTCCGTACGCCCATACTTTGATGAAAGCGCCGGGACGCAGTTTTTCGTCCGCCTCTGCTTCAATCTGCTGTTTGTGTCCGCTCGCGTCATATCCGGTTAATGTGTAGTTGTACTTTCCGTTATTCAGCTTTTCTGCATGATCTTCGGCTTTGAGATAATAAGCCTCAGGCTTACCCTGGCCTTGTATGAAATGATCGGCCAGCGGCACAAGGCCCCCTGTCGCTTTCTGCAGGATAAAAACGCCGGCAATAAAAACGCCGGCAACGGCGATCAGAACCGCGGCAATCAGGCCGCCTGCCCGTGTCTTCATATACCTTCTCCTCTTTCATTCAGTTTGTGAATGGTATTATTTTATAAAAAAGGCGCAGGGAGAAGAAATTGATTCATATTACAGTACAATTACATGATTGTAAGGTAGGACGAAGCACGGCGGCTTTTGTTTATCAGACCGCTTCGTGTCATAATATATCCAAACAAAAGGAGAGACCGAGATGCAAAAAGTGATGATTGTAGAAGACGACCCGAAGATTGCCGATCTGTTAAAATCGCATATTGTCAAATATGGACACAACGTTCATGTCGTGAAAGACTTTGACCGTGTCATCGATGAGTTCAGAAGCACGGCGCCTGATCTTGTTCTGCTTGATATTAATTTGCCGAGCTTTGACGGCTATTACTGGTGCCGGCAAATCCGCCAGGAATCGATTTGCCCTGTCTTGTTTATTTCGGCGCGGACGGGCGAAATGGATCAGGTCATGGCATTGGAAAACGGCGGGGATGACTTTATCACCAAGCCGTTTCACGCCGAAATCGTGATGGCAAAAATACGCAGCCAGCTTCGCAGAGCTTACGGGGAGTATGCAGCAAAAGTGGAGGAACGGCTTCTCGAAAAAGAAGGACTGCGGCTGTATCCGGAAAGACTTGAACTGACATTCGGCGGTCAAACGGCTGCTTTGACGAAAAAAGAAGCCGATATTATCGAAAGCTTAATGGAACGCCACCCGAGGATTTCCGGCCGGGAAGATTTGCTGGCCAAACTGTGGGATGATCAGGCCTATGTGGATGAAAACACGCTTAATGTCAACATTACACGCGTCAGAAAAAAGTTTCAGGAGCTCGGAATTGAAGATGCGGTAGAAACAGTGCGGGGCGCAGGCTACCGCTTGAATATATCCTGGGTGAAGGCGGGAGAGGAATGAAGCTTTTTTTCAAAGAACACTATTTGTTGATTGCCGTGCAAGTGCTGCAGTTTATCACGATGCTGTCGGTGTACTGGCTTGATGGGTATCAGCACATCAGGCCGGCTTTTTATGCCGTTTTTCTCGGCTTTTTCTTTCTTGTCTGCTATCTTTTCTACCATTACTATACGCGCCGGAAGTTCTACAAACGGATGACGAGCGGGCTGGAATCATTGGATGACACCTTCAGGCAATCGAATCAGCCCCAATCCCCTCTTTCAGAAGCGCTTGAACAGCTGCTGAAAAGCCAGTACAGGCAATACCGTCAAGAATTAAAGAAGCTGGAGCTTGGACAAAAAGAGCATTTGACCTTCATGGATCAATGGGTGCATCAAATGAAGACGCCGCTGTCGGTCATCGAACTGACGGCTCAAAATTTGGATGAACCGGAATCATCAAGCATCCGCGAGGAGACCGAACGGATGAAAACGGGCCTCAATACGATTCTCTATATGGCCAGATTGCGGACGATCGAGCAGGATTTCCGGATAAAACCGGTCGCATTGGCGGATATCGTTCACGAGGTCAATCGTGAAAACAAGCGCTTCTATATTCGCAGTCAAGTTTATCCTAAGTTCAAGGAAGTCAAAAAAGGCATCACAGTCGAAACAGATGAAAAGTGGCTGTTTTTCATCATTTCCCAATTTGTCAACAATGCGGTCAAATACTCAGCGGGAAAAAGCAATACGGTTATTATTTCTATTGGTGAAAACGATTCGGAAGCGGTATTGGAAGTGACAGATTTCGGCGCCGGCATCCCGGATACAGATCAAAAGCGGGTATTCGACCCGTTTTTCACAGGAGAAAACGGACGCCGTTTCAGAGAATCAACCGGAATGGGTCTCTATTTGGCAAAAGCGGCGGCTGACCAGCTTGGACACCGAATCGAACTTGACTCACGAGAAGGGCAAGGCACGACAATCCGGCTGATTTTTACGGCTACACAAAACCTTACATCGATGTAATGAAAGTGAAAGAAGAATCGATAGTTCATCAACAAGAAATTTAGGTAAACTGATCACAGATCAAAAGTTAAAGGTGAAAGGGGATCTTGTGATGCTTCAGGTCAAACAAGCCAGTAAGATTTACGAAGGAAAAATTGCGTATCGCGCGTTAACGGATATTAACCTAACGATTGATAAGGGTGAATTCGTCGGCATCATGGGGCCGTCCGGAAGCGGAAAAACGACCCTATTAAATATGATTGCAACGATCGATGAACCGACGACGGGCGAAATATTGATCAGCGGCCAAAACCCGCATGTTCTCAAAAAAGAAAAATTGGCTAAATTTCGCCGCAGAGAGCTGGGATTTGTGTTTCAGGACTTTAATCTTCTGCCGACATTAACCGTTGAAGAAAATATCGTACTTCCTTTGACGCTTGACGGTGAAAAGGTCAGGGAAATGAAGCGGAGGGCAAACGATTTAGCTGAAAAGCTTGGAATTACCCACATTATGAAAAAGCGCACATATGAGATTTCGGGCGGTCAGGCCCAGCGCGCCGCTGTAGCGAGAGCGATGATTCATTCGCCGAAGCTTCTGCTTGCCGATGAGCCGACAGGCAACCTTGATTCAAAGTCATCCAAAGATGTGATGGAAATGCTTGAATCGATCAACCGCAACGAAAAAGCGACCATGATGCTTGTCACGCATGACCCTCAGGCGGCAAGCTATTGCAACCGGGTCGTCTTTATTAAGGATGGAAAGCTGTATTCGGAGATCAACCGCGGCGATAACCGCCAAGCGTTTTTCCAAAAGATTCTCGATACACTGTCTTTGTTGGGAGGGGATGCAAATGACCTTTCGTCAGTTCGCGTTTAACAACGTCATTCGCAACAAAAGGCTGTATGCCGCTTATTTTCTCAGCAGCATGTTTACAGTGATGGTTTTTTTCGCATTCGCGATCTTTGCTTTCCACCCGGTGATGACAAGTGATTCTTTGACCTCCGGCATCGGGCAGCATGTTTCCATTGGCCTGTTAGTCTCCAGCGGCATTATCTTTGTCTTTTCTTTCTTCTTTGTGCTGTACTCAATGAGTTCGTTTCTTCAATCGAGAAAAAAGGAATTCGGCGTTTTAATGATCCAAGGGATGTCTATGCGCCAAATTCGCATGATGGTATTTCTTGAAAATATGCTGATTGGGCTTTTTGCGACAATCGGCGGGATTGTGCTCGGACTTGTCTTCGCCAAATTGATACTGCTCACAGCGGAAAATGTGCTGATTATTGATAACAAGCTCGATTTTTATTTTCCGTTGATGGCGATCATTGTGACGTTTATTTCTTTTAACGGCCTGTTCTTATTTATTTCTTTTCTTGTGTCATTTGTGCTCAGGAGCGAGAAGCTGATTGTTCTGCTAAAAGGAAACAAAATCTCCAAAGGGGAGCCGAAAGCATCTGCCTTGCTTACAGTGGTTGCAGCTGTTCTGCTTACCGGAGGCTATTACACCGCTTTGATTGTCAAGAAAATAGGCGTTCTTGTGGCGATGGTTCCGGTGACGATTGTTGTCATTATCGGCACATATCTGCTGTTTACGCAGCTGAGTGTTTATGTGATCCGCAGGCTCAAAAAACGGGAAAGCCTGTTTTGGCGGAAAACGAATATGATTTTGTTTTCTGATCTGTCTTACAGGATGAAAGACAATGCGCGGACGTTTTTTATGGTGGCCATTATCTCTACTGTCGCGTTCAGTGCGATCGGGACGCTGTATGGTTTCCAAACTCTGCTGACAAACGGAATTAAAGATATGAACCCGCATACGTTCTCGTATAAACCGCCGAAAACAAACAAAGACACCGAACAAGACGTGGCTTTCATCAACGACACGCTAAAAGAACGAAATATCAAAACAGACAAAGCATCAGCTGTCCTTCAATATTTCGATGTCGATGGCCATGACATGCTGATTGTGAAAGAATCTGACTATAACAAGTTTGCCGATCTGGTCGGGGCCGACCACGTCAAGCTTGAAGAAGGGAAAGCCGCAGCTGCCGAGTATGATGTCAAGGTTGGCCTAGAGGGAGAAGACGACCAGCCGCTCCCTTCATCAATCCCTCTTGCAACTGGACAAAAGCTGCAGGCTGACAAAACGGTCCGTTCAAAAGCGTTATCTGAAAACAGTTATTATATTGTGACAGACAAAGATTTCGCACAGTTGAAAAAACCGAAAAGCGAAAACCGGTTCTATGCCTGGCAGGCAAAAGAATCTGACGGCATGGCTTTAGTGAAAGCCGGGGAGGTTCTGCAAAAGAAACTGGATCGGATTTATTTCGCGGCTGTAGATTATGAGGTATATGATATAAGCAAAGGATATGGCCCGGTATTATTTGTTGGACTGTTTATCGGAATCGTCTTCTTCGTTTCAGCAGGAAGTTTTCTCTACTTCCGCTTGTACACTGATTTGGACGATGATAAGCAGAAATTCAAATCGATTGCCAAAATGGGCTTAACAGACCGGGAACTGCATAAAGTGCTGAACAGGCAGATCGGCATTCTGTTCTTCGCGCCTATCGCTGTTGCCCTTGTCCATGGAGCTGTGGCGCTGACCGCTTTATCGCATGCCTTTCAGTACAACCTCTTCAAGGAATCTGCAATGGTGCTCGGCGTGTTCTTCGCCATCCAGGTTATATATTACTTCATTGTCCGCTTCTACTATACAAAACAGATAAAAGCGGCGATTTAAAAAAGATTAGACTGCGTCTAACCGAAGCTTGTAGAGAAACCTGTGTTTTTCTACAAGCTTTTTTTATACTTGCAGCCGGAAAATTTGGGATAAACATACCTATGTATTTTGCCTCTTTCTTCATTTGGATGATTATGTTAATTTGATATTATTTCAAATTTGAAAGAGGAGTGATCGATTTGCAGGTAAAAGAAATATTTGTTATTCGCTTTATTTCCTGCTTAAGCGTTGTTTTGCTTCATGCGATATCGATGGTGCTCATGGTGCGGGCGGACATGCTTGGAGATACGGTTTTCCGGGTTGTTGAATCTTTCAGGACGCTTCTGATGTTCAGTACGCCTGCGTTTATTTTTATTTCCGAATTTTTGCTCGCGCATGCTTACCCTGGCGGCGTTCCGGAAGGGTTTTTAAAAAAGCGGTTTAAAACGATTTTCATCCCTTTTCTATTTATCGCTGTTTTGGATGCTTTTATGACCGCTGGTCTGATGATGCAGCAATTTCATGCATCGGTCATTTTAAAAAAACTGTTGGCGAATATTTTCCTGGGGAATTTCATCGGTTATTTCATCCTCGTCATCTTTCAATTTTACTTGTTGCACATGTGCTTCCATTCATTTTTGCAAAAGGCGTCGCCTAAATGGGTGCTTTCGATTTCTTTTGCGGTCACAGCGGCTTATTTGAGCTATTTCACGTTCATTCAACCTCCGGTTGTACAGGAAGAGGCGCCGTTTCCTTTTTCATGGGTGCCGTTTCCCGGCTGGCTCTTTTATTTTTGTTTGGCCTATTATTGCGGCAAAAATTACGAGCGCTTTTTGGCATTGCTGGAACGATACAGGCATGCGGTATATGCAGCGGCTGCTGTGACCGGATGTTTCATTGTAGCGGTTTCCTACTTCGGACAAGACATCGAAGTGACGTCAAAGCGTCCGGATATCCTGCTTTATTCAACAAGCATCATTTTCTTATGCTTTCACCTGTTTTCAAAACTGAAGTCGGTGCCGAAGCTGATCATGATGATCAGCAACTATTCTTTTTCTATTTATTTATTGCACGCTTTTATCCTGATTTTCGGATTGGTCATTTTAACGAGCTTTGAAAGCATCGGTACGGTTTCGGCTGTTTTGCTCTTGTTTTCGATCTCTACAGGCGTTGCGGTTTTCATATCTTGGGCCGTCAATAAATTGAAGTACGGCTATATGTTTGTCGGAAAAATTTACGTGCCGAAAAAGAGGAGAATCGAGCAAAAAGTGAGCCATCATGCCGGTTAACGACTTAGATTGATAGAGCGAAAAGCCAGAACGGCAGGTTGCACCGCCGGAGCTTTTCGCTTTTTTATATTCTCGCAAAAATGTTCCGGTTTTGACACATCTTCTTTTAAATGGAAGGTGGCTAATTGCCTATAATCATATTATGATAACGATTATCATTTTCATAATGTGGAGGCCTCAACAATGGTTTTAGCTGAATTAAAACAAAAAGAGAGAGCAAGAATCATAGATTTTTCAGAAGTGAATGAACTTGTTCAGCGCAGGCTCATACAGCTCGGGATGAAAGAAGAAGCTGAAATTTGCGTGCAGCGGAAATTGCCGTTTGGCGGACCGTTCATGTTTGAGTCAGGCGGACAGTGCCTCGGCATACGGCTTGAAGAAGCAAAAAAGATCAGGATTGAAAAGCTATGAACAGCCGGCAGATTGCCCTTTTCGGAAATCCGAATACGGGGAAAACGTCATTGTTTAACGCGCTGACAGGCTCCTATGAGTATGTCGGCAACTGGAGTGGGGTGACCGTTGAGAAAAAGGTGGGACTGCTCCGCCATAAACAAGGAATGATGGTCGATCTCCCGGGCGTTTATACATTGAGCCCGCTGTCCCGCGATGAAGGGGTCGTCACTGACTTCCTGCTCAATGAATCATTTTCAGACATATTGAATATTGTCGATGCATCCCAATTAAAGCGGAATTTGCACTTAACTGTGCAGCTCCTCGAATTTGGTCATCCGCTCACAATCGGTTTAAATATGATCGATGTCGCAGGACAGCGAGGCGTCTTCATTGATCATCAAAAGTTGTCTGCAGCGCTAGATGTTCCGGTGATTCCTGTGATTGCCCGCAGCGGCAAAGGGTGTGATGAACTGAGCCGGCATTTGCTTCTTGAAAAAGAAAAGAGAACGAAGCCGCTCGTCATCAATTACGGAAGCACAGTAGAAGAAGCGATTGGCCGGATCGAGTCGATCATACCGGAACGTCCCGGCGTTTTAAAACGGTGGATGGCTCTTCAATATTTGGAAGGCAACTCGAAAATGAAAGAGCAGCTGGAAGACGCGGCCGACAGCGAACGGTTAAAGGAAATTTACGAGGAGACAGAAAAACGCCTTCTTCAGGAACAATCCGCAAAATCGCTGCATCAGCATATTTACAATGAGAGAGAACGATGGATTGACCGCATCATGTCATCCTCTGTTGAATATCAGTCAGACCGAAAACAGACGCTGACTGAACGCGTGGATCAGATCGTTACGCATCCGGTGCTTGGCATTCCGATTTTTTTGTTGTTCATGTATCTCATGTTCATGCTGACGTTTGACTGGCTTGGTGTTCCATTGTCTGATACACTGGACGGTTTCATCGGCGGACCGCTGACGGAATGGACGGCTTCGGCACTGTCGGCAATGGGAGCCAGCCCGTTTATCGAGGCGCTCATTCTCGATGGGATCATTGCCGGTGTCGGCGGTGTCCTCGTTTTCGTCCCGCAGATTTTTATTCTGTTTTTCTTCATTTCGGTGCTCGAAGATTCCGGGTACATGGCGCGTGTGGCCATGGTGATGGACCGTCTGATGGAGGCGATCGGTTTAAACGGTAAAGCCTTTATACCGCTGATCATCGGCTTCGGCTGCAATGTTCCGGGCGTCATGGCTGCGCGAACTGTAGAGCAGCCTAAGGAAAGACTTTTGACGATTATGCTGACGCCATTTATGTCCTGTTCGGCAAGACTTCCGGTTTATGCTTTATTTGCAGGGGCTTTTTTTGCGGCTCATCAGGCTTTCGTCGTCCTGACCTTGTATGTGCTGGGCATTGCTGCGGCGCTGGTGCTGGCGAAGTTTTTATCCTCATCCAAGCTCAAAGAAGAAAAGTCGTTTTTCGTGATTGAACTGCCGCCGTATCGTTTGCCTCAAGCGCGTACATTATGGCGGGCAACATGGGAAAAGGGCAAAGGTTTCGTCCGCAAAGCCGGGACTTACATTTTTGGCGGTTCTGTCCTCATTTGGCTTTTATCGTATACAGGGCCCGGTGGAACGGGCGTTGAGATGGATGACAGCTTTTTAGCAATGATCGGCGGAGTGCTCGCACCGTTGTTGATGCCGCTGGGGTTCGGCACATGGCAGGCAGCGGCATCACTATTAACCGGTTTTCTGGCGAAGGAAGTTGTCGTTGCTTCGATGAGCATCATCTATTTCGTACCTGAAGCCCAGCTGCAAGGCATGATGGCTGAGCAATTTACACCGCTTGCCGCTTACGGATTTATGGCTTTCGTTCTTTTATACGTACCATGCCTCGCGACAGTCGCGGTGATTAAAAAAGAAACAAACTCGAAAAAGTGGATGTTCCTGTCCATTGTTTACGGACTGGCCATTGCGTATGCGATCGCGTTCTTGATTTATCAGGGCGGACGATTGCTGGGGTTATCATAGGAAGGATGTGACGGCATGTTGTTTAATATCACGATCGGAGCACTCATCTTCGGTTATGCGGCATGGACGCTTATTAAATTTGTCAGACGAAGCCGGAAAGGAAAATGCGCCGCCTGTGAATTAAATCGTACGTGTCAATCGGCTTGTGATGATGTGAAAAACAGCTGAGGTGCTCAGCTGTTTTTTTGTTTTTTAGACTTGCATTTCACTCATCAAAGCGAGGGTATTTCCTTCGGTATCTTTAAAGAAGGCCATCCAGGTTTCCGTTTGCTCGATTTTCGCCGCCACATGCGGCTCTATTGGAAAAGAAACGCCTTTTGTAGCGATTTCATTATATACTGCCGGCAAATCTTCAACTTGAAAATAGATGACGGAGCTTGCATGAGCAAATTCATCTTTTTCCGGGAGACTGAGAAGAAGCCGCAGCCCGCCGCACTCAAAGAAAGCCATACGATCTGTCTGAAATAAAAGGGACAAGCCTAATACATCCTGATAAAATGCCGCAGCCCGTTCCAGGTCTTGAACCGGTACCCCAATTTGTCCCACCTTTTTAATTCCCATCATGATCCCTCCCTTTTTTGTCATTATTTTCATTTTGCGCAATTGATTCCAAAATATCTATTTTTCACTGTGTTTTTTGTTTCACGTGAAACAGCGGGGGCATGCGTGTTAAATCATTGTTTTCATGGATGTGTATTGTTAACATGGTTTCTGTTGGTTTAAATGGAAATGGTAGAGAGGAGGCGAACGTAATGAGTGAAAATCAAAAGGCTGAGCAGGAAAGAAAAGTTGGATATGAAGGGTTTGTGCTTCTTCTTTCACTCATCTTTATTTCCATCTTTATCAGGACCTCATACGAGATACCGAGCAATCTGTTACTGATCATTCTTTTTTTCATTGGCAGCGGCTATTATTCTATTAGGCTTGTGAGCAAAGGTCTGTTGAGAAAAAAGAGGGGACTTGGCTTTAAAGCCGGGTTGTTTGCCTTTGTCGTTTGGATGGCATTATCTTTTCTGTTTCATGACATTTCTTATCCATTTACTTTGGAAGGGTTATCATTTCAAATATTGATGTTTTTTCTTTTCTACATTCCTTTCTTTTTTATCTTTCAATTTGCTTTAAAGATTTCAAACATTCAAGAAAGAAAACAATAAAAAAAGCTGGAAATTCCAGCTTTTTCACTTATTCTCTTTCTCACGCTTCACCAGCATTTCCGTAATCAAATCAACCTGTTTGCTGACAGAGATCGGATCGTATGGGTAGAACGTGTCAAAGTCGTTGATAAAGACACGATTGTTTTTGACGGCGTCAAGGTTTTTCCAAATGGAAGACTGCTTGAGCTTGTCCAGCGTCTTGCTGTCGCCGTTCGGGTTATAGTCTGTTACAAACATGTAGTCGGCAGCATATTCAGGTACGACTTCCAAGGATAGTTCTTTGATGTCGCCTTTTTTGAAGATGTCTTTTTGAATCTTTTCAGGCGCTTTTAAGCCGAGCGCGTTGTACACGGCTTGGCCTCCGCGGCCGCCGTTGTCATTGAACACCCAGAATTGTCCTTTTTCTGTGTTTTCATAAATACCGAAAGTAGCCTTTTTGTCGACGACTTGAGCGATTTTTTTCCTTGCTGATTTCGATTTCTGTTCGAAATCAGCAAGGAATTGTTCAGCTTCTTCTTTAGCTCCTGCAATGTCGCCAAACATCTTAACGGTTTCCTGAACATTTTTCGCCGTATTATAAGGAATCACAACGGTCGGTGCGATTTTGGACAGTTTGTCGTAATTTTCATCGTTCATGACAACAATTAAATCAGGCTTCAGTTTCATGACTTTTTCCACATTAATTGGGTCGCCTAAATCTGTCACATCTTTCAGGCGGTCTTTTAAAAACGGATTGGAGAAAGACCACGAGCCGGAGCCGACGACATTGGCGCCGACCGTGAACAGTTCACCGGCATAAAAGTCTGTCACGATGCGCTTTGGATGTGTTGGAATGTCTACTTTTCCACGCGTTGATTGATATGTTCTTGTCGTTTCTTCAGACGCTTTTTCTTTGTTGCTGTTTGACGAATTGCCGCCTCCACAGGCGCTGATCACGATACACAACAGCATAACTAAACCGATTATCAATAAGTTCTTTTTCACTTGACCCTCCTGTTGATATAAAGCATATGAAATTATCTAAGTGATAATGATTCGCATTATCAATGTAAATATAGCAAATGAATCCCTCTTTCGTCTATCACTTTTTTTGCTAAGTATGATTAGTGCTGTTTTGGTTAATTTGTTACTATAAACAGAAAAAGGATTGATGAAGTATGGCAGAAACGAACCCGGTGATCAAAAAACTGCAGTTCAAGGATAATGGACAGCCTGTACTGATCGTGAATCCGCCAGAGGCATACAGCGGCATCATGGCTGAATTTCAAGGCCATGTCGATCATCAGGCCGAAGCTGACCGGTACGATTTTGTTCAGGTATTCGCAGCGACCAACGCAAAGTTGCAGGCTTTAGCTAAAGAGGCTGAGCGTCATCTGGCGGAAGACGGACTGTTTTGGCTTTGCTACCCGAAAAAATCTTCGAAAGTCTACAAAGGATCGGACTGCAGCCGCGACACAGTAGCCGGACTGCTTGCGGACCAAGGCTATGAACCGGTTCGGCAAATTGCAATAGATGAAGATTGGTCTGCGCTCAGGTTTCGCAAGACGGAAAACATTAAAACGATGAAGCGCAAATTTGCCGTGACGGAAAAAGGTAAACAGCGTACAGATCAAGAATGATCATATATGTCTCTTTTCAGAGAGGCAGATGATTCAGCTTGTGAACGAAAGTACACAAAAAAGAAATAATATTATGTTCAATGTTTCACAAACTTTTTGTATAATGAATCTAATCTTTTAAAATACCATAGAAAAGAGGTATGCAGTATGAAGAAATGGGCATTTGTATCAGACTTTGATGGGACGATTTCCAAACAGGATTTTTACTGGATGGTCATTGATAAATATTTTCCGGAAGGCCGTGAATTGTTCAAGAAGTGGAAGGCCGGAGAATTAAAAGATATCGAGTTTTTGGGAACTGTTTTTGCTTCAATTCATCAAAGCGAGCAAAAAATCATTGATGACATTCATTCCATACCAATTGATGAATATGTGCCAGACTTCATTCAGCATGTCCAGAAAAACGGCGGCGATTTCTACATTTTAAGCGCCGGCACGAATTATTACATTCATTATATTTTAAAGAAATACGGGATTACAGACGTTGAGGTCTTTTCAAATAAAGGCTTTTTTAAAGAAGACAATGTTCATTTGGACATTGATGAGAATCATTGGCATTACTCTGAGCGCTATGGGATTGATAAATCAAAGGTCATTCAGAAGCTGAAAGAAGAGTACGAGACGATTTATTTTGCAGGTGACAGTGAACCGGATTCCCACCCGGCTAAATTTGCGGATGTAACATTTGCAAAGGATGCGCTTCAGGATTTGCTTCGTCAGCAGGGGGTGCCATTTGTAGCCGTTGAAACATTTGAAGACATTGAACAGTATCTTAAAGAAAAAGGGCGGATCGTCTAATGCCGCGCCAGGTTACCAGCATAGCCATTCCCGCGGTTTTGGACATTAGTGAAGGCGTGCTTGGCCGATTGGATGAGATATTGAGAAAACATCAGTTTGACAAGGCGATCATGTTTTTTGACGATTTTTCCTATCAGCAGTATGAACACTCATTAAAAGCCGCCTTTCAACATGTCAAAGTAGAAGCTGTTTTGCTGCCGTCCAACCTGGACATACAGGAGCTTTTGAAGCAGGCATTTTCAATCGGGAATTACGATGTCATCATTGCCATGGGCGGCGGGTATGTTGTCGATTGCGGAAAATACATCGCTTTTTCCAAGCGGACCCCGTTCATCAGCATTCCGACGTCGGCATCCAATGACGGGTTTGCGAGCAGCAATTGCTCGCTTCAAGTCGAAGGAAAAAAAACAACTGTGCCGGCAAGGGTTCCGTATGGAATCATAGCTGATTTGAGTATCATTCAAAAAGCGCCGGAGCACTTTATTTTGGCGGGGATCGGCGATTTGATGTCCAATATTACGGCACTTTATGATTGGGAGTTTGAAGAGTGGCAAGGGGTCAGCGATGTAAATGCGTTTGCGTCCATGCTCAGCAAGAAAGCGGTCAACAGCTTTGTCCGTACACCGATGCAGGATATTAAACAGCCGATCTTTTTAAAAGAGCTTGTCAGCTCTTTGACAATGGGAGGCATCGCCACGGAAATCAGCGGAAACAGCGCGCCGATCAGCGGTTCTGAGCACCTGATTTCCCATGCGTTGGACAAAATTGCGGAAAAACCGCAGATGCACGGCATTCAAGTCGGGGTAGCCACCTACATCATGGCTCATGTACAGGATCACCGGGCTGAGCGGATTGAAAAGGTGTTTACGAGAACAGGCTTTTTTCAATATGTGAAAACACTGAATCTGAACAAAGATGAGTTTCGCGAAGCGATCAATTTGTCGCACACTGTCAAGCCGAACCGCTATACGTACTTGCATGAAGCCGGCTATCGCGAAAAAGCGCTTCGCATCCTTGATGAAGATCCGATTCTGCAGGAAATATTTTAAGCAGGCCAAGCGGCTCGAAAAACGCCTTATTTGCTGTAAGGCGTTTTTTCCGTGGGCATCAGACGAAAATGACGGGGAAAAGCTGTGATACAATAAAGAAGGTATGGGTCATAAGTACGATGTTAGGGCTCGATTCTGATCAGGGAGAGTGTAAAATGTACAAACTAATCGCGATAGATATGGATGGAACATTGTTGAATGATCTTCATGAAGTAACAGAGGAAGTTCGGAATGCCCTGCATGCTGCAAAAAAGCAAGGCGTCAAAATCGTTCTCTGCACGGGCCGTCCTCTCGGCGGTGTAAGCCGCTATCTGGAAGAACTGAATCTAAATGAAGACGGCGATTATGTCATCGCCTATAACGGAGCGCTCGTTCAAAATACGCACACTCAAGAAGTCGTGTCAGAGCTGACACTGGGCTATGATGATGTGAAATCGTTATATGAGCTTAGCCAAAAGCTTGATACGCCGATGCATTTTTTTGATTCTGCTTATTTATATACGCCAAACCGGGAAATCAGCCCGTATACTGTTCACGAATCATACGTCACCAAAGTGCCGCTCCGGTTCCGGGCGATCGAAGAAATCCCGAAAGACCTTCTCGCGCCAAAGGCGATGTACATTGATGAACCGGAAAAGCTGGATCGGACGATCGCAGCAATACCGGAAGACGTCAAGGAACGTTATACAATGGTGAAAAGCTCGCCGTTCTTTTATGAAATTCTTCACCCTGCGGCAAGTAAAGGAAATGCCGTTCAGCAGCTTGCCGACATATTAGGCATCGCGCAAGAAGAAGTGATCTGTATTGGAGACAACGGAAACGACATGTCGATGATCGAATGGGCTGGATGCGGAGTCGCCATGGGGAATGCGATCCCTGAGGTAAAAGCTTCGGCCGATTATGAAACGCGTACGAATAACGAAAACGGCGTTGCTCACGCCATTCATGAGCTTGTATTGTCCAAATGAAAAAGCCGGTCCTTCGAAAGGCCGGCTTTTACCTATTTGCGGCGCCATGCTTCAATCCGCCAAATATGAGTCACCCAGTCTTCATAAAAAGACGGTTCATGGGAAACGAGCAAAATCGTTCCCTTGTAGTCGCAGAGCGCTTGCTTTAACGCACGCTTTGCTGATGTGTCAAGATGGTTTGTCGGTTCATCAAGAACAAGCAGATTGCTGTTTGAAAGCATCAGTTCCGCCAGCCGGACCTTTGCCTGTTCACCGCCGCTTAGCGTAGCAAGGGGCTGGCTGATATGCTTTGGCGTCAAACCGGATATCGCGAGCGTCTGCCTGATGTCTTTTTCCGATAGATCAGGAAAGAACGCCCGCAATTTTTCAAGCGGTGTATGATGAGAAGCCGGACTTTCCTGTCTGAAATAGGCCGCCTGTAAATGCTGTCCTGCTGTGACGGTGCCGCTAAGAGGCTTGAGATCACCGAGCAGCGTTTTAATGAGCGTCGATTTTCCGGCGCCGTTTTCTCCGGTAATGGCGATTTTATCGCCCCGTTTTACGGTCAGAGAAAGAGGCTTAAATAATGGAACGGTGTAGCCCGCCTCAAGATTTTCCGTTTTGAGTACGGTCATCGCCGGATTTCGCCCCGTTTTAAATGAAAAGCTGGGGACATAAGAATCTGTCGGTTTTTCGATTCGCTTGATTTTGCTTAATGCTTTCTCCCTGCTTTTGGCCTGCTTCGCCTTTCGGACCCTGTTCCGGTCGATAAACCCCTCTAGCTTTTTAATTTCCCTGTGTTGTTTGGCGTATGCGGCTTCAGCCTGTGCCCTGCTTTGCACATATTCCTTCAGAAAATATTGATAGCTGCCGGAGTACCGTTTGATCGTTTGATGCTCCAGATGGAATGTCACCGTCGTGATCTCATTTAAGAAGTGTTCGTCATGTGAGATCACGAGAAAGGCGTGCTTATAGTTTTTCAAATACCCCGTCAGCCACTCAATATGGGCCGCATCCAAATAGTTGGTCGGCTCATCCAACAGGAGCACATCAGGTTCTTCAAGCAGCAGTTTGGCCAACAGGAGCTTCGTACGCTGCCCGCCGCTTAAAGCCGCGACATCCTGATCAAGCCCGATTTCCGTAAAGCCGAGGCCTTGAGCGGCATCCTCAATTTTCGTTCCGATTTGGTAAAATCCTGAACTCTCCAGTTCGGATTGGAGCTCTCCGTATCTTTTCAAAATGGCCTCCAGATTGTCTTCGGCGTCGGCCATTTTTTCGGCAAGCCGATTCAGTTGCTTTTCGATTTCAAACAGCCGGTCGTACGCTTGCTCCATGTACTGAAGGATGGTTGTGCCTTTCGTCAGCTTGGCATGCTGTTCAAGAAAGCCGGCCCGAATGTTTGGCTGCCATTCAATGTTTCCGTGATCGGGCAGAAGGCTGCCTGTCAAAATCCGCAGCAATGTCGATTTTCCGGCTCCGTTTGCACCGACAAGGCCGGCGTGTTCGCCTTTCAGCAGGCGGAACCCGGCGTCTTGAAAGATAATACGGTCTCCATATATATGGGTCAGATTCGTGACATGAACAATACTCATGGTGATTCTCTCCTTCAGGCTTATTTTTTTTGAAAAAACAAGCCATCAAAAGAGAACAGCGTGAAGCCTCGCTATCCTGTCCGGCAAAAAAAACGGGTAAGGCAAACTACACCTTACCCGCTACATATTTAAAATACAGCAAGAAAGGATGTCAAATCATATCAAACTGTTCCCGAGATGGCTTGTCTAAAAAAGGGCAGACTTCTCCCGTCTTTAAGCCAATTCTCTTTTAAGAACAGTTGATAAGATTTTCATTCCTTTCCACCTCGTTTTGGTCAAATTTACCTTCACCACACATTATATGAAGCGGAGTGCCGGTTGTCAAACCGCTGCCATATGAATTGACATCGTGCAGGCAGTGTGTTATTTAATTTGTGAACAGAATCGAACGATATATGTATATCATATGAGCAAAAGAGGAGAGAGACAGATGGCTAAAAAAGAATTTAAAGCAGAATCCAAGAGATTGCTGGACATCATGATCAACTCGATTTATTCCCAAAAGGAAGTCTTTTTAAGGGAGCTGATATCCAATGCGAGCGATGCCATCGATAAAATCTACTACAAAGCGCTGACAGACGATTCACTGACGTTTAACAAAGATGATTACTACATAAAAATCTCCGCAGACAAAGAAAACAGAACGCTGACGATTGCGGACACCGGGATCGGCATGACGAAAGAAGAGCTTGAAGAACATCTTGGAACCATTGCCAAGAGCGGCTCGCTTGCGTTTAAACAAGAAAACGAATTAAAAGACGGGCACGATATTATCGGCCAGTTCGGCGTCGGTTTCTACGCCGCTTTTATGGTTGCGGACACCGTCACCGTCATGACAAAAGCCCATGGCAGCGATGAAGCGTATCAATGGGAATCAGCGGGGGCCGACGGCTATACGATCGAACCGGCTGCGAAAGAATCAGCGGGAACCGATGTCATTTTGAAGCTGAAAGAAAATACAGACGACGAAAACTATGATGAATACTTGGATGTTCATCGCTTAAAAGCGATCATCAAAACATATTCTGATTTCATCCGCTATCCGATCAAGATGGATGTCACCGTTAACAAGCCGAAAGAAGACGCTGAAAATGAATTTGAAGAAGTTCAGGAAGAACAGACAGTCAACAGCATGGTGCCGATTTGGCGAAAAAACAAAAGCGAACTGAAAGATGAAGATTACGAGGCGTTTTATACGGAAAAGCGTTACGGTTTTGACAAGCCGCTCGCTCACGTCCATACAAGCGTGGACGGCGCAGTGAGATATCATGCGATTTTATTCATCCCTGAAAATATTCCGTTCAACTACTACACGAAGGAATTTGAGAAGGGTCTTGAACTGTATTCGAACGGTGTGCTGATCATGGAAAAGTGTCCGGACCTGCTGCCTGACCACTTCAGCTTTGTCAAAGGAATGGTCGATTCAGAAGACTTATCGCTCAACATTTCGAGGGAGATGCTCCAGCATGACAGGCAGCTGAAGCTGATTGCCAAAAACATCAGCAAAAAAATCAAGAATGAGCTGAAAAGCTTGCTGAAAAATGACAGAGAAAAATACGAGTCTTTTTATCAATCGTTTGGCAGACAGCTTAAATTTGGGGTATACAATGATTTTGGAGCTCATAAAGATATGCTGAAAGACCTGCTGCTTTTCTATTCATCAAAAGAGAAAAAGCTGGTCACCCTTGATGAATATGTATCCAGAATGCCTGAAGATCAAAAATACATTTACTATGCGTCAGGCGACTCGTATGACCGAATTGAAAAGCTTCCTCAAACCGAGCTGGTTTCGGAAAAAGGGTATGAAATCCTTTATTTCACCGAGGACATCGATGAGTTCGCCATCAAAATGCTGGCGAATTATCAAGAAAAAGAATTCAAGTCGGTATCCAGCGGCGACCTCGGAATCGAAAACGATGATGAGCAAAATCAATCAGACGGGGACGACAGCCAATACAAAGACCTTTTTGAAGAGATGAAAAAGACCCTGGATGGAAAAGTGAAAAGCGTAAGGGCGTCAAAACGGCTGAAGACACACTCTGTATGCCTTGCCGCTGACGGAGAAGTCACCATCGAGATGGAGAAAATCTTAAACGCAATGCCTGACAACCAGCACGTAAAGGCTGATAAAGCATTGGAAATCAATACAAATCACGAAGTCTTCAAAACACTGCAGGATGCTTTTGAAAACGACAAAGATAAATTCAAGCTGTACACCGGCATCCTGTACAACCAGGCGCTGCTGATAGAAGGCTTGCCAATCGAAGACCCCGTTGAATTTACGAATGATATATGCAAAGTGATGGCATAAAAATAAAAAAGATACATCTCAGCTTTAGGCGAGATGTATCTTTTTTTGATGTTAATGTTTCACAACTTCCTGTCCCCGCACATTCCATGTCATCGCAAAGATGAGTGCTGCGATTGCACATGAAGCGGTTAAGAGCGTAAAGCCCGCATTCCAGCCGGATGCATCGACGATAACACCCATCAGCGCATTTGCCGTCAAGGTTCCGCCCAGGTATCCGAACAGACCCGTCAATCCTGCAGCCGTACCTGCCGCTTTTTTCGGAACAAAGTCAAGTGCCTGAAGACCGATCAGCATAACTGGACCGTAAATGAGGAATCCGATCGCGATCAATGATGCCATGTCGATCATCGGATTGCCGGCTGGATTGAACCAGTATACAAGCACCGCGATCAAAACACCTACCATAAAGACAAAGCCTGCCGGTCCGCGGCGCCCTTTAAACCATTTGTCAGAGATCCAGCCGCAAAGCAATGTCCCCGGAATCCCCGCCCATTCATACAGAAAATAAGCGACACTTGATTTGCTCATATCAAAGCCTTTTTCTTCGCTTAAATAGGTTGGCGCCCAATCCAGAACGCCGTAGCGGACGAAGTACACGAAAATGTTGGCAAGTGCGATCGCCCACACCCATTTATTATTTAATACATATTTAAAGAGGATTTCTTTCGTTGATAATTCCGTTTCAAATGTTTTCTTCGACTTGCTTGAATAATCGTTGCGGTATTCCTCGATTGGAGGCAGTCCGACAGACTGCGGCGTATCCCGGATCAGCCAGTAAGAAATGACGGCAACGGCGATGGCGACCAAGGCGGGCAAAATAAATACGCCTTCATAGCCTGTAGCAGATCCCGTAATGCCTGAGAAGATGGCGACGCCGGCAACGGCTATAGGCGCCATCAGTCCCCCGCCGACATTGTGGGCGACATTCCATATGGCTGTTTTATTTCCTCTTTCGCTGACGCTGAACCAGTGGACAAGGACGCGTCCTGACGGCGGCCATCCCATGCCTTGGAACCAGCCGTTTAAGAACAGCATGATAAACATAATGGCGATTGATGAGGTGAAGAAAGGAACAAACCCCATCAACAAGCTGATGACAGCGGAAAGGATCAAACCGGCGGGCAGGAACATCCGCGGATTGCTCCGGTCTGATATCGTGGCCATCACGAACTTGCTCAGCCCGTAAGAGATGGATAGAGCGGATAAGGCAAAGCCGAGCGCCGACTTTGAAAATCCCTCTTCGATTAAATAAGGCATGGCAAGCGAGAAATTTTTGCGAATTAAATAGTATGCCGCATAACCGATGAAGATGCCGAGAAAAACTTGCAGTCTGAATTTCTTATATTCCGAATCAATTTGATCGTCCGGCATCCGCTCAATTGGCGGTGCTGGTTTAAACAGTTTTAACATGGTATACCCCTTCTTTATTCATTTACTTCTTTTCACGCAAAACATCGCGCAGCCGGTCCGGAAAGTTGGTGAACATTCCGGTCGCTCCCCAATCGAGCAGCCGCTTCATATCTTCTTTTTCATTCACGGTATAAGGATGGACCAGCATGCCGGTGCTTCGAATTTTTTGCACGTATGCCCGGTCAATGCGGTCAAAGTTCATGCCGAGTCCGACGCTGTAAGATTGATATTGTTTTAATTCGGCGTCAGTAATGGCAGCCGGTTTGTCGTACCATAATAATTGCACAAGCGGAATGTTTGGATTAGCGTTATGAATGATTTGTAAGCTTTCAGGACTAAAAGATTGAATGATGACTTTGCTTGAATGAATGTTTGCCCCGGTCAGTTTGTATTGCTTCAGAATGTCCAGGAGCTTTTCTTCCATATGATCATAGTCTTCCGGTGATTTTGTTTCGATATAGTAGCGCGCGCTTCTCCCGAATGTTTGGATGATTTCTTCCAGGGTAGGCACTTTCAGCCCAACGTACTCCGTTTTTGCCCGCTCAGGATATGCTTCGTTAAACCAGGAGCCTGCATCAAGCTGTTTGATTTCTTTCAGCGTATAGTCTTTGACAAAACCCGTACCATTGGTCGTGCGATCCAATGTCTCATCGTGCATGGCGACCAAATGTCCGTCTTTTGTCATTTGAAGATCGATTTCTATGTAATCGCCTTTCATTTTTTGCCCAAGCTTATAAGCCAAAAGCGTATGTTCGGGAGCATGACCCGATGCGCCGCGGTGTGCGACATTTAATAGCTGACTCGGATTGAGCTGCGGCTGGGAATGGCTTGCGGCCTCCGCATGCCCGCTGAGTCCAAAACCGGCGGCAACGATTGCAGCTGTTATAAGGAAGATGCTGCGGACAAGTTTTTTCATCAAATGATTTCCCCTTTCAAGTCGGTATGCAGAATGTTGGTTTCCGGTTTTTTTTCGCCTCCTTATGTGACGAATAAAAAGAGAGATCCACAAAAAAACCCCTGGCACAAGAGGGTCTTATTGTGAATCTCCCATTCTCCGTCACTTGTATTAACTTCTTTCCTATCATACCAAAAATGGAAGCGCTGTCAATATGATTTTAAAAATAAAGAAACCTATCTTTTAAGATAGGTTTCCTGATCATTTAGCGGGCGAACAGCCGGTCGATGAAATCAATGTCCTCTTGAGACAGATTGACTTCTGCCGTTTTGAGGTTGTCGATCAGCTGATCTGCGCGTTTGGCGCCCGGGATCAACACATCGATTTCAGGTCTTGCCAAGTACCAGGCCAACACGATATGGGCGATGTCAACATTGTGTTTTTCCGCGATCGGCGCAAGCTGGTTCACTTTTCTAATGTTTTCTTTGAAGCGTTCGCCTTGGAAGTTTTCCATTTCTCTTCTCAGGTCGCCTTCCGGGAACGTTGTATCTTCGCTGTATTTTCCGGCGAGCAATCCGGAGACAAGCGGGAAGTAAGGAACAAATGAGATGTTATGCTCCTGTGTATACGGGAAGAATGTCGCCTCAGCTTCCCTGTTCAGCAAGTTGTATTCGCCTTGGAGCACATCCACCAATCCGTCTTTGTTCGCTTCTTTCAGCTGCTCAAGCGAAAAGTTGGATACCCCGATCGCTCTGATTTTGCCTTCCTGCTTCAGTTCATGGAGCGCTTGAACCGCTTCGTCTTTCGGCGTGTTCTCATCAGGGAAATGGATATAGAAAAGGTCGATGTAGTCAGTTTGCAGACGCTTCAGACTTTCTTCAACGGACTTTTTCAAAAATGCAGGGGAGTTGTCAAAGACAAAATCGTCGCCTTCTTTCTTATGGGCGGCTTTTGTCGCAATCACGACATCCTCGCGGTTGAATTCTTTGAGGACTTCGCCGATTAATTCTTCGGAACGGCCGATGCCGTATATGTAGGCGGTATCTAAAAATGTGACGCCGTTTCTGATCGCTTCCCGCACCAATTCTTTTCCCGTTTCTTCATTGAGATTCGGATAAAGGTTATGTCCTCCGACGGCATTGGTTCCCAAACCAATCGGGAATACGTACAAATCTGATTTGCCAACTTTAACTTTTTTCATTGGATTCCCCTCCTGAAATGATATGTTGATCAATAAACTTGGCCGGCCGCTTGGATACAGCCGGTCAAGGGTGTCCACTTCAACTATACATGTTTTGCCAAATGGATTTCAATGTTGCGCTCTTTACAGTACTCGTGATATTCCTCATCCAGCGCCTGAGATGTGACGATCGCGTGTAATCTGTCAAACGGCGCGTACGTCAGCAAGGTCGACTTCCCGAATTTGGAATGGTCGGCCAGCAAGTATACTTGTTTTGCTTTTTCGGATATTTTCTTTTTAATTTCATATTCAAGCAGATCGGAGTTCGTCAGTCCATGGGTAAGTGTTGCTCCTGTTGCCGACATGAAAGCTTTATTAATATTATATTTATCCAATGTTCCCGGATCATCCATGCCGACGAAAGACTGCGTTTTCCGTTTATAGTTGCTGCCGATGATGATCAAGTTTATATTTTGCATCGCGGCAGCAGCGTTGATAATGTCGAGGCTGTTCGTTAAAACGGTTACATTTTTATTTGGATCAAGAGTTTCCAATATGGATTGGGTCGTTGTGCCGGAATCGATAAAGATCAGGTCATGGTCTTCAATAAAGCGTGAAGCGTAGTGCGCGATTTTCATCTTGGCATCCTTGTTTTGAATGGTTCTGTTTTCAAATGGGATTAAGGCCGTTTTTTCGATCGCCGTTACGCCGCCGTAGACTTTTTTTATGACTCCTTTCTCGGTCAGCTTGTTAATGTCGCGTCTGACCGTGTTTTTGGAAACATTAAAGACCTGGCAAAGCTCATCAAGTGAAACGGTGCCATTGGTCAAAATATATTCTTCCATTTCTTTGATCCGCATTAACTTCATACCAAGTATCTCCTTCTAGTATATTTGGATAAATATATATAATAAATCCAAAAGTTAACCAATAATTGCTTAAAAAATGATAACATTGGTGGCTGTTTTTTGCAAGATTTGTCCTGTTTCTTTTTATTATACAATGTTTTTCTAAATCATTTTAAGGTTTTCTATAAATCTTACAAAAGAAAAATTTAATGATTTTGATTGACTTATGGGTAAGACCGGATTAGAATATAACCAAGAAGTGACCAAAACGTGATAAAGTTGAGAAATTTCTGAGTGTAAACGTTTTATTGCGTTGCGGTTCTTTTGATAAAATCATCGTTCTATTCATTAATTTCTTTTGTAAGCGTTTAATTCCTGTTTTTTGCGAAAATCCGTTATGCACTGAAGAGCCGTTCGGCATTCATACATAATGGCTGGAACCTGCCCCATCTGTACCAGGAGATGTTTAATATTCAAGGAGGTTATAAGAATGGCAGAAATCAGAAAGTTAAGAAACTATATTAATGGAGAATGGGTTGAAAGCAAAACCGACAAATACGAAGATGTAGTCAATCCTGCGACGAAAGAAGTGCTTTGCCAGGTGCCGATTTCGACGCGCGAGGATATCGAATACGCAGCGCAAACAGCGGCTGAAGCGTTTAAGACATGGTCAAAAGTAGCCGTTCCGCGCCGGGCAAGAATTCTATTTAACTTTCAGCAGCTTTTGACTCAGCATAAAGAGGAGCTCGCCCACCTCATCACGATTGAAAACGGAAAAAACACGAAAGAAGCGTTGGGCGAAGTTGGACGCGGCATCGAGAATGTCGAGTTTGCAGCTGGAGCACCATCCCTGATGATGGGAGATTCACTTGCTTCAATTGCAACCGATGTTGAAGCGGCGAACTACCGTTACCCGATCGGAGTCGTCGGCGGAATTGCCCCATTTAACTTCCCGATGATGGTACCGTGCTGGATGTTCCCGATGGCCATTGCGTTAGGAAACACATTTATTCTGAAACCTTCCGAGCGGACGCCGCTCCTGACGGAAAAGCTTGTTGAACTGTTTGAAAAAGCCGGACTTCCTAAAGGGGTCTTCAATGTCGTATACGGTGCGCATGATGTAGTAAACGGCATTCTCGAACACCCGGAAATTAAAGCGATTTCATTCGTCGGTTCAAAACCGGTCGGAGAATATGTCTATAAAAAAGGAAGCGAAAACCTGAAACGCGTTCAATCGCTGACAGGCGCTAAAAACCACACCATCGTTCTGAACGATGCCAATCTTGAAGACACGGTAACAAATATTATCGGCGCTGCTTTCGGATCTGCCGGCGAACGCTGTATGGCATGTGCAGTAGTGACGGTTGAGGAAGGGATCGCAGATGAATTCATGGAGAAATTGGTTCAGAAAGCATCTGAAGTCAAAATCGGAAACGGACTTGACGACGGTGTATTCCTCGGACCTGTCATTCGCGAAGACAACAAGAAACGCACACTCGGCTATATACAAAAAGGAGTTGAAGAGGGTGCGAGACTTGTCTGCGACGGACGTGAAAATGTGACAGATGAAGGCTATTTCGTCGGCCCGACAATCTTTGACAATGTCACAACTGATATGACGATCTGGAAAGACGAGATTTTTGCTCCTGTATTGTCAGTCATCCGTGTGAAGAACTTGAAAGAAGCGGTTGACATCGCCAACCAATCCGAATTTGCAAACGGCGCATGTTTGTTCACATCGAATTCGAATGCGATCCGCTATTTCCGTGAAAACATTGATGCGGGAATGCTCGGTATCAACTTGGGCGTACCGGCTCCGATGGCATTCTTCCCGTTCTCAGGATGGAAGTCTTCGTTCTTTGGCACATTGCATGCGAACGGAAAAGACAGCGTCGATTTCTATACGCGCAAAAAGGTCGTCACTGCAAGATATCCGGCGCCTGACTTCAATTAATTGTGAAAAAACCGAGCGGCGCGGTTCCCGCGCTGTTCGGATCATGTTTCAAGTTTGAAAAGGAGGCTTTATCCATGAGTCATTTGTTGCGCAAGCCGCAGGCGAATGAGCTGTCACAAGGCGTGAAGCTTGTACACGAAGTGAAAAAATCGAATTCGGATCTCAGTTATGTCGAGTTTAAAGTCCTTGATCTCGCACCGGGATCCAGCTATGAAGAATCGCTGAGCAAACAAGAATGCTGCATCGTCGCGCTTACCGGAAAGATTACCGTAACCGATCATGAACAGACATTTGAAAATATCGGCACGAGAGAAAGCGTTTTCGAAAGAAAGCCGACCGACAGCGTGTATGTGTCAAATGACCGCAAGTTCGGCATTACCGCGGTTACAGAGGCAAGAGTTGCCCTGTGCTATTCCCCTTCTGAAAATCAGCTGCCGACGAAACTGATCAAAGCTGAAGACAACGGTATTGAAAACCGCGGGAAATTCAGCAATAAACGAACCGTTCATAACATACTTCCGGATTCAGATCCTTCAGCGAACAGCCTTTTAGTCGTCGAAGTCTACACTGAAAGCGGAAACTGGTCCAGCTATCCGCCGCACAAGCATGATCAAGACAACCTGCCTGAAGAGTCCTTTTTAGAAGAAACATACTACCATGAACTTGACCCACAGCAAGGCTTTGTATTTCAGCGCGTCTACACAGATGACCGTTCTATCGACGAGACGATGACTGTTGAAAATGGAAACGTTGTCATCGTGCCGGCCGGATACCATCCTGTCGGGGTGCCTGACGGATACACATCCTATTATTTAAACGTGATGGCAGGGCCGACGCGGAAATGGAAGTTTCATAACGACCCTGACCATGAATGGATTTTGGAACGCTAACAATAAGGCAAGGAGAGGCTGTTGAAGATGAGGTATACGTTTAATGAAGAGAAAGAATTTGACATTGTAGCGATCGGCCGCGCATGCATCGATTTAAACGCAGTCGAATACAACAGACCGATGGAGCAGACGATGACATTTTCAAAATATGTCGGCGGCTCCCCGGCTAATATTGCAATCGGCAGTTCCAAATTAGGATTGAAGACTGGCTTTATCGGCAAGATTCCGGATGACCAGCACGGCAGATTCATCGAAACCTATATGAGAAATACGGGTGTCGATACGTCACAAATGGCGGTCGATAAAGACGGACATAAAGCGGGGCTTGCTTTCACAGAAATTTTAAGCCCTGAAGAATGCAGCATTTTAATGTACAGGGATGATGTTGCAGATCTTTACCTTGCCCCTTCTGAAGTGAACGAAGACTATATTGCAAAATCGAAGATGCTTCTTGTGTCAGGTACGGCGCTGGCTAAAAGCCCTTCCCGCGAAGCGGTGCTGAAAGCCGTGCAGCTGGCGAAAAAGCATCAAGTGAAAGTGGTCTTTGAGCTTGACTATCGTCCATATACGTGGACATCTGCGGAGGAAACGTCCGTTTACTATACGCTTGTTGCCGAACAATCAGACATTGTCATCGGAACGCGTGATGAGTTTGATGTAATGGAAAATAAGAGCGGCGGCAGCAATGAAGAATCTGTTCAGCATTTGTTTGCACATTCCGCAGATCTTGTCGTTATCAAGCACGGTGTCGAAGGTTCATATGCATACAGCAAATCCGGAGACATCTTCCGGGCGAAAGCATACAAAACGAAGGTCTTAAAAACGTTTGGAGCGGGGGATTCATACGCTTCCGCTTTCCTCTACGGACTCGTTTCAGGCAAAGATATTGAAACTGCGCTGAAATACGGAAGCGCTTCCGCATCCATTGTTGTTTCCAAGCACAGCTCATCTGAAGCGATGCCGACAGTCGCCGAGATTGAAGAGCTTATCGCGGCTCAGTCTTAAATGAAGAATATGAATAAAGGTGGGATCGTTTGTGGGCAAGAAAATACGTTTAACCACAGCACAAGCGTTAATTAAATTCTTAAATCAGCAGTACATCCATGTAGATGGTGAAGAAACACCGTTTGTCGAGGGGATCTTTACGATTTTCGGCCATGGGAACGTCGTTGGCATCGGCCAGGCGCTTGAACAGGATGCGGGCCATTTAAAGGTGTTTCAAGGCAAGAATGAGCAGGGAATGGCACATGCGGCAATGGCTTACAGCAAGCAGATGCTGAGGAGGAAGATCTATGCTGTATCAACATCAGTCGGACCGGGAGCAGCTAACCTTGTGGCCGCCGCAGGTACGGCGCTTGCGAACAATATTCCGGTTCTCTTGATTCCGGCTGATACATTTGCAACGAGACAGCCTGATCCTGTTCTTCAGCAAGTAGAACAGGAATACAGTGCGGCGATTACGACGAACGATGCTTTGAAGCCTGTTTCGAGGTATTGGGACCGGATTACGCGCCCTGAACAGTTGATGAGCAGTCTGATTCGCGCTTTTGAAGTGATGACAGATCCTGCAAAAGCGGGTCCTGCAACGGTTTGCATTTCTCAAGATGTTGAAGGGGAAGCCTATGATTTCGATGAAAGCTTTTTTGAGAAACGCGTTCACTATATTGACCGCAAAGAGCCGAGTGAGCGTGAATTGAAGGGAGCGGCAGAGCTGATCAAGTCGAGCAAAAAACCGCTCATCTTGGTCGGCGGCGGAGCGAAATATTCCGGAGCGCGCGACGAACTGATCGCCATGTCTGAAGCGTACAATATTCCGCTGGTGGAAACCCAGGCCGGAAAATCTACAGTGGAAGCTGATTTTGCCAACAACTTGGGTGGAATGGGCATCACAGGTACGCTAGCGGCAAACAAAGCGGCTCGCGAGGCTGACTTGATCATTGGAATCGGCACGCGCTATACCGATTTCGCGACATCATCAAAAACCGCTTTTGACTTTGACAACTCAAAGTTTTTAAACATCAATGTCAACAGAATGCAGGCATATAAACTGGATGCTTTCCAAGTCGTTGCCGATGCAAAAGTAACACTCGGCAAGCTGCACGGTTTATTGGAAGGCTATAAGAGCGAATTCGGTTCGATCATCAAGGAGCTGAAAGACGAGTGGCTTGCTGAGCGTGACCGTTTGAGCAAGGTAACATTTAAGCGTGAAAACTTCACACCTGAAATTAAAGATCATTTTTCTCAAGAAATACTCAACGAATACGCGGATGTGCTGCAAACCGAACTGCCGCAAACAACGGCATTGCTCGCCATCAATGAAACAGTTGATCCGGACAGCGTCGTCATTTGTTCAGCAGGCTCTTTGCCGGGGGATCTGCAGCGGCTGTGGCATTCAAACGAACCGAATACGTACCACTTGGAATACGGCTATTCCTGCATGGGATATGAAGTATCGGGAACACTCGGCTTGAAATTGGCTCATCCTGATAGAGAGGTTTATTCACTGGTCGGAGACGGAAGCTTCCTGATGCTCCACTCAGAGCTCATTACAGCAATTCAATATAATAAAAAAATCAACGTGCTGCTCTTTGACAACTCAGGATTCGGCTGTATCAACAACCTGCAAATGGACCATGGAAGCGGCAGCTACTTCTGCGAATTCAGAACAGCAGACAATCAGATTCTCAATGTCGACTACGCGAAAGTGGCCGAAGGGTATGGAGCAAAAACCTACAAAGCGAACACGATTGAAGAATTAAAAGCGGCGCTTGAAGATGCCAAAAAACAAGATGTCTCAACATTGATCGAAATGAAGGTGTTGCCGAAGACGATGACGGACGGCTATGACAGCTGGTGGCACGTAGGTGTTGCAGAGGTTTCCGAACAGGAAAGCGTGCAAAAGGCGTATGAAGCAAAAGAAAAAATGCTGAAATCTGCAAAGCAGTATTAAAGGAGGCACCAGGATGGGCAAGACACAAATTCTATGGGGCATCGCCCCCATAGGGTGGCGGAACGATGATATTCCGGAAATCGGCGCGGGAAACACACTTCAGCATTTGTTGAGCGACATTGTTGTTGCAGGCTTTCAAGGCACAGAAGTGGGCGGCTTTTTTCCGGAACCGGCCATTCTCAATAAAGAGCTCGAGCTGCGAAATCTAAGGATTGCCGGCAAGTGGTTCAGCAGCTATATCATTCGGGACGGCATTGAAGAAGCAGCCAAGGAATTTGCGGCTCACTGCCAGTACTTGAAAGACGTCCATGCCGATGTTGCGGTCGTATCAGAACAGACGTACAGCGTGCAGGGCCTGAATAAAAACGTGTTTAAAGAAAAACCTTATTTCACCGATGAAGAATGGCAGCGGCTATTTGAAGGGTTAAATCACCTCGGGGAAATCGCCGGCCGGTACGGCCTGAAGCTTGTCTATCATCATCACCTCGGCACAGGCGTGCAGACAGAGGAAGAGGTTGACCGGCTCATGGCGGGAACTGACCCGGCCCTCGTGCACCTTCTGTATGATACTGGGCATGCCTACATTTCAGATGGAAATTATATGAACATACTAGAGAAGCATATGGACCGTATTGGCCACGTTCATTTTAAAGACGCGCGCCACAAGATCATAGAGAAATGCAAGCGGGAAGGAAAATCGTTCCAACAGGCGTTTTTGCAAGGGATGTTCACTGTTCCAGGCGATGGCTGCATCGATTTTAGAGAAGTCTATCAAACGCTATTAAAGCACGGCTATTCCGGCTGGATCGTTGTGGAAGCCGAGCAGGATCCCGATGTTGCCAACCCGCTTGAATACGCATTGATCGCCAGAAAGTACATCGATCGTCACTTGTTGAATGTCCCAGCAACCAATTAGGGGGGCTCTAAATTGAGCAATGGAAGTGCAGCAGTCTCACCATTCAATAAACGAACCGTCGCAGCAGCTTTGGCAAATTACATTGATGCAGGCTCCATTGTCGCAGGATCGGCAGGATTATCTTTATGGGTCAGTTACCTAAAGCTTTCTGATACACAGATCGGACTGCTCGGCGCGTTTAGCGCCAACGCCATCTCAGCGGCAATCGGAGCGCTGCTCGGAGGCTTTTTGGCCGACAAGATTGGCCGAAAGGCTGTCTATACGAACAGTATGCTGGTTTATGCACTGGGGATTTGTTTAGTATTGTTCGGCACCAGCTTTCCCTTTTTGTTAAGCGGTTACATTATTATCGGTTTATCGGTAGGAGCTGATATTACGGCTTCCTGGACGATCATCGCGGAGAACGCACCTAAGAAAAACAGGGCCCGTCATTGCGGTGTTGCGCAGGTCGCATGGGCGGCGGGAGCGGTGGTGGTCCTGCTGCTGTCGGTCCTCCTCGGTGATATAGGCTTATTGGGCAATAAAATCGTGTTTGGGCATTTGCTCGTTATCGCACTGATCACATATGTTCTGCGAAAAAGGCTGCCGGAATCCGATGCCTGGCAGGGTCAATCCGAATCGGCTCAAGCCGTCAGGAAGCCGAAGGCGTCTTATCTCGATTTGCTTCAGCCTAAGTATTTGAAAAGCATTTTATTTTTAATGGGCGTGTACTTGGTTTGGAATCTGGCTGCAGGTGTCATGGGGTTTTTTATGCCTTACATTTATCAGCAGGTCGGCGATGTGTCAGCGACCATGGCAAACATTTTGCAGATGGGGCTGTTTATTTTCACCGGGCTTGGCGTCGCTTTTATCTTCATGCCGTTTGCAGACAAATACAGGAAGACAGTGTTTGGGATCTCCGCATTTGCAGCGGTGATCGGCTGGTCATTGTTTCTGCTTCCGGCAGAGGGCATGCCGATCCTCATCCTCTTTATCGTGATGATCGGCCTAAACAATGGGGCCGGGCAACAGGCCAATTATCAATTATGGGCGAGTGAAATTTTCCCGACGGAATATCGCGCATCTGCACAAGGATTGATGTTCTTCCTCGTTCGTATTTCAATCGGGGCTTGGAGCCTTTTCGTTCCAATGATCATCTCGAATTTTGGAATTGCATTTATGGCGGCCATTCTCCTTGGATGTGTAACGGCCAGCATGCTCATCGGGCTCTTTTTTGCACCGAATACATCCGGTAAGTCGCTTGAACAAATTCAGGAAGAGCTGTATGGGACTCCTCCGGCTCAAGCTGGGCAAGTGCAAACAAGAAAAATTATGTAATTATTTTGAAGGAGTGGCTATCAATGAAATTACGCATTGGTGTTATTGGTACAGGAGCAATCGGAAAAGAACACATCAACCGCATCACGAATAAATTAGCCGGCGGCGAAATTGTCGCGGTCACCGATGTAAACCAGGAGGCAGCTCAGCAAGTTGTAACAGACTACAGCCTGAATGCAAAGGTCTACCCGGATGACGACAGTCTCATCGCAGCCGAAAATGTAGACGCAGTCTTAGTCACAAGCTGGGGACCGGCACATGAATCAAGCGTTTTGAAAGCGATTAAAGCGAACAAATTCGTATTTTGCGAAAAGCCTCTGGCGACGACTGCGGAAGGATGCATGCGGATCGTCAATGAAGAAATCAAAGCGGGCAAACGTCTCGTTCAAGTCGGCTTTATGCGCCGTTATGACAGCGGTTACGTACAGCTGAAAGAAGCGATCGACAACCGGGTCATCGGCGAGCCTCTCATGATCCACTGTGCGCACCGCAACCCGGTTGTAGGCGACAACTATACGACAGATATGGCTGTTGTCGATACGCTTGTCCATGAAATAGACGCCCTGCACTGGCTGATCAATGACGATTACGAATCCGTTCAGGTTATTTATCCGAAAAAATCGAAAAACGCGCTCCCTCATTTGCGTGATCCGCAAATCGTCATCATCGAAACGAAAGGCGGAGTCGTGATCAATGCGGAAATCTATGTCAACTGCAAATACGGCTACGATATCCAGTGTGAAATCGTCGGAGAAGACGGAATCGTGAAGCTTCCTGAACCATCAAGCATCTCTCTCAGAAAAGACGGAAAATTCTCGACGGATATTCTCATGGATTGGCAGCGCCGCTTTGTAGACGCTTATGATGTAGAAATCCAAGATTTCATTGACTCGATCCAACAGAAAGGCGAGGTCAGCGGGCCGACTGCATGGGACGGCTATATCGCCGCCGTGACGACGGATGCCTGCGTAAAAGCTCAGGAATCCGGACAGAAAGAACCTGTGGCGCTTCAAGAGAAACCGAAATTCTATCAAACGTTTACAACTGTTCAAAAATAAAAACTTTCCGAGGAGTGAAAAGTATGAAATTAGCATTGGATCCATCGATGTATCGCGATGATTTAACTTTGGAGGAAACGGTCTATAAAACGGCGGAGCTTGGCTACGAATATATCGAACTATCGCCGCGCGAAGATTTTTGTCCATTCTATAAATATCCGAAAGTCGATTCAGCTAAAATCAAACAATTAAAGCGGCTTTTAAAAGATTCCGGTGTTAAGCTTTCATCGCTCCTTCCGCTTTACCACTGGGCCGGTCCTGATGAAGATCGCCGTCAGGCAGCGGTGCGCAATTGGAAAAGGGCGATCGAAATTGCGGTTGAGCTTGAAGTCGATTTGATGAACAGCGAATTCAGCGGTTCAAAATACGATCCTTTAACAAGTGAAGAAAAATTTATCAAATCCATGGATGAGCTTCTGCCAGTCTTTGAAAAAGAAGGTATTAAACTCAATCTTCAAGCCCATCCATACGATTTTATCGAAACACACAAAGGTGCGATGGATATGATCCGAGCGCTTGACAAGGACTGGATCAATCTTGTCTACTCGACTGCGCACACATTCTTCTATGACGACGGAAAAGGCGACATCGAGACAATGTTTGACGAAGCCGGCGACCGTCTCACACATGTTTTATTTGCAGATACTTATAATCATAAAGCGGCTCATGGCCTTCGCTACATCGTCAATCCGCCTGACGCGAAAGTAACGGTTCACCAGCATTTGGACATTGGCCAAGGCGAGGTTGATTTTGATACGATTTTCAGAAAGCTGAGAGAGATGAAGTTCGACGGAATAGCGACGAATGCCGTGTTTGCCTGGGTTGACGAAAGAGCGGATGAATCAAGCAGATTCATGCTTGAAAAGCTGAAACAGGAATTACTAGGATAAGCCCCTGAGTTCGGCGCCCTGCCGAACTCTCTCTTCACAAGGATATTTAGATAAGGAGAATCTAATATGAAGCTATGCTTTAATGAAGCAACGACGTTGGAAAATTCAAACCTAGCAAAAGACCTCGAATACTGTGAGAAGCACGGATACGATTATATCGAAATCCGGACGATGGATAAGCTGCCCGAATATTTAAAAGACCATTCTCTCTCAGAGTTAGCCGAGTATTTTCAGACGCATCATATTAAGCCGCTGGCCTTGAATGCCCTTGTCTTTTTCAACAACCGCGATGAAAAAGGGCACCGTGAAATCATCGAAGAATTTAAAGGCATGATGGAAACATGCAAAACGCTTGGTGTGAAATATGTGGTCGCGGTACCGCTTGTCACCGAACAAAAAATCTTAAAAGAAGATATTAAAGCGAGCTCCGTCGAAGTGCTGACAGAGCTGTCAGACATCGCGGAGCCGTACGGTGTAAAGATCGCTGTCGAGTTTGTCGGTCATCCGGAGTGCACAGTCAATACGTTCAGCCAGGCCTATGACATCGTCATGACCGTGAACCGCGATAATGTCGGCCTTGTTCTTGACAGCTTCCACTTCCATGCAATGGGTTCGGACATTGAGGATTTGAAAAAGGCGGACGGCAAGAAGATTTTCATTTATCATATCGATGATACGGAAGACTTCCCAATCGGCTTTTTAAGAGATGAAGACCGCGTTTGGCCGGGACAAGGGGCCATCGACTTGGATGCCCACTTATCAACTTTGAAAGACATCGGTTTTTCGGATGTCGTGTCAGTTGAATTGTTCAGACCTGAATACTATAAGCTGAGCGCGGAAGAAACGATTCGAACGGCCAAAGAAACAACAGTTGAAGTTGTTTCAAAATACTTCAAGATTTAATACGGGATAGGAGGGGTGAACGTGGCTTTCGTTTCCATGAAAGAACTTCTTCAAGAAGCAAAGGAACATCATTATGCAATCGGTCAATTTAATATTAACGGTCTTCAATGGACAAAAGCGATTCTACAGGCGGCGGAAGAGGAACGGTCACCTGTCATCGCGGCCGCCTCAGACCGGCTCATCGATTATTTGGGCGGATTTAAGACGGTTTCCGCAATGGTTGCGGCTTTGATTGAGGAAATGTCGATCTCCGTTCCCGTCGTCCTTCACCTTGACCATGGCAAAAATCCGGAGCGCTGCAAGCAAGCGATTGACGCCGGTTTTAGCTCAGTCATGATCGACGGCTCGCATTCACCAATCGATGAAAACATCGCCATGACAAAAGAGGTCGTGTCATACGCCGGAATTCGCAATGTTTCGGTTGAAGCAGAGGTTGGCACCGTAGGGGGCATGGAAGACGGGCTCATCGGCGGGGTGCAGTATGCCGACATCGGTGAATGCGAACGCATTGTCAAAGAAACCGGTATCGATGCTTTAGCAGCCGCGCTCGGCTCTGTTCATGGAAAATACCAAGGCGAGCCTAATTTAGGATTTAAGGAAATGGAAGAAATCTCACGGGTGACGGACATTCCGCTTGTTCTTCATGGAGCTTCGGGCATCCCGGCTGATCAAATCGCTAAAACGATCCGTCTGGGCCATGCGAAAATCAACATTAATACCGAATGCATGGTGGCCTGGACCGAGAAAACGCGCAGCATGTTTAAAGACAATCCCGATTTATATGAACCCCGCGCCTATATGACGCCAGGGATCAGCGCAGTCAAAGAAACGGTCAAACATAAAATGAGAGAATTCGGGTCATCCGGAAAAGCGGTATGCACCCAAAAGATAGAAATATAATCTAGACCCGTATCGCCTCACTCACTTATCGAAGTGAGTGTTTTTTTGTGCGCAGTATTTGTAAAGATATTCTAAAGGTTCAAAAGAATGATTGACTGTAATTGATATAATAGTTATAATTTCCCTCATAATCCATTTTGATCAGAAAAGATTTTATTTTCTGAAAATAAATGACAGCAAGACAATAACAAAATCAGGTGAATGCTATGCGGACAAACGTTTTAAAGTATCGGGTTCATATTTTATTTATTGTATTATGTTTGATCGGCGGGACGACATGGGCTTTTCAAAAAGCCGGGTTGAGTGACAGCCTTCCATTTTGGTCCGCGGGCATGCGGTTTATGATCGCAAGCATTTTGATCGCGGCGTTTCTTTTAATACGAAGGCAGTTTGTGCTGTCAAAGGAACTGCTGGTGCTGTCGTTTTTGAACGGCATCATGTATTTTTCCGTTCCATTTGGATCTGTTTATTGGGCCTCTCTTTATTTGCCGAGCGGGTTGGTGTCTATATTAGCGGCTAGCATTTCAGTCTTTGCCCTGATGATCAACCGCCTTGTCAAAGGGACACCGGCGACGAAATTGCAGAAATGGGGCATTTGCCTTGCGTTGCTTGGCATTACAATCGTGTTTGGCAATCAGCTGTTGATCAAAGTCGATGTTATTGAAATCGTCGCCATGATTGTGATTTTGTGTGCGATGTTTGGCTCGGCTTTTATTCAAATCAAAGTACAACAGAGAATTCGTTCGCTTCCGATCTTAAGCTTTAACTCCCTTTCGATGCTGAGCGGTGGAGCGGTATTGCTCATCAGCAGCCTCATCTTTGAAAGCGGGACAAGAACGTTTTCCGGCGTGAGCCTTTATGCGCTGCTTTATTTAGCGGTTGTCGGCTCGATATTGGGTTTTTGGATCAACATTTATCTGCTTAAAAAATGGCACATCTCAAAAGCGACTTCCCACTTGTTTATCTCCCCCGTCATTGCGCTTTATATCGGATTTCTGTTTCTGGATGAAAAACTGAATGCGAATATTTATTTAGGAACGCTGTTTGTCATATTCGGTGTGATGTTCATCAACTTAAAAAAAGAAGAGAGGATCGCGAAAATTGACGATACGAAACAAAAACTTGGCCATCATTTGTCAAAATAAGCACTTGCCATTTATTTTTGAAGAAGCTGAGCATTTAGGATTGAAGGTCACGTTCTTTTACAATTCAGCCGAAGATTTCCCGGGCAATCTTCCGGCTGTGGAACGCTGTGTGCCGCTGCCGTTATTTGAAGATGAAGAAGCGGCGCTGGAAATCGTCAAACAGACATTTGTCGAATTTCCGTTTGACGGCGTTGTGACACTGTTTGAGCCGGCATTGCCTTTCACGGCAAAAGCCGCTGAAGCTTTGAATCTGCCGGGGCTTTCTTTCACAACAATGGAAAACTGCCGCAATAAAAATAAAACCCGCAGCATCCTTCAGCAAAACGGCCTGAATACGCCGGTTTTCCACGAGTTCCATACGCTCGCTGATCTCGAAGACAGGAAACTGACTTATCCATTAGTTGTTAAGCCGGTCAACGGCTTTTCAAGCCAGGGCGTCGTCCGTGTTGATGATTGGAAGGAGCTTGAGGAGGCCGTCAGGAAAGTCGAGGCCGTTAACGAGACGGACCTTAATCGATTCGTACACGGCAAAACGGGCATCATAGCCGAGCAATTTATCGATGGGCCGGAATTTGTGATTGAAACGCTGTCGATTCAAGGAAACGTACATGTTCTTTCGATTGGATACAAAGGGAACAGCAAAGGTCCGTTTTTTGAAGAAGGCGTCTATATTGCTCCGGCTCAATTGAAAGAAGAGACGCGCCTTGCGATTGTTAAGGAAGTGACAGGAGCCGTTTCAGCGCTGGGCATTCATCAGGGGGCGGCTCATACGGAGCTGAGGCTGGACAAGGACGGAACACCTTATGTTATCGAGGTGGGCGCCAGAATCGGCGGTTCAGGGGTTTCGCATTACATCGTCAAAGAGAGCACGGGCATCAATTTTATGCAGCTTGTCTTGCAAAACGCAATAAAGCCGCTGGAGAGCAGCGAGTTTAAAGAAGAGATCCGGCCTGTAAGGACAGCCGGCAATTATATCATTCCTGTACAGGGCTCCGGCACTTTTGAAAAAATCGACGGACTGGAAGAAGTCAAACAGAGGCCGGAGGTAAAGCGGGTGTTTCAATTTATGAGAAAAGGCGCGAAAATTCTGCCGTACCCGCATTTTTCCGGTTATCCCGGATTTATATTCACAAGCCATCATTCATATGAAGAATGCGCAGCTTTCTACCGGGAACTGGATGATGAGCTTCATATCATATATCAAAATAATTTGACGGGTACAATAGGAGGTTAAGATGATCTCGACTAAAGTGCAGGAAGAACAAGCCGTGATGATTGTCCATACGCTCGGTCCCAAAGGCACGAACTGCGAAAAAGCCGGCCTGCTTTGGCTCAAAAACAAAGGGGTTCGCGGGGAAGTCAGGCTTTATGAAACGTTGGAAGAAGCGCTCCCTCATGTTAAATCGACAGAAAATTCAGTTCTTTTAGGCTGCGCCGTTTACCCGTTTTTGCATCAAATTGTATTCGAGAATCTCGCTGACTTAAAGATCATAGACAGTTTTGTGATGCCGACATACAACATGGTTTTTGCCGCAAAACAGCACACGATGGCATCTGACATTCAAACCGTCGCTTCACACCCTGCTCCCGCCCATCTGGCGAAGCTGTTCAGCAGTCAAGTCCAATTTGTCACCAGCAATGCACAAGCGGCCCTGGCCTGCGCTTCAAACGCGGCTGACGGCTGTATCACGACGATTAAAGCAGCTGATGAACACCGTTTGAAAGTCATTCAAGATTTTGGAGAAGTGCCGATGTGTTTTACGATCCACGGGCTTAAATCAATCGAAGGAGGAAGCCGATGACGACATTGACAGGGGACATTGTAAACTTGGTCAACGAGCAGATTGTACCGAACATTCATGAATTACAGACGTACCAAAATGATAAAGGACAGATTACAGAGCGTCACGAAAGGGCGGAACAGCTTCTGCTGCAATTGATAGAAGACGCTGGAACCATTTATGAAGCGGTTCACCTAACGGCTGCAAAAGAGGCGTTTAAACAGGACGTCTTGGATTGGATCGGACGCGGATTAGAGGAGACGCCGTATTTTGACCGGTTATTGACGGCTTACCGGGCTCCGAATGATCAGGAGACGACCTTTTTTGCGGCGCCGATCGTGACGCCGAATGGGCCACATGCGAAAGGCTGTTATTTTGAAGCCTTTTTGGCCGTTCGTGAAGAACCTGCCATGATGAGGCCGGTAGAAGAGGAGCTGCCCCATCCTGAAAACGGCTGTCAATCCCTCAAGCTTCTCGCCGGAACAAAGGGGTTCACGGAAGAAAAATGTATCGTATTCTTCCCGGAAAATGTGAAAACAAAAGAGAACATTACATCACAGACATTCGCGATTTTCTATTTTAATAAGTTTTATCACATTTACCATGAGGATACGCTGAAAAGAGCGAGGGCCATTTTTGAACATGCGCCTTTCAAGTCGGCTCAGCTTTCCCCCGACCGCACATATGAAGCAAGGGTGCTGTGGGGCTACCTTCATGACTATTTTCATCATTGCGGAAAAAAACCTTTTCATCTGCATATTCAGGCGAAAATGAATTTTTTCGCAGGCATTTTAGAAGAAGTCAAGGTCGATTGCCAAGCGATCCTCACTTTGTGGGAGCGGCAATATGACGGCTGGGAGGAAATAATCGAATTTGTTTTGTATGAACGGCTGCTGCGCTATCCAAGCCAGCATAATGCAACGCGGAATTTTGATTCCGGGACAGGCTATTTTCTGTTCAGCTGGATCATTGAAAACGGCCATTCCATTCAAAGAGGAGAAGAGAAACCCGTGTCGCTTGATCTTTCCCGATGCATGGACGATTTAAAAAAGCTTGTGGCTGAAATCGAACAGCTAGAAGAGCTCGAGGATGACTCTGCATACAAAGAGGCGGCGGAACGCTATGTCAGACAATACCTGCCTCCCGGGCGTGAAGGCGAGCGGTTCAGCGTTCCGGAACAATATTTCATTGACGAGATCAATAAGAAAATCGAAACCGCCCGTCTTCGGTTTGAGCGGGAGAGACTGGAAGCGTGAAGCCGGCATTAAGCAAAATCGGAGAGAAAATGAATGAGAAGACAGGGGTCAGGGCTGTGATGAACGATATTCAGGAAGTCCTGGCCGGCGGAGATCGGTCATACATTAATTTAAGTGCGGGCAATCCAATGATATTGCCCGGCGTGTCAGCCATGTGGAAGTCGGCTCTTGCCAATCTGCTCGACGATGACAGGTTTTCTTCAGTAATCGGCCAATACGGATCGAGCTATGGAACCGATGAACTGATTGAAAGTGTTGTCCGCTTCTTTTCAGAGCGGTATCGCGCCGACATTCGAAAAGAGAATGTGCTGATTACAGCCGGAAGCCAGCAGCTTTTTTTTCTGGCGATTAATTCGTTTTGCGGAATGGGAAGCGGGTCTGTGATGAAAAAAGCCTTGATTCCGATGCTTCCCGACTATTCAGGATACAGCGGAGCGGCGTTGGAGCGGGAGATGATTGAGGGGATACCTCCTCTCATTTCGGTATTGGATGATCATACGTTTCGATATGAGCTCGACCGTGAGGCGTTTTTAGAGAGGATGAGGACCGATCCGTGCATCGGCGCTGTCTTGCTTTCACGGCCGAACAATCCTTGCGGAAACATCCTGCCTGGCGAACATGTAGCATTCATTTCAGACGCCTGCCGAGAAGCGAATGTTCCGCTGTTCATTGATTCCGCATATGCTCCGCCTTTTCCGGCGATTCATTTTATCGACATGGAACCGATTTTCAACGATCAGATTATCCACTGTATGAGCCTTTCAAAAGCAGGCCTGCCTGGCGAAAGGATCGGAATCGCCATCGGGCCGTCCCGGTACATTCAGGCAATGGAAGCATTCCAGTCTAATGCGGCGATCCATTCTTCGAGGCTGGGGCAGTATATGGCGGCATCTGTTTTGAATGACGGGCGCCTCGCCGACATGTCGCTAAATGAAGTCAGGCCGTATTACCGCAATAAATTCAAGCTGCTTAAGGATACGCTTTTAGGCAAGATGCCTGAAGACATCAAATGGTATTTGCATCAAGGGGAAGGGGCGCTTTTCGGATGGCTGTGGTTTGAAGACCTGCCGGTGACTGATGCCGCGCTGTATGAGTACATGAAAGCCGACGGAGTCATCATCGTTCCCGGCTCATCTTTCTTTCACCACCAATCCCGCCCCATGGCGCATTCGCACCAGTGTATACGAATCAGCCTAACCGCGGCGGATGAAGATATCATAAGGGGAATCGATATTTTAGCTAAAATTGTGAAGGATGTATATGAGAAGCAGGTTGAATACTTATAAAAAAACAGGGGCTAGAAGCAAGCCCCTGTTTTATTCGTCAATCTTTCCGCCGCCATTGGCCTTTCTTTTTCTCCGCCTGGCGGTTGTCAAAATCAGAATAACCGCTGCCGCTATGATCACGATCAGGATGGCAATGTACATCACATGTTGCTGATTGCTTTCTTGTTTATCATCCGTCTTGGTTTCAGCGGATTTTGCTGTCAGCTGTTGATGGTTTGTAAACAGCTGATGACTGTCCGTTTCATTAACGACGGTTGCTGCGAAATCATTGCTGTTTAAAAAGTTGATCATTTCTTTTGTGACAGCTGTGCCTTGCCCTTTAAACGGCGCGAAAACAGCCATCGAGTAATTTGAATCCCAAAGCGATGTTTGAGTAAACGCGATTTGTTTCGTCGTTTCATTCAGCATTTGAAAAGATGACACATCAAATGCCCCGTTTTTCGCCGTCGGAACAGCCAATTCGGATGTTTTTTCCTTCAGCAGAGAGAATTGATCGACACTTCCGATGAAGATGATGTTTCTTCCTTTCATGTCATCCGGTTTGACTTCAGCGGATGTTTTCACTGTGAATGCCTGCCTGGCTTCGCTGCCGAAGGAGCCGACCACAAGTGAAAGTTCATGAAGCTTTGACTGATCCGCCTTGTCGGGCAGGATCATCAGCGTTTTGTTGTCCTGATCTCCCGCGTAGGGAAGCGGCCACTCTTGAAAATCGGCTGAAGCTGATGTGTCGCTGACGTGGTAAGACAATGCACTCTGTTTATCGATGAAAATCCACTTGTCACCGTTCACCGCATAGCAGGGGTTGTTCTCTTTCAACCCTGAAGTGGCAAATTGAATATCGATGTAACGGTTTTTTTGCAAAAGTTTCGGATCGACTTTTAAAGAAACATGGTAAAAGCCGTTTTTGTCTTCTTTTCCTAAATCGTCAAGTCCGACGGAATGAGGCTGACCATTGATCATGACCTTCAGCTCCGCTTGTTCCGCAGCTAACTCGCTTTGACCGGCCTGCTTTTGAATCGTCTCCGATTTTTTCATCGTAAGCGAAAGCTTTGCAGGTTGATTCTTGTCTAATAGCGCCGGTGCGGGGTAATAAAAATGCTCGGAAGATGTCTGTCCGGACCCGATTGTCAAATCCCCCGTCCCGAAATCCTCGAGTGTCAGCTTGCCGCCTTCCCGTTTATTATGCTGCTGAAGTTTGCCGATTGCCAGCGTGTCGCCGCTGAGCTGGGCGGCATACGTTTTGTCGGTAATAACGCTGATCTTTTCAGAAAGCACATCATCAGATGATGCAGCCGCAAACAATACAGGCTGTTGCTTATCCTTTGCTTTGAGCATCCGTTCCGCAAGCAAAAGCTTGTCTTCTTTTGCTTCGAGCTTTGCTTGTTTCAACAGCTTTTTCACTTTGCCGCTCCAGTGATGCTGGACGCCGATCACAATCGTCGGCCTGTCGATTTTCGCCAGGTCAGATTCACCCAAGATCTTCGTGCTGATGCTATTGTCAACCGTTTTAAGGTAGGCTTCTGTTTTAACTGCAGCTTCGATTTCAGCCGAACTTGGATGGTCCGGTATGACGATTGCCGTTTTTTCCACGGAGCTGCCGGACTGGGCGAACGGATAAGGATAATGTTCGAGCGTCACTCCTTTAGATTCGTTCTTTTCCCCGATATTCAGACGGCTGTCCGGGTAAATTTTGATCCAGTTCCCGGAAGAGTCCTGTCTGATGCAGACGCCTTCATGAACCACACCGTAGAACTTCAGTGATAGGCTGTGAAACCCTGGAGACGACTGGCTTTTGTTTAGTGCGAGTTTCAGCGTTTTCTTCCCGGCATTCCCTGCAAGCTTAACCGTTTTGACCGGTTCGCCATCAATCTCGGCTGTTAAAGAAGACGGTGAAATTAAAAGGTCTGAGGCCTCGTATTCAAGTGTGAGCTGCTGATGGGCAGAGGAGGCGCCCGCTGGAATTTGATACGTCAGCTCGGCGCTGTCTTTTGCCCCGTACAAGGTTAAGAGATCGTTTGTAAGAACTTGCTGTTCGGCTTGTTCCCGGCTGTTTTTCCCGAGGATCGAGCCGTCTACTGTAACGTCTTTGGCAGCTGCAGCTTGTCCCGTCGCCGTGATCAGCATAAGGCTTGCCAGACATATGATGATATATTTCAAAAAAGTCACCCGCTTTTCTTTTGATTGTATCGTTCTGTTTTGTACCATTTAACCTCTTGCTTGAACAGGCGGTGCTTGATTTCGACGAATAAAGAATAAATCACGAGCGCAATCCAAGCCTGCGAGTATGTAAAGTACATCAGAAAAACGATGAAAAAGTTCTGCCTGTTCATTTCTGTTTTTTCGATGCTCAGTGTAATCATGACCTCCGTCATAAATAGAAAGAAAGCCAAAACCCATAAGATGATAGACAAAAAACCGAATGAAAGATGCAGATTATAAAATAAATTGATCACAAAAAGCGCATTTGACATGATGACGCCAAAGAAAAACAAAAAATACGTAAAAAAGAAATAAAACAAATCAAAAATAATCCGTTTCCTCTTCAGCTTGAAAAATTGAGCCAAAAATTTCAGGACGACATACTGGTTGCCGCGCGCCCATCTTGTCCGTTGACGCCACCAGACTTTCCACGTTTCCGGCTCCTGCTCCCAAGTGACGGCCGCCGGGAAGAAGCGGATGTGGTAGCCGAGGTTGTAGACCCGAATCGTAAGCTCGGTATCCTCCGCGAGCGCCTGATCGTCCCAGCCGCCCAGCTGTTCGATAATGCTTCTCCTGATGGCGAAATTGGTGCCGGGGATCGTGGCGATTTTGAACCATTTCCATCTTCCGCCCTGTGCCATCCATTGGAAACAAATCGTTTCGATGTTGATAAATTTTGTGAGCAATGTTTTCGCTGCATTGATGACGCGGAATTTTCCCACCACTGCTCCGGCTTTCTGATCATTCATGAGCCCGAGGACAAGGTAATAAACAGCCATTTTTTCGGGCGTGTTGTCGGCGTCATACACACAAATGACATCTCCGCTTGATTCGGCAAAACCGCAATTGAGCGCCGTCGATTTTCCCTTTCCGGCATGCGGAGGTTTGGTCACGACCATTTTAATAAAGTCGTATTGTCTGGAAAACTCATTTACAATGTCGCCCGTCCGGTCAGATGAATTGTCGTTGATGACGATAATCTCCAGCCGGTCCTTCGGATAATAGAGATTCACCATCGCCTTCAGCGTCTGCCTAATCACGACCTCTTCGTTATGCGCAGGAATCAGAACGCTGACCTTCGGGAGATCCTTCACGTTCTCTTTCCACTTCGGCATGTTCCGTTCGAAGGTCATATAGTGGCGGAATCCGCCCTGCATCAGAAACATGTGATACAGAAGCATGACCCATATTAAGCTTAAAGAGACTAGGAACAGAACATTACCCACGGTTTTTTCTCTCCTTAAAGATTCGTTTTTTTAATGTGGCTCTCAAGTAAAGGGTATAGCTCACAAACATGACAACAAACAAGAGCACAATAAGAGAGAGAATCCAAAGCGCCTTTTCCAGCGGGCTTTGCTGGTGATGATCGAAAAACGTCTCAATGGCGCTGACTTTGCTCTTAACTTGAATCGTTCCATCTCCGCTTGTGTGAATTTCCACTTTATCTGTTTTAACGGTTTGCTTTGTCTTTTTAATATCGAGCCATTCGCTGTTCGGAATGCGTTCCATTTGATCAACCAGCTCAGGGAGATATTTCATTCCAAGATAAGGATGATAAAATGCGCCGGCTACTCCGCCTTCAAAATCGATCATTTGAGAGATGCGTTCCTCGACTTTGCCGAGCGGATTTTGATCCGATTGATCAACATAGCCGATGGTCTCAGGATAGAGCGTCATCCCATGGAGTATTGCCGGTTTGGTAACAAAAGGCCCGGCGCCTGACGTTTTCCATGTTGTATCGCTAAGCTGAACCTGGCCGAACAAGCTTGTAAAATACTGTGAGGCGATCTGATAGCCGTGCTCTGACATCGTATAGTGCGGCGCTTCAAACGCGAGCGGATACAGCCCTTCTGCGGTGAGATCTTCAATAGCGTTCGTCAGCTTCTGCCGCGTGTATGTTTCCTCATTTTTTCTGAACGGCTTCAAATAGTTTTGATATGCTTCTTCATTCGGAAAGTTCTGTTCCTTTTGCAAAAGGGTCGCGGGCTCTTTCGCATTTTGCGATGTGATCGGCTGATCGGCTTTAGCATCCCAAAACTCGAATCCTTCACCGGTTTCGCTGTAGCGGTATGTATGGGTATACCCGTGAACAATTACACTGCCGCCCATATCCTGCAGCTTCCTCAGCACGTTGACAAGCTTCGGCTTTTCAGACATATAGACTTTGTCGCCCGTTTCAGGATTGACATATACCGGAATCACAGAAAGGATAAAAGGAATATTTCGTTTATGCAGATAAGCCCCGGCTTGGAGCAGCAGTTTTTCATCCGACATTGGGCTGATATCCTCAAGCCGCAAATATAACAGCGTGCTGTCCGGGGTTTCACCAAATGCCTGTCTGAGCTGCTTAGCGGCGAGGAGGTTGTTGTTGAGCAAATCGGTTAAACCGATGTACACGTTACTTTTGCCGGTTTTCCATGCGAATGGGTGAGCTTTTCCGTCGTCAGCTTTGTATGTGTACAACGCTTTTCCCTTCAAGCCTGATACCTCAAGGACACGAATTCCGCTTTCTAAAGAGGTATCGTGTTCCTCATTTGTGCTGCGAATCTGATACACATTGTCTTCGCTTTTCAGCGAAAGATCTGCAAATTGGCTGAACTGCCCGGCGTTAAAGCCGATCGCTGTCACAGGTTTTTGGAAGGAGCTGATCAGCTGCGCGAGCTTTTTGTTCAGCTTTTTTTTCGTTTGTCCGTAATAGATGACGCGGTCTTTCCCTGCCAGATCCGCAGCTTTGACATCCGCATCATTTACAACGTTCACATGAGATGTAAAATGGCCGGCGATAAGGTCGAGCATTTTCACATCGGCTGATTTTTTGCCGTCCAATGTTGAATAGATGATGAGAATGCCGCGCTTCTGCTGCTTTGCCCCGGCGGTGTCCGGAACATGAAAAACCGCAGCCAGGATAAGGACAGCCGCGCATAGAAGTAATATCCGCTTACAGTTCATTCATCATCATCTCGTTTTCTAGTTCTTCTAAAAATTGCTCAGCAGTCTTTAAATCGTTTTGATATGATAAGTGGCACACGTGGAAGGTCAAGGTGACATACTTGCCGTTTTTCAGCTGGTATGTGTCCAGCTGTTTCTTCAGTTTTTCAAGGACGGCAGGCATATGCTCAGCAGGCGTGTGTGTCAGCAGGATGCCGAACCGCTCTTCGGCAGGCCGGAATTTTTTATCCGTTTCCCGGACACATGATCTGATTTGACTGCTGACAAATTGAAAGAGACGGTCGGTTTCTTTTTCTCCGTACAGGGATTTGAACTCTTTGAAATAATGCATTTGCAGCAGTAAAAAAACAAATGAGTTGCCATACCGCTCCGCCCGCTTGATTTCTTCCGAGAGCTCCAGCTTCATCCTCTGTTTATTATCAAAGCCTGTCACCCTGTCAATTGCAACGAAGCTATTGATCTCGTCTTGAAGGTGTTTGACAGAGCGGTGAAGTCCGATCGCGATGTCATGGATTCTCCCTGACATGAAGGAGAACAGCAAAAGCGCTATTCCCCAGATGACGAGGGTTTGCAATTCCGTTTCAGACGAAGCGTCTGTGTGAAGAAACATCATCAAAGTTCCGAGAACAAACAGGACGATGATCGTCCCAGCCAGTGCGTAAATCGATCCGAGCCATATTCCCGCTGCGATGATGGCAAGTGTGATGCAAATGATGAGAATGGATTCGGACTGCGGGGCTGAGACATAATGGATGAACAACGCAAGAGCTGCTGCTATTCCCGTCATATAAGCGAACATTTTTTGCGAATCATTGAATGATATTTTCATTTAAAAGCTTCCTTTCGGCTAATAGGGGCAGCAGGTTATCAAAAGAATGCGTATCATTTCCGCTCATATATCCCCCATAATACGTCTCAGACGAATCAAGAATTTCAAAATCATTCATTCGATCATACAGCGCTTTGATGACGTCTTGATCTTCGTTTTGGTTGATGAAAAATAATATCGCCAAAGCGTAGACGGATGGAGATTCGTATTGAACCGCCGGCTTTTTTGTATCGATCGAGTACCGGCCATACAGTTTGCCGCCGGTTTGAAACGTCTGTTTGAGCCAATCCGCTAATACAGCGGCTTTTTGATCCTTCGGCGGTAAATGCCAAGCTGTGTAAAGCTGATCAATGAGATTGACTTCATGGTCATAGGTGTATGCTTTCGTTTCTGTACTGTACACTTTCGGGAGAAAACCGTTTTTCAAAGGGGCGCGGTAAAGAATGTTGGCGTTCCGCCTTTCGGTATCCTTATCTATCACTCCGTTTTTTTTCAAGACGGATAGCGCATCTGGCATGATATAGGAAAGCGTGATATCCTTTGATGCGGATTGAGAGGTGGAGTCGTAAAAGTCCGTCAATATCCCGTTGTTCATGTTGTGCGTTTTTAATGCGGAACCGATGTTCAGAGCGGTTTGTTTATACTCGCTGTTTCCCCATAGAGCTGCCGCTTGATCGAGGCTCACCATGATTCTGAGATCATCGATCAAGGCGTTTACCCCGCTTGCCTGGCCGTTTTGGATTTGCCATGAGACCAGGTTGTTTTTCATAAGGAAGGATTCGGTCAGGTGCTGATATTGCTCATGAAAATGCTCGCTGTCTTTTTTACTGATCAAAAATTCCATCCACAAGCCAAGCGATTCCGACAAGTAAACAGGCTGGTCAGAAAAGCTGGTTTTAATCAGCCCCTGATCGCTCATTAAATGATGGTAAACGAAGTGTTCGGCAGGCTGCAGCGCTTCATCATTTCTGTCATCATCTGACTGATCTTCAGCTTTGATACAACCGACGGCCAGACTGGCCGATAAAAAGCACAGGATCATACCAATCCATATATACCTCACGGGTGCTTTCACGATAGATCACCCCGAATGTTTTTTTTGAGAATAATTTTGACTTACTTATTATAAATGAAAAAATGGAGATTGCTAGATTTTTTTGATCTTTTTGGACTATCCAAAAAGAGGACGTAAGTCCAATAATAAAATGTTTTTCCATCAATAGAAGGATTTTCGTATTGATTTTCATAAAAAATACCAAAAGAAATAAACGGAGGACGTGAATGGATAGCCTGTGTGAGACCAGAGCAACCAGAAAAAATCTTGGTGAGGTATTGATTCAGCTATGAGATGAAACCGTGTTTTACCGGCGGACAAGCGCAGCTGAAGAACTGACAGCAGAAAAAGATGTATATATAAAGGATAAAGATATGATATGAACACATGTAGTGGCGCATAGGCCGGCATACTGACCGTCTTTTTGCAATTCAGCTGGATGAGAAGGAGCATGAACCTATATAATATGGGTTAAAGCGTTACTAAAGGGGAGGAACGTGATGGACAAGGAAAAACAGCAATTGAGCATTGAAGCAGCGAGGCTCTATTATCAGTCTGACTACAGCCAGCAGCAAATCGCCGAACAGCTGCAGATTTCAAGACCGACGGTATCAAGGCTGCTGCAGTTCGCCAAGGAAAAGGGGTATGTCCAAATCCGCGTCATGGATCCGTTTGAAGATATGGATGCGCTCGGTGCGATGCTTGAGGAAAAATACGGGCTCATGGAAGCACATGTTGTTTTTTCACCGACCGCGGATTATACGACCATCACGCATTATCTCAGCCGCTTCGGAGCCGAATACATGCACGGCGCAGTCAAGGACGGCGACATTGTCGGCGTCAGCTGGGGAACGACAATGTACCAAATCGCCCAAAATATGCAGCCCAAACAGGTGAAGGGCGCAGAGGTCGTACAACTGAAAGGCGGAATCAGCCACTCAAGTGTCAACACCTATTCGTCTGAAACGATTCAGCTGTTTGCCGAAGCCTTTCAAACGATGCCGAGGTATCTGCCGCTTCCGGTCGTGTTTGACAATCCGGAAGTTAAACAGATGGTAGAGCGGGACAGGCACATTAAGCGGATCATAGAAATGGGCAAACAGGCGAACATTGCGTTATTTACAGTCGGCACAGTCCGTGATGAAGCCCTGCTGTTCAGGCTGGGGTATTTTCATGAAGAGGAAAAAGCCCTTCTGAAAGAACGTGGAGTCGGCGATATTTGTTCGCGCTTTTTTGATGCGGAGGGAAACATTTGCAGCCATGCTATCGACTCGCGGACGATCGGCATTGAATTGGCTGACTTGAGGGAAAAAGAACGGTCGATTCTCGTAGCGGGCGGCAGCCGGAAAAAAGCCGCTATTCATGGTGCACTAAAAGGCAAATATGCCAATGTGCTGATTATTGATCAGCATACGGCGAAAGAGCTGCTAGATGATTAAAGTGTCCAGGAAGAACAGCCTGGATTTTACTTTATTTTCTATTGAACAAAATTTCATATGGTAATTTACATTTGTTCAAAAATCGGTTATGCTGAAACTATCTTATACAAAGGAAGTGCTAGTATATGACGATTGCAAATCTCATTGATCATACAGCATTGAAACCGCATACACAAAAATCCGAGATTGAAAAATTAATAGAAGAAGCGAAAACACACCAATTCGCTTCAGTTTGCGTCAACCCGACATGGGTTGAATTCGCCGCCAAAGAGCTGAAAGGAACGGAAATCGATGTTTGCACAGTCATCGGTTTTCCGCTGGGCGCCAACACGACAGAAACAAAAGCGTTTGAAACAAAAGACGCGATCGCAAAAGGCGCGACAGAGGTGGACATGGTCATCAACATCGCCGCTTTAAAAGACGGAGACGATGACTTTGTCGAGGCGGACATCCGCGGAGTCGTTGAAGCCGCAAAAGGTAAAGCGCTTGTTAAAGTCATCATTGAAACGTGTCTGTTGACAGACGAGGAAAAAGAGCGGGCTTGCCGCTTGGCTGTTGCTGCCGGTGCCGACTTTGTCAAAACTTCAACCGGGTTCTCAACCGGCGGAGCGACAGCGGAAGATATTGCCCTCATGCGGAAAACAGTCGGACCCGACATCGGTGTCAAAGCATCTGGAGGCATTCGAACAAAAGAGGACGTTGAAAGCATGATCTCAGCCGGAGCGACCCGGATCGGTGCAAGTGCAGGCGTTTCCATCGTCAGCGGAGCAGAAGGAAAAAATGAAGATAACTACTAAGATCCAGTGCGGCGGGAAGCGAAAGCTTCCTGCGCACAGACACAAAAATGTAAGCGAATACATCCTCAGGAGGATCAAAACATGAAATATCTTATCGGGCTCATCGGTTTATTTGTCGTCTTAGGGCTTGCATGGCTGGTCAGCAGCGGAAAAAAAAGAGTGAAGTACCGTCCGGTTATCGTCATGATCGTGCTGCAATTTGCATTGGGATATGTTTTGCTGAACACGGGCGTCGGAAACTATCTCGTCGGCGGGTTTGCCAAAGGCTTCGGGTATTTGCTTGAATATGCCGCAGAAGGTGTAAATTTTGTCTTTGGCGGGCTGGTGAATGTGAATGAATCCACATTCTTCATCAGCGTGCTGCTCCCGATTGTTTTTATCTCTGCTTTAATCGGTATTTTGCAATATTGGAGAATCCTTCCGTTCATTATAAAATATATTGGTCTTGCGCTTAGCAAAATCAACGGGATGGGCAAACTTGAGTCATACAATGCCGTGGCCTCGGCGATACTGGGGCAATCTGAAGTATTCATTTCGTTAAAAAAGCAGCTGGGCCTGTTGCCTAAGCACAGACTTTACACGCTGTGCGCTTCAGCGATGTCAACTGTCTCGATGTCTATCGTCGGCGCCTATATGACGATGCTGAAGCCAGAATACGTTGTCACCGCGCTCGTATTGAACTTATTCGGCGGATTTATTATTGCTTCGATTATCAATCCTTATGAAGTCGATCGAGAACATGATATGGTAGAGGTACAGGAAGAGGAAAAACAATCCTTCTTTGAAATGCTGGGCGAATATATTATGGACGGCTTTAAAGTCGCCGTCGTCGTGGCCGCTATGCTGATCGGATTTGTCGCGATCATCGCAATGATTAACGGCATTTTCAGCGCCGCACTAGGCATATCATTCCAGGAACTGCTCGGATTTATTTTTGCGCCGTTTGCCTTCCTGATGGGTATTCCATGGCATGAAGCGGTGAATGCTGGAAGTATCATGGCAACCAAGATGGTCTCAAATGAATTTGTCGCGATGCAGTCTCTCGCACAAGGCAGCTTCCATTTCAGCGGCCGCACCGAAGCGATTGTTTCTGTCTTCCTCGTCTCATTTGCCAATTTCTCATCGATCGGAATTATCGCCGGCGCTGTTAAAGGACTGAATGAGAAACAAGGAAACGTCGTCGCACGCTTTGGCTTGAAATTGCTGTATGGCGCAACGCTCGTCAGTTTCTTGACAGCGACCGTTGTAGGATTGATCTATTGATAAACATTGAAAAAAGGACTGGTGATCACAATGAGAATGGTTGATATCATCACTAAAAAACAAAATGGAGAAGAATTGACAACAGAAGAAATTCAATTTTTCATTAAAGGCTACACAGACGGCAGCATTCCTGACTATCAGGCGAGCGCTCTGGCGATGGCCATCTATTTTCAGGACATGACGGACAGAGAACGGGCCGATCTCACGATGGCGATGGTCAACTCAGGCGAAACGATCGATCTTTCCGCGATTGAAGGCATCAAAGTCGACAAACACTCAACAGGAGGCGTCGGCGACACGACGACGCTCGTACTTGCACCGCTTGTTGCGGCTCTCGACGTCCCGGTCGCCAAAATGTCGGGCCGCGGCCTTGGACACACAGGGGGAACAATTGACAAGCTCGAAGCGATCAAAGGGTTTCACGTGGAACTTTCTAAAGACGAATTCATCGAACTTGTCAACCGCGACAAGGTTGCCGTCATCGGCCAAAGCGGAAACTTGACGCCAGCTGACAAAAAACTGTATGCCCTTCGCGATGTGACAGGCACGGTCAATTCGATCCCGCTGATTGCCAGCTCGATTATGAGCAAGAAAATCGCCGCGGGGGCGGACGCGATTGTCCTTGACGTCAAAACAGGCGCCGGCGCCTTTATGAAAACGGATGAAGACGCCGTCAACCTTGCAAAAGCGATGGTCCGCATCGGAAACAATGTCGGCCGCCAAACGATGGCTGTCATCTCCGACATGTCCCAGCCGCTGGGGTTTGCCATCGGAAATGCCCTTGAGGTGAAAGAGGCGATCGATACATTAAAAGGGGAAGGTCCGGAAGACTTGACTGAGCTTGTCTTAACATTGGGCAGCCAAATGGTCGTTCTTGCCAAAAAGGCAGAGACCCTTGACGAAGCAAGAGAGAAACTGATCGATGTAATGAAAAACGGAAAAGCGCTGCAAAAATTCAAGGATTTCCTTCAGAACCAAGGCGGCGACAGTTCTGTCGCGGATAACCCTGAAAAGCTGCCTCAGGCTGCCTACAAAATCGACATTCCTGCCAAAGAAGCGGGCGTCGTGTCTGAAATCGTCGCCGATCAAATCGGCGTCGCGGCCATGCTGCTGGGCGCCGGCCGCGCAACAAAAGAAGACAAAATCGACCTCGCCGTCGGTATCATGCTTCGCAAAAAAGTCGGCGACGCAGTCGAAAAAGGCGAACCATTGGTTACCCTATACGCAAACCGCGAAAATGTCGATGACGTCATCGCAAAAGTCTACGACAACATTCAAATCGCTGAAAAAGCCGAAGCGCCGAAGCTCGTGCATACGGTGATTACGGAATAGAAGAACATGCAGAAACAGCACATACCCTTGGGTGTGTGCTGTTTTTATGGGCTTTTTTTCTCATTTACCTATTTTAATCTTTCTTGTAGCATGAATACGTCTTAGGTGTCATCTTTTTACATGGACGGAAAGGTATAGATAAATAGGAGGTTTTTTTAAACGTGGCCAAACGTATTCTAGTATCTTCTGGTATTAGTGTTTTAATCTTTATCCTTATAGGTATATGCTCATTTATCCTATACGCCATACTGTCGCATTTTTACATGCAATCTTTTGTGACGGGCGAACCTTCCCAGGATGAAGCGCTGGGATGGGGGTATTTGGGTTTGTTGTTTATTTCATTCATATTGGCAATTTTGACAGGCATAATTGGCGGAATCATTTCCTTTTGTATATATTTCAAAAAATTCAAGAAATGGAGCAGTTAAAAGAGAACCGCCGGAAAATCCGGGCTGTTTCTAAAACGAATATATTGAGAAAATCGAGGATGAATTTTTTGACTATAGAAGAAAGGATTCTGGTCTATGTGCTTTTAATGATTGTGTCACTTCTGCTGTCATGAGAATTAAAAATTTACGAATACAATATATAAGAAGGGCCAAATGAATGATAAACGATTTTCTGCGCAAAATCATTTATCCCGCCTTCTCTTTTTGTACTGCGCGTCTCCTGGACGTTATGTTCATGTTCGGGCTTTACGATAGTCGGTTAATTTGAGAACTTTTGATACCGTACAGTTTTAAGGGCTGCGTTTATTGCAGCCTCTTTTTCATGTCTTTTTGAAATCAGTCATGATTCGCGTATAATCACATTCATAACAACATCATTCACTGGAAATCATATGACCAAAAGGAGTTCATACATGAGCAAAGCCAGTTTTACAGACTATGCATTAAGCGGCGATATTACGAAAGCGCTCGATCATTTAGGGTATAAGCAGCCGACTGCGGTGCAAAGCGAAGTGATTCCCGCGGCGCTTAAAAAGCGGGATGTTGTGGTGAAATCGCGAACGGGGAGCGGGAAGACGGCCGCGTTCGGAATTCCGCTTTGCGAGCTGACAGAATGGGAAGAGAACAAACCACAAGCTTTGGTTTTGACACCGACGCGCGAGCTTGCCGCTCAGGTTAAGGAGGATTTGACGAACATCGGCCGCTATAAAAGAATAAAAGCAGCGGCTGTTTACGGGAAATCGTCCTTTGAACGGCAAAAAACAGAGCTCAAACAAAAATGCCATATCGTTGTCGGGACACCTGGACGCGTATTGGATCACATTGAAAAAGGGACCTTTCCATTAGAAAAACTGAAATACCTTGTCATCGATGAGGCCGATGAAATGCTGAATATGGGATTTATCGATCAAGTAGGAGCGATCATCCGCCATTTGCCTGAAGAACGGCTGACGATGCTGTTTTCAGCAACTTTTCCGGAGGATGTGGAGCATCTATCCCTTCAATATATGAAAGATCCTTTGAAAATCGAGATTCAAGCAGGCGGTACGACAACTGCAGATATCGAGCATCAACTGATCTTTGTAAATGAAAATAATTCATTTCCGCTTTTAGTGGATCTGTTCATTGTTGAGAATCCGGACAGCTGCATCGTCTTTTGCCGCACACAGGAGCAAGTGAATGAGTTGCAGCGGCGCTTAGCCGGTTTGGGTTATCCATGCGCGAAAATTCACGGCGGCATGCCTCAGGAGGAACGTTTTGCCGTGATGAACCGCTTTAGACGGGGAGCGTTCCGCTATTTAATCGCGACAGATGTGGCGGCAAGGGGCATCGATATTGAGAACATCACACATGTTATCAACTATGAGCTGCCATTAGATCAAGAAAGCTATGTGCATCGTACCGGAAGAACAGGCCGAGCCGGCAGCCGGGGAAAAGCGATTACGCTTGCCAGTCCGCGTGAAAAAAGGATGATCGCTGACATTGAAGACTATATCGGTTTTTCCATTCCTATTATTGAGGCGCCGTCAAAAGAAGAAATTGCACGGGCAAAAGCGGCATTTCAAAAGAAAATCAATAGGAAGCCTGAGCTTAAACAGGACAAGAGCGAATCGTTAAATAAAGAAATTATGAGGCTCTACTTTAACGGGGGAAAAAAGAAGAAGCTGAGAGCTGTTGATTTCGTTGGGACGATTACTAAAATTGACGGCGTCTCCGCTGAGGATATTGGGATTATCACGATACAAGAGCAAGGTTCATTCGTTGAAATTTTAAACGGCAAAGGACCCCTCGTCTTAGAAGCGATGAAAAACACAACCGTGAAAGGGAAATTGCTGAAAGTGCATAAAGCGAGGAAATAAACTTAGGCTGCCGACTTTGTCGGGAGCTTTTTTGTTCGTAATAAACCTTGGATAAGCAGCATATGATGAATTGTCAAAAAATGAAAGCACTTCAAAATAAAGGAGAACAAATGAATATGAGAAAGTGTTTCATCCAAGTCCTTGCATTGCTTTTCATCATGGCTGCATGTTTCGCGCCAAACCAAGCTTCTGCACAAACTCAAAAACCTGTATTTTCAGAAGTGGCGGTTCACGATCCATCCATTATTAAAGCGAATGGCACGTACTATGTCTTCGGCTCCCATTTAGCTTCGGCCAAATCGACGGACCTCATGAAATGGACGCAAATTTCCTCGAGTGTCCACGACGGCAATCCTCTGATTCCGAACGTATATGAAGAATTAAAAGAGGCCTTTGAATGGGCTGAATCTGATACGTTGTGGGCGCCTGATGTCACCCAGCTTGAGGACGGCAAGTTTTATATGTATTACAACGCCTGCCGCGGGGATTCTCCGAGATCTGCGCTCGGACTTGCTGTCGCGGACGACATTGAAGGCCCATACAAAAATAAAGGCATTTTCCTAAAGTCGGGAATGGACGGGATCAGCAATGACGGCACGCCTTATGACGCGACAAAGCACCCAAATGTCGTCGATCCGCATACATTCTTTGATCAAAAAGGAAAGCTGTGGATGGTGTACGGCTCCTATTCCGGGGGAATTTTTATTTTAGAAATGGATAAGAAAACCGGACTTCCGCTTCCGGGACAGGGGTACGGCAAAAAGCTGATCGGCGGCAATCACAGCCGGATTGAAGGCGCATACATTCTCTACAATCCTGAAACACAGTATTACTACCTGTACATGTCCTTCGGAGGGCTTGCCGCTGACGGCGGGTACAACATTCGCGTCGCCCGCTCAAAAAACCCTGACGGCCCTTATTATGACGCAGAAGGCCATGCGATGATTGACGTCCGCGGCAAAGAAGGAACGTTTTTTGACGATCGCTCAATCGAACCGTACGGTGTCAAACTGATGGGGAATTTCTCATTTAGCAATCAAAACGGCTATGTATCGCCGGGCCATAACTCTGCCTTTTACGATGAAAAAAGCGGCAAATCGTATTTAATCTTCCACACCCGCTTCCCGGGACGGGGGGAGGAGCACGAAGTCCGCGTCCACCAACTGTTGATGAACAAACAAGGCTGGCCGGTTGCCGCCCCTCACCGCTATGCCGGAGAGAAGCTCGACAAGGTGAAAAAGTCAGATGTGATTGGCGCCTACGAATTGGTGCGTCATGGAAAAGACATATCTGCAGATATTAAAGAATCGAAAGAAATCCGCTTAAATCAAAACGGCAAAATAACCGGCGCAGCGGCCGGGACGTGGAAGAACACGGGAGACAACAAAATCGAACTCAAGCTCGACGGAAAAACATATGACGGTGTATTTTTGCGCCAGTGGGATGCAGCTTCTGAGCGGAAGGTGATGACGTTTAGTGCGTTGTCTCATGAGGGAGATGCGGTTTGGGGGAGTAGTTTAAAAAGATAGCGAAATTTTAAAAGGAATTTCATCTCAAAAAGCACATACCTGATTAAAGGTATGTGCTTTTGAAATGATTTAGATCAAATGGTTGTTTTAATATGGAAATCCAGGACGGATTATACGATAATACATATATAGTCCTTTTTACTACATAATTGTTCGTGAGATTCTATGAAGAAGAATCAACTAGGGGTGTTGATAAAATGGGTTTTAAAAAGAGTTTTAAAATAATGCCTGGTGTCAAACTTAATATAAATAAAAAAAGTGTTGGGATGACTTTAGGGGGCAAAAATGGCAGGATAACTTATAATACTTCTGGCAGAGTAACAACAAGTGCAAAAATCCCCGGTACAGGTCTATCTTATAGTTCCAGTAAATCTATTTCTTCATCACAAAAACAAAGTCATTTGAATAATAACAATTATTCAAATAATTCAGAGCTTAATGCTTACCTCAATCATTTAACTTCATTTCATACGAGATTAACGAGCACGCAAATAAATTGGGAAGAAATTAAAAAAGAGTCACCGCCAGAGACTAATGTATCTCAATTAAAAAGTGAATTAAATAATTATAAACCCAATTTCTTCGAGAAAATTCTTAGATTAGATAAAACAAAAATTGAAAAGTTAAATAAAGATATTGCTGATGCAGAAATTAAATATAAGAAAGAATATGATGAGTGGGCAAAGCAACAAAAATTTGTGAAAATTATTGATGACAAAAACAGTGTTGCTTATAGTGAAATTTTAGAAGATATTATTAAGATTGAAGATACTATAGGTAAAATAAAAGAGATTATTTCGAATGAAAATAGTGAAGTTTTATTAAATCTATTAGTAGACACATCAATTTTACCGAACCAAGAAGAATACATCTCTTCTGCTGGGAACTTGTTAACTAAAAACCTAACCAAAACAAAATATTATCAAAACCAATTAAACTTTATTGCCAGTCTTTCTATAGGTTTAGCAAAAGTAATTTTTCAAATAATTCCTGTTGAGACTGTATTGATTAATGTTTTAGAAAAAAGAATTGATACAGTGGATGGACATGAGAAAACCATGACTATCTTTGGCGTTAAATTTAAAAAAGAGCAGTTCATGGCTTTAAATATTAATTACATTAAACCAATTGATACTCTTCAACTGTTTGAAACTAGTTTGGATTTTAAAAAGACTAAGGGTCTCCAACCTGTAGATCGTATGTCCTTTAATTAAAAACAATTGAATGAATTTGTGCCGGGATGAAAACCCGGCTTTTTTCTATAACCCCTTTCATTTTGACGAATCTTTTCCAATTCGATAACATAAAAATAGTTCACGAAGTGTAATATCAAACAAAAAGGATGGAGCGCAATGTGTACAAGTATCACGTTGACGACTGCGGGTCGGGAGCATTTATTGGCGAGGACGATGGATTTTGATTTTGAGCTTAACGGGGAAGTGCTGTTGCATCCGCGTCGCTACAAATGGAAAAGTGAAGCAGACGGCAGCGAGCATGCCGGCCGGTATGCGTTTATCGGGATGGGCAGAAGGCTCAATAATGCGCTGTTTGCCGATGGTGTGAATGAAAAAGGATTGTCTTGCGCGGCGCTTTATTTCCCGGATTATGCTGTGTATGAAAGCGAGACGAAAGAGCAATGCCGCAATCTTGCGCCGCACGAATTTGTGACATGGGTGCTGTCGGAATGCGGCGATTTGGAGGAAGTGAAAAAAGCGGCTGTTTCCGTAAACATTGTTGAGAGAGAGGTCAGCTTGCTCAGTACGGTGACGCCGCTTCATTGGCTATTAACGGACCGCTCCGGTGCGAGCATCGTTGTTGAACCGGCGGCCGGAGGCATTCAAATTCATGATAATCCGGTCGGCGTGCTGACGAACAGTCCGGATTTTCCTTGGCATTTGACCAATTTGCGCAATTATATCGGTCTTCAGCCGGGACAGTTTGCCGCGAAAAAGATGGGGGACCTGACGCTGTCGGCTTTTGGCCAAGGTTCCGGGCTGTCCGGATTGCCGGGAGACTTTACACCGCCATCCCGTTTTGTCAGGGCAGCAGTTTTGAAAGAGCACATGAAGCCCGTGTCCGATGAAACAGAAGGCGTTTCTGCCGCGTTTCATATTCTCTCCCATATGAATATTCCCAAAGGGATTGTCATAACTGACAATGGCGAAGACGATTACACCCAATATACGGCGGTGATGTGCAGCGAGACGTGCAGCTACTATTTTCACCATTATCAAAACAGGCAGATTCAAAAGGTTTGCATATTACAGGAAGACCTGGACAGCAACGAAATAAAGGCGTTTCCGCCAAAGCAGGAAGAGACGTTTCATTCTCTTCAATCATAAACGAAAGAAGGAACAATATTGCAAAACAAAGCAGCAAACAGACTCATTTTATTAGGCATTAGCTTACATAGCATATATTGGTTGTTTATATTATTTTTGTTTTTTCATTTCAAACATCAATTTGACGTTTATGCCGTTTGGAATCCGAATGTCACGGACGGATATATGGAGGCTGGGACTTTCGTAGCCGCGCTGAAGTTGATGATCTACTCAGGCACGTTGTTTAATTTGGCTCTCTTGTTCATTTTGAGCTTGTTGATTGTAATTTTAGTACAGTCGGTCATTTTTATTGCCCTGGAAATCACCGCTTACGTGAAAATCAAAAAAGATCCGTTTTCTCCATGGGGCTCTTTTATTTTAGCGATGGGCATTAAAAACATTTTCACAAACTTATCAGGGATTCCGTTCATGGCCGCAGGATTCATTCTTCATAAGCAGCAGGAACCGAAAGACGCAGTTGCACAGCCAGCAGCACGAAGGAAAGCAAGGCGAAACCCTGCATTGCTTATGAAAAAGGCGGCGAAAGCTAGAAAACATAGAAATAAAGGTATATAGTCTTAGTTTCTAGTTTGCGTGTATTCTATTTTTTATGAGACAATTGTAATGAAAGCGTTGACATGAACAAAAACAGGTGCTACAGTATAGTTACAAACTAATATCAGCAAGTTTCTTAAGGATTGTTACTGCTTTTGCAGGCAAAACCTAAGTTGCGTACAGCTTTCTGGGACATCGTCCCGTTCAAGCCGGCGTAATTTAGGTTTTTTTTATACCCAAAATGAGGAGGTGATGTGAGATTCCGAGGATTCATTGCGGCTTCAAGCCAATAAAATAGCCGGGTGAAGGCGGCCACCTTCAGTCCGGCAGATTCCCCCAAAAGAGGAGGTACTCATATGGATTATAATAAAGTATCGAAGGACATTTTACAACTCGTGGGCGGTGAAGAGAACGTACAGAGCGTGATTCACTGCATGACAAGACTGCGTTTCAACCTTTATGACAATGCGAAGGCAGACCGCGCGAAACTGGAAAGTCTGCCGGCTGTAATGGGCACCAACATCAGCGGCCAGCAGTTTCAAATCATCATTGGAAATGATGTCCCTAAGGTGTACAAAGCGATCATTGCCAACAGCGGGCTCAGCGATGAAAAAGCGGGCGATCAGCAAGCTGGCAAAAAGAAAAACGTGCTGTCCGCCATTTTTGATGTGATATCAGGCGTATTTACGCCGATTCTCCCGGCGATTGCTGGAGCGGGTATGATCAAGGGGATCATTGCTATCGCCGTCACGTTCGGCTGGATGAGTGAAAATAGCCAGGTCCATACCATTTTATCGGCTATCGGCGACGGAGCATTTTACTTCCTGCCGATTTTGCTGGCGGTCAGCGCCGCGAGAAAATTCGGCAGCAATCCTTATGTTGCGGCGGCGATCGGAGCGGCGATTCTGCATCCCGATCTGACAGCGCTCCTCGGTTCAGGGAAAAGCATTTCTTTTGTCGGATTGCCTGTAACCGCTGCCACTTATTCGTCCACAGTCATTCCGATCCTGCTCGCGATTTGGATTGCATCTTACGTTGAGAAATGGATTGACAGAGTCACCCCGACTTCGTTGAAGATGATTTTTGTACCGACACTGACGCTGCTGATTGTCGTGCCTGTCACATTAATTACAGTCGGTCCGCTCGGTGCGATTGCAGGGAACTATCTGTCTGTCGGTGTAAACGGTTTATTTGAAAATGCCGGTTTAATCACAATGGTTCTTTTAGCCGGAACGTTTTCTTTGATCATCATGACAGGAATGCACTATGCTTTCATTCCGGTTATGTTCAACAACATTACGCAAAACGGCTACGATTATTTGATACCTGCGATGTTCTTGGCGAATATGGGGCAGGCTGGTGCGTCATTTGCCGTCTTCCTGCGATCCAAAAATAAGAAATTCAAATCATTGTCGCTGACGACAAGCATCACGGCTTTGATGGGGATTACAGAGCCGGCGATGTACGGTGTCAACATGAGACTGAAAAAGCCGTTTGTCTCCGCGCTTCTCGGCGCCGCTGTCGGAGGTGCATTCTACGGCATCACCGGCGTAGCAGCATATATTATTGGCGGAAACGTCGGTTTGCCTGGAATTACGACGTTTATCGGCCCGACTTTTATACAGGCCATGATCGGGATCGTCATCGCGTTCTTTGCCGCAACGGCGTTTGCTTTTGTATTGGGATTTGAAGACATTCCGTCAGATGAAGCCGATGATCCGGCGGCTGCTTCTTCTACGGCTGGCGGTAGTGAGATCATTCAAAGCCCGTTGAAAGGCGAAGTCAAAGCATTGAGTGAAGTGGATGATGCGACATTTTCAGGAGAAGTCATGGGAAAAGGTGTTGCCATTGAGCCAGAAGAAGGCAAAGTGGTGTCGCCTGTATCAGGCACGATCACGACCGTTTTTCAAACGAAGCACGCCCTCGGCATCACTAGCGACAATGGGGCAGAAATTATTATCCATATCGGAATCGATACGGTGAAATTGAACGGTGAGCACTTTACCGTGCATGTCAATAAAGGAGACGCTGTAAAGCCGGGAGACCAGCTTGTCTCATTTGATATGGATGCGATTAAGGATGCAGGCTATCAGTTAATCACGCCGGTTATCATCACAAATACGGACCGGTACCAGTCGATCAAGCCTTTGAAAACAGATGAAAGCGTTGACATTGAGGAAGCGCTGATCGCGCTGGCGTAGAGAGAGGAAAGCTCGACAAATTTGGATGAGGTGAAAGGATATGACTGAACAAACGAAAAAATTCCCTGATGGTTTTTTATGGGGCGGAGCGGTTGCCGCAAACCAAGTAGAAGGCGCCTATAATGTCGGCGGAAAGGGGCTCTCGACAGCTGATGTGTCGCCGAACGGGGTCATGTATCCATTCGATGAGTCGATGGAGTCATTGAACCTGTATCACGAAGGCATCGATTTTTACCACCGCTACAAAGAAGACATCGCTCTTTTCGCCGAAATGGGATTTAAAGCGTTTCGAACATCGATTGCCTGGACGCGGATTTTTCCTAACGGTGATGAAAGTGAACCGAATGAAGAGGGACTCGAATTTTACGATCGCCTCTTTGATGAGCTATTAAAATACAATATTGAGCCAGTCGTGACGATATCCCACTACGAAATGCCGCTCGGTTTAATTAAAAAATACGGAGGCTGGAAAAACCGGAAAGTGATCGAGTGCTATGAACATTATGCGAAAACGGTTTTCACCCGCTATAAAGACAAAGTGAAATATTGGATGACGTTCAACGAAATCAACATGGTCCTGCATGCGCCGTTTACAGGCGGTGGCCTTGTATTTGAAGAAGGCGAAAACCAGTTAAATGCGATGTACCAAGCGGCGCATCATCTATTTGTCGCAAGCGCCCTTGCGGTAAAAGCAGGCAAGGATATTATTCCGGACGCTAAAATCGGCTGTATGATTGCCGCAACGACGACATACCCGATGACGCCAAAACCGGAAGACGTGCTCGCCGCGATGGAAAATGAGAGAAGAACGCTGTTTTTCTCGGACGTACAGGCACGCGGAGCTTATCCGGGCTATATGAAGCGCTTCTTTAAGGAAAATGGAATTGCGATTGAGATGGCTGAAGGTGATGAAGACATTCTGAAGGAAAACACAGTCGACTATATCGGTTTCAGCTACTACATGTCAATGGTTGCGAGCACGAATCCGGAAGATTTGGCAAAAACGGGAGGCAACTTGCTCGGAGGGGTTAAAAACCCGTACCTTGAATCGTCCGAATGGGGCTGGCAGATCGACCCTAAAGGAATCCGCATTACGCTGAATACATTGTACGACCGCTATCAAAAGCCGCTTTTCATTGTTGAAAACGGGCTCGGCGCCGTCGATGTCGTCGAAGAAGACGGTTCGATACAAGATGACTACAGAATCAACTATTTGCGCGATCACTTAAAAGAAGTAAGAGAAGCGATCGCAGACGGCGTCGACTTAATCGGCTACACATCATGGGGCCCGATCGACTTGGTCAGCGCATCCACCGCCGAAATGAAAAAACGCTACGGCTATATTTATGTCGACCGTGACAATGAAGGAAACGGCACGTTTGCAAGAACGAGAAAGAAAAGCTTTTACTGGTATAAAAAAGTGATCGAAACGAATGGCGAGAGTTTGTGATATTTAAAATGGCTGTCCTTTACAGGACAGCTTTTTTCTCTGTAGCGTATGAAAACGATTTGCTATACACTTGACTTAGAAAAAAGACAAAAAGTGCGGTGAGGCAAATGTTTAAACTGCTGTTGATCGAAGACGATGAATCGCTGTTTCAGGAAATAAAAGAACGGTTAACCGGGTGGTCATACGAGGTGTACGGCATCGACGATTTCAGCGAAGTGATGCAGGAGTTTGCGGCGATTAAGCCCGATTGCGTCATTATCGATATTCAGCTGCCGAAATATGACGGGTTTCATTGGTGCCGGCAGATCCGTTCCCGTTCCAACGTTCCGATTCTCTTTTTATCTTCGCGCGACCATCCGGCTGATATGGTCATGTCCATGCAGTTTGGAGCAGATGATTATATTCAGAAACCGTTTCATTTTGACGTGCTGATTGCCAAAATCCAGGCGATTTTCCGCCGTGTTTACGACTATAATACAGAGCCTGAGATTCTGAAGAAAGCGTGGTGCGGTGCAACCGTTGATCCCGAGCAAAACCGCGTCAGCAATAAGGCGGGGTCGATCGAGTTGACGAGGAATGAAATGTTCATTTTAAAACAATTGATCGACCAAAAAAACAAAATTGTCAGCAGGGAAGAATTGATGAGAAGCTTATGGAACGATGAGCGTTTTGTCAGCGATAACACGCTGACGGTCAACGTAAACCGTTTGAGAAAAAAACTGGATACCTTGAACTTGGGGCAATATATTGAGACAAAGGTCGGCCAGGGCTATATGGCGAAAGAAGAAGGATGATGAGAATGCTGAAAGCGTTTTTGACCGAGAGGCGAAGCTGGATCGCCATATTTGTCTTGCAGCAGATCGTCTTTCTGTTTATCGCTTATGTCGATTCATCCATTCCTTTTGCATCGATTTTATATATGACCTATTTGTCTTCATTTATTTTTATCGTTTTTGTACTTGTCCGCTTTCGGAGGGAAACGAAGTTTTATCAAAGCCTGGAAGAATGGGATCACAATCTCGATGTGACAAACATTCGAGAGGCGGAAACGCCTTTCGAAACGATGATTGAAAAAAGCATAGCCGAACAAACGAAACAGTTAAAGCAAGAGGCGGCGCAGCATCGCCTGGCATTGGAGAATGAAAAAGATGAGCTCATGGCCTGGATACACGAAGTCAAAACGCCGCTTACCGCCATGCATTTGATCATGGAGACGATTGACGATCAATCATTAAAATCGAGACTCGACTATGAATGGCTGCGCGTTCACCTGCTGCTCGATCGCCAGCTTCATCAAAAGCGGATGTCATTTATCGAAAATGACTTGTCTCTTGAAGCTCTAGAGCTCAAACCTTTAATCTTTAAAGAACTAAAAGATTTGCAATCATGGTGCATTCCAAAAGGGATCGGGTTTGATATACAGCTTGAGGCCGGGGAAGTGCTCAGCGATGCGAAATGGCTGTCTTTTATCATGAGGCAGCTGCTGACAAACGCAGTGAAATACAGCGAAGCATCCGATATTTTGATTAAAAGCTATGAACAAGATGGCCAGGTACATCTCGCAGTTCAAGATTTTGGACGGGGCATCGATCCAAAAGATATACCGCGTGTGTTTGACAAAGGTTTCACATCAACAACGGAGCATCATGATCAGGCCGCCACGGGAATGGGGCTGTACTTGGCGAAAAAAGCGGCAAAGCCGCTCCTGATTCATATCGAGGTTGATTCTAAACCAGGAACGGGGACAACCTTTACGCTGATTTTTCCGAAGCGGAACGAATTTTCCCGTGTGCTTGGCGTGTGACAAAAGTGTCACACGCTTTTCTTTTTTGTTCGCTGAATCGAAGGAAAACGGCTGTCCTCCTTTCTATAATAAAAATATCCAGTCAAAAGGAGATTTTAAAAATGATGATTTTAGAAGCGAAAAAAATACGAAAAAGCTATGGAAATAAGCACAATAAACACGAAGTGTTAAAGGGAATCGACATTCAGATCCAAAAGGGTGAATTTGTCAGTATTATGGGCCCGTCAGGTTCAGGCAAAACAACATTGCTCAATGTTCTGTCCTCTATTGACCAGGTGAGCGGCGGAACGATTAACATCAACCAAGCTGAGATGACGAATCTGAAGGAAAAACAGCTTGCTGAATTCAGGAAGCAGCATTTAGGATTTATCTTTCAAGAATACAATTTGCTCGATACGCTGACAGTGAAAGAAAATATCCTTCTGCCGCTGTCGATTACAAAAATATCAAAAAAAGAAGCCGGTCAAAAATTTGAGGAAGTCGCGAAAGAATTAGGCATCTTTGAGCTGAAGAATAAATATCCGAATGAAATTTCCGGCGGGCAAAAACAGCGCACATCAGCAGCCAGGGCGTTTATTCATGAACCGAGCATTATTTTCGCTGACGAACCGACCGGTGCGCTTGATTCGAAATCCGCATCAGACTTGTTAAACAAGCTGAGCCAGTTAAATCAAAAGCGCCGGGCCACAATCATTATGGTCACCCATGATCCCGTCGCCGCGAGCTTCTGCAGCAGAGTGGTTTTCATTAAAGACGGACAAATTTATACGCAGCTGAATAAAGGCGGACAAGACAGGCAGATGTTCTTTCAGGACATCATGAAAACGCAAGGCGTGTTAGGCGGGGTTCAGCATGAGTATTAATCAGCTGATCTTCCGCAACCTGAAAAAGAATATACGGAACTATTACCTTTATGTGTTTGCGTTAATCTTCAGCGTGGCGCTTTATTTTGCGTTTGTTACGCTGCAGTATGATCCGGCGATCGATGAAGTGAAGGCATCGATAAAAGGCGCAGCGGCTTTGAAAGCAGCTTCCATTCTTCTAGTGGCAGTAGTAGCAGTTTTTATTTTGTATGCCAATACGATTTTTATTAAGCGGCGCAGCAAAGAAATCGGTTTATTCCAGCTAATCGGCATGAGGAAGCAAAAAATCTTCCGCATTTTAAGTTTGGAAAATGTCATGCTGTATTTCGGCTCTTTGGTCATTGGGGTGTTTGCCGGGTTTTCGATCTCAAAGCTCGTGCTTATGACTTTATTTAAAATAGTAGATGTTCAAGCTGAAACCGAATTGAATTTTTCCGGAGAAGCGCTTGTGCAAACTGTCATTGTATTCTGCGGAATCTACCTGCTGGTGATGGTGATGAATTATACGTTTATCAAAAAGCAAAGCATTTTGTCATTATTTAAAGCGACATCAGCTACGGAAGATAAGGTAAAGAGAATATCCGTTTTTCAAATGATCATTGGCTTATTGGGCATCTTGTTTATTTTGTCGGGATATTACATTTCCACTGAGTTGTTCAGCGGAAAATTCAAGACCATAGATGAGCTGTTTTATGCGATGAGCTTTATTCTCGGTACCGTTATCATCGGAACGTACTTCTTTTATAAAGGATCGGTCAGCTTTGTCTCCAACATCATCCGCAAAAGCAAAGGAGGCTACTTAAATATTTATGAAGTGCTGTCCCTTTCATCGATCATGTTCCGGCTGAAATCAAACGCTCTATTATTAACGATCATCACCACTGTTACGGCACTGGCGATCGGTTTGTTATCCTTGTGCTATATTTCGTACTACTCTGCAGAGAAAGCCGCCGAACAAAATGTGGCGGCTGATTTCGCTATGACAAATCAAAAGGATGCAAAACGGTTCGAACAACTATTGGATGAAAACAACATTCCATACAGCAAAAAAGAAATTCATGTCATTCAGGCGACTTTCAATCTGGAACAAGTTGTCGAAGGGGATCCTGAAAATATGGCTGGCGACCCGGGGAAATTACCTCTTGCTGTGGTCAGCGATGCACAAATTGACGGGATTGACGTGCACAAAGGAGACGTCATTTTCTCAGGGTATACCGACCTTCTCCAGAAATTTATGGCTTTAAAAGAGACCGGTGCCGTAAAGGTAAAGAGCAGGCATGAGACAATCCCATTAAACTATATAGGCTTGAGAAAAGAGTCGCTCTTATCCTTCAACTTTACCAGCGGCGGATTGCCTGTAGCCGTTGTGGATGATGCGCTGTTTAAACGTCTGAGCCAAGACAAAGATCCAAAATTACAGCAGAAGTCGAGTCTTTTTTACGGGATCAATTTAAAAGATGAAGATCAGATTCAGCAGGCAAATGAATTGTTTGCAACAGTGAATCAAAACGATCAGCATTTATCGCTCCTCGATGCAAGCACAGCTCAAAAATCGCTTTTCGGACTTGCCATGTTTATCGTAGGATTTCTAGGACTTACGTTTCTGATCACATCAGGATGCATCCTTTACTTTAAACAAATGGACGAAAGCGAAGATGAGAAACCGAATTACACGATCTTGAGAAAACTTGGTTTCACGCGCGGGGATCTTCTGAAGGGGATACGAATCAAGCAAATGTATAATTTCGGAATTCCATTGGTTATCGGCCTGTCTCACAGTTACTTTGCTGTCCAATCCGGCTGGTTCTTATTCGGAGCAGAGGTGCGGACGCCGATGATCATCGTGATGGTGCTGTACACCGTTCTGTATTCTATTTTCGGTTTGCTGTCCGTTCTTTACGGTAAGAAAGTGATCAAGTCGGCGCTGTAGCTGAGCCGTGTGGAATCTCGGCCGCAGCATCAGAGACGAATGAAAGGGCTGTTCCCGAGTGGGGGCAGCCTTTTTTGCTTCGCTTAATGAATATAAAAAAATGTAATTTTTATTGGGTTTTAATCCCTTAAATATTTTAGGAATATTGTAACAGTTCTATGCATCGGTTAAAATATAGATAATAATGAAGCTAAACGATGGAAAAAGTGATCTATGCTGAAAAAGAGATACCGTTGATTATGAGTTTGTGATTCAACCATTTTGATACAAAAGAGCGATTGTTTGACGATACCTTGGTTAATTCCACAGCTTGCGGTTGTCCAGGTACAGAAACATTTAAAATAGTACTGGACAGGCGGCTGTATACATACGGAAGAAACGCTATGAATACTTGCTGTCAGTTGCAATAGAGAAGAAAGAGTTGAAGGGAGCTTTCTATTGGGCATTTGGGAAGAAGAACATAAAAACAAGAACATTATGATCGGTGATGACGGATTGGATATCCTTCACGATGCGGTAGAGAAATTCTATAAAATGTCCAAGGAGCATTTGGATAGGGAACCGGCTTTAGACGAATTTTTCGTAACATTGCTTCATGTATTGAACACAAATGGAGAGTCATTTTTTCCGGAGCTAAACGAAAGACAAATTACAGATATAAAAGCTTCAACAAAAAAAGCTAAGTCCCTGTCAAAAATTGTGCCCGGCGCTATTATTGAGATTCCCTTAGAGGAGATAAATAAATACAGCTATGCATGGGTTTTGGAAGGAAACTTGGCAAAACGTAAAGATGATGATGTGCTAATTCAGTATTATGACATTTTTGTAGATCAAAAGCTGAGTAAAGCTATGATACTTGATTTACTAAAAGAAGAAAATAAGCTATTTGTAGCAAATACAAGTTACACTGGTTTTTTGCAGGATGATTGGAAGGTTGTTTCTAAAGCAACTCAAGATTTGTTGAAACAATATGATGAATCCAAATTAAGATTTATTACTTATGAGGAAGGAAAATATTTTATTAGTGAAGGAAAAGAAGGCTCTTTAGGTGGAGATGATGTATTAACAGAAGTAGATCAGAAAACAGGTAAGGCCATTTATAACCCCATAGGAATATTCGGCCATTTATGTATAGAGACGATTCTAATGAAGTATTCTAACGGCATTTCAATGGAAGATATCATTAAGTATGAAACATAAATAAATATCCAGTGTGGCCTGATATATTAACTAGGAGTAGCCATGGTAGCTGTTAAACGATCATAAAACACCATGAGCTTTCGGAAATTGGATTAGTGGTAAGGCGTTTTAGACGAATAGCAATTTAATTACACAAAAAACCAAAAAGTGTTAGCAAAAGGCAAAACGGGGGTGATGAGTGTGCTCAAAAATAAAGAAGCGATTCTTGCATTGCTTGATGATTCATTCAAAAAGGGAGAGTTTCCATTGCTTGATAACGGAAATTTCGACTTCGCAAAAGGCAAACTTTCGGTATTTGTTGAAGAGGATAACTGGCTCTTGACGTTTCAGTTGTTCGGATTGTCAAAATTGGGGCCGGCTATTGATTTTCATGCGATGGGCAATCAAGTAACCAATCATGAAGTAAGCTTTTTAGTTGATGAGCCGTTTGCGTTTTTGGACGAAAAAGGAAACAAATTAGAGTTGGAGGATGTGGAAACCGGTTTTGCAAAAAATCCGTTTAGCATTGTCCTTAGAGAGAAAGTATTTCATTTTTTCATTGAGCAAAAAGTGCAAGCAAATATTAATGCGGAGAATGAATGGATTACCTGTTTGAGGCAGATGAGTAAAAACCGTTTATTTCTCGACACTCTCTGGCTGACAAAACATGAACAACTCCAAACTGCTGATCTCCCGTTAATGTATGACCAATTGTATTCAACAGAAACGTGGATACATCCAGAAACAGAAAAGGATTTGCCAAGTCTTTCTCCTTTCTTTCAATCAATTGCCGAAGCAATATGCCGCAAAAAAGCAACATATCTATCAGACTATGCCAATGGAAATACAGAGTGGCCAATGTGGGCATCCACAGATTCTGTCGATTATTTTTAAAAAGTATTTAAGGGAGAAATCCATTGATTAAAAGCAGAGAAATTCTTAGTTTATTAGACGGTGAATTTAGTGAATTAAACAGACCGATTTTTGAATGGCGCGAATGTAACTATATCGGCAGTAAATGTACGTTAATGCGATTAAATAAAGATGATTGGTTACTTTCAATACAGTGCTTTCAAATAGATGATAAAGGGCCTTTTCTGTCTATTCATGCATACAGCAACAGTTTTTCAGACAACTACAGCTTAATCATTATGGACGACTTCTCTTTAACGACCAAAGCAGGTGAGCTGGTAACATATCATGAAAGTAATCTGGTTCAATTAAGCGAAGTAGCCAAAATTGAAATTGCGGAGACTCTTTACTGTATAAAAGCTAACCAGAGAAACAGATACCAAAAACAGACAAAAGAAGGAGCGTGGAAAACATACTTTAGAAATTTGTTTGAAGATCCTTCTTTCAGAGAGGCTCTTTGGATAAAACCCGAAAATCTTCTGAATGAATTAGGACTACAAGGCGATTATGAAGGAGTGTATGAAACAGAGAATTGGGAGTATCCCGATTATTTAACTAGCCCAAGTGAATTAGTTTCATTTCAATCATTTGCAGAATATCTTGAAACTGGACAAGGTCGGGTTTGTGCAGGGGTCCCAAATAATGATTGGAAACAGTGGGAAGATTACGATATCGACTAAGGCATGTTTAGAAAGCCTATGGGGAGAATCACATTCGATAACAAAAGAGGTGTTAGATGTGGAAAAACCTGAATTATCGGACTGTATCTGCAAAATGAAACAGGTGTTAAAAGGAGATTTGGCGAGAGAGGAACTTTCGGATTGGGCAGGGGGTTATGTATACGCTGACGATCCGGAAGTAGAAGATGAGAGGGTATGGAATTTGTTGATTTTACTAAGCGGATTCGATTTAAAGGATTCACCTGAAACATATTTGCATGATAAAGAGGAACTAAAGGATTGGATAGAAGAATACTGGAACGGCCCCATTGATGAGGTGAGAAAGTGCACCAACGAACGTTTCGATTAGGAAAAATAGATATCTACTTTCCTGACTCTGTCATCAAAAAATATTGGTTTTATGCAGATGTGGCAGCATTATTGAATCAAGAAACGACAGAGCAGGCTGTCTCTCTCATTAGAAAAGAATTAAAGCAAAGAGGATTCGGTAGGATAGCCTTTGATTCAGAAGCCGATGGAACCTCAGTTTCCTATCGGGATGGCCAAAAAGTGTTTGAAGTGGCCGCGGTTATAAATGAACTGTATAACCCTTCCTTTATGGTTTCTCAAGAACTGCGCGACAGTTTTAAAGAAGAGATTGCGAACTATAAGATTCCTAAAGGACAAAATTATAAAATTGGGGATAAAATCATTGTGCCTGACAGCCATAACACTTTCTTTCATATCATGCAGATGATAGATGAATATGAAGGTAGTGCGGTCTGCATTCTGTTCAATAAGGTTTACAAGGGAATGGACGAGGCGGCTTCAGCAGAAATAGGGAAAGACTTATTAAAAGAACATGTCTTCGCGGCAATGTGTTTACAAGAAAGCTATATTATCGATTATACCTTTAAGGTTATCAGCTCAAATCATGAGCCGCTCGCTCGTGTATTGTATACAAATCGAAGAAACCGTTTATTAGACGAAACCTTTCCGGATATATCCATTCAAGAATTGTTTGAGTTAGAACGGAATGCTGCAAATAGTGACTTTATGAAGGAAAGCAGACAAAAGCTATCATATCTGACCTGGATTAACTAGAAGGAGTGCGGTCCGTGTGTAAATTAAATACCGAGTCTTTGACGAGTATAGGAAATCTGGATGTGATCAACCTTCTGCATTACCATTCACTGTACTCATCCGATCTTCTGTCAAACAATGACCTCATTACATTTTTTGAACATCTCGATTTTAACCAGATTCTTATCGAAATTATGGGAACGCCCGATTTCATAGATGAAATGAACCCATTCATTGAATATAAACAATTTGCTGTAAATGCCCTATCGAAAAGGCTCATCCACGTTGAGTGCATGTTGACTAAAGAAGAACTGCTAGAAAGACACAAGCTGACAGAATACCTCTCTTTTCTTGCTTCAATCAATGATTTTGTTGTTTTAGTAGCAGACCCGGTTAACAATAAAAAATATTTTAATAGCGTGACTCAAAAGGTTGATGTACATATTGAATCAAAGGAGAAGGTCATCTGGTTTGAATTTGATGCGACTGATGTCTATGTCGTGGAATAATGCATCATTAAAGGGGCGTTTTTCTTCGGCGAAACATATTTTTTGCTCTCTTCCGGAATGTCGTATTCTAAGTCGAAGCTAAAGGTATATAAATGTGATTGTAAAAGGTGATGAGCAATATGTAGGCAATAATTGAGATCCACTTTTCTTTTGATAAAACAGAATTTTTACGATCTGCGGGTGAAGGACAATGAAGAAAAGATACAGATATTATCGGCTTGATGCTGATACTGTAAATCAACTGAAGGATATGGACAAGCGCTTGTCAGGACCGCTTCCGGCAGATTTGGATGCGTTTGAACAAGACGGGCACGGCTTGTCAGGGGATTTTTACGAGTATTTTGCGCTCGTCGCCGGCAGTTTAGGTTACGTTTTGGCGGATAAAAAAATGCCTAAGGTGCAACGCCAATCACTAGAAAAAACGTTTTTTGAAGTTTATCCAAAGAACAAAATCGAAAATTACCCTGAGACTTTTCATGTGGTTGCCATGCATGAAAATGTCAGGAGATTGTTGTGTTCGATTGTAAACCGCAGGAAGACTTGACCATACCCATACAGAGGTGACTATAGTGGAGTTGTCTAAACACGAAAAGCTTAATCTGGAAATACCCGAGTTTTCACCGGTTCATATTAAAGAAATTATCCGGTTTCAATACTACAAAGAATTTCATGAAGGAAAAGACATCAGCTCGATCGACATGACGGTTCTCTATGAAGATGAGAATGACAGCTATCATATTGATTTGACATTTAAGGAGGTTTCTTCTGTTCGGTTAACCGATTTTGAAAGCCGGCATGGCGGTTTCAAAATCGATCAATTAAACGCCGGCTGGGAGAATATCAATTATGTTGTTGAAGATTATGAAGACGGGACATTCCAATTTTATTGCCATACATATGATGTTTCACGCATTGAACGAATCGTGCCAAGGCTGAACAAAAAAGAAGTCGAGGCTTTATTAAAGGCTTCGAAAGAGAAGCGGTACGAGTATTTTATTAAAAGAATCGCCGACTTTGAAGAGGTCTGGTCATTATATGGCGACGGATGGGTGATGACGGAGGATGATCAAGGCGGCAAATTGATTCCGTTCTGGCCGGCAAAGGACTACGCCGAATTGTGCGCAGAACAGGAATGGAGGGAATGCACAGCCAGGCCGATCGATCTCGAAGAATTCGTGAATGAGTGGCTGCCGGGCATGAAAGAAGACGGGATTCAGCCGTCCATCTTTTTCAATTCAAAAGACGCGATTACATTGCCGGTCGATATTCTTTTGGAAGACATTTTGGCGGAATTGGAGAATTATTAAGGGTTAAACATCAACACCAGCAGAAAGCGCGCTATCAGAAGCCAACCTATACGGTTGAATGGGCAAAGGAGAACGATATCAAATGAGCTGGACCGTTTTAAGCAGCCGGGAAAATGATAAAGTGTGGACAAAGGTGAATCGGGTCGTCAAATGGAAACCCGGCCTTCAATGTTCAAGGATGAAGCCGCCGACGCCGTATATTGTCTATGATGTGTCCGCTGGGTTTAAAGAAGACGGCCGGTTCCTTGCCGATTTGGAGGAGAAGATGATCGGCGTCTTCAAAGCGTGTACAGATCCGCTGGAGACGATGTACGCGCTCGATTGGCAGCATGAAGGATATATGTTTCGTCCGCACGGACAGCTTCCTAAAGATGAATATGGGGATTGGCCGGTTCCGATCTTTCCAAATGGGGATTACTATTTCTTTTTCCAGCGGGATTTTGAATGGGGCGTGCTTGGCGACCCTTGGCGGCAAACGATGACCCTATATGGAGAAAAACTTCTTGACCATATTGAACATCATCCGCCGGTTATTTTTAGAAAAGCATAATCAAAAGCCCATCGGATGAGTCCGATGGGCTTCCTCATATTTCCTACAGCTCAACCTTGTAGAGTGTTTGCTGCTGTCCGCCGCCCAGGCCGCCTCTTGTGCCCTGCTGTGCGGAGCTGTCTGTATTGTTCGTGGTACTGTTGTATTCATCAGACGAAATTTCGGTTCCGTTTTCTTTAATCCAGGAGACGAGCTCACTGTTGCCTGAGTTGTCACTGATCAGAAAGTATTTTATTTTTCCTTCTTTGACGAGGTTTTTCAGCTCACTGACCGACAAGATCGGATCTGTGCCGTTGAAGCCTCCGAGCGCCATGACATTTTCGTCGGCATTGATGATATACGGGGCTGCGGTTACCGTTGTCAATGTCGCGAACAGGTACTCTTCGCCGGTATTATTTTTCCGGAGGTATGTGAGCAGTCCTGTGTCCACATCCGAGCTGAACATTCCGCCTCCGTTGGAGCTTTGCAGCTGAGGCCCTGATTCAGGAAGAACGCTGTTTCCTCCGTAAAGGATCGGTGTTGCCGACCAATAGACCGGTGTCAAAAGAAGCACGCACAAGCTGATGATGGTGAGCTGCCTTCCGAATGGATGACTTCGCTTCAGCGTCAGTAAGGCGATGCTGACACCCAGCCCCAAGAGGCCCATGACATACATCCAGGCGCTGCCGATTTGGCTTGTATATGCGTTTAAAATATACACTTGGAATGCTGCCGTTGTCAGAACGGCAGCCGGCAGCAGATAGCTTGCCCAGTCTTTGTGATTTTTGTAAAGGGCGTACATCGCGTACCATCCAATTCCTGACAGTGCGGCGATCGGCGGCGCCAGCATAATCAAGTAGTAGTGGTGAAAGAATCCGGCGATGCTAAAGAACCCGGCAACAGGAACGAGCCATGCAGCCCAAAAGATTGTTTCTTTCATTTCGCCTGCATTTTCGCGGCGGCTGCGGAGCCAGCTGATGATCATGCCGAGCAGTCCGAATAATGCGAATGGAAGCATCCAGCTAATTTGGCCCGATAAAGCAGATTGGAAGAGCCGCAGGGGTCCTGCGTCACCGGTGCCGAACATGTTCATGCTTTGTCCGCTGCCTTGACCTGCACCCGGTCCGCCTCCGGTTGGCGGCTGACTGCCGCCGTTTGCTCCTTGAGAACCGTCATCGGTCGCGTTGCCCGCAGCCGGCGGCTGCATTGCACCGTTTTGTCCATCGGAGCCGTCGGATGAACGGCTTCCGTCTTGAGTTTGCGCATTGCCGTTGGTCGCGCTGCTTGCACCCGGCGGCTGCATCGCGCCATTTTGTCCATTGGAGCTGTCGACTGCATTGTTCCCGTTCTGAGTGTGTGCATTGCCGTTCGGCTGCTGCATGTCTCCTCTAAAACCGTTCATATCGCCGCGGACGTTGCCCGTCGTCTGGCCGAGCAGCCGCTCTGTGCCGTTGTAGCCGAAAGCCAGTTCAAGCACGGAGTTGGTTTGACTGCTTCCGACATACGGGCGGCTGTCGGCCGATGTATAGTCGACAGCAAGCGCCCAAGAAAGCGAAACGCCGGTGAGAACAATAAGCGATAAAACAGCGGACACAATTTTTTTCTTCCAATTCGCATGGGCCGCGATGAGATAAAACAGCAAGAACGCGGGAAGCACCATGAATGCCTGAAGCATCTTCATATTGAACCCGAGGCCGATGAGGCCAAATGCAGCGAGCAGCCAGATCAGCCTGCCTTGTTTGACCGCCTTCATCAGGCACCATGTACCAAGAAGGAGCGTGAAAACGAGCATGCTGTCGATATTATTCGTCCGGCTTACGGCAACCGCGATCGGCGTCAGCGCCATCACCAGCGCTGAAATGCGGGCGGCTCCTTTTCCGAATTTCGGTTTAATCAGTGCGTATAGCAGATAGACGGAACCCGCACCTGCAAGCGCCTGCGGCAAAATCACACTCCACGTATGCACGCCGAAAATTTTCGCAAATATGGTCTGAATCCATAAAACGAGGGGCGGCTTATCTACTGACACGAATCCGGAAGAGTCGAATGACGCAAAGAAGAAATTGTGGAAGCTTTGCGTCATGCTTTTGACCGCCGCCAAGTAATACTGGTTGGCGGCATTGTCCTGCCAAATGTTATATGTATTCAGAATAAGAGCTGCCAACAAAATAAGAATCAGAATGACATCAAGTTGTTTGTTTTTTATTTTCATCATTACTTTCACCTCTTTATGTTCCCTATTCTAGAAGAAAAATATGAACAAGTTATGAATAAAAAGAGAACAATCTATTTTTGTTTGAATGGAAAAAAATAAATATTTTTTGGAAAAAGGTGTGTACTTTTTTCTTTTTGCGCTGTATACTGTACTACAACAGAAATTAAAAACATAAAACTGTTCTATAAAAAGGAGAGTGACACAAATGAGCTTGAAAAGTCCGATGGAATTTTTCAGAACGCTTCCAAAAAAAACTTGCCCTGAATGCGGTGAAAAGATGGAGGAGCAGGCTGAATCTTACTTTATGGAATGTGAGCGCTGTCTTTCCAAAAAAGGCGAGTAAGCAAACTGTTTTATAACAATGCATGTAAAGGGGTAGGGAGACATGAAAACAGAGGAGAAGAGAACTCAGATAACCGGATCGATGAATCCGCAGTATGAAGAGATTTTGACAAAAGAAGCGCTGGAGTTTATCGGACGTCTTGAACGACATTTCGGGGGAAGAAGACGGGAATTGCTGCATTTGCGAACGATCAGGCAGGCTGAAATTGATCAAGGGAAGAATCCGGGTTTTTTGGCGGAAACGAAGCACATCCGCGAGGCGGAGTGGACGGTCGCGCCGCTCCCCCGGGATTTGGAGGACCGCAGGGTTGAAATCACCGGCCCGGTCGACAGAAAAATGGTCATCAATGCTTTAAATTCAGGAGCGAAAGTCTTTATGGCCGACTTTGAAGATGCGAACTCGCCGACTTGGAAAAACTGCATTGAAGGCCAGGTTAATTTGCGGGACGCGGTTCGCGGGACGATTTCTTTTACGAATGAACAGGGCAAACGCTATGAGCTGAAAGAAAACCCCGCCGTCATCATTGTAAGACCGAGGGGATGGCACTTGGAAGAGAAGCATGTGCTGATCGGCGGCAAGTCCGTGTCAGCAAGCCTGTTCGATTTTGGCCTTTATTTTTTCCATAACGCAAAAGAGCTGATTAAAAAAGGAAGCGGCCCTTATTTCTACCTTCCAAAAATCGAAAACCATCTGGAAGCAAGGCTGTGGAACGACGTGTTTGTTTATGCGCAAAACGACTTGCGCATTCCGCAGGGGACGATTAAAGCGACGGTTCTCGTTGAAACGATCCTGGCGGCTTTTGAAATGGATGAAATCCTCTATGAATTGAAGGAGCATTCAGCCGGACTTAACTGCGGCAGGTGGGATTATATTTTCAGCTTTATTAAGAAATTCAGGAACAGGGAAGAAGTCATTCTTCCAGACCGCTCAGCCGTGACGATGACGGTTCCAAACATGAGAGCGTACTCCCTCTTGGCGATTCAAACGTGTCATAAACGCAACGTCCATGCGATCGGGGGAATGGCGGCGCAAATTCCCGCTAAAGACAAACCTGAGATCAATGAAGCCGCATTTGCCAAAATCCGCGAAGATAAGGAACGTGAAGTAAAAGACGGACATGACGGAACATGGATCGCGCATCCCGGCATGATTCAAACGGCGCTCGATGTATTCAATCAGCATATGCCGTCGGCGAACCAGATTCATAGAAAGCGGGAAGACGTAAAGGTCGAGGAAAAAGACTTGCTGGAAGTACCGAAAGGCCGGATTACAGAAGCAGGCGTCCGTACCAATATCAGCGCCGGCATCCGCTATTTAGCTTCATGGCTGTCGGGCAGAGGCGCCGCTCCGATTGACCACTTAATGGAGGACGCAGCAACGGCGGAGATTTCCAGAGCCCAGCTTTGGCAATGGATTCGCCATCCGAAAGGGGTTCTTGACGATGGCCGGAAAGTCAACGCCGAAATGGTCAAGATGATGAAAGAGGAAGAAATGCAGAAAATCTTCGAAGAAGCCGGCATAGAACATTTTCGGAGCGGCCGGTTCGAAGAGGCCGGACAGTTATTTGAACAGCTGATTTTGGATGATGAATTCGCGGAATTTCTAACGATACCCGCTTATGAAAAAATATGATGGGGGAATGTGCGATGCTGAAAGAAAAACAACTCGCAAAAAGCTGGGAGCATGAAGAACGCTGGAAAGGGATCACAAGGCCGTATCAGGCGGCTGACGTCATTCGGTTGAGGGGCACGCTTGAGATTGAATACACGATTGCAAGGCGCGGCGCTGAAAAGCTGTGGAAGCTTCTCCACACAGAGGACTTCGTGCCGGCGCTGGGCGCTTTGACCGGAAATCAAGCCATGCAGCAAGTAAAAGCCGGATTGAAAGCGATTTATTTAAGCGGTTGGCAGGTGGCGGCCGATGCCAATTTGTCAGGGAGCATGTATCCTGACCAAAGCCTTTATCCGGCAAACAGCGTGCCGGAAGTTGTCAAAAAAATCAACCGTACGCTGCAGCGCGCCGATCAAATTCACCATATGGAAGGAAAAGAAGACATCGATTGGTTTGCTCCGATTGTGGCCGATGCTGAAGCAGGCTTCGGCGGACAGCTGAATGTGTTCGAGCTGATGAAAGGTATGATTGAAGCCGGCGCCGCGGGAGTTCACTTTGAAGACCAGTTGTCGTCTGAGAAAAAGTGCGGGCATTTGGGCGGGAAAGTGCTGCTTCCGACGCAAACGGCGGTGCGTAATTTGATTGCCGCGCGCCTCGCCGCAGACGTGATGGGAGTCCCGACCATTCTTATTGCCCGTACGGACGCGAATGCGGCCGACCTGATCACAAGCGACGTCGATTCATATGATGCGCCGTTTTTGACGGGAGAGCGAACAGCGGAAGGGTTCTTCAAAACAAAGCCGGGTCTTGATCAGGCGATTGCGAGAGGTTTGGCGTATGCGCCGTATGCCGATTTGATCTGGTGTGAAACGTCTGAGCCGAATATTGAAGAAGCCCGCCGGTTTGCACAGGCGATCCATGAAAAATTCCCGGGCAAACTGCTCGCCTACAACTGCTCCCCTTCGTTCAACTGGAAGGCCAAACTGGATGACAACACCATCTTGAACTTCCAGAAACAGCTCAGTGAAATGGGCTATAAATTTCAATTTGTCACACTGGCAGGCTTCCACGCCTTAAACCACGGCATGTTTGAATTGGCCCGCCAATATAAGCACCGCGGAATGGCGGCGTATTCTGATCTGCAGCAGGCCGAGTTTGCCAGCGAAGTCCACGGCTATACGGCGACAAGGCATCAGCGCGAAGTCGGAACGAGCTACTTTGATGAAGTCGCCCAGGTTGTGACAGGCGGGACTTCATCAACCACTGCACTGAAGGGATCGACTGAAGCGGAACAATTTCAATCCTAAAAACGTAAAAAGCCGCCCGTCATGGGGCGGCTTGCTTGTTGTCTATCAAGTTAGCAATTGACATCATTGGAAGGGGCGGTAAAAGGGTTTTCCCTAATAACAGTCAGTGTCTGATGATTCTTGTTGTTTCTTTTGGCCGGCCGGTTGTCTTTGCTGAAAGAATAGAACAAATACACAGCCATTGTCAAAATCAAGATAAACATCATCATAAATATCCCCTCCAAATTTTTTTGTCTTCACTATATTAGACGAACAAGCCTGCAAAAGGTTTCAGAAAATTAACATTTTTCCATAAATATTTTTACCCGCTGCATCTTCTGGATGAAACCCGGCGGTTCTATACAAGAATAAAACTGAAAAACTCAGGTTGACATCATAATCATTGATGTGTAGAGTAAAAGTTAATGTAATAGGAAGTCCACTAGGGGAGCCGTAAGCCGGCTGAGACAAGAAGCGATCTTGGACCCTTTGAACCTGATCTAGTTCATACTAGCGTAGGGAAGTGGAGCCGGTGTCTTTATGATTTCATCATACAAAGGCCGCTCCATTTTGGGGCGGCTTTTTTGCGTAAAAAGCGGCTCGCTCCCCCTGTGCCTTCCTTATAAAACCGATTGCTGAGGAGGCTATCTACATGAGTTTTTCTGCAGAACTTCGCCGTGAGGCAGACCCTATTTTTGAAGCCATTTTTGAGCATCCGTTTGTATTGGGACTGGCGTCCGGCAAGCTGAAAAAGGAGCAGCTTATTCATTATGTGAAGCAAGATTACGAGTATTTGAACGCTTTTATTCAAATCTACGGAATTGCAATTTCCAAGTGTCAAAACCGGAAAGACATGGAGATGTTTCATGAGCAGATTTCATTTGTATTAAACAGCGAAGTGCACCCGCACAACAACCTGTGCCGGGCCGCGGGGGTGGAGTATGAATCTCTGCAGGGCTATCCGCTTGCGCCTTCTGCCCATCATTATATCCGCCATATGCTGACGGCGGCGCACGAAGGCACGCTGGGAGAGATATTAGCCGTCTTGCTGCCTTGTCCGTGGACATATTGGGAGATCGGAAAAAAACTGATGATGGACGTTCAGCCTGACCCGTCGCATCCATTTTATGACTGGATCTGTTTTTACGGAGACCGAACCGATTCAATCACGACGAAGTTTTGCGCCCGCCTGGATGAATGGGCCGAAACAGCGGGCAAGGCTGAAAAAGAAAAAATGAAGGAGCTTTTTTTGCAAAGCTGTCAGCTTGAATACGGCTTTTGGGAGATGGCTTATACAGTTGAAGATTGGCCTGTGGAAATGGAGGCGGTGAGACGATGAATTGGAACATGAAAGAAGTCGTGATGGCAGTGATCTTGTCCGTTGCATGCGGCGTCATTTACTTAGGATGGTCCACCTTGTGGATCCCTGTTTCAGCTATTGTCGGGCCTGTCGGAGCGAACTTTATGTTCGGCATTTGGGTGATCGCCAGCCCGATTGTCGCTTATATCATCCGTAAACCGGGTGCGGCGCTGATTGCCGAGACGGCAGCTGCGGCGGTCGAACTGCTGACCGGAAGCCACTTTGGACTGTCAGCATTATTAATCGGTGTGTTCCAGGGAGCCGGTGCGGAAATCGCTTTTGCGATCTTTCGCTATAAGCGTTACAACTTGTTTACCCTTATGCTTTCCGGTGCGCTTGCCGCGGTCGGAAGCATGACATACAGCCTGATGGCGAACGGTTTTGCCTACTATACGACGCAAACGCTGATCATGACGCTTATCATCCAAATCATCAGCGGCATTGTACTCGGCGGCTGGCTGGCAAAAGCCGTTGTCGAAGCGCTTGCGAAAACGGGCGTCCTGAATCAGTATGAGATCATGAAGGAACAGCGGAAGAAGGATGATGCCGATGCGTTCATTTCTCGGATGCAGTAACCTTTCCGTCCGTTTTTATCATCGTCCTGAAACAGTCCTAGACCGGGTCTCGCTGTCGATTGGGCAGGGAGAGAAAGTGCTGATACTCGGTCCGAGCGGAAGCGGCAAATCGACACTGTTGTCCGTGCTTTCCGGCATCATTCCTGAACATGTCGAAGCTGAGGTCAGCGGAGAGGTCAATCGCAGAAAGAGCGCCGGCGTTATGTTTCAGGATCCGGATTCGCAGTTCTGCATGCTTCATGTTGATGAGGAAATCGCTTTTAGCCTAGAAAACCGGTCTGTCTCCCCAAAAGATATGGACGGCATCATCTCGGAGCTGATGGAGCAAGTCGGATTAAAGATAGATAAGAAAACGCCGATCGAAACCTTGTCAGGCGGTATGAAGCAGAGACTGGCATTAGCGTGCCTGCTCGCTCTGGAGCCTGAAGTGCTGTTTTTTGACGAGCCGACGGCGCAGCTGGACCCGGCCAGCCGGAAAGACATCTTTGCCTTGCTTCGTAACGTTTCACGAAAAAGCGGACAGACGATGGTGTTCGTCGAACACGTGCTGGACGGCTGTATCGAGTGGATGGACCGCGTCATTCTTTTCAATGGAAAGGGACAGATCATCGCTGACGGAAAGCCGGAAGAAATCGTGAAACATTTTCAGCCGGAGATGAAAGCGGCGGGCATCTGGCAGCCGAAACTGTACCCTGCGGTATGGGAAGATGTCATCACACAAGATGATCATCCGCTCGCCGTCAAGCTCTCTTCTACATTGAAAATGAAAGAGGAGGAGGCGAAAAACAGGCCTACAGCTGACAGAGACATATTGATCCGCGCAGACGACGCGGCGATCGGCTATCGGAAAAAGATCGTTGCCGACGGCATCACCCTTGAGATTCCAAGGGGAGAATGGATTTCGGTCATCGGCGAGAACGGGAGCGGAAAGAGTACGTTTTTAAAAAGTCTGATCAGGCTTGAAGCCGTCAAAAAAGGGCGCCTTTATCTTGAGGATCGGGAGCTGAAGAAATGGTCCGACCGTACGCTCTATGAGAAGGCCGGCTTTGTTTTTCAAAATCCCGAGCTTCAATTTATTCGGGACACGGTGTTTGACGAGATCGCGTTCGGGGCGAGGCAGCGGGGATGGCCGGAGGACCGGGTCGAAAAGAAAACGGCTGAATTGCTGCGGGAATTCGGACTTGACGCTCATCAAAAAGCGCACCCCTTTACATTAAGCCTCGGGCAGAAACGGCGTTTAAGCGTTGCGACAATGCTTTTGTTTGACCAGGATCTGCTGCTGCTTGACGAGCCGACATTCGGTCAGGACGAAAGGACGGCGCAAGAATTAATCAAGCGGTTAAAGGAACGGCAGGAACGGGGAACGACGATTGTGATGGTGACGCACGACATGGACATCGTAGATGAGCATTCCGGCCGTGTCATCGTGTTTCATCAAGGGAAAGCGGCATTTCAAGGAACGCCGTATCGATTATTTTCTAATCAAGGCCTCGTCCGCCGCTTTTCATTGATACCGCCGCTTCATTACCGGTTCATGCATGAAAGAAAGGAGAGGGTTCCCGTATGAAAAGCAATGGTTCACTTCTTTCGGCATTGAACCCGAGCGCCAAGCTCTTTTCCCACCTCCTGGTCATGTGCTTGCTCATGTTTGTTTCAAATCCGAAACCGACTCTATTCATTTGGCTGTTTGCGGTTGCCATCGGAATTTTTTTCGGGGGATGGACTTTGTCTTATTTAAGTAAGCGGCTGTTGCCTTATCTCGTCTTTTTTATTCTCGTCTTTTGGATGATGGCCGCTTTTGGAAAAGGCGAGGAAACGATTTGGGAATGGGCCTGGTTCCGCGTCACCGAGGAAAGCGTCGGCAATGGGCTGACAATCGCGCTCCGGATGCTCGGGTTTGTCACATACGGTCTTTTGTTTACATCAACAACCGATTTGACGCAGTTTATTATGAGCCTGGTTCATCAATGCAGGCTGTCGCCTAAATGGGCTTATGGCTTGCTGGCCGGCTTCCGTTTTGTCCCGCTTTTTCAGTCTGAGCTTTCGCAAATGAAGGCGGCGCACAAAATCAGGGGCTATAAGCAAAAAAACAGCTGGAAGGCGTTTATTCGCTATGCGCTGCCTTTGTTTTCGCAAGGCATCCGCAAGTCGGAAAGAATCGCCGTTGCCATGGAAGCGAGAGGGTTTACCGGTGCAAAAGACCGCACCTACTATCAAACAGCGCGGCTTTCCGGAAAAGACTTCGTTTATTTTGCGGGTCTGGCGTCAGTCACAGCGGGAATTTTGCTCATTTTTTAAGAGGGTTTTTTACAGGGCCGCACTGCGGCTCTTTTTTTATAAATCGGGCATTCTGTAAAATGTAAATATTTCGGACGTTGACTGAAACATATTGACCTAGGCCAAAAAGATTGTACAATCAATGTGTACCATATGAAAAAAGAAATATAAAAAATCCCCTTACAAGATGGGAGTGGCGCGATGTGAAAATTGCCAAAGTGATCAACAACAATGTGATCAGTGTTTTAAATGAACAGGGTCAGGAATTAGTGGTCATGGGCAGGGGAATCGCTTTTCAAAAAAAGCCTGGGGAAGCGGTGGATGAATCGAGAATCGAGAAGATTTTCAGGCTTGATAATAAAGATGTATCAGAAAGATTTAAGACGCTGTTGGACGAAATTCCGATCGAATTTATGGAAATGTCTGAAGAAATTATCTCCTATGCGAAATTAAAGCTCGGCAAGAAGCTGAATGACAGCATTTATGTCTCGCTGACCGACCATATTCATTTCGCCGTCGAACGGCATAAAAAGGGTCTGGATATTAAAAACGCCCTGCTTTGGGAGACAAAACGGCTGTATAAAGATGAGTTCGCCATCGGCAAAGAGGCGCTGGCCATCATTGAAAAGAAGACGGGGACAGCTCTTCCGGAGGATGAAGCCGCTTTTATCGCACTCCATATCGTAAACGCCGAGCTGAATGAAGAAATGCCGAACATCGTCAATATTACGAAAGTCATGCAGGAGATTTTAAGCATCGTCAAATATCACTTTCATATCGATTTTGATGAAGAATCGCTTCACTATTACCGCTTCATTACCCATTTGAAATTTTTCGCGCAGCGGCTGTTCAGCGGAGCCTATATGGAAAGCCGGGACGACTTTTTATTTGAAACCGTCAAAAATAAGTACCGCGACGCGTATGTCTGCACTAATAAAATCAGACAGTACATCGAAAAAGAATACGGTCATCAGCTGACAAACGAAGAGCTTCTGTATTTGACGATTCATATCGAGCGGGTCGTTCATCAAAAATAGAGGATGATGCTAAAATGAAAGCGTTGACAATTGGATAAATGTATGCTACTTTTTACTTACATCAACTTATACAGGTTGTTAGGATTGTTACTGATCATGCAGGCAAAACCTAAATGACTGTGAAGCGGCACTCTTATGCCCTTGTTTCACAGTGATTTAGGTTTTTTTATTTACTTGATGTCTTAAAACGGGATTGTTACTGTTCGGCAGGCAAAACCTAAACTAAGCCTTCTTTGTACAGGCTTTAGTTTAGGTTTTTTATTTTTTAACAGCTTGATAGGGCTTTAGGAGAGACAGGAGATGATCAACGATGGATGTTCAATCAATGGCAAAAGAAATTCTGGAGCGCGTCGGCGGGGAGAAGAACGTTGTATCGCTTGTCCATTGCGCGACAAGGCTTCGCTTCAAACTGAAAGACCGTTCCAAAGCAGACAGGGAAGCGCTTGAAAATACGGATGGCGTGGTAACCGTAGTGGAGAGCGGCGGACAATTTCAAGTCGTTATCGGCAATAACGTTCCTGAAGTCTATAAAGAAATCGGCCGGATCTCTCAACTGTTGGAAGGTTCTGCGGCCGATCACAGCCAAAAAGAGAAAGGAAGCCTCGCCGGTAGATTGGTAGATATCGTATCTAGCATTTTCACTCCGCTGCTCGGCGTCATGGCAGGAGCGGGGATTTTAAAAGGCCTGCTTTTGATTTGCACAAACGCCGGCTGGCTCTCGCCGGAAGAGACGACATATACGATTCTATACGCGGCAGCCGACAGCCTGTTTTATTTCCTGCCTTTGCTGCTCGCCGTTACGGCCGCCAAAAAATTTGGAGCGAACCCGTTCATAGCGCTGACGATTGCCGGGGCGCTGATCTATCCAACGATACTCGAACTGAAAAACAGCGGCGCCCAGACGGAGTTTTTCGGCATTCCGGTCGTCTTGATGAATTATACGTCGACCGTTATCCCGATTATCCTTGCCGTATTTGTAATGAGCTATCTTGAAAGATTATGTATGCGCTTTATTCATGAAAGCGTGAAGAACTTTATCACCCCTTTATTATGCCTGACGGTGATGGTGCCGTTAACTTTGATCGTATTCGGACCGCTCGGTGTTTACACAGGAAACGGGATTGCGGCGGCGATTCTGTCCGTTTTTGATTTCAGCCCGATTCTGGCAGGAGCGATTATCGCGGCCTTATGGCAAATCCTTGTCATCTTCGGCATTCACTGGGGGATCGTCCCTGTCATTTTGAACAACATTGCCGTCCACGGCAAGGACTACATCAAACCGGCGACGGCAGCCGCCGTCTTTGCCCAAACAGGAGCTGCGTTTGGTGTCATGCTGAAGACGAAAAACAAGAAGTTGAAAGCATTGGCAGGATCTGCTGCCGTTACCGGGATATTCGGGATTACAGAGCCGGCCGTCTACGGGGTGACACTCAGGCTGAAAAAGCCGTTTGTATGCGGTGTCATCAGTGCAGCGGCAGGCGGAGCCATTATCGGATACTCCGGCAGTGTCGCCCTCGCTTCCGGCGCTCCGGGCTTGTTGACGATTCCGATTTTTTACGGACCGGGCTTTCTCGGCTTTATCATCGGAATTACAGTTTCGTTTGTTTTATCAATTTTGCTCACTTACATTGTCGGCTTTGACGACCCTGTGGAGGAGACGAAAGAGCAGCCCGTTGAAAAAAGCGCCGGTGAACCAATTTGCAGCCCTTTGCAAGGAGAAGTCCTGCCGTTAACAGAAGTAACAGATAAAGTGTTCGCATCGGGGGCGCTTGGAAAAGGAATCGCGGTGCTTCCGTCAAAAGGCGTTGTCACCGCCCCTGCGGACGGCATCGTGACAACGGCATTTCCGACGGGTCACGCATACGGCATAACGTCGGATAGCGGAGCCGAGATTTTGATTCATATCGGGATGGACACGGTCAGACTCGATGGAAGGCACTTCAATTCCAAGGTCGAGCAAGGGCAAAAAGTGAAACGGGGTGATATACTCGCAGAATTCAATCTGGACGCTTTGAAAGAAGAAGGGTTTGACGTGAAAACACCAATCATCGTTACAAATTCCGGTCAATACACGGATATCATTCCAACGGATCAAAAACAGGTGAAAACTGAAGAACCGATCATCACTTTAATTTCATCACCATGGGAGGAAAATAATCATGAAATATAAAACATTAGCTCAATTTCCGGAAGAATTTTTGTGGGGTGCGTCTACTTCCGCTTATCAAGTGGAGGGCGCTTGGGATGAAGATGGAAAAGGGCCTTCTGTCATCGATGCGCGCGAAAGCTACCCGGAAGGGACAACCGATTTTAAAGTCGCAAGCGACCATTACCACCGCTATAAAGAAGATATCGCTTTGTTTGCGGAAATGGGCTTCAAAGCGTACCGTTTTTCGATTGCCTGGACGCGCATCATTCCGGACGGGGACGGCGATATTAATCCGAAGGGCATCGAATTTTACAGCCGTTTGATCGATGAACTCCTGAAATATGGAATCGAACCGATTGTTACGATGTACCACTTTGATCTGCCGAATGCTTTGCAGAAAAAAGGCGGCTGGTCGGACAGGGCCACGATTGACGCCTTTGAAAAGTATGCGAGAATCCTTTTTGAAAGCTACGGAGACCGCGTCAAATACTGGCTGACCATCAACGAGCAAAATATGATGATTCTCCACGGATCTGCACTCGGCACACTTGATCCAAACTTGGAAAACCCGAAAAAAGAGCTTTATCAGCAAAACCATCACATGCTTGTCGCACAGGCAAAAGCGATCAAGCTTTGCCATGAGATGCTGCCGGAAGCGAAAATCGGCCCTGCGCCGAATATCGCGCTCATCTATCCTGCTTCTTCGAAACCGGAGGACGTGCTGGCGGCTTTTAACTATAATGCGATCCGCAACTGGCTTTACTTGGATATGGCCGTATTCGGACGTTACAATACAACGGCATGGGCATATATGAAAGAAAAAGACTGCACACCGGTCATCGCCGAAGGAGATATGGATATTCTGCGGTCAGCCAAGCCGGACTTTATCGCGTTTAACTACTATACGTCGCAAACGGCTGAAGCGAGCAGGGATGACGGCAGCGACACGGCTGCCCGAGGCGGCGACCAGCATTTGCAGACGGGAGAAGAAGGCGTATACAGGGGAAGCAGCAATCCGCACTTAAAGAAAAACGCATTTGGCTGGGAGATCGACCCTGTCGGTTTCCGTTCGACGCTGCGCGAGATCTATGACCGCTATCAGCTGCCGCTGATCATCACTGAGAACGGCCTCGGCGCGTTTGATCAGCTTGAAGACGGAGATGTCGTAAATGACGACTACCGCATCGATTATTTAAAGGAACATATCAAGCAAATTCAGCTGGCGATCACGGATGGAGTCGATGTTTTCGGCTACTCCCCATGGTCTGCCATCGACTTGATTTCAACCCATCAAGGCTGTTCAAAACGCTACGGATTTATTTATGTGAACCGCGACGAATTTGATTTGAAAGACTTGCGCCGCATTCGCAAAAAAAGCTTTTACTGGTATAAAGACTTGATTGCTTCAAACGGCGAAACACTAGATTAAACAAAGAAAGAGGATGTTCAGATGATCTATGAATATCCTCTTTTTTGTTGTGGAAATGATCATTTTAAAATTTACAGAAAATTTTAAAAATGTAAATGTAATTAGTTTTAAAGCATGTTACATTCGAAACGTAACGAACAACAATCAGGAAAGGAAGAAAAAATCTATGACATTCAAAGTTGAAACACTTCCAAACTATCGTATTGCTTATATGCGACGAGTTGGTTCGTACGGTCCTGCCAATATTGAGGTAATGGAGGCATTAAAAAAATGGGCTAAGGAAACAGGTCTTCTTGAGTCTGCCATTCTGTTTGCGATTCCACAGGATAACCCGGAAACAACATCTCCTGATCAGTGTAGATTTGATGCTTGTATTGTGATACCGCATGATTATCAAGTCGATGATTCAGTTTTTGAAGGGGAAATTTCCGGCGGAAAATACCTGATTTATGATGTTAAACATACAGCAGAAGATATTCAAAAAGCATATTCTGATATTTTTTCATCTCTGCAAAACAATGAATTTCAACTGGACAATAGACCAATAATGGAAAAATACACGGGGGATATGGTGAGCAACCCGTATTGTGAAATATGTGTACCTTTAAAATCGGTTTAATTCATTTTCTTGTGCAAACTTTGAATTTATTAAAATTACATTTCCCTTTAACGAGCGTTGCGTTTAACTCGCTGACAGACAGGGTAAATCATAAAATAGCAATCCAGATCAACTACATAGGGAATAAATATGGGGAGGGATGACAAGTGAATAACAATGATGGCCGCCGCAACGTCAATGAGCACAGCAAGGATCAACAACTTGAACAGTACCGGTCTGACAACCGGGGCAAAAAAATGACGACGAACCAAGGTTTACGCGTATCTGAAGACGAGCACTCTTTAAAAGCAGGCGTGCGCGGTCCGACGCTGATGGAGGACTTTCATTTCCGTGAAAAAATGACCCATTTTGACCATGAACGGATTCCGGAGCGGGTCGTCCATGCGAGGGGTTTTGGCGCGCATGGCTATTTCCAGGTTTACGAGCCGATGACGGAATATACGAAAGCAAAGTTTCTTCAAGATCCGTCAGTGAAAACACCGGTGTTTGTCAGGTTCTCGACTGTAGCCGGTTCCAGGGGCTCGGGTGATACCGTCCGTGATGTCAGAGGATTCGCGACAAAGTTTTATACAGAAGAAGGGAACTATGATCTCGTCGGCAACAACATCCCTGTTTTCTTCATTCAGGATGCCATCAAGTTCCCTGACCTGGTGCATTCCTTTAAGCCGGAACCGAATAACGAAATGCCGCAGGCTTCTACGGCGCACGATACGTTTTGGGACTTTGTCGCCAACAATGAAGAAACGGCTCACATGATCATGTGGGCGATGTCTGACAGGGCGATTCCGCGAAGCTACAGGATGATGGAAGGCTTCGGCGTTCATACGTTCAGGTTTGTAAATGAAGAAGGCAAGGTGCGCTTTGTTAAATTTCACTGGAAGCCCGTCCTTGGCGTCCATTCGCTCGTCTGGGACGAAGCGCAGACAATCGCCGGGAAAGATCCCGACTATCACCGCCGCGATCTTTGGGAAGCGATCGAAAGAGGCGATGAAGTGGAGTATGAGCTCGGCGTGCAAATGATTGACGAAGAAGACGAGTTCAAGTTTGACTTTGATATCCTTGATCCGACAAAGCTTTGGCCGGAAGAAATGGTTCCTGTTAAGATCATCGGTAAAATGACGCTGAATCGAAACCAGGATAACGTTTTTGCCGAAACGGAACAGGCCGCTTTCCATCCGGGCCACGTTGTTCCGGGAATCGATTTTACAAACGATCCGCTTTTGCAGGGCCGGCTCTTTTCCTATACGGACACACAGCTGATCCGATTGGGAGGTCCGAACTTTCATGAAATTCCGATCAACCGGCCGGTCTGTCCGTTCCATAACAACCAGTATGACGGCTATCACAGAATGACGATTAACAAAGGGCCTGTCGCTTATCATAAAAATTCGCTGCAAAACAACGATCCGGCGCCTGCTTCAGAAGAAGAAGGCGGATATGTGCATTACGAGGAAAAAGTCGAGGGCAAAAAAATCCGCCAGCGCAGCGAAAGCTTTAACGATCACTATTCGCAAGCGAAGCTGTTTTGGAACAGCATGTCTCCCGTTGAAAAAGAACATATCATTTCGGCGTTCCGCTTTGAAGTCGGAAAGGTCAAAAGCAAGGACGTCCGCCGCCAAGTCGTTCATATGTTTAACAGGGTTGACAGGGAGCTTGCCAAGCAAATCGCTGCGGGTGTAGGTGTAGAGCCCCCTGAAAAAGACGAAGGCTCCAATGTGACGTTCAAATCCCCTGCGCTCAGCCAGGAAAACACGGTCAAACTGCCGCAGACGAGGACCGTCGCCATTTTAGCAGAGCAAGGTTTTGATGATGAGGACCTCAGCCGGGTGTTGAAAGAGTTCAAAAAAGCCGACATCATTCCGGACATTGTCAGCTCGGCACTCGGCGTGATCAAAGGGACCGGCGGTACAGAAATAGAAGTCGGTAACACTTTGCAGACGGTCGATTCCGTGCTGTACGATGCCGTTTATATTCCGGGCGGCCAAGAAAGCATTGAACGCCTGCAATTGCATAAAGCCGCATCGGATTTTATCAATGAAGCATTCGGACATTATAAAGCGATCGGAGCCGCAGGCAAAGGGATCGATCTCCTGCTGTCCGCCGCCGGGTCCCACGCGGCAGCACAGCCGGGCATTATCACCTCTCGCGATGATAAGAGCAAAGACGACTTCGGCAAAAAGCTGGTCGAAGCGATCGGCGGGCACCGCCATTGGGATAGACAAGTTTAATAAAAAAAGAGGCAGGCTAAATGCCTGCCCTTTTACTCTATTTTTCTACCACACAAACAGCCCGACAATCCCCGCGCTCAACAGCGACACCGCTATTCCGCTGACAAGGAGCTTCCACACATTTCTTCCGATAATCGCTGATTTTTCTCCGTTAAATAAGGAATTGTACGTTCCATAGATCATTCCGATCGTACTGAAGTTGGCAAACGACGTCAAAAATGTTGTGGCCACGGCGGCTGTATGGGGCGAAATCGCATCTAGCTGCGTTTTTAAATCCATCATCGCGACGAATTCGTTTGTGGCGAGTTTCATCCCCATCAGCTGTGCGACATACATCGCGTCACCCGGCGCCAGTCCAAGCAGGAATGCGAACGGACTGAAGATGTAAGAAAAGATTTTTTGAATCGTCAAACCGTCCATGATCAACCCCAACATTCCGTTCAAACATGAGGTTAAAGCGACATATCCGATGACCATGGCGAGAATGACGATGACCATGTTCATTCCGACCATCATGCTGTTTGAAATCGTTGAGAAAAAGTCCTTTTTCTCTTCTTTTGGCGGTACGTAAATAATGTCTTCATCCTTAGTGACTTCTACCGGGTTTAAAATGCTGGCCAAGATCAACGCATTTAAGCAATTCAATGGAATCGCTGTAAATACGTATGTTGCAGGAACCATCGTTAAATAAGAACCGAGAATCGATCCGCTGATACTGCTCATGCTCATAATGCCGAACGTCAGCAGGCGGTTGTCCTTTAATACGGCCAATTGCCCGCGAATCACGGCGAGCGCTTCAGTATTGCCCAGAAACATCATTTGAATCGAAAAGAAACTTTCTAATTTAGGAAGGCGCGAGACTTTCGAAATCACCCAGCCGATCTTATCAATCATCCATGTTAAAATTCCGAAATAAGCCAGTATATCAAAAAATGTCACCACAAAGATAATCGGCAGCAAGGCGCTGAAGAAAAAGTCAACGGTTTCATTGCCCATCACTGACGGAAAGGCAAACGCAATACCGTCGCTTGCACAAGCGATCAGCCACGAAAAGAAAGAGGCGATCAGGTTGATGGCCCATCCGCCGATTTTTGTCCCAAGCATAAACCAAGTCACCAAAAGCTCAACGATGAAAAGGGAGAGAATCGGCCTCCATTTTACGCTTTTCTTTCGCGGGGAACAAAAATAAATCACGGACATGACAATGAAAATGCCTAAAATGTTAATGAGAAAATACATGATGCCAACTCCCGAATGTTTTTTGAAAATAAAAAAGCTCTTACTTTTCATGGGTTCCGATAAAGAAAGCATGAAAAATAAGAGCAAATAAAAAATAGATATATTGTTTGCGCAATACACTTTTTACATGATCAAATCTATTCAAACTTCCTTGTAGTCTGGCGATTTACGGTTGCCAGGTAGAAACAATCAGACCCTATTACTGATTATATACAAGAAGTGAGCTTCTATTATTTTGACTGTATTTTATCTCGAGTTTGTGTAAAATTCAAGCTAAAAATATATTTTCACAATAATTTTTCAAATAAAGTCACGTCTAAAGAAGGTTGCATATTGAGAGATGCACAGCAAATCATCTGAGAGAAAGCCGGCTTTTCAAGCGGGAAGTCACCATGCACAGAACAACAGACGAAAAATGGAAGGTGATAAGGTTCTTTTTATTAGAGGAGAATCGTAAGCGATTGCGCTTTATATTTCATGATGCCGCCGCCTACTATGGCGGTTTTTTTGTGAAACTTTATCTGAAAGGTTCCGTAAGTATGATGAATCGTTTCAGTGCTAAGTGCTCACTGTAACATACTAATGACACCGACAAACCTTACATAAAGAGCGGACATTAAATCAAAAGTCTTTAATTTGAATAGGTAAAATTTCACGGTACTTTAGTTCGTTGAATGAAATGATACCTTTTTGCTATGATTTTCCTATGTTTTTACAACTTGTATATATGTCCAATTTCAGAGAAAAAGAGGGATAATCAATTATGCTATTAAAAAAGAACTATCTTCCTGTCGGCAGTGTTGTCGGCTTACATAATGATTCAAGACGTCTGCTTATCATCGGGCGGCAAATGTTTTCTGAGACAAACCATGTCATCAGAGATTATGCAGCTGTCGACTATCCAAACGGTTTTACCGATCCGAAAGAGCAGCTAGTTTTATTTAATAAACATGATATAGAAGTTGTGTACCATTACGGATATGTAGATCAAAAAGAATTGCAGCTTGATGAGTTGCTAACAGAAGCTGAAGCAGGAAAAAACGAAAATAAGGAGCAATGACGATGGGACATTTTCGCTTCAACAAAGAACTTTCACATAAGGCAGCGGGGACCATTAGTCAGCTGGAAAACGCCTTTAGCCATGTATTTGAGAACATGGTGTTTTTTCGTGAAGAATTAGACCGGCACAGCGGGAAAGCCGCCGCAGCGCTGCAGAAAAAAATGAGTGACAACATCAACTTTTTCAGTAAAGCGAGCAGCTGTTTATTATATTTTGCAGACAGTGTGCGGTGTTTTGCAAAAGCGGTCGAACTAACGGACGAATCCGACAAACCGGCCAATGTTCAGCCGCAGTCAAGATCGGAAAGAAACCATACATTTTCGGCTGAAAGAGTCCAAAGTGAAATAAAAGTAAACGGCGAATCGTTACACCAGGCAACCGGAAAGTTTGAATCAAATCTATCAACACTAGATGAAGTTTTGCACCATTTTGACACAATGCTCAGAGAAATGATGTATGAAACAGAGTTTCCGTGGGAAAAATTCGATGACGTCTGGTCTGATGCAAAGTCGCACATCAAATCGATCATGACGGAGCTTAAAAAAAGAGTCAAAGAACTTTCGGCAAACGCCAAAAACATCATTAAGGAATTAAAGCGCGTCGATAACGTAATCTCACAACAACTGCAAAGAGTGAAATGATGGAAGGGAACTAGAGTTATGGCATATTATAATAGAGAGCCAGAAATCACAAATATTATCAAAAGCCATGAAAGAAGAGCTAATCGAATGCTGCAGCATGCTCAATCCAGCCGTTTGCTTGAAGCTTTTAATAAAATATGGATTTCGATAGAAAATAAAGAACTTCCGAACTTTGTATCAAAAAACGTCATGAATTTTAATGTGGCGGATATCAAATCGGAAATCAACGATTGGATAAAGGATTTAAAAGATTGTCAGGAGAATGCCAGACGCAAGTTTGAGTCTATGGAAGACCCCTCACCGGAAGACATACAGAAACGCAACAATATTACGAGTGACGTCGTTCTTTTAATTAGCCAATACGAGAATCTAAAAAATGGCCTTGATCAGGTGGAACAAGATTTCAGCAATGTCGCCCGCACCCACCGCGCCCCAATGCGCGAAGCTTTGACAGATATCTCAATCTTGTATAATTCAGTTAACCATGTGAAAGGTGATTTTTCGGATTATAAGAATGTTTCTGTTTATGTGCATGGGATTGAGGATGATGGGGATGGATTCAATAATAGTGTTAGAAAAGCAGCAAAAGACGGTGATATTATAATACGTATAAATAGTGATAAAACAAGAGAATACTATATCATTGAAATAATAAATGGTGAAAAAGTAATTAAGAGAGTAGAAGGATTGAAAAAGTTAAAGGATACAAAACAATACAAAGAAAAAGCGGGAAGATTGCATATCGTTTACGAAACAGAGCATATGAATGAACATCGCCAAGCAACAAGTGATGATTTAGCAGAAAAGCTAAATGAGATGGGGCTGATGAATGAGGAGACAAAGATCGATATGTTCGGCCACAGCTATGGCGGGAGAAGATCGCTGCAATTTGCGATGGATTACCCTGATCATGTCCGAAGCATCACAACAATCGGAACCCCATATGATAAAAATATCTTAGCTATCGGCGCTAATAGAGCACGTTGGCTCGCAGACAGTCCTCTTGCTAAAAGACATACTATGGATACGAGCGAATATTTAGATTTTAAAGAAGATAACAGAAATAATGATGAGGGAAAAGACTACAGTAATGCTTATACAGATATGGACAGTGAGGCGATGACTGAAGACATTAATCATTTGAAATCTGCCAATCCTGAAGTCTACCAAAAGCTTCAGAAAATGGACATTACTGCAGCTGCGGGATACAGAACAGAGGATACTGTGAGTTTTTCCCCTTACTATACTGCAAGTGGAAAACATAAAATAAACAGTGATGATATCGTTTCAGTTGAAAGTCAACATGGGGACATATTAGGCGATCTCATTGATAAAAAGCCAGAAATTGAAGTGAAAGGTTCCGGTGTCACAAATCCTGGACATATTTATGAAGTTGAAGACTCTGAATTTGTTGACTTAATTCAAGAAGTTAACAAAAAAGAAGCAGAATAGGAGCAGTTCAATGATAAGAAAAAGGTTTATAAATTTAAGCGCATTAATAGTACTCTTGCTGGTAATCACCGGCTGCGGAAAAGGTCAAAATCAGGAGATAACGTATAAAAAAGGCTTTCCTAAGGAGGATAGCCGTGGATTAACTGAGTTTATGAAATCCTACCTTACTGGCAGTACAGATAAAAAAATCATAGAAGTGAATGATGTTACTTTATTTTCAACAGTCAATCACCAAGGACAAGCAATTCGGTACTTTCAATATACTCAGGATCAGTTAAAAGAATATTATAAGCCCTTGTTTACTGCAAAAGAACCTAAAAAGACTTTAAATAATTTGTACCAAATAGAACGCTTAGAAAAGTTGTTGCACCATCCTATTCAAGACAAAGAAAAATATCATCTTCCTGCTATTAAAATGTTGCCGAACAATCAACTGGAAGTGAAAACAAAGAAAAATAAAAAAACATTGGATTTGCCGCAGCTATTGAAAAACTATGGAGTAAAGAAATCCGATGAATTAGAGATTAATTTATATGCAGTGAATTCTAAATGCTTTTCCGTGGTTATTCAAGATTTTAGTATGAAAGATCGTATTAATAGCACAATAGGACTTTTCATAACGCAAGACTTAACAAATATTGAGTCGACAGTTATCACTAAAGAAAAACTGCAAAACACATTATCAACAGGAAAGTTAAAAGATTACTATGATTTATTCACCAAGGTAGACAAATCGGGAAGATATTCGCTTTTATTTTTTGATGATATGATTTTAGATAAAAGGACCAATCAATTAATTGATATTAAAAAAGATGATTATTTAAGTAAAGATGGTAAATATGTTTTTATTAACGGAGCAAAAGAAAAAGAAACAAATGTAATGCCTGAGGGTATTCAACAGATACAAACAGTGGATAATTATCTAAAAGGAAATGAAAAATATGAAGCTCAATTTAAGATTGACTTCAAACAAATTGCAAAAGAGATGGATTTTAACGCGGGCGATGCAAGGATAGCTAATATTCAATATTTTAATAAAGATTATGTAGTTTTGTATATTTCCTATCACGGGAAGACGATTGGTACAGCAGGTTCTGTTAATGTACTTATCGATTTGCAAAAAAGTAAACAACAGCCAACGGCTTACTTAGTTGATTTAGGAATTGAATCATAGAGGGACTGAAGAGTTTTTATTCAGTCCTTTTCTTATTTGACAAAGGTAGGCCACAAAAGTGGGATAAGCCTTCTGTCATTTTTGGAATTCAAATAAAAACATTTCAATGGCCTGCCGATCATCACCAACTACCGCAAAGACGATGGAGAAAAAACCGCACCTCCATCGTTAGACACTGCCTAACGATAGGGGTGGAGTTCATTTTTCACCCTTGCCTCACCTTCTCCGACGTATACCCATTCGGATTCGCAGAGTGCCAGTTCCAGGCGTCGCGGATGATTGCGATCAGGCTGTTGTGCTTCGGGGTCCAGCCTAGTTCTTTTCTGGCCTTGGAAGAAGAAGCGGCAAATGTTGCTTGTGAATCGTTGTCCGTTTCTGTCAGCTTTGCGGCGATGAGAGGAATGCCTGTGACATATTGGGCGGCAAGGATGATTTGTTCAGCGGAGTAGCTTTCGCCATAGCTGAGATTGTAGATTCGGCTATCCCTGCCTTTCCGCAAATGGCTGATGGCGAGCACGTGTGCTTCTGCCAAATCCTGCACGTGAACATAATCGCGGAAGCCAGTTGCTTCTTCAGGTTGATCTATGTGAACAAAAGGAAGGTGTCCGAGAGCGGTTCGCAGAACATTGGAAATGAGATGTGTTTCACTTCCCCGGTCTTCGCCGATGATGACAGATGGGTGGGCGCCGCACGCATTGAAGGAGCGGAGGATCACATATTTCAGGCCGTACGCTTTTTCCGCTTCCATCAGCATTTTCTCCATCATCCATTTGACCTTCCCGTGCGGGTGAACGGGTTCTGGTTCGGTTTCTTCTGTGACAGGGAGGTTCTGCGGACAGCCGTAGACCGCAGCGCTTGATGCAAAAACGATCCGGCCGACATCGTATTCTTTCATCACGTCAAGCAGTGTTTCCATGCCTGTCATGTTTTCGTTGAAAGAAGAAAAAACGCGATTCGACTGTAATGGAATAGGTGATGCTGCGAAATGCATGACGGCTTCAATGTCCTCATTTTCAAATACTTGCTTGAGAAAATGCCGGTCGCGAATATTCCCTTCATAAAACGCAGCTTCGGGGTGAACGGCTTCTGCGTGTCCCGTTGCCAGGGAATCCACAACGACGACTTTTTCTTTTTTCTCAATTAACGTGTAAACAGCGTGGGAACCGATATAACCGGCTCCCCCGACAACAAGTATGCTCATCGGAATCCCTCCTTTTGGATCTCTTATCTTCTACATGATATGGCGCTGCGGAGCTGCCGCCCGCCGCTGTTCTTCAAATCCGTATTTGCCGTCAATGATATATAGCGGCCTGTCTTTTACTTCGTCATAAATGCGGCCGATGTATTCGCCGATCGCTCCGAGGATGATCAGGATAAAGCCGCTGAACAAGCATTGCAGAATGATCATCGAAGACCACCCGGTAATGGTGCTTGTCGTAAACAGCTTCATGCAGACGACGATGAAGGCATATATAAAACCGACCGCTGACAGCGCGATTCCTGAGTAGCTTGCCAGTTTCAGCGGCTGAAAGGAAAATGAAGTGATGCCGTCGAGCGAGAGCTTCAGCATTTTTTTGAGCGGGTACTTCGTTTCCCCTGCAAGCCGTTCGTGGCGCTCGTAATAGACGGCGGTCTGCTTGAACCCGAGCCAGCTGACAAGGCCGCGGACGAACGGATTTTTTTCTTTCAGCTTGTTCATTTCATTGACCACCTTCCGGTCCATGAGCCGGAAGTCTCCCGTATCCACCGGGATATCAACGTCTGTGAGTTTTCTTAAAATACGGTAGAACATGGCGGCCGTTTGCTTTTTGAAAAATGTTTCTCCTTCCCGCTTTGTGCGGACGGCGTATACAACGTCAAAGCCTTGGCGCCACTTTTCCTCCATTTCCAAAATCAATTCGGGAGGATCCTGCAAATCGGCATCGATCACCACGATCGCTTCGCCGGCAGCATAGTCGGTACCGGCCGTAATGGCGATCTGATGACCGAAGTTTCTTGAGAAATTGATGCATTTTACTGCCGGGTCTGACTGAGCAAGCGACTTCAGCATGTGAATGCTGTCATCGCTTGAACCGTCGTTTACAAAAATCAGTTCATAAGGGTCGCCTGTCGAGTCCATGACGGTTTTTAATCGGTCATAGGTGCTTTGAAGCACTTCCGCTTCGTTGTAGACAGGGACTACGATTGAAAATGTGACTTGTCTCTGCATATTCATCACCTTTCCTTTCATCAATCAAGCTCCACTTTATAAAGCGTCTGATTTCCGCCAGGTCCGCCTGACTGGGAATCGTTATCTGAAGAAGAGCTGCTGTATTCGTTTTTTGAAATTTCTTTTCCGTTTTCTTTAATCCAGTTAGTGATTTCTGAGTTGTCTTGGCCTCGACCGTCGCCGATCATGAAGTACTTGACTTCGCCGTTTTTGACGAGCTTCTCAAGTTTTTCAACCGTCAAAATCGGGTCGCTTCCAGAGAATCCGCCCATCGCCATGACAGCTTTACCTGTTTTGATGATGTAAGATTGAGCAGACGTTGCGCTGGAGACCGCAAATAAATATTTTTCACCCGTGTTGTTCTTTTCAAGGTAGCTCAACAGTTCTTCATCGACTGATTCGCCGCTTCCAGGGCTGCCGCCGCTTGGTCCGCCTTGTTGACGGCCGCTTGCGCCTTCGCCGTTCTGATTTTGGCTGTTTTGGCCGGAACCGGTATCAGTTGAAGAATCATTGCTGTTTGAACCAGGACCGAAGCCAGGGCCGTTATTGTTGTTTTGATCACTGTCTGTTTGGCCGTCTTGGCTGCCGAATCCGGGAGGTCCGCTGCCGTTGTTATTCTGCATCTTCCCTCCGCCACCGCCGCCAAATGATTGTGCGGATTTAGGTCCGGCCTGAGGAATCATGCCGTTTACACCGTCAGCGAGCGTTGCTGTTGTCCAATAGAAAGGTCCGATCAGCATGCCGAGCAGCGCTGCAAGTGATACATAGTAGCTGAATGACTTTCCTTTTTTGAAAAAGATGAGAAGGCAGCTTGTGACAATGCCAAAAGCGCCGATCAATATGCTCCAAACGATGCCGATTTCGCTGAGATAAGGACTCAAAATATACAATTCAAATGCGGTTGTCAGCAAAATTCCGATCGGCAGAAGCTGTTTTTTCCAGCCGCTTTCTTCCTGATAGAGGCGAACGAGCGCCGTCCAGCCTGCACCTGATAAAGCGGCAATCGGTGCTGCCAGCATGATCAGATAGTAATGATGGAAGAATCCTGCGACGCTGAAGAATGCAGCGACTGGCAGAAGCCACATCATCCAGAAAATCGTTTCAGTCGTTATTTCATTGAATTTGCGTTGACCGCGAAGGCCCGTGATCAGCAAACCGATGATGCCGAAGAGTACAAACGGGATGAGCCAGCTTGCCTGTCCGGAAAGCTCGGATTGGAATAGTCTGAGAGGGCCGGGGTTTCCTGTGCCAAACATGCCGCTCGTGCCGCCGCCGGGACCTCCGCCGCCGCTTTGAACATCACCCTGCTGGCCGTCCGGTCCGCCTGAAGGCATCTCGCCCCCGCTCGGCGGAGCCATTTGTCCATTTGCCGAGTCTGAGTTGGTTTCGGTATCGCCGCTTTGCTGCTGCGGCATTTCCTGCTGCTGGTTCTTTTGATTTTGATCAGATGAGGGGGTTCCGCCCCCGCCAGCACCGTTTTGGCCTGTGAGACGCTGGATGCCGTTGTAGCCAAACGCCAGCTCAAGGACAGAGTTGGTCTGGCTGCTTCCAATATAAGGGCGTGAACTCTCCGGCTGACTGTCGACGACTACCGCCCAGGTAACGGAAACGCCTGCCAGAACGATCAAGGCTGTGATAAGAGACACAATTTTTTTGCGAATCGTCGTTTTTGCTGCAATCATGTAAAACAGCAGGAATGCCGGTAATACCATGTATGCTTGCAGCATTTTGACGTTAAAGCCGACGCCGACCATACAGAATGCGCCGAGCAGCCAGCCGATTTTTCCTTTCCGGACTGCTTTAAACAACATCCAGGTTGCAATCATCAAACAAAGGGTGAGAATGCTGTCGACGTTGTTTGTATGGCTGACCGCAACGGCAATCGGCGTACACGCCATAATAAGAGCTGAAATTCTGGCCGCCGTTTTGCCAAAAGTAGGTTTTACAATAAAGTACAACAGTGCTACGGAAATCACTTCGGCAATCGCTTCAGGGAGAACGACGCTCCAGCCGTGCACGCCGAACACAAGTGCAAAAAGTGTCTGAATCCAGAGTGCAACCGGCGGTTTATCAACTGTTACAAAGCCTGCCGGATCAAATGATGCATAAAAAAAGTTATGAAAATTTTGGGTCATACTTTCAACGGCCGCCGTATAGTAGGCGTTGTCTGTGTCACTATTCCAGATGCCGTACAAGTTTAAAGCTGCAGATAATACAAGAATGAAGACCAGGAATATATCGATTTTCCTTTTCTTAATCATTGTTCGATCACCTCACTAAAGAGCATTATAGAAGCCAAATATGATCAAACTATGAACAAATCAAGAAGGAATTTTAAATTGTATAGAGGGGCAAAAAAAAGAGACATGCCGTCAGGAGGCATGTCTCAAATATGAGGTGTTATTTCCATACGTCTTCAGCGATCTCGACGACATGGCGCAGTTTTTCCCATTGCTGCTCTTCCGTCAGGAGGTTGCCTTCTTCTGTGGAGGCAAAGCCGCACTGCGGGCTTAGGCACAATTGGTTCAGGTTGACGAAGCGAGCTGCTTCGTCGATGCGCCGCTTAATATCATCCGGGTTTTCAAGCTCTCCGAATTTTGATGTGATCAGGCCGAGGACGATCTGCAAGTCTTTCCGTTTGACATAGCGAAGCGGTTCGAAGCCGCCGGAGCGCTCGTCATCAAATTCAAGGAAAAGTCCGTCTAAATTGAGTCCGTCGAAAATCGTTTCTGCAGCCGCATCGTAGCCGCCTTCCGCCACCCATGTTGACTGGAAGTTGCCGCGGCAGATGTGCATGGTGACCGTCAAATCGTCCGGGCGTCCTTCAACTGCTTCATTAATCGTGTTGGCGAAGGACTGGCGCAGTTCATCAGGCTGGCGGCCGAAGGCTTTGATCTGCTCATGTCCTTTGTCTGAGAAAAATACCGACCAGGCCGTGTCATCCAGTTGCAAATAGCGGCAGCCGGCATCGTAAAATGCGCGGATCGCTTTTTTGTAAGCCTGCGCGACATCGTGATGGAACTCATCCAGATCCTCGTACGGGCTTTCTCCAAGTTTTCCTCTGAAAAACAGCATATTCGGGCTCGGAATCGTCATTTTCGGCGTATGTGTGCCCGCAATATCATGAAGAAATTTATAATCTTCCAGCATCGGATGGTTTGTAAAATCGACTTTGCTTGTTACTTTGATTCCGCGCGGCTTCGTTTCAACATTATGAAATTGAATGCCCTTGTCCGCTGTATATCCTTCTACGCCGTCAAGCCCTTCAAGAAAATCGAAATGCCACCATGACCTGCGGAATTCCCCGTCAGTAACGGCTTTAAGGCCAATTTCTTTTTGCTTTTCGACAATGCGCTTGATCTCTTCGTTTTCGACTTCGCGCAGTTGTTCAGCGCTAATTTCACCGTTCGCTTTTTGAATACGCGCTTTTTTTACGGGCGCAGACCTTAAAAGACTCCCCACCTGATCAGCTCTGTACGGTCCGATTTTTTTCCCAGGCGTTTGCTTCAGTACATCGGTTGATTGTGTCATGCTTCATCCCTCTTTCTTTATAGACATAAAAAAGCTCTTCCCGATAAGGAAGAGCTTGATATATTCAATCTCCTCCTTATCTTCAAGAGCACGAACATGCTCTTAAGGATTTAGCACCATTCTGTCATAGACAGCGGTTGCCGGGTTTCACAGGGCCAGTCCCTCCACCACTCTTGATAAGGAAAACCTTTTTATGCAATTTTTTAATAGTTTTAATATTAATACTTTTTATAAAAATGTCAATGGGTTTAAAAAAACTATTTGGTTTTTCATTTTCTTCTTCTGCGGTTAAACCGGAGGGCGTATCGAATCAGCGTGTGAATTTTTTGTCAAGACAGTCGTTCAAATGGTCAACAAGGTGCTGAACGAACAGGGTGAATTAGAATATTTTTCAATTTTTATCTCCGAAAATAGAAACTTTCTCGCGAGTTCACCGGTCTATCATGTGTACCTGATTTCAAAATGGGTATGATAAACAATGACAGATTAAGGAGGGTTCTTATGAACAAAAAAACAGTGTTTAAAGCGTTAGGTATGCTGATGACAGGGGTATTGTTTTTTGCGCTGTACGGTGCGGCCGCACTTCCTTCTGCACACGCGGCAAATGAAAAAAAGCCGACGGTCACGAGCCATACTTACAAAAACATTAAGGCTTTGAAATACCCGCAGGTTGCAAATGTAAGCAGCAAATCTCTCCAAAATAGGATCAACAAAGATTTTAAACGTTATATTGAGCAGTCCTACAAAGATTATGTAAAAAACAAGAAAGACGGCCAACAGCACGGATACCAAACAGATTATCAAACGTCCTTTGAAGTGAAATACCGGACCGGCCAAAAGCTGAGCATTCTGACAAGTAATTACGTCTACTCCGGCGGAGCGCACGGAAATACGGCAGTCCGCTCTTTCAACTATGACCTTGCCTCTAAAAAGCGGGTGTATTTATCAGATATCTTAAATACAAAATCGAAAATGGATAAGACAAAAACATACATTTACGACTATATTCAAAAACACAGCGACATTTTCTTCCCGGATGTGAAGAAGAAAGACATCGTCCTTGGTAAAAACACGGCTTTTTATTACACAAAAGACGGCATTGCGATCGTCTTCCAGCAATACGATGTCGCTCCTTATGCTGCCGGAAATCCGGTCGTTGCCGTTCCGAAAACGGTGTATCAATAAATAACAGCCCCTGTTTCGCAGGGGTTTTTGTTTTGAGGGAAGAAGGAATGGGGAGGTTATGGAAGCCTTTTCATGAAGTGGCAGCTGACGGGCATGATTCAGCCCGCAGTCCGTTCGCAGATTTTTTCTAAATCGAATAGCTCGCAGACATAGAACATGCACTGCCGGCCGCTGATAATCTGATATTTTTTAAAAGCATATGTCCGGTCTGCTGAAACAGGTACAAGTTGTGTGAAATGTTTTCCCAGGCAGTCGCCCGTACTGAAAATTTCACGCCTTGACTCCAGTTCTGCAATGATTTTCCCGATGGGAAGCCTTTCTGCCTGCAAATCTTGTTTGATGGCGGGCGGCAGTAAGTTTGTTTTAACATAGACATAATTATAAGATAAATAATCATCGCCTGTTTTCAAAGAGGAAGTTCTAAACAAGATGTCATCATCGCGTTGAAACAGCCTCGCTTCTTCAGGTGACAGCTTGTCATAATCAATATTATTTTGCTGAAAAACTTCGATTTCGGCTTTGCCACCGATCAGCGTTTCAATCGCTTTGGTTGTTGAACCATCGGTTTTGGTTAACATGTCTTTTACAAGAGCAACTAGAGTTTCAGGAAAAAAGTGGCTTACGCTCAATGAAAGGCACCCCCGTACCAAAATTAGAATTTTTTGAAAACTTGTCTTTAAATTTATCATGTGGAGATGCGTTTGTCTAGAAAAATAAGTTAAATTTTAGGTTAGTAATGTAAATTTTATATTTTTAACAATTGGATAGATCAGGATATGTATGGAAAAAGGAGACGTCAATGTCTCCTTTTTTTGTGCGATTCATTTAAGTCGTCTCTCCTTCTAAAAGCTGTACGGGCAAATAGGTTTCCAGCGGTAAATCATCGAATTCGCCTTCGATGGCTTTGGACAAAATCTCGATGGCCGTCTTGGAAATGAGTTCAATCGGCTGCTGGATGGTTGTCAATTCCGGGAGGATGGACTGAACGGCTTCCGTTCCGTCGTAGCCGATCACCTTTAATTGCCCGGGAATGTCTTTTCGGCGTTTTTTTGCTTCGGTGATGACTGTAGCGGCCATGAGGTCATCGCTGGCAAAAATGCCGTCAGCCGCAGGCTGTTCATCAAACAGTTTTGAGATGATTTCCCGGTAATTTTGATGAAAGGGAACCTCATATGTAATCGGCTGCCTTCCGTGTTGTCGCATCACATCTTCATATGCTTTTCGTCTAAGATTTGCCGGTGTTTTCAGCTCAATTGGTCCGTTGAGATGGATGATGTGCCGGCAGCCTTTTGCAATTAACAGTTCTGTCGCTTTTCTTCCTCCGTCATAGTTATCAGAGCCAATGACGGGAATCGTTTCCGATAAGTAATGATCGATGGCGACAATCGGCAGGTTTTGCCGATGATAGTTTAAGATTCCCCTGTTGTAGGTCACGGCGATGACGCCGTCCACTTGATTTCGCATCAGCATTTCCAAGTATTTTTCTTCTTTGTCTTTGCGGTTCAAGCTGTTGCAAAGCAGCAGTTTGTAGCCCATGGCAGCGCAGATGCTCTCAATATGAAAGGCCAGTTCGCCGAAAAACGGGTTGCTGGAGTTAGGGATGATGAGCCCTATTAAATGAGTTCGTTTACGAAATAAAGAGCGGGCCAAATCGTTTGGAAAGTAATTGATTTCTTCCATCGCTTTATAGACTTTTTCTTTTGTTTTTTCACTAATATAGCCGCGGTTATTTAATACGCGCGATACGGTTGTTGGTGAAACTCCCGCTTTTTTTGCAACGTCGTGAATGCTAGGCTTCATTCCCTTTTCCCCCTGCTAGTTTACTGAAATGGCTTACAATTCTCGTCACGCACTTATTTTAGAGAATCGGACTGATATGTGCAAGAAAATGCCATGATTCTGAGAAATGTACCGGGATGAATAATTGGGGAAAAAATATGTCAACCGGTTGACATATGAAACCGGTTGACATACAATTCACTTGAAAGCGCTTTTATCTGTTGATTTATGAAAAATGGGGGGAAGTGACAAAGATGAAAAGGTGGCTCTTCGGAATTTTTTCATTGTTACTGATGTTTGCGATGTGGGGCTGCAGCAATAGCAAAAGTGCAAATAGCCAAGATGGGAAAACGCTTACGATGTGGGTGCACGTATCTGATGATAGTGAAGAAGGAAAGGTCTATCAAAAGCGGGTGGACGCTTTTAATAAAAAGTATGCCTCCGAAAACGTCAAGGCAAAAATTGATTTCATCCCCAGAAGCGGAAACGGCGGCGGATATGAAGACAAAGTGAACGCGGCGCTGACAACGAACACCTTGCCGGATGTGATCACTTTGGACGGACCGAATACGGCGGCTTATGCGAAATCTGGCGTAATTGCGCCATTGGATGAGTATATCAAAGACCAGGATGATTTATTGCCGAGCATTAAGCAACAGGGAACCTACCAAGGGAAACTGTATGCGATCGGCGTCAGCGAATCGTCGGTCGGTATTTACTATAACAAAAAAATGCTGAAGGATGCCGGCGTTGACTTGAAAACGCTGCCAACGGTTGAGAATCCATGGACGTGGGACGAATTTCTTGAGCTTTGCAAAAAGCTGAAAAATAAATATGACAAACCGGCCATCGATATGCAGTTGCAGTCAAAAGACGAAATGCTGACTTATGCGCTTTTGCCATTTGTTTGGTCGGCTGGCGGTGATGTCCTTTCAAAAGACGGCAAGAAGTCGGAGGGTGTTTTTAACGACAAACCGACCGTTGCAGCGATGACATTTATTCAAACAATGCTGAAGGAGGGTTACACGACCCGGACTCCGGTTAAGCAGGCGTTTGAAACGGAAAAATATCCGATGAAAATGAGCGGTGTCTGGACGGTAACCGACATGGAAACAAATTTCCCTAATGTCGATTATGGTGTGATGCCGTACCCTGTTTCGCCAAAAACAAAAAAGCTTGTGTCCCCTTCAGGAAGCTGGCAGTTCGCCATGACACAGACGTCTGAAAACAAGGAATGGGCGGCAAAATTGGTCGATTGGATGACAAACAAGGAATCCAACCTGGAATTGAGCCGTTCGATCGCCGCGCTGCCTGTGCGCTATTCATCAGAGAAAGTGATGGCAAAGGAATTCTCAGATGAAATGAATGTCTTCTTGCAGCAGCTGAAAGAAACGGGGCATGCACGACCGGTGACACCGGCATATCCACAGGTGACACGCGCATTTCAGCAAGCGATCGATGACATCAGCTTCTTTGATCAGCATCAGGATATTCAATCGGTGCTGGATACGCGTGCAAAAGAAATGCAATCAGCCATTGATAAGGCAAACTAGAAGGTGGAGCCATGAATAAAATTCCGTTGAAAGAAGCAAGGACGGCTTTTCTGCTGAAAAAAACCCCTGCCAATAAAATAGGGTGGCGGGACAATGTGCTGGCCTATACATTTTTAGGTCCGGCCTTGCTGATTTTGTCAGTGTTTCTCGTGATTCCTTCGATTATGGCGGTTTACTACGCATTTACAGATTATTATTTGTTAACACCTGACCTGCGCAAGTTTGTCGGTTTTGACAACTTTATCAAATTGTTCAAAGACCCTATTTTCTTGAAAAGTTTGAGCAACACATTGAAATTTGTTGTCCTTGTGATTCCATTACAGATCGGGGCCGCTCTCGGGCTGGCCCTTCTGTTGAATAAAAAGCGCAAGGCCAATACGTTTTTCAAAGTCGCATACTTTAGCCCCGTCGTCATGTCGCTTGTTGTCATCTCCGTTTTGTGGCTGTACTTGCTGAATCCGAATGAAGGAATGATCAATAACGTACTGACGCATGTCGGTTTACCGCCACAGCCGTTTTTGACAAGTCCTGAACAGGCGATCTTTACAATTGTTTTCGTTTCAGTCTGGCAGGGAGCGGGATTTCAGATGCTGATTTTTTTAGCGGGCCTGCAAAACATTCCCGGAGATGTCTACGAGGCGGCGCAATTGGATGGTATGAATAAATGGCAGCGGTTTATTTATATTACATTGCCTTTGTTGAAACCGACGTCGATTTTTATCTTTATTACAACGCTGATCAGTGCGTTTAAGCTCCTCGTGCAGCCAATGGTCATGACCCAGGGGGGACCGGTCAATTCAACGATGACAGTTGTCTATTATATTTATCAAACGGGATTTACCGATCGGATGGTCGGCTATGCAAGTTCAATTGCGCTCTTGTTTGGCACGATAATTGGATTGGTGACGCTTGCGCAGCGCAAGCTGGTGAAGGAGGATGAAGGCGGATGAGAAGGAAATTCGGGCCTTTAACGATACTGGAATATATATGCCTTGTTTTGCTGGCGGTTCTGTTTATATTTCCGCTGATTTGGATGGTCGCTTCATCGATGAAACCGGAAGCCGATATTTACAACAATATCAGCAGCATTAAAGCGTTTCTCCCGTCTTTTCATCCGTCGGAATGGTTTCAATCCTACAGGGAAGTGCTGTCACGGTTTGATTTACTAATGTATATCGGTAACAGTCTGTTTTACGGTTTGTGTGTGGCAGCGGGAGCGGTCATTATCAACGGAATGGCGGGCTTCGCATTCGCCAAGCTGCAATTCACAGGTAAAAAAGTGCTGTTTACCATATTGCTGGCGCTTTTAATCGTGCCGATGGAAACGATTTTAATCTCGCAGTTTACAATTGTTCATAAGCTCGGACTTGTTGATACGCGCCTTGCCGTGATTTTGCCGGCGCTTGCCGGGGCTTTCAATATTTATTTGTTCCGAAACTTTTTCATGGCGATCCCGGGGGAGATGATTGAGTCGGCCAAGCTGGACGGAGCCAATACATGGCAGATTTTCTGGCGGGTGATGCTCCCGATGTCGAAACCGGCTGTTGCTACGGTGGGGACATTGGCTTTTATCGGCAGCTGGAATGACTATATTTGGCCGCTGATGGTTTTGACGGATAAGTCGAAATTTCCGATCCAGGTGGCGATTACAGCCATCAACAGCACCGAGCCGGTTTATACGAACCAGGTAATGGCTGTCCTGACGATTTCCACGATTCCGCTGATTCTGATCTACATTGTAGCCCAACGCTACATTTTAGATGGCCTGGGCGGTTCAGGGACAGGCATCAAATAGATATATCCAAATCGGGTTAAAGGAGCAAATGAAAATGAAAAGCTCAAACAGTCTGTATTGGAAACTAAGCGCTTATTTTTTCTTTTTCTTTTTTACTTGGTCTTCCAGCTATTCTTTATTTGCGATTTGGTTAGGGCAAGAAATCAATTTGAACGGGTCCGCGACAGGCATTATCTTTTCTGTAAACGCTATCTTTACTTTGTGCATGCAGCCTTTGTACGGTTTTATCTCTGATAAGCTCGGTCTGAAGAAAAACATATTATTTATGATCAGCTTGCTTCTCGTATTTACGGGTCCCTTTTATATTTTCGTCTACGGACCGCTTTTACAATACAATGTCTTTCTCGGGGCTATCGTCGGCGGAATTTATTTGGGAACTGCTTTTCTCGCCGGAATCGGCGCGATTGAAACCTTTATTGAAAAGGTCAGCCGCAAATATCACTTTGAATATGGAAGAACAAGGATGTGGGGATCCCTCGGCTGGGCTGCGGCGACATTTTTTGCAGGTCAGCTGTTCAATATCGACCCGAATATCAACTTCTGGGTTGCTTCCGTTTCAGCAGTCATATTGGTAGCCATTATTGTTTCCGTAAAAATTGAGATGACAGATTATGAAAAGGAAAGGGCAGACTCGGTCGGATTAAAAGACGTGGGAGGGCTTTTTCTCTTAAAAGATTTCTGGTTTTTGATGTTGTACGTGATCGGCGTAACTTGCGTATACGGCGTCTATGACCAGCAGTTCCCGCTTTACTACGCTTCCTTATTTCCGACTCCGGCTCTGGGGAACCAAATATTTGGATACCTTAACTCATTCCAAGTATTCATTGAAGCGGGCATGATGTTTCTTGCGCCTTTCATCGTCAATAAGCTTGGTCCTAAAAAAAGTTTGATTTTAGCGGGGCTGTTAATGGCTTTCCGCATTATCGGCTCCGGACTTGTCAGCGGACCGGTCGGAATTTCATCGATGAAACTCATTCATGCTTTAGAATTGCCGATTATGCTGATTGCGGTGTTTAAATATTTGGCGACTAATTTTGATAATCGTCTTTCATCCGTACTTTATCTTGTCGGCTTTCAATTCGCATCCCAGGTAGGCACGTCGATTTTTTCGCCGCTTGCGGGAGGCTTATACGACAGCATCGGATTTCGCCACACTTATCTTATCATGGGAGCAATGGTCCTTTGTTTCACCATTATTTCGATTTTTACCTTGCTAGACTCAAAGAAAGACGTTGAATTTGCTCAAAGTCTACAAAGAAAGCATATATAGAAAGGGTGTCACAGATGAATAGAATTCACCAGGCAGAAGAAGCATTGAAGAAAGCCGGAAAAAAAGTGAATCACCGATACCGAATGGGCTATCACATGATGCCCCGGGCAAACTGGATAAATGATCCAAACGGACTGATTCAATATAAAGGGGAGTATCATGTCTTTTATCAACATCATCCGTATGATGAGAATTGGGGTCCGATGCATTGGGGCCATTTGAAGAGCAGGGATCTTATTCACTGGGAACACTTGCCGATCGCTTTAGCCCCTGGCGATGCATTTGATGGGAGCGGCTGCTTCTCAGGAAGCGCAGTCGAATATAACGGCGACCTTGCTTTAATTTATACAGGGCATAATATGATAGATGAAGAGAAAGACGATTTCTATCAAAATCAGAATATAGCAGTCAGCAAAGATGGTATCACCTTTGAAAAACTGAAAGAAAACCCTGTCATCGCAGAGCCGCCGGAAGACAGCTCCCGCCACTTTCGCGATCCGAAAGTATGGAGGCATGGTGAGACCTGGTATATGGTGATCGGAAACGCCTCAAAAGAAAATGTCGGTCGGGTCATTTTATATCGCTCGCCTAACTTTGTAGATTGGGAATATGCAGGCGTCCTCGCCCAAAGCGACGGGAATCTCGGCTTTATGTGGGAATGTCCGGATTTCTTTGAATTAGACGGCAAACACATTTTGCTGATTTCTCCTCAGGGTATAGAGGCGGATGGTGATTCATATCAGAATCTGTATCAAACAGGCTATTTGATTGGAGATTATGATGAAGGCACGAATGAGTTTGTACATGGCTCCTTTAAGGAATTGGACCATGGCCATGACTTTTATGCCGTGCAAACTTTGTTGGATGACAAAGGGCGCAGAATTGCGATTGGCTGGATGGATATGTGGGAGTCAGAGATGCCGACGAAAGCGGACGGATGGTGCGGGGCTTTAACTTTGCCGCGTGAATTGACGTTGAAGAATGATCACAAAATTTTAATGAATCCGGTTGAGGAGACTCAATTACTTCGTGAATCGGAACATCATGAATGTGCCAATCAATCGATTTCCGGCAGCTATTTAATAAAGACAGCCGAAAAGCTTCTTGAAGTGGTGGCCGTTTTTGATTTGACAATTTGCAGTGCCGAAACGGTTGGCTTAAAGATTCGGGGGATTGAACAGGAAGAGACAATCATCCAGTACAGCTTGGTTGATCAAAAGCTGACGCTCGACTGTTCAAAGTCCGGCAAAGCGCGGGACGGTGTGAGAAATGTACGGCTTGAAGCGGAGGAGAAGCTCACCTTGCATCTGTTTCTTGACAGATCGTCTATTGAAGTATTTGCAAACCATGGTGAAGCGACAATGACCAGCCGCATATATCCCAAAGAAGGAAGAGCCGGGATTGAGCTGTTTTCTGAGAAAGGCAATGTACGGGTCGAAGAGTTCACTTACTGGACGTTGAAAGATATTTGGAAAGGCGATGAAGCCGAATGAGCAGAATTTTTTGCATCGGTGAGACGTTAATCGGCTTTAACCCGAAACATGTTCTTATATCGGCAAAGCGCAGATAAAGATTGATCTGACAAAAAAGCGGCTGTCGTGTCTTGCAGCCGCTTTCCGCTTTTTTTCATATTACGCTCTTTCTTCAAACAGCTTCACAATTTCCACGATGACATTCGCGGCTTTTACCATATTGTCGGCGGAAATATACTCGTATTTTCCGTGAAAGTTTTCCCCGCCTGTAAAAATGTTCGGACAAGGAAGCCCCATGTATGAGAGCTGGGAGCCGTCTGTACCGCCGCGGATCGGTTTCACAACCGGCTCGATGTCCAGATTTTTCATCGCTTCATAGGCAATGTCGACAATCTCTTTGACCGCTTCGATTTTTTCCCTCATGTTGTAATATTGATCATTCATGTCTACTGTGATGCTGTTTTCGCCGTATTTGGCTTTAAGGTCGTTTGCAATTTTTTGGACGGTTTCTTTTCTCTCGTTAAATCGGTCTCTGTCAAAATCCCTGATGATATAGGAGAGAGTGGTTTCAGAGACATCGCCCTTGATCGAAAGCAGATGGTAGAAGCCTTCATAACCTTCTGTAAATTCAGGAGCTTCGTTTTCCGGAAGTCCGGCGTGAAACTGCATCGCGATTTTGGCGGCATTGACCATTTTTCCTTTTGCTGTGCCGGGGTGGACGTTCGTTCCTTTACAAGTGATTTTCGCGGCTGCAGCATTGAAGCTTTCGTACTGCAGTTCGCCGAGCGGTCCGCCGTCAACCGTATACGCGAATGTGGCGTTGAACGCCTCTACGTCAAACTTGTGGGGCCCTCTGCCGATCTCTTCATCAGGCGTAAAAGCGACTCTGATCTTCCCGTGTTTGATTTCGGGGTGCGCAATTAAATATTCGATTGCCGTCATGATTTCAGAGATTCCCGCTTTATTATCGGCGCCGAGCAAAGTCGTTCCGTCGGTAGTGATCAATGTATGTCCCGCATAATCTGCAAGCTCGGGAAATTCCTTGGGCGATAAGACGACATTGAGAGATTCATTCAGCACAATGTCCTTTCCGTCGTATTGTTCGATAACCTGCGGATTGACGTTCTTTCCGGTAAAATCTGTTGCTGTATCCACATGAGCCAGGAAGCCGATCGTCGGCACCTCTTTTTCCGTATTCGAAGGAAGCGTCGCCATCACATAGCCGTTTTCATCGATTGTGACGTCCTTCATGCCGATCTCTTTCAGCTCTTCAACAAGCATATTGGCGAGCGTCAGCTGCCCGGGAGTGGAAGGCGTCGTCTGACTGTTTTCGTTTGACTGCGTATCCACTTTCGCATAAGAAATGAGACGTTCAATCAGTTTGTTCTTCATGTTTCCTTCATCTCCAATTGTTGGTTTTATGTTTATCTTATCATTCATGGCGGGCGAATCGAAAACTTTTATTCCTGTATAGGAAAATTTAGTATAATATAGTTCTAAAGGATCATTACAATTGTAAGGGAGTATCACAATGGCTAAAGGTTATACAAATGAAGGAACAAAATGGGAGTTTGCACATTCTTTCTGGCTTGTGTTCACATGGGTTCCTTTTGGATTTTTAAGCTGGTTTGCATTTATTTATATCGCAGCACGAACGAAACAAAGAAAATGGTTATTTGCCGGGATCGGATATGCAGCGGCTGTTTTATTCGCTGCTTTTACAGCCAGAACGTTCCTTTTCGATTTGGCTATGAAAGCCTTGCTTATCGTTTGGATCATCTCAATCATTCATGCTTTCAAAACAAGGGCCGAATATTTGGTTCGGCTTGAAGCCGTCTATCGAATCAAACGATCAAGTATGAATGAACTGAGGGAAGAGCTTAAATATGAACAGGAACCGCACGGCCAAACCGGAACTTCTAAAGTGACGCTGACAAAGAAGTAAATAGAATCCGCTATTTTCGATGAAATAGCGGATTTTTTTAATGCAGAGAAAAAATTCCGTCCTTTTGAAACTTTTCTCATCCATTCTCTTCTCTAATGTTTGAAGGAGGCGCAACAGTGAAGCAAATCAGATTAGTTAAGAAAGCTGTCGCAGGCAATGCCAAAGCTTTTGAAACGCTGTTTCAAAAGCACAGTGATCAGCTTTACAGAACAGCTTACATATATGTGCGAAATAAGGAGGACGCGTTAGATATCGTTCAGGAGACGGCGTACAAGGCATTTTTATCGATTGCCCAGCTGAGGAATCCCGAATACTTTTTGACATGGCTGACGAAAATCCTCATTCATCATGCATATGCCTTATTAGACAAGAAAAAGAAAGTGGTTTTAATGGACAGGCCGCTGCAGGATGAAGGCCAGGAGCAGGAGATGGATGCGGACGACAGAATGGGGATGCTTGAAGCCGTTCAGCGGTTGCGAAAAGAATATCATACCGCCATCATTCTATTTTATTATCACGACCTGCCGATACATGATATCGCCGAGGTGATGAATGCTCCTGAAGGAACCGTTAAGACCTATTTGAAAAGAGCGAAGCTTGAATTAAAACAACTACTGACTGGGGGAGAAGACGCATGGACAAACAATGGTTCAAAAACGAAGTAAACAAGATCAATGTTCCTACAAAAGAAATCCGCGAATCAATCGATAAAGGCATCAATCGGGCCAAGCGGGAAAAAAGGTTTCGGCCGAAGCACGCCGTGAAACGAACCATTTTTGTTTCAGGCGCGGCCGCTGTGCTCCTTCTCGGCAGCGGCTTCGTTTCCCCAGCGATACAAAGCGTGTTAGCTGACGTCCCGCTGTTTGGGAAAGCGTATCAACAATTCCATGACTATGTCGGTCAAAACTTGGTGGCGGGCCAGCTTGTCACTGAACTGAACGAGAAAGCGTCCAGCAACAACATAGACGTGACGGCGACAAGCGTTTATTTTGACGGTGGAATCATCGGTATGACGTTTAAGGTGCAAAGTGATACAAGAAAAGATTTAGATGATGGAGCGAGAATGATTCATTTCACATTATTTAATGGCGAGCGCAAATGGGCGATCGCTTCTCAAGGAGACATAAAGAAAACAGAGGATGGCTATACCGGCTACATTCAAATGGGCTATCCAGACAAACATATTCCCGATAAACTGACACTCCCGGTTACGATCACAGATATTAACGGAATCAGAGGGAAATGGAAGTTCGACATTCCGGTTGATAAACTGCCATATAAAAAGCTGAACATAACCAAAAACAATACACAATCGGTTGATGGCCATAAGCTCGCCGTAAAAACGGTAATTCTCGGAAAAGAATCGACTGTCATCGACTATGAAGTATCGAATTCAGAGGAACATCCAAACGATCGTACATCGATTATGAAAGTGACCGATGATAAAGGAAACGAAATCCCTTATATAAGTGGAGGGCAGTGGACGACAGACAGTACAAAGAAAGGAAACAAGGTTCGTCACGAAGAAAGGCTGATCCTTGAAAAAGTGAATAAAGGAACAAAATACCTCAAGATTGAGGCGAGCAGCAGTATGGGCGATTCCGAAAAAACGCTGCCACTCACAAAAACGCCCGCCGTGCTGAGCGCTGACCGTCATGATTTCCAGATTGCCGTTGATCAGGTGAAACAAAACGGCAGCAAACTGTCTGTCGACTATCATTTGAAACATGTCGATCAATCTAAGATCGATATGGACAGCATGCAAAATTTTTTAGAAACGATGTCGCTGGTTGATTCGGCTTATAAAGGCTTTGACGAGGCGCCGGAGGGACACAGCGTAAAAGGTAATTTTACAAAAGTGCTAGATCCTGAAAAACTTCGATTCCGTTCAGACTTTACGTTAGATGGTGAATTTGGAGCGAAAAACTTCAGTCTTGACCAATATTCGCTTGATGTCGAGTTTGGTTATTTAAGTGCATTTTATTCCACACCGTTCAAGCCGATCAAAGTGCAATTGCCACAGTAAAATATATGACCCGCTGTTTCAGTGAAACGGCGGGTTGTCTGCTTTGATGGCCTCCCAACCTGAAAAATTTCCTCTCCCAAAGGAAAAAATATGCACCAAAAAGAAAGCGTTTTCATTGTAAAGTAAAAGCAAACCACCAAAAAAAGGGGGAGAGTAAATGAGCAGGATGGCGAAGGTGACCGAGATGTTTGAGCGGGTCGCTTTTAAAATTACAAGCTTCAAATATATCATGGTCATTAAGTCGGCGTTTGTTACGCTGATGCCGGTCATCATTGCCGGGGCGTTTGCGGTTCTGATGCAGAATATGGTGATGAGCCCCGAGACGGGACTTGCGGTTTTCGAGCCTTTTCGGTTCTTGTCTGCGCTTGAGCCGATTATGGCGTCGATCAATTATGCGACGCTGAACTTTATTACGATCGGCGCAGTGTTTTTGATCGGGATTGAGCTCGGGAAGCTGAATGGGCATGAATCATTTTTTCCCGGCTTGATGGCGCTGATGTCCTATATCTCTGTCATTCCATCGACGGTGCTGTTGGAAGTGAACGGTTCGATGCAGGAAGTGGTTAACGTGCTGGCCAAGGAATTTACGGATCCGAAGTCACTGTTTTTAGGGATGTTTATTTCGATTGTGTCTGTTGAAATCTTCAGCAAGCTTTCGAGCATGGACCGGCTCAAAATTAAAATGCCGGACAGCGTGCCGGCCAATGTCTCTGTCTCTTTCGGCACTTTATTTCCTTCGATTATTACGGTCACGATCATCGCCAGCTTCGGATTTGCTTTTCATCGGCTGACGGGCGTATACCTTCATGAAGCTGTGTACAATGTCGTGCAAAAACCGCTTGAGGGTGCGATTCAAGGCCTTCCCGGCATTTTGCTGCTAGTGTTTGTCGCACAGTTTTTCTGGGTCATCGGCATACACGGAAACCAGATGGTGAAGCCGATCAGGGAGCCTTTGCTGCTCGCTTCGATTACCGTCAATATGAATGCATACGCTGCCGGCGAATCGATTCCGAATATCATTACGATGCCGTTTTGGGATGTGTACATGAGCATCGGCGGATCCGGCGTCACGATCGGCCTGTTGATCGCGATTTTTATCGCGGGGAAACGGGAGGATTTGCGCAGCATTACAAAAATTTCGTTTGGTCCCGGCATCTTCAATATCAATGAACCGGTGATCTTCGGGGTTCCCGTCATGCTGAATCCGTTAATGGCGATTCCTTTTATTGTGACGCCGCTTGTGACGGGGGCGATCGGTTACATCGCGACAGCGGCGGGCTTTGCCGGAAAAGCCGTTGTCATGGTGCCGTGGACGACACCGCCGATTATCAATGCCTGGCTGTCGACAGGAGGAAGCCTCGGCGCCGTCGTCACACAAATCGTATGCATCATCGTCTCTGCCCTTATTTATCTTCCGTTTGTGATGTTGATGAATCGAAGCCTTACGGTCAATTCTGAAAAAAATGTTTCCATGTAAAGGCGTTGAAAGGAGCGAACGAAATGGCGAGACAAACGTGGAAGATTCCCGCCGATTTTATTCTCGGCGCAGCAGCGTCGGCGTGGCAGACAGAGGGGTGGACCGGGAAGCGGCCGACACAGGATTCTTATTTGGATATGTGGTACAAGAATGACCCGCATGTATGGCATAACGGATACGGACCGGCTGTGGCAACCGATTTTTATAACCGCTATAAAGAGGATATTCATCATATGAAAGTGATCGGCTTGACACATTACCGGACATCGATTAACTGGTCCCGCTTTCTGATTGATTATGAAACAGCAGAAGTTGATGAAGTGTACGCAGGCTATATTGATGATGTCATCAATGAGCTGATTGCATCAGGTGTGGAACCGATGATTTGCCTTGAACATTATGAGATTCCCGCAGTTTTAATGGAGAAATACGGAGGGTGGGGGTCTAAACATGTCATAGATTTATTTGCGGCATATGCGAAAAAAGTATTTGAACGATATGGAGACAGGGTGAAATATTGGTTTACTTTTAATGAACCGATTGTCCCGCAAACCCGGATTTTCCTTGATGCAATTCGATATCCATATGAGCAGAACACGAAAAAATGGATGCAATGGAATTTTAATAAGGCATTGGCGACGGCGAAATGCGTCCGGCTTTTTCACGCCCGCAAGTCCGATTGCCTGGAAGGCGCCAAAATCGGCGTTATTTTGAATCCGGAGGTTACTTATGCGAGGTCAAGCGCGCCTCATGACCAAAAAGCGGCTCGCATCTATGATTTGTTTTTTAACAGGGTTTTTTTGGATCCGAGCATCAAAGGCGCCTATCCAGATGAATTGATGGAGCTCTTGGTTAAACACGATATTCTGTTTGACCATGATGAGGCGGATCTTGATATCATCAAACAGCATACAGTAGATTTTGCCGGCATTAACCTTTATTACCCCCGCCGTGTAAAAGCTCCGTCAAGACAGTGGAATGACTCAACGCCATTTCATCCCGCTTATTACTATGAATACTTTGAGCTGCCCGGCAGAAAAATGAACCCATTCAGAGGATGGGAGATCTATCCCCAAATTGTCTATGATATGGCGATGAGACTCAAACATGAGTACGGAAATATCGAATGGCTGATTGCGGAAAACGGGATGGGCGTCGGACATGAGGAGCGTTTTAAAAATGAAGAAGGTGTCATTCAGGATGACTACAGAATCGATTTTATTTCGGCCCATTTGCGAGAGGCAATGAAAGGGATCGCAGACGGCGCAAACTGCAAAGGCTATATGCTTTGGGCGTTCACGGACAACGTCTCTCCGATGAACGCCTTTAAAAACCGCTACGGCCTTGTTGAGATTCAATTAGAGCAATGCCGCAAGCGGGCGCTGAAGAAATCCGCTCATTTTTATCGGGAAATCATTCAAAACAGACAGTTTCAAACAGAACCGGATCTGCTCTATAAATAAACAAAAAGAGAAATCATCCCGATCAAAAACGGGATGATTCTTTCTTATGATCTGTACCCTTTATTCTCTCTTCGTTGGAAAAATAACCTTAATTTGAGTACCGTGATCAGGTTCACTGTAAATTTCAATATCACCTTCGTGTGCATAAATGATCTGTCTGGCAATCGTCATGCCCAATCCAGTCCCTGAAGTGTTTGAAGAGGCGTTCGTTCCTCTGTAATAGCGATCAAATAAATGCTCCAATGTTTCTTTTTCCATGCCGATTCCGTTGTCTTCTATTAAAATAGTGAAAGAAAGAGATTCATCTTGCTGAATACTGACCTTTACCTCAGTCCCTGTAGGGTTATGCTTAATACTGTTGGCGATCAGGTTTTCCAAGGCGCGCTGCATGTATTTTTCATCCATATAAAAAGCAATTGCGTCTCGGTCCGTCTGAAATTCGAAATGTTTATCTTTCGATTCCGGCAAGCTTTGTAATGCGGATAAAGTTTCCCTTAACAAGCCTACAATGTCTTTTTCTTCTTTTTGAATCGGGAGGGCACCATTTTTTAAGCGGAAAGTTAGGTTGAATTCTTCTATTAATTCTTCCATATACTCTACCCGCTCGTTCATTATGTTTGCAAAATCCCGTACTTTTTCCTGATTCCATTCATGTTTTTCAGATGATAAAAGAATTGTGTATCCTTTAACCACTGACAACGGCGTCTTTAAGTCGTGGGATACGCCTGTCATCCATTCTTCCCGTGTTCTTTCCAGTTTTTCGCTTTCCGATTTGTTTTTCTGAAGGATATATGTAAGATTGCTCATTGCATTCATTAGTTCTTGGTATAGCTTATATCCGGGTTTTTTCTTTTTCTTTGGAATGAACGAAGAAAATGCCGGCTCTGCATATTTTCCCTTGGAGAGATTTTCAATCCATGAAACGATATAAAGCAAAGGTGCGCCAAGCTGTTTTCCGAAGTACAGCGCAACAATAATCCCCATCATGATCATTGAAAGGATCCACAGCTGGTTTGTCCAATAGAGAAACGGGTTGTCAGCTTTAAATGGTTCACCCAATATCCACGTCAATGTCTGGCTGTCTTTCGTATCAAACCATGTTGAAAGATGAAAGCCTTTTTTAGCGGGATAAACATAATCCGAGACAAGTTCGCCGGGAATATAATGGCTGGGAATATTGCCTGGCTTGTTGGATGAATAAAGTTCGTTTCCCTCTTCATCAAGAATCTGAAGCCACATATGATATTCCTTTAAATGTCTGATCGTATCAGCTTCAACTGATATTTTTCCATCTTTTACGGATGTTTGGCGAACTAAGCTTGATAAAGAGAGCGGGGATTGATGCGTCTCTCGATTATTGAGAAAAAAAGTAAAAAAAAGTGTGCTGATCACAAATAAAGCGATACAAATAACGATTAGGAGAATGATTCGGGATATAAAGTGAAAAGCAATCCGATCTCTTAGCCTCATTGCTTTCCACCTGTCGGCTGAACTTCAAAAATGTAACCCAGCCCCCTTGCCGTCTTAATCCATTTTGGGCGGCTCGGATCTTTTTCAATTTTTTCTCTAAGCCGGCGAACATGTACCATGACCGTACTGTCGCCATTATAAAACTCTCCCCAAACATCTCTGTAAATCTTTTGTTTGCTTAAGATTTGATTGGGGTGGTTGCAAAAATACAGCAGAAGCTTAAACTCCTGAGCCGGACACTCGACTCTTATTCCATCAACAACCAGCTTCCCCGATATTTCATCTACTTGAAAATCCCCGAAATTATAAGACGGCTTGGATGATGAGGTTGTAAAATCTTTATATCGTTTTAACTGGGCTTTAACACGGGCAACGATTTCAAGAGGGTTAAAAGGTTTGGTAATGTAGTCGTCTCCCCCAAAACTAAAGCCTTGCAGTTTATCCAAATCAGACGTTTTAGCTGTAAGAAAAAGAACGGGGATATTTGTAAATTGGCGGAATTGATTGCAAAGAGTGAATCCATCTGAATCCGGAAGCATCACATCAAGCAGGACGATATCCGGCTCTTGATGTTTTAAAAGATGGAGTGCTTCCTCTCCGTTCTTGGCGTTTAAGACATCAGAGAACCCTTCGTTTTCAAACACCACGTTTAATAAGTCTAAAATATGCTGGTCATCATCAACGATTAACACTTTGCATTGTCCGAAAGAATGATCCATTTTATGACCTCCATTAATGATACGCTTTCATTTTCACATGAAATAGCAGGCAAAGAAAGTTATGGCGGCTGAAATTTAAGTGATGTTCAATTTTCTTAAAATTCAAACTTCTATATTCCTTAACATTGCCTGGCGGAGGCGGTGTATGTACAATCACTTCTGAGTGCATTTGCTAATTTCATCATCATTCATATTGCAAGAGGCTGTTTCTTAACAAGAAAAACAGCCTCTTATTTTATATAGCATATATTTGTCGGGTTCCTTTTTTGGCGATGCAGCAGCTGTTTTCCCGTGTTTAGGCAATGTTTAGGAAGGGTTTAAGGCGCATTAATGCAAATGAGTCTAAGATAAAGATGAGGTGAGGAACAGTGGAACAACATATCGTATTAACAAAAAATTTAACAAAAAAATTTGGAAAACAAACATCGGTCAGCGGGTTGGAGATGAAAATAAAAAAAGGACAAATATATGGTTTCTTAGGACCGAACGGTGCCGGAAAAACCACAACGATCAGGATGCTGTTAGGGTTGATCAAGCCTACAAAAGGAGATATTCAGCTATTTGGCCAGGATATCCGCAAACATCGCCTGCAAATCCTGCGGAGAATCGGTTCTCTAGTTGAATCACCGTCTTATTACGGAAATTTAACCGGAAGGGAAAATCTCGAGGTGATTCGCAGGGTTCGTGATTTGCCGGAGGCGCGGATTGCGGAAGTGCTTGAGATTGTGCGTCTGGCGAAAGTGGCTGATCGATTAGCGAAAGAGTACTCGCTGGGAATGAAGCAAAGATTAGGGATTGCGGCTGCTTTAATGAGCAAACCTGATCTCCTGGTGCTGGATGAACCGACGAATGGCCTGGACCCCGCAGGTATTCACGAAATCAGGGAGTTGATAAAGGAGTTACCTGATCAATATGGCATGACCGTGCTGGTATCCAGTCATTTATTAAGCGAGATTGACCAGATGGCGACACAAGTGGGTATTATTATGAACGGGAAGCTCATTTTCCAAGATGATATCGAAGAATTAAGGAAAAAACAAAAACCGCTCCTGAAGATTGGAGCGAATAATATTCATGAAGCCCAATCTATTATACAGAAACGGGGATTGCATGTGAAACTCCAGGAAGGAAACTTGTGGATCAGCGAAACATCGCCTGAATTTGTTTCAGAAATCAACGGAATTCTGGTACAGTCGGGAGTCTCTGTTTATAGATTAGAAGAAGTAAAACGGTCTTTAGAAGACATCTTCCTGGAGCTGACAGGTACGGAGGGAAGTTTATGAGACAAGTGCTGCGCGGTGATCTCCTGAAGCTGAAGCGATCCTCTTTGTTTATCGTCGTCTTCTTGGTTCCCCTTGTTGTTCTGGCTTATGAGCTGTTGAATTTAACTTACCGGGGAGAGTATGTCCAAAAGCAAGCTGAAATGTTTAAGGCGTCCTCTATGTGGCAGTATATGCTTTTTGACAACAGCATGCTGTTTGGGCTGGGTTTTCCTTTAGCCGTAACGATTATTGCCTCCATTATTGCAAATATAGAGCATCAGACAAATTCGTGGAAACAAACGCTGTCTCTGCCAGTATCAAGAGTAGGGATTTACTTAAGCAAATATATTTGTCTTTTCAACAGTCTGCTCTTAACTGCAACCATATTTGCAATAGGTATGGTTGTACTGGGCAAGGCTTTGGGATTTGAAGGGCCGATACCGTGGGGTCTTTTATTTGGGGATAGTTATGTTATGCTGCTGACGGCATTGCCGATCATGTCTTTTCAATTATGGCTGTCCATCACATTTAAAAACCAGGCGTTTGCAATTCTCATCGGTACGGTCAGTTCCATTGTCGGTCTCTTTTTAGCCGCCGGAATGACGACGCGGTGGTTTCCGCTCGCTTATCCGAGCCAGTCATCGACCATCATCTTGCAATATGAGGGACTTGGAGTCAATCCGGATCTATCGGCTTTTGTCGTAATTAATGTTTTTGTCGGAATGATGCTTTTGATCATTGGGACCTTTCATTTTAAAAAGCGAGATGTTCTGTAGGAGGATGTACCATGTTAAAAAATATATTAGCTGCTGAAAGGTTGAAATTAAAGCGTTCGAAAATGTGGGTGTTGTATGTATTGGCCCCTTTTATTAGCGTCCTATTGGCTTACACTAACTTTCGAAATAACTATCATCTGTTTGTGCAGCCGGGTGACAACGAGTGGGTTGAAGCTTGGACGCAGGTTGCCGTTTTTATGGGATCCTTTGTATTGCCGATTCTTGTAGGTATATATGCTGCATTTGTATGCAGAGGAGAACATGTAGGGGGAGGATGGAAGCAATTGTTGGCCCTGCCGGTTTTAAGGTCGCGGGTTTTCTTTGCGAAAAGTGTGATGGTTGTGATGATGGTTGCTGCGACGATGGGCATCTTATTCATACTTTTTATTCTATTCGGGTTCCTTAATGGTTTAAAAGGAGGTCTGCCGTTTCTCGCAATTTTAGGATATGTCGTCCAAGGGTCCATTGCCTGCCTTCCGCTTATCGTGCTGCAGCTGATCACCTCCATCAGGTATAAGACATTCGGTATACCGCTCGCGGTCAGCATAGGATTCACACTGCCGGCCATAATAGCTGCCAATACGCCATTAGGGCAAATTTATCCTTGGACCCTGCCTATGCTGGGGATGTCTCCTCCTGATGAGTCGCCAATTGACTCATATCCGTTGTTTTACAGTATATTAATTGTTTTGTTTATCCTGTTTACGGTACTTGGAGTAAGAAATTTTTCACGGAGGGATATGGTTTAAGTCACGAAAAAGAATGATTTTCCTCCAACAACTTAAGGATATCTAAGAAATGAAGTTTAAAATTCACTTAACTTCTTTTGGTAAACTTCCGGCATCAAGAATTAATAGAAAAAAAGGGATTCTATTATGACATGTGGTTGAAGCAGGCAGAAAAGAGACAGGACATGATTTCTCTATGATATCATCCCGATGAAAACGGAATGATATCATACGTCAGTTTTACTTTTTTTGTCGCGTTTACATAAAATACTCCGGCCGGTTGATCATAATCTGCTTGTTCATTTGACTGATCACGCCTTCGCAGCGGAGCTTTTTCAGGACGGCGCTGACGGTTTCGCGGGATGTCCCAGAGATTTTGGCAATTTCAGCAGCGGTGATCGGACAGTTGATGACGGTTGAATTGCTTTCTTTTTGACCGAGGCTTTCGGTTAAATAGTAAATGGCTTGTGTGACCCTGTCGTGTGCATGGGAGAGTGTAATGCGCTTCAGCCTTTCCTCGTGGAGGGCAAGAATGTCTGATAAATGATTGAGAATATCGTAAAGCAGGTTTTTGTTGTCCCGGACGAGATCTTCGAAGATGTTCATGGGTATATAGTAGAGTTCAATATCTGTTAAGGCTTCGGCGGCATAGTGATAATGCTCATCCCGAAACAAGCCTCCAAATGGAAAGAGGGTATGAGGACGTACATAGTCGGTATAAAACATGGATCCAGCTTCGTTTGATTTTTCGAGTTTGATAAAGCCGTCGAGAAGAAGGTACATTCGTTCCCGGGGGTCGTCTTCCATAAATAATATCTGGCCTTTATGGTAAGTGCGCCAATAGATAAACTGTTTCATATCTTCCAGATCTCTTTTATTCAGGGAAGCGAGAAGAGGAAACTTTTTCAGTTGATGTACGATGTCTTTGTTCTTCATATGGACCACCCTTATCGATTTTCTTATGTTGCGGCTATATAGTTTAAATTTTACTTGTTTTTGACGATTGGCAAAAGGAAGAACCCTCCCCGAGCCCTTCCTTTTGCTTTTAGGCTTGTTCGACAATCGTGCCGGCATTTCCTTGGAGAGCGTCTTTGGCTAATTTCAGGGATGTGATGACCGTTTTATTGCCTTTTTTGGCTTCGGCAAATTGGATGGCTGCTTTGACTTTTGGCAGCATGCTTCCTTCTGCAAATTGCTTTTCTTTTATATAACCTTTCAGTTCTTCGGTGGTGACGCGTTTCAGCGCGCGTTCTGTCGGCTTTAAATAATCGACGGCAACATAGTCGACACCTGTTAGAATGACCAGTTCGTCAGCCTGCACAAGTTCCGCCAGTTTGCAGGCGGCAAAGTCTTTGTCGATGACGGCGTCAATACCGGAGACGGCATCGCCGTTTTCAATGACGGGAACGCCTCCGCCGCCGGCCGCAATGACGATATGTCCGTGTTCGACAAGATCATTGATAACATCGTGTTCAAGGATCGATACCGGAGCCGGAGACGGTACGACCCGGCGCCAGCCTCTTCCGGCGTCTTCTTTAAAAACGAGGCCGCCGTTGCGGCTGTTCATCAGTTCTTTCGCTTCTTCTTCGCTGTAAAACGGACCGATCGGTTTTGTCGGGTTGCGGAATGCTTCATCATCGCCTCGGACGGCGACGCGGGTGATGACGGTTGCCGCATGTCCGCCTTTCCCTTTTGCATGCAGCGCCCGGTCAAGAGCATTTTGCAGCCAATAGCCGATCATTCCCTGGGTCATGGAAACACAAGTTTCAAGCGGCATGGCCGGTGTTTTCGGGGAATCCGCCTCTTTTTGCTGAATCATCAGGTTTCCGACCTGCGGGCCGTTTCCGTGCGTGACGATTAATTCGGCGCCGCTGTCGATCATATCCGCCAAATACATGGCGGTTTCTTCAAGCGCGCGCTTTTGCGCTTCTGCACTGGCATCTCCGGTTTGGATGGCATTACCGCCAAGTGCGACGACAATTTTTCTTTTTTTCATTTGATCATCACCTCTGTTTTGTTAAATTGAAATGCTTCCCGCAGCCAGCCTGATCACGGCGATGACAGCCAATACAAGAATCGCGGCGGCAATCAAAAGCTCGGCCTTATTGAAGACGGGGCCTTCTTTTCCTTTGCGGACAGCCCGGAATACGAGAATGCCGGGAGCGTATAAAATCATGGTCAAAAGCAGGTAATCAAGTCCTGCGGCATATACGAGCCAGACGCCGTAAATGCTTGCGATGATCCCGATGATGAGGTTCTTTCCCCGGTTAGGTTCTTTGTGCAGCCAGCTGTATTTAAGCTGATAAAGCCCGGAAAACAGATACGGGATCAAGATGGCCGAGGAAGCCAAGGAGAATGCAAACTGATAGGCCGCATCCGAAATGAGAAACGTCAGCAAAAACAGCTGGATAATGGCGTTTGTCAAAGTCAGCGCATTTGTCGGCGCGCCGTTTTTATTTTCTTTGCCGAACCATTTCGGGAAGACCCCTTCGCGCGCCGCGATCAGCGGGAGTTCGCCCGCGAATAATGTCCAGGCCAGCCAGGCGCCCAATACGGAAATGATTAATCCCAAGTTGATGAGCACAGCTCCCCATTTGCCGACGATATGCTCCATGATCGCGGCCATTGAAGGATTCGGAAGCCCGGCCAAGTTTTGCTGATTCATGACGCCGAGCGACAGCATCGTAATCATGACGTAAATCACAAGTACACTGATCAAGCCGATGACAGTCGCTTTGCCGACATCGCTTGATTTTTTGGCACGGCTTGAGAATAAGACGGCCCCTTCAATTCCGGTAAACACCCAGACGGTCACCAGCATCGTGCTCTTGACCTGTGTCCCGATGGAACCGAGCGACAGCCCTTTTCCCCAGAAATCGTTCGTAAATAAATCAAGATGAAACACAAAGATAATGGCGATAATGAAAGCAAAAATCGGTACCAGTTTTGAAATGGTCGTAATTAAGTTGATCATGGCAGCGGACTGTACCCCGCGCAGGATCAAAAAGTGCACGCACCAGAGGATTACGCTTGCACCGATAATCGATGCGACGTTTTGTCCGTCTCCAAACGCAGGGATGAAATATCCGACTGCGCTGAACAGCAGCGTTCCGTATGCGACATTGCCGAGAAGGGCTGCGAACCAGTACCCCCAGCCGCTGTTAAACCCCATAAAATGGCCGAATCCTTCCCGCGCATAAGTGAAAATACCGCCGTCTAAATCAGGCCTTTTCGTGGTCAAGTTTTGGAAAGAGAAGGCCAGGGCAATCATGCCGACTCCGGTGATGATCCAGCCGATTAAAATGGCTCCCGCCCCCGCTCCTGAAGCCATGTCGCTTGCAAGGTTGAAGGCGCCCCCGCCGATCATCGATCCGATGACAAGCGCGATAAGTGCAAACAGCCCAAGTTTCTTTTCTTCCGCCATTTTTGTCACCTCATTCGGTTTAGAATGGAAAAGGGAATGAGCCCCTTTTCCTGTCAGTCAAGATCGCCGAGTGTCGCTGCCATGACAGCTTTAATTGTGTGCATGCGGTTTTCAGCTTCATCGAACACTTTAGAGTGTTTGCTGCGGAACACTTCGTCCGTCACTTCCATTTCTTTAAGGCCGTGCTGATCGTAAACGTTTTGTCCGTAAGTTGTATGAAGGTCGTGGAAGGCAGGCAGACAGTGCAGGAAGATGACGTTATCGTTTCCTGTTTTCTTGACGAGATCCATATTCACTTGATAAGGTTTGAGCAGTTTGATCCTTTCAGCGAACTTGTCTTCTTCTCCCATGGATACCCAGACGTCCGTATACAGAACGTCGGCTCCGGACACGGCTTCATCTGTATCGCTTGTGACGGTGATTTTTCCGCCGGATTCTTCGGCGAACGCTTCCGCCATTTTAACGATGTCTTGATCAGGGAACAGCTCTTGAGGCGAGCAGATTCTCACGTCCATGCCGACTTTGGCGCCGCCGATGAGCAGGCTGTTCGCGACGTTGTTACGGCCGTCGCCGATATAGGTGAGTTTGATCCCTTTTACATGTCCCGTATGTTCTTTCACTGTCATAAAGTCCGCAAGCATCTGCGTCGGATGCCATAAATCGGTCAGCCCGTTCCATACCGGCACACCGGAGTGCTCTGCCAGGGAAATCACTTTTTCATGTTCAAATCCGCGGAATTCAATTCCGTCGAACATGCGGCCGAGAACTTTGGCTGTGTCTTCGATCGATTCTTTTTTGCCGAGCTGAATGTCGTCTTTGCCCAAATATTCGGGATGCGCACCGAGGTCGATACAGGCTGTCGTGAAAGCGCAGCGCGTTCTTGTAGAAGGCTTTTCAAACAGCAAAGCGATGTTTTTACCTTCCAAATAGCGATGCTTGATGCCTTGCGCTTTTTTTTCTTTTAATTTTTGGGCGAGATCGAGCAAATAGAGGATTTCTTCTTCGGAAAAATCTTTTTCAGCTAAGTAGCTTCTGCCTTTTAAATCAATCGTTTGGTTCATGGATCTCTCTCCTTTTTCTTTAGGTTTGGCTATTTCACATCTTCGCGATAGAGCGGCATGCTCATGCAGCGCGGGCCGCCGCGTCCTCTTGAAAGCTCCCCGCTCGGGATTTCGATAACTTTAATGCCCTGTTCTCTCAAACATTCGTTAGAAATGTAATTCCGGTCATAGGTGACGACGACACCAGGAGCGATCGCGAGTGTATTGGAGCCGTCATTCCACTGCTCCCTGGCTGAAGCGATTTCGTCTCCGCCGCCGCAGAAGATCAAGTTGACATCTGAAAGGCCGAGCGTTCTTTTTAGCACTTCCGGCAGATTGTGTTCTTCAGTCGTACGAATGTCGCCTGCCGTTTCCCCTCTCTCAAGAACGAAGATCCGCATGTCTCCTTCAGGCCCCTGGATGGCGGGATGGATCGTGAATTGATCTCGGTCAACCATCGTGAAGACGGTATCTAAATGCATAAAGGCTCTGCTCTTCGGTATTTCGACGGCCAGTACGCGGCGAATCCGGCTCTGCCGCTGAAATAAGTTCCGGACAAGACGCTCGATCGCCTGAGCCGTTGTCCGTTCTGATACCCCGATCGCTACGGTATCTTCATTTAAGACAAGCTCATCTCCGCCTTCGATATTGAATTTGAAATCACGGTCAAGCCAAACCGGAATCTCATGCCCTTTAAAACGCGGGTGGTGATTGATAATGTAGCGCATAAACAGCGATTCTCTCCTGCGAGCAGGCTCTTTCATTTTGTTGATGGTCAGTCCGCTTCCGATGGCGGCCGCCGGATCTCTTGTGAAGTAAAGGTTTGGCATCGGATCGAGATAAAATGGATAATGGTCTTCCATCAGCTCATGAAGATGCGATTTCTTTTGGCGTTCCAGCTCATTTTTTCGAATCCCGCTCATCACATGTTCGACCATCGAATCGGCGTCAAAGGTGAGCAAGAACTCTTTCAGTCTGTCGTAAGCGCCGTTGATATCTGCTTTGCTTTCCGTTAACAGCTCATCGATAAACCGCTCGCGGATGAAAGCGTCATCCAGGGCTTCAGCCGTCAGCTTTTCTAAATAAAGAACTTCAACTCCCTGTTTCTTTAACGTTTCTGCAAATTGGTCATGCTCTTTTTGCACCGCTGGCAAAAAGGGAATATCGTCAAAGAGAAGCCTTTCCAGATATTCGGGTGTGAGGTTTTCCAGTTCCCGACCGGGCCGCTTCAGCATGACGGTTTTCAAAGGGCCGATTTCAGAGTAAACGTGTATCGATGTTGTCATGATCATCCCGCCTCCTAAGCTCTTTTTGTTACATGTACAGCTTAAAACAGGAAGGAAAAGCTCGATGTGAAAGCGATAACAACGAAAACGTGATATATTTCACATGTTTTTTGATGAAGCAAAAACAAAAATGAATAATTATGATAAATCGAAAATGAGTCCTTGCAGGAGCAGAGAATAGAACGTATAAAACGTGTATATTTTTAAAGGGGATTTTTTGAAAAAATTTTTTTTGAGGGAAAAAAAGCTGATCCGGATGGCCGGATCAGCATAAGTGATCACAAAATGATTGGGCTGCCTCAGGCGATTGGGAAATCACAAGGCATGTATCGTTCCCGCATATACAGCCCAGCATTTCCGGGCTTCCCAGCTTATCAAGAAGGACGCCGATGGCATGGGCGTTGCCGGGCATTGTTTTAATAATGATCAAGTTGTCCGTCCGATGCACATGAAGGACAACGTCGGAGATTTTATCTTTTAATATTTTGGAAGGGTTGATGGATAAGGAAGCATTTGTCGTGTAGACAAGCTTTCCGTTTTCACCGGGCTGTTTCACAAGATACATTTCTTTAATATCGCGGGAAATGGTAGACTGCGAAACGGCGATGCCCCGTTTTTCCAGCAGGGATGCCAGCTGTTCCTGATTTTCTACCGGATGTTCGAGAATGGTTTGCTTGATGAGCCATTGCCGTTTTTGTTTGTTCATAAGAGCGCCTCCCAGGCAAAACACGTATATCTATTATTATAGGACGGTTTTATCGTCGGCAGATGGAAGCTATTTTACAAAAAAACAAATCTTTCAGTCTGTTAAAGGGGTTGATAGACCCCAAAATTTCACTTATAATGCTTGAAGATGACAAATTGATAACAGAGAAAAGGTGGTTTTCTAGGGTTCCGCAGTGGGTTCCGCGCTGGTCTGGTCCGAGAGAAAACACATAGCGAAGATATCGTTATGACACGGTGGGATAAAAGCCCAGGAGTTTTTGCTCTTAATCAAAGAGCTTCTCTCCGGGGCTTTTTTACTTTTTACAGGAAATCGACTACGAATAAGGAAGGGGATGCAGTTTTATGAAAAAGAAAGCAATGGATATGATCCTGCTTGTTATAGGCGCATTTTTCTTTGCGTTAGCCGTGAATCTGTTCGCCATCCCGAATGACTTGGGAGAAGGCGGCGTCACGGGGATCACGCTGATTTTATACTACGTTTTTGAATGGTCTCCGGGCATCACAAACTTTGTGCTGAACGGCATTCTTCTGATTATCGGCTATCGCTTTTTGGATAAAAAAACGACGATTTATACCATCATTGCGGTGGCGGCCAATTCATTTTTTCTGCACGTGACTGAAGATTGGACTGTGCCGGCTGATGAAGTGATCATCAGCACGATCTTTGCCGGGGTATTTGCCGGCGTCGGCATCGGCATGATCATCCGTGTCGGCGGAACCACTGCCGGGTCTGCGATTCTCGCGAGAATCGCCAATAAATATTTCGACTGGAACATCAGCTATGCCTTGCTGATGATCGATTTAGTTGTCGTGTTCAGTTCCTACTTTATCATTGGTGCTGAAAAGCTGATGTTTACGATTGTCATGCTGTACATCGCCACAAAGGTCATGGATTTCATTATCGAAGGGCTCAACACGAAAAAAGCGATCACGATCATTTCTGAGCATAAAAACGAGATCGCCGCGCAGGTCAATACCTTGATGGACCGCGGCGTCACGATATTAACGGGACGCGGACACTATACGGGCGATTCCAAAGAAATTCTATACATTGTCATTAACAAACAAGAGCTGTCCATGCTCAAGAAAATTATAAGAAGCACAGATAAAAAAGCATTTGTCATCATCCACGATGTCAGGGATGTATTCGGCGAGGGATTTGTTGATATTTCAAAATAGGGGAAGGCTGCCGGCAGATGGCCGGGAGCCTTTTTGTATTCATCGGGTCGTGATTAGGGACAGATCGTCTGCTGATTGGACGAATACGTGATCATTCACACTGCAAGTTTTATGCAGAAACCGGTTTCTGTGGTAAGGTAGATTGTGGCATGAATATCATTAATATAGAAATCCGCTTGCTGAAGTAAAGGAGGTCTATTATTTTTGGAACAGGAAGAAAAAAAGCCAATTGATGTGAAAAGCCGAATGTTCTTTAGAGTATGGGCTTTTGCGGGGACGGCAGGTTTCGGATTGGTCGGAGTGTGGCTCTTTTATGAAGCAATAAAACTCGAATCGAAATATTCATTGCTTTACCTGGGAGTCGGACTTTTCGGGATCATCTATGGTTTGATTACTTTTCTAATGATATTTCCGGCATTCACGAAAAAAGGAAACATCATCTTCAGCATGATCGAGGGAGAAGGCGGGCGGCTGTTCTCAGGGAATAAATCTGTGCTGTTCAAGGACATCAAAAGCCTTAAAATGGCGCAGCACCGCTTCAGCCCGAAAGGCATTTTCTTTATGGATATACTGATAGAGACGCGCGGGAACGGCATGGTGCGGATTCCGACGTACAACATTCTTCCTGAACCGGCATTTTATAAAGCGGTCGAGCTATACATTCTGCCCTATATGACGGAGGAAGCGCGTGCGGACTGGATCGGCCGGTTCACAGAAGCGCAAAGAAAAGCTTATTTAAATGAATTTCATAAAGATATTTAATCGTCCGGGAAAGAGCAATTTTCGAGATGAATGAAAATAACTGAAACCTTTGGGGAAATTCATTCGTCTTAATTAGAGGCCGTAGTCTTAATGCGGAATTTTTTTACGCAGACGTGGACTGTTTGAGTGAGGGAAGCTGGGGGATTTTCATCGTGGACGTGCTTGAAAAACCGCCGAGACTTTTAGTAGAATGATATATTATCGTTTCCTCACGCTTCATTGACTGAAACAGAAAGCGGTCTGAAAAAAGTTTAAAAAGGTAGAGGTTATCATGAAAAAAATATTCTCTCATAAGCTAAGCTTTTTTGTGTTAGCTGTTGTTTTTGTATGGGCTAAAACCTATGCTTCCTACTTTTTAGAGTTTAATTTGGGTGTGAAAGGGTCTACGCAGCACATGCTGCTGTTTATCAACCCATTCAGCTTCACGATTGCTGCACTCGGTTTGGCTTTGTTTGCTAAAGGCCGTCGGTCGGCGATATGGATCATCATCATTGATGCTGTGATGACGTTTGCTTTATATGCAAATATCCTGTTTTACCGTTTCTTTGATGACTTTTTGACGTTTGCAAACTTAAAACAAGCCGGAAACCTCGGCAACATGTCGGATGGCGTTTTTGACATCATGGCATTTCATGACGTTATCTATTTCGTCGATTTGATCATTCTGATTGCATTATGTGTGAAGCTGCCTGAACTGAAGGCGGCACAACTGAAAAAAAGATGGGCTGCAACTGTCGTTATCGGCGGAGTGGCGCTGTTTTTCATCAACCTTGCAGTTGCTGAGACAGACCGTCCGGAGCTTTTGACAAGAACATTTGACCGAAATTATATCGTCAAGTATTTGGGGCCTTACAATTACATGATCTATGATGGTGTTCAGGCTGCCCAAAACGCGAGCCAAAAGGCATATGCGAGCAGCGACGACCTGACGAGCGTCATCAACTATACCAATTCGCATTATGCAAAACCGAATGACGAGTATTTCGGCGCAGCAAAAGGCAAGAACATCATCAAGATTCATTTGGAAAGCTTCCAGACGTTTTTGATCGATTATAAGCTGAACGGAAAAGAAGTCACGCCGTTCTTGAACAAGCTGGCGCACGGCCAGAATGACATGATGTATTTCGATAACTTTTTCCATCAGACCGGTCAAGGTAAAACCGCGGATGCCGAATTGATGATGGACAACAGCCTTTACGGACTGCCTGAAGGCAGCGCGTTTGTAACCAAAGGGCAAAATACGTACCAGTCCCTGCCGGCGATTCTGAACCAAAAAGAAGGCTACACAAGCGCCGTGCTCCACGGGGATTACAAGTCATTCTGGAACCGCGACCAGGTGTATAAACAAATTGGCTATGACAAATTCTTCGATGCCAGCACATATGACATGTCAGAGGAGAATCTCGTCAACCTTGGCTTGAAAGACAAGCCGTTCTTTGAAGAATCAATTCCGAAGCTGAAATCGCTGAAACAGCCGTTCTATGCGCATTTAATCTCGCTGACAAACCACTATCCGTTCATTTTGGATGAAAAGGATGCCACCCTTGAAAAGGGAACGACGGGAGACAAAACGGTAGACGGGTACTTCCAGACGGCGCGTTATCTTGACGAAGCGCTTGAAGATTTCTTTAAAGAGCTGAAAAAATCGGGATTATATGATGATTCCGTCATCGTCATCTATGGCGACCACAACGGAATCTCAGAGAACCACAACCGTGCGATGAAAGAAGTATTAGGAAAAGAGATTACACCGTATCAAAACGCGATGAATCAGCGCGTACCGCTTATGATCCGCGTTCCGGGCAAAAAAGGCGGAGTCAATCATACGTATGGCGGTGAAATGGATGTCATGCCGACACTTCTTCACCTGCAAGGTATTGACAGCAAAAAATACATCAACTTTGGTACAGACCTCTTTTCTAAAGACCACGACGAAACCGTGGCTTTCAGAAATGGAAACTATGTAACGCCGAAGTACACGATGATTGATACGACCGTATACGATACAAAGACAGGAAAAGAGATCAAAGGCAACCAGGAAACGGAAAACCTCAAATCACAGGTGTCCGAACAGCTGGATCTGTCCGACCAAGTACTCTATAAAGATCTGTTAAGGTTCCACGAAATTTCAGACTTCAAACCTGTTGATCCATCAACGTATCATTACGGAAAAGAAAAAACCGGCGAGTAAAAACGAAAAGCCGCCTGACTGCTTTATGAAGCGTCAGGCGGTTTTTTTTGTGAGGCTGGTCCGCCGTTGTTCTAAGAAGCCGGCCCGGCACATAGATTGATAGGAAAGAGGACAGAACAAGGATAGAGGATGTGAGAACGTTGACCAAATCTCAGTATTTTTTTAAATTGCATCCTTTAATGGTGCCGGCCGGCTGGACAGTGAAAGAAAATCATTTGTATCAAAAGCCGATTCGCGATCCCCGCCGTACGCTCTTCACCTTGGAGAATGAAACCTCCGGTAAAATGGTACAAGTTGAATATGCTGGAGAACTGAAGTACGTTATCAGGATGCTAAATGCTGATCAAACGCTGGTCAGTGAAGATTCAGATACGCCGTATGAACAGCTGGTCGAACGGTTGGAAGATAGGATTCGCGCCTCTGGCGGCGCCCGCAATTTGCTGAGGCTTAGAATCCCGGCCGGTTGGACGGTTGTGCATCACTCATTAACCGATACAAACCCCGATGAATTGGCGCCTGACAGCAAGGCCTGGCGGTCAGATTTCAAACGGGATCTTTTGAAGCTGCGGCATGAGGAAGAATGCCTCCTCCTCGATATAGAGTGGTATCCCGAGTGCAGTCCGGCCGGCCATTATGCGCTGAAATTGATTAAGAACGGGAACTGGAACAGTCCTTTGGAAGACATGCTGTGCATCCATCCGAAGGAATTGGCCTATGAGATTCACGCTGTTTTGAAAAAGACTTGTGAACATCAATATGTTGATGAAGCCGGCGCATAACGCGGCCGGTTTTTTGTGTGAAAAGTCCTTTGTTCAATACATACTTTTTATTCAATAAAATGTCATATTTTTCTTGAGTGAATAAGAAAAATATTTTATCATGGTAAAAGATACATAAGAATTAGACGAAAGGGGTCAAACGGGATGAAAAAAATAGCAGCGGGTCTTTTGTCTGCCGGTCTTATCATCGGTTTTTCCTGGGGTGCCGGCGATGTGGCAGAAGCAAAAACGAAGGTAAAAACGTACAAAAACTGCAAAGCTTTAAACAAAGACTATAAAGGCGGCGTCGCACGTTCGAAGTCGGTCAAAAACAAAGGCGGAAAAACGAAGTACAAGCCGTATGTTTCAAAAGCGCTTTATGACGCCAATAAAAAGCTGGACCGCGATAAAGACAAAATTGCCTGTGAGCGCTGATATATCCAAAAAAAGATCTCTTGCTGAGGGGGTCTTTTTTTGTTTATCAGGAAATTTATGAAAATTAAAGACTGCTGAAACATAATCTTAACAGTGCGAACCTATACTTTGGCAAGAGAAGAGCAAAAGGGGAGTGGATGATGTGTCAGCTTTATTAAAGAAATTGATGTTATCTTCATTGATCGGGGTTTCTATCGGGTCAGCACTGTTTGCACCGGACGCGGGAGCGCAAGAGCCGGCGGCGAAGCCTAAAAAAGTGGCTGTCATTGCGCACAGAGGTGCTTCGGGATACGCGCCGGAAAACACGATGGCTGCCTTTGAAAAGGCGCATCAGATGAAAGCGGATTATATCGAGCTGGATGTTCAAATGTCCAAGGACGGGGAGCTTGTCGTCATTCATGATACAACTGTAAACCGTACGACAGACATCGGCTCAGTGCTGCCGGTCGCCGTAAAGGACTTGACGCTTGCCGAGCTGCGCAAGCTTGATGCTGGCAGCTACTTCGGGCCGCAGTTCGCCGGGGAACGCATTCCGACATTTGAAGAAGTGCTTGACCGGTATAAAGGAAAGATCGGAATGCTGATCGAATTGAAAGAACCTGCACGCTATCCGGGAATCGAAGAAAAAGTATCAGCGGCATTGAAAGAGCGGAGAATGGATAAGCCTAAACACGGAAAAATCATTGTACAATCGTTTGATTTCAACTCTGTATACAAAATTCATCAGCTGCTCCCATCAATGCCGACAGGTGTCTTAACGTCAAAAACAGCGGACTTAACAGATGCAAAGCTCAAGGCATTTTCCGGCTATGCAAAATATGTGAACGCCAACTTAAAAAATGTGGCCGCTGATCCTACACTTGTGCCGAGAATCCATGCGTTCGGCATGAAAATTACGCCATGGACCGTCCGCTCCCGCGATGAAGTGCCTCCGCTTTTAAAGGCCGGCGTGGACGGGATTGTGACAGACTTTCCCGACTATGTTCCGAAAAAAGTACGCTAGATACTAAACAGAAAGCCTGCAGTTTGCTCTGCAGGCTTCAGCGTGTCGACAAACCCTCGCATTCGTTGTCAGGCCTGCGCGTCGGTGCTCACGAATTCCAACATTCGCTCCGCTCCGATGCTCGGCCTTCCTAGACTGCAAAGGTTTTCAATCACGCTGAAAAGATGACAAAATCCCAAAACAAAAAGCCGTTTTGGGATTTTGTCAACAATCTGAAGCCTGCAGTTTGCTCTGCAGGCTTTTTCATTCATCAATAAAACTGGGCTAACAGCAGCAATGTCAGTGTAACGGTTATCGCTCCGCCGATTCTTGTGGATACCTGAGCAAACGGCATGAGCTCGAGGCGCTCGGCGGCGCTGAGAATGGCGATGTCCCCCGTTCCGCCCTGACCTGAATGGCAGGCATTGATAATCGCGGTTTCGATCGGGTACATGTTCAGCCACTTTCCTGTAAAAAAGCCGACGGCTATCATCGTGATCACGACAGATACGATCGTAATAATATTGGCAATATTAAAAGCAGCGATCAGCTTGTCCCACGGTGTCATGGAGACGCCAATGGCAAAAAGCAGCGGATATGTCACAGCAGTTGAAAAAAAACGTGACACGCCGTAGGCGCCGTTTTCCAAATTCGCCGGAGCCAAACGAAACAGTTTCACGGCAACAGCCAAGAGAAGCATCATGACGGGTGCTGGAAATCCGAACAAGTCATGTGAAAGCATACCGACCAAATATAATGAGACGGCAAGAATGCCTCCCGATGCAAAGTGGGAAAGGTTAAAAACGCTTTCTTTGTCTTTGTCGCGGCTTTCAAGCGGCAGTGCGTCCCCACTTTCGAAACGGTCGACTTTTCCATTGCCTGTCCATTCAGGCTTTTTCTTCCCCATTACATTTAAAACCCCAGACAAAATGACAGCGCTTAAGCTTCCGAACATAATGGAAGGAATGACAAGTGCAAAAGCTTCCCCTTGTGACATGTGCATGATTTCCGAATAGCCGATGGACAGCGGAATGGCTCCCTCGCCAACCCCTCCGGCCATGATCGGAATCACAATGTACAGCAGCGTATGCTGAAATCCGAGGCCGAGCATTGTACCAACTGTCAGACCGACTGCCGCTGCGGCAATTGTCCCTGCGATCAGCGGAATGAAAATTTTAATGAAGGCCCTGACCAGCGTTTCTCTTTTCATCCCTAAAATGCTTCCCACTACAATGGCTGAGATAAACAAATAAAGAAAGTTTGAGTTTTCTGTAAATTCAGTTGTTGATTTGATAATGTCATCGGGAATGAGATGGTAATAGACGATAGCTGAAGGAATAAATGTCGCAAGTATAGCGGCACCGCCGACAGAACGAAGAAGCGGCAGCGACTTTCCGATTTGGGCGAAGGTGAATCCGAAAAAGCCCGTAACCGCAATAGCAGTTAAAATGTCGCTTTTCAGATCGTGCATATAGACAAACGTCACAATCAAAGCGAAGAGCAGCAAGTATACGGGCAGCGGAATGATGCCGATTTTAACATTCATTGCTCTTGCAAAAAAATTTTCATCCGGTTCTTTCGTTGTTTGAATCGGTATATGTTGTACCTTTGGTTTTGCTTCCATTTTCTTTCCCCCATCCTTTTTGTTATCCCTTTGCTCTGAGTTATTTAACTAAATTAAGTATACTAAAAAAATCAAAATTCAGACAACCGTGCAGGAAGACCTAGCTGTTTTCACATGATGATCTAGAGCGGGTCCATTTGGTTAAAGACGTGTCTGGACACTGTTTAATGGCCTTGTGCAGGCTTTTTTTGATGCGATAATTCCCGAATTTCCTTTTGCTGGAATCAAAATCGACACAAAAAAGCTGTCAATCCGTCAAAAATAAATCAAACATTTAGGAGCAGAGACCTTTTTTCCTGTGTGAACCGTTGATACATTCAGCTCCCGTCTCCGAAGAGACAGAGGACGTCTGCGACAAAAGATTCAATCTTGAGGGGGCATATATGTGAAGGGTTATTAATGTGAGCCTTATGGATTTTTCGGAACAGAGTCTATAGTCTTATATTTTTTGCGTTTAAAAGACAATTAGATATATTTTTTTATTATTTTTAAGGAAATTTAGGTCTAAAGGTGGTAATATATTCGAGTGCAAAAGAATGAAATTAAGGGAAATTTTAGAGAAACCCTTCCCGAAGGGTTTTTTATCAGCACATAAGGAGAAGAAAATGGAATTTATCTTACACTACTATCCCGTCGCAATGATTGCCCTTATTCTCATCGGTTTTTTGGGATCTTGGATGAATCCGCGTTTCAAGAAATTTTTAATCATATTGTGTCTTATGACGAACGGCGTGTATATTGTTTGGCGGTTTGGCTATACACTGCCTGTCTCTCGCCCCGCCGACATCGTGATGGGCGTGATCCTGATTGCAACTGAATGTATCGGCTTTTTACAGCTCTTGGTCTTTTATACGCTAGTATGGAAGGAAAGGAAGCGGGAGCCGGAAACGCTGGGCGATCAAGACTATTGGCCGAGCGTTGATATTCTCATTGCAACTTATAACGAGGAGCGCCATGTGCTGAAAAAGTCAGTGGCAGGCTGTCTGAGCCTCGACTATCCAAAAGAGCTTGTCAATATTTATTTGTGTGATGACGGAAGGCGGACGGATATTCAAAAACTGGCTGAGGAACTTGGCGTTCATTACGTTACAAGGCCAAACAATGAGCATGCAAAAGCGGGGAATTTAAACCATGCGATGAGCTGCTCGAACGGGGAACTGATTGTGACGATGGATGCCGATATGGTTCCGCTCCCTTCATTTTTGCAGAAAACTGTCGGCTATTTTAAGAAGGAAAAAGTGGCTTTTGTTCAAACGCCGCAGGCCTTCTATAATGAAGATCCTTATCAGTACAACTTATTTTCCGGTGCGAACATTCCGAATGAGCAGGACTTTTTTATGCGCAGGCTCCAGGCCGGGAAAGACCGTTTTAATGCCGTCATGTACGTCGGCAGCAATACGGTTTTCAGAAGAACCGCTTTGGAGGAAATCGGCGGTTTTGCGACAGGCGTGATTACGGAGGATATGGCAACCGGAATGCTTTTGCAAACGAAATTTAAATCTGTTTTCGTCAAGGAAGTGCTTGCCGTCGGTCTCTCGCCGGAAACGTGGACGGATCTTTTGAAGCAGCGCGACCGCTGGTGCAGGGGAAACATTCAGTGCGGAAAGAAGTGGAATCCGCTTTTCTTAAAAGGTCTTACACCAATGCAGCGCATTCTTTATTTTGACGGTATTCTCTTTTGGTTTTTCGGCGTTTTTAAGATGGTTTACATCCTGGCGCCGCTCTTGTTTTTGCTGTTTGGCATACATAGCTTAAAGACCGATTTGTGGTCGATCACCTCGTTTTGGCTGCCTGCGTTTTTAGGTTCTTACCTTTCATTTAAAGCCGTTTCGGACCGGCAGCGCAGCATGAGCTGGAGTCATATTTACGATACATCGATGGCGCCGCACATGGCGATATCGGCTTTGTCGGAATTCATTTTTAAAAAGCGGTTTGATTTTAAAGTCACACCGAAGGGAGTCAACACAGATCGGCGAAAATTCAAATATACGACGGCGCTGCCGTGTGCGATTCTGCTTGCAATGACGCTGTTTGCTCTCGGGAAAATTCTTTATGAACTTTGGTTTCTGCATACTTTTGATATGAACGTCACATCGTATCATTTATTTTGGGTTCTCTATAATATGACGGGACTCATACTTGCGCTGCTCGTTGCCTTTGACAGGCCGAGATTTCGAAGCTCTGAACGGTTCACAGTCAACAAGCCGGCGGCTTTTTCCACCGTTTCTGGCGATGAGCACGAATGCGAACTGATCGATGTGAGCGACACGGGCGCGCGTATCAGGCTGCCTTATCAGGCTGATTTGCACATGTACTATCATGTGGACGGTCTGATCATAGATGCGGTCGGAAAAGTGCTGGCTCGGGTGATGTGGACGACAAAAGTCGAGGCAGACATTGAAATCGGGCTGCACTTCAAAGAGATGGACAAGGAACTGTATGTGAAACTGATCGGTTTTATGTTTGATGAAGAAAATGCAAAAAAGGCCGACCGGGAAAAGCGGGCTGATACGTTGTCAACAGTGCTGCGCTTTTTCATGAAAACAGAAAAAAGCCCGGATGCATACAAGAGAAAACACGTCCGCGAGGCCTTTCAAGGTCTGGGAACACTGCTGTTTCCCGATGATGCAGAGAAAGGCGCCCACGAGATCATGATTAAGGACATCAGCTTGTCAGGCTGTCAGATTGAATCCGGCGTCCCGCTTGAGATGAATGAACATGTGTTGGTTTCTATCAATGAGAAGGATCTGGATCAGCGGTTGGCGCTCGTCTGCTGGATAAAGAAGCGGAAAAAGCGGTACACAGCGGGATTGAAATTTATAGATGGAAATGCGGCACAATCCATAGGAGACCCGGTAGCATAAGCTGCGGGTCTTTTTTTATCAACGGTCTTCCTGTACGGTCCGCCCGTTTTCGAATTTCATACTTTGATTCAGCATGTTTTCTTTAGCTGTTATCTTTATGGGATGAATTTTAAGGACAACGGTTTTGCTGCCTAAACTCGATCTGTACTTTTCAACATGTGTTTTGTGAAGCGGAGTACTGTAGTATCCTGGTACGTATTTGTCGAGAAGAGCCTGCATCGCGGATGTTGCTTCATCTAAGTCTGTGATGATTGACGCTGTGCCGAAAAGAATGACGCTCATATAAGCGGTATCGGTTTTAGCGGGAATGGGATGAACCATTGTTCCATATTGTTCGCTCACTGTGAAACATACATTGGGGTTTTCTTGCAGCATAGCTATTTTCCGCCCTTCTGATGCACCGTGAAAGTAAATGTAGCCGTTTTTCCAGACAAAATTCAAAGGGATGACATATGGATATTCATCTGTGGACATGCCGAGATAACCGGTTTGCGCTTCTGTTAAAAATTGATCAATCTTTTTTTCATCTGTGCAGACAAGCTGTTTTTGCCGAATGGAATGAGCCATCACATTCACGCTCCTTTTTATTATTAAACTGATTTTAAGTTGTTATTGTCCCTTTAAAAAGAGACAATAATAGAAAACTTGATGAGGTCAGATGATGATAGAGTTAACGCCTTTACTCAATAAACAGCTTAAAACACCTCTGTATATACAGCTTTACGAATATATCAAAAAAGAAATAGAGGCCGGCGGCATCCCAGCGGGAGCTCTTTTGCCGCCGATCCGCTATTTATGCGAACATTTGCATCTAAGCAAAAATACAGTTGAAAGCGCCTATCAGCAGCTCACTGCAGAAGGCTATACAGAAAGCAGGCCAAGGATCGGCATCAAAGTGCTTCCCTTGGAGAAAACACTGATGCCGCCTAGTCAATTGAAGATTCATACCAATCGGGAACAAAAAGACACAGGACAAGCTGCAGCGGCAACATATAATTTTAAATATGGTGATATCGATTTAAGCCATTTTCCATTCAAAACATGGAGACGTTGTCTGCAGAATGCAATGGACAGTGGAGATCATGACTTATTTTTGTATGGCGATCATAAAGGCGATTTCGGCCTTCGCACGGAATTGGCGAAGTATTTATTTCAGGCAAGGGGTGTGCGCTGTGTACCGGAGCAAATTGTGATCTGTTCCGGTACGCAGTATGCAGTCGGACTTCTTTGCCAGCTGCTCTCAATGCACGGCCGATTGGTTGCGGCGGAAAATCCGGGATATGATGGTGTGCGTTCCGTTTTCCTCAACCATGGATGTGAACTTCAGCCGATTGGTCTCGAGACAGACGGGATCAATTTGTCTCAGCTTGCTGCAAGCCGAGCCAAACTCGTTTATATTACGCCATCTCATCAGTTTCCGTATGGAATGGTCCTGCCGGTACAGAAGAGGCTGAAATTGCTTGAATGGGCAAGCCGTGAGAATGCCTACATTATCGAAGACGACTATGACAGTGAATTCCGCTATCAGGGCAGGCCTATTCCATCTTTAAAAGCGCTTGATAAAAAAGAAAAAGTCATTTATTTAGGGACTTTTTCAAAGTCATTTCTTCCGGCAGCGAGATTGAGTTATATCGTTCTGCCTTCAAAGCTGGCGGATGAATTTCAAGAAACGCTTGGCCGCTACAGCCAGTCCGCTTCACCCATTATTCAAAAAGCGATGTTTTTATTTATGAAAGAAGGTTTTTTCGAAAGACACATCCGTAAAATGAAAAAAGTATATCAAGAAAAGCACAAAACATTAATATCGGCCATTAAAACGCATTTCGGAAATGACATGGAAATCATCGGCGAAAAAGCGGGGCTCCATATTTTGATGAAGACAGACCGACATGCACAAGACCTCATACATAAAGCGGAAAAACTCGGTGTGAAAGTTTATCCGGTATCAGATTTCTGGCTTGAGCCACATAAAAGCAGCTCTTCCATCGTCATGGCGGGATTTGGGGGGCTTTCTGAAGCGGAAATTGAAGAAGGGATCAGCATACTGCGTAAAGCTTGGCTTTCATCATCAAAGCAGGAACGGTGAAAAATGCTCGTTCCGAAACCGATATTAAAAAGGATTCAATAGATAGAAAGCGGGAATACTTGTGAAAAAAACGAAACTGCTCATTTTGCTGCTTATGTTGATGGGAATGCTGTACGGGTGTTCCAGTCATGAAGCAAAAGGAGAGGAAAAAACAGAACCAAATACGGCTCAAAAAGCGGCAAAACAATCAAAACAGCAGGCGGAGCATGATCCATCCTCCAAGTGGATCAAAGTGAAGGGCCCCGCCCGCATTCCGATTCTCATGTATCACAGCATTTCCACAGGAAACAGCCTGCGCGTACCGGAGGCGGAGTTCCGCGGACATATGAAATGGCTGAAGGATAACGGCTATTACACACTGACACCTGAAGAAGCCTATATTGTCTTAACACAAGACAAAATGCCGAGTGAAAAATGCGTGCTGATTACGTTTGATGATGGTTATACAGATAACTTTGAAAAAGCGTACCCGATTTTGAAAGATTATGAGATGAAGGCGACAATTTTCATGATCGGTAAATCGGTCGGCAGAAAAAATCATTTAACCGAAAGCCAAATGAAAGAAATGGCCGAACACGGTATTGCTATCGAAAGCCATACGATCAATCATGTCGAATTGAACGGACTTGCTCCAGAGCAGCAGCTGAGTGAAATGACTCGTTCCAAAACATTGTTTGACGGCGTGCTTCAGCAGAACACAACCATGCTGAGTTATCCAGTTGGACGCTATAATGCCGAAACGCTCAAACAGGCTGAGAAGGCGGGGTATCAAATGGCGGTGACGACAGAGCCGGGGGCGGCTGCTAGGGATCAGGGGATGTATGCGCTGCACAGGGTCCGCATCTCGCCGGGAATGTCGCCGGACGCCTTTGGAAGAATGGTGGAACACAGCATACAATAGGAAAGACGGCATTTATCATGATGCCGCTTTCTTTATTTTTTTTCATTTTGGTCCGTCGGGCTCATGACAAGCCGCAGATTTGGACGCATACCTTCAGAGGTTCGGCGGTTTACCGGCTGCCCGGGTGCGGTTTCGATGACCCTCAAAAATCCGGTCGGCGCAGCTGCCTGGCGGATCAATATTCTGCTTTTCGGTGCCGCTTTTGTATAAGATCTTTTGTTGCTCTTGTCAAAAAAGAATGAATACAAAATAAACAGAGCCAATAAAACCAGTAAAAAAATCATCTGGAAAAAACCCTCCTTATTGTGAATGTCTTCTTTTAATATCGAACAAGTAGGTGCAAAGTTTTATATATTTTGTAACAGAATCGATTAATTGTGACTTTTAAATCGTTTGAAGAGCGGGAATCTGCTGTCTTTACATCATTCCCAATCGGAAGTCTGGTTAAACAACTGGATTGATGATGGCGTATTTGGAGTTAGATGGTGAATGAATGATGAAGTGAGATGGCTGGAACATACCCGGCTGACTGCAGCAAGAACTGCATACAGCCTAAGGGTCCGAGCAGAAGATAGGGAAAGGCAGCCCGCGGGTCTTAACAGCCGCCGCCATCACCGCCGCCGCCACAATCTCCGCCGCCACCGAAATCACTTCCGCTGTCGCCGGATGAATCAGGACCCCCGACAAAGAAAGTTGAAGAGCTGCTGCCGCTGTTGTTTCCGTCGGACGGCGCCATGGCGGCGTAGAGGAAGAATCCCACCAGGATAAAACCGATCATTCCAACAATCATATGAAAACCTCCTAACCAATATGACTTCTGTTTTACTACGAACAACGGGCCAAAAAGTTTCGGAAATCTGTAAAATTATAGTAACACAAAAAACGGCTAGACGCCGTTTTTTTACTGCCTGATCAATTTGGTCCGAACTGCACTCGGCATATCGCCGGGCTGTACTTCTTCCCATGTCTCAACGTATTTTCCCTTCGCGTGTACCTTTAGGTAGGCGTTTTTTCGAAGGGAGCCGCTGGAGGAGAATGTAATTTCTTTTTCCTTCCCAGTGTCATTATATCCTTCCAGCGTGTACTCATAGCGGCCCGGACTCAAGTGCTTTCCGTCTTTGTTGATTTGGATATACACGCTTTCTTTTTTCACAAGTGGATTGAACCTGTCTGTCACCTCATTATGAATTAATAGAAATGCACCGATGCATACAACAGCCAAACCGGCTGTAATCAGAGAAATTGTTTTTTTCATATTTTATCACCTTAAAAATCCTTTTAATTTTTTCAAATAGCTTTTTCGAATGATCATAAAGAATAATAGTTGGAAGGTCAGAAATCCGCCTATCGTCATCAACACCGGAGCTGCAAAATGACCAAGACTCTGCGCCTCGAGCGTCTTCATCGCAAAATACGTATGAACTGCTGCAAGAGCGAACGGAAAGAAGAACAGGATGGCCAATTGAATCGTCACGCTCTGCGACATTTCCTTTTCGCTCAGGCCGATTTTTGCAAGCGACCGGTAGCGCTGCTGATCTTCTTCAAGATCGGTAAACAGGCGGAAGTAGAGAAAACTTCCGGATGCCGTAAAAAAGAGAACCGCAATAAAAAGGCCGATAAACAGACTCAGGCTTGGAAGCTGAACAGTTTCAAAATAAGTACTGGCCTTTGCGTCAAATTGAAATCGGATATTGGGAGCTTTTTCTCCAATATCTTTTTCCAGTGATTGGATCATATCAAGGCTCTCTTTCCAGCGGTTGTAGTTATAGCCATACAATGTGACGAATTCGCCTTGTTTTTTCAGTTTTTCGAAGGTTTTGCCGTTTACGACAACGACGCTGTTTAACAAAATGAGGGGTTTTTTAATACCTTTCACTTTTAGGCGTTCATTTGCCGGCTTCGAATCTTTGTTTAACATGTTCAAGGTCTTGGGAATTTCCGGCTTTTCTTTCGCCTCGATGGCGTTCGGATAATACATCGCCTCGCCGTCTTTCAGTTCGCCGGAATCTGACTTAAAGTGCTTTTGGAATTCGCCTTCAGAGGTCAGGAGCACCCAGGGTCCCTGGCTATAGCTCATATAAATTCCTTTTGTCACTTCCTTTTCATATGAAAAATGTCCGTCCTTCAACTTTTGTTCGATCAGCTTAACGTGTGTCTGTTCCTTTTGGTTCCCGCTGTATAATAAGTACTCTATCTCATATTGAGAATCCAATTTTCCGATGGAAGTCTTGGAAATCACCAATGTGCCAGTGGCGGTAAAGGCGACGGCTGAAATAATGCAAACGAGAAAGAACAGACGGGCATTATCGTTCAGCCGATAGGCAAGATCGGATACCCAAAGCACGTTTTTTCCGCGCAAATAAAATGACTTCCGTTTTTTTAAGAGCCGCAGCAGCCAAATGCTGCTTTGGCGAAAGAAGAAATAAGTCCCGATGATCGTCAGAATTAAGATCGTGACGGCTTGGGGAAAATGGATGTCGGCGAACAATACGAGCCAGAAGCCTGAGCCGAGGCAGCCGATGCCGATGACCGAAAAGATAACAGACGGTTTTGGGTCAGGTTTTATTTTCCCGGTGCCTTTGATCAGCTTGGTAACGGTTTTTGATTTAATAAACAAAACCGTAAATTGCGACAGCAAAATAAACAGCATGAGAAAGCAGGCGGCTGTGAGAGCCAGCGCTTTCCAAGGCAGATACAATGGCAAAGCGTCCATTTCCAGAATATAAGCGCCGATCGTAAAAAATGTTTTTGCAAAAACCAGACCGCCGATGATCCCTGTAACGATCGAAAGCACGCCGATGATGATGTTTTCTGCGGTGATCAGCTTCCTCAATTGACCCGGAGCGATTCCCTGGATGGTGAGGATCCCGAATTCTCTGCTTCTCGACTTGAGAAAGGCGTTGACGGAATAAAGCACAAACAGAATGGAAAAGGCGAAAATCATCCATTCAGCCACCGATAATCCCCGCTTTGCAATGGTGTTTAAGTAGCCTTTCTCTAAAGCGGGGTGGAACAAAAGCATCGCAAATGTGAAAAAAACCATCACTGAAAACGCGCTGCTTAAAAAGAAGGCAAGATAGGCTCTTTTATTCCGGACGACGTTTTTATAAGCGAACTGAAGAAAGGTCATTGGCGTTTCCCCCCAGCATGGACAGCACATTCAGTATCTCTTCATAAAATATTTGGCGGTTGGCGCCGCGGTGGATTTCGTTGAATAATGTTCCGTCTTTAATAAAAATGACGCGCCGGCAATAACTTGCGGCAACAGGGTCATGCGTGACGATCAATATCGTGGCATTGTCGTTTTCATTAAGATGCTGCATCGTTTCCATTACGTCTTTTGACGCCTTCGAATCGAGGTTTCCTGTCGGTTCGTCGGCGAGGATGAGAGCGGGCTGATGAATGACGGCTCTTGCGATGGCCGCCCGCTGCTTTTGTCCGCCGGATACTTCAAACGTCCGTTTATTCAGAAGTTGTTCGATGCCGAGTTTTTCAGCAATCGCCTGAAGTTTATCTTCCATGACGGAAAGCGGTTTATTTTCAAGCGTTAAGGGCAGCATGATATTTTCACCGATCGTCAGCGTATCCAGCAAATTAAAATCCTGGAATACGAATCCGAGCTGTCTGCGGCGAAAGTGGGCAAGCTTGGCCCTCTTCAGATGATGCGGATTTTCTCCGCGAATCAAAATGTCGCCGGAATCGGGGCGGTCAATCGTCGAAATGATATTGAGAAGCGTCGTTTTTCCGGAGCCGGACGGCCCCATGATCGCCGTGAACTCACTGCCCTCGACATTGAATGAAATATCTTTTAAAGCCTGATGAGAGACTTGTCCTTTATATGTTTTATTGATGTTTTTAACGATCAGCATGTCTGTCATGATATCCTCCTTTTGCGGTGCTTTTTAGGGGTGCCCGCTTCCAATATGTTGCGATTCTTCAAATCCACTCCAGTGCCCATTCGGAATGCTGAATGGCCGGTGTGCAGAAGCAAAGTATGGCGGGCCTCGTTTTTTGTTCAGCGCGTCGATAACGACGAACAAAAAGGAAAAGATCGTGTAGAAGCGCTGAACAAGTGACGTTTATTTGGGCGATCAGATGGCTGAGGATCCGCCTGCCCTGAAGTAGATCATAAAAATGATTCCGCATAAAGCGAATCCTCTATCATCGATTGTGTCGATTCTTTTCATAAACTTGGATTGCAAATAAAAAATCCTCCTTGCCACGTTTGTTTGTGTAAACAAATCATATCAAGGAGGATGTGGATGAGCTATGCGGTTTTATTAAAGAAGACTTACATTTTTGTAAGGAACGAAAATTGCACAGTCGTTCCTTTCCCTTCTTCTGAAGCGATGCTCACATCATGATTGAGCTTTTCCGCAATCTCTTTTACAAGGTAGAGGCCGATGCCCGTTGATTCCTGAAAGCGTCGTCCGTTTTCCCCGGTGTAATAAGGCTCAAATACCCTTTTCAAATCCTGTGAAGGAATTCCGACTCCGTAATCTTTGATTTCCAGGATGATGCGTTCGCCATTACGGAATATCGACATATCGATGCGTTCGCTTTTTCCTGACGAATACTTCACAGCGTTGGTGATAACCTGGCCAACGGCAAACTTGAGCCATTTGCGATCAGAGTAAATAACGGCGTCTTCAGCGGGAACCTGTTTATTTGGATAGACCCGATGCTGTATAAAATAGCGTTTATAGCGCTGAATCTGAGAATGAAGCAGCTCGCCAAGTGACACGGCTTCAATTTTAAAATCCTTTTCAAACAGGTCAAGCCTTGATGAATAGAGGAGTGTTTCCAGTCCGTATTCAATCTGCTGGACTTCTTTTTTGATTTGTTTAAAAACGGGTTCGTCCTCTTCCTGGATGATCAGATTGATGACGGAAAGCGGTGTTTTCACCTGATGCACCCATTGATTCATGTAGGTTACCCTGTCTTCCAGCTTGGACTCCATCTCATGTATTTTGCGGTGGTGGAGCCGACTCAGCTCCATATGTTTTTCATAGAGCTCTGAGCAAAATTCAGCCGTCCCCAAAAAAGGAATTTCTGTATCTTTTTGTTCTGAGCCGAGCCACTGGTAGACTCTGTGTTCTTCATACCATTTGTACGAAAGATAAAGCGCCAGCGCCAGAAGCTGAACGCCGAGAATGTAAAAAAGGTGGGTGAAAGTCTGCATGCCGGCAAACCAATAGTAAAAAAACACGAATCCGCCCTGAAAAAGAAACAGAAGAATGAGAACGGCATGGTTTTTTAGGAACAGCTTCATGATTTCGCCCTCAGCTGATACCCTTCGCCCCGCACGGATTCAACTGAGAAGGGCACGTCCATGCTTCGCAATTTTTTGCGAATCCTTGTAATATAGACATTTAACGTGTTTTCATCTATAAATGTATCGGTTTCCCATGTCTTCTCCATCAACCGGTCTCTGCTTGTCACTTTTTCTCCTCTTTCAAGCAGCACTTCCAAGAGTTTGCTTTCCTTTTTTGAAAGCTCGAGCTTCTCATCCCGGCAGCGCAGCTCAAAACGTTCGACAAACAGCTGAACGCCTTCAAATTCAATCACTTTTTCTCCTTGCTTAACGGCGTATTCTCCAAATGCCCTGCGAATTTGGCCTTTAATTTTAGCGAGCACCACTTCATAGGAAAAAGGCTTTTCTATATAATCATCGCCGCCGTTTTCAATCGCCATGACCTGATCCATTTCTCCGCTTCTCGCTGAAATGAAAATGATCGGACAAGTCGAATGCTGGCGGATTTGCCGGCACCAGTAGTACCCGTCGTATGCCGGCAGATTGATGTCAAGCAATATCAGATCGGGCTTCTCTTGGAGAAACATTTCAAGGATAGAGGTGAAATCAGTCGCTGCAACAGTTTCGTATCCGTATTTTTCTAAATGATCGCATAAAAGCTTCCGAATGTCTTCGCTGTCCTCGACAATCATGATTTTCGTCATTTTGAACACTCCTATGAACAAGTCTCCGCTGCCGAAAATGAGCGATTCCATTATAAAAGCGGCAGTGAAGGTCTCTTATGTTAAGAATATCATAAAAAATTTTTTTTCATGTGAGCGCTTAAGGTTTTTGCATACCAGATCATGATAATTCAGTTTCTGTGAGTTAAAATAGGAATGGACGACTGTCAAAAAAGGAGAGGATCAAATGGCAAAATACAGAGGCTATATCGGAACATATACAAAAGCAGACAGCGAAGGGATTTATACATTTGAGCTTGATACGGAAAAAAAGGCGTTAAGCACGCCAAAGCCGGCAGCAAAGCTGGGCAGTCCGACATATTTGAATATCGCCAAAGACAATGAAATGCTCTATGCAGTGGTCAAAGACGGCGATAAGGGTGGGGTTGCCGCATATCGTGTTGACGGCTCCACAGGAGAGCTGACTTTCGTCAACCAGCAGGCCGGGGAAGGACCATCGCCTTGCCACGTCAGCGTCGATCAGAATAACCGCTATGTTTTGTCCGCCAATTACCACAACGGGACGATCATGGCATACCCTTTAAATGAAAGCCGCGGCTTGCTTGAGCCTTCAGCAAAAGTGCAGCATGAGGGAACAGGACCGCATGAGAGGCAGGAAAAAGCGCATACTCATTATTCCGGATTCACACCTGATGAGAAGTATGCAGTAGCCGTCGATCTCGGTACGGATCATATCATTACGTATCAATTGAAAGAGGACCGGCTTGAAGCGGTGAAAAAACACGCAACTGCACCGGGGTCAGGGCCGAGGCATATTGAGTTCCATCCGCAGGAAAAGTATGCGTATGTATTAACGGAGCTGAGCAATGAAGTCATCGTGTTGGAATACAATCCTGATTTGGGTGAATTCAGGGAGATTCAAGTCATTTCGGCATTGCCGGAAGGGTTTGACGGTGCAAGCCAAGGCGGCGCCATCCATGTCACTAAAGACGGCAAATTTGTATACGCTTCAAACCGGGGACACGACAGCATCGCCGTCTTCAGCATCAACGAGTATTCGGGCGAACTTTCCCTGGTTGAACACGTATCAACTGAAGGGGAATGGCCGCGTGACTTTGAGATTGATCCTTCAGAGCAATTTTTAATCGCTTCCAACCAGGAAACAGGGACATTGACATTGTTTGAAAGAGACTGGACAACGGGCCGGCTGACGCTTTTGCAGTCCGGAGTTCCTGCTCCTGAAGCGGTTTGTGTGAAATTTTTACATCAATAAAAGCAAAAAAACTTGACTGGCCTTTTTAGCCAGTCAAGTTTTTTTCTTTTTATAACACTTGCAGCATGCGGTTAACCGCTGTCATTTTACCCCGCATCCAGCTCTTTTTTGACCTTGATAAACGCAACCATCTGCTTGATTTCTTCTTCGGAAAGAAGCGTCCCGTCGACTGCCAGCTTGAGCTTATCCCATTCCGTCAGTTCAATGGCTTCGTTTTTAGCCTTTTCATCCCGGGGATCGTCAACTCTGCCAAGCAAAAAATCAGTGGAAGTATTGAATAAATCAGCGATTTCGATAAGCGCCTCTAAAGAAGGGCGGCGGTAGCCCGATTCATAGCCCGCGTAAGTGCTTTTCGCAATACCGAGGCGGTCGGCAGTATATTGCAATGACCATTTTTTATTTTTTCTCAGTGTTGTTAATCGATCTAAATTCATATCTTACGCTCCTTTTAATACACAGTGATTATAGCACATTATCAGCAAAAGTGTACGCGAAATGAATAAAGTTTCTTGATTATTTCACATTTGAGGACTATAATTGCATTGAAGGTACGCATAAAGCGTATACATTCCTGATGTATCAAGCCTTCTTCGTAAAAACAAAACATGCTTTATACTGTATAAAACTACTTCTTAAAGAGGTGTAGCACATGAAAAAGTTACTGCTGTTGACCACCGGCGGGACCATCGCTTCAGTAGAAGGCGAAAACGGACTGGCTCCGGGGGTTAAAGCGGAAGAGCTTCTCAACTATTTATCTGATGACCATTCTAATTATACGATAGATTGCCAATCTTTAATGGATATAGACAGCACCAACATGCAGCCTGAACATTGGGTGATGATGGCTGAGGCTGTATATGAGAATTACAGCAGCTACGACGGATTTGTGATCACGCACGGAACCGATACGATGGCCTACACCTCGGCGGCGCTTTCATACATGCTGCAGAATATTGATAAGCCTGTTGCGATTACGGGTTCCCAAGTTCCGATTACATTTAAGAAAACGGATGCGAAAAAAAATATTAAAGATGCGGTCCGCTTCGCGTGCGACGGTATCGGCGGAGTTTACGTCGTCTTTGACGGCCGCGTCATTTTAGGCACGAGAGCGATCAAATTAAGAACAAAAAGCTACGATGCATTTGAAAGCATCAATTATCCTTACGTTGCTTTCATTCATGACAAGGAGATCGAGTATAACAAACGGGTTCCCGAAGTGAAGCCAGGCGCTTTGAAACTCGATACGTCCTTAAATACCGATGTTTGTCTGGTGAAGCTTCATCCCGGATTAAAGCCTGAGTTTTTTGATTGTCTGAAAGGTTCATATAAAGGTATTGTGATTGAGAGCTACGGAAGCGGCGGCATTCCTTTTGAGAAAAGAAACATTTTAGAAAAAGTGAACGAGCTGATCGATTCCGGAGTAGTCGTAGCTATTACGACACAATGCCTTGAAGAAGGAGAGGATATGAGCATTTACGAGGTCGGCCGCAAGGTAAACCAAGATGCCATCATCCGCTCGAGGAATATGAACACCGAAGCGATCGTTCCGAAGCTGATGTGGGCACTAGGAAAAACCGGACAACAAGCTGAAGTCAAAAAGATTATGGAAACGCCAATTGCAGACGATATCATCATCTAAAAAAAGAAAGCAGGGTTAAAAAATGAAAACTGAAATGACATACCGGACGGAAAAGGATTTTCTCGGAGAAAAAAAGATTCCGGCCGATGTCTACTACGGTATTCAGACATTGCGGGCAGCGGAAAACTTTCCAATTACAGGATATAAAATCCACGAAGAAATGATCAAAGCGCTGGCAGTGGTGAAAAAAGCGGCCGCGCTTGCCAACATGGAGACAAAACGTCTTTATAATGGCCTTGGAGATGCCATTGTCCAAGCCGCTGATGAGATCCTTGAAGGAAAGCTGCACGATCAATTCATCGTTGATCCGATTCAAGGCGGCGCAGGAACTTCAATGAATATGAACGCGAACGAAGTCATCGGAAACCGTGCACTTGAACTGCTCGGCCACAACAAAGGCGAGTATATTCACCTGAGTCCGAATACGCACGTTAACATGTCTCAATCGACAAACGACGTATTCCCGACGGCGATTCACATTTCAACGCTCAAGCAGCTGGAAAAGCTGCTGGACACAATGGAATACATGCTTGACGCGTTTAAGAAAAAAGCGCGCGACTTTGACCACGTCATTAAAATGGGCCGCACACATCTTCAAGACGCAGTGCCGATCCGCCTTGGGCAGGAATTTGAAGCTTACAGCCGCGTGATTGAACGCGACATCAAACGGATTAAACAATCGCGTCAGCATCTGTATGAAGTCAATATGGGCGCTACCGCGGTTGGAACAGGATTGAACGCGGATCCGCGCTATATTGAAAATGTTGTCAAGCACTTGGCTGAGATCAGCGGTCTTCCGCTAGTCGGCGCTGACCATCTGGTGGATGCGACGCAAAATACGGACGCGTACACAGAAGTTTCGGCTGCATTAAAAGTATGCATGATGAACATGTCGAAAATCGCCAACGACCTTCGGTTGATGGCATCAGGTCCGCGTGCAGGACTTGCTGAGATTTCTCTTCCGGCAAGACAGCCGGGTTCATCCATCATGCCGGGGAAAGTCAATCCGGTTATGGCCGAGCTGATCAACCAAATCGCATTCCAAGTCATCGGAAACGACAATACGATTTGTCTCGCTTCTGAAGCCGGACAGCTCGAACTGAATGTGATGGAGCCAGTGCTCGTCTTTAATCTCCTGCAGTCCATCAGCATCATGAACAACGGATTCCGTTCGTTTACCGATCACTGTGTAGCAGGAATCGAAGCGAATGAAAAACGCTTAAAGGCATATGTAGAAAAAAGCGCAGGCGTCATTACTGCGGTCAACCCGCATCTTGGCTACGAAGCAGCTGCAAGAATTGCAAGAGAAGCGATTTTAACAGGGCAATCCGTCCGCGATCTCTGTCTTCAAAACGATGTGTTGACAGAAGAAGAGCTTGATCTGATTTTGAATCCTTATGAAATGACAAAACCGGGGATTGCCGGGGCTGAACTTTTAAATCGGGATTAAGCTGAAAAAACAGTACGCGAAAACACTCTGAAGCATTTTACCGGGATAGAAACACAGAGTGTTTTCGCTTTCCTTCAATAACTTTATGAAGAGAAAGGACAACAGCGGTGAAGTGGTACCGCGTCAGCCTTTTTCGTGGTATACTGTTCGTTGTTAGTTAAATTTTTAAGAAAAAATTGAAGCAGATTGCTATTTTTATGTAGCTTATTTTGAAAGCGTTTCAATAATAAGGGGGATTTAGGTTGAAAACAGCACGGTTGCCATCAATGTTGGAAATCATTTGTGTATTAGGTACATTTTTAGCGATAGTTTGTTCATTTACAGTCAAATTTGATCTGCCGATTCAGCTGGCATTGTTTATTTCATGGTTTTTAGTGATTTTGCTCGGTCTGCGCCTGGGGCACCGGTATGAAGATTTGCAAAAATCGATTACAAACGGAATTTCAAACGGACTCGAAGCGATATTGATCCTGATTGCCGTCGGCGCTCTGATCGGTACATGGATAGCCGGCGGTGTTGTGCCGACTTTGATTTATTACGGGCTTGAGTTTATCCACCCGAGCATATTCCTGCTTGCCACGCTCATTATTTGTTCGATCACCTCTGTGGCCACAGGTACGTCTTGGGGTACTGTAGGAACGGCCGGGATCGCCATGATGGCAATCGGTGAAGGGCTGGGGCTTCCGCTTCCGCTTGTAGCCGGAGCCGTGCTGTCCGGCGCCTATTTCGGAGATAAATTATCACCGCTTTCCGATAGTACAGTGCTTGCGTCATCCCTTTCAAAGGTCGAAGTGATTACCCATGTCAGAGCGATGTTGTATTTGTCGGTTCCCGCCTATTTGATCACGGCGGTGTTGTTCACCATTACCGGATTTATTTACGGTAGTAAAAATGTCGATTTGCAGAAAGTCGAATTTTTGAAAACTTCTTTGCAAAACACGTTTGATATTCATATTTGGATGCTTGTTCCGGCTGTTATCGTTATCGTTCTTTTGGCCATGAGAAAGCCGTCTGTGCCGACGATCGCGATCGGCGCACTTTTGGGGGCGATCTGGGCTGCGGTCTTCCAAGGCATGAATTTTGCGGATGCACTTGGCACGGCATACAACGGCTTTTCCATCGACACCGGGATCAAATTTATGGACGAGCTCTTAAACCGCGGAGGAATTCAAGGCATGCTCGGTTCGGTCGTCGTTATCATTCTCGGTCTGGGCTTTGGCGGCCTTTTGGAGCACTTAGGCGTTCTAAAAGTGATCGTGTCCAAATTCCAGCAAAAGCTGACTTCTGCCGGCAACGTCACATTCTCGACGATTATCGTCGCTTTCCTGGCGAATGTGTTCGGCTGCGCGATGTACGTCTCGCTCATTTTAACACCGAAAATTATGGAGAAAAGCTATGACAAGCTCGGAATTGACCGGAGGGTGCTCTCCAGAAACGCGGAAGTCGGCGGTACGATGACGTCAGGCATGGTGCCGTGGTCAGACAACGGCATATATATGGCGGGGATTCTCGGCGTGTCAACCTTCTCTTATCTGCCGTTCATGTGGCTGAGCTTTGTTTCAATCGGCCTTGCGATTTTGTACGGATACACAGGTAAATTTATTTGGTACACCGATAAAAAAGACTCGCCGGTTCAGTAGCCGATTTTAAAACAATTGATGGAGGTATTCTGTTATGAATGGCAACAATATTATTCGGAATTTGATGCTGGAAATCCCTTCAGCACCAGGAAACCTTGGAAAGGTGACAACGGCGATCGGCCTTGCCGGCGGTGATATCGGAGAGGTTGAAACGATCAAGGTGGGGCCGAATTATACGATGCGGAACATTACGGTTCAAGTTGAGCATGAAGAACAGCTTACCGAGATCCTTGAAGTGATCCGCAACTTAAAAGAAGGCATCCATCTTCATACCGTTTCAGACGACGTACTGGCTGCCCATGAAGGCGGCAAGATCCGCGTGAAAAGCAAGATGCCGATCCGCTCGCTCGCTGATCTGCGGCGGGTGTATACGCCGGGTGTCGCGAATGTGTGCGAGCTTATTAAAGAAGAGCCGCAAAAAGCGAATATCTATACAGGCATCGGCAATTCGGTTGCAATTGTAACGGACGGTACGGCCATCCTAGGCTTGGGAGACATTGGGCCTGTGGCGGGAATGCCTGTTATGGAAGGGAAGGCCGCGCTTTTCGACCAGCTTGCAGACATCAGCGGAGTTCCGATTCTGCTTGATACGAATGATCCTGACGAAATCGTGCGGACGGTTAAAAACATTGCGCCCGGATTTAGCGGTATTTTGCTTGAAGACATCGGTTCACCGCATTGTTTTGAAATCGAAGAGCGCCTGAAAAACGACCTGAATATTCCGGTCATGCATGACGACCAGCACGGTACTGCGGTGGTGACACTGGCGGCCGCCATTTCAGCCGCCAAGAGTGCAGGGGTCGATCTGAAGCAGGCCCATGTCGGCCAAATCGGCCTGGGTGCGGCAGGGGTCGCGATCTGCAGAATGTTTATGGCATATGGGGTAAAACGTGTCATCGGAACGGATAAATCGCTTGAGGCGATGGCGCGTTTAGAGAACTATGGCGGCCATGCGGCTGAAAGCATCGAAGAATTGATGGAAAGCTGCGATATCATCGTCGCGACAACCGGCGTTCCGGGATTGATCAATAAGAAATGGGTTCGGGAAGGCCAGGTGATTTTGGCTCTGTCCAATCCGAAGCCGGAGATTGAGCCTGAGGATGCGCTCGAGGCCGGGGCAGCCTACGCTGCGGATGGACGGTCTGTCAACAATGTGCTGGGGTTCCCCGGTATTTTCAGGGGCGTGTTAAATGCCGGAGCGGAATCGATCAGCCACCCGATGCTGGTCGCGGCCGCCGAAGCGATTGCATCCTGCACAAAACAAGGCGATCTTGTGCCTGATCCGCTGAATCCTGATGTTCACGAGATTGTGGCCAAAGCAGTCGAAAGGGTCGCACTTTCAGAAATGGGAAAAATGAACGGATAAAGAAAACAGCTGCTGCTTTATCGCAATACGGATAAAGCGGCAGCTGTTTTTCTTGCGAATGTTAACGGCGGTTCTACAGATTGAAAATGAATATATAAAATATTCGGTTTTGTAAAAATCCAATGATTGTGGAGAGCGCTGATGATGATGCCTTGATCGACAAGCTTTTTTGTAAACAACAGAATTTCTTCAGGCAAAATGGCAACTTCGGCCATATTCAAGGCGATTCCGTTTTGATCGAGCGACTCGAACATGACTTCTTCCATGCCGACTCCACGGCTTGGCCTTCCTTGAATCGTGACGCGCAAATTCCGTTTGATGCTGACAGAACAGACACCGTGTTCAATGTGCGGCTCCCCATTTAAAATATGTCCAAACTGCTGGCAAAGCGAATGAAAACTTTGCATCTGCTGAACCTCCATTTTTAAAGTTACCACGATTTTATGAAGGGAACCCGCATATTTAGAATCCTTTAAAAATGGACAATCTTTTTATTTGATGATTTCTTCACCGCCCGGCTTGTTTGCATAGTGGTACATGAAGCCCATCATAAACGCGCCTCCGATCAGGTTCCCAAGGGTTACCGGAATCAAGTTATGGATTGCGCCTGCAATCGAAATCGTATCCGGATGCTCGGTGACCAGAGAGACGGCAAAAGTGGCCATGTTCGCGATGCTGTGTTCATAACCGGAAATAAAGAAAGTAAAAACAAACAGCATCATAGAGAACATTTTCGCTCCGTCTCCTTTTTGCGCCATCGGAACAAAGAACGCAAGGCAGACTAGCCAGTTACACAAAATCGCTTTGAAGAACAATTCGGTCACCGGCGTATTCATTTTATGTTCCGCCACGCTAAGTATAAAGCCTGTGGAAGAAGGATCCTTAAATAAACCGGTCGCAAAGATGAGGCCTGCGAAAAACACGGCGCCCATTAAATTTCCTGCATAGCTGAACATCCACAGCTTGATAACAGCGGGCCAACGCATTTTTTTACGAAGCGCAGCCAATGTATAATAAAATGTATTTCCCGTAAATAAATCTCCTCCGCCATAGACGATCAGAATAATGGCACCCCCGAATGTGATTGCTGCAATTGGATATGTGAACGGAGAATGTTCAACATAAAATAGATTCCCCGTTTTAAACGCTACAATGACTCCGAACCCGATAAACATACTGGCCAGCATAGCTCGTAAAAGATAACGAAGCGGGCTTTGCATAAAGATGCTTTGCTTTTTTAAGGCAAGCTCTTCGACTAGAACAAGTGATTTTGATTCCATGTTTTCCACCACCATCAAGTGTTTACTAAAGAAGTATCTATCATAAATACAAACTAAGTATAGCAGGATATTGTGAAACATTTCACAAATTTTGTGTATTTTGTTTGAACAAATGTATGGTTCGATTTTCATAGAATAAACAGGGTATCGTTATTGTTTATTTTTAAGTAATAAATATTCCATCCATTCGTAAAAGCCTGAGGGAGCGATGTTTCAAAAATAGCTCGACAGGGAGGGATACGGCAGCAAGCAGGTAAATGCGCAGTGTAATCAGCAGGTGCTGCATGAAGGCATAGATGAAGGACGTGCGCAAAAGGCTGAGGGAAGATTTCACAGATTGGACAAAATAGCAGGACTTTCCGTCAGGCGTTTTCAAGCTGAAGGAAAGCGCCGAATTTGTTTAATTGCATATAACGGTATTCTTTTGATCCGCAAGGCTTTGCGCAGAGAATCGCAATCGTTGAATGACAAAATGCTCCGCGGGAATGAGGGGCATTTTTCTCATGCTGATTTAGTTCTTGTTAACCACCGCGTCACAAAATATCTATAATTTCTTCGGATAATTGTCACAATGACATCCATAAATTAGGGAATATGTACTTTATTTAAGAAGGGATTCGCGGTAAAGTACAGGTATAAATAACCATCCGGATAATAACGGAACATCAATGCGGGCCAAGGTCACCCTTTTGTCTGTGATCATATTCATAAGATTCATGTGAAACTTTGAGCAAGGGTGATGCCATTCGGCAACGGTCCGGCTAGAACAAAGAGGAGGAGACTGGAACAGTGGACGAACTCATTTTGGCAAGATTTCAATTTGCTTCAACAACGATCTTTCACTTTATTTTTGTACCGATGTCAATCGGGCTTGTCTTTATGGTTGCTTTAATGGAAACTCTATACGTCGTAAAGAAAAAAGACATTTACAGAACGATGGCTAAATTTTGGGGGCACTTATTTTTAATTAATTTTGCAGTCGGTGTGGTCACCGGGATTCTACAGGAATTTCAGTTCGGAATGAACTGGTCGGAGTACTCCCGCTTTGTCGGTGATGTATTCGGCGCTCCGCTCGCGGTGGAGGCGCTGCTTGCTTTCTTTATGGAATCGACGTTTATCGGTTTGTGGATATTTGGCTGGGATCGGCTTCCGAAGAAGATCCATTTGCTGTCCATCTGGCTTGTTTCGCTTGGAACGATCATGTCGGCGTTTTGGATTTTAGCGGCCAACTCGTTTATGCAGGAGCCTGTCGGATTCGCGATCAAAAACGGCCGCGCGGAAATGACCGATTTCTTTGCGATTATTAAAAATCCGCAGCTATGGGTTGAATTTCCGCACGTCATTTTCGGTGCGCTTGCCACCGGGGCGTTTTTTATTGCCGGTGTCAGCGCGTATAAAATGCTGAAAAAACAGGAATTGCTCTTTTTTAAAAAATCCTTTCAAATCGCGATGATTGTGGCGCTTGTTTCCGGCATCGGCGTAGCGTTCAGCGGACATGAGCAGGCCCAGCATCTGATGAAGAGCCAGCCGATGAAAATGGCTGCCAGCGAAGCGCTTTGGGATGACAGCGGCGATCCTGCAGCTTGGACGGTGCTTGCGAACATTGATGCGGACAAGCAGGAAAACAAATCAGAGCTCAGCATCCCGTATGCGCTCAGCTATTTGGCTTATAAACAATTCAGCGGCGATGTGCCCGGAATGAAGACGCTGCAAAAGCAATATGAAGAAAAATACGGAGAAGGAAATTATATTCCGCCGGTGAAAACGACGTTCTGGAGCTTCAGAATCATGGCCGGCTCAGGACTTTTAATGATCGTTGCCGCTTTGACTGGCCTCTATCTCAGCTTCCGTAAAAGACTTGAAACAAGCAAATGGTTTTTGCGGACGATGGTGGCTTTAATCGCCTTTCCATTCATTGCAAATACGGCGGGGTGGATCATGACTGAAATCGGACGCCAGCCGTGGACGGTGTTCGGTATTTTGACAACGGCGCAGTCCGTGTCGCCGAACGTATCAGCAGGAATGCTGCTGTTTTCCGTCATCGCGTTTACAGCGATTTATCTTGTACTGGCGCTCGTTCTTGTCTACTTGTTTGTGCGGGAGATTAAAAAAGGGGCTGCACACCATGACCACCATCATGATGATTCCGTATCGACAGACCCGTTTGATCAGGAGGTTTACCATGGTATCTCTTAATGAACTTTGGTTTATATTAGTCGCTGTGCTGTTCATCGGTTTTTTCTTTCTTGAAGGTTTTGATTTCGGCGTCGGAATGGCGACCCGGTTTCTCGGGCGCAACGAGCTTGAACGGAGGGTGATGATCAATACGATCGGCCCTTTCTGGGATGCCAATGAAGTCTGGCTGCTGACTGGGGGAGGCGCGATTTTCGCGGCTTTTCCAAACTGGTATGCCACGATGTTCAGCGGATATTACATTCCGTTTGTCTTTGTTCTTCTTGCATTGATCGGACGCGGAGTCGCGTTTGAATTTAGAGGGAAAGTCGAAACCGCAAAATGGAAGAAAACATGGGATTGGGTCGTATTTTTCGGCAGCATTCTGCCCCCGTTTTTGTTCGGTGTTTTATTTACTAGTATTTTGCGCGGTATGCCGATTGATGCCGATATGAATCTGCACGCCGGTTTTACTGACTATGTGAACGTCTATTCCGTAACAGGGGGAGTCACCGTTACGCTTCTCTGCCTGCTGCACGGCCTGATCTTTATTACGTTGAGAACTGAAGCCGATTTGCGCGACCGGGCAAGACAGCTGGCTAAAAAAGTCGTATTCGCCGTTTTGGCGGCGCTTGTTGCCTTTGTTGCTTTATCCATTTTTGAAACGGACTTGTTCACGGGCAGGGGACATGTGACAATACCTCTTGCGACTCTGATTGTCGTTTGTTATGTGCTGTCGATCGTATTTATGAAACAAAAACGCGACGGCTGGACATTTGCTATGACAGGGGCTGGGATCGCCCTCACAGTGGCGACGATTTTCACTGCGCTGTTCCCGCGCGTCATGATCAGCTCGGTCAAAAGCGCATATGATTTAACGGTTTATAATGCTTCATCAGGAGACTATTCTTTAAAAGTGATGACGATCGTCGCGCTGTCACTGCTTCCGTTCGTGCTGGGCTATCAGATCTGGAGCTACTATGTTTTTCGAAAACGGGTCAGCAGTAAGGAGCCAATGATTTATTAATGGGAAAAGATCTTTTGCAATATAAAGGAATGAAGCGAATTCTTGCAGCACTCACCGTACTGACATGCATGCAGGGCGCAGCTATTATCATGCAGGCCGAATGGCTTGCTGAAGCGGTGACCCGCCTTTTTAACGGCGAGCGGGTCGGTTCGCTTGTTCCGCTGATCATCTTATTTACCGCCGCTTTTTTATTCCGCCATGCCGTGACCCTTGTCAGGCAAAGGCTGATTTTTGATTATGCCGCCAAGACGGGGGCCGACCTGAGGAAAAAGTTTTTGGAGAAGCTTTTCCAATCCGGCCCCAGACTGGCGAGAAAAGAAGGAACAGGTCACGTCGTCACACTCGCGATGGAAGGAATTGCGCAGTTTCGCCGCTATTTGGAGCTGTTTTTGCCAAAAATGATCAGCATGGCTGTAATACCGCCGGCGGTTGTCTGTTATGTCTTTTTTAAAGACACATCCTCCGCTGCAGTCTTAATGATTACGCTGCCGATTTTAATCGCATTTATGATCCTTCTCGGCTATGCGGCAAAGAGAAAAGCGGACAGCCAGTGGAAGACGTATGAGATGCTTTCAAATCATTTTACTGATTCCTTGCGCGGCCTGGAAACATTGAAAGTGCTGGGCATGAGCCGTTCACATACGAAGAATATTTTTCATGTGAGCGAACGGTACAGGAAAGCGACGATGGGCACGCTTAAAATTGCCTTTCTGTCTTCGTTTGCACTGGATTTTTTCACCATGCTGTCCGTTGCAACCGTAGCCGTTTTTCTCGGTCTCGGTCTTGTTGACGGCACTATCATACTGGAGCCGGCGCTAGCCATTCTGATTCTTGCGCCTGAGTTTTTTCTCCCTGTCCGGGAAGTCGGCAATGACTATCATGCTACGTTGAACGGACGGGAAGCCGGTAAAGCGATCAAGGCGATATTGGAGTCGCCCGGTTTCAAGGATGAGGCACCTTTGGATCTTGAGCGATGGTCAGACGAAGATCAAATCGAGTTCAAGGATGTAGAGGTGCGGCATGATGAGGAGGAAAACTTCTCTTTATCCGGCATTTCTCTATCGTTTAAAGGAAAGAAAAAAATCGGAATCATCGGAGAAAGCGGTGCCGGAAAATCTACGCTTATCGATGTGCTCGGCGGTTTCTTGGAAACGAAAAGCGGCGTGATCAAAGTCGGGGGAAAAGAGAGGACGCATTTGCAGACAGACAGCTGGCAAAATCAGCTCCTGTATATTCCGCAGCATCCCTATATCTTTCCGGATACGCTCGGAGCCAATATCCGTTTTTATCATCCCGGCGCTTCTGACGAAGAAGTTGAACAGGCAGCAAGAGCCGCCGGGCTGACGGAGCTGATTGATCAGCTTCCGTCCGGCTTAGAGGAACGGATCGGTGAAGGCGGGAGGGCATTAAGCGGCGGACAGGCGCAGCGCACAGCCGTTGCCCGGGCTTTCCTGGGCAACCGTCCGATTCTCCTTTTAGATGAGCCGACTGCTCACTTGGATATCGAAACAGAATACGAATTGAAAAAAACGATGCTGAAATTGTTTGAAGACAAGCTGGTTTTTATGGCAACTCATCGTCTTCACTGGATGCTTGATATGGATGAAATTATCGTGCTGAAGAATGGACAGGTGGCTGAAACCGGTACACATCAAGAATTGATTGAAAAGCGGGGCGTTTATTACGAGCTTGTGCAGGCGCAGTCGTTTGGAGGTGCATCATGAACAATGAAGACGGGTGGATTCTGCCCTATATCAAGAAAAATATAAGGCTTTTGATCATTGTCGTGTTGCTTGGCGGATTGACGGCATGCTCGGCTGCAGCTCTCATGTTTACCTCCGGTTATTTAATATCCAAAGCGGCTACGCGTCCGGAAAATGTTTTGATGATTTATGTCCCGATCGTAGCGGTCCGCACCTTCGGGATTCTGCGCTCGGTGTCGCGCTATGTTGAGCGATTGACCGGACACCATATCATCTTGAAAATTTTATCCGATATGCGCGTCAGGCTTTACAGGATGCTGGAACCTCAAGCTTTAAAATGGCGTGAACGCTTTCGGACGGGGGATATGCTCGGCATTTTGGCCGACGATGTTGAGCATTTGCAGGACATGTATTTGAGAACGGTATTTCCCGGGCTGTCGGCGCTTCTTTTATATGGCGTATTCATCACTGCTATTGGCTTTTTTTCATGGCCTTTTGCAGGGCTGATCGCGATCTATGCAGCGGTTTTCGTGTTTCTTGTTCCGCTTGTTTCCCTGCTTGTGACAAGGGCGAAAAATGTTGCGCTGAAAAGAGGACGAAGCCTCTTGTACCGTCAGCTGACAGACGCGGTCATGGGCGTGAGCGACTGGGTGTTCAGCGGCCGGCAAAATGACTTCGTCCATGCGTATGAAGCGGCAGAGCAGGAATGGCTGGCGATCGAAAAGAAACGGATGCGCTTCAGTCGTTGGAGGGACTTTGCCATGCAATGCCTGGCGGCAGGACTTGTTCTTCTGATGTTAATATGGGCGGGCGGACAAAGCGCGGAAGGCGCCCTGGCTCCTGTGTTTATTGCAGCGTTTGTCCTTGTTGTGTTTCCTTTGACAGAAGCTTTCTTTCCGCTTTCAGACGCAGCGGCGTCAATCCCTGAGTATCAGGATTCTTTAGAAAGAATGGACGGGCTTGAGCCGCCGAAAAGGGAAGAAATTGGAGGCGCTGTTCAGCAGGAACGGGCGGAGGCTGTAGGTTTGGACGATGTCACGCTTCGCTTTGAAGATGTTTGTTTTTCTTATGAAGAAGGCCATCCGGTGTTGGACGGTGTTTCATTTATATTAAAGCAGGGGGAAAAGACCGCTTTGCTCGGGCCGAGCGGCGCTGGTAAATCGACGATCTTGTCGTTGATACAAGGGGCGCTCGCTCCTTCTAAAGGAAACATTACATTGAACGGCATTTCTGTGCAGTCTCTTCAGGGAGAAATCTCACGCGCAGTCTCCGTTTTTAATCAGCAGCCGCATCTGTTTGATACGACGGTTTTGAATAATATCAGGCTCGGAAACCCTGACGCGAGCGATGAGGACGTGTATTGGGCGGCGCGCCAGGTGAAGCTTCACGATTATATTCAGTCTCTTCCCGAAGGATATCATACATCTGTTCAGGAAACGGGCATTCGTTTTTCAGGCGGAGAACGTCAGCGGATTGCATTGGCGCGGATTCTGCTGCAGAATCCGCCAATCGTTGTATTGGATGAACCGACTATAGGTCTTGATCCTAAAACAGAGAAAGAGCTTCTATCAACGATGTTTCAAGTGCTTGATGGAAAGACGGTTCTATGGATTACACACCATTTGGCAGGAGCCGAAGCGGCCGACCGGATTCTGTTTTTAGACAAAGGGAAGCTTGCAATGGCAGGGAGCCATCAGCAGCTTTTGGAAAACAATCCGCGCTATTCAAGACTTTATCGTCTGGATGCGCCTGTCGGCCGGCTTTCTTAGTAGAAAACCGCAAAAGACAGCTTCAAGTCGAGAAGCTGTCTTTTTTTATATGGCCCGCTCATCAACTGCTTTTATTTTGCATGTTAAAGAGCGGTGAAGGGTATGATTCAGTTAGTATTTAATTAAACGTTTGTTTAAACTTTGTATTGAAAGGTGTGATCCGGGATGTCTGCAGAACAATTGCCGATATGGACGAAAGACTGTGTGAAGGGCTCATTGCCGAAAAGGGGGAATGGAAGTCATAAAGGAACTTATGGAACCGGCCTTTTGCTCGCGGGAAGCGATGATATGCCGGGAGCGGCTCTCCTTGCAGGAATTGGGGCGATGCGGAGCGGTCTTGGAAAGCTTGTCATCGGAACGTGCGGAAGTGCCATTCCGTTGATCGTCCCCGTTCTCCCTGAAGCGACGTATTGGCGGGACGGCTTAGAAAAGGCGGCGTCCGGCGAGATTGCCGAACCTTACCGGGCGATTGCGATCGGGCCGGGGCTGCCGCTTTCGCAAATGACTGAGCAAGCGGTCCGGAACGTATTGACGAAAGACTGCCCGGTTGTCCTTGATGCGGGTGCTCTTTCAAAACGAACGTATCAAGAAAGGGAAGCACCTGTGATATTAACGCCGCATCCGGGGGAATTTTCGAAAATGACAGGCTTGTCCATTCAAGAAATTGAGACGAACCGGGCCGGTTATGCTCGAGATTATGCAGAGGAACACGGTGTTACTCTTGTATTGAAAGGCAATGAAACGATCATTGCTTTCCCGGATGGCAAGTGCTGGAGGAATGTAACGGGAAACGGGGCGCTGGCAAAGGGAGGAACCGGAGATACGTTAACCGGGATGCTTCTCGGAATGCTGTGCTGTCATGAGAATCCGAGAGAAGCGGTGTTGAATGCTGTCCACCTGCATGGCGCATGTGCTGACGCATGGACAAAGACCAGATCGGCCCATACGCTTCTCGCACATGAACTTTCCCATCTGCTGCCTACGGTTTGGAAAGCGTATGAGGATGGAAATGAGTGAAACGCTCGGAATGCCTCCGAACGTTTCACCTCAAAGTTTATGGATTGACTTTGCCGACTCCGGCATTTTGTTTGACGATTGATTTTACATTGTCGACATTGTCGAGTGAGTAGCTGTATGGCGGATTATAGGTTGTAGTAGAGGTAGTCGGCATGCTGCCCCTGGAGTTTACAAATTTGTTGTTGGATACATGCCAATAGCCTGGTGAACTGCTGTACCAAGAGACAATCGGATCTTTGGCGTTTTCAAAAAGGTTGTTCTCAATTTTGATGCGTGCGCCCATTCTCGAATTAATTCCGCTGTCGATGATCTTATTGAAATAGTTGTTGTAAATGTGGCCCTCTCCGAAACGGAATGACGGCACCCGCGAATTCAAATTTTCGAACCAGTTATGGTGGAATGTAATCGTCCGGTTGTAATTGTCGCTGTCCGATGAGCCCATCAGCATGGATTTCCAGCCATCGTGCACATAGTTCCAAGAGAATGTAATATATTCGGCGTCTCTTTTGACGTCAAATAATCCGTCATAGTAATCTTTGTCAACGTTCAGGCTGTGGTAAAGCTCGTTATGATCAACCCAAATGTTTTTAGAAGGGCCTTCAATGCCGATCGCGTCTTTATCGCCGGAAGCTACTTCGTGAATTTTTAAGTTGCGGATGATGATGTTGTTGGCACGCCATACTTTAATGCCGATGCCTTTGAGTTCGCCTTTGGTCCCTGACCCGACAATCGATACGTTTGACACGTCTTTGACGTCAATCTTTGATGCGGATGTATTTGAGGTTGTAATGGTGCCGTTGACATAAATTTTTAATGGCGTATTTGCATTCTTATTTTTTAATGCCGCAATGAGCTGATCTCCCGTTGTTACGGTTACCGTCTGACCGCCTTCTCCGCCTGTTGTTCCGCCGTTTAGTGTCGCGAAGCCTTTTAAGCTGAAATCGGCAAGCGGATTTACTTTGCCCGAGCTTAACGAAGAAGCTGCTTCTGCCGAAACCGCCGCTGTCAAAGACCCGATAACCCCTAATACAAAGATAAAGATGATGCTGATTAATTTCTTCACATTCATTCCTCCTATTCTTTTTTCATGCCGCCGCTATATAGGAAACGCTTACAATTACGGCGGATGCCAAGTGATGGACACTGATGATCCCTCCCTTTTATTGGAATCAGAGAGAGCATAGCATACGTTTCTGAATAATCTGAATAATCATGATGTGAGTTGGATTTGCGCATAAGCTGGTGATTATGCCAAATGACACGAATCTGAGAATAAGCGCATTTTTAGTTGGAGGTCTTTCATCATAATGGTGCAAAAAAAAGAATCTATGGAAATGAATAGCCATAGATTCTGCTTCTAAATCATGTTTTCTTCAGTTTTTCATTTTCGGAGCGATTTACAGTCCCGCTTTCTCCTGTTCTGTGCTGTTGTATGTTCGCTCAACGACTGCGGCAAGCGTATCGATGAAGCGCGGATCGGTGTTCGGCATAGGCGGACGGTGATAGCTTGCGCCAAGCTCGTCCGTAACCGCTTTACACTCATAGTCGTTGTCATACAGCACTTCCAAGTGGTCAGAGACAAATCCGACCGGTGCGTAAATAAATGACCGGAAGCCTTCCTGATACAGTTCTTTTGTTAAGTCTTGGACATCCGGACCAAGCCACGGATCGGGTGTGTTGCCCTCACTTTGCCAGCCTACGGCGATCTGGTCAAACGACAGTTGTTCTCCGATTAGTTGGGCCGTTTTCTCGAGTTGATCCGGGTATGGATCTCCATGCTCCTTGATTTTTTCCGGCAGGCTGTGTGCTGAGCATACAAGAACCGCTTTTTTTCGTTCTTTTTCAGACATGCCGTTTAAAATGCTGCCGATTTCTTCAGACCAATAGCGAATAAAGCCTTCTTCCTGGTACCATTCGTCAATCGATGCGATCCGGGGGCCGCCGATTGCTGCTGCGGCCTGTTTGGCGCGCCGATTGTATACTTCGGTACTGAAGGTGGAATAGTGGGGAGCTAAGACGACGGAAACGGCCGCTTCAATTTGGTCTTTTTTCATTTGTTCAACCGCATCCTCGATAAACGGAGAGATGTGTTTTAAGCCGAGATACATCACGTATTCGACCTCATCTTGGCGCTCGTTCAACGTTTTTTCCAGCTCTTTTGCCTGAGCGAGCGTAATTTCCGCGAGCGGAGAGATTCCGCCGATATGCTTGTAGCGTTTTTTCAAGTCTTCAATCATATCATCGGACGGCCGCTTTCCATGACGGATATGCGTGTAATACGGAATGATATCTTCTTCCTGATAAGGGGTTCCGTATGCCATGACTAACAGGCCGACTTTTTTTCGGTTCATATGTCTTCACCTCTGCTGCTGTTCTTGGCATGTTGTACAGATTCCGTAAATCCCTAAATAATGCGAGTTCACTTTAAAGTTCGTCAATTGTGCTGCTGCATGCTCAACCTCTTTGAGGTGAGGATAGTCCAGATCAGCGATTTTTCCGCATGATTTACAGACAACATGATAGTGCTCTGATGTAAATAATTCATATTTGCTTTTTGCGTCTCCGTGGGACAGCTCTTTTAAAATGCCGAGCTTCACAAATAATTTCAAGTTGCTGTAGATTGTCGGGAGACTCATGTACGGCAATTCCCGGTGAATGTCTTCCGCCGATGGGTGGCCGCCCAGAGAAGCGATCGTTTTTAAAATCAGGACGCGCTGAGCCGTTATTCGTAAACCCCGCTTCTTTAAGAAAGGGACGAGCTGTTCGTCTTCCACACGTAACATCCCCTGTCGTTCTTTGATTAAGGTCAGGCACCCGCATGCTTAAGAAGACGGGTGCCTGTACCTGAGAAAATGAGAATATTCATTGAGAATGATTGAAATGATTTAGCCTTAAACTTCCTGCGGAACAGACAAGCCCAATCCTTCGGCAACTCGTGTGCCGTACTCCGGATCTGCTTTATAGAAATGCTGAATTTGCCGAAGCTTGATTTCGTCTTTTGTCACCTGCTTCATCGAACCTACGATATTGCTGACAAGACGAGTCCGCTCTTCTTCGCTCAAGAGGCGGTAAAGATCGCCAGCCTGTGTGTAGTGGTCGTTATGGTCGTAAGAAGTGCTGTCCGCCGAACCTGACACCGGATAAGCCGTTGTTTTGTTTTCCGGAGATTCCTGAGGGCCTCCGAAGCTGTTCGGTTCATAGTAGACAGAGCCCCCGCCGTTTGAATCAAAGCGCATTTGTCCGTCTCTTTGATAATTATGGACGTCCGCTTTCGGACGGTTGATCGGCAGGCTGTTATGGTTTGCGCCGACGCGGTAGCGGTGCGCATCCGCATATGCGAACAGGCGTCCCTGGAGCATTTTGTCGGGAGACGGTTCAATGCCGGGCACCAATGTTCCAGGGGAGAATGTAGCTTGTTCAACCTCTGCGAAATAGTTTTCCGGATTGCGGTTTAGAACCATGCGGCCGACTTCAATCAGCGGATAATCTTTTTGCGACCATACTTTTGTAACATCGAACGGATCAAAACGGTACGTATCCGTATCCTCCAGGGGCATGATTTGAACGTACAGCTTCCATGCCGGGAAGTCTCCTTTTTCAATCGCCTCATACAAGTCCTGTGTATGATAATCGGGGTTTTCACCTGCAATCTTTGTCCCCACTTCTTCGGTCAGGTTTTTAATGCCTTGTTCTGTTTTGAAGTGGTATTTGATCCAGACGCCTTCTCCTTCGGCATTCACCCATTTGAATGTGTGGGAACCGAAACCGTGCATGTGCCGGTAAGTGGCGGGGATGCCTCTGTCAGACATCAGGATGGTCACCTGGTGAAGGGACTCTGGAGACAATGACCAAAAATCCCATACGGCATCCGGGTTTTTCAAATGTGTGACCGGATGGCGCTTTTGTGTATGAATGAAATCAGGGAATTTAATCGCATCGCGAATAAAGAAAACAGGTGTGTTGTTTCCGACGAGATCATAGTTCCCTTCCTCTGTATAAAATTTAACAGCAAATCCGCGCGGGTCGCGGACGGAATCGGCTGAACCGTTTTCGCCGGCAACAGTTGAAAAACGGACAAATAACGGCGTGCGTTTTCCAACTTCTGATAAAAATTTAGCTTTTGTATATTTGGAAACGTCATTTGTGACTTCAAAATAACCGTGCGCACCGGCGCCTTTTGCATGCACAACTCGTTCAGGCACACGCTCTCTGTTGAAGTGGGCAAGCTTTTCGAGCAAGTGGACGTCCTGAATCAGCGTCGGTCCGCGTGAACCAGCTGTCATTGAGTTTTGGTTGTCTCCAACTGGAGCGCCCCAGCTGGTTGTTAGGTTGTTTTTATTTGTCGTCATCAAAGGATCACCTCGCGTAAATTTTAATTACAAAACAATGATAACATTTCTCAAGAAAAAAACAATATTTATTTATAATTATTATAAAGAAAAATTCATTATCGTTGATTTAATGTATTGAAACTTGAATAACTTCCTGAACTTGGGATAAATTATTGTTAATTCCAAATAAAGGAGGAAAAGGGATGGATCAGCATTCAAACGAGCGGAAATCTGACATGGAGACGGATGATACGTTAACAAATCGGCAGGGCCACCCGATCACAAACAATCAGAATATCAGAACCGTGGGCAACCGGGGGCCTTCTACATTGGAGAACTATGATTTCTTGGAGAAAATCAGCCACTTTGACAGGGAGAGGGTTCCCGAGCGGGTCGTTCATGCCAGGGGAGCCGGAGCGCACGGCTATTTTGAAGCTTATGGGACAGCAGGCGATGAGCCGGTCTCAAAGTATACGAGAGCAAAGCTGTTTCAGGAAAAAGGCAAGAGAACCCCGGTGTTTGTCCGTTTTTCGACGGTGACTCACGGGATATCTTCACCGGAAACACTGCGGGATCCTCGCGGATTTGCCGTTAAGTTCTACACTGAAGACGGGAACTGGGATCTGGTCGGAAACAACTTGAAGATCTTCTTTATCCGCGATGCGGTGAAGTTTCCTGATTTAATCCATGCATTTAAACCGGACCCGGTTACGAATTTGCAGGATGGCGAAAGAATCTTTGACTTCATTTCCAACACGCCTGAAGCGATGCACATGATCACATTTTTGTTTTCGCCTTGGGGCATTCCGGCAAACTACCGGCAGATGCAGGGGTCCGGGGTCAACACGTACAAATGGGTGAATCAAGAAGGAGAGGCAGTCCTTGTGAAATATCACTGGGAACCGAAGCAGGGCATAAAAAACTTGACGCAAAAAGAGGCGGAAGAAATTCAGGCGAAGAACTTCAATCACGCCACACAGGATTTATATGAAGCGATTGAGCGGGGAGATTATCCCGAGTGGGAGCTGTTCGTTCAAATCATGAGCGATGATGAGCATCCTGAGCTCGATTTTGACCCGCTTGACGACACGAAGCTGTGGCCTGAAGATCAATTTCCTTGGCTGCCTGTCGGCAAAATGGTATTAAACAAAAATCCGGAAGACTACTTTACAGAAGTCGAACAAGCGGCATTCGGAACAGGGGTTCTTGTCGACGGGCTTGATTTTTCCGATGACAAAATGCTTCAGGGACGTACGTTTTCCTACTCTGATACACAGCGATACAGGGTAGGGGCCAACTATCTGCAGCTGCCGATCAATGCGCCGAAAAAAAGAGTGGCAACCAATCAGCGGGGCGGCCAGATGCAGTACAAGGTCGATTTAGGCAAAAATCAAAGCCCGCACATCAACTATGAACCTTCAACAATCAACGGGCTGAAAGAAGCAAAGCAGGATGGCAAAGAATACACCCCGCATGTCGAAGGAAATCTGGTGCGCGAAAGTATCGACAGGCAGAATAATTTCAAGCAGGCCGGGGACACGTACAGGCATTTCGAAGATTGGGAAAAGGACGAGCTGATCACGAATCTGGTCAATACACTTGCCCCATGCGATCAAAGAATTCAAACGAAAATGATCGATATGCTGAAGCAATGCGACAAGGAATATGGAAGCAGGGTCGAGGAAGGATTAAGAGACGCTTCCAGCCAAAATACATCCAGCCGGGAGCCGATCGGAGCAGAAGGCGCCGAAGATGCGCCGAGACAGGCGGAAGAAAAAGGGCATAGTGAAGATCCTTATTAAAGGATCATCATTATCTATTCAAACTGATATTAAGATATGGATGCGCTTCAGCGTATCCTTTTTATTTTGGAATAATGGAGACAATCGGTTCAGCTGAGGAGGAAAAAGGGAGAATACAAAAAGAGGCTTGGGATGTCCGCTCCAATTTGCGAGAAAAATAACGAGCAAAAGCAACTCATCATTATAAAAGCCCGCTTCACATTATTAAACTAATATTTTCCTATATTCAATAAATGTACAAACTCACAGCAAAAAAGCAAACGATCTATATGGTAAAATTAAACATGTATAGAAAACAAAAACAAAAGGGAGGAGTTTTCATGTTGAAAAAGTTGGCAGCTATCGTTTTAATGTTGGGAATCATGCTTTGCAGTGCCGGCGGAACGTCTGTTTTGGCATACGGAAAGTCAATTTCTCAGGAATCGATTCATCCCTACAGCACGGCATATACAGATGTCAAGGTGGTTGGCAAAACAGTCCGCTTTTATATTAAAGGATTGGAGAGTCCGTTTAATCAGACTTATTATGAAAGAGTCGCATGGACAAGCACTGATGAGGAGCCTGATACATTGAAGGACAACATTTTATCTGTGAAAATACCAGCGAAAACGGGAAGCAGGTATGAGGCAAACTCGAGCGAAAGGCTTGAGCTGATCAGAGAAAAGGTCAATTCAGGCGATATGGTTTACGGATGGGCAAAAGCGCAGAATGGCTATTGGTATCCTGCCGGTTCTGCTAAAATATCTTATTGAGCAAAGCAAAAAGCAGGCATCATCCCCGCCTGCTTTTTGTACGTATCGAAAACTGCTTTGAAACGAGCATCACTCCTGCTCCCGCCAATGACAAAGCTCCGGCAAACCAAAACACCTCCCGCAGCCCGAACAGTTCAGCCACTTTTCCCGCCACAACCGGTCCGAGAAAGAAACCGAGCGCATAAAAAGATTGATAGAAACCCATCACAGACATTTTGAGCTGAGGCGTACCAAGCTGAACGACTTTGCTGACCAAAAGCGGAAAAATAAATCCCAATGTCAGTCCTGTCACGGCGTGGATCACACACACCGCGAAAAGAGTCTCGGCAAACGGCAGCAAGCAAAAGAAAACAGCCGTTATCACATAAGATATCCATATCAGTGCATCGGCGGCCTTTACTTTGTAAAAGATACACCACACGGAAGCCAGCGTTTGCGGAACAAAAAAAGCGCACATGACCCAAATCAGCTGTTTCTCATCGATGCCGACCGATTCCGCGTAAATCGGCGTGAAACCGAACACGGTCATAAATAGCACGGCATGGGCTAAAAACGATAATGTTGTAATCGCTTTTAAATCAGGAAGACGCAACGTCTGTTTAACATAGTCTGACAAAGCCATCTCCTTGGCCGTATGGCGGGGGCCGTTATCTTTAATGTAAAATGACAGAATCAGCCCGATGCATGAAACGGCAGCACCGATCCAAAACGGAAACATCCAGCCGAACAAATGGACGAGGTATCCGCTGACAGCCATGCTGACAAATTGGGGGAGAACCGTTAAGAACTGCAGGATGCCCATCGCTTTTGACGATTGATCTTTTGTGAAATACTGCGAGTATAAAACGGTTGCCATCACCCACATCGCCGCAGTCATACCGGCGAGCAGCCTGGCCGTGATCACCATGATGAACGAATCGGACAACAGAAATATGCAGCAGCTCAACAGAGACATTGCAAAGCCGCTGATCAACAGCTGTTTTCTAAGCGGCGAAAGAACATCTGACAGGATGCCGAACGGAAACCGCAGTAATATCTGGGTGACGCCGTAGCTTCCGAGTATTATTCCTATCGCTGAATATGAAAATCCGATGTTGTCTAAATATAATCCGAAAACAGGGACATAGATGTATGTAGCAAACCAGAAACAAAAGACGGCACCCCAAAAGATGATATGATCTTTCCTTAAAATTTGTTTTTCTTCATAGACGATTTGTTTTTGCAGTTCCATCCCTTTTTACTCACACCCCTTTAAATTCCAGTACATCATAAACCCCGCTCGGAAAACAAGATGATTTTTTATCTTATTGAAATACAATTGAACGGTTTGCTTGCAGCCGTCGTCCTAGATACAGAGACAAAAAGAAAGGGGGTAGGCGTTTTAGTGGATCAAGCAGATGAAAAAGAACTGATCATACGGGCAAAAGACGGGGAAGATGAGGCTTTTACGATACTGTTTCAGCTTCACTATCCTTTTGTATATCAATATGTTCTGAAATTAACGCTGAACCCAGATCTCACAGAGGACTTGGTCCAGGAAACGATGCTGAAAGCGTATGTCAGCCTTCATCAGTTTCAAGGCAACGCGAAATTTTCAACATGGCTGATTTCAATTGCTTCCCGGCTGTTTATCGACCATCAGCGCCGGAAAAAACGCGAAAACCGCAAAACGCAAGCAGCAGGAGAGGAAGCCTTGCGAAAAATGAAATGGAAGTCTGCCCTTCACGGCCACGAATGGAGCGAATACTTGGAGCTTTTTGCTGCTCTTGAGCCAGAGTTCAGAATGCCAATCTTGTTAAGGCACTATTACGGGTTTACTTATCCTGAAGTGGCAAACATGCTGAAAATAAAAGAAGGTACCGTCAAATCGCGCGTGCATCATGGATTAAAGAAGATTCGAAAGGAGTGCGGACAGTGAACGACCGAGACGAAAAAGAAACGATTACACAGTTGAAACGCGAACTCGAAAGAATGGATGATACTTTTGTGCCGCCGGTTCCTCAAGTATTTGAACTGAATCAGCGTTTAGCGCGGTTTAAGCAAGAACGCAAGCGGGCGCTCAAAAAGGAATTGCTTTGTTTTATCGTCATGGCGCTGGTGATTTTATCGGCTTACTTGACGATTTCCGTTCAAGTGCCGGCTGTTTTTATCATGGTGCAGGGTGCGGCGCTTATATTGCTGCCAGCGCTCGCCCTATTAGAAAAAAGGCGGCGTGCGGCTGACGGGGAGGCTGATTAAATGAATCTTGATATGACTCAGGAAAAATTGATGCTGCTGCTTTACATTTCACCGCTTTTATTTGCGCAGAGTATCTTTCTATTTCTTAATGCGAAGAAAAAAGGAGCCAATGCGTGGTTTTGGGGCATATGGGGCTTGATCCAAATACCGATGCCTTTATTATTCTATTATTTATTTGTTGTAAGGCCGTTTCATAAGAAAAGGAGGCCGTCATCATGACTGAAACAGATATACCTTGGGCGCTGCTCGCTCCTTTCATTGTGCTGTATTTCATTTTAGCAGTGTCCGCATTGGTCAATTGCATCAAACAGGAGAAAACGAATGGCCCAAAGTGGATGTGGATTTTGATCATTTTCGGGATCAGTTTTGTCGGTCCCGTCTCTTACTTTATCATCGGTAAAAAAACATATGAAAGGAGGCGTGTGTGATGCTGTCCGTCAATGGTTTAACAAAAATGTACCAGCAGCACCAAGCTGTCCGAAATGTCAGCTTCGACCTTGAATATCAGCAATGCGTTGCCCTTCTCGGGCCGAACGGAGCGGGAAAAACGACGACATTGCAAATGCTTTCCGGTTTATTGGCGCCTACATCAGGAGGCATCCGCTTTTTGGGGAGGGAATCGATAAACAGGCTGGAAATCGGATATTTGCCTCAGCATCCTGCATTTTTTTCATGGATGACAGCTTTGGAATATATGGTGTTTGCTGCAAGACTTTCTAAAATGAAACGTCGTGAAGCCCTGGAAAAGAGTCGAACCGCTTTGCGCTATGTCGGTCTGGAAAAGGAAGAAGACCGGAAAATCAGCGGTTTTTCAGGAGGGATGAAGCAAAGGCTCGGGCTGGCGCAGGCTTTGGTTCATGAGCCGAGGCTGTTGATTTTGGATGAACCTGTTTCCGCGCTGGATCCGGCGGGGCGGCGCGAAGTGCTTGATATGATGAAGGATTTAAAAAAGAAGATGACCATCCTATTTTCGACTCATGTGCTGCATGATGCCGAAGAGGTGTGCGATCAAGTGATCATGCTGAAAGAAGGGGCTGTCAAATGGTCTGGTCCGCTTCACAGATTGAAGAACCGGCATTTAAAGCCATCTTATATCCTGACAGCTGAAGAAAGCCTTGAAGGATGGCTGGAACACCTGCCTTATGTCAGCAAAGTCGTGTATCATAAGCCTTCACAAGCTGAATTTTATTTAACAGATCGGTCTGACAGTCGCCGGCTGTTGGCTGAATGCTTGAGCAGACAAGTATCGATTGTTCGTTTTGAACAAAAAACGATGTCCTTGGAAGATATGTATTTGAAGGTGATGGGGCTATGAATTCATTTTTTATGTTATTTCAAAAAGAATGGACGGAAAGCTGGAGGGACGGAAAGCTGCTTTGGCTGCCTGTCATTTTGATCCTTCTGGGCTTGATTCAGCCGCTCAGCCTGTATTATATGCCTCAGATTATCGATATGGCCGGGAATTTGCCTGAGGGAGCTGTGATCGACATACCAAAGCCGGGAAGTGAAGAGGTGATGGCGAGCACCTTGTCCCAGTTCGGCACGATTGGTACTGCAATTTTCGTTTTCAGTGTGATGGGCAGCATTGTCCACGAACGAAACCAAGGATCCCTTTCATTGGTGATGGCGAGACCTGTCAGCCCGCTGCAGTATATCGGCAGCAAGTGGCTTCAGCAGGTGCTGCTCGTATTGGTTTCGTTTGCTGTGAGCTACGGTTTGGCTTTTTATTATACAAACCTTCTATTCGGCAAGGTTGAAATTGACCGGTTCTTATTTAGTTTATTCGTGTACAGTATATGGATTGTATTTGTCATGTCGGTCACGATGTTTTTCGGTGCCCTGTTTCGCCGTATCGGGGGGATTGCCGGCATGAGCATCAGTTTCATCGCCTTCGTTTCACTGGCGGGTTCCTTATTTCCCCGTTTTACCGAATGGATGCCTGATAAGGCGAAAAGCCAGGCTGACTATTTTATCATGCATGGTTCATGGGATAATGCTTTCGGCTGGATGGTGTTTTCGTCTTTGGGAATTGTGCTTCTTTTGTTCATGTGCACCGTTTTTGTTTTTAAAAGATATGAATCTTACTAATCAGCCGGGCTTGCCCGGTTTTTCTAATTGTTATCTTCATAGCTTAAGGTGTACAATACATTGAAAGGTTTCGAGGGCGTATTTCAAAATATAAAAAAGGAGTGATCCAATGGGTACGCTTAACAGCCAGGCAGATCTTGCGGCTCAGTCAAAAGTTAAGCCGAACAGGGTATGGATCGCTGTCATATTGGGTATTTTATCGGGAATCGGTCCGGTTGTGATCGATTTATATTTGCCCGGCCTTCCACAGATGGCATCTGATTTACATACGAATGCTTCCGTCGTTCAGCTCAGTTTAACATCGTGTTTACTGGGGCTGGCAATCGGCCAAATTGTCATCGGTCCTTTCAGCGATGTCCTTGGAAGAAGGCTCCCGCTGATCGTTTCGCTGTCCGTTTTTGCCGCGGCCTCATTTTTATGTGCTATGACATCCTCTGTATGGGTCTTGATTGCGATGCGCTTTATTCAAGGTGCAGCGGGTGCAGGCGGCATTGTCATATCACGCGCGATTGCCCGTGATCTATATTCTGGTACAGAATTGACAAAGTTCTTTTCGCTCTTGATGCTGGTTAACGGGATTGCGCCTATCATATCCCCGGTAGCGGGCGGCCAGCTGATGAAATGGACGACTTGGAACGGCGTATTTTTCATTATCGGCCTTTTTGGCTTGCTGATGATTTTGTCCGTGATATTCGGGGTGAAAGAGTCGCTGTCTCCGGAAAACCGCACGGCAGGCGGGTTTAAAGAGACGTTTGTATCATTTGGAAGGCTCTTCGGCCAGCGCACATTTATGGGATACGCTTTGGCGCAAGGGCTGATCGTAGCGGGGATGTTCGGCTATATATCGGCCTCTCCGTTTGTTTTGCAGGACATTTACAAATTGTCGGCGCAAGCCTTTAGTTTTTGTTTCGCATTAAACGGCTTGGGCATCATTATCGCGGCCCAGATTACGGGCAGGCTTGCCGGCCGGTTCGGCGAAGCTTCCCTTTTGCGGAGCGGTTTGCTGCTGTCTTTTACCGCAAGCGTTGTTTTATTTGTTTCTGTCTTTTTCAAAGCACCGCTGATTCTGATTTTAATTCCGCTGTTTGTCGTGGTTTCCTGCATCGGAATCGTGACGACGACCAGCGGATCCTTAGCGATGCAGAGCCAGGGTAAATCGGCCGGAAGCGCATCTGCGCTTTTAGGACTGCTTCCGTTTATTTTAGGAGCTGCCGCGGCGCCGCTCGTCGGTATTGGCGGAAGCCATACAGCTTTACCGATGGCAGTCGTCATTCTGTTTTGCAATATAAGCGCGCTCGCTTGTTTTAACATGCTGGTTCGGCGGGCAGCGCTTAAATGAAAAAAGCCTGCCGGTTCTTTTGCCGGCAGGCTGAAATGTTTTAGCGTGGCAGGATATCAACTGTAGCTTCAGCGTGGTTGTAGTTTCGTCCGAACTTTTGCAGCTCCGCAGTGACTCTGTGGGTTCCTGCGTTTGGAAGCGTTTTCCGAACCATGACCAGTTTGAACGCAGAAGAGCTGAAAGCATAAACCGGCACTCTGACGGTTTGCCCGTCATTTAAAATTTGTGTATAGTTCAGTGTTCTGCCGTTCAGCGAATCTCTTGTGTTCGCATGGAAGCGGTATGGAAAGTTAAATTCAACATAGCTTGCACCGACAAAAGAGTTCGGTTTGTAAGTGACTTCAATGTCTGAGGTTGTCCACTCTTTGTTGCTGTCAACCGTTTCGACATGAAGCGTCGGAGCGTTTCTGAAAAAAGTGGCGCTCGCTTCCTCCGTCGGAAGAATGAAAGAAAACAATGCTGCTGAAGTTAATAGCCCGACTCCCATTTTACCGATAAATTTACGTTTTAACATGTACTTCCCCCTCCTAATGAATGTTGTTAAAAAAGATGAAAAAGGAAAAAATAAGTTCATCATCTACTATATTCCTTTTCCTGCTCCATCAATCTATCACCGTTTACCATTCAAGTAAATATTTTTTGAGAAAAATTCTAAAAACTTTTAAAAAATGCATGATATGTAAAGGGAAATACAGCAGAACGGCTGCCGGCAAATTGATGCCGGCAGGCCGAACATTGATTTAACGAGGAACAATCTCCAAAGTTGTTTCAGCATGGTTGATGTTTTTTCCATTTTGTTGCAGTTCAGCAGTAATTCTGTGAGTCCCTGCATTTGGGAGCGTTTTCCGAACCATCACTAATTTGAACTCAGAAGAGCTTAAAGCATAGACGGGAACTCGGACCGTTTGTCCATCATTTAAAATTTGTGTATAGTCAAGTGTTTTTCCATTTAGTGTATCTCTTGTGCTTGCATGAAAACGGTATGGAAAATGAAATTCAACATAGCTTGAACCGACAAAAGTGTTTGGTTTATAAGTAATTTCGATGTCAGAAGTTGACCACTCTTTATTGCTGTTAATGGTTTTTGCCTCAAGCACAGGCTTCTGAGTCGGGTTATCCGGTTGCGGATAATCCGGCTGCGGTTTTTGAGGCGGCTGCGGCTTAGGCCACGGCTTGAATGGCGGCGGACAAAAGATCGGTCCTCTAAAATGATTTGTTTTCACCTCTTGGGCATTTGCCCCTTGGGTAGGAATGATAAATGAAAACAATGCTGCAGAAGCTAATAGACCAACACTGATTTTGCGAATGAATTTTCGTTTAAGCATCGATAAGTTCCTCCTAAATGCAATGTTAAAGTTAAAAAGTAGAGGACGTCCTATTATTTTCAAGAAAAGGTAGAAACGAGATCGCGATCAACTATATTCCTTTTCTTGTTTACTTAATCTATCACCATTTACCATCCAAGTAAATATTTTTAGATAAATTTCTAAAAAAAATTAGTATAAATTGATAGTTTTCTATCAATTTATAGCCTTTTTTATAAAAAGGAGTCGTATAAAGAACAAAATGGGCAAATATGTATGTTGGGTTGCGGTTCTTTGAGGGGCCTTTTAATATAAAACAAAAAGGAATGAGGGGGATGGATAATGAGAGACGTTCAGTGGTTTTTGGCCGGGGATTCAACGGTTTGCGATTATGATAGCGACAGGGCGCCGCGTGCAGGCTGGGGACAGAAAATTGGCGCGTTTTTAAGCGACGGTGTTTTGATCGGCAATGAAGCGGCATCAGGGAGAAGTTCAAAAAGCTTTATTGAAGAAGGCAGGCTGGAGCGAATCATGACACAGATCCGAAGCGGCGATTATTTGTTTGTCCAGTTTGGTCATAACGACCAAAAGCCGGATGATCGCTATACAGAGCCATTTACAACTTACAAGCAGCATTTGCGCCGGTATATAGATGACGCCCGGTTAAAAAAAGCCAATCCGGTCCTCATTACACCGGTCCAGAGAAGATCATTTGAAAGCGACGGCCGGTTCAAAAATACCCACGGCGACTATCCTGATGCGATGATACAGCTTGCTGAAGAGCTTCGGGTGCCGCTCATCGATCTCGCCTCCAAAAGCCGTCAATTGCTTGAATCGCTGGGCCCGGAAGCTTCCAAAAAGCTGTTTTTATGGCTTGAACCGGGGGAACACCCCAACTATCCGGACGGAGCCAGGGACGACACCCATTTTTGCGATTTCGGTGCAAATGAAATGGCTAAGCTTGTTGCACAGGGAGCAAAAGAAACGGGAATTCCTTTATAAAACAGTCTACTTGAGAATAATTTTCAATTATTTTTCAAAATTTTTGCACTTCTGATGCCAAACTGTGATACGATCAATCTCGTAAAGATTCTCAAAAGGAGTGCACATCATCTTATGATACGCCGCTTTTTTTCATACTATAAACCTCATAAACGTCTGTTCTTCATCGATTTCAGCAGTGCGATCATCGTCGCAGTGCTTGAGCTGGCTTTTCCCCTAGTCGTTCAGTGGTTCATCGATACGCTGATTCCCGGGGGAGACTGGCTTGAAATTGTCTGGGTTAGTATCGGCCTCTTACTGATTTATTTGCTCAGCACGGGCCTGCAATACATTGTCAATTATCTCGGGCATAAGCTCGGCATCAATATTGAAACGGATATGCGCCAGGAGCTTTTCCAACATGTACAGCGCCAATCTTTCCGCTACTTTGACAATACAAAAACTGGACATATCATCAGCCGCATCACAAATGATCTGTTTGATATCGGAGAGCTGGCCCATCACGGACCGGAGGATTTGTTCATCGCCGTGATGACCTTTTTCGGTGCATTTTGGATCATGCTGACGATTAATGTGAAGCTTGCCTTGGTTGCTGTTCTGTTTGTGCCGTTATTGATTATTTTAATCACTTATTCAAATATCAGGATGAACCGCGCTTGGCGCCAGATGTACAGCGAAATCGCCGATGTTAACGCCAGGGTTGAGGACAGCGTCTCAGGCGTTCGCGTCGTTCAATCTTTTACGAATGAGCGCTTTGAGATTTCCCGGTTTTTAAAGAACAATCAAAAGTTCCGCAAGGCGAAGCTGAAAGGCTACAAAACGATGGCTCTCACGACTGCCGGGACCTTTTTGATGACGCGGCTGATGATTCTGGCAGTGCTTGTGTACGGAGCTTGGCTCAGTTTTTCCGGAAATATGTCCTACGGGGAATTCGTCGGGTTTGTTCTTTATGTCAACGTGTTGTTTAAGCCGATTGATAAAATCAGCGCCATTTTGGAGCTTTATCCGAAAGGAATGGCAGGATTTAAGCGGTTTACGGAGTTGATCGATACAAAGCCGCAGATTGTCGACCGCAAAGATGCGATTGATGTTCCGCTGTTGGAAGGAAACATCGTCTTCAAGAATGTGACGTTCGGCTATGAAAAACATAAACCCGTCCTGCAAGGCGTCGATCTGTCAATTACAGCCGGAGAAACGGTCGCTTTTGTCGGCCCTTCGGGAGCGGGCAAAACGACGATCAGCTCGCTGATTCCGCGTTTTTATGATATAGACGGCGGGTCTATCACAATTGACGGCATCGATATTCGCGACATGACAAAACGTTCTCTCCGTTCGCAAATCGGCATCGTCCAGCAGGATGTGTTTCTTTTTACGGGGACGCTCCGCGAAAACATCGCCTACGGAAAACTGGATGCGACAGATGAAGAGATTCAGCGGGCCGCCAAAATGGCGCATTTAGAACAGCTGATCGAGTCGCTCCCGGACGGTTATGAGACCCAAGTCGGCGAAAGAGGGCTGAAGCTGTCAGGGGGCCAAAAGCAAAGGATCGCAATCGCCAGGATGTTTCTTAAAAATCCGCCGATTCTCATATTGGACGAAGCCACATCAGCACTTGACACAGAGACGGAGCAGGTGATTCAAAACGCTTTGACAGAGCTCGCAAAAGACAGGACGACGCTTGTCATTGCTCACAGACTTGCTACGATCCGCAATGCCGACCGGATTGTGGTCGTGACAGAAAACGGAATCGCAGAAGAAGGAACACATGATGAACTGGTTGAGCGCGGCGGTATTTTTGCGAATCTTCATCGTGTACAGTATCAGTCGTAAATGTTTGAAACAGGCAAGCCCATGTTTGGGCTTGTTTTTTTAATGGCAAAAGACCTTGAAAAGAGAGAGAACCGTTGCTACACTTTCGTTATAAACTGTCGATATCGGATTTCGATATTGAGTTTCGTTAAAGGGGGTGCGGTATTGGAAGATAAAGTATTGCGAAAGCTATTTCTGGGATTTATTCAAATTCATATTTTGCACCACGCCAGCGAACATCCGATTTTCGGCTTGTGGATGCTTGAGGAATTGAAAGAGCACGGATATAACATCAGTGCGGGAACGCTGTATCCGATCCTTCATTCAATGGAATCTGACGGACTTCTTCGAAAAGAAGAACAGAATGTGGACGGGAAAATCAGAAAATACTACTCAACTACGGAAAAAGGAGCAAGCGTACTGAAGGAAGCAAGGTTGAAAGCATATGAACTGTTTAAAGAAATTAAAGAATAGAGGAGTGAAATGATGACAATGCATAAAGCGGACCGAAGCTTGAGGTCGCTGCTTGAAATTCTATTCGTTTCAACCAGGCTTGGATTGACATCGTTTGGAGGGCCGATCGCCCATTTGGGATATTTTCATGCTGAATATGTCCGCAAAAGAAAATGGATGGACGAAAAAAACTATGCCGATCTGGTCGCTTTATGCCAGTTCCTGCCCGGCCCTGCCAGCAGCCAGGTGGGGATCGGAATCGGCGTCATGCGAGCCGGCATCATTGGAGGCATCTTAGCGTTCATCGGGTTTACTCTCCCATCTGTCATAGCACTCGTATTATTTGCTATGATTCTGCAAGGCTTCGATATCGGGACAGCCGGCTGGATTCATGGGTTGAAAATCGTAGCCGTAGCCGTAGTCGCCCATGCTGTTTTGGGGATGGCGCAAAAGCTGACACCTGATAAAAGGCGCAAGGCGATCGCGCTGTTTGCTCTAGTCGCCACCCTTCTCTGGCAGACGGCTTTTACACAGGTCGGAGTCATCCTGCTCGCCGCTTTCGCCGGTTATCTCATCTATAAAGAGCAAGTTGAGACAGATGATTCTGTCATGCGGTTTCCAGTGTCGCGCCGTTTTGCGGCGGTTTGTCTCAGCTTGTTTTTCGGGCTTCTCATACTGCTGCCGATGCTCAGAGAACTGACATCTTCCAGCTGGATTGCCATGTTTGACAGTTTTTACAGGTCGGGTTCTTTAGTCTTCGGCGGAGGGCATGTGGTCCTGCCGTTATTAGAACGGGAATTTGTTCCGACGGGCTGGTTAAGCGAAGAGGCATTTTTAGCCGGGTATGGAGCCGCTCAAGCTGTTCCGGGGCCTTTGTTTACATTCGCTGCATATCTTGGTGCGGTGATCAACGGTTGGCAAGGCGGATTGCTCGCCACAGCGGCGATTTTTCTGCCGGCGTTCCTGCTGATTTTGGGGACGCTGTCCTTCTGGGATACGCTGCGCCGCAATCCTAATGTGAAAGGCGCTTTAATGGGAGTGAATGCAGCCGTTGTGGGAATATTGATTTCCGCATTTTATCATCCGATCTGGACCAGCTCGATATTGGCGCCGGTTGATTTTGCATTCGCCGCGGTTTTATTCAGCCTGCTTGTCTACTGGAAGCTTCCGCCATGGATCATCGTTGCGGCCGGTGCTGCCGGCGGTGCATTGATGCAATTGCTGTAAATGGAGAAGGCTGCCGACAATTCGGCAGCCTTTTTTCTCGTATTAACGGTGTTCTTTTCCGATTTCGGGAAGCACCGTTTTGGCGATATTTTCGTCCAGTTTTTCATAGTCGTAGTATTGAATCGCATCATATAATTCTTCGCGCGTCTGCATGTCATCGAGTACACCCTTTTGCGTGCCTTTTTCGAAAATTTCTGCGAAGACCCGTTCATAAGCTTTTGCGGCAGCGCGCAGGGAGGTTACCGGGTAAATAACCATGCTGCAGCCGAGCATTTGGAATTCGTCAGCCGTGTAATAAGGCGTTTTTCCGAATTCGGTCATATTGGCGAGGAGCGGCGCTTTAATGGATGAGGCCATTTCCTTGAACTCGGCTGCGCTCGTTAATGCTTCCGGAAAGATGGCATCGGCTCCCGCGTCGGCATATAAATTGGCGCGTCTGACGGCGGCTTCCATTCCTTCCGCTGCTTTTGCATCCGTGCGTGCCACAATGACGAGTGAAGGGGCGGTTTCTTTTATCGCTCTAATTTTTGCGATCATGTCTTCTGCCGGGACAAGCGTCTTTCCATTTAAATGTCCGCATTTTTTAGGCAGCTGCTGATCTTCGATTTGAACGGCTGCGACCCGGCTTTCAGCCATTTCGGCCGCCGTGCGCGCCGCATTTAGGACACCGCCGTAGCCGGTGTCGATATCGACCAAAAGCGGAAGATTTGCGGCTCTCACAAGTTCGCTGGCTTTTTCAGCGATTTCCTGGGAATGAATCATTCCGAGGTCAGGGAGTCCGCGGCTTGCCGTGTAGGCTGCCCCGGAGAGGTAGAGCGCTTTGAAGCCGATGTTTTTTGCGGTAATGGCTGCCATCCCGTCATGAACGCCTGGTATTTTCAAAATATCAGGCGCTTTCATCAGCTTTCTGAATGTATTGGCCAGTTCTTCCTGAGTTGATTGTTTCGAGACAATCCACATATTCAAAACCTCCTAAATCACAAACAATTCCATAAAGTCCGGCACAGGTGTACCGCTTAATTGGCGAGGGTCATTCAGCAGGGCGTTGATTCGCTCCGCTTGCCCCGCCGGAAAGCGCGTTTTTAAGTTATTGGTGAATTTTTCTTTTAACAGCGGGATGCCTTCGTTGCGGCGGCGCCGATGACCAATCGGGTATTCGACCGCGATTTTTTCCGATTGTGTGCCGTCTTTGTAAAACACTTGAACAGCGTTGGCGATCGAGCGTTTTTCCGGGTCGAGATAATCGGTAGAATACTGTTTGTTTTCGACTGTGGTCATTTTTTCGCGCAGTCTGTCGATTTCCGGATTTTGCGCGGTTTCGTCTTCGTAATGGTCAGCGGTAATATCGCCGTAGATCAGCCCGATCGCTGTTATATACTGAAGGCAGTGATCACGGTCAGCCGGATTTTGTAATTCTCCTGTTTTGTCGATAATCCGGATGGCCGATTCGTGCGTCGTGATCACGATTTGATCGATGTTATCAAGTCTGTTCTTCACTTCAGGGTGAAGCTTGATCGCGGCTTCAGCAGCCGTTTGTGCGTGGAATTCCGCCGGATACGAAATTTTAAAAAGGACATTTTCGATGACATAAGAGTCGAGCGGTCTGGCGAGCGTCAATTCTTTTCCGCCGAATAAGACATCCTGAAAACCCCACATTGGAGCGGACAAAGCGGTTTTATATCCCATTTCGCCCTTCAAGGTCATCATTGCGAGCCTCACGCCGCGGCTTGTCGCATCACCGGCTGCCCAGGACTTTCGCGAACCGGTATTCGGAGCGTGACGGTACGTCCGCAGGCTTGAATTATCGACCCAGGCTTGGGAGACGGCATTGACAACATCCTGTTTTGTCCCCCCCAATAGTGAGCATGCCACAGCAGTGGAGGCGACTTTTACAAACAGCACATGGTCAAGCCCGTTTCTGTTTAAGCTGTTCTCGAGAGCAAGGACGCCTTGGATTTCATGAGCCTTCACAATTGCCGTTAATACATCGTGAATGGTGAGCGGTTCCTTGCCCGCCGCGAGCCGCTGCCTGCTGACATAGTCAGCGCAGGCTAAAATCGCTCCAAGGTTATCTGACGGGTGGCCCCATTCGGCTGCCAGCCATGTGTCATTATAATCGAGCCAGCGAACCATGCAGCCGATATTGAAGGCTCCGTGAACAGGATCGAGCTCAAATTGCGTTCCCGGGACGCGGGTGCCGTTCGGGACGACGGTACCCGGGGCAATCGGGCCGAGATGTTTGGCGCATTCCGGGTATTTGAGCGCCAAAATGCCGCAGCCCAGTGTATCCATTAAGACGTAGCGGGCGGTTTCAATCGCTTCTTCGCTTGAAATCTTGGCATTTACCGTATAGTCTGCGATCTCTTCCAGCAATTGATCGCAATTTTGGAGCGTTTGACTTTCTGTTTTCATAACATTTATCTCCCTTCTTTCTGAATCAAAGGCGAACTATGGATGAAGATGACGCGGTCCGGTATAGTGAACTCTCGGGCGGAACAGCCTGTTGTCTTCGTGCTGTTCAATGACATGCGCGCTTAGACCGACAGAACGTGCCGCGAAAAATATCGGAGTATAGAGATCGATCGGTATGCCGAGCAGGTAATAGACCGGAGCCGCATAGTAGTCGAGGTTCGGATACAGGCCTTTTTCTTCGCGCATCAGCTTTTCGCCGGCATCGCACATTTCATATAAATCCTGTCGGCCGGTTTTATGAGATAGCGAATAGAGCGCCTTTTTCAACAGGGCTGCGCGCGGGTCCATTTTTTTCATATAGACGCGGTGGCCGAAGCCCATGATTTTTTCTTTTCTGCTTAACTTATGCTCAATCAGCTTGCAGAAGCCCGATTTTGTTTCTCCTTCGAGCAGCATGTACATCACTGCTTCATTCGCGCCGCCGTGCAAATGTCCTTTAAGCGATGCAGCGGCGCCTGTGAAAGCACCGTATATGTCTGTGTTTGTCGATGCGATCACTCTTGCGGCAAATGTGGAGTTCGGCATTTCGTGCTCGCTGTACAGCATTAATGTCTGATCAAAGACGGCTGTTTCTTCCGGAGTCGGTTCTTTTTCCGTCAGCATGTATAAAAAGTTCTGGCTGAATGAAAGCTGTTTATCAGGCGTGATGACATTTTTCTGGTGAAGGATGCGGTAGCTGTTGGCGGTAATATTCGGAACCTGTGCGATCAAGCGCAGCGCTTTGCTTCTGTTTGCTGATGGAGACCTGTCATTCAATTCAGGATCATATCCAGCCAAAGCGGAAATCCCGGTTCGGAGCGCATCCATTGGATGGGTGTTATTCGGAAGCGCCTTCAGAATGGTATAGATTCCGCCGGGCAGTTCATACGAATTTTTTATAGCGCTTTCAATTCCTTGCAATTCCATTGGATCAGGCAGTTTATTTTGAAGGAGGAGATAGACGAGGTCCAGATATGTTTTTTGTTCTGCAAGTTCGATTAAATCATAGCCTTTAATGACGATTTGTTCCGCTTCCGTATCTAAGAAGGAAATGTTCGTTTCCCCAGCAATAACGCCTTCTAATCCCGGTTTAAATACACCTTGTTTGCCCATTTTTCCACCTCTTATTCGTTTTTTAACTTTTGTGTCAAAAACGTGCTGTGAGAATGGCATTGGCTGTTCGGCGGATTAGTATGAACGTTCCAGCGTTTCTTCAATGGAACGCAAACTTCGTTTAATGTGGGAACGCATGGCGGCTTCTGCCAAAACGCTGTTTTTTTCTTTGACGGCATTAAAAATGTCCAAGTGTTCATTGAAAGATACAGACGGTTTGTAGTCAGGATTTTTGTATCCGCTGATTCTGCGATACCGTTCAATCCTGCTTTCAAGCTGATCCAGAAAACGTTTTGCGGTTGCGTTTGTGCTGATGGCGTGCAAGATGGAATGAAATTCTGATCCGTATTTGACCGTATCTGTTTTGCGGCCCTTTACGGCAGCCAGTTTCATCAGTTCGATGCGGTCTTCAAGCTGATGAAGGCTCTCCGGTGTCACCAGCTGTGCGGCTTCGGCAGTGAGCAGTCCTTCAAGCGCTTCCCGAACTTTAAAAACCTCTTTCGCTTCAGCAAGCGAAATCGGGCATACGCGAAGCCGGCCGTTCGGCTGTTTACTGACCAATCCTTCAAGCTCCAGCCGGTAAAGAGCCTGGCGAAGAGGAGTTCTGCTGATGTTTAAACCCTTTGCAAGACTGTCTTCAGCAAGCTGTTCAGAGGGAGGGTATTCAAGTTCGATGATCTTCGTTCTTAATTCATTGTAAGCGTAATCACTTGCAGACTGTCTTTTGACTGGATTTGAAGAGTGCATGAAAAAAGCTTTCGCCTCCTTTTTTCAGAATATAATTATTATTGTATACAATAATACAGATATGTCAATGTCATCCATGAAAGACTGAAAAATAAAATCAATGGGAGATCCTCATCTTAATCAAGGCACCTTCATTTTCTGGCATCCCGTCTGTCGAAAATGGTAAAATATATCACAATCGACAAAGAGGCATTTCGCCTTTGAGCAAAAAGGAGGCCATCCAAAAATGAATCCAGCTCACGAACCTCTCCCGCTCGAATTTTATAGCAAACCAACAATTGAACTCGCTCAATCCCTGTTAGGCTGTCTTCTTGTCAAGGAAACAGAAGAAGGGACTGCTTCAGGATATATTGTGGAGACAGAGGCTTATAGAGGGCCCGGGGACAGAGCGGCGCACAGCTACGGCAACCGCCGGACGAAACGTACGGAAATCATGTTTCATGAAGCCGGCTTGGTCTATACGTACACCATGCACACCCACACACTCATCAATGTTGTAAGCGGAGGAGCCGATGAACCTGAGGCCGTGCTGATCAGAGCGCTTGAACCCCATGAAGGCCTCGCGCTGATGGAGAAGCGAAGGAGCGGAAAGAAACCGCGCGATTGGACGAACGGACCGGGAAAGCTGACAAAAGCGCTTTCCATCACGATGAACGATTACGGCAGACCGCTGACATCGCCGCCGCTTTATATCGCAAAAGGATATGAACCTCAGAACATTTTGTGCGGCCCGCGAATTGGAATTGACAACTCTGGAGAAGCGAGGGAATACCCTTGGCGTTTCTGGATAAAAGAAAACCGCTATGTCTCAAGATAGTTAAAAGGTTTGGCTCCCGTTCAACAGGGAAAACAATAAAAAAACAGGAGGGAGTCAAGCTATGAAAAAAGTGTTTAAAAGCGCCGTCAAATGGGCGCCTGTCATCTATCCGATCGCATGGAAAATCATCAAAAGCCGAAGAGAGAAAAAGAATCTGAAAGCCGGGTAAACCGGCTTTTTTTCTTGGAGAAAGGCCAAATTGACTTGAAAGCGCAGCCATAATAGAATTTACTTAACTATGAGACAAATTTCACAAAAAGAATGAATATACCTGAGTGTATGGGTTTGGTCTCGGTTCAAGTATCTTAGTGGGAGGGTCTTTTTCTATGCTCAATGCTCGGCTTAAGCTTATCCTCGGCGAATTGATAGGAGCAGAATCACCGTTAACCAGCACATATTTGGCCAATGAGCTAAATGTGACCTCTCGGACGATCAGGTCAGATGTGAAAGAATTAGACCGGCTTCTCTCCAAAAACGGCGCTGCCGTTCAATCGATCAGAGGTGCAGGCTATCGGCTCTCCATCAAGAATGACCGCCTCTTTCGCCAGCTTCTGCAGCACACATTTCATGAAGAGCTTTCTACTCCCGTTTTTCCGAATGAGCGTATTCTCTATTTATTAAAAAGGCTTCTCTTAACTGAGGAGTATGTCAAACTTGAAGATTTAGCCGGTGAGATGTTTATCAGCAAATCGACGGTCCAAAACGATATGAGAGATGTGAAGAAAAGGCTTAAACCTTACGACATCGAACTGGAGATCAAACCGAATTACGGCTTTAAGCTGAAGGGAGATGAGATGAAGCTGCGATCCTGCATCGCAGAGCACCTTTTTCCAAAGCGGGAAACGGATATTGATATTATGAACACCCGGATATCCATCCTCCCAAAAGAAGAGCTGGCTATGATCCGTCAGACGATTTTAGAAAAAATAAGCGAAGATCACATTTCTCTTTCAGATATCGGACTAAACAACCTTCTCATTCACGTCGCCATTGCATGCAAACGTATTCGAAGCGGCAAACATGTTTCTCTTTATTCCAAAGATGTAAAGGAGATTATGAATCATAAAGAATATGAAGTGGCGAAGGAGATTGTCCGCACTCTTGAACAAAAGCTGCAAGTGGCATTTCCGGATAAAGAAACGGCCTACATCGCCATCCATCTGCTTGGCGCGAAAAGGACGGTTATGGCCTCCATTCGCAGCGATGCAATCGAAAATATGATGGATGAAGAGACAGACCGGGTGACGAAATTGATCATGAAAGCCATCGATCAAAAATTTACCCTTGGCATTGGGAATGACAAAGAATTAAAAATCGGTCTCGGTCTTCACCTGAAACCGGCTCTGAATCGCTGCAGATACGGCATGAATATCAGAAATCCGATGCTGGACGCAATTAAAGCCAATTATCCCCTCGCATTTGAAGCCGGGATTCAAGCTGGTGAAGTCATCAAAAAAGAGACGGGATTTGACATTCAGGAAAGCGAGGTCGGCTATCTCGCTCTGCATATCGGCGCAGCCATGGAAAGACGAAACATGAACAGGCCCTCAAAACGCTGCATGATTGTCTGCGCGTCAGGAGCCGGAAGCGCCATGCTGCTTCAAGACAGACTGCGGGCTACATTCGGTTCAAAGCTTGAAATCCTTGGAACAGTTGATTACTACAAGCTGAATCAAATGTCTCTCCATGCACTCGATTTTGTCATCAGCACCATACCGCTGTCCGCTGATCTTCCTATTCCGGTGATTCAAGTTAACGCCATATTGGGAGGGGGAGATTTAACGAAAATAGAACAGGTGCTTGCTGAAGATGACGGAATCGCTTCGACCTATACGAAAAAACAGCTCGTCTTTTTGCAGGAAAGTCTGTCTTCCCGAGAGGAGGTCCTCCGCTTTCTGTGCGGAAAAGTGATGCAATCAGGGCTTGCAGACGCTGGGCTTGAAGCCTCCGTCTTTGAACGGGAGGCCGTTGCGCCCACTTGCTTCGGTAATCTGGTTGCAATTCCGCATCCGATGGCACCAAAAACCGATTCGACTTTTTGGGCGGTTTGTACGCTGCAAAAACCGATAGTCTGGGAGAATAAGAGGGTTCAATTCGTTTGCCTTCTTTGCGTGGAAAAGGACAATACAGCAAATTTGCAAGAGATGTACAAATTTTTGGGCCGTGTTTTAGATGACAGGGTCATTGTCCGGGAGCTTCTGAAATGCAAAACGTACGGGGAGTTTATGTCCGTCTTCAAAAAAAGCAGGCCGGCTCATCGATATGCAAAATGAAGATGTCCCCTTGTCTTTTTTCCTCTTCAATGAGGAAAATCATTAAGTGTATATGAAAGCGGTTTCATTGTATGATGGAACTGTAAAAGAGATCATACACGATACGTAAAAGGGGGACATATGAACATGAATATCTTACTAGCTTGCGCTGCAGGAATGTCAACGAGTCTGCTTGTGACGAAAATGGAAAAAAGTGCAGAGGAACAAGGCAAAGACTATAAAATCTGGGCCGTTTCCGGAGGAGAGGTTCAGAATCATATCGATAAAGCCGACGTATTGCTTCTTGGCCCGCAAGTCCGTTACATGCTCCCGCAATTAAAAAAATTAGGAGAATCGAAAGGTGTACCCGTCGATGTCATCAATACGGTCCATTACGGAACTTGTAATGGGGCAGAGGTGTTAAAATCCGCCGAACAGCTTGCCGGCTCTTAAAGGAGGCGGCACAAGTGAATAAGTTTAATGCGTTTTTAGAGGAGAAGGTCATGCCGGTTGCCGGCAGAATTGCCGCCCAGCGCCATTTGCAGGCACTCAGAGACGGTATTATTCTGACCATGCCATTAATCATTATCGGATCGCTGTTTCTCATCTTAGCCAATTTGCCGATTCCGGGATATCCGGAATTCATGGCGGGGATTTTCGGCGAGCAATGGGCTGATAAATTAAGCTACCCGGTTAATGTCAGCTTTGACATTATGGCGTTGATCGCAACGTTCGGCATCGCCTACCGGCTGGCCGAAAAATACGACATTGATGCTCTGTCATCAGGTGCCATTGCCGTAGCAGCTTTTCTGCTTGCGACCCCCTACCAGATTCCGTTCACACCGGAAGGCGCAACAGAGGAAATTTTAGTGTCGGGCGGCATCCCGATTTCATTAATGGGAAGCAAAGGTCTGTTTGTCGGCATGCTGATTGCAATGTTCTCGACTGAGGTTTACCGCTGGGTCGTTAAAAAGGATATTGTCGTCAAAATGCCGGACGGCGTACCGCCGGCTGTCAGCAAATCATTTATCGCTCTGATTCCGGGATTCGCCGTTATCGGCTCGATTTGGGGGGCGCGCCTTTTAATTGAGATGACGCCGTTTGGAAGCCTCCATAATGTCGTCAACGTACTTTTAGGCACACCTCTGTCCATCCTTGGAGGCAGTCTCGGCGGAAGCCTTATAGCCGAAACTGTGAAAATGCTGCTGTGGTCCTGCGGCCTTCACGGAGCAAACATTGTCGGCGGAGTGATGTCGCCGATCTGGTACGGTGCGATGGACGAAAACCGTCTCGCTTTCCAAGCCGGTGAAGCGCTCCCAAACATATTTACGACACAGTTTTTTGAGATTTGGGTTAACATCGGCGGAAGCGGCGCCACTTTGGCTTTGGTCATTACGATGTTTGTTAGAGCGCGAAGCAAACAGATGAAACAGCTCGGCAGATTAGCCATCGGTCCCGCTATTTTTAACATCAACGAACCGATTATTTTCGGCATGCCGATCGTCATGAATCCGATGCTGCTGATTCCGTTCATCGTGTCGCCGCTGTTAATGTTAACGGCAACCTATATTGGAATGAGTACAGGTCTTGTCGCAAAGCCGGCTGGGATTGCGGTGCCGTGGACAATGCCGCCCGGCTTTTCCGGATATTTAGCAACAGGAGGGAAAATTTCCGGAGCGGTCATGCAGTTGATTAATCTGTTGATTTCGTTTGTCGTATACTATCCGTTCTTTAGAATGTGGGATCTACAAAAGCTGAGAGAAGAGAGCGAACTGGAGGCCGGAACGGCCGTAAGCGACGGTCAACAGGCCAGTGTATAGAAAAGGGGTGCCAAGATGTCCGAGGAATTGGAACGAACGATATTTCAAATTATCCTTCACGGAGGAAACGGCAGGAGCTTTTGCATGGAAGCGATAGCCGAAGCCAAAAAGGGCGATTTCGCCGCTGCAAAAGAAAAGATCCGGGCGGCTGACGAAGAACTGATCAAGGCGCATCATTTTCAGACAGCTTTGATTCAAAATGAAGCGAAGGGGGCGAAAACCGAACCCTCACTTCTCATGATTCATGCCCAAGATCATTTAATGAATGCGATGACCATGAAAGATTTGGCCGCGGAGATTGTCGAGCTGTATGAAAAAATGAATGTCCACGGAGGTGTCAATTGATGAAAAAAGGATTGAAAATCGTAACAATTGGCGGAGGTTCTAGTTATACGCCCGAGCTTGTCGAGGGATTAATCAAACGGCATGACCAACTTCCGGTCAGCGAGCTCTGGCTCGTCGATATACCGGAAGGGGAAGAAAAACTCAATATCGTCGGCACGCTGGCGAAGCGAATGGTCGAAAAAGCGGGCGTCCCGATCGAAGTCCATCTGACGCTCGACCGCAGGGAGGCTTTAAAAGACGCTGATTTTGTCACGACGCAATTCCGTGTCGGTTTGCTCGAAGCGAGGGCAAAAGATGAACGAATTCCATTAAAATACGGGGTGATCGGACAGGAAACAAATGGACCGGGCGGTCTTTTCAAGGGGCTCCGCACCATTCCGGTCATCCTTGAGATTGCAAAAGACATCGAAGAACTGTGCCCTGACGCGTGGCTTGTCAACTTTACCAACCCGGCAGGCATGGTGACTGAAGCACTGCTCCGCTACTCTAATTTGAAAAAAGTCGTCGGGCTCTGCAATGTGCCGATCGGCATGAAGATGGGGGTTGCAAAAGCGCTTGATGTTGATGAAAGCCGCATAAACATTCAATTTGCCGGATTAAATCATATGGTGTTCGGACTCGACGTTTTCCTGGACGGCGTCAGCGTCAAAGACAAAGTGATCGAAGCGATGGCAGATCCCGAAAATGCGATGACGATGAAAAACATTTCCGGAGAATCGTGGGAACCTGACTTTATCCGGGGGCTCGGCCTGATTCCGTGCGGCTACCACCGCTACTACTACAAAACGCAGGAGATGCTTGAACATGAACTGGAGGCTTCAAAAACGGAAGGGACGCGTGCAGAGGTCGTTCAGCAAGTTGAAAAGGAATTGTTTGAGCTGTATAAAGATCCGGAGCTGGCGATCAAACCGCCCCAGCTTGAAAAGCGCGGCGGCGCATATTACAGTGATGCCGCCTGCAATTTGATCAGCTCGATTTATAATGACAAGCACGATATTCAGCCTGTCAACACGATGAATAACGGAGCGATCGCAAGCATTCCGGATGACTCCGCAGTGGAAGTCAACTGTGTCATGACGAAAAACGGGCCGAAACCGATCGCGGTCGGAGATTTGCCTGTCACCGTGAGGGGCCTTGTCCAGCAAATCAAATCATTCGAACGCGTTGCGGCTGAAGCGGCTGTTACAGGTGATTACAACACCGCGCTTGTCGCCATGACAATCAACCCGCTCGTTCCGTCCGACAAGATTGCGAAACAAATACTGGACGAAATGCTTGAAGCGCATAAAGAGCATCTTCCGCAGTTTTTTAGATCTGTAGAAGCATAGGAATAAAATTGAGGTTCCGGTGTGTCAGCCGGAACCTTTTAATAGATATAGGCGCCGCCGTGTCCGAATGGCCCGGCGAAACAGCGGCCGTTCCATTCATGCCTACATATTTGCGCTTGCTTCTTTTTCTTTGACCAGATCTGACTGCCGGGCTTTGGCAAGCTGAGTGAATATGAGGATGCCGATGCCCGCAATGATTTCGATGAAGCCGCCGATTGCGATCACGCTTCCCGCGCCAAGCGTTTTTGCGGCATATCCGCAGGCAATTGCTCCTAAAGGAAGCGATAGATTTGTGATCATATGGATGACTGCGAACACTTGAGGTTGGTCATCCCCTTCGACAGATGTCTGGATAATCGTGAATTCGGGGACATTGATCGAACTGATGGCTGCTCCGAATGCAAAGGCTGCGAGAAATACGAGCGGCAGGAAAGTATTCAGTCCAGCGATAAAATAAGCCGCACCTTCAAGAATGCCTGCCGTGATGAAAAGGAGTCCGTACCTGTTGATTTTTACTTTTGCAAGGATAAAACCAAGTAAAAATGCTCCTCCTGCCGTCGTAGCCTTCAGCAGCGAGTGGATGAACGGCGTTCCGTTTAAATCCTCTGCAACATATACCGCAGAAAGGGCTTCCCAGGGTGAAGCCGCCAGGTTCATGAAGATGCAGTAAATCGCCAGCGGATATAATATTTTGTGGTTTTTCACCAATGTAAATCCTCTTTTTAATCTCGCAAAATATGTACCTCTTTGAGCAAGAGACTTAGATTGTGATTGATTCCGGATGATGGTGTATTTGATGCAAAGCACGAATAGGCCCGATATGATATAAAAGATAAATGAAAAGACCAAAGTCGTTGCAGGACCGATAAAAGTCAGCAGCACACCGCACAATGTAACGGCTCCCAGCCTGATGATTTCTGAAGAAGACTGGAGAATCGCGTTGGCTTTTTGGATGAGATTTTCGTTCACGATCTGCGGAATCAGCGTAATCGACGCCGGGTTATAAGTCGCACCAGTTGCCGAATGGATGATCATGAGCCCTAAAACAAACCACATCGGTGAAAAGCCGTTTAAGTAGCAAATCGGTATTGTAATGACGACGGCTGCTCTTGTTAAATCCGAAAAATACATCCAGAATTTCAGGGCGCTTCTTTTGACTAAAGGCCCTGTAACCGGCGCCAAAAAGGCTTCGGGGAGGAAAGTGACGGCAAGAAGCAGGGAGGTGCCGATTGCACCTTTTCCGTCAAAAATTAAGAACCATAAAATAGAGTTGAAGGCAAAACAGTCAGCCGAGATTTTGATTAGCCTGGAGATGAAAAGGAACGTGTAATTCTTTTCCCAGACGCTCAATTTTGTTTGATCCATTGTTCAGCGTCCTTTCTTGATTTGCATGTTACATGAGAACGGATAATCTCTCCTTTCCGGTGTGGTTATTGATAATTTTAACATAAAATATATAAAATGGAATCGTTTTGTGCGGGGGATTGACTAGGCGGAATGAAAAAGAGGGGCGAGCGGTGTGGAAACAGAGCCTGCCGCCGGTACATTTCGCGATAAGGGTGCAAGCCCTCTTTTTTGCAAAAGAGAGCTTAAACCGCTTAGCAGGATTGGCTGACTTTATCAACTTCAACTGTCCAGCCGAATGTGTCAGGCAAAGCGCCTTTTTGAATACCGGTGATCGTTTGGTAGAGCCTTTTGGCGATTTCGCCTGTTTGTCCGCTGTTGATCACAAGGCTTTCGTTTTTCCAGATCAGCTCGCCGACCGGGGAAATGACAGCGGCGGTTCCGGTGCCGAACGCTTCTTCAAGCAGACCGTCTTTGTGAGCCTGAACCAGTTCATCAACTGAAATTTTCCTTTCGGTTACGGAAAGTCCCCATTGTTTTAATAGATGAATGACGGAATTTCTCGTAATGCCTTCCAAAATACTTCCGTTTAGAGCCGGAGTGACAATTTCACCGCTGATTTTGAAGAAGATGTTCATGCTGCCTACTTCTTCAATGTATTTCTTTTCTACTCCGTCAAGCCAAAGTACTTGCGAGAAGCCTTTGCTTTCCGCCACTTCCTGAGCCTTCAGGCTCGCCGCGTAGTTGCCGGCCGTTTTCGCATTGCCTGTACCGCCTGCCACAGCACGGACAAATTCGCTTTCAACGGCAATTTTCACAGGGTGGATGCCTTCTTTGTAATAAGATCCAACCGGCGATAAAATGATCAGCATTTTATACATATTGGACGGAGCGACGCCGAGGTACGGTTCCGTTGAAATAATGAACGGACGGATATAAAGGGATGTCCCCTCAGCTTGAGGAATCCACTCTTTGTCGATCTGAACCAGCTGCTTCAGCCCTTCCAGAACGGTGTCAGGATCAACCCGCGGAATGCAGAGGCGGTCGTTGGATTTATTGAGCCTCTCGACGTTTTTTTCAGGTCTGAAGAGAAGAACGCTGCCTTCGCTTGATAAGTAAGCTTTTAACCCTTCAAAAACGGACTGCCCGTAGTGGTAAACCATTGCAGCCGGGTCCATTTCAATCGGCTGATAAGGAACGATTCTCGGATCGTGCCAGCCGTTTTCAGCCGTATAGTCCATGATAAACATGTGGTCGGTAAAGGTCCGGCCGAATTCGAGCCGGTCAGCCTCTGGCTTTTGCTTTTTTGCTGTACTGAGCTGTACGCTGATCGTTTGTTTTGTCATATTCATTCTCCCTGCCGTTTCTAGTCTTTTTCCAAAAAATATTTATCTTCTATTTTAAACCTTCTCTTGATAATCGCAATAGATTTCAGAGAAATTTGTAAAATAGAATTTTTGGAAACTTTAAAAATTTAAATCGGACAAAAAAAGGACTCCCCATGGGGGAATCCTTTTTTATGATGACTTTTTATAAAAGGATTCGATCTCCTGATCGACGTAAACCCAGCCTTTCCAGCCAAGGTGGAGCGTATCTTTCAAGAAGTATGGATCATATTCATGATTCGTTAAATCAGCAACTTGAAAGCCTTCTTGTTCGATTTCTTTTTTAATCTTTTTATAGAAATCTGTCCGGCCTTTTTTAGGGAAGCCGGTATAGTCGTAAAACTTGCCGTGGACCGGAACCGAGATGAACAGCGGTTCTGCGCCGGATTCTTTCAGAACATCCATCATGAGATGGAAATCGTGGAACTCGACTGACTCGGCATAGTTCATCTTTTTATTGTGGCCTTTAAGCTTTTTCAGCTTCGGCTTCAATTTCTTATAAACGCCGTTTGAAATTTTAAACTCATTGTTGCGGGATTCTTTGGCGCCGACCTTTTCGGCCATCTGCTTTAATTCATCCCACGATTTGTTTTTTACATCCTGGGAAATGGTCCGCTTCGGTCCGTTTCCTTCAACCATGGAATAGTAGATGTCCTTTTTCTCCAGAATGCTCCGGTAAGCTTTTGCCGGCGGCGTCAGAAGAGACAGCGCCACTTTGTCCTGGTCGAGCTCGGCTTTAAAAAGGGCTGAAAGCAGAGCGTCGTTTGTAACTGCATGAAATTTAAGCATGCGTTTGATCATTTTTTTCTTCAGCTCGGGATCGACATTTTGATTGAACACAAGATCGTATGCCTGCAAAGCCGAGAAGTTCGGCGCAAAGTGGGATTCGTCCGAGCCGTCTTTTTGAAACCACTGCGGAGAAATAATGAAAACGATTTTCTTGCCCTTTAATTGACCAGACTGCGCCGCAAAGTTGATTGCATGAATCAAGGACTGTGAACCGCCTTTCCCGACCAGGTAAGGCGTGAACCCTTGGTTGTTTACTTTAAAATAGTTAGACGGATGAAAGGCATCTAACCGGGACAATTCCGATGATCCGTAAATCGGCAGATATTTCGGATCTTCAAGCGCTTTGCCTTGAAGATACATACCCTGGAACATCATCGGGTTTATTTCTGTAGCTGAAGTTTCGACACGATCTTTAGGAACCAGTTTTGCCAGCCATGCATTTGGAATCAAGATCGCGGTGAAAAAAAGTAAAAATGCCAAGATGATTGGCCCGAATAAAAAACGCTTTTTCATTATCTCAACTCATTCAGCTGCTTTATGATTTGATTTGGCGTGTTCCATGCATCCCGGTCAAACTCTGTAATCGGCACTGTGATGTTAAAGTGGCTTTCGAATGCAAGCAGCAATTCCACCGTGCCGAAGGAATCGAGGATTCCCTCTTCAAAAATATCAATATCCGGATTTTCCTTTACGATATCGTCCTGACATACCTCTGCTAAAACTGAAAGTACTTCTTGATTAAAATCCATTATGAAAATCTCCTTTTAGTGTATTAGTTTCCCTGAGAAAATTAAAAATCCAAAACATACGAAGTGGAAGGTCACCACGACTGAGACGGCTGTCGTCCACTTATTGTTCGGCCACCACTTGTATTTCTTATTCCATTTTTCAAAGAAGTTAAAGCCGACCATGAGCAGCGCGTGATACAGCCCGTAGACGATGTACTGAGGGGCAAGGCCGTGCCAGACACCCATCAGAAGGAACAGCAGCACATATCCGATATTGGAAACAGCCATCCGGTTTGTGATCCATTTTTTCTTCGTCATCCAAAGGACAAAGCGCATGAACACGTAGTCTCTGAACCAGAATGAAAGCGACATATGCCAGCGGTTCCAGAAATCTTTAATATTGCGGCTGATGAACGGCTTATTAAAGTTTTCAGGGGATTTGATTCCCATGATATAGCTGACGCCGACCGCAAAAGCAGTGTAGCCGGCAAAATCAAAAAACAGATAAAGGCTGTACGCATACATGTATGCCAATCCATGCGAGATGCTGCCGGAAGTCAAAAACGGCAGTTTCATAATGACATACGTATTAATACAATAGCCGATAATGAATTTATATAAAAAGCCGAGAAAGATTTTATTGATTCCTTTGTAAAGCAGTTCTTCGTATTGCTCCTTCGTCCATACCGTCTGATCGTCTTTTTCAAAACGGCGGTACCTGTCGATCGGACCTGACGAGATGGTCGGGAAAAAGAGAATAAAGTAAAGCAGTCTGCTGATTGGGAGCTGCTTTTTAATGAGACCGTCGCGGGTTTCAATGATGAGCTGAACCCCTTTAAAAGTTAAATACGAGATACCGAGAAATGTTGCCCAGTTGTCAACGGCGAAAAACGGCAGCAGCTTTGACAGTGCCAGAGGCAGGATAGAAGCTGCTGCAGCGAGACAAAATACGATGCCGCTGTTCGCTTTGAGACGGTAAGCGATATAGCCTTTGATCAGAACCATCTGCCAAAGCGTAAACAGGCACAGCATGATCAGCCCGTGCAGGCTGTTTGAAAAAATAAGCGCCAGAACCAGAACGGAAACCGCCATGTTATATAAGCGGAAGCTTTTTCCGTTCAGTCCGAGAATGATGGTCGGCGCCAGTAAAATTCCTAATATGATGAAGAAAAGAAATGAACCATAGGGTGTCATACGGTTACCTCTTCTTTTAATCTCTTGCGGTCAATTTTACCGTTTGCTGTCATCGGAATCTCTTTTTGATACATGAATTTTCTCGGAATCATATATGCAGGCAGCTTGCTGCCCAAATCTTTCTTAATCGCGCTGGTTAACTGGTATTCCTTTTCGAAATCGTGTTCGGCAGGCACGATCATGGCGATCAGATACTCGATTTTCTCCTCGCGGTAGTATGGAATAACGACCGCCGACTGCACGTATCGGGACTGATTGATTTGGTATTCGATCTCTTCAAGCTCAATCCGGTAGCCATGCAGTTTGATTTGGAAATCGAGTCTTCCGAGGAAGAACAGCTGGCCGTTTTCTTTGTACCCTGCGTCACCGGTGCGATAAGCAGGGGCGCCGTTGTAAGAGAAAAACGCTTTTTCCGTCAGCGCTTTTTCGCCTAAATAGCCTTTGCTGACGCTGGCTCCGGTAATAATGATCTCGCCTTTTTCCCCTTCTTGGACGGCTTTTCCGTCTTCATCGATGATCACGATCTCGGTTTCCGGCTTTTCAGAACCGACGGGAAGAGAAGAATACTTGTTTAATACGTCGTCTGTTACTTCGATGGAAGTGACGGCAACAGTCGCTTCGGTCGGGCCGTATGTGTTAAAAACACGAGCCTTCGGAAATCTCTCTTTAAGTTGTCTGGCGACTGACGCGGGAAGCGTTTCTCCGCAGAACATAAACAAGCTCAGTTCAGGAAGCAGCTCTTCAGAATAAGACGGATCCATCAAGCACATTTGTGCGAATGAAGGCGTTGATGTCCAGACGTTGACGTTGGATTGTTTCAGCGCTTCAAACAACAGTTTCGGCCGGTTAATCATATCTTTCGTAACCGTCCATAATGTGCCTCCGGACTGCAGGCACGGATAAAGGTCCATCACCGATAAATCAAAGGAAAACGGGGCTTGATTTAAGAACACTTGGCCGCTTTCCACCGGAAAGTCATTCGTGATCCAATCTGTGAAGCTCTGAAGATTGGCGGCTGAGATTTGCACGCCTTTTGGATTTCCCGTGCTTCCGGATGTGTAGATAATGTAAAAGGTATCTTCACCGTGAACCCAGCGGCCGGGATCTGTCTCCGGCACCCCGTCTCCTTCAAGAACGCCCGGTTCCACAACGGAAATGAGGGCATCTCCCGTGTCAACCGAAGTGCCTGAGTTATTGAGTATAAGCTCGGCTTTTGAGCTGTTGATGATTTTCAGAATCCGGTCTGCCGGAATCGATACGTCAACTGGAATGTACGGATGGCCGGCTTTCACGCAAGCCAGGAAAGAAACCGCCATGACCGGTTTCATATGTCCGTAGACAATGATCGGAGAAGCCTCTGTTAATGCTTCGCTTTGAATCCGCGCGGCAAGGCGCTCAGATTGTGACCAAAGCTCTCCGTATGTCAGCTTTTCTTCTTCATTCACAAAAGCAAGGGTATCGGGTTGTGTTTGCGCGTATTTTTTAATAGTTTCTATCAGTTTCATTGTTTTTTTCTCCATTAAAAGTCATTATAAATATATGAACCTGTATTTGCTGTGTGGAATCCGTAAATTAAAAACAGCAGTACGAGAATAAGAAAGTAATAGGAAGTGTTGAGCAGCCACTTCATTGTTGTTTTTTCATACAACATTTTTAGCTTATTTAACATTGATCTTTTCCTTTCCGTTATTGAATTGCCTTAACAACAGTATAAGACGAAAATGTTGTATAAAAGTTTCATTTGTGGGAGAGTTTTATTTCTGAGCGTTGTCAGCTCAGAGCCTATCCTATTATAAACATTTTTTGTTATTGTGGAAATAACTTCTTTTTAAATCACAAAAAAACAGGCTCATATGAAAAGCGGAGCGCTTTTCGATATGAACCTGCAGTTTGTCGGAAGTGCGTGAAGGAATTAATACTTTACAAAAGCGGAACCCACAATGATCAGCAAAATAAATAATACAACGATCAAAGCGAAGCTATTAGAGTATGACATATTCTCACCTCCGAAAAGTGGTAATACAGAATATGAATGTTTTATGACTTTTGAAAGGGAAATAAATTTATAAAAGTGGAAAATGATCAACCAGACCACTTTTTGATCTTGCGATTTAAGTCGAAACTTTACCGTGGATGTGCCCGTCTACTAACTGAAAAAACGATATGATGTCATAAGGAGAAAAATATAATGGATATGGCGATAGATAAGATGATAGGACTGCCTGAAGCCCAGATAGAAGATTTAAGAAACCTGATGGAGGACTGGAAGAACGAACTCCTTGTCTATAAATTTGCCTTGGATCAAATGGATACGAAATTTTCGATTATCAGCCAGGAATATAATTTAATCCATGGCCATAACCCGATTGAGCATACGAAATCAAGGGTAAAAAGCTTTGAAAGCCTGATCAACAAGCTTGTGCGGAAGGGCTGCGATATTACGACAAAGGCCGCTAAGGAGCACATCAATGATATCGCAGGTCTCAGAATCGTCTGCTCGTTTTTATCCGATATTTACAATATGGTTGAAGTGCTGAAGGAACACGAAGACATCAAGATTTTAAACATGAAAGACTACATTAAAAATCCGAAGCCGAACGGATACAGGAGCCTCCATCTGATTGTAGAAGTGCCTGTTTACTTGACCAACCGCGTCGAGCACGCCAAGGTGGAGATTCAAATCAGGACGATCGCGATGGATTTTTGGGCGAGCCTCGAACATAAAATCTACTACAAATTGAACAATGAAGTGCCGAACCAGCTCACGGATGAGCTGAAAGAAGCGGCTGACATCGCGAACTATCTGGATGAAAAGATGCTTCATATTCGAACAAAAGCGGATCAATAAAAAGCAGCCGGGCATTTTTTAGCCCGGCTGCTATTTTTTTTTGCCGCTTGACCCGAAGTTGTCAATCCTTGAATATCAACCTCATATGTAATATCGGATTCGGTGAAAATCTCATCCCATTTCCCTTCCGCTTTTTCGATTCCAGAATTTCAAGACGTCCGTCCGGTATTCACCCTGCAGTTTGCCGAGCGCGCTCTTCATCCACACTTTCACCTGATCTCCGGCAAGACGCTCGACTTCTTTCCGCTTTTTGTTTTGGAAATCATGGCCCGGCGATGCCTTCGCGTTCTTCTTTTGTGAACTTTTCACTATGCCAGCTTCGTCAAATATGTTTTTCAACTAAAAGAAAAGAGGAAGAACGCTCCTTTGTATCAAAGGTTATGACTGTCATGAATCGAAAAAAGAAAACAAGAAAATGATAAGAGCACGAGGAGGTCTAAAAATGAAATCGGATATTGAAAAACTTGCGGAATGCGGTTTGCAAAACGGAGCGGCAGCGATGATGAACCGGGAGTCGCAACGGCTTGATGCTGCTTTATACGGGACCGTCGGCAATGCTTTCGGCCGTGATGCGGGTACGGAAGGTAAAGCGGACGGAGCTGGCGAAAGGCTGCTTTACCCTAAGTAAATGGCCGGATTGAAAAAGAACCGCGCCCTGTTTTTAACAGCCGTTGCATCAGGGACGATGCTGAATCCGCTCAATTCTTCAATGATTTCTTTGGCGCTGCACAGCATCCAGCATGAGTTTCATCTTTCATTTGCAACCGTATCGTGGCTGATTTCATCTTTTTATTTAGCCAGTGCGGTCGCGCAGCCTGTCACGGGAAAAATCGGCGATTTAATCGGTCGGAAAAAGATGTTTTTGTCAGGGCTTGTTCTCGTTGCCGTATCGGCAATCGGCGCTCCTCTCGCACCGGCTTTTTCCGTCTTGCTGATCATGCGTTTGTTTCAATCGATTGGGAGCGGCGCCATTTATCCTTCGGGAGTGGGCCTGATCAGAAGTCACATTCATGAAAAGCGGGCGTCGGCACTAAGTGTGCTGTCCATTTTTTCTTCGGCTATGACCGCTTTTGGACCGACTGTGGGGGGATTTTTAATCGTTCTCGGGGGCTGGCCCGCCATTTTCCTTGTGAACTTTCCATTTATTTTGTTCAGCTTTTTGCTGGGGATGTACATGTTTCCGAAAGATGAGAAAAAAGCCGGCTTAAATGTCCGCGCCGTCATCAAGCGGCTTGATCTGACCGGGATTCTTCTGTTTGCGGGAGGAATCGTTCTCCTGCTGGCATTCCTGCTCTCATTAAGCACGGGCGAGCCCCGTTTTGCCGAGGGGATGTTCGGGCTTGTCTTGCTTTTGATGTTTGTTTGGTGGGAGCTGAGAGTGAGCAGCCCGTTTATTGATATCAGACTGTTGATCGCGCGCAGGACGCTAACTTCGGTCTATGCTCAATTTATTATGCTGAACATCTTTAACTACTGTTTGTTTTTTGGACTTCCGAGTTATTTTCAGGATGAAATGCATCTTTCCGTTCAAGCGAGCGGTCTTTTGATGCTGTTCATGTCCGGGACGAGCGTATTGGTTTCACCTTTCGTCGGGAAATGGATTGACCGTTCAGGTGAAACGCAGCCTGTTTTCATTGGTTCTTGCATAATGGCGGCCGGCGCCATCCTGCTTACATTGTTTTTTGTCGATGCACCGATGTTGTGGAAAGGCATTATCCTCTCTTTGCTGGGGGTCAGCTACGGACTCGGCAATGTCGCCCTGCAGGCTGCCATGTTTACGGCAAGTCCGCCGGACATCGTCGGGACCACTTCGGGGCTCTTCCAAACATGCCGCTATCTTGGCTCGATCTTTTCGTCCGTCATTCTGGGTCTGTTGTTTGGAGAAGAAATAACCGCGGGTCATTTTCAGGATCTGGGGGTGGTCATGATTGTGGTTGCCATCGGCAGCGTTTTGATGAGCTTCCGGTTTATTAAGCTGATGAAGGATTGAAAAGAAGCGGTATAAAAAAAGGAGCAGATCAATTCGATCTGCTCCTTTTTAATATTATTGGGCGACTGAGCTGTAAGACGGTTTTCTGTTTTCTTTTTTGCTCAGGTTATACACGGCTGTTCCCGCGATTTGACCGGCTGTTTTCAGCCTGTCTTTGCTGATGTGTTCAATCGTGTCGTAAGGGGTGTGGTACCAAGGCTCCAATGCACCTGTTCCCGGCTCTCTCCAAATGAAGTTGGCCGAGTCGATGCCGGCTTCATGGAATGGGACATGGTCGGATGATCCGCCTTGATGTAAAAATAATACGTCTTTCCCAAGGCTTAAAGAAGCGGCTTTACTTAGCTCCCAGACGAGGTTTGCCGAACCGTCGGGTGTATTGATGTACAGCTGTGAAGCATTTTCCCAGCTTGTCGCCACCATATCTAAGTTAAAGTTGGCAACGCTCTGTTTGACTTCCCGCTCTGACAAGGTGCTGACATAATGGCGCGATCCGAGGAGACCGATTTCTTCGGCACCGAATGTAATAAAGCGAATTTCTTTGTCGGCTGGAACCGTCTTCATGATCCGGGCCAGTTCAAGGACGACTGAAGTGCCGGAGGCATTGTCATTGGCTCCGGGAGCATAAGGGACGCTGTCATAATGCGAAGTCACATACACGATGTCCGGATTTTTGACACCTTTTGCTTTGCGGACGCCGATCACGTTTTGCGATGTTTGATTTTTATGAGCCTTCAGCTTCAAGATCGCTTCTTGTTCAGAAAGCAGCTTTTCTCCGTCTTCCTTTTTGACGCCGACTACCGGAACATCGACTTTATTACCGCTGAGATTTGGAGTCAGAGGGACGAGGCCGTCGACGTTATTATAAATGATCACTCCGCTTGCGCCTGCGTCAGCAGCGTTTTTTGCTTTTTCATAGAATGTCAGCTCGCCTCTTAAAATGACGGCGATTTTGCCTCTCGCTTCCTCGGTGAAGTCGCCGGGCAGGCCGAGGCCGGCATCATAGAGAGGAGCTGCCAGGCCTTCTGCTGCTGTCGGGGCGGAACCGGCGGCAGGCCGCGAAGGCACGTTATTTCCCTGAACGGTAAGCGTTCCTTCCAGCCGATCAGGTATGCTGAAGGTTTGTGTGGTCACTTTCAGATTTGATTTTTTCATCTGTGAGGCGATGAAAGCGGCGCTCTTTTTTTCTTCCGCCGTGCCTGTCACACGCGGTCCGATTGTTTCGCTTAAATGGTAAATCGTTTGATAGGCGCGATTTTCGTTGATTTTTTTGCTGAATTTTTCGACATCTTTTGCGATGGCTGTTTCCTGAGGCGCCGCTTGAACAGCATTTCCCGTTCCATCGGCGAACACGCCGCCTGCTATTACGGATAGCGCCAATCCGATCATCATCATTTTTCTCTTCATACATAAACCTCCTTGATGGTCTTGTTTTCCTGAGAAGAGATATTCGCAGCTGAGCGGGTGAATCCTGCATGCATCTGATAAATGATTCGATAGACCAGTAATTTGAAGTTTGATAAAAAAGTTTTTTTGTTTAATAGGATAGTTGACGTGAGCATTCTTTCTGTTTAGAATACGTCCGAATTATCAGGATCCTGATTTTGAATCACATATGTGAATGTTGGAGGGTGTCATGTCAGTAAAATCCGCGGTACGTGTTGTACGTATATTTGAATTGCTGTCAAATCATCCGGATGGATTAACCGTAAAGGAGATCAGCAAAGAATTGTCGCTGCCGCAGAGCAGTACATTCAATTTGGCTGCTACACTTTTGGATGAAGGATACCTTCAGCAGGATGCTATCAAGCGTTACAGGCTGGGGGCAAAACTGATCCAAGTTGGAACCGCTGCCATGGAGTCGATCGACATTTCGTCGCAAGGTGTTCCGTTTTTAAAACAGCTGATGGACGGCGTTCAGGAGACGGTGTTTATGGCCGTTCTATCCGATGATCAGCTCGTCTACATCGCAAAAATCGATAACAACAGGTCAATCAGAACAACCGCACAGCCCGGTTCGCGCAAGCCGCTATATTGCACCGGGCTTGGCAAGGCATTTTTGGCATTCATGCCGGAGGACAAAAGGGAAGGGCTGCTCGACCGCATGGAATTTATCCGGTTTACCGGGCATACCATCACCGCCAGAGATGAGCTGGAAAAGCAGCTGCAGACATTTTTGGAACAGGGATATGCCGTTGACAATGAAGAAAATGAAGAAGGTTTGTTTTGTCTGGCGGCTCCTGTCTATGGTCCGGATGGCGTAATGAAGGCGGCGATCAGCACCGCCGGGCCAAAGGAGCGCATGCTCGCAAGAAAGGCACTTATCGTTGAGCAGCTGCTTCACACAGCCGGAAAAATTACAGAAAGCATTGGCGGATTTAAAAAGCCGCTTTAGCAAAGGGGGAGAGTTCTGATGGATGTTATTAGCATAGGAGAGACAATGGCGCTGTTCACTCCGAATGAAGACGGCCCTCTCAGATACGCAAGAAACTATCAGGTGAGAATAGCGGGCGCAGAAACCAACACGCTGATCGGGCTTTCGAAGCTCGGGAAAAAAGCCGGCTGGATTACCCGGCTTGGAAAAGACGAGTTCGGGGCGATGATTCTTTCTGCTGTCAGAGGAGAAGGAGTCGATGTCAGCCAAGTGAAGCTCGATGACACGGCGCCGACCGGTTTGTTTTTTAAAGAAAGGAAAAGCGCGGCCAAAGTCAATGTCTTCTATTACAGGACGCTTTCAGCGGCGAGTTTTTTGAAAAAAAGCGATATTGATGAGCCATACATTGAGAAAGCGGGGTTTTTATACATTACGGGAATTACCCCGGCTTTAAGTGAAAGCGCTTCAGATGCAGTGTTTTATGCAGTGGAGCTCGCCAAAAAGCATAATAAATGTGTTGTATTTGATCCGAATTTTCGAAAAAAGCTCTGGGACGGAGAGCGGGCGCGGCAGACGATGTTTGATTTGATCAAACAGTCTGATATCGTGCTTCCCGGCTTGAGCGAAGGGCGTTTTTTGTTCGGCACCACTGATGAGAAAAAAATAGCGGAAGCCATCCGCGGGCACGGGGCTGAAACCGCCATCGTCAAGCTTGGTGCAAAAGGCGCCTATTATTCCAGCGGGAATGAAAACGGCTATGCGGAAGGCTATCAGATTCAGACTGCAGCGGACCCCGTGGGTGCCGGAGACGGCTTTGCAGCCGGTGTATTATCGGGTTTGATTGATCATATTCCGCTTTCTCAAGCTGTCAAACGCGGCTGTGCCGTCGGCGCCATGGTAGCTGCGGTAAACGGTGATATTGAAGGGCTGCCTGACAGCGATTCACTGTTTGCGTTTATGGAACAATCTGATGAAGAAGATGTCAGCCGATAAAAAACCGTAAAGAAAGGGTGGCAGAAATGCATGTATTGTCACAAATCAAAGAACAAAAAGTGATTGCGATCATCCGCGGATACAATCCGGAGGAGGCAGTGAGCATTGCAGGCGCCTTAAAAGCGGGCGGCATCAGGCTTGTGGAAATTACGCTTAATTCCCCTCAAGCGATCAAAGCGATTGAAGCGGTTTCAGAAGATGTTGGAGACGAAATGCTTATCGGAGCGGGAACCGTTCTTGATCCCGAATCTGCGAGAGCGGCGCTTTTAGCCGGCGCGCGGTTTATCCTGTCGCCAACTGTTCATGAAGAGACGATCAAGCTGACAAAGCGATATGGAGCGATCAGCATTCCGGGCGCCTTTACCCCGACGGAAATATTGACGGCGTATGAAAGCGGTGGAGACATCATCAAAGTATTTCCCGGAACGATGGGGCCTGGCTATATCAAAGATATCCACGGACCGCTTCCGCATATTCCGCTGCTTCCGACGGGAGGGGTAGGGTTGGAAAACCTTCACGAGTTTTTACAGGCCGGTGCGGTCGGTGCTGGAATCGGCGGTTCACTTGTGAGGGCTCATCAAGATGTGAATGACGCGTTTTTAGAAGAGCTGTCCAAAAAAGCAAAGCAATTTGTTGAAGCAGCAAAACAGTAAAAGGGGAGATCAGAGATGAAAATAACGGGATTCGAGTGTTTCCAAATTCCACCGCGCTGGCTTTTCTTAAAAATCGAAACGGATGAAGGCATTACAGGGTGGGGAGAGCCGGTAATCGAGGGAAAGGCGGCGACAGTTAAGGCGGCTGTCGGCGAGTTAATGGAATATTTAATCGGCAAAGACCCGATGAACATTGAAGACCACTGGAATGTCATGTACAGAGGCGGGTTTTATCGGGGCGGACCCATTCTGATGAGCGCGATTGCAGGAATCGATCAAGCGCTTTGGGACATTAAGGGCAAGTTTTACAATGCGCCCGTGCATCAGCTGCTCGGAGGGAAGAGCAGGGAATCGATCAAGGTCTATTCCTGGATTGGCGGAGACAGGCCTCAAGACGTCGGCCTCGCTGCCAAGGAGGTGGTTGACCAAGGCTTTACAGCCGTCAAAATGAACGGCACGGAAGAGCTGCAATACATTGATTCACATGAAAAAATCGATCAGGTGATTGAAAGAATATCAGCCGTCAGAGAAGCTGTCGGCCCGTACATTGGAATCGGCATCGACTTTCACGGCAGGGTGCACAAGCCGATGGCGAAGATTTTGGCAAAAGAGCTTGAACCGTTTCGCCCGATGTTTATAGAAGAGCCTGTTCTGCCGGAAAACAACGAGGCGCTCCGCGATATCGCCAGCCTCGTCTCAATTCCGATTGCGACCGGAGAACGAATGTTTTCAAAGTGGCAGTTTAAAGATCTGCTGACTGACGGCTATGTCGATATTATTCAGCCTGACTTGTCACACGCCGGCGGAATTACCGAATGCAAAAAGATCCTGTCGATGGCGGAAGCATTTGATGTCGCCGCCGCTCCTCACTGTCCGCTGGGCCCGATCGCTCTGGCGGCCTGCCTTCAGGTTGATGCAACGTGCCACAATGCATTTATACAGGAACAAAGCTTAGGAATCCATTACAACAAAGGCACGGATTTGCTTGATTATATAGTGGATCAAAAGGTGTTTTTCTATGAAGACGGCTATGTCCGGATTCCGGATGGCCCGGGCCTTGGGGTGGACATCAATGAAGATCATGTCCGGAAAATGGCTGATATCGGGCATAACTGGCGCAATCCGGTATGGCGGCACAAGGACGGAAGCATAGCTGAATGGTAAAAATGATACCGTTTTCAAAAGATGTCCGTCATTACAAACAAATAAAAGGAGAGGGCCTGTCATGAAACAAGCTGCTGTAAAAGAGAAGCCGACAAAGGTTAGAGTGCGGGTACTGCTGTTTATTTTTGTATGTGTCGTGATCAATTATATGGATCGAAGCAATATCTCCGTCGCAGCTTCTGCAATAGGAGACGATTTAAACTTGTCTGCCGTTCAACTGGGTTTGATTTTTTCCGCTTTCGGCTGGGCATACTGCGCCCTGCAAATACCGGGAGGCGGGCTTGTCGATCGGTTTGGCCCGAGGCTTGTCTACGGTTTTACCTTGGTTACTTGGTCGCTCGCAACATTGCTTCAGGGGTTTGTCCGCGGCTTCGGTTCTCTATTCGGGTTGCGTCTTGCGACGGGGGCGTTTGAAGCGCCGGCTTTTCCGACCAATAACCGGGTGGTGACTTCATGGTTCCCTGAACAGGAAAGGGCTTCAGCCATTGCGTTTTATACGTCGGGGCAATTTGCCGGCCTTGCGTTTTTAACGCCGGCGCTCAGCGCCATCCAGCATGTCGTCGGCTGGCGCGGCCTGTTCATCGTAACTGGGGTGATCGGCATCATCTGGGGCCTTATCTGGTATATTTTTTACCGTGATCCCGACCGTCATCCAAAGGTAAATAAGGCTGAACTTGATCATTTCTCGCAAACGGGGGAAGCTTTGCGCCCGCCCTCGTCTTTATCGGCACCCTTGCCCTTTTGGGAGCCCTTTCGTACATCTTTCTTGTCGGAAAGGTTGAACGGATTCAGGTCAATGATAATGTAAAAGAAAACGATTCTATTTCTATGTGACACCCGGCTGCCGGACATTCGGCGGCCTTTTTGAATAATAGATCATGGTTTGTCACAAAATAACGTTAAAATATTTTGATGACAGGTGCTTAAGATGAAAACATATTTTCAAAAAGATTATCAGCTCGGCTCGTTTCAATTTTTTTCAACATCTCATATACTGACTTTGCTGGTGCTTGCAGCGCTCGGTGTTTGTTTGTTCGTCTTTCGCAAGACGCTGCAAAAACCGCGGTGGAACCGGATGCTTCGCTATGCGTTTGTGGCGGTTTTATTGATTTCTGAAATCAGCTACCACTCCTGGTTTATCTATGTAAATTCCTGGACGCCGCGTTATTGTTTGCCGCTTCACCTCAGCGACCTTTCGGTTTATCTTGTCATCATTCTGTTATTGACGAAAAATCTCACCTTGTTTAAATTTCTTTATTTTGCCGGTTTGGGGAGCGCTTTGCAAGCGATTCTGACGCCTGACTTGGGAAGGTACGGCTTTCCTCATTTCCGCTTTTTTGAATTTTTCATTTCCCACGGAATCGTCGTACTGGCCTGCCTTCTGATGATTGCAGCCGAGAAGTATAAGCCGACCGTGCGCTCTCTCTGGGTCACGTTTCTTCTCGTCAATATTTATGGGGCATTCATCTTTTTAATCAACCGTTTGCTGAAGTCGAACTATATGTACATGATGAAAAAGCCGGGCGGCGGAGCTTCGCTGTTAGACGTGCTCGGGCCGTGGCCATGGTATCTTTTATCAGCGGAAGCGGTCACGATCGTCTTCTTCTATCTTCTCTATCTGCCGTTTTGGATCGCCAGGAAGGTGAAAGAAAAAAAGGATCTTGCATGATTCCTGTATTTCTGAATAGGTTCGGCCGTATTCCATTGGCCAAGAGACTTTAAAAAATCAAAATGAGTGATTACGCCATGAGTGTCTCCTTTTTAACTAATCATTCACACCGTGATCAGGAATATGAAGAAAAAAGCAGATCTCGTAAAAGATCTGCTTTCTATTACATACTGATTTGTTTCTTTTGTTCATAATCTATTTCTGGCTGTATTTCCTTCGTGAGTTGATGCCCTTCTATGTCCACATTCGGAATAATCTTGTCCAGCCATTTTGGCAAGTACCAGGCTGCATTCCCCATCAGCTTCATGACACTTGGAATCAGTGTCATTCGTACAATAAATGCATCAAAGAGCACACCAAAGGAAAGAGCCAACCCGTTGGCTTTAATAGAAGCTTCTCCAGCAAAGATAAATCCTGCAAAAACGAAGATCATGATCAGGCCGGCTGCGGTGACAACAGGACCGCTGTGTTTTAATCCGGCTTGAATCGCTTGTACTGGATTCTTTGTTTTCACATATTCTTCACGCATTCTGCTGACAAGGAATACTTGATAATCCATGGCTAATCCAAACAGAATTCCAATAGATAAAATCGGCAAGAACGCGAGTATCGGCCCTTTTTCTGGTATTTTGAAAAAGTCGATGAGATTCCCGTCTTGTAAAACAAATACACAGATCCCAAGAGTGGCAGTCATTGTCAATACGAAACCAGCAACTGCAACAAGAGGCACAAGCAGCGAACGGAATACGATTGTCAGCAATACAAACGCAAAACCAACAATGAGCACAGCAAACACCGGTATCGCATCATTCAGGCGATCTGAAATATCAATATTCACGGCAGTCGATCCAGTAACGAGCAAATCTACCCCGTTTTTATCTGATAAGCTGCGTACTTCCTTTACCAAATCCTTCGTTGCCACATCATTTGGACCTGTTTCAGGAACGACCGTAATGATAGCAAAGTTCCCTTCTTTATTAGGCATTGCAGGAGTGACACTCGCTACATGGTCTAGTTCCTTTATTTCTTTCACTGCATCTGTGAAGGCTTCCACCTTATTTTCTGTCACACTTGTAGCATCCGCTACGATTGTTAATTGACCATTAAATCCTTCTCCAAAACCGTCGGCAAGCAAGTCATATGCCTGGCGTTCCGGATTATCCTTCGCTTTCATCCCTGCATCAGGCAAGCCCAGTTCCAAATGCATAGATGGAATACTAATGACGAGCAAAATGAAAATGCTGCATACACTTAGCATGATAGGGTTTTTTGTGACAAAGCGTCCCCAGACATTTGTTTCAGCGCTTTGTTTTTCTTTTTTCTTGTTTGATTTCGGAACCATCCGTTTCCCCGCTATCGATAAGACGGCAGGAACAAGCGTGATTGAGGCGAGAACAGCTAACAATACACTAAGCCCTGCTGTCAGCCCCATTGCAGACATAAAAGGAATGTTAACAACCGTCAATCCGCAAAGTGCGACAATAACAGTAAGTCCGGCAAAAACGACTGCACTCCCAGCTGTTCCGGTAGCTCTGGCAATAGATTCATTCTTTTGTATGCCTTCGCCTAGAAACTGACGGTGCTTCGTAAAAATAAATAAAGCATAATCAATCCCAACAGCAAGGCCAATCATTCCGGCTAATGAAAGACTGACGGAAGCAATATCGAAAACTTGTGTTCCAATCAAAACAAGTCCAATACTAACACCTAATCCAATCAGTGCAGTTAAAATCGGTAAGCCTGCTATTAATAAAGAGCCGAATGTAATGGCTAAAACGATAAAGGCCAAAATAATGCCGACAATTTCAGAGATACCGCCTATCTCCATCTCGGCTCCCGGTACATCTCCGCTTAGCTCAGTTTGCAATCCCTCATAATCAGCCATTTTCAAACTGTCTTTTAAGTGTTTGATAGAGTAATCCTTTATATCATCTGCTGATGATTTATACTTGATATCAGCATAGGCAACTGTGCCGTCTTTCGCGATTGTTCCTGTCACAAAAGGACTTGCAATCGAGTCAACAGAACCATCTTTATCGATTTCCTTTAACGTATTTTCTATTGCTTTTTTGGCTGACTCTGCAGTAAGTTTCTCTCCATCTTCAGCACCGAAAATCACCCGTATGCTCCCTTTATCAGGGCCGTGAGGAAATTCTTTTTGAATCACATCCATCGCTTTTTCCGAAGGTGTGTCAGGTATGGACATATCCTCAGAAAAACTTGGTTTTAACGTAATGGCAAGCCCTATCGAAGCAACTAACACAACGATCCACGCACATATAACTTTTATGCGATTGGGAGCAACCCATCCTCCTAATTTATATAACATTTTTGACATGATAATCTCCTTTCAGTACATTGCTTGATCATATTCCTTCTCATTGTAGTGGACAATGAAATAAAAAAAACGTACATTCGGGTATGTACGTTTGGGCAAATTTCAAATTTGATGTTATTTGTCTAATGTCAGAATGCCTCTTTGCATGGCAATCGTTACGGCTTCAGTTCTTGAATTCGCGCCTAATTTATTGTAAATGGACGTTAACCTGGACTTTACTGTTCTCTCAGAGACGCCCAAATCAAAGGCGATCGCTTTGCTTTTAAGACCTTTAGCAATTGCTTTTAGAACAATGACTTCCTTTTCTGTCAGCTGCGTATCACTGCTCTGTTTTTTCATCCGCTCCAATTGGATTTCTTGCAGACGTTTTAAGATTTCAGGCTGCAACAGCACGTTTCCTCTTATTGCTGCATCCATTGTATGAAAAAGGGTTTCTGAACTCGTATCCTTCAATAGATATCCTTTCGCCCCTAATTTAATTCCTTCGATCATTAAGTGATCTTCATTATAAGTAGTCAAAATAATGATAGGGATGTCATGTTTTTCTTTTATTTGTTTAATGGCTTCTAACCCGCTCATCTCCGGCATATACAAATCCATGAGAATGATATCCGGTTTTAATTCATCTGCAAGACGGACTGCCGCTTTGCCATTTTCGGCCTCTCCTATGATGGTGTAATGATCATTCGTTTCAATTAAAAGCTTCAGACCTTCCCTCACGACAAGATGGTCATCAACGATTAAAACCTTATTCATCTTGCATCTCTCCCTGAATTGGTACTGTGATCTCAATTTGTGTTCCTTTTGATTTTGTACTCTTTATATTAAATTGGCCTTTCATGGCTCTGACGCGTTCTTCTATGCCGAGAAGCCCGTAATGTCCTCTCTTTTTCTTGCTCTTTTCAACATCAAATCCTTTGCCATTGTCCTTGACAGTTAAATGGAGCCTCCCCTTATCATCATCCCAAATGGATACCGATATCGTTTCTGCTTCAGCGTGCTTTGCTGCATTCGTTATGCATTCTCCAATGATGTAATAACAGTTTTCAGCTGTACGAACGTCTAATATCTGATGTAATCGGTAGTCTAAAAAACCACCCATGCCTGTCGACTCTTGAAAATGATCCATTAGTGAGGTAATTCTTTCTTTTAGAAAACCGATTTCCTCTGATTTGCTGCGCAGATCGTCAATCGCTGAACGCGCGTCGGCCAATGTACCTCTCACTCTTTTCATTGATTGTTGAATGATTTCTATTGCTCTCTCTGTGTTGCCTTTGGCGAGATGAACATGAATAGCATCGAGCTGCATATTTAAACTGACCAGCCCTTGAGCAAGCGTATCGTGTAAGTCCCGGGCCATACGCTGCCTTTCGTTTTGCAGCGTCAGCTGTTCGACCTGCTGATGAGCCAGCTCCAGCCGTTCAAGAGTCAGCTGAGCTTTTATCTTTTCATCGACTTGGGCAAATAATGTAGCGGCATAAGTAATAATCACGATCATAATAGGTACGGCAATGACAAGAAAATGCAAATAATCACCTTTGTGAATCTGATGTGTTGCATTGATTGACAGCAGAAGCAGTAAATACAGTATAAGGAAAGTCCTTCTTCTGTCTGCTATTCCTGCAATCTGTCCCATCAAAAATGCATAAAGGCCGATGATGACCAGCACTAAGAAGCCAGTCATGATATTAGCCAGTGTAAAAGTGATCAAACCTTGCAGCACAAAATATAGAATGACCCTTTTCTTAACCCAGCGATATGAATGCCAATGCAGCAAAGCAAAAATGGCGGTCAATACTGTAAACACGTTAAGCAATAAAATGGACCAGCTCCCAATAATAAATTGCAGCACGATAGAGGCTACATAGATCATGAGAATAAAAGCCAGTCCCGGAACTCTGAGCGCAAGCATATTTAATGCCCGTCTATCATGTGAGTAATGCTTTTCTTTAAAAGGATTCAAACCTCATCCACTTCCTTTAACAGTTTAACCGAACAGAGATTCATGTAATTTATTGAACGTGAACATACATTTATCCAATCATTTTATAGGAAGAGAAAGAACACAACAATACCGAGGTGCAGTGAACCATTAGATGTTCCCAAACATATGATCATTGCCCAAACGTACATAAGCGTTCTGCCTTTATGTACGTTTTATCTTTTCAAATTTACATTTAAAATCATAAGGAACTCACTATTTATTAAAGGAATGATCAACATTGAAATCGATTGATCTCACAATTTTATCATTAAAAAGAAAAGGAATCAGAACTGAGAAAGTGTCAAAAAATCAGTGCCCTGATCGATTAAGCAATACGAACGAAAAAACAGACAAACATAGAAACAAAAATAGTCAATCCAAGAGCACGTGTAAAGAAAAAGAGGAATGAACATGTATTGGTATTTAGGTGCTTTATTATATTTTCTCATCGGTACTTGTATATTCATTGGAGTCATTAGAGACAGGCACTCAGGCTCATGGATGCTCCTTACATTAGCAGCTCCAATCATCATTATTGGCTACCCTTACTTTTATTCAAAGAAGCTTTTTGCCAAAAGATAGTGAAATAGACGCCATACAATCTGAGGATCTTGCATGATCCTTTTTTTTTTCAGCCTATCGACGGTGTTTATCTTTTAAAAAAAGGGAATAGAACAAAAAAAGAAAAGGAGATGGAAGACATATGAAAAGCGACCGAACCATGCATATTATTTCATGTACAGACAATAACTACGCACAGCATTTAAGCGTGATGTTCGCATCATTGCTGACGAATATGGATCAGACGCGCGATGTGAAACTGTATGTCATCGACGGAGGGATTGAACCGGAAAATAAAAAGCGTCTGGAAGAGACGACCCTTCAATTCGGAGCCCCTATTACATTTCTGAATGTAGAAAAAAGCCAGTATGACCGTGCGGTCGAAAGCAGCCATATTACAAAAGCGGCATACTATCGGATTTCCATCCCCGATCTGATTGATGACGAATCCGTCAAACGAATGATCTATGTCGATTGCGACGCCTTAGTGTTAGAGGATATATCGAAGTTGTGGGACAAGGACATTTCACCTTATTTCGCAGCGGCGGTTGAAGATGCAGGCCAGCATGAACGGCTGAAAAAGATGAACATCAGCGACGAAGCAAAATATTTTAACTCAGGTATCATGATCATCGATATGGAAGCCTGGAGAAAAAACAACATTTCGAAAAAAGTCATCGACTTTATCAATAACAACGATGAAGACATGTTTGTGTTTCATGACCAAGACGCGCTGAATGCGATTCTTTATGATCAGTGGCTCGAACTTCATCCGAGATGGAACGCCCAAACACACATTATTTTAAAAGAAAAAACGCCGGCTTCCCTCATCGATCAAAAGCGCTATATGGAAACAAGGGCAAACCCGGCAATCGTTCATTTCTGCGGCGGAAACAAGCCTTGGAATTCAAACACCTCACACCCGTACGCCCGTCAATATTTTAAGTATTTGCAGTCCACAGCCTTTAACCAGCCGGCCAAATTGTCTAAAAACCATGTCAGCTAACATGCCAATCTCATTTTAAATCGCAGGATGAATCGATATAATGACAACAAACCCTGACGTATCCCCATATTCGCTTGTTTCCTTTCGGAAACAAGCATTTTTCTTGGCGTGCAAAAATTTTTGACGAATGGAGGAGTGCTTTTGGTTAAAGTGCTGTTGACACTTAACGGACTGTTTTACCGCACAGCGCCACTGTTGAAGGAAAGGGTCGAACGGCTCGGCGCCGAATTTGCATTTCTGGATTCCAATCGGTTGACGAGACAGGATTTACTGACTCATATCAAGGATGTTCATATTTATATCGCCGGCGTTGAAAAAGTGGACCGGGAGCTGATCGACGCCGCCCCGGAACTAAGATATATCATGAAATTCGGCGCGGGAATCGACAATATTGATGTAGAATATGCAAGCGAAAAAGGAATCCTCGTCACGAATGCACCTGGCCAAAACGCCTCGGCAGTCGCCGATTTGGCATTCGGCCTTCTGCTGTCTGGCGCCCGTTCGATCCCGCAGTCAAACGCCGCAGTCAAAGCCGGTTTGTGGCAATCCGAGATGGGCTATGAGCTCGATGGAAAAACGCTGGGGCTTATCGGTTTTGGGGAAATTGGCAAAAAGGTTGCAAGACGGGCTTCCGGGTTTCATATGAACGTTTTGGCGTACGGCACATACAAAGACTACAATGCAGCCAAACGGCTGAATGTACGGTTTGCAGAGCTTGACGATATCCTGGCAAAATCTGACTTTGTATGTATCAGCACGTCATTAAGACCTGCCACCTATCATTTGATCAATCAAGAAAAGCTGGCAAAAATGAAGAAAACCGCGTACCTGGTCAACATTGCCCGCGGAGAAGTGGTAGACGAAAGCGCGCTCATTCAAGCGCTTGAACAAAAACAGATCAGAGGTGCAGCATTGGACGTCTTTGAAACCGAACCGCCGGCCGCCCGGATCACTAGTCTCGGCAATGTCATGTGCACGGCGCATATCGGCGGCGCTACGTATGAGAGCATCAGGCGCATCGAAGAGGTGACATATCAAAACATCAAAAGGTTTATCGAAAAACAGCCGCCGGCTTTCCGCGTTTCATAAAGACCGGAAACGGCGAAAAGCCGCATCCGGTTATGTTCTTTGAAAAAACTCAATTATTTCTCCTTCGGGCCCAAAAAGAAAAAAATAGCGGAAGCCGTTTGGTAATACGGTGATCTCGTCTTCCATCAGCTTGATGCCGGCGCTTTTTACGCGGGCGAATTCAGCCTCGATATCATCGGTTGAGACGGCAAAATGATGTACTTTTCCTTCCTGAGGAAGACTGTCGTTATATCCCTCGATCAATTCAAGCTCTGTCTCGTCTCTGTTCTGAAAGCCTAAAAAAGCCAGCTTCATGATGCCGTTTGTATGGGTCATTCTGCCTTTCAGCGTCATTCCGATCACATTTTGGTAGAATGTGATCGAAGCATCAATGTCTTTCACCATCAGTCCTACGTGGTCAATTCGCGCCATTCCGCCATTCCTCCTTTTGTTTCTCCATCATTTTAGAAAGGTCGGAATCATCTGTCAATTATATCGATTACATGATGAATAAGAATATTGATCAGGCGTTATGGTAGGATAGAGAAGACTTTAAAATAAGGAATGAAATCAAATGCATACATTAAAAATAAAACATCCATTCGCTGCAAAAATGAAAAAGGGCTATCCCTTAATTGAAAAAGAAGCTGTTTCTTCGCAAGAAAACGGCATAAAAGAAGGTTCGCTGATCAGGGTTGCCGATGAAAACGGCACGTTTTTGGGAAAGGGCTACTATGGCGAGCAAAACAAAGGGATCGGCTGGATTCTGACCCGAAACGAAGAGGAATCAATTGATCAATCATTCTTTTTAAGCAGGCTGGTGAACGCCTTTCAGGCCAGAAAATCGCTTTTTCAAGACCCGGATACGACCGCTTTTCGTTTGTTTAACGGGGAAGGCGACGGAATCGGCGGCTTTACGATTGATTATTATGACGGCTACTATTTGTTCCAATGGTACAGCAAAGGGATTTATACGTTTAAGGAAGCGATTATGGAAGCCCTCGATGAATTGACAGACTATAAAGCCGTATATGAGAAAAAACGGTTTAATACGGCCGGGCAGTATGTAGAAGATGACGACTTTGTCAGAGGAGAGAGAGGGGAATTTCCGATCATTGTGAAAGAGAACGGCATACATTTTGCCGTTTACCTCAATGACGGTGCGATGACAGGCGTTTTTCTCGATCAGCGCCATGTCCGCAAGGCGGTTAGGGACCGGTATGCGGAAGGAAAAACCGTGCTCAACACCTTCTCATATACAGGTGCATTTTCTGTGGCGGCGGCGCTTGGAGGCGCTGAAAAAACGACGAGCGTTGATGTTGCAAACCGCAGTTTAAGCAGGACGATCGAACAATTCAGCGTGAACGGGCTGGATTATGAAGCTCATGATATTAAAGTCATGGACGTTTTTAAATATTTTCAATACGCGGCCAAAAAAGAACTCGCCTTTGACCTCGTCATCCTTGATCCGCCTTCATTTGCGAGAACAAAAAAGCATACATTCAGCGCGGCAAAGGATTATAAAAATCTGTTGAAAGACGCGATTCGAATCACTAAAGATCAAGGTGTGATCGTCGCTTCGACGAACAGCAGCGCTTTTGGGATGAAAAAATTCAAAGGTTTTATCGAAGCGGCATGCAAAGAAACGGGGACGCGCTTTACAGTGCTTGAGGAGCATTCGCTGCCCGAAGATTTTAAAACGGTGAAAAGCTATCCTGAAGGTGATTATTTAAAAGTTGTCTTTTTGCGGATCCGCCGCCGTTAATGTAAGGCTGGGGAAAAATTTTGCGATAAAAACAATACCTGTCGATCAATTATTCATGTATATTGATATTACGCGAAAAACTCAGGCAGGGGGAAGTTATGGATTACGGAATTTTAATATCGATAGGTATTTATATGGCAGGAATGCTTTTTATCGGATATTTTGCATATCGAAGAACTTCAAATTTGACCGACTACATGCTTGGCGGAAGAAATCTGGGCCCCGCCGTCACCGCGTTAAGCGCAGGTGCTTCCGATATGAGCGGCTGGCTATTAATGGGGCTGCCCGGTGCGATGTTTCTGAACGGATTGAGCAGCGGCTGGATCGTTGTCGGTCTGACAATCGGCGCTTATTTGAACTGGGTGTATGTTGCGCCGAGGCTGAGAACGTATACGGAAACGGCCGGCAACAGCATTACCATACCCGATTATTTCGAAAACCGTTTTAAAGACGGTTCAAGGCTGTTACGAGTGACGTCGGCTTTCGTTATTTTAGTATTTTTCACTTTTTATACATCATCCGGAATGGTGGCGGGCGGAGAGCTGTTCAGAACAGCATTCCACCTTGATTATCGGATCGGCATCTGGCTGACGGCCGGGGTTGTCATTCTTTATACGCTCTTCGGGGGCTTTCTGGCTGTCAGCTGGACCGATTTTGTTCAAGGGACGATCATGTTTATTGCGCTCATCTTAATGCCGATCGTCGTTTTTGTCCAATTGGGGGGAATTGCGCCGGCGTTTTCGGAAGTGAACGCGGTCAACCCGGACCTCCTCCGTCCGTTTCAAGGAACAACCGCAATCGGTATTGTTTCTTTACTGGCGTGGGGGCTCGGCTACTTTGGACAGCCTCATATTATTGTCAGGTTTATGGCGATTTCAAGCGTGAAAGAGTTGAAGAGTGCCAGAAGAATCGGCATGGGCTGGATGATCTTTTCGATTTGCGGCGCGATGCTGACAGGACTCGTCGGCATCGCCTATTTCAGCGCAAATCATCTTTCGTTAAAGAATGCCGAGACGATATTCATTAAGTTGGCAGACCTTTTGTTCCCATCGATGATTACGGGGTTTTTGCTGGCTTCCATTTTAGCAGCTGTCATGAGCACGATTTCTTCACAGCTTCTTGTAACCTCAAGCGCGCTTACAGAGGATTTTTATAAAGCGTTTGTCCGGAAAGGAGCTTCTGACAAAGAACTTGTTCTTGTCGGAAGGCTGTCTGTCCTCGCGATTTCACTGATCGCCCTCATGATGGCGCTTCATCCGAATGAAACGATATTGAATCTTGTCGGCTATGCGTGGGCAGGTTTCGGAGCGGCCTTTGGTCCTGTCGTTCTGCTGAGTCTGTATTGGAAACGAATGACGAAGTGGGGCGCGCTTTCAGGGATGCTGTCCGGGGCGTTGACTGTTATTGTGTGGGAGCAAGTAAAAGCTTTTGACCCGGTTTATGAAATCATTCCCGGATTTATTGTTTGTACAGTCGTGATCATCGTCGTCAGCCTGATGACAAAGAAGCCGTCCGCAGAGATTGAAAAGGAATTTGAGACGGCGGTTGAACAGCTGAAAGGTTGAGAATATGGTGATGGTCTTTGTCAAAGTATTGTTGACGGCCGCTTTTCTCACAGGGGCTTTCACGGGATTTCTGTGGACATTTTCCAAAGAAAAAAGCGATGAATTTTTTCGGAAATGGCGGCGGATGGATCGGGGAAATTTCACACTTTTCGGTTGGGATTTTGGTGTATTTCTTTTATAGTATTGCTGATGTGCTGCTCGATGTCTAAATGAAAAAAACCAAATTGGCGGAAAAAAACTTCCCCAATTTGGTTTTTTTATTTTTCGGCTATGATACTGCAATAAGGGAAATGAGAAACGGCGCTGCGCAAAGCGTGATGATCGCAGCCAGGATCATCGATACGCTTGAAATCGTTCCGGACACGGAGCTGAGCTCAAATGCTTTTGACGTACCTGCGCCGTGGGCGCTTGTGCCAAGCAGCACGCCCCTTGCGATTTCATTATCAATCCGGAAGTAGCGAATGACCATCGGTCCGATCACTGACCCGGACAGGGCGGTCAATATAACAAAAACAGCGGTCACCGCGGGCATTCCGCCGATCATTTCAGAAACGCTCATTGCAATTGGCGTTGTGACCGATCTGGGAACGAGGCTCTCAATCAGGTCTTCATTCAGCTTGAAAAGTTTTGCGATAAACGCTGTTGACAGGATCGCGATACAGCAGCCTACAGTCACGTTGATAATGATCTCAACCGCGTATTTTTTCAAGACTGGAAAGTATTTGTACAGCGGAATCGCAAAAGCCACGGTTGCCGGCTGGAGCATGTCTGTCAACAAGCGACCGCCCGCATTGTACGCTTCAAAGGGCACGTTGATGAAAAGCAGCAGGCCGACAAGTATCACCGGCGTGACCAATAAAGGTGACGCATATACCTTTGGATGGCGTGAATACACCGCTTTTGCGCCCAGATAAATTAACACTGTTGCGATCAGGCTTAAGCATCCGATGAGCATGTTTTTTTCCTTTCCTTTCTTTTGGCAATCAATTGAGTCAGCATTCCGGTCGACACCATGACGACGAATGTACTGATGAGGACAACGAGTATAATGCTTGTGCCGAATTCAGCCAGAATATCTCCGTAGTTCATAATCCCGACGGCTGAAGGGACAAAGAACAAAAGCAGCTCCGCGAGCAGCCACAAGGCGCCGATTTCAATCCATTCCAGCTTAATGATTTTGAAATGAAGAAGCGCAAAAATGACGATAATCCCGAGAATGCTGCCGGGAATGTTTATATGAAGAACCTCGGCAATCAGATTCATGAAACGCGCGAATAAAAACAAAAGAGCGACCTGACCTAATCCTTTAATGAATGTTTTCATGTCATTATCCCCCTTTCTAAACATGAGTGTACATGAGTTTTAAGTATAGGTAAAATACATATACAGAATAGATATTATTCATTTTGTCTATAGTTAAAAGCGCAAATCAGGTCAAAAGAAACAGTTTCCTGACTAAAATTAGAAATTGTCGTCCGGAATCATTTGGCGATTTTTTGTGACCATTAAACTGCCGTATTCCCGTGCCTTTAGACTTGTCCGCGATGAAAGCGGTGTACAGATGATTCAAAAAGACGGGTTATATGTCCTTAAAATGCGCTATGAGGAAGATGATGAACTGTGTATATATCCCTAAAAACAGTATTTACAGCCTATTCAACATCCGTGATTTTCGACTTAAACTATAAATATTGGAAATGAGAGCAAGTCCAGTCAAAGATGTGAATCTATGAAAAACCAACTGAATCATAATTTGACAAGGAAACAATCCATGCGAATCATACTGCAATTTCAGAGGTGACAATAATGGACTACTCAGACACGCTGCAAAAAATACACGGTGTCCTCTCTCATAAGGCGGCAGAGCTGGAAGAACAAATTGCAAGGCTGGAGCGGGCAAAGCGCGATGTAGAGCGGGAACAAAACCTCGGAATCGAAGAAATCAGGCAGATTTTGCGTCCGAACCTTGATGAGTCGTGGACCGGAAGCAGGGCAGCCGATTTTGACGAAGCACGTGATGAAGCGCACACAGCAATGTACAGAATTTTCACCGATGAATATGATCGGTATATTCATAAAATTGATTTAAAGATATTTGCTTTAGATTCTGAAAAAGGGGCTGTTCAAGCTGCAAGCTGGTCGGCCGACCGGGCGGACTTTCTGATGGAAAAAGGAGAGGAGGCCGTCGACGCTCTGCACAGCACAATCAACGGTTTAAAAGGGTGGTTGAAATGAGCAAAACGATTAAACTTAACCATGCAGCGGTTATGAAGCAGCTGGAGCAAGTAAGCAGCACGCTTCAAGCCGTGTCTTTAAAAAGCCCGTCAGCCGTAGCGCTCGGGCGGAACAACCTTGATTTTACGAAAAAGTGGCTTGAACGCGAAGCCGAAATTTGCAATATGGTCGAACAGTATAAAGAGGCTGTTCGTAAAAACATTGAGGACACCCGCTCTAATGTGGACACGCTGAAGGAACAGGATGAAGCGATTGCCCGAAGATAGGCGCTGCCGGCTGTATGCCGGCGGCGTTTTTTTATGTTGATGTAGAGGGGTGCTCCGCGGGGGTGCAGAAAACAATGAAATTGGTTTAGAATATGAATACAAGCAGGAACTCTGAAAGGGTGTCAAACAAATGGACATACGCCACTTAACCTATTTCTTGGAGGTAGCCCGTCTGAAAAGCTTCACAAAAGCCGCTCAGTCATTATACATATCTCAGCCGACAATTTCCAAAATGATTAAAAATCTTGAAGAAGAGCTCGGGATTGAGCTGTTTTACCGGCGGGGGCGTCAGATCGAGCTGACTGATGCGGGGCAAAGCATGTATGTGCAGGCCCAGGAAATCACCAAGTCGTTTCAAAATTTAACTTCAGAGCTGAATGACTTGATGGACGTCAAAAAAGGGCACGTGCGGATCGGTTTGCCGCCGATGATCGGCTCCGGCTTTTTTCCGAAAGTGATAGGGGATTTCAGAGACAAATATCCGAACGTCACCTTTCAGCTTGTTGAGCACGGCTCTGTGAAAGTGCAGGAAGGAGTGGAAGACGGATCGCTTGATATCGGCGTTGTCGTCTTGCCTGCAAAAGAGGAGATTTTTCACTCCTTTACAATCGTAAAAGAAGACTTGATGCTGATCGTCCACCCGTCTCATCGTTTTGCCGATGCGGATGAGATCGAGCTTCGGCAGTTAAGCGAAGAACCGTTTATCTTTTTCCGGGAAGACTTTGTTCTTCACGAACGGATCATTACGGCTTGCTTGAAGGCTGGATTTCAGCCGAATGTCATTTATGAAACCTCGCAATGGGATTTCATCAGCGAAATGGTTTCCGCTAACCTTGGAATCGGGCTTTTGCCCGAAAGAATCTGCCGCGATCTTGACCCGGAAAGAGTGAGAATCATTCCGCTGGTGAGGCCGGCCATTCCTTGGCATGTCGCCGTCATTTGGAGAAAAGACCGCTATCTGTCGTTCGCGGCGAGGGCGTGGATTGATCATACAAAATCGTATATATGGAGCGAAAATTCAAAAACAGAAGGGAATGCAGCCGAATGAATCTAGAAGATGCCGCAAGAGGAATTCAGAAAGTCAGAAAGCAAAAACCGCTCGTACACAATATGACAAACAATGTCGTCACCAATTTTACGGCGAACGGTTTACTGGCTCTCGGCGCATCGCCGGTGATGGCGTATGCGAGGGAAGAAGCCGCCGACATGGCAAAGATCGCCGGAGCCCTTGTGCTGAACATCGGCACGCTCAGCCGGGAATCTGTTGAATCGATGATCATTGCAGGAAAGTCCGCCAATGAACACGGTGTGCCGGTTATTTTTGACCCAGTCGGTGCTGGGGCGACGCCGTTTCGAACAGAATCGGCTCAAGCGATTATGCGCGAAGTGAAGGTTTCCGCCGTCAGAGGCAATGCCGCGGAAATTGCCAACACGCTTGGAGAGGACTGGCTGATCAAAGGCGTGGATGCAGGCGAAGGGAGCGGCGACAGAACAGAGCTCGCCAAAAAAGCCGCGAAATTATGGGATACAGCCGTCATCATAACCGGAGCTGAAGATGTCATAACGGATGGAACAAAAACGTATACCGTAGGCAACGGACATCAACTGTTAACGAAAGTGACGGGGACAGGCTGTCTGTTTACCTCTGTCATCGGTGCGTTTTGCGCCGTTGAAAAAGACGTTTGCCATGCCGCTGTATCTACAGCCGCTTTTTATGGAACGGCGGCCGAGTTGGCCGCGGAGAAAACGGAAAACCTGGGGCCCGGAAGCTTTCAAATCGAGTTTTTGAATCAGCTTGCCGCTGTTGAAGCGATGGATATAAAAGAACGCGGCAGGATCAGAGAGGTGGAATAAGATGACGCGAGTCTCAAAAGAAACGATAAAAGATCTGTTGTCAGTCTATTTTATTATGGGTTCAAACAATACTGCAGGCGATCCTTTAACTGTCATTGAACAAGCCTTAAAAGGCGGTGCGACACTTTTTCAATTCCGCGAAAAAGGCGAGGGCGCGTTAAAAGCAGGAGATCAAAAGGCGTTTGCTCGACAGGTGCAGGCTCTTTGCAAACAGTTCAATGTTCCGTTTATCATCAACGATGATGTAGAACTCGCGCTTGCGCTTGACGCCGATGGGGTGCATATCGGGCAGGATGATGATAAGGCCGCCGACGTCAGAGCGAGAATCGGGGACAAAATCCTCGGTGTTTCCGCGCATACACTTGAAGAAGTCGTAAAGGCGGAAAAGGATGGAGCGGATTATATCGGTGCAGGACCGGTTTACCCGACTGAAACAAAGCGGGATACAAAAGCTGTGCAGGGTGTCTCGCTCATTCAAGAGCTCCGCAGGCAGGGGATTGGCATACCTGTGGTCGGAATCGGCGGGATCACGGCCGAAAACTGCGCCCCCGTCATCGAGGCCGGCGCTGACGGCATCAGTGTCATCAGCGCCATCAGCAAAGCTGCCGATCCAAAGGCGGCCGCCGAGGCGTTCAGCAAGAAAGTGCAAGCTGCTAAACAAAGCGCGCATTCCTAAATGGAATATGCGCTTTTTGATATAAAAATTAAAATCTCTCGTTCATAAACCGTTCCAGAAAATGCCCGATCACCAGGGAGGACATGCCGAGCGATGAGGCAGTGCGGCCAAGCGAGGAGATTTTCAAATGATAATTAGACAAGGCTTCTGCAGCACTTCTTGAGGCAATCGTTTTTTTAATCGCATCGACGATGATCGGATAGGATTCTACAATGGTATTCCGCAAGATAATCGTATCGGGATTCAACGTCTTCAAGATGTTGAGAAGTCCGATGCCGATATGAAAACCGAATCTTTCAAACGTCTCCATCATCCCCGGATCACTGCGGTCTGCAAGTTCTTTAACGGTTTCGTAAAGCGGGGCTTCGGAATTCGCTCCATAGTGAGAGAAGACGGCTTTTTCCGAAGCGTAAAGCTCCCAGCAGCCTCTATTCCCGCACCGGCACAATGGGCCGTCAAAGTGAATGGACATGTGCCCGGCTTCTCCGGAAAAACCTTGCACACCTCTAAACAGTTTTCCATTCATTAAAATCCCTAAACCAATCCCGGTATTAATGCTGACAAACACGGCATGCTCCAGCTGTCCGGCTTCTCCGTATTTCTTCTCGCCAACGGCGCCGGCGTTTGCTTCGTTTTCAATTAAAATGGGAACGCCGAACCTTTCTTCCAGTTTTTCCTTTAACGGAATCAAATGGATTGGCTTATTTGGCGTAAACACCACCTGCCGTTCGTTGTCTACCAAGCCGGGTACGCAAACGCCGATTCCGGTCAATCCGTATGGGGAAGGCGGTATTTTGTCAACGGCTAGCCCTGTCAATTCGATTAATGCCTCTTCTGTCGCCTGAATGTCTTCTTCATCCAGCGTCCGTTCGAATTGTTCAATCAAATGCCCTTCAAGATCGGTTAACACAACAATCAGATAATTGGTTCCGATATCTATACCGACCGCATAGCCGGCTTTTCGATTGAATTTCAGCATCACGGGCCTCCTGCCGCCGCTTGACTCGCCGGGGCCGGTTTCATAAATGATGTCCTTTTGAAGCAAGGAAGATACTTGGGAGGAAACGGTCGCTTTATTTAATCCCGTTATTTCCGAAAGTTTTGCTCTTGAAATGGGTGCGTTCTCAATAATCTGATCAAGAATCAGAGCTTTGTTCATTTTTTTTACAAGGGCTTGATCCGCTGTATTCAATGTCAATCACTCCATTGTTTTGAAGCTGTGAATTTATTATAGTATAACAAATTTAGAAAACTCAATTTTTTCCTTCATTTCCATTGAAAGCGGTTGATTCATCTTGTAAAATAAATACAAGGAAGTTAGTTTAATGGTTAAACAAACTTATTTTTTAACGTTTGCTTTGCAAGGAAAAGTGAAGGGGGAGATCGGAATGTTTTTTAGAAATGTCGGAGTGATTGAGTATGAAGGAGCCGATTCGGAAAATCCTTACGCATTTAAATATTACAACCCTGATGAATACGTCGGCGGCAAAACGATGAAGGAACATCTTCGCTTCGCTGTTGCGTATTGGCATACCTTTGATGCGGACGGGAAAGACCCTTTCGGTGACGGGACGATGTTCCGGCCGTGGAACCGGATGACACATCCTTTGGATAAAGCAAAAGCCCGGGCGGAAGCGGCTTTTGAATTCTTTGAAAAGCTCGGCGTGCCCTATTTCTGCTTTCATGACGTTGATATCGTTGATGAAGGAGCAACGTTGCGTGAGACATTTACGTATTTGGATCAAATGTCGTCTTTTCTTAAAGAAATGATGGAGACTAGCCGTGTTCAGCTGCTTTGGAATACAGCCAATATGTTTACCCATCCGAGGTATGTCCACGGGGCCGCAACTTCCTGCAATGCGGATGTCTATGCCTATGCGGCCGCAAAAGTGAAAAAAGGACTGGATATCGCCAAGGAGCTTGGAGCGGAAAACTATGTGTTCTGGGGCGGAAGAGAAGGTTATGAAACATTGCTGAATACAAATATGAAGCTTGAACTCGAAAACTTGGCTTCATTTTATAGAATGGCGGTTGAGTATGCGCGCGAAATCGGTTTTGACGGCCAATTTTTGATCGAGCCGAAGCCGAAGGAGCCGACGAAGCACCAGTACGATTTTGATGCGGCCACAACGATCGCTTTTTTAGAAACTTACGGTTTAAAAGACCATTTTAAACTCAATCTTGAGGCGAACCATGCGACCTTGGCCGGGCATACATTTGAGCATGAACTACGGGTGGCTGCCTTGCACGATGTGCTGGGTTCCATTGACGCCAATCAGGGCGATTTGCTCCTGGGCTGGGATACTGATGAGTTCCCGACCGATCTGTATTCTGCAGTACTTGCGATGTATGAAATTTTGAAAGCAGGCGGGTTTAAAACCGGTGGCATTAACTTCGATGCTAAAGTAAGGCGCCCGTCTTTTGCGGATGAAGACTTATTTCACGCTCATATCGCAGGAATGGATACGTATGCAGTCGGCTTGAAAGTCGCCTCCCGTCTGCTTGAAGACAAAGCCCTCGACCAGATCATTGAAGAGCGTTATGAAAGCTATACGAAAGGGATCGGGCTTGAGATCAAAGAAGGCCGCACCGATCTGAATAAGCTTGCCGCATACGCTCTTGAACACGACCAAATTGAAAATCAGTCAGGCCGCCAGGAACGACTGAAAGCGACCGTTAACCGTTACTTATTGAACGCTTTGCGCGAAGCGCCGGCAGAAAAGGAGACACGCTAGTGGAATACGTGATCGGGGTCGACCTCGGCACCAGCGCGGTTAAAATCATCCTTGTCAATCAGCGGGGAGAGCTGTGCGGCGAGGTCTCCAAACCATTTTCCATCATTCAGCCCCATTCCGGTTATTCTGAACAGGATCCCGCAGAATGGGCGGTAAAAACGAAGGAAGCCATTAAGGAATTAGTTATGCATTTCCCGGGAAAAGCATCTCAGATTAAAGGGATCAGCTTTTCCGGACAGATGCATGGATTGGTACTTTTAAACGGCAAAGGAGAGGTTTTGCGAAACGCGATCCTGTGGAACGATACACGGACAACCGAACAATGCCGTCTGATTAACGAGAAAGTCGGAAAGGAGCGCCTGCTCGAGATCGCGAAAAACCCGGCGCTCGAAGGCTTTACCCTTCCGAAGCTTTTATGGGTGAAAGAACATGAAAAAAAGTTGTTTGAAAAGGCGGCCGTTTTTTTGCTGCCGAAAGACTACGTCAGGTACACGATGACGGGGCGTCTGCACAGCGAATATTCAGATGCGGCCGGAACGCTCCTGCTCGATGTGAAACATCAGACATGGAGCGGGGAAATCTGCAGCAAGCTCGGCATCCCGGAGTCCTTATGTCCGGATCTGATTGAGCCGGGCGCCTGTGTCGGCGGCGTCAGTCCGGAATTCGCGGCCGAAACCGGTCTGGCTCCTGAAGTCAAGGTGTTTGCCGGCGGCGCTGATAATGCATGCGGCGCGGTCGGCGCCGGTATTTTAAGAGAAGGAACGGCCCTTTGCAGCATAGGCACCTCAGGGGTTGTTCTCACATATGAATCAAACCGAGATCAAGAGTTTGATGGCAATATTCATTTTCTGAACCACGCCGCCCCCAATGCGTTTTATTCAATGGGAGTGACGCTTTCCGCAGGACGCAGCTTCAGCTGGTTTAAAGATGTATTTGCCGGGCAAACGTCATTTGACGAATTAATTAGCGATATTGACCATTCCCGTCCCGGTGCCCGGGGGCTGCTGTTTACCCCTTACTTGTCAGGGGAGAGAACCCCTCATGCCGATGCAGATATTCGCGCCAGCTTCATCGGGATGGACAGCGCACATACACGGGCGGACTTCGTCAGAGCCGTCATTGAAGGCATCACATTCTCCCTACACGAGAGCATTGAACAATTCCGTGCCGCGGGAAAGGATATCAGCCGCGTGATTTCAATCGGCGGAGGCGCCAAAAGCGATCAATGGCTGCAAATCCAGGCGGATATCTTCAACGCCGACATCATCAGACTCACAAGCGAACAGGGGCCGGCATATGGAGCAGCCATGATCGCGGCCGTCGGGTGCGGCTGGTTTCCGTCGCTTGAAGCTTGTGCAGACCGATTCGTTCTCATCAAAGAAACCTTTTCACCCCGCCGTGAATACAGCAGACAATACAAAGCTCTGTTTCAAATTTACAGAGATGTCTACCGGCACACGAAAGCGCTGAACGAGCGGCTGGCGAGCTTTCGGGAATAAAAAAACTTATGAGCCGGCCGGCTCATAAGTTTTTTTCGGGTGTGCATCCAGTTTAAGATTGATCCATGTGAATGCCTGTATGTGCTTTGACCTGAATTTCTGCAAATGCTTCTTGATCAGGGGTTTTTGAAGACAGAATCGTCCCGAGATAAGCGCCTAAAAAGCCGAGCGGAATGGAGATGATACCCGGGTTGGAAAGCGGGATCAGCGGTTCTCCAACAAAGATAGCGTTTCCGGCCGGGTCCCAGACACTCGGGCTGATGGAGACGAGAATCAGCGCGCTTAAAAGACCGGTCAGACTGCCGGCCAAAGCGCCGGCCGCATTAAATCTTTTCCAGAAGACGGTGAAGATAATGAGCGGCAGATTGGCGCTTGCCGCCACGGCAAATGCAAGCGAGACAAGAAACGCGACATTCAGCGATTGGGCGAAGACAGCAAGCAGAATCGAAAGGACGGATACGCCGATGGAAGCCCATCTTGCAGCGATGATTTGCTCTTTTTCCGTAGCCGCGCCTTTTCTGATAATCTGGCTGTATATATCATGCGCAAAAGCGGATGCCGCCGACAGCACAAGGCCTGTGACCACCGCCAAAATCGTTGCGAACGCGATGGCTGAGACGAAGGCGAACAGAAAATCTCCGCCGAGCGCCTGAGCAAGCAGCGGTGCAGCCATGTTCCCCGCTTTATCGGCAGCTAAAATGTTTTCAAAACCGACAAACGCGGCAGCACCAAAACCGAGAAAGACCGTCATAATATAAAATATACCGATAATCCATGTAGCCGAGATTACCGATTTCCTTGCCGTTTTGGCATCTTTTACTGTATAAAACCGGATGAGAATGTGAGGCAGGCCGGCTGTCCCGAGGACGAGTGCCAAATTGAGTGAGAGTGTTTCAAGAGGAACATTATACTTATTGCCGGGGTTCAAAAAATCAGCCCCAAGCGGAGTAGCTGTTTTCATTTGTTCAAACATGTTCGTCAGGCTGAAGCCGAATTTTGAAAAAACGATGATTGAAATAATGAGCGTCCCTGCCATCAAGAGAACGGCCTTGATGATCTGGACCCAGCTGGTTGCGATCATTCCTCCGAATACGACGTAGATGGTCATCAAAACCCCGACAATGCACACGGCCAGCGTATAATCGATGCCGAGCAGAAGCTTGATCAGCGCACCGGCGCCGACTAACTGTGCAATCATATAAAAGGTGGAGATCGTGATCGTGTTTAATGCGGCGACACCGCGAATTTTCTTTTGTTTAAAACGAGAGGCAATCATGTCCGCCATTGTAAATTTGCCGAGGTTTCGGAGCGGCTCTGCCACAATGTAAAGCACGACTAAATAAGCGACGAGGAAGCCGATGCTGTAGAAAAAACCGTCAAACCCGTTCAAAGCGATCATCCCGGCAATGCCGAGGAAAGAAGCCGCTGACATGTAATCTCCCGCAATAGCCAGTCCGTTTTGAATGCCGGTAAGCCCTCCTCCCGCCGTGTAAAACTCATTGGCCGTTTTTGTCTGTTTGGCCGCGAAATACGTAATGACAAGCGTGAGAGCAACAATGGCAAGAAACAGAATAAAGGCTGTGGCACTCATGAATCAACGCCTCCAATCTTCTTTTTGAAATCGCTTGCAATTTGATCGAATTGACCGGCTTTTTTTGTATACATAATACACAGCGTCCATGTCATAACAAACTGAGCTATCGCAAAAACCCATGCCCATGTGATGGCTCCGACTGCCGGCTGATTCAAAAATGTGAAGTATGATGTCATAACCGGCAGCAGGAAATAAAAGAGCAGAAAGAAAATCGTCATCGGTACAATAAAAGCCCGTTTCCGTGATAACAACCGCTGGAACTCCGGAGATGCCGCAGCTTTGCTGTAATCTATTTTGCCTTCTCTCATTTGTTCTTTGCCCCTCCTTGTGTTTGTCTGAAAAGATACAACAAAGGTATGTAACACGCTCCGGATTTATTCTTCAATTTTCACACAGCGTTTTATTTATATAAGATGAAAGACCTGATCATCTCGAATAAATGTTTTTTCCATAAAAGAAACCGTTTGTTCACCTTTTTCTTCTCATTTGTCATACCTTCCGCCTCGTTTCCGCCTCTGTCAGCTTCCTTCTCAGTTCATTTGCAGACGCAATCGATTCCCGGTCTGTTATCACGCCCCCGGGCTTGTTTCCTTTGCCGAGCAAATAGCCGTCGAATGTCATGTTCATAAAATCAAATATGTAGTGAAACTGTTGAATGAGCGGCAGCCCTTTCAAGCGGGGATCATCGTCTCCGACAGCTGCCACGTAGACCGTTTTTTTCGCCATTTGCTGTTTAAATGCAGATCTTCCATGCTCTATCAATGTCTGTGACCAGCGGTCAATAAAATTTTTCATCAGACCCGACATGCCGTACCAATAGATCGGAGTGGCGAAAACTAGGATATCCTTCTCCAGCACCCGGCTGATCAGGTCTCTGTAGTCATCATCAGGGTAAAAAGGGGCTGTATTGCTGTGCCTGTAGTCCGATACGGGCTGAATGTGATAGTTTCGCAGAAATATCTTATCGGCATCAAGTCCGTCTACTAATCGATTCATCAGTTCTTCCGTATTTCCATTTTCACGGGAGCTTCCGCAGATTGCTGCTATCCCCATATTGTTTCATCCTCCTTTGGAATCGGTCATGAATTCAGTTTAAGATAACAACAATCATCAGTAAAATTGATATTTTAGATATTTACCATCGGAAAAATCGATTATATAGGCAAACTTAACAGAAAAGAGAGAATGGAAAGGAAGCATGAGGATATTATCAGAAGGATCAAGACGAAAAGCTCCGCCCCCCTTCGGGAGAAAGGCAATCGAAACCGATGCAGAAGAAAGTGAATGGGACTGCTGGCGTCAGCGTTGGTTAGCAATGGCTCTAAAACGCCTTATTCAATCCGGTCTGGTACCCCTTAAGAGAGTGAAGCTGGAAAAATGAAACGACCTATGTACAGGGCAAAGGTAAGGCTGCTCCTTAAAACGCGCGTTTCTATGGAGCAGACAGAATCTATACACAGGCAGCAGGCCTGCTGCTCAAATACGTCATTATCAATTAAAACACTCGTTAAAACAGCCGGTTGGATCATCTTGATAGATCAAGATTCAACAGAACCGCCTGTTTTTTTGGATAACTGATGCTTCTAAACGCTTACTGCTTTATCGGTTTTTCAGCATCGCTTTGGACGGGCTGACTGTGAAGAAATTCTTTCACATCTTCAATTTGCAGCCCAAGTTTTTTCGCCTCCTTCATCAAAATCACCCAATCTTTGTCCAACTTGTGTTTCGTTTGAGTATTCATAGCTTCCTCCAATATGATAAGACGTTGTTCACCTCAAAGAAAAAAACGGTTTTTCCTTGAGATGCAATAAAAGTTATAAAACAACAGCCATGTGAAAACAATGACAAATTTCATAAAAAATTCACAAAGTCATCTTTGATAAACCTACCTATTCCCTAAATAACTGACTAAAAAAACCAAAAAATCTTAGATTCTTACTTATAATAATAAACAATCAATTACTGACTGGATAGTATTCAATTAAAAATGATCATTTTTCCCTATTAAGAATTTCTCAATTGCAGCCGAATATCCTTTGAATATTCTAAAAATAAGAAAGAGATTTTTGGCAGATTATTACGCAAAAGTATTGGAAAATCAATAGTTTCAAGGAATGATTTAGAATAAAGACATGGTGGGTAGGGAGGGTCCTTTCGGCTTAGTTGCTGTATGGGTTAAAGAAGGGTAATACGAAAATACTATTATCGACCAGTATTAAGTGGAAAAAAAGAACATTGGTTTCAAATGCAGAGAAAAAAGTATAGCTTTTGCCTCAAAATCGCTTTAATTCACCAGGATGAAACCATTGTAATGGATAAAAACCCGAACTATTCCTTGTAAGGCATTTAATGGAACAGAAACCTTTCCACTTGTTTTGCCCCTAGTTTTTATTTGAAGAAATGATGAAAATACGAGCTGGAAAATGCTGAAGGTGGTAAAATGAAAAGCGAATATATCATCTTAGGATTAAAAAAGAGATTCACAGGCGTTTTATAGACTTAAAATGGAAGAATAACGCCGCTGAAAGGAGAGAAATGAATTGGCAATATTAGTATGCGGAGGGGCGGGCTATATTGGAAGCCATGCTGTAGCGGAACTGTTAAGCCGCAATGAAGAAGTCGTGATTATTGATAACCTGCAAACTGGACATCAAGAGGCGGCTTTAAAGGGAGCTTCTTTCTATAATGGAGATCTACGCGATGAAGCATTCCTAAGAAAAGTATTTCAGGAAAACGAGATTGAGGCTGTCATGCATTTCGCGGCCGATTCTTTGGTTGGAGAAAGCGTAACAGATCCTCTCAAATATTATGACAACAATGTTTACGGAGCCGTTTGCCTGTTAAAGGTCATGAAAGAGTTCGATGTAAAGCAAATTGTCTTCTCATCAACGGCTGCAACATACGGAGAACCGGATCGTGTGCCGATTATGGAAACAGATCCGACGGATCCGACAAACCCGTATGGGGAAACGAAGCTCGCGATTGAAAAAATGCTGAAGTGGTCTGAAAAAGCATATGGAATCCGTCATGTCGTCCTTCGCTACTTTAATGTTGCCGGTGCGCATGTAGACGGATTGGTCGGCGAAGATCATCAGCCTGAGACGCACCTGATCCCGATCATTCTTCAAGTCGCGCTTGGCAAACGCGACAAGATTATGATTTTCGGCGACGACTATCCGACTGCAGATGGTACGTGCATCAGAGACTACATCCATGTAATGGATCTGGTCGACGCGCATATTCTCGCTGTCGAAAGGCTTCGAAAGGGCGGAGAAAGCACTGTATACAATCTCGGAAACGGCACGGGCTTTTCGGTCAAAGAAGTCGTTGAAACAGCCCGGAAAGTGACAGGCTGCCCGATACCGGCGGAGGTTGCAGAGCGGCGTGCTGGAGACCCGGCACAGCTGATCGCCTCTTCTGAAAAAGCAGTGAAAGAACTGGGATGGCAGCCGAAATACGCCGAGCTGGAAACGATCATTGACAGCGCGTGGAAGTGGTTTAAAGCACATCCGAACGGCTATCAAAGCTAGAATGCGGTGACGCCTATTAAATAGGATGAAAAAGAGCTTTCAGTTACAGAAGGAAGCTCTTTTTTGATGTTTAAAGCGTGCTGTCAACAGGGAAAAGGAATGGAGGAAGATAATGATTCACTATGAAAAAATTTAACAATGTTAAATTAATGATTGACCAAAGTTTTTTATTGTGGTAAACCTAAATTTGACAGATTTTTTGTTTCGGAGGGATTTGTCAGCTCTTGCTATGTGTGTAAAAAGAACTAAAAAATTACCAGTCTATTTCCTTCATTATTCATAATATCATGAACAAATTTTGACGATTTTGTGACATTTGGGTGAAAAAAAGGTGAACAATCGAAAAAAATAAGGCTAATTGGTGAAGATTTTGATAGCATAGCAAGGTAGAAGAAAAAAGTTTTTCAGAATCCTTTTATCTTAGATATTCTGACCAAATTTTAGACATCATTTAAGGAAGGATGGTGATCCTCTTGTTCAGAGCATTTAAACCACTGATTATGCTGACTCTACTTTCCTCCATTTTTTTATTGGGCGGCTGCAGTCAAATCGCGGTATTGGATCCTAAAGGACCGGTTGCTTCGCAGCAAAGAGATCTTATTCTATTATCGATTGGATTTATGCTGTTTATCGTAGCGGTCGTATTTGTCCTTTTTACTGTGATGATTGTGAAATACCGTGAGCGTAAAGACAGAAAGTCTCCTTACAGCCCGGAAGTAGAAGGCAATACATTTTTAGAAATCGTCTGGACAGTGGTTCCGATTTTAATTGTTATTGCGCTGTCAGTGCCGACAGTTCAAACAATTTATTCTCTAGAAGAGGCTCCAAAAGCATCAAAGGACAAGGAACCTTTGGTCGTATATGCGACATCTGTCGATTGGAAATGGGTATTCAGCTACCCGGAACAGGATATCGAAACGGTCAACTATTTGAATATCCCGACAGACAGACCGATCTTGTTTAAAATCTCATCTGCCGATTCTATGGCGTCACTGTGGATTCCGCAGCTTGGCGGGCAAAAATATGCCATGTCCGGAATGGAAATGGAGCAATATTTACAGGCAGACCATGAGGGTACTTATAAAGGCCGAAATGCAAACTTCACAGGTGAAGGTTTTGCAGAACAACAGTTTAATGTCAAAGCGGTATCTGAAAGCAAGTTTAACGACTGGGTGAAGAAAACGCAGAAAGAAGCTCCTAAGCTGACGAAAAACCAGTACGATGAACTGATGCTTCCTCAGCATGCGGACGAAATGACGTTCTCATCGACACACCTGAAGTATGTTAACCACGGAAATGATGCGGAATACGCCATTAAAGCGCGCGAAAGATTGGGCTATAAACCATTGTCTCCGCACTCAAAATCAGATCCGTTTGAAAACGTGAAGACAAACAAAGATCAAAAACAATCTGAAGACCAAGATTCTCACTAGGAAAGGAGGAAGCTTGCATGAATTTGAAATGGGACGAATTCATAATTACAGGTGACCCATTAATTCTTGGAGCACAGATTTCCATTTTGCTTACATCCATTGCAATCGTATTTGTGCTGACATACTTCAAAAAATGGAAATGGCTTTGGAGAGAATGGATTACCACCGTCGATCATAAGCGTTTAGGAATCATGTACCTCATTGCCGCAGTCATTATGTTCTTCCGCGGCGGTGTCGACGGGTTAATGATGCGTGCCCAGCTCACGCTTCCTAATAATAGCTTTTTAGATTCAAACCACTATAATGAAGTGTTTACGACACACGGTACGATCATGATCATTTTCATGGCGATGCCGTTTCTTATTGGATTAATGAACGTCGTCGTACCGCTCCAAATCGGTGCGCGCGATGTTGCATTCCCGTATTTGAACAACTTGAGCTTCTGGACCTTCATGGTCGGAGCGATGCTGTTTAATATTTCATTCGTCATCGGCGGATCGCCGAATGCAGGATGGACGGCTTACATGCCGCTTGCAGGCAATGAGCTGAGTCCTGGGCCTGGGCAGAACTATTACTTGCTCGGACTTCAGATAGCGGGTATCGGTACGCTTCTCACCGGGATTAACTTTATGGTGACCATCCTGAAAATGCGTACAAAAGGCATGACCCTATGGCGGATGCCGATGTTCACTTGGACAACGCTGATTACTTGTGTGATTATCATTTTCGCCTTCCCTGTCTTGACAGTGGCTTTGGCGCTGATGACATTTGACCGCTTGTTCGGAACAGCCTTTTTCACCTTGGCGAACGGCGGTATGCCGATGCTGTGGGCGAACTTGTTCTGGATTTGGGGACATCCTGAGGTTTACATCGTTATTTTGCCTGCTTTCGGTATTTTTTCAGAAATCATTGCGACATTCGCAAGAAAGCAGCTGTTCGGCTACAAAGCAATGGTTTATTCAATTGTTGCCATTTCGGTTCTCAGCTTCGTCGTTTGGCTGCACCACTTTTTCACAATGGGCAACAGTGCGGCGGTCAACTCGTTCTTCTCGATTACGACGATGGCGATATCGGTGCCGACCGGAGTTAAAATCTTTAACTGGCTGTTGACGCTGCATCGAGGCAGAATCAAAATCACAACGCCGATGCTGTGGTCGCTTGCATTTATTCCGAACTTCGTCATCGGCGGTGTTACGGGCGTTATGCTTGCGATGGCAGCTGCGGATTATCAATATCACAACACATACTTCCTCGTATCGCACTTCCACTATGTGCTGATCGCGGGTACTGTGTTTGCATGTTTCGCCGGATTGATCTTCTGGTATCCGAAAATGTTCGGTCACAAACTGAACGAACGCATCGGAAAATGGTTCTTCTGGCTGTTCATGACTGGCTTTAACATCTGCTTCTTCCCGATGTATTTCCTTGGATTGCAAGGAATGCCTCGCCGTATTTACACATACGGAGCAGAAGACGGCTGGACTGCATTGAACATGATTGCGACATTCGGCGCATTGCTGATGGCCGCAGGATTCATCGTTCTCTGCTACAACATTTTCTACAGCTTCCGTCATTCAAAACGCGAAGAATCAGGAGATGCTTGGGGAATGGGTCGTACGCTTGAATGGGCTACATCTTCTGCGATCCCGCCGCACTATAACTTTGCGGTTCTGCCTGAGGTTACATCACCTGACGCATTTGCGCAAATGAAAGAAGACAATGTCGAGATTCATCCTGAAAGCAAGTTTAAAAAGATTCATATGCCGAGCAATTCAGGCCGTCCGTTTCTCATGTCATTATGCTTCGGATTTGCTGGATTCGGGCTTGTCTTTGAATGGTTCTGGATGGGAATCGTCGGTCTGATCGGTGTATTCCTCTGTATGATTCTTCGTTCATTTGAATATGACGACGGCTACTATGTAAGTGTTGAGGAAATAAAAGAGACTGAACGAAAGAATGCCAAGTAAAGGAGGCGGGATTGATGGAACATGCAGAACACAGCAATTCTAACGCTCCTATGGAATACCGTTCTGAAATCGGAAGGTTGAATATCCTTGGCTTTTGGATTTTTCTTGGAGCGGAGATTGCTTTATTCTCTACGTTATTTGCGACCTATGCTGTTCTTCATAACAGAACAGCGGGGGGCGTACTGCCGGCAGAACTGTTCGACGCAAAGCTCGTTTTAATCATGACGTTCCTGCTGTTAACGAGCAGTTTCACATGCGGCATCGCAGTGCATGAGATGCGCCGCGGCAGTTTGAAAGGCGTGATGATCTGGATGATCATTACCCTGTTGCTCGGTGCTGGGTTTGTCAGCTATGAGCTTTATGAGTTCAATCATTATGTACACGAAGGTGCCACTTTATCGACAAGTGCTTACTGGTCATCTTTCTTTGTTCTATTGGGAACACACGGACTGCACGTATCGATCGGTATCTTCTGGATTATCGGCATTTTGCTTCAGACGAAAAAGCGCGGCCTAACCCCGCAAACGTCTGCTAAGCTGTTTATCTCAAGTTTGTATTGGCACTTCTTAGACGTGGTATGGATTTTCATCTTTACCGGCGTCTATTTGATAGGGTTGGTGAATGTATAATGGCAGCAAAACAATCGGCTGAACACAGCCACTTTCCTTGGAAGCATATTGTCGGGTTCGTGTTGTCCATTGTGCTGACCTTATTGGCCTTGTGGGTGATCTATACGGACTTAAGCATGGCTGCAAAGCTGTGGATTATTTTCGGTTTTGCGATCATCCAAGCTGGACTTCAGCTCTTAATGTTTATGCATATGACTGAAAGTGACAGCGGCAAAATCCAAGTCGGGAATACGCTGTTTGCCGCATTTATTGCGGTTGCGATTATTGCCGGTTCCGTCTGGATCTTCGCTGCTCACAACTATCACGGAGACAACCCTGAGGGCGGTACTCCAGGTGCAAAACATTCTGAGCACAGCGGACATTAATTGATTGGCAAAAGAGTGCGGATTTCAACGATCCGCACTCTTTTTTGGTTGCTGAACGGAAAAAGAGAGAGCCACAGGCTCTCTCTTTCTCATACACTCTTAACCGCGTTTTACGCCGCGGCCGAATTTGCCGTCGCCCGGCTTGCTCTTTTTAGAAAGAGTAACAGTCAGGAATGTACCATAGTTTTTAACTTGTGCAGTTTCCAATTTGCGCATCTGTGTCACCTCCTTATTACTTCCAGTTGATTACATATTCATGCTATCATAGAATAAAGTGGTAAAAACCACAAAAAGGCACTAAAACCCGACATCATCCTTCAATTCTATTCATAGGGTTTTTATTGCGGTATTTGTTCGGAGGAAACTGATTTAAGGAGAGTGTTACTGATGATACGCGTGTTGTTAGTAGACGACTACAGGGTTCTGACATCCGGAATGAAGGAAATCTTAAAAAAATATAATATGGATGTCATCGTTTGCCACGAAGGAAATGAAGCTCTCGACCTCTTAAAAAATCAAGAGGTACATATAGACGTTTTTCTTTATGATTTAAAAATGCCGGGGATGAACGGGTTGGAACTGTCTCTTAAAACGCTGGAAACCGCACCTCAATCCAAAATTATCATTATGTTTTCGGGAGATGAAATTCACTCATATTTTAATAAGCTGATTGAGGCCGGAGTTAAAGGGTTTATCGATAAATCGTATACAGACAGCATGATTGCTTCGAGTATTTTATTGTGTTTAAAAGGGGCTGTGTTATTTCCCGATGGCTTGCTGCAAAAACTGAGGCTCGACTCGGATCTCGCGGTGGACGAGCATTTAACAGACACAGAACTGGATATTTTGCAGAAGGTGGCCAGCGGTAAAACAAATAAAGAGATCGCAGCAGACCTACAAATGTCGACGCGCAACGTAGAGTATCACTTGAGCAAAATCTATAAAAAGCTCAAAGTAACGTCACGGTACTGCGCAGTAAAAAAAGGAACGATGCTTAATTTGATCAAGCAGAAAGTTTAGACAAAGTATATATTTGCTTTTCCCTGCAAAAGAGAGTCGATAGGCTCTCTTTTTCTTTTTCCTCCGAATAAATCCCGTAATAATGGCCCATTGATGCCATTGGCTATTCATGTCGGTTTTCGGTAGTTTTTTGCGGTTTTTTTGATATTGTCCTGTGATAATCTGATTCATGTGGTCAGTTGGTAAATTCAGGGGTATCGTCGCATTGCAGACTCTTTTTAAAACGCTCCAAAGCTGAAATGATAACGGCATTCGCCTAGGGCGTGGAAAGAACATCATGCATAAAGTGCTGAAAGAGAGCTTGCCGGCTCTCTTCTCCTTTATTTTTCTGAAATCATGCATACCGGGGAGGTCTAATTTTTGAAAATTATTCGAAATCAAGAGACAGCGACAACCGTGTTGGAAAATGAATGCATCGTCCTAAACCTGGACAATGGGCAGTATTTCGGATTGGAAGGGGCTTTAAAAGAGCTGTGGATCGAAATTGAAAATGAGCGAAAGGATAAAAAAGACATTCTAATCAAGTGGCAATCGGCGTTCGATCAGACAGAGGAAGAACTGTCAGCGATATTAAATGAGGCGATACAGGAACTGACACATCATAAGCTGATTGAAATAGAGGATAAAAGCTGATGAAAAAAAGAGCGCTTGTCAAAAATCACGAATATTTTACAACCGTTCATGCTTTTGTACGTATGATGCTGTTAAATCATGATTTTGAAGAAGCTTATGAAAAAATTGCGATCCATCTGTTTCCGCTGTATGCAAGCGCACAGCAAAGAGGTGCAGGGCTGCTTGATATAGACGAACTGCACCAGAACGGCGAATATTTATATTCGCTTGATGAAGACGACCATTTGGTTACTTCATGCGTTTCTATTGCATTAACGATTCAATCTATATTATTCAGCAATGGGTTTGATGCTGATCTCATGATCGGGGTCAAGAAAATTGATGACAAGCTGTTTTCTCATGCGTGGGTTCAAACGGAAAACGGCAAATCGATCGATCCGAATCATAAAAATAAGGGTTTAAAAGTTTTACAGACGTATAAGATGAGCGCTTACGCTGAAAGGTGGGTGTTATCTCTAGTATGAAAGTATGGTTTGGAATGCAGGGAGACAACACCGTTGCATGGCATGAGTGGGTTTCCGCCGTCAAGAAATGGGGACGGGTGGAACGGATTCACAGCTACAGCCGCGGGATCGCCAACATGGCTGAAGCGCATATCCGATACGATGAAGCTTTTAGACCTACAACTCAAATAAATCTTTTGCATCCCGTCATCTTAGACGGCTGGATCAGCGGCGGTCTTAACGCAAAATCGGATGGCACCCGAAAGATTGAACAATATGACAAGCTGTACGGGTCTTTGAAGCAGGATCAAGCTGCCATGCTGTCTCACTCGCATGGCGAATTTACGATGATGTGGTGGGATGACAGTCTACATAGCCTTGTTTTGGCGACTGATATATACGCAACCCGTCCTGTTTACTACTGGGTCAGTCCGAAAGGAGAATGGTTTGCAGCGAATGACTTGCGCATCCTTTTGCTTGTTCATGACATTCCTTTTGCGATCGATCAAAATGTGTGCAGAATGTTTCCTACTTCAGGCTTTGCTGTAGGAGAAAACGGCTTTGAAGATCGGACGTTTTTTAAAGGAATACGCAAAGTGCCTGCGGCGTCCTACGCTTTTCTTGGCCGGGATCATGCGGTTCATGCGCACAGCTATTGGGGACTTTCGCAGCTGTTAAACGGGAAAGATCTTGCTGGAGACGCAGTTCCGCGGTTCCGGGAGCTTTTTCAGGAAGTGACAGCAGATCGTTTAAAAGATGAAAAGCATATTGTCGAATTAAGCGGCGGACTGGATTCAGCTGCCGTAACCGCCGCCGCAATTGCAGGCGGACGGAAGGAACAGCTGCTGGCCGTCAATATATCATTTGCCGAACCTGACATGATATTAAGCCATGACAAGGACCTTGTAAAAAATATGATGCGCGATATGGATATTCCCGGCCTGATCATTCTCGGAGACGCCACAGCCAAAATTCCAAACGCGGAAATCGGGCGTGATCCGCTTTGGTTTGTAGACGGTCCTGATCCGAGAGCCAATTCACTGGTTAATGAGACTTTTACAGTGATCGCTGAGGAGTATGGTGCTTCGTCTGTCCTGACGGGTGAGGGCGGGGATTTCATTTTTAGCGGAGAAGTGTCAGTGATCGATTCTCTGCTTCGGCAGAGACGGTTTTCTGAAATCTACAAATTGCTTCGCGAATGGTCAGGCGGCAGCATGAAAGAGATGCTGAAGCTGGGATTTCAATACGGAATCGCCCCTTTCATGCCTTATATCGGAGAAAAGCTCTATTACGACCTGCTGTGGTCAGATACGGAATATGAGCTGCCTGAATATTTTACTGAAGAACACCGAAAGAGAGAACGGGAGATCAATAAGGAGGATCATCTTCGCTATCGAAAAAGCCGGGAGCTCTCGGTGTGGGGTAAGAGGTTCCATTATGACTTTTTGTGGCCGAGAGCGAGGTACATGGATGCTGTTGGTGTGACATTGCCTACGTACCATCCGTTTTTGGATCGGAGGCTGATCGAATTTTCATTTTCCGTACCGCCTGAACAGCATTTTGATGTTTTAAAAGGGCTTGAAGAACATTATGCAGGCTCTAAAATGCTTCTTCGCAAATCTTTCACCGATATCCTGCCTGCCTATGTTTATAACAGATCAACGAAAACAACATATGCCCATATGGCCAGGAAAAGCTTTATGAATGACCGCAGACACGTTCTTCAGCTATTTGAACCGGGAGAGCGCGTCTTTGTTGAAGAGCTCGGCATCATTAAGCGCGGTATATGGTGGAAACACTTGCTGGCTATGGCTATTCGCTCTGAAGATCCAAATAATGATCTGGGCATGGGCTATCAGTACATGAGATCTGTCATTGACTTGGAAATATGGCTCAGGGAAGCATCCAAGGGGAAGGAGCACCTTCTCGACCGGAGCCGTCCTGGAAAACCAAGGGTCATGGCTGATATCGAAACCGTCAATACGCCGGAGAAAGCCAAAATATACTCGTATCAATGACCACAATAGGTATAGAAAATGAAGGTGAAGCATGTGTGGAAGATGAAGCATATTCAAGAGCCGCTGCAAACGGCGGGCCTGCTTGGGAAAATGGTCTGGAAATCCGGTCCGCGGCTGATGATTTGCATGGTTATCTTCATGCTGATCGAAGCCGGAGCACCTTTAATCCAATTGTACGCTTCAAAGCAAATGATCGACGGCATTGTCGAGCAGGAAGCGGTCATCTATGCGGAAATATGGGCTGTCATTTATGCGGGAAGCCTGGTCATGATCAGTGTCGTTAAATCATTGGAAAAATGGGTGAAGGCCATGCTTTCTGAGAGGTCGATGATCACAGTCAACAGTTTGTTAATCGACGCTTTTGACCGCATTCCGGGGATGCGTTTTTTTGAGGATCCAAAGTACAGGGACCGGCTGGAAACACTGCGGGATCGCTCGACATGGCTTCCTTCCCAATTCATTAATATCAGTTCGAACTTGGTGACAGCCGTTATGTCTTTGGCGGGCGTTGTTTTAATTATTGCCTATCTGTCGCCAATTCTTGCTGTCATCCTCATTTTATCTACCGCTCCATTCGCTTTTGTCCATAATCATTACAATGAAATGGAGTGGGAATATCACAAGGATTACGCCCCTGTCAGAAGGAGGGCCGCATATGCTCGCCACATTCTGCTCGGGAGACGATCCGCCAAAGAAGTACGCCTGTTTGGCTTGGGATCTTTCTTTCTTGATTTATATCAATCTGCTTTTAAAGGCTTGTATTCTGTGCTGCGGAATATTCAAGTCAGAAGCGCGCGCTGGTCGGTTTTAACGGGTTTCTTATCGGGGGCGGGGACGGGTTTGGGGTACTTTTGGATTCTGTCCCAATCCCATTCAAACAGTTTTTCTGTGGGGGATATATCGTTGTACTTGGGGGCCGTGTTCCAATTATCAACGGCTCTCCGGGATATCGCCAAGGAAGGTGCAGATACGTTGGATATATGGAGAATGGGAAGAGACTTTTTTCTTTTTATGAACGCCGAAAAGGATATCAGGCTTCCTTCCAATGGCGAATCTCTCGGGGACGCAGGACCGCTGGCAGTCGAATTCAAAAATGTCACCTTCCGCTATCCTTTCAGAGAAGCGGCTGCCGGCTCCCGGGAAAATGAAGCTGATGTGAATGAGGAAGATTTGGATATGCTCGATGAGCTTGAAGATGAAGAAATGCGGGAACACGACGAGCAGCCTGAACCGAATGACATGCACACAGGCGATGTTCTAAATCGAATCAGCTTTTCAGTATCACCGGGAGAAAGAATTGCCATTGTAGGGGCGAATGGATCGGGGAAAACAACGCTCATCAAACTGCTCTGCCGTTTTTATGAATATGATGAGGGTGAGATTAAAGTGAACGGCAAAGACATCCGCAAGATCGATCTTCAAGAGCTGAGAAACAAGATGGCGGTCGTGTTTCAGGAATTTGGTAAGTACGAATTGTCACTCCGGTACAATATCGCGGTAGGCCGAACGGAAGCTTTAGGTGATGAAGAAAAACTTCGCGCCGCCGCCCGGTCCGCTAAGCTGGAACCAATCATCGAAGAGTTGCCTGAAGGGCTGGAAACAATGATCGGCCCTGAATGGGGGGGCACCGATTTTTCGGGAGGCCAATGGCAGCGGATTGCTTTAGCCAGATCGTTTATGAAAGATGCCGGACTTGTCATCTTGGACGAGCCGGCCGCATCTTTGGATATTCGGGCTGAGTATGATATTTTTCGGCAATTTCACAGCTTCACAGAGGGAAAAACGGTGATCATGATTTCCCATCGGTTCAGTACGGTAAAAATGGCTGACCGCATACTGGTTTTGAAAAACGGAAGAATTGCGGAAGAGGGAAGCCATCAGGAACTTATGGACAAGAACGGGGAATACAGCAGAATGTTCCGCATGCAGGCCAAATCGTTTCAGGGGAAGGATGAGGTATATTGCTGAAATTTTGTTCCTTTTTCAAAAAGCTGCCTCAAACCGCTTCCATCATCTTTTATGGTTTATCGTTGTTTTGGCGCTGCGACCCTTTTAAGTCGGCTGTTCTATTTTTTATTACACTGCTGAATGCAATGCTCGGACCGCTCCTAGTCTGGCTGAGTGCAGAGGTGATCGATGAGATTGCACGGGCGCCGTTTGAGCTGTCTTCTTGGAATGCGCTTGTTTGGGCGGCCTTTGCATACATTGCTTTTACGCTGATCGTAGATGCCCTTCAGCCTGTGGCTGAAATGCAGAAAAGGCTCCTTACCGCCAAGCTCGAAGCTTATCTTGATGAAATGCTCATGAAAAAGGCAATTTCCATTCCTGATATCGCGGCTTTTGAAGACGCATCTTTTCATACCAATACACAAATCATCCGCTATAATGAATATTTTGTCACGATGTGGGTTTCCATCGTGTCTCAAACCTTCGGCGGAATGGTGATGATTGCAGCCAGCAGTTTACTGATCGGCATGTCTGCACCGTGGGTGCCGCTGCTGTTTCTCATATTGGCCGTTCCTAAACTGTACTGGGAGGCGAAATTAAACAACGCGACCTTTGAAGGACGGAAAGAGGTTCAGGAACTGAGACGGCGCGCGGAATATTATGCAGGTGTCCCTCTCATGTCTGAAACAGCCGGAGAGGTCAAGATATACAATCTTGTTCCTTTTTTTAAATCTTTTTATAAAAACACCTCGATGGAGCTCCTCCATACGCTGTCCAACGATCAAAAAAAACTGGCGCTGTATCAGCTGTTCTGGTCGGTATTACAATCTTTGGCCGCAGGTGCCGTTCTGATTTACATCGTTCACCAGGCTTTTTATGGTCGGTTGTCCATCGGGGATGTGATGCTGTTTATCGGAGCCGCGGTTCAGTTCAACGAAGGAATCAATGAAATGTTCGCTGCGTTTGCGATCGGTGCAAGAGAAACGAGGCACCTCGGAAATGTTCATTCCTTTTTAAACAGCAAAAATGCCATGGAAAATGGGGAAACCGCCCCAGCTGCTCAAAAGGAAAAAGGATTTACATGTGATCAAGTGGAATTTTCTTATGATGGAACCAAAACGGTTCTTGATATTCATAAGCTCGATATTCCATTGAATAAGACGACCGTTCTCGTGGGAGAAAACGGATCAGGCAAAAGCACACTCGTTAAATTGCTCCTGCGTTATTTTGATCCTAATCAAGGCACGATCTCTTATAATGGTTTACCGCTTTATAAGTATGATATTGAACATTACCGGTCAAATGCCGCGGCTGTGTTTCAGGATTTTTTACGGTACGAAATGACATTGAAATACAATATCGGCTTGGGCGACATTTCTTCTTGCACCGACTTGGCTAAAATAAAAAGTGCTTCGGCCTTCGGCGGAGTGGATCAGTTTTTACATAAGCTTGAAGACGGTTATGAAACAGAGCTTGGCAGACTGTTCGGCGGCAGGAATTTGTCGGGGGGAGAATGGCAGCGGATCGCCATATCCCGCGCATTTATGCGTGATGAGTCTGCCGACATTTTGATATTCGATGAACCCTCCTCTGCGCTGGATGTGTTTATTGAGGAAGAGATATTTGATAAGCTGCAAAAGCTGACGCAAGGCAAAACAGTCATTATTGTCTCGCACCGGTTAAGCACGGCCCGTTTTGCCGATCACATCGTATTTTTAGAAAAAGGAAGGGTAGCGGAGGCCGGCACCCATCAAGAATTGATGAAAAATCAGGCCCAGTATGCAGAGCTGTATCGCCTGCAGGCTGAAAAATACGCGCAGTAAAGGAGAAAACAATGAGCAATATAGAAGAACTACGTCTGTTTCGAAAAGAAGATATTGAATGGCTGCAGACTTGGTTTGAGGATGCAGAAGTGAAAAGGCGGCTGGAAGGGATGATGCCGCTTGACGAGTGGTTCAATTTTGCAGACGGGAATGAAAACTACCGGGTATGGGCGGCTTTAGAGGACGGCAAGCCTGTCGGCGTTGTCATGGTTGAAGTTGAGGAGGACTTGACCGGGAACATTGCCCTTGTAGTCGATCCGTTTTTGCGCGGAGGGGGATATGGAAAAGCGCTCATCAAAAGGACGATGGCATTGCCGGAAATGAGCCGGATCAACAAATGGTTTGCCGGAATTGAAGAGGATAACGAGAGGTGCTTAGCGTGCTTCCGATCCGTTGGATATTCATTGGAACATGAACAGCCGGACGAGGACGGCTACTACTCTCTTATTTATTTCCCGGAATCTTAAATAAGGAGCATAAGAAGATGAACTTGATCAAATGGATTGTGGTTTCCGTTATTTCAGTCGCCTTTTTTCAGCCGGCATCAGCCGCTCTATTAAAAGAAAAAGACGACTACACTATTCTTGTATATATGATTGGTTCTGACATGGAAAGCGATTTTCATATGGCAAGCGATGACATTCAGGAAATGATGGATGCGGGTTCATCTTTAAACGTCAATGTCGTTCTTCAGACAGGAGGAGCAAAAAAATGGGCGAACCCGTCGATCAGTCACAAGGTGAATCAGAGGTGGAAAGTCGAACATCAGAAGCTGGCGCCCCTCGAAAATATCGGGAAGACAAATATGGACAGTCCCGGCTCCGTCACAGATTTTATCACATGGGGAGTCAAAACATACCCGGCTAAAAAATATGTATTGATCTTCTGGGGGCATGGGCTTGGCTCCGTTGACGGCTACGGGGGAGACGAAAACTTCGGCAATAAAAAAATGAAAATAAGCGAGCTCCAGTCGGGAATCAAAAAGGCCTATGAACATACGAAGCAAAAGTTTGATTTAATCGGTTTTGACAACTGTAAAATGGCCGGGATTGAAACGGCATATGCCTTGAGGGATTATGGAAAGTACATGCTGGCTTCAGTCGACTATACGAATCAAAACGGCTGGGATTACAAATATGCGCTGCAGTCTGTTCAAGACGACCCTTCAATCGATCCGAAAGAGCTTGGCAGGGAAATCGCGGCAGGCTACATAAAGCAGTCAAAAGAAAACGGTGAAACAGAAGACCTGCAGCAGTCTTTAATTCAATTGAACCGCGTCAAAGGCGCTGTCGATGCCCTCGACAGGTTGAGCTTAAGCATGAACCGGGCATTGAAAGAGCCGGATGGAAAGCGCCTGCTTCACTACGCTCGTCTCGCAGCCGAAGATTATGCAGATGAATCGGATATGGTTGATTTGGCGGATCTGTCAAGCTTGATCGGCCAGCAGATCGGAGCTGAGAAAGAAGCAAAAGAGGTCGTAAAATCCGTCAAAAAGGCTGTCATCATGAACATCAAGTCTCCTGAGCACCCGAGAGGAAGCGGCATGTCCGTTTATTATCCGGCCAGAGACAACCAAAAGCGGTTTGCAGAAAAATCAAAAATATACAACCTACTTGATTTCAGCGGCCGGTATCAAACATTCATCAAAGATTACTCCCATTCAGCATTTAACTTTGATCTATAATGGTGTCTCTTACAGCAAAAAAAGCGCCGGCGGAACAACCGGCACTTTTTTATCGGCTCATGTGCTTTCGAATCAATGGAAGTCCGTAAATGATGAAAGCGGCGACATGGGCGATGACAACGTTGAGAATAAAGAGTACGATCATGAGAGAGTGTCCTGTAGGAGAAAGGCTGCTGGTCATATAGAAAAAGAAGAAGACCCACATTAAAATGATTGGCGGAATAGAAGAAATTGCGACCTTTTTGTTGTCCAGCCATAAAAATAAAGGAGTGGCGCTTGCGATCAGCAAGTAAGCGAAAAACATATCCATGCGTTTTCAGCCCCTTTCAATAATGATAGCGCTGCCAAAAAAGCGGAATGAAACAACAATTGTGTCTAATTGGAGAATAATTTGTGAACATTCTGTTACATTTATTATACCACGTTCTTCGAAAAATGATACATACTGGAAAGCATTTTCCGCTCCAACTATCGGCTCAATTTTCGCGGCGATTCAATAGGACATAAAGGATGAAGGAGAGAAAATGCGTGGAGGAAATTGATCCTGCAAAAGTTAGTCAAGACCGCGCGTTCCCTATACGAAACCGGCAGGATTCCGAAAACGAAGAGAAAGTGACAGGCTGGACCGCACGATAAGGCCGCAGCCCCCTTGGATCAACGACTTTTTCTAAACAAAAAAGGCTCTCGGCATTTGGCGCCGAGAGCCTCTTATTTGTCTAAAAAATAAAGTGGGCGCACAGTACGATGACAGGCAGCGTAATCAGCGTCCGAACGAGAAAAATCAAGACGAGGTCAAGGAATGTCACCGGAATTTTGGAACCGAGCAAAAGACCGCCGACTTCCGACATGTAGATTAATTGTGTAACCGATAAACAGGCGATGATGAACCTGGTCATTTCACTTTCAATCCCGCTTCCGAGCACAGACGGAAGGAACATGTCGGCGAACCCGACGACAAGCGTTTGTGAGGCCTCGGCGGCTTCAGGAACCTGGAGCAGTTCGAGAAGGGGAATGAACGGCAGCCCGAGCCATTTGAAAACAGGTGTATATTCAGCGACAATCAGTGCGGCTGTGCCGAGCGCCATGACGACGGGAGCGACGCCCATCCACATATCGAGCACGTTTTTGGCTCCGTCCTGCAAGAAATCTTTGACGCTTGTATTTTGTTTTGCTTTTGCGACAGCCCGGCTGAGTCCCCATTGGAATGGAGTGTATCCTTCGGGAATCTCCTCTTGATCCTGATCCGCTTGGTCTGTAATATAAGTATCAGCCTTTCTTGATAAAGGCGGAATCCGCGGGCTGATCACCGCGGCTACGGCACCCGCCAGCAATATCGTCAAATAAAACGGAACGAACATATGGGCAAGGTTAACCTGTGAAATAATCACGAGGCAAAACGTGATGGAGACGACTGAGAAAGTCGTGCCGATGACGGCGGCCTCACGCTTCGTGTAGAACCCTTCTTCATACTGTTTGCTTGTCAGGAGCACGCCGATCGTGCCGTCGCCGAGCCATGAGGCCATACAATCGATCGATGACCGTCCCGGCAGCTTAAAGACAGGCCTCATCAGCTTTTTCATCAAAGCGCCGCACAGCTCAAGCAAGCCGAAGTTCAACAGAAATGGCAGAAACAGGCCTGCAAATAAAAAGACGGAGAAAAGAACGGGCAGCAAGCTGAATAATAATGTTCCGCCCGTACTGTCGGCATATACCGCTTCAGGGCCGATCTTAAAGTATGCCATCACTGCGAAAATCATGCCGAACAGGCGGACGATATACCAAAATAAAGATACATTCAGCAAGTTATAGAAAAACTCGCTTTTTTTAATGAAAGCCGGATGAAAGGTTTTGGTGATAAAGGTTAAGATAAATGTTGCGGTTACGATGACCGTCATGATTAACGGCAATTGCTGCTGAAGCAGCTTCTGCAATGCATTTGAAAAGACAGCAATTGGAATCGTTAAATTTCCTTCGATTTTAACGGGAATCATAAACAGAATAATTCCGATAAGCGAAGGGACCAAAAATTTTATGAGATCAAGCCGTTTACGCTTTTGAAGTGCTTTATCCAAATGAAAAACTCCTTATGAATTGGTGATTCTGTATCGCTTCTGCCGGAGGCAAAAGTTTAATTTTATGCAACATTACTCATTTTAATACAAATCAATCAAAAATCAATGAATTTATCACATTCGACAATAGTTGGAAAAATCCTTTAAAATAGAATAGGAATTTGTTCGCAATAAAATCGAAACATTTTATTCTTTTGTACGTCATATCATTTGTGAGGAAGCGGATGCCGTCTTCCTGGATTATTTCATCGTGTCATATTATAAGGGCGGGATTTCGAATGAGTCAGAAAAAGAATATTACAAATCCCTTTTATCAGGGGGATTTGATTTTTGTCTATATTGTCTTTTTTATCATAAGCGTTGTGGCTGTGTACGCCGCTCAGCAGTTTAATCAATATAATGAACCCTTTGCGATGAAACAGTCCCTTTACTATTTGCTGGGGGCCTTTATCATCATCGTGTTTCTTTATTTTGATTTGGAGCAGCTTGAAAAGCTCAGCTTTTATTTTTATCTGCTCGGGATTTTGATGCTGATCGTGTTAAAGTTCAGTCCGGCATATATCGGATCATACAGGTTTGCGCCGGTTATCAACGGTGCCAAAAGCTGGTTTATGCTTCCCGGGTTTACGCTGCAGCCGTCGGAATTCATGAAAATCGGGCTGATCATGTATTTGGCTTCCTTCATGTCGAAAAACGGGCCTGTCGGCAAGCGTACGTTGAAAGAAGACTGCATCTTTCTGCTGAAAATCGCCGGTATTATCATTGTTCCGTTCGGCTTGATTTTAGAACAGGATACGGGTACAGCCGGAATCGTCGCGTTTGTCATTCTTGTGATGGTATTCCTGTCGGGCGTGAACTGGAAATTGATTTCTCTCATCTTCGGAACGGGTCTTACAGTCATTGTTTTGATTTTGTTTGTCATTATCAAATTTCCCGATGTCGCGGGAGCACTCGGGGTTGAACAATACCAAATCAACCGCGTCATGACCTGGGTCAATCCGAGCGAACAGAATGCCGACGATAAAATGCAGGTCGAAAGGGCGCAGCTGGCGATCGGTTCGGGGAAAGTATTTGGAAATGGTGTAAGCGATCTTCAAGTCTATGTACCTGAGGCGCAAACAGACTTTATTTTTGCCGTCATCGGCGAGAGCTTCGGGTTTGTCGGATGCACTTTTGTTGTCATTATGTTTTTCTTCCTAATTTACCGGCTTGTCGTGCTCATAGACCGAATACATCCGTTCAGCAGGTTTGCCTCATTTTTCTGTGCGGGCTTTACCGCTTTAATTGTCATTCATACCTTTCAAAATATCGGAATGAATATCGGCATTATGCCCGTGACCGGCGTCCCGCTGCTTTTGGTCAGCTATGGAGGAAGCTCAGTCGTAGCAACCTTGATCGGCTTCGCGGTTGTCTACAATTCAAGCTGCCAGTTAACAAAGTATCAAAGCTATATGTTCAAATAACAGCCTGATGCATGCAGGCTGTTATTTTATTCACCCTTTTTCGCAATGTGAACGGTTGTTCATGTTATAATGAAAGTTAGTGCTTTTGATGAAGAAATAAGGCGGGGTACAATGGGTCAGAAGAAAAATACGACAAGTCCCTATTATCAGGGAGATTTGATTTTTATATTAGCCATGTTCTTTTTAATCAGTGTGATCGCTGTTTACGCTGCAGAGCCGTCTTTTTCACTGAAGGGCTATCCGGCAAAGCAATTGTTCTTTTATCTGCTCGGCATTTCGGTGATCGTCGGCTTTCTCTATTTTGATCTGGAGCAGCTTGAAAAATTCAGCATATACATATATCTATTCGGCATCTTGTCATTGATCGTGTTAAAGTTCAGTCCAACGTCGATCGCACCGATTATCAAAGGAGCGAAAAGCTGGTTTCAATTTGGTTCGGTCACGCTGCAGCCGTCGGAATTTATGAAAATCGGCCTGATTATGATGCTGGCTTCGGTGATTTCCAAAGCAAGTCCGAAAGGCTCGCGCTCGATGCAGGAGGATGTTCACCTTTTGCTGAAAATCGCAGGGGTATCTGCGGTTCCGGTCGGTTTGATTTTAATGCAGGACGCCGGTACGGCCGGTATCTGCATGTTCTTTGTCGCCGTTATGGTGTTTTTATCAGGTGTGAACTGGAAGCTGATTTCGATTGTGGCGGGGTCAGGAATCACCCTCGTACTGCTCGTTCTGTTTTTGGTGATCAATTTTCCGGAGTTTTCGAAGGATACGCTGCACATCCAGCAATATCAGATCAACCGGGTGATGACATGGGTCGATTCGAGCCAGCAGGACGCGAACGATACGTATCAGACCGAAAAGGCCGTTACGGCGATCGGCTCTGGAGAAATCTTCGGAACGGGTATGAACAATTTGAAAGTCTACGTTCCTGAAGGCCAAACCGATTTCATCTTTGCCGTCATCGGGGAAAGTTTCGGTTTTATTGGCTGTACTTTTGTCGTCATCCTGTTTTTCCTTTTCATTTACCGGCTTGTCGTGCTGATCGATAAGATACATCCTTATAATAAGTTTGCGTCATTTTTCTGTGTTGGGTATACGGCGCTGATCGTCATCCATACATTCCAAAATATCGGAATGAACGTCGGACTGATGCCGGTTACGGGCGTTCCCCTTCTGTTCATCAGCTACGGAGGGAGCTCTGTGTTGTCTGCTTTGATCGGCTATGCGATCGTTTATAACGCCAGCTGCCAGCTGACAAAATATAAAGGGTATATGTTTAAGTAAAAAAGACAGCCGAATCAGGCTGTCTTTAATCTTGGTTTAAAAATGCGAGAGCTGCCGACACAAGAATTTTCGCCGCGTTCAGCATGCCTTTTTCATCGATATCAAACAGCGGGTGATGGTGCGGGTAAACGGCTCCAGTCTGCGGATTGCCCGCGCCGGTAAAAAAGAATGATCCAGGGACATGTTCTAGATAATAAGAGAAATCTTCGCCGATCATATTCGGTTCGAGTTCGATGACAGCTTCAAGGCCGACGATTCGTTTGGCACATTGGCGGACGATGTCCGTTTCTTTTTCATGGTTGACGACAGGCGGGTAGCCTTTTTCATAATCGAGTGAAAATGAAGCGCCATTGCTGTCGCAGACGCCCTTGATGACGCGTTCCATCTCGGCGATGATCGTCTCTTGGACATGCTTTGAAAAGGTGCGGACCGTTCCTTCGATGACCGCTTCTTCGGCGATGACGTTAAATGCCTGGCCTGAATGAAATGTTCCGATCGACAAAACGGCTGCTTCTGTCGGATCGATTCTGCGGCTGACGATTTGCTGAAGATGGTTGACGACCGAGGCTCCTGTGATTAAAGCGTCCGTCGTTAAGTGAGGCGCGCCTCCGTGTCCGCCCCGCCCGGATATCGTGACTTTAAATTTATCAGCGGCTGCCATCATCGGGCCTGATGTAACACCGACTTGACCGACGGGCATCGGAGCCCAGATGTGGGTGCCGAAAATGGCATCCACGCCTTCGAGACAGCCGGCTTCAATCATCGGCTTGGCGCCGCCTGGTGTGACCTCTTCACCGAATTGATGGATCAGCACGACATTTCCCTTCAAGTCTTTTTGGTGCTTTGCCAGGGCTTTTGCGGCTGTGAGGAGAGCCGACGTGTGGGCATCGTGTCCGCAAGCGTGCATGACGCCGGGGACAGTCGACCGGTACGGAACATTTTTTTGATCCTGTAATGGCAGAGCGTCGAAATCGGCTCTCAAGGCGACCGTCTTGCCGGGGCGGCCGCCTTTAATATGACCGACGACCCCTTGTCCGCCGACATTTGTTCTCACGTCAATCCCGAGGTTTTCCAAGTAATTTGCAATGGTGCGCGGTGTATTGACCTCGCGGTGGGAAAGCTCCGGATATTGGTGAAAATGTCTCCTGAGTTCGATCATTTCCGGATATAATGCATCTAATTCTTCAATTACAGACTTCACCGTCATCTCCCTTTCCGCTTCAAAAATTGTAAGACGATTCTATCATTTTACCATATGAAATTGAATCCATCTGCAGTCCGCCAAACCGTTTTGCTTTAGGGAAAAGCAGATATTGGATATGATAAAGGTTGAGGAGGTAAAAGGATGAATAAAACGATTGAAACAATTTTAAATCACCGTTCGATCAGGTCTTTTACAGATCAGCTCCTGACCGAAGAAGAGGTTCGCCTGCTTGTGGAGAGCGCTCAAAGCGCATCGACGTCCAGCTATATTCAAGCTTATTCAATCATCGGTGTCACCGACCCGGACAAGAAGCGCAAGCTTGCGGAATTGGCCGGAAATCAGCCATATGTTGAAAAAAACGGCCATCTGTTTGTATTTTGCGCAGACCTTTACCGGCATGACAAAATGGCCCGGGAAAAGGGTGTAGATATCACAGCTTCTCTTGAAGGGACGGAGACCTTTATGGTCAGCGTCATCGATGCAGCTCTTGCCGCTCAAAATATGTCAATAGCGGCCGAATCAATGGGCCTCGGCATCTGCTATATCGGCGGGATTCGCAATAACTTGAACGAAGTCTCCGGGCTTCTGGAAACACCTGAATACGTTCTGCCGCTGTTCGGGCTTGTCGTCGGCCATCCGGCCAACCTGTCGGATAAAAAGCCGCGTCTGCCGCTTGATCACATTTATCATGAAAATGCCTATCAAGCGGACGATGCCGAGTTTAAAAAACATATGTCCGCATATGACGAAACGATTTCAAACTATTATCAAAAGCGGACAGACGGCAAACGGTCTGACAAATGGACAGACCAGATCACCGGCAGCCTCAAAAAGCCGCCGCGTGCGTATATGAATGAATTCGTTAAAGGAAAAGGTTTGAACAAAAGGTAAGGAACGTCCCCTCCGACTCGGAGGGGACTTATCTTGTCAGCATGTATTGAAGGAAAAGATAAAACATCAGCCAAAAGGGAAGACTGAAAAGGATTCCGAATAAACAGCCTTTTGCAAAGCGTTCTTCTACGACTGGCGGGTGCGTTTTTTGCTTCGTCTCATTCATCAGTATTATGAGCTCCTTTAGGTTTATCCATGATACTATTATTTCTTTTTGCGCAGGAAAAGTAAACGAAGATTTGGGGTGGAAAAGATGTTGTCATTAAGCATACTTGATCAGACTCCGGTTTCTGAAGGAAGCACACCTGAACAGGCTTTACAGCATACGGTGGAGCTTGCGCAAGCGGCGGAGCGGCTCGGATACAAGAGATTTTGGGTTTCTGAGCACCATTTTTCAAGGAACTTGGCAGGGTCAAGTCCGGAGGTTCTGATCGGTTATCTTGCGGCTAAAACAGAGAAGATCCGTATAGGATCCGGCGGCGTCATGCTTCCCCATTACAGCGCCTACAAGGTGGCAGAAAACTTCCGCGTCTTGGAAGGACTTGCGCCCGGCAGGATTGATCTCGGTGTCGGACGTGCTCCGGGAGGGATGCCGATCGCTTCCATGGCTCTTCAAAATGGAGGAAGACGGATGACTGACCAATATCCCGAACAAATTCAGGATCTCGTCACATATTTACACGATCAAGCCGATGAACACCACCGCTTTCCCAACTTGACCGCATCGCCGAACGTGGCCGCAGCGCCCGCTGTCTGGCTGCTCGGCTCCTCAGGGGAAAGCGCGAGGCTTGCCGCCCAAACAGGGGCATCGTATACATTTGCCCAATTTATTAACGGCGAAGGCGGAGAAGAGGCGGCCAGACTTTACAAAGAGAGGTTCGAACCTTCTGTATTGGGTGAACAGCCAAACGTGATCATTGCTGTATTTGTGATTTGCGCTGAGACAGAAGAGAAAGCGGAGAACCTTGCAAAAAGCTTGGATTTCTCTTTATTAGCCAATGAACAGGGGATAGTGACCGAAGGCTTTCCATCATTGGTAACGGCGCTGTCATATCAATATTCTCCTTATGAAAGAAAGAGAGTGGAAGACAATCGAAAACGGATGGTCATCGGGACGCCGCGGCAGGTGAAGGAACAGCTGCTTGAACTGGCCGGCGCTTACGGAACGGATGAAATCATGGCGGTGACGATCACCCACGATTTTCAAGACAGGCTGGAATCTTACCGGCTGCTGGCCGAAGCGTTTCATCAGTCAATTTAACGTTTTTGCTGAAAAAAATCGAGAAAATGGCGGATCGGGAAAAGAATAAACAGAATGCATATGTATAAAGCGGTAAACAGCCAGCTGAGCGGAACGAGGATGACGGTATCGACGGTTTGCTCCGTTGCTTTTTGAAAAGGCTTGGGCTCGCGCTTCTGCAGGTTGACGGCGAAGTACAAAATCGTGAAAAATATAAAGCAGACAATAAGGAAGGATAAGCCGAATAATACGATAAAAGAAAGCATATATACGATGTCCTCCGATTGCTTTTTTCACGTTTTGAAGAGAAGGGAGAGCTTCTCCTGAACGCATTATCCGTATTTTAACATATAAAAGCCTTGTTGAGTGGTTCTCAACAAGGCTTGTCATTATTCGACGATAAAAGGGTCTTCCGTCAGAATGTAGCTTGATTTTCCTTTGGCGGACGCATAGGCTAGCATATAGTATTTTCCGGACTTAAGGGTTGCGGCGTCATTGATTTTGCCGTTCCATTGATAAGATTGATAGCCTTTGCCTTGGTTTTTATAAACGCCGGCCTGCCCGAGAAGGTTCAGATTTTCATCATAGACGAGAAATGCGAGCTCTTCAGCCCCGCCCGGCAGGTAGGCTTCGATCGTGTAAGCACCCTGCTTTGCCCCCGGTTCAACCGTTACGGATGTGACGCGCGGGTAGTCAGGCTCTTTGACGATCAACAGGAGCGGAATTTCGGCGACTTTTCTGCCTCCTTCACGGACGTAAACCGTGCCTTCATATGTGCCTGCTTTCGTTTTGGCGGAATTGACGGTTACTTTTGCCGTTGCTTTACCTGTTTGATGGGCCGGTACCACGACTCGTTCCGTTCCTGATACCGTGATGCCCGCTCCTTTAAAGGAGTATTCGAGCTGATAGGCTTTTCTGAATGAAGAAAGGTTTTCAATTGTGAACGCTTGTTTTTTCGTTTGTTTTCCTTTGTCTTTCAGGAACGTTCCGTATGAGTGGCTGCCCGGCGTTACAATTGATGAAGCATGAAGGGCCTCGATGATGCGGATGCTGCCCGCTCCTTGCGTATTGTGAGGGAGAGGCTTTCCGTTTTCATCCGTCAATTTTTCCGCCGTATTCATCAGCACGCCTTTGATTTGCTCTGGCGTCCAATCCGGTTTGGCCTGCTTTAATAGGGCTGCCGTTCCCGCGACATGCGGGGAAGCCATGCTTGTACCCTGCTTTGAACCGTAACCGTGAGGGTTTTTCGGATCGTGGGTCGGAATGGTGCTGACGATATTGACGCCTGGCGCTGAAACGTCAGGTTTAATCATCCATGTATCCATGACAGGTCCGCGCGACGAGAAGGAGGCAATCGTTTCCCCGAGCTTTTTGTCCAATTTGAAAGAAAAGACAGCAGAGCGTTCCCCTTCTTTGATCTGCTGAACAAGCTTTTCACCCTCTTCTTTCGACAATTTGACAGTCGGTACGGCCATCCCCATAACGTTGGCCTCGATTTCCCCTGTTACATTATTGTAAATCACGGCTCCGACAGCGCCGGCGTTTTTGGCGTTTTCGGCCTTATCCACAAATGGAATGACGCCTCTCTGGATAACCGCTACTTTTCCTTTCACATCTTTGCCTTTGAAATCGTCAGCTTGTCCGATGCCGGTTTCAACAAGTTCCACGTCTTGACCGTTCAAAGCTTCAAGATCTTTTTCCTCCTGGTATCCCATCACTTTTGCTGACGAATACGAAGGAAGCGTCACAGAATATTCATTATATGGAAGCTGCGAGGCGCCGACGGAAATCGCATCCCTTGAAGTTCCCGGCGAGCCGACCGTCCAGTTTTCCGGTCCGCTGTTTCCGTTTGACGTAACGGCGACAACTCCTTCGGCCATCGCCCAGTCCAGTGCGATGCTTGTTGCATAATCAGGGCTGTTCAGTGAATTGCCCAATGAGAGGTTCATCACTTTTGCTCCGTCCGCGACGGCTTTTTCAATGCCTGCAATCACGTTCTCGGTTGTTCCTGAGCCGCCGGGGCCGAGCACACGGTAAGCAAGAAGCGTTGCTTCAGGCGCCACCCCTTTAATCTGACCGTTCGCGGCGATGGTCCCCGCAACATGGGTGCCGTGATCAGTCGCTTCTCCGCGCGGGTCGCCTGCCGGTGTTTCTTGTGGATCATAGTCATTATCCACAAAGTCATACCCCTTATATGGGCCGAAATTTTTCTTTAAGTCAGGATGTGTGTAATCCACACCCGTGTCAATGACAGCTACCTTAATGCCTTTACCGGTATAGCCTGATTTCCATGCCTGATCTGCTCCGATGTACGGTGCACTTTTATCCATCTGTGGATAAATGGCATCCGCTGCAAGTGTCACGTCTTTTCCTTTTATGCTGTCAGGTTTGTAAGCTGCGTTCGGATAAACCGCCTTTACTTCCTTGACGGCGAGCAGCTTCGGAATTTCACTGGCCGGCAGTTTCATTGAAAAACCCGAAAATACACGGTCGTATTCGCGGTTTATTTTCGCTTTTTTGAGTGTTTTCAGCGCACTGTTTTTCGCTTTGCTGCGAGCGGTTTTTAAAGAAGCTTTCGTTTGCTTTTCCCCATCCGCTTTTGCTTCGGCAAGCGACTTTTCTTTCAGCTCCACAATAACTGTTGTCTGTTTATCAGACGTCACATCAATATCACCGTAGATTTCAGCTTTCTCAAGTTCAGGCGACTTTTGATCGGGAACGGATGTTGCCTGCACTCCGGTGAGGAATGTGGATAACGAAAATAATAGAATAAAAGCCATAACGAAATAGCGCATGATACTTTTTCTCAATCTGTTTTCCCCCTTACGGATAAATGGTTTCTTTGTAATCCTTAGAGTTTCGAACTTTTAAAATATTCTCTCAGTTTCAAAAAAATCCTTCTATATATAGAAATAATTTTCAAAGATTCAATGTATTGGAGTGGATGTCTTTAGATTTATGCACAATTTACTGTGTATAAGTGAATAAACTTGTGTATAGATATTGTAGGGAATATACGTTCTTATACTAAATGTTGAATAAATATGTGGATATGTGGATATACCCTGTGGGTAATATGTGTTTATCCTTAGGATAAGCTGTGAGTAAGTTACATTCATGGTTTGTTTCCGTTGAATCATGCGTTTCCATCAGTTTTCAACAAAACTTCTAAAAACTAGAATCATTTTGCACACACATTGTGACAAACATTTTCATTTTGCTGGGATAAGATAGAGCAAGAAAGTTTAATAGAGTTGCTAGTTTTACCACAACGAAACTGGAGGGGATCGGTATGAAAGGTTTGATATCATTTTTAAAATTATGGACGGCCGTGCTGCTGAATGCGGTGGTGCCTGTCAGAGAGACTCAAATGAAGGTGATGGCGTTCGCCGGCGGTACATATCAGGCTGCCGATGCTTATCAGGCAGGCGGCTTTTCGGAAAAAAGAGAAGAATCAACAGAGCGGATGTCGGGCTGTAAGAGAGCGATGCCCGGCAGTTTTACGACAGAACCCGACCGGGCTGTTTGCCAAAAAGCGGTGAAGAGGGTAAGAGCCGGACCAACTCTTTACACGGGAACTTAAACAAGGTAAAATCCCACTCATAACGGGAAGTGGGTGACGGCTTTGAAAATCTATAAAGTATTGAACAACAATGCAGCAATCATAAAGGAGGATGGTCAAGAAAAAATTGTCATGGGGCCTGGTATCGCTTTTCAAAAAGGCAAAAACGATACCATTCCAAGAAACAAGGTAGAAAAAATTTTTACCATTCATGAAGAAAATGAAAAGTTTAAACAAATCCTCGAAACACTTCCGGAAGAACATATTGAAGCTGCCGAAGAGATCATCAGCTATGCGGAAGGGCGGCTGTCCGCACCGTTGAGTGATCATATCCACATCGCCCTTGTGGATCATTTGTCATTTGCGATCGAGCGAGTCCGCAAAGGATTCGTCATTCAAAATAAATTATTAAATGAAATCAAAGCGCTTTATAAAAAAGAATATGAGATCGGACTCTGGGCAATCGATTTGGTCAAAGAAAAATTGAAAGTCGAATTGCCTGATGATGAAGCGGGTTATATTGCGCTGCATATTCATACCGCAAAAATGGATGCGGAAAACATGCAGAAGACGCTTAAATACACGAACATCATCAAAGAATTGATAGAAAAAATCGAATGCTGTTTCAATCAGAAGATTGACGAAAACAGCATCTCATATCAGCGTCTTGTCACGCATCTCAGGTATGCCATCAACAGGCTGGAATCAAATGAAGCGTTTCATGTCATGGACGATGACATGCTTTATTTCATCCGGAAAAAGTATTCTGAAAGCTACCAGTGTGCGGCAGGGCTGGCGGATTACGTGAAAACTGAATATGATCTTCATCTTCCGGAATCGGAAGTCGGATATATTACGCTGCATGTCCAGCGTTTAAATGATTCCTATAGGTAATACCGCCTGATAACGCGCGATCAGGCTTTTTTTAGGTCGATTTTCACAGAAAATAAAAAAGTAGTTGACGAAAGCGTTATCACATAATAAAATGAAAGCGTATTAAAAAATAAATACCGGGGATTGTGACTGGTAAAGCAGGCAAGACCTAAAATTTGCTAGATGAATGGGGAGAATCTATCCGCCATTCGTTGGTGAATTTTAGGTCTTTTCTGCTTTTTTTTTAAAAAAAAGGAGGAGTCATCATGAATCACAAAGAAATCGCCGTACGTCTTATACAGCTTCTTGGCGGAGAAGATAATGTCATCAGTGCAGCTCATTGTGCGACAAGGCTTCGTTTGGTGATCAAGGACGAAGCGAAAATCGACCAGGAAAAGGTCGAAGAGCTGGAAGGTGTAAAAGGAGCCTTTTCGAGCTCTGGCCAATACCAGATTATTTTCGGAACAGGACTTGTTAATAAAGTGTATGAACAGTTTGCCAAAGAGCTGAATCTTGACCAAAAGGAAACGGTTCAGCACAGCGATGCCGCAAAGGGAAAAATGAATCCTTTAGCGCGATTCGCGAAAACGCTGTCAAATATTTTCGTGCCCATCATCCCGGCCATTGTTGCAAGCGGTTTATTAATGGGGCTGTTGGGGATGATGAAGGCATTTCAGTGGGTCGATCCTGATGCAGCGCTGTATAAAATGCTTGATATGTTCTCAAGCGCGGCATTTATTATCCTTCCGATCTTGATCGGTGTCAGTGCTGCGAAAGAATTTGGCAGCAATCCTTACCTGGGGGCTGTACTTGGAGGTATTTTAATTCACCCGAGCTTGTTCAATCCTTGGGGACTGGCAACTGCATCTCCGGATGTGATGAACTTTTACGGGCTCAAAATTGAGATGCTGGGCTATCAAGGAACCGTTGTTCCAATTTTGCTTGCCGTGTATGTGATGAGTAAAATCGAAAAAGGCGTAAGAAAAATTGTTCCAAACGCGATCGATCTTTTAGTGACACCGTTTGTCACGATTATTTCAACGGGATTTATTGCCTTTATCGCAATCGGTCCTTTAGGAAGAATGCTTGGTACAGGGATCACGAACGTTTTAACTTATGTGTATGATCTTGCCGGACCTGTTGCCGGACTGATTTTCGGAGGAACATACTCGCTGATCGTTTTAACTGGTGTTCACCACAGTTTCCACGCGATTGAGGCCGGCCTTATCGCTGATATCGGCAGGAACTACCTGCTTCCGATCTGGTCTATGTCCAATGTCGCCCAAGGCGGGGCCGGACTTGCCGTATTCTTTTTGGCAAAGCGCGCAAAAACAAAAGAAATCGCTTTACCTGCTGCTTTCTCTTCTTTTCTCGGCATTACCGAACCTGTTATTTTCGGTGTTAACCTCCGTTACCGCAAGCCGTTTATCGCGGCAATGGCCGGTGGAGCGCTCGGTGCTGCATACGTTGTCTTTATGAATGTTGCGGCAAACGCCTACGGTTTGACGGGAATACCGATGATTGCGATTGTTGCCCCGCTTGGAATGGGCAACCTGATCCATTATTTAATCGGAATGGCGATCTCTGTGTCTGTCGCGTTTATCACAGCCTTTATCTTAGGAATTAATGAAGACGAGAAAAAGTGACGGAAGGAGGGGAAAACGATGAATCAAGATCAGGAGCTTCGTCAAAAGGCAATAAACCGGGTTGAAGAATACCGGGATATTGTAAATCTTGATCCCTATCGGCTGCATTATCACATCATGCCTCCTGTCGGACTGCTGAATGATCCGAACGGATTCATTCAGTGGAAGGGAGTTTACCATCTTTTTTATCAGTGGATGCCTTTTAAAACGGGGCACGGTGCAAAGCTGTGGGGGCACTACTCTTCAACAGATCTCGTGAACTGGCGGCATGAAGAGATCGCCCTCACGCCGAGCGACTGGTTTGATAAAAACGGCTGTTATTCAGGAAGCGCGATCGCTGAAAATAATGTGCTCCACCTGTTTTATACGGGGAATGTCAGAGATGACGAGGGAAATAGGGAGACCTATCAATGTCTCGCCGTCTCGAAAGACGGCATCTCGTTTGAAAAACAGGGGGTTGTTGCAAGGCTTCCGAAAGGATACACGGCTCATTTCCGCGATCCGAAAGTATGGAAAAAGAGTGGCAGCTGGTACATGGTGCTCGGCGCCCAGACTGAAAAACTTGAGGGCAGAGCCGTTCTGTTTCAATCGGATAATTTGAAAGACTGGCAGTTCCTTGGCGACATCACAGGTTCAAATACAGATCAGCTCGGGGAATTCGGCTATATGTGGGAATGCCCTGACATGTTCGAACTAAACGGCAAAGACGTCTTAATTGTCTGTCCGCAAGGCCTTGAAGCAAAAGAGATGCGCTACCAAAACGTCTATCAGTCAGGTTATTTTGTCGGTGAATTGAACGAGCAGAAACCGGGTTTTACACACGGAGACTTTGAAGAGCTTGACCGCGGCTTTGATTTTTATGCGCCGCAGACGACAAAAGACGAATCAGGCCGGAGGATACTGGTTGCCTGGATGGGTGTTCCGGACCAGGATGAACAGAGCCAGCCGACGATTCAGCATCAATGGGTGCACTGTATGACATTGCCGAGGGAATTGCATTTGCAAAACGATAAAATCGTTCAAAAACCGGTCGCGGAGCTTAGAACGCTCCGCCAAAACGAAAAACGCGCAGCAATATCACTTAATCAAGGCACCGAAAAACTGGACATTGTTCAACCGGACAAAACCGAGCTTTTCATCAGCCCGCAACTTATTGAAGACAGCTTTGAGATTTCCTTCAGGGGTGCCGCGCGACTCATTTACAATAAAGCTGACGGCATCATAACTTTGGAAAGAAACAGCTATGTTGATGAAAGAACGGAAGCCAGACATTGTCGTTTGCATGAGCTCCGCGATTTAAACATCTTTTTAGACGCGTCTGCGATTGAAATCTTCGTCAATGGGGGAGAGGAAGTCTTTACGGCAAGATATTTTCCTTACCCGGGAAATAATGATGTTTGGATCGGTGCCAGAAAAGAAATCATAGTGAATGTAACATCCTGGACGGTCGCATAAAGGGAGCGGGTGCGGTTTGCTATTTTCTGTACAATCCCTTTATGATATGCTTTTTTTAGAGAGAGTGCAGTGAAAAAGGGGTTGTTTTTTTGGATCAAAACCAGCAGAAGTTGACAGCTGTGCGTTTGAAAAAAATAGCGGATCATATTGAGGATACGAGAGAGGAATACAATGGTTTGCTCCTTCAGATGAAGAAGCTGATCGGCGGTATTGAAGATAAAACAATTCCGGATGATGAAGAAATACAAAAGAAACTTCAAGACACTTATGAACAAATGAAAGAATATGCTCTTTTTGTGGAATCGATCGAGACTTTCTTAAGATCATCTGCAAGAACGATCAAACGCGAAAGCTAAATAAAAGCCAGCCCCTTTTAATGGGGCTGGCTTTTATTTGCCGCTGAGCCGTAAAGCGGAGTGCTTCGTCGGCCCGACGTATTGATTCAAACGGAATGATTCGCGGATGGCTTCCGTAATAAATGTTTTTGCAGAATAAACGGCTTCTTTTACATTTGAACCTTTGGCGAGTTCAGCCGTAATCGCTGCGGAATAGGTGCAGCCCGCCCCGTGCGTGTATGGAGTTTCAATTCTTTCTCCTTCGATGACTTCTGCATCCCGGCCGTCAAATAGTACATCTACCGCTTTTTCGTGATTCAGTTTGCCTCCTCCTGTAATGAGGACGTGTTCAGCGCCGAGGCCGTGAATGACTTTTGCCGCTTCCTTCATTTGCTCAACCGTTTTAATTTCTCCAAGTCCGCTGAGCTGGCCGGCTTCAAAAAGGTTTGGCGTAATGACCGTGGCAAGCGGAGCCAAAAGCTCTCTTAAAGCCTTTGCGTGTTCGGGATACAGCACTTCATTTGCTCCTTTACATACCATAACGGGATCAATGACGACATTTTTCATGCTGTGCTTCTTGATTGTGTCTGCCGCCAATTCAATGATATCAACGGTCGGAAGCATGCCCGTTTTCATCGCATCTACCCCGATGCCGTCCACAATCGTCGACAGCTGGGCGCGGATGACTTCTGTATCAACTGGGAATACCTGGTGATCCCAGTTGTTCTCAGGATCCATGGCGACAACAACCGTAAGGGCCGTCATTCCATAGACGTTCTTTTCTTGGAACGTTTTTAAGTCCGCCTGAATGCCGGCGCCTCCGCTTGAGTCAGAGCCGGCGATTGTCAGTGCTTTGTGCATTGTCATGTTCAGTCAATCCTCCACGATAAGAGATTCCATCCAAAGTTGGTTTATTACTTATTATAGACAGCTTTTCGCAAGATCACAATGAAATGGCTGCCGCTTTATAGTGCAGCGGTCCTCTGCCAAATTTCGTGAATGGATTGGCATAAAAAACCAAACCATCTTTTGATCCATGTGAAATTATTCGCATTATGATTTAATATGTTTAGAATGAAATAAGAAGGAGCGTATATCACAAATATGAACATATCTATCGTAGTTGTCACGCACAACCGGGTCACCGCTTTGTGCGAATTGCTTGAATCCATTACAAAACAGTCTGTTGCACCGTTTGAAGTCATTATTGTTAATGATGCCGGGGAGAGCGTCGACTTTGTTGAGCGCCTTTATTCAGACCTTCCGATCAGAGTTATCCATCTGAAAGAAAACGTGAAGCATGTAAAAGCGAGAAATATAGGGGTGAAAGAAGCTTCCGGAGATGTTATTATGCTGTGTGATGATGATGATTTTTTCACTCCGTGCCATATGGAAAGAATGTTGAATGCGCTGGAGACCGCCGATTTTGTTTATTCGGATGCTGAGATTGTGTCTTTCGAAGAAAAAGAGGATAAAAGAATTCCGACAAGCCGTTATCTTTTTGCGTATTCCTTTAACTTGGATGAAATGAGGAAGTTTTCTACATATGTTCCTTCAGGGAGTATGTACAAACGGTCTCTTCATGACGAGATCGGCTATTTTGATCCTGCTGTCCACAATTATTGGGATTGGGACTTTTTCCTGAGAGCAGCTGAGCGCTTTCGCGTGAAAAGGGTTCCTTTTGCAAGCGTCATCTATGCGTTTTCAGATCAGGGTGACAACCAATCCGGAGATCTTGGCGGAATGAGACAGTATTATTTGGATGTCTTGAGTGAAAAGCATCAGCTTGGCAAGCTTCCGACAAAGAACTTTTTCGTACTTCTCGAAGAACCTGCTATGAAAAAAAGGGAAGCGGAAAGCGAAATCGTCTGGGACGGAAAACCGGTCGCATCCAGGCTTTCCGCTGCAAGGCAATTGAGTTAAGGAGGCCTGAACATTGAAACAGATTTTGAATGACAGCTGGTGGCAGCAGCTGAAGGACGAGTTTAATAAGCCTTACTATCAAGAACTGAGGGAAATGCTGAAAAGGGAGTATGCAGAGCACACCGTATATCCTGAACCGAACGATATATACAATGCTTTGCATTATACTTCCTATGAAAATGTTAAAGTCGTGATTCTCGGCCAGGATCCGTATCATGGCCCGGGGCAGGCCCATGGCTTAAGCTTTTCCGTACAACCCGGTGTCAATCCGCCGCCTTCTTTGAAAAATATCTTTATAGAATTGCAGAATGACATTGGCGCCGACATCCCTAATCACGGTTCTCTCGTCAGTTGGGCCAAGCAAGGCGTTCTGCTGCTGAACACCGTTTTGACTGTGAGACGGGGCCAGGCAAATTCGCATAAAGGAAAAGGGTGGGAACAGCTGACAGACAGTATCATAGATGTTTTAAACAAAAGAGATAAGCCGGTCGTTTTTATTCTCTGGGGCCGGCATGCCCAAATGAAAAAAGAGCGAATCGATACATCCAAGCATTTCATTATCCAGTCGCCGCATCCGAGCCCATTCTCGGCTAGAAACGGGTTTTTCGGGAGCAGACCGTTTTCAAGAGCCAATCAGTATTTGGAACAAATCGGTGATGAGCCGATTGATTGGTCCCTTCCGAATCTTTAAAATCGCGAGAACCGCTAAAATAAGCGGTTCTTCGTTTGTCTGGCTCCTATCTACCTGAGAAGTTTTTTGATGATTCGCAGCCCGTTTTTTGATGAAGGGTAACGGAATGAAATGTCAAACAGGTTTGTCTGTTTTAAAACGCTTTTCTCGTGGGAAAACGTCTTAAAGCTGTGATACCCATGGTAACTTCCGATTCCGCTTTCGCCTATGCCGCCGAAGGGGAGGTAAGGTGTGGCTGTGTGCATCAGCGTGTCATTGATGCATCCCCCGCCAAATGAAATCCGGCTGAGGATGTGCTTCTGTACCGGTTTTTCATTCGTAAACAAATAGAGCGCGAGCGGTTTAGGGCGGCTTTGAACCATTTGGATAACGTCTTCGATTGTTTCATAGCCGATGACAGGAAGGAGCGGCCCGAAAATCTCTTCCTGCATGATCGGCGATTCCCAGTCGGGTTCATCGATAATGGCCGGAGCAATTTTAAGTGCGTCTTTTTGATACGTTCCGCCTGTTACGATATTCTCGTTGTGTAAAAAGCGGAGTAACCGTTCGAAATGACGTTCGCTTATGATTTTTCCGTACGCCGGATGGCTTTCCGGCGCTTTTCCGTAAAATGTTTGGATCGATTGCTTCAGAGCGTGCAACAGCCCGCTTTTCACATCTTTGTGTACGAGCAGATAATCAGGCGCAATGCACGTCTGTCCTGCGTTTGTCAGCTTTCCGAAAACAATCCTTTGAGCTGCAAGCTTAAGATCAGCATCCTTGTGCACGATGCAGGGGCTTTTTCCGCCAAGCTCAAGTGTGACTGGAATGAGCTGTTTTGCTGCGGCTTCCATGACGACTTTGCCCACGGGAACACTGCCTGTAAAAAAGATATAGTCAAATTTTTGCCGCAAAAGCTCTTGATTCGTCTCCACCCCGCCCTCAATAACGGATACATATTCGGGGGGAAAGATTTCTTTAAGCATCTTGGATATGACGCTGGATACGGCGGGAGCAAGCTCTGACGGTTTGATGACGGCCGTATTCCCCGCAGCAAGTGCGCCGATCAGAGGCGAAACAGCAAGCTGAAACGGATAGTTCCATGGCACGATGATCAGGACCGTGCCATAAGGCTCCGCAATGACGATGCTTTTTGAACCGATGTGCGAGACGGCCGTTTTGGCCTTTTTCGGCTTGGCCCATTTTTTTAATCGTCTGCTGATGAAGCGGATTTCTTCCAGTACAATGCCGATTTCCGTCATATAGGCTTCGTGCTCTGATTTATTAAGGTCTTTCTGAAGGGCCTCGAGTATGTCCCGTTCATATTTTTTTACAGCATTCTTAAGAATGTTGAGCTGTTCCAGACGATTTTCAACAGCGAGTGTTGCCCCGCTTAAAAAATATCGCTTTTGCTCGGTAACGGTCGTTTCGATGGAGGGTGTACGTTCTGCCATTCCCTGATTCCTTTCGCTTTTAGAAATTCGAGTGAAGTTTTTTTTCATTATGTGTGACAGCCTTTTCAGCTGTCAACTTTTAGCCGTAATAAATCGGCGTTTTCCACCTGCGTTTGCCTGCAGATATCTTTTTTAAAAGTGCAAAAGGTGATATTTCACAGCAGGAGAGGCAATTTTTCGCAATGGATATTTGCAAAGTGCATTCGGCACGGGAGAAGTTAATTTGGTAAAATGAAATGGAAACTGAAAACGGTTTGGAGGATCGATTTGATGAACATACATATATCAAGTTTGCTGCAGAAGATGGAGGACGAATTGAAAAAAGCAAAGGAATGCAGCCAGGAAAATGAATTGAAAATGCACATCGCGGTTATCCGCTCCCTTTGCGACGTCATTGTTGAACCGCAGCAGCGGCCGTCCGTCCAGTCTTCACCCTATGTTCAAACGGCCAATAAACCATCGAGCGACCAGCTGATGCTAGAAAAAATGATGGGGAGCGCCGGTGCTGAACAATACAAAAAACAAGAGAAACAAAAGCACGAAGATGACGGCAACGGAGATTCTATTTTTGATTTCTAGGCGCCGTCGGCTGTTTTAAAAAAGAGAGGTTGATCAACTTGAAACTGCTTTTTGGGGCTTTACAATGGACGGCATTTATTATTGCGGCCGCAATCGTGGTGCCCATTGCAATCGGGCAGTCATTCGGGCTGAACCAGGCAGAGACCGCAGGGCTGGTTCAAAGCACTTTTTTCGTGCTCGGCACAACGGCTTTTATCCAATGTTTATTGGGACACCGCCTGCCGATTAATGAGAGTCCGGCCGGCCTCTGGTGGGGCGTGTACACGATTTATTCCGGTCTTACAGGGACCGTATTTGCGACTCATATTGAAACGCTTCAGGGGCTGCAGGGAGCGATGCTGCTAAGCGCGGTTTTCTTCTTTATTTTTAGTTTATTTAAAGTTATTGATAAGCTGGCTGTGATGTTTACTCCTGTTGTGACGGGCATTTATTTACTGCTGCTGGTCATCCAGCTTAGCGATCCGATCGTTAAAGGTGTCATGGGGATCGGCTACCGGAAAAACGAGGTCGATATACCCGTGTTTTTGCTGGCGGTTGTGGTCATGCTGGCTACGTTTCTGATGAGCCGGTCAAACATTCCGGTTCTCAAGCAATATTCAATTTTAATTGCGCTTTTCGGCGGCTGGGTCTTATTTGCCGTATTCGGCGTGGCGAAGGCGCCTGAGCATGCGAACCAGCTGTTCCGCCTTCCGGATATTTTTCCGTTCGGAATGCCGCTGTTTGACAGCGGATTAGTCGTTACTTCGCTATTTATTACAGTATTGTTAATCGTCAATATGCTCGCCAGCATACGGGTGGTTGAAGGAGCGGTCAGACAGTTTGAGAAGCTGGAGGAGAGGAGGCGGGCACGTCCTGCCGGATTTATCGCCTCCGTCAGCCATTTGCTGAGCGGATTGCTCGGAGCTGTAGGCACGGTGCCGATATCCGGGGCGGCCGGGTTTATTCAAACGACGAGAATGTCTTCGAAAAAACCGTTTTTGCTCGGGAGTTTGATCGTGATCGTCATCAGCTTTTTCCCGCTGGTCATGAATACTTTTGCCAGCCTGCCGTCTCCGGTCGGCTTTGCGGTGAACTTCGTCGTGTTTTCAACGATGGTCGGCCTGGCATTTGCCGAATTCGATTCTTATGAAAAGGACGAGGCAGGCCGCATCCGTTTTGTTACCGGGATTGCGCTCCTTGCCGGCGTGGGGGTCATGTTTGTACCTGAAAGTGCTTTGGAAGGAATGCATCCTGTTTTTGTTTCCATTTTAAGCAATGGGCTTGTCCTTGGAACAATTGTAGCGATTGCTGCGGAACAGATGCAGCTACGGAAAAAGAAATTTGACAATATCGTGTCATGAGATGTGCAAACGTTGAAATTAAAGGCGTGTGCGCTATGATGATAAAAGAAAGGCGGGCGATTTGATCGTGAAATTATTTTTAATTTTAGGTGCTGTCAATGCGATGCTTGCAGTTGCTTTAGGGGCGTTCGGAGCTCATGGTCTTGAAGGGAAAATTCCCGAGAAATATTTGCAAATCTGGCAGACCGGCGTCCAGTATCATATGTATCATGCGCTCGGTTTAATTGCCGTCGCGCTCATCGCATCAAAGCTTACAGATGCGGGAAGCGTAACTGCGGCAGGTTGGCTGATGTTTGCAGGAATCGTTTTATTTTCAGGAAGTTTATATGTCCTCAGCCTTACGCAAATCAGCGTCCTCGGTGCGATTACTCCGCTGGGCGGCGTGGCGTTTATTGCCGCATGGATCATGGTTGTTGTATCAGCTGTTAAATACTTGTAGCTTACTAAAAAGCCAATCTCCTGAAAGGATTGGCTTTTTTTTATTTTAACAGGGGCTGATTCATGGTAATTTAATGTTATGAACAGGGCGAAAGACCCGGCTTTTGCATTTTGACAGAAGGGATGTGCATGGCGGAGGACCGGTCTCCGTTCAAAGATGAAAATTAAAGTGATCATTGCGGATGACAATTCATTCATAAGAGAGGGTATGAAAATCATACTGAGCACTTATGATGAATGTGAAGTGCTGGCGACGGTGGAGGATGGCTTGCAAGCGGTCGAATTTTGCCGCGGCCAAGCTGTGGATATTGCACTGCTTGATGTCCGCATGCCCAACATGGATGGAGTGGAAGCTGCGCGGCTCATTTCAGAAACGGGCGCCAAGCCTTTTATTTTAACAACGTTTGATGATGACGAATACATCGTCGCTGCAATACGGAACGGAGCAAAAGGATATTTGCTGAAAAATGCCGATCCTGAGCGAATTAGAGACGCAATTAAAAGCGTGTACAACGGTCATACTGTCATGCAGGATATCATCCTCGACAAGATTAAATCCAATTTGGCGGAGCATAAAGAAGCGGAATCCAAAATAGACGAAAGCCTGTTTACCGAACGCGAGCTCGGAATTATGGCCCTGATTGCCAGAGGGCTGTCCAATAAAGAAATATCGAAAGAACTGTTTATTTCTGAAGGTACGATTGCCAATTATATTTCCTCGATTTTGGGGAAAACAGGGCTTGAACACCGGACGCAAATCGCAATTTATTATTTAACTGGAAAAGTTAACTTTTAATCTGGGGGATCACCATGGAATTGCGGATTATGACCGGCAAACTGATTTTGCTGGGATTTATCATCTATCAATGCGTTTCTTCGGAAATTGACAATCTGCCGTGGCTTGTGTTCAGCATTCTTGTTTACGCCTGTATCAACCTCGGGATTGCAATTTTACCTGAAGGAAAAATAAAAAAGCTTTTTATTATTATGTCTGTCATCATTTCAATTTTTTCTTATGCCGAGGTGCACCCCCTATTTATTTTATTTCTTCCTTTTAGCCTGTATGAAGGAGCAGCTGATTTCGGGCTGCCGAAGTGGATGGTACTTGCCGCTTCAATCGTTCCGGTTTTGTTTATCAATGAAAGCATCTCAGCGGTCTACGCGTTGACAGCCGCTTTTCAATTTTTGCTGTACTGGGCGGCAAGCCAAGATGCAGCGCGGATTGAAAAGCTTGAACATCATATCGATCAAACGAGAAGAGACCTGGAGAAGGTAACAAACATGCTGCGGGAAAACAAAGAGTTTATCAGACAATCCGAATATACGTATAAGCTTGAGGAGCGGAACCGGCTTTCCCAGGAAATACACGATAAAATCGGCCATTCCATGACAGGAGCGCTAATTCAGCTCGAAGCGGCGAAGCGCGTCCTTGACATAGACAAGGAAAAAGCTTCCGAGCTCCTGCAAAACGCGATTAACATCTCCAAGGACGGGATCGAAAATATCAGATTGACGTTAAAAAGCGTCAAGCCGCCCTCAGAACAGATGGGTATCCATAGATTGAAGCTGTTTATCGATGAATGTTCGGCGCGGTATCATATGAATATTTCATTTTTGCATAAAGGCGATTTGGATGTTATTTCTCAAATTCAGTGGAAGATTATGTTTGAAAATATCACCGAAGCACTGACAAACTCGGTGAAATATGCAGAAGCGACACATGTATCCATCTATATTCATGTGCTGAATACGCTCATTAAAGCCGAAGTGAAAGACAATGGAAAAGGGCGGCAGAAAATCAAGAAAGGGATGGGGATCATCGGGATGGAGGAACGGGCCGCTTCTGTTAACGGAAAGGTGATTGTTGACGGTTCGAACGGCTTCTCTGTCACCACCTTGCTGCCCAAGCATGAATGATTTCATGAATTGAATATGAATTTTCTCATGTGAAAAAGATGAAATGCTGCACTGCCGCACCATTCATCTTTTTTTTATAATGAAATCAAAATGAGGTGAGAACATGAATGTATTGGAAATCCATCATCTAACAAAAAAATTTGGCGACTTCGTTGCCGTCGACAATATATCACTCTCGATCGAAGAGGGCGAAATATTTGGATTGCTCGGCGCAAACGGGGCCGGAAAGAGCACGACCATTCACATGATCTCGAGTTTGCTGAGATGCAATGAAGGCGAGATTTTGATTCTCGGAAAAAACATTGCGAAACACCGCAAATTCGCCAAGATGAATATCGGCATTGTCCCGCAGGATCTGGCCATTTACGAGGATTTAACGGCATATGAAAATGTGAAGTTTTTCGCCGGACTCTATGGTCTCCGCGGGGCCCAATTGCGCAATCGGGTGGAAGAAGCATTGCAGTTCGTCGGTTTAAGCGATAAGCATAAAAGCTTCCCGAAAAATTTTTCAGGCGGAATGAAAAGAAGGCTCAATATCGCCTGCGCGATCGCCCACAGGCCAAAGTTGATCATCATGGATGAACCAACGGTGGGAATTGATCCGCATTCGAGAAATTATATTTTGGAATCCGTCAAAAAGTTAAATGCGATGGGCTGCACGATTATTTACACCAGCCATTATATGGAAGAAGTTGAGGAGATCTGTACGCGGATCGCCATCGTGGATCATGGAAAAATTATCGCCGAAGGAACGAAGGAGCAGCTGAAATCGATCATTACCAACACGAAAGATATTCAGGTCGTTCTTAAATCGGCGGAAAATGTCGATATCGGCGAACTGAAAACGATCAGCGGCGTGGAGGCGGCTGCTCTTGAAGACAATACGATCAAAATCAACTCGGATGCAGGTGTCAATAATTTAAACCAGATTATTGAGAAGCTGATGAAAAACGGGGCCGAGATTCGTTCATTGGAAGAAAAAGCGCCTAATTTGGAAACCGTGTTCCTGACCTTGACCGGAAGACAGTTGCGCGATTAAAAAGGGGGCCATGGTTTGAATACACTCATCATTGCGAAAAAAGAAATTGTATCGGCTTTTCGGGACAAGCGGACATTCCTTTTTATGCTGGCATTTCCGATTGTACTGATTATGATTTTAGGTACCGCGCTGACGAACGCTTTCGATCAGCAAACAGTAGCGGTCGGCGAGGTTCATGTTCTGTATAAAGACAAGGTTGACGGAGCGTTTTCGGAAGGTTTTAAAACATTCGCAAAAGAAGCGAAAACATCCGGCGTTCATTTTAAAAAAATATTGTCTGATACGGATGGAAAACAAGAAATCAAACAAGGGAACTACGATGCTTACCTTGAGATCGAAAACAGCGGCATCAAGCTTTACCAAATGGATAAAAACAGTATGAAAAACAGCATTATTCAAGGAATGCTGACCGCGTTTGCAAACCGGTACAATGCCGCACAAGAGATCATCAAAGCCGCTCCTGAGCAAGCGGGTGCCGTGCTCGGGGACATACCTGGCGACCATTATATCAAGGAGACGTCTCTCAGCTCAGACAGAAAGCCCAACTCCATGGATTATTACGCGGTTACCATGACCACTCTGATCGCGCTTTACAGTGCACTAAGCGCCAGTTATTTAATAAGGGGAGAGCGGCTTGGAAAAACAGCCGACCGGCTGATCGCGGCGCCGGTTCATAAAGGCGAGATTTTTGCCGGCAAGCTGATTGGCAATCTTGTGACAAACGGATTGTGTATTTTTGCCGTCGTCATATTCAGCAAATACGTATTTAAAGCGTACTGGGGAGATCATCTCGCCCTTGTGGCGGCCGTGCTGTTCAGCATCGTATTGTTTGCCGTATGCCTCGGCCTTGGCGTCAGTTATTTGACGAGAACGGGGGAAGCGGCAGTGGCGATCATTAACGTGTTGATTCCGCTAGTTGCATTTTTCGGAGGCGCTTATTTTCCTGTCGAGGGTGCGGAAGGTGTTTTAGCTTTGATCAAAGACCTGTCTCCGCTCACATGGACGAACGAAGCTATTATGAACATTATATTTGCGGACGATCTAGCGGCGGGGCTGCCCGTAATCTTGCTGAACATCGGTTTATCCCTGTTATTTCTGCTGATTGCCGTTGTCTCATTGCAGAGAAGGGAAGGGCTGTAAGATGAAAGAAATGCTATGGCTTGTCAAAAACACACTGAATGTCACCTTCAAAAAGAAAATCAATATCTTTCTGTTCGTATGTCTGCCCTTGCTAGGCATATTCGTATCGCTTTTAACAGAGGGAAGCATGGACAAGACAGATTTGCGCGTCGGAATTATCAATCATGACGGCGGACGAATCGCCGAAGATACTAAGGATTTTTTGAAGGGGATCGAGAATGTCAACATCAGCGCGGTCAGTGAAGCAGAAGGGAAAAGTCAAATTGCGTCAGGGGAGCTTGATTGCGTCATTACGTTTGAACAAGGCTTTTCTCAAAGCGTGCAGAGCGGAGAACCGGCTCATATCGCCATTGCATCTGTCAAAGGCGCTGAAATCACCGGGTTTGTGAAATCGTATGTTTATCATTACATTGATAATATCGCCGCAATCGGCAAATCGGCGCAGGGGAATGAAAAGCGTTTTGAGGAAATGTATAAAAATTACCGGAGTTCTGAAACGGGTGTCAAAACATATACGGTTGAAGACACGGCGAAAAATAGAAACATGACGGAGCGAACGGTCGGTTTTCTTCTGATGGCGATGCTTTTTTCAGCGGGAAGCTTGACCGAACTGTTAGTGAAGGAAAAAGAGAACAGAACGTATTTCAGGCTTTTGACCACACCGATAACGGCAAGACAGTACGTTATGTCCAATGTGGCCGTCAGTATGTCTGTCATCGCATGCCAAATCTTTTTAACATTGATAATGGTGAAATATGTGTTCCGGATGGAGACTGGCATCTCATTTTGGGAGATGGCAGCGGTGCTGTTGATTTTTGCGCTAAGCGCGGTCGGCCTGGCGCTGATCACCGTCGTCTTTGCAAATAGCTCTAAGTCATCCGGGGTATTGCGAAATTTAATATTTATGCCGACGATCATGCTGTCCGGATGTTTTTGGCCGATTGAAATCATGCCGTCTTTCGCACAGCGTATCGCGGACTTTCTTCCGCAGCGGTGGGTGCTGGATACGCTGGCAAAATTGCAGGAGGGACAGCAGCTTCAAGGTCTGTATTTGAATATCATGATCCTGTTTGCTTTCGCTGCTGTCTTTTTCCTCATCGTTATTTACAAATTCAAACGTAATAATGATGTGAGAAACTTTGCTTAATATCTATAAAAAAAGGGTTCGGTTTTAATGAAACCGAACCTTTATCTTGGGGTATATGAGGCCATTGAATACGGATAATCATAAGTGATCGGCTCATCAAACGTAATATAGTCAAGATACACCATCAGCAGCAAATAGCGTGTGCCTGTTTTTCTGTCGCTTAAAATGATGTGGTCGCGGCCGGCTGCTTCAATTTCTCCCCGAAAGACTTTCGCATTCCATTCCGGATTGTTTTCAAATGTCATATATACGGTTGCCACTTTTCCGCGATTGAGCCGCAAAATATTTTCAATGTAGGATTGCTCAAGCGGCAGCATGCCGGGGATACTCGGTGAAGTCTGCTGTGCTGAAGGCATCGGAGGGACCTGGACTCCTGCCGGCTGCGGCTGGAACAGCTGTGGGCCGGGCTGCTGATACGATTGCTGCCCTCCCGTTTGGGTGAAAGGCTGCTGTCCATGCTGCTGGTACATTTGCCCCATCTGCCCCATCTGCGGATAAGGGTTGGGCCCCATTTGCTGCCGGAAATCCGGCATTTCAAGCTCCTGAAGCGGCTGAATCTGATTTTTTTTAAATTTCATCTCGTTCCTCCTCATTTCATTGTGTCAAAGTCATGCCTACCGTCCATACATGAGGAATGATAAAGTGCTGCTATGAAGACGATCCGGCTGTAAAAGACTCAAGATGATAGATCAATATTTCCCATCCCTTTTACAGTATGAACGGGCGGGATGGAATATGACGACACATCATGTTGGAAAGAGAAAAACAAAAAGACCGCTCGTGAAAAGAGCGGTCTTTTTGCATATTAACCTGTGATCACTTCATCTTCAGGATGGCGGATCGGCGCCTTCTTCGGCTTGGCCAGTGTAAACGCCATAGTGAGAGGCCCGACGCGGCCGATAAACATCATCATCATGATAACCGCTTTGCCTGCGGTCGTTAAATCAGGTGTCAGTCCCATCGAGAGGCCGACCGTTCCAAAAGCGGAAAATACTTCAAAGACGATTTCCAAAAATGGAGCATTCTCTGTGATCGTCAATATAAATAATGCGAAAAGCACGAATAAAAAACTGATCACAATGATGGCCAAAGCTCTTAAAATGGTTTTCATTTTAATCGCCCTTTTGAACACAACCGTCTCGCTTTTTCCCCTTAAAAAGGTGATCGTCGCCAAGATCATCACGATAAACGTTGTCAGTTTAATTCCGCTTCCTGTTGACGCGCTTCCGGCTCCGATAAACATCAAAACGATGGTTAACAGGAGGGACGGCGTTGTCATCTGGGCGATATCAAGCGTATTGAATCCGGCAGTTCTCGGTGTCACACCCTGGAAGTAAGCGCCCCACATTTTGTCGGCTAAAGTCAGTCCGCCGAGCGTACCTGGATTCGAGTATTCCAAAATAAAAATCAGCAAGGCGGCTGTCGTATTGATGATCAATGTTCCAACGATCATGAGCTTGGAATGCAGCGATAATGTCCGGAAGTTTCGCTTTGTCCATAAATCCAGCAGAACGGTAAAGCCGATACCCCCTGTAATGAAAAGGCCTGTGATGACAATATTGACAATCGGGTCGCCCACATATTGAGACAAGTTGTCCGGCCACAGGGAGAACCCCGCATTGTTAAAGGCTGAAATCGTGTTAAACAAACTATGAAACAAGCCTTTTTGCAAACCGTATTCAGGAACCCATCTGATCGAAAGGATCAAAAATGCCACAAATTCTATAACAATGGTGAAAATAAACAAATGCTTGACCAAGCGGACAAGTCCGCCTAAAGAAGTCTGGTTAAATGCTTCTTGAACGAGAATCCGCTGCTGCAGGCCGATTTTTTTGCCGATCATCATGATGACGAGGACGGCAAACGTCATTAAGCCGAGTCCGCCGATTTGAATCAGGCACATAATAACTGTTTGTCCGAAAACCGTAAAATCTGCCCCTGTATCGACAACAACAAGCCCCGTTACCGTAGTTGCAGAGGTGGCCGTGAATAAAGCATCCACCCATGAGATGTAAGTAGTGGAGGCGCCGGGCAGCTTCAATAAACAGGCGCCGATGGCAATGATAATCAAGAAACTGAGCGCCAGCGTCTGCGGCGGACTAATATTGATGATCTTACCTTTTACAAGATTTGAAGAAACCAATTTAGGCATTTTTTCGTTCCTTTCTTCATCCATTCAGTCAAAACATGAATGGAGAAAAAGCAAGGTGATTTCAAATTTAAACGCAGATGGTCATGTTTCAATAATGTCAATAATGTACAGCCAGATACACCGTTTGTCAACAAAAATCAGGAGAATGAAGAGAAGGAATGCGGACGGGTCTTTTGTCCTTTACTAAAGAACAGCGAAGAAAATCAAGAGGAGCAACGCCTGGTTAAATTCTATTATTTTGCATTTCTTTTAAAAATATGACATGGAAAACATTTACTACCTGTTGAAAAAATGGTAGTTTTTAATAGGAATCACCAAAGTGCCGGCGCTTTGGGAAGAAGGCGTTGCTTGATGTTGCCTTTCTTGTACGCTTTCGTCATGACGAATGATGAAAAAAATGATGACTAGGGGGAATTGCTGTGTTGAAAAGAATGTATCGTTCTAAATTGTCAATCTTGGCGGTTAGTCTCGTGATGATGGTTTCGATTTTTCTGCCTTCGTTCCAGGCTAGCGCTCAAACAACCAAAACTGAATCTGTCTACCGCCCGGCTGCGAACGCTTCCTTGTATGCGACTATAACAGGTGCCAGCAAACAGGAGTGGTCGTTCTCGGATATTGAGCTGACGTATCGTCCGAATTCAATCCTGGCGCTGGGAACGGTTGAATTTACATTGCCGTCGGGATTTTCCGCAACAACGAAAGATACCGTGAACGGAAGAGCGTTGACTACAGGGCAAATTTTGAATAACGGAAAAACGGTAAGGCTGCCGCTTACAATTGATCTGTTGGGTATTGCGGAGTTTAAGCTTGTGCTGGCAAACAAAACGCTGCCTGCCGCAGGAAAGTATACATTCCGGGCGGAGAACAGAGTGCTGGGGCTCGGATCGACTTTCTATGCCGAATCTTCAATCGAGGTGCAAAAAAGGGCGACTCCGCCTACACAGCCGTGTAACTGCAAGTAATAGGCAAAAAAGCTCCAAAGACCGAGGTCTTTGGAGCTTTTTATCATTACACATGCAAAAATGCAGGCAGCTGTTCATTTGCGAGGCGGTTGCCGACAAAGAATGAACCGAATTCACCGTACCGGGCGCTTACTTCATCGAAGCGCATTTCATAGACGAGCTTTTTGAACTGGAGCACATCATCTGAAAAGAGCGTGACACCCCACTCATAATCGTCAAATCCGATTGAGCCGGTAATAATCTGTTTCACTTTGCCCGCATAGCCGCGGCCGATCATCCCGTGGCTGCGCATCAAGCTTCTTCTCTCTTCCATAGACAGCATGTACCAGTTGTCATCGCCCGATCTTCTTTTATCCATCGGATAGAAGCAGACATATTTGGCGTTCGGGAGCTCAGGGTACAGGCGCGCACGCACTTGCGGATTTTCGTAAGGGTCTCCCTCGCCGCTTCCCATATAGTTGCTCAGCTCGACAACGGATACGTATGAATAAGCAGGTATCGTGTATTCAGCGAGTTTGGATTTATTGAACTCAAGTTCAATTTGATTTAATTCCTCCATCGTAGGACGCAAAATCATCAGCATGAAGTCCGCTTTTTGGCCGACGATGGTGTATAGCGTGTGGCTTCCGTTTCCTTCTTTTTGAGCAGCTCCCCATTTTTCGAGAAGACCTGTAAATTCGCTGATAATGATCTGGCGCTCATCGCTTGAAAGCATTTTCCATGCGGACCAGTCCATTGTCCGGAAATCGTGAAGGGCATACCAGCCGTCAAGCGTTTGGGCGGCTTCGTTCGTTTTTTGCTGTTCGCTCATTTTGCAATCACTCCCAATTTGTATGTACTTGCCTTCATCATATCATAGTTTGCCGCGTTTTATCCGTTTAGAAGATTTGAACAAAAGGTGACGATCTGTCGTATAACTGGGAAAGGCTGTTATATACTAATAGAAGTGTTTAAACCCTGCCGCACTTAAATTAATTTAAAAAAAGCGTTTAAAAAGTGAAAGCATTATAATAAAATACAGAAGGATTGAATTTATATCACAAAAGAGTATGCTTAATAGAGAAATGAAGTATTTGTGACACTTTCAAGGAGGGTATATAGTGGCAGATCTATTTACAACAGTGCAGGAAAAAGTAGCAGGAAAAGGAGTTAAAATCGTATTTCCGGAAGGTATGGACGAGCGCATTCTCAAAGCTGTCAACGATTTGGCCGGAAACAACGTATTAAAGCCGATCCTTGTGGGAAACGAGCAGGAAATCAAAGATAAAGCGAACGGGTTGAATTTGACGCTGGATGGCGTTGACATATACGATCCTCATACATACGAAGGAATGGAAGATCTTGTTCAGGCTTTCGTTGAACGCCGTAAAGGAAAAGCGACGGAAGAACAGGCCCGCCAAATCCTTTTAGATGAGAACTATTTTGGAACGATGCTTGTTTATAAAGGGCTTGCCGACGGTCTTGTCAGCGGTGCGGCTCATTCAACAGCGGATACGGTTCGCCCTGCGCTGCAAATTATTAAAACAAAAGAAGGCGTGAAGAAAACTTCCGGCGTGTTTATCATGGCGCGCGGCGATGAGCAGTATGTATTTGCAGACTGTGCGATCAATATTGCGCCTGACAGTCAGGACCTTGCGGAAATTGCAATCGAAAGTGCGAACACAGCGAAAATGTTCAACATTGACCCTCGTGTCGCCATGCTCAGCTTTTCAACAAAAGGCTCTGCAAAATCAGACGAAACTGAAAAGGTAGCCAATGCGGTTGCGATCGCCAAAGAAAAAGCGCCTGAGCTTACACTGGACGGCGAATTCCAATTTGATGCGGCATTCGTTCCGTCTGTCGCCGAGAAAAAAGCGCCGGACTCCGTCATTAAAGGTGATGCAAACGTATTTGTTTTCCCAAGCCTTGAAGCGGGGAACATCGGCTATAAAATCGCTCAGCGCCTCGGCAACTTCGAAGCGGTCGGTCCGATTCTGCAAGGGCTGAACATGCCTGTAAACGACCTCTCCAGAGGATGCAACGCTGAAGACGTTTATAATCTTGCGCTGATTACGGCAGTTCAAGCGCTGTAATTTGTTTTTGAAAAAGGTGAACCTGAAGAGGTTCGCCTTTTTTTATGCTTCAATCGCTACATTCAGCAGAGATTCCGCCCCTTTCCGACCGGGACCGAGAGGCGGCCACTGACAAAGGTCAAAAGGAAAATCGGAACCCGGAACAAGGCGGTCTTCTCCGATGAGCTTCTTCAAATATGCCGCGCTTTCTTTCTCCCACAGCACGCTGTCAAACCAAAACTTCCGCAAATATTCGCGCGGCGGCGCCGAAAGCGATGAAGAAACGCCGGCCCATTTGTCATATCCTTTGTCCAGTCTTCCGATCTGATAGGGCAAAAAGCCGCCGCCGTGCGCCAGCAGAATTTTCACATTGCGAAAACGGTCTGTAAACCCGCTTAACAAAAGATCAGCGGCGCAAATTGTCGTTTCCCACGGAACGCCGATCAAATTTGGCAGCATCCTGCGGCGAAGCCGCGGATCTTCAGAAAGGAGCGGATGGATAAAGATTATCGCTTTTCTTCTGTCAGCCGTTTCCCAAAACGGTGTAAATGCTTCGTCTGAGAGAAGCATTTGCGAAGCGCCGGGGCCGATAATCGCTCCTTTAAGGCCGTTGTTCATCGCTTCATTCAGGCGCTCGCTCGCCTTTAAAGGGCTGTTCAGCGGGACGGTGCCGAGGCCTGAAAGGCGGCCGTCGTGTTTTTTAACCCATCCGGCAAGCGCTTTGTTGTATACAAAGGACAATTCGTCTGTGATTTCTTCGGCGAGATCGTAAAGGAAAAGCTGGGGAACCGGCGATACCAATGAGTGTGAGACGCCGGCTTCCTGCTGGGCTTCCAAATATAAAGCTTCCTGGTAGAACAGCTCTTTTAATTCAAAGCCCCATTTGTGATTGACCGTCAAAAACTCCGCTTGGCGGCCATCCTTTTTTTCGCGGACGGCGTGGACCTTCTTTTCATTGTCGTCCAGCCAAAGCAGCACATCGTGCGGTATAAAGTGCGTGTGAAGATCATACAAAGCCGATTCCCCCAATTTTTATATTCGTTTCCAGTACCCGATTCTTTCGGAAATATCCCGGGCCGCTTTTTTCACTTGGTATGCGATTTTCGCCTGCCGGGCCTTTATGCGTTCTGCCGGACCTACGACACTGACGGCGTACAACACTCGGCCCGCGTGGTTTCTGATGGGAGCTGAGATGGATGTGACACCATCAATGAATTCCCCGCAACTGACGTCAAACCCGTTTTCTTTAACGGTTTTCAACGCCTCCCTCAATTTGTCCTCGTCTGTAATCGTTTGTTTTGTACAGCTTTTCAAGCCTTCCTTCACATACTCATCCAATATGCCGTCTTCGTCAAAGGCGAGAAGCACCTTGCCCGAGCTTGTGCAATGCATCGGGTTTTGCCGCCCGATATATGAGAGAAGTTCGACAGGGCGGGGGCATTCCGTCCGATTGAGATAAACGACGCTTAGATCGCGTCGCATCGCAATATGCGACGTTTCGCCGGTCTCTTCTGTCAGCCGTTTGAGGACCGGCTGGGATTCGCGGTTGATTTCAAGAGTGGAGTTGACAATGGTGTTTAACTTCAGAACCGATAAGCCGAGCTTGTATCTTCTGGATTCCGGGTCCTTCATGACAAACCCTTCGCTTTCCAATGTAGTCAAAAGGCGCGATACTGTGCTTTTTCCGAGGCCGAGCGATGAGGCGAGTTCGGTTAGTTTCTTTTCTGGTGTCTCTAATGTAAACGATTGAAGCAGACGAAGTGCATTTTTTACTGAACCGAGCAGCTGGTGGTCCTTTGTCTCAACAGTCATAGGTTCCTCAACTCTCTCCCTTGTTTTCGTTGCCTTTTATTCCATAATATAACATGATTTAAAAAATAAAAAAGCGGAAAATATCAAATTTTCGGAAAAAATGTCTGATTTGTTCCGCATAGAGGAACATTGCTGTTTTCTTGTCGTTTAAAATCATTTAACTTAATGGAAAGGATTTGAAAAGGAGGATGTTTGTAGAATATGAATGTTCAGACCCCATCGGCAAAACTCGTAAAACCTTTTGACTGTCAGCACTACATAAACGGCAGGTACTTTCCTTCAGAGAACGGCAGTACGTTTGACAACATCAATCCGGCTACACAGGAAATCATCGGGAGCGTTGCGGAAGGAGGCAAAAAAGAGGTCGATCTTGCAGTCGCGGCAGCAAGGCGTGCTTTAAACGGACGCTGGAAAAACATGACCGCTGATGAAAGGATTCGGATCATCAGAAAGGTCGGCGACATCATACTTGAGCGTAAAGACGAACTGGCAAGGCTCGAGACATTGGATACGGGGAAGCCGCTTTCGCTCTCAAGTAATTTAGATATTCCGCGGGCTGCTTTCAACTTTCATTTTTTTGCGGATTTTATGAGAGGAGCCGGAACAGAAGCTTATCAAACTGACGATCTTGCAATCAATTATGCGATCCGCCGTCCGGTCGGCGTCGTCGGGCTGATCAATCCGTGGAACTTGCCGCTGCTTTTGCTGACGTGGAAATTGGCGCCTTGTCTGGCGGCGGGAAATACAGCCGTCATCAAACCGGCTGAACTGACGCCGCTGACAGCCACGCTCCTCGGGGAAATCTGCCATGATGCAGGAATGCCTGACGGAGTCGTCAACATCGTCCACGGGTTTGGGCCTGATTCCGCCGGCGCTGCGCTTTCTGAGCATCCCGATGTTGATGCGATATCTTTCACGGGAGAAACGACAACCGGCAAAATCATTATGGAAGCTGCTTCGAAAACATTAAAGAAACTTTCCTTTGAATTGGGAGGAAAGAACCCGAATATTATTTTTGCCGATGCCGACATGGAGGAAGCCGTCAGCATCTCATTGAAATCGAGTTTCGTCAACCAGGGCGAAGTATGTATGAGCGGCTCCCGCATCTATGTCGAGCGGGAAGCGTATGACGAATTTCTGAACAAGTTCGTTGAGAAAACGAAAGAGCTCAAAGTCGGCGATCCTTTTGATCCGGATACGAATATCGGTGCCTTAATTTCTTCTGAACACACCGAGCGTGTGATGAACTACATCGAATTGGCCAAACGGGAAGGCGGCGTTATTTTAACCGGAGGAAAACGCCCTGAAGGACAGGAATCCGGCTGCTTTCTTGAACCGACGATTATCACCGGACTTTCCCGCAATTCCAGGCTCATCAAAGAAGAAATCTTCGGGCCGGTCGTGACGGTGATTCCGTTCGACGAAGAGGAGGAAGTTATTGCACAGGCTAATGATACACATTACGGATTAAGCGCGACCGTATGGACGAACGACCTCCGCCGGGCGCACCGCGTAGCCGGGCAAATCGAATCGGGCATGGTATGGGTCAACAGCTGGTTTCTCCGCGATCTTCGGACACCGTTTGGCGGCATGAAACAGAGCGGGCTCGGACGAGAAGGAGGCATTCACAGCCTCGAATTCTTCAGCGAATTAACCAATATTTGCATCAAGCTGTAAAAGGAGGAAAACGGATGAATGCCACAGCATTGAAGGATACGGCGCGCCTCTTGTATCTTGCTGAAACAGAGAAGCGCGAGGTTGAAAGAATCACAAAAGACTACCCGGAGCTGACCGTCGAAGAGGCGTATGCGATTCAAGAAGAACTGATTCAACTGAAATTATGGGATGGCAACGGCATTATCGGTCCGAAAATGGGCCTGACAAGCCGGGCGAAAATGGAGCAGATGAACGTCGAGGAGCCGATCTACGGTTATATTTTTGAAGATATGATCGTACCAAACGGCGGAAGCATCCGGATGAACGAGCTGATTCACCCGAAGGTTGAAGCCGAGATTGCTTTTGTGCTTGGAAAGGATATTGAAGGGCCGGGTGTTACAAAGGAGAAGGTCCTTGAAGCCGTTGCTGAATTGATTCCCGTTCTTGAAGTGATTGACAGCCGTTATGAAAACTTCTCATTTACCCTGCCTGATGTCATTGCGGACAATGCGTCATCTTCAAGGGTGGTGTTAGGTGAAAAAGTGAAGATGCCGGACCATTTCAAGCTTGATGAAGCAAAAGTCTCTTTAGTGATAAACGGCGAGGTCAAAGAGCAGGGCACTGGTGCAGCAGTTGTAGGACATCCCGCAAATTCGGCGGCCATGCTCGCCAATATGCTCTCCAGGAAGAAACAAAAGCTTGCGGCCGGAAGCATCATTTTAACGGGCGGTGTAACGGGAGCTGTCATGCTGCAGCCGGGCGACCGCGTTTCAGCACAAGTAGAAGGACTGGGAGATGTATCATTTTCAGTCCAATCATAACCTGAGGTGATCATATGCCGATCGTTCATATTCAATTATTAGAAGGCCGGCCGCCTGAAAAGGTCGAGGAAGTCATTCAAAAAGTGACGGAAACGTTGAGCGCCACCCTTGATGCTCCGAGGGAAAACGTCCGTGTTCTTGTCACCGAAATTCCTAAAAGCCACTGGGGCATAGGCGGAACACCGGTTTCAAAATTAAGACCTTAAAGAAGGCGACGGGAGGAATCTACATGTCAATCGAATTGGCGGCGCTTGTTCCGCATACACCGAGGATGTGCTTTGAAGATAAAACCCCTGACTTTCAAAAAGAGCTGGTCAAAGGGATGAAGCGGCTCTCCGGGATCATCGAAAGAATTCAGCCTGATGCCGTTGTCTTGATTTCCTGTCACTGGACGTCAAGCTTCGATCATCTGATCGATGCGGCTCCCGATCATCAAGGCGTTTTAACAGCTTTGGAGTGCCCGAATTTAATTTCCGATGTTCCGTATTCTTACCCCGGGGACACGGAATTGGCGCTGCAGTTGGCCGAAGCCGGCGCAAAAGAGGGGCTTTCCGTCATTCCTATCAACGATCCCGCCTACTGCTGGGACTACGGGACAGTTGTTCCGCTGCGCTATCTCGTTCCAAAAGGGGATATTCCGGTCATCGATTTATCGGTTACATTGGCGGCGAACCTGGAAGAAACGTATTTGTGGGGCCGGATTGCCGGAAGAGTACTGAAGGAAAGCAGAAAGAAAATCGTGTTCATCAGCAGCGGGGCACTCAGCCACCATTTGGTGAGAGGGCCCGAATGCATGCCGACTTTGGCCGAACAGGCCCTCGATGCTCAATTTTTAACCTATTTAACAGACAACGATCTTATATCTGCTCAGCAGATGCTGCCTCAATATGCTAAAAATGCCGGACTTGAAGCTGGCGGCCGTCACATTGCAATGCTTTTGGGCGTGCTTGAAGACGGATGTAAAAGCACGTTTTACGGATACGGCCAGTCTTCCGGGAGCTCCAATGTCGTCATGGCATTCGAACCTGCGGGGCAAAAAGCTCGCACGCACGCTTTCAATGAAAAAGACACCGTACGTTAAGCTGTTCTCATAATACGATTAGAATCGTGGAGGGAAACATGAAAAATCGTTCAGTTCATCCAGCAGAAATCATGGCGGCCAGCAAATTCAACAAAGTGCATCTGACTGTTTTCCTATGGTGTTTTTTCGCCATCGCCTTTGACGGTTATGATATTGCGATGTACGGCGTCAGCTTGCCGTGGCTGATGGAGGAATGGAGCCTGACCGCCATTCAAGCCGGAGCGATCGGCAGCTATACATTGATCGGTATGATGCTCGGCGCACTTATTTTTTCACCGCTCGCAGATCAATACGGCCGCAAAAAGGTGTTAGGCTTCTGTATTTTTCTGTTCAGCCTGTTTACGGCATTGGCCGGGCTGATCGATTCTCCGCTTTTGTTTACGATCATGCGGTTTCTTGCTGCTCTTGGAATGGGCGGGTTGATGCCAAATGCGATTTCGCTGATGACCGAATATTCGCCGAAAAAAAACAGGGCGGTGATCGTAGCCGCCATGTATTGCGGCTATTCCGCAGGCGGTGTGCTGGCGTCTCTCGTCGGCATGTTCGCCGTGTCCGGGACAAGCTGGAGAGTGCTGTATCTGATCGGAGCCGTGCCGCTCTTTGTGCTCCCGTTCTTTTTCAGCCGGTTCCCCGAATCTCTGTCATTTTACGTTTTGAAGAAGAAGACGAAAGCGTTGGCTGAGATTCTCAATCAGGTGCATCCGGCGGGACGGTACAGGGAAGACGACAATTATCAAATTTCGGTGATTGCGAAAGAAAAGAAGGGCTTTCCAGTTAAAAAACTGTTCGAACAAAAACGTGCAGCGAGCACATTCGCATTCTGGCTTTCCGTTTTCAGCTGCCTTCTCATGGTCTACGGCTTAAATACATGGCTTCCGAAAATGATGCAGGAGTCAGGTTACGGGCTGTCGTCAAGCTTGTCATTTAATCTGGCGCTGTGCAGCGGACAAGCCGCAGGAGCGGTACTCGGCGGATATTTGGCAGATAAGGCCGGCCATAAAAAAGTGCTTGCGGCGATGTATGTCATCGGGGCCTTTTGTTTTGCAGCGTTTGGAATGACGATGAACGCCGTTCTTCTGTACTTGCTGATTGCTTTAGGCGGAGCATGCACTGTCGGAGCGCAAAATATCGCCAATCCTTATATTTCAGAATATTATCCGAAAGAAATCAGAGCGACCGGAATCGGCTGGGCGCTCGGGGTCGGCAGACTCGGAGCGATCATTGCCCCTTCGCTGTTTGCATTGATTCTTGCTGCCGGGATGGAGCCGAAGCAGGCTTTCATGGTGTTCGCGATCCCGAGTGTTTTTGCTGCGCTTGGCATCATGCTCGTCCAAGAGAAGCATGCTTCATTTGATTTTGTCTCTCAATCGGAAAGCGCCGAGTTTACGTTAGAAGCCACATCAAAACATGGATAAAGGGAGGAAACCATTTTGCGGACACAAGTGGGAATTATCGGAGCGGGGCCTGCCGGGCTTATGCTCGCAAACCTGCTCCAACGCCGGGGAATCGAAGCGGTCGTGATCGAATCCCGCTCGCGAAAGGAGATTGAAGAAACCGTCCGTGCAGGCGTTCTTGAACAGATGACGGTAGATTTGCTAAATGAAACAGGCGCCGGTGAACGGATGATGAAAACAGCCATGTTTCATCAAGGGATTGAGATCCGCTTTGGCGGCAAGCGGCACAGAATTGATATGCACAAGCTGACGGGAGGAAAGTACATTGCCATCTATCCCCAGCATGAAGTGATCAAAGATTTAATCGACGTCCGTCTGCAATCGGGAGGGCGCATCGTTTTCAATGTGTCTGGCGTCCGCCTGTCAAATATTGATACAGAAGCGCCCGTCATCACTTATCAGACTGAAAACGGCGATACAGAAGAACTGACCTGCGATTTCATTGCGGGGTGCGACGGATTTCATGGGCCGAGCAGACAAAGCATTCCGAGGGAGATCCGCAAAGAGTACGAAAAGGTGTACCCATACGGATGGCTCGGCATATTGGCTGAAGCCCCTCCGTCCTCGTCTGAACTTGTGTATGCCCATCATGAGGACGGGTTTGCCCTCGTCAGCACGAGGACTCCGGAAATCCAGCGGCTTTACCTGCAAGTCAGCCCTTCAGATTCAATCGGGAACTGGCCGGACGAAAGGATATGGGAGAAGCTTCATTTAAGGCTGTCGGCCGATGACGGATGGAAGCTGACTGAAGGCCCTGTGATTCAAAAGAACATTGTCTCGATGAGAAGCTTTATATGCGATCCGATGCAATACGGCAGACTGTATTTAGCGGGGGATGCCGCGCATATTGTACCGCCGACCGGTGCGAAAGGCCTGAATCTTGCGATGGCGGATGTCCAACGGCTTGCGTGGGCGCTCGAAGACTATTACGAAGCTGGCAAAACCGAACGGCTGGACCGCTATTCTGAGGCTTGCCTCCGCCGCGTCTGGAAAGCGGAGCGCTTTTCCTGGTATATGACATCCCTGCTGCACTGTCATCACGGCTACACGCCATTTGACTACCAAATTCAATTGGCTGAGCTTGACCATGTCACAACCTCAACAGCGGCCGCTCAAAGTCTTGCCGAAAATTACGTCGGGCTGCCGCTCGAATTCGGAGAACCGTCTTTAAGCGTCACATGAATGAAGGAGAAGCGCCGGAGATAAGAAAAATCCCACATCATGTTTTCGTAAATGGTATAATGGATGTTGGCTGAAATGCATAACGAAAGGGTTTACAATATATATGGCAAAGCAACCGATTGATCTACTCATCCAGCCGAAATGGAGAATTATTGACCAATCCAGCCTCGGCCCATATTTTGATGCAAAACAATCATTTGCGATAGATGATACGCTGTGCGCTTCTGTCGGAAAGGGTTTGTCTCCGGCGACGGCGCGTTCCTGGGTGCACCATGACACGATCGTGCTCGGAATTCAGGATACAAGGCTTCCTTATTTACAAGACGGGATTTCATTGCTTGAAGAAGCGGGCTATCAAGTCATCGTTCGCAATTCCGGCGGACTGGCCGTCGTTTTGGACAGCGGGGTTTTAAACGTTTCGCTGATTTTTCAGGATAAGAAAAACGGAATTGATATCGACCGGGGCTATGAAGCGATGTTTGAGCTCGTTAAGCGAATGCTGTCATCCTATGACGCAGCAATCGAAGCCTATGAAATCAAAGGCTCTTACTGTCCGGGGAGCTTTGATTTGAGCATCGGGGGAAGGAAGTTTGCGGGAATTTCCCAGAGGCGGCTGAGAGGCGGAGTGGCTGTTCAAATTTATTTATGCGCTGATCAAAGCGGAAGCGGTCGCGCTGAGCTGATCAAACGTTTCTACGACACCGCATTGAAAGACATGCGCGGGAAAACAAAAGCCGTTTATCCCGATATTCGCCCGGAAACGATGGCTTCGCTCTCTGAGCTTCTCAATGAAGACATCTCGGTGCAGGACTTGATGCTCTTGCTTCTGACACAGCTGAAAGAGCTGGGCGGGGAGATTTATCAAGGCCCCCTCACGCCCGCAGAAGAAGAAGCCTATGAAAAAAACCTCGTCCGTATGATTGAGCGGAATGAAAAAGTTTTTGGATAGAAGAAGAGCCTCTGCGCTCCCGTTATATTCGTTGCCAGGCATGCTTAAAGCGGCGAAAAACCGCAGCTGCCTCTAGCGATTGAGAAAATGCTTCATAGACGGCAAAATCCTAAAACGGTTGAACGTTTCAGGATTTTGTCACACTTCACCGCTTCCGAAGCGGTTTTTTTATGCTGCGCTCAAAGCGCTTTTTCGTTTTACATATGTTTTGATGAGAAGATAAGCCGCCAAAGCGATGATATACGCCAAACTGACAGCCATTAAAATTACGGTTGCCGGCGTATGCTTGGCCGCGTAGACGAAAAAATCAAGCTGGGAAATATCGTGTGCGTATTTTATGGAGTCCTCTCCATAGAGCAGTTTTGTAAACTTGGCTGTATATTTCCACTCCCACGGCACCTTTAAAAGCTCGCTGCCTTGATACCAGCTTGCCAATGCAGAAAACAAAAACAAAAGGGCTGCCGTGCCTAACTGAACCGCATATAAAACAAACTTCATCGAATACCCCGCCTTATAAATTGCTATCCCTATTATGAAATTTTTGTCATATGAAAGCAAGCCGCAGAGGTAAAAAATACCCCCTTTTTTCAAGAAAGGGGTATCAGCGTATCGGCAAATTTTTATGCGTTTTCAGTTCTGTCTCTTTGCCGCACCCTCTGAAAGCGCTATTCAGCCATTTTTTCTAAATTGCCGTTCCGGTCCATTTTGAAGGCGGGCGCAGCGTGTTCGTCTTCTTCGAATAAAACTAGTTTTCTTGCACGGTTCATAATTTTTACGAGCGTTTCGTAGTCTTCCTGGATGGTCGACTGGTCTTTTTCCAGCTTTTTGACTTCAGCTTCAAGCTTTTCAACTTTTTTCGTCAGCTCTTCATTTTCCTGTTTTAAGCGGTCATTTTCCATTTTTAAAGCGGCAGTCTGTGCTTCGTTTCCTGTGTAGTTTTGCAGGAAGCGGATCACATCATCGATCGTCATGTCTTTCGATGAATCGGCTGAATGGCCTGCCTGCGGCTGGTTTGGCGATAGAAGGTGCGATAAACTAGCTAACTCTTCTTTAAAGCTCTCATCAACATAAGGCAGATGCTCGCTGGCGATCGGCTGCTGTTCGCTTGAATCGGCGGTTGCTTTCTGCTGCTCAATGACGCTTTCTGCAGGCGGTTCAGCCTCTGTTTCGACAGGCGGCTTGTATAATAAGCGTTTTTTCGCCGGCTGGCCGTTTCCAAGGGCGCGCATTCTTTGCTTCCTTTGTTTTTTAGCCAGCTGCAATGCTTTTTCGTATTGGTGGCGGACAACCGCATTCCATCTAAAACCGCAGGCGGCTGATGTCCTGTTCAGTCTGTCTCCGACTTCCTCGAAGGCGTTCAGCTGTGTGCTGCCTTCTCTGACATGCCGCAATACCGTTTCAGCAAGCAGTAAATCATTCTCTTCAGACCAAGCGTCTTGTCTTTGTTTCATCACTTCTCAACTCCCATTGTCAGTATTGGTATTAGATTGTCCATTTTGGAAAATATTTATACAAGTTTGCTAAAAGAATAGGAACTGATTTTTTTAGCGCGATCCTTGCAGGAATGAAAGAATCCTTGTAAAATGAAGGATGGTGTCATTTTTTATCAAAGTTCGGCACGGTTGAATGCCTTTCATAAAGACAGATGAACAAAACGAAAGGAAGCGTATGAAATGGCTAATGAATTTCGAGTATGCGACGATTGTCAGGCCACTAATTTAAAGACGCTTTTGCCCCGTCTGAAAGAAATCGATCCGGATGCAAAAGTGGAAATCGGCTGCCAGTCTTACTGCGGGCCGGGACGAAAAAAATCGTTCGCGTTTGTCAATAATCGTCCGCTGTCAGCTCCTGATGAAGACGAGCTGATCGAAAAAGTGAAAAAGAAACTCAAAAAATAACCGCCTCCCTAACGGGTCAGGCGTTTTTGCTTGTTTGCCGGCTTTTTTGCAGTCTGGAACAAATAGCCGGGTAAATTCAAGGATGTTTTCAAAAAGCAGACTCGATATAATAGAAACAGACCTAAAAGAAAACAAGCAGATCGGGCAATACTTACAATATACATTTAGTTCTCCGAAGAAAAAGAGACGGATGGGCAGCGATCAGTTTGCCTCACGTTTGAAAAAAAGAGGGACAAAAATGGCGTATCCAAACGGAAAATTATCAGAAGAAAAAGTGTTTAAAGACCCTGTTCACCGCTATGTCCATGTACGGGACAAGCTGATATGGGACTTGATCGGAACCCGTGAATTTCAGAGACTGCGCAGAATCAAACAGCTTGGAACGACCTATTTGACGTTTCACGGAGCCGAACACAGCCGTTTCAACCATTCTCTCGGCGTCTATGAAATTGTCAGAAGAATGGTTGATGACGTTTTTAAAGGCAGGGAGGAATGGGATGACAGCGAGCGTGATCTGTGCCTTTGCGCCGCATTGCTGCACGATTTGGGGCACGGCCCGTTTTCCCATTCGTTTGAAAAGGTCTTCCGGCTTGATCATGAAGATTTTACGAGAGCGATCATTTTAGGCGATACAGAAGTTAACCAGGTGTTAAACAAGGTGAGCCCGACGTTTGCAAAGGATGTCGCTGAGGTCATCGCGAAAACCTATCAGAACAAGCAGGTCGTCAGCCTGATCTCAAGCCAGATTGACGCTGACCGCATGGACTATCTTCAGAGAGACGCCTATTATACCGGCGTCAGCTACGGCCATTTCGATATGGAGCGGATCCTCCGCGTGATGCGGCCGCGCGAAGACCAAATCGTGATTAAGCAAAGCGGAATGCATGCCGTTGAGGATTATATTATGAGCCGGTACCAGATGTACTGGCAGGTCTATTTCCATCCTGTGACAAGAAGCGCGGAAGTGATTTTGACGAAGATTCTTCACCGTGCAAAGCAGCTTCATGAGGAAGGCTATGTTTTCACGTATGCGCCCGTGCATTTTTATTCTATTTTTGAAGGCAATGTCACATTGGAAGATTATTTGAGTCTTGATGAAGCAATCATTCTTTATTATTTTCAGGCCTGGGAAAAAGAAGAGGATGAGGTTTTGTCTGATTTATGCCGCCGGTTTATCAACCGCAGGCTGTTCCAGTATGCGGAATTCAATCCGAATGAGGAAATGGCGACTTACTTTGAACTGACCGCCTTGTTTAAAGAATCAGGGATTGATCCCGATTATTACCTTGTGGTGGATTCGTCCTCAGACCTTCCTTATGATTTCTACAGACCGGGGGAAGAAGAGGAGCGCCTCCCGATTCAATTGCTGACGCACAACGGCCAGATTAAGGAGCTGTCGCGGCAGTCCGATATTGTCGATGCGATATCAGGCAAGCGGAGAACGGACCATAAGCTGTATTTCCCGCTCGATTTAATCGAAGGATTGCCTGACGGCCGTCATGCGAAAAGAATGAAAGAATTGCTCGGACTGATATAGAAAGAAAAGGATGAAGGAGATGGCGGAGATTTGTTAAAAGAACATGCAAAGCTGATGAAGGTCTTCTCGGATTCGGGGGAGATTGTCGGGCGGAAAAAGCTGCAGAAAATCATTTATATCGCAAAGAAATTGGAGCTTCCCTTTTATGAAAAGTATGATTTTCATTTTTACGGGCCCTATTCAGAGGAGCTGACGCTTCAAGTCGAAGAACTTTGCAATCTCGGATTTCTTCATGAAGTCAAAGAAAAAAAAGGCGGCTATTATCAATACCGCTATTCGCCCACTGAAGCGGGAACGCAGTTTTTGAGCCAGTGTGAGCTGGATATGCGGGATATTAAAGCCTATATAGACGACGTGAACGGCCAGTCATCGCGTTTTTTGGAACTGGTGTCGACGATTCTGTATTTTGAAGGACTGGAGCAGGAAGAGATCAGAGAAAAAGTGTTTACCGTAAAAAGCAAGCAGCGGTATACGGACGAAGAATTCGATGAAGCCGTCGCTTACATAAAAAAACTCAGAGACCTTTGTTCATAAGCCTGCCGGAAAACGGTAGGTTTTTTGTTTTGTTTTATTGTAAACATTTTGGAATTTTTGTGGGGAAATAGAAAGGAGCAGTAAACAGAACGCGTGTAATATTTCCTCTTTTTGGATGAATTGAAGGAATTTTTAGATAACTAGCAGAATCTTTCATTCGTTCAAAAAAAGGAGGGAATTAGCAGTGAAAAAGCGTTCTATATTCTTATCTCTATTACTTTCCGTCAGTCTCATCCCCGGTTTGACGGCAGGCGCCGCCAAGGTTGACGGGCACGATCATGACCACGGCCATGAAGTAAAAGGCACTCATATCGATTCTTTGCCTAAAGCGAAAGACTTTAAAGACTTGAAAGGAAAAGTTCAAATAGAAAGAACGGTCAATACGAAAATATTGGATGAGAAAGGAAATGTGACGGGGACAAAAACGTTTAAAAAGAATACGAGCAAAGGGACATTTTCAACCCAGGCAGGCACGGGCAGTCAGAAAGTGAGCGTCCTGGCCGTGGCTGACGCTCAGTATCGCGCGAAATACAGCGATTGGCAGACGAGAATCGTCCAAATTATTGAGCAGGCGGATGTCATGTTCAACAGGGACCACGATATTGATTTTGTCGTCGAAGCCGTGGCGCCTTGGACTTCTTCAGGCAGCAACAGCTCTCAAATTCTATCAAACCTTCAGAGCAATTTCAGCGGACGCAGCTATAAATTTGTCGTCGGATTTACGGCGAACAGCAATTTTGACGCCGGCGGCATCGCATACGTATACAACAGCAAGCCGAACGGCAGCGCCTTCAGCGTAAACCTCGACCAGGGAACGGCCAACACGGCAAAAGCGGCGACCCACGAATTTTCCCATAACTTCGGCTTGAACCACGATGCGCAAGGAAGCGGAATCCGCTGCATTATGAACTACGACTACGCCTACACGGTCGATGTATGGGATTCGGCTCACAATAGCCAGATCACAAGAAATAAAGCTTGGTATAAATAATAAAAACGGCGTCCCGCATGTAAGCGGCAGACGCCGTTTTTATTACATATCGCTCATTCGTTTGCCGGCGACACCGTAGTTTTCCTTTTTCAATTCCTCAATGATGACCGCGATTTTTTCTGCAGGTGCGCCTGTTGTTTCGGAGACGGCTTCGGTCACTTTTTTCACCAGATTTCTTTTTTGATCATCTGTGCGGCCTTCCAGCATTTGAACCGTTACGTACGGCATATGTTCTCCTCCTCCTTTTAAAAAATGGCTGCTTACTTTAGCATCAGCTGCTCTTATAGTATACTGGAGATAGTAAATCTTTGTATATGAGAAAGAGGGAAAGCCACATTTTAGACCGTTTTCTTATTTATCCGCTGGAAATGATTCCGTATGTTGTTTTGACACTTGCTGCCGCATTCACTGTGCATGAGGTCGCCCATGCATATGTGGCATACAAATTCGGTGATGAGACGGCCAAACGGCAGGGCAGGCTGACGCTCAACCCGCTCAAGCATCTTGATCCGTTTGGAACGATTTTGATCTTTATTTTGGGATTCGGATGGGCAAAGCCGGTGCCCGTTAACCGCTTTTATTTTAAAAATCCGAGGCTGGCCGGATTTCTCGTGTCAATCGCAGGACCGATCAGCAACCTGATCCTTGCTTTCATCGGTTTTATATTGCTGCTTTTGTCCGTGAAGCTGTCCGGGACGCTGCCTTCCGGTTTTTACAGCGGCTTGCTTCAATTTTTTACGATTTGGGTGAATCTCAACCTGCTTTTATTTCTGTTTAATTTAATGCCGTTCCCGCCCCTTGACGGTTTTCGGGTTATACAGGATGTGGTCGCCCCCGATGTGCGGGCGAAGCTGTCGAAATATGAAGCGTACGGCTCGATCGTGTTTCTGATCATCGTCATTACGCCGCTTGGCCAATATGTATTCTGGCCGTTTTTGAATGAAGGGCGGGAATATATCATCTCGATATTTAACAGCGTTTTCCGGCCGCTGATGTAGGAGGTATTTTTGATGGAACAAGGAAAAAAGAAAAAAACAATCGGATTCAATATTATTAAAAGCGATCCGACGGACGGACACGGGGGATTTGGTGCAGGGGCTTTAAGCCTTGACAACATCTCGCCTGTCTTTGTCGATGTCGAAGAGAAAGAAGCGTTTGTTGATATCGGCGCCATGCACGCCCGCAGCACGGTTGAAAAAGGAATCAAATTTTTGCCGAACAAGGAAGAGGTGCCGAACGGAAAACCTTACTGGCTTGTGTGGGTTACGATCGACCGCAGGGAAGAAGGCCCTTATTATGCGGGGGTGACGGCTTGCGAAATGACGGTGGACAGAAGCATCCGCCGCGGCTACAAATCGCTTCCGGAGCACGTGAATTTAATGGATAAGTCGATGAAGCGGAAGATTATCGTCGAGCACATGGATGAAAGTTCCAAGCGCGTTCTGGCCGATTTTCTGAAAAATCATGATCAAGGGCTTTGGGACCGTTCATCAGACGAGCTGAAAAAGGGATTGCTTCAGCAATAGGAAAAAAACCCCCCGGACCGCCGTGAAGTCCGGGGGGTTCGTCTATCCCGCCCAAAAAAGTTTATTCTTCTTTTTTAAACCATTTTTCCCACCACTTTTTCCGCTTGTGGGGAGCGGCGGGTTTTTCGCGCCCGGCTTTTTGATCCTTATAGATTTCTTTTCCGTAGCAAACCTGCTCGGGTTCAGTACCTTCGATAAAATAAGCGAAATATTTGGACGGACAGCTGGGCGCCGCCGCATAGCCTGTAGCAGGGTCAATATACATCCCTTTCACGCCTTCAGGCGGCTTTAAAGCTGCGGCGGGCGCGTTTTCAAGCGCTTTTTCCATAAATTTGGCCCAAATTTGTTTGGCATAGTTTTTCTCTGCGACGGCATCGATTGTCCGCTCTTTGTCATATCCCGTCCACACGCCTGAAGCAAGGCCGGGATAAAAGCCGATCATCCAGCTGTCGGTGCTGGTCGTTCCCGATTTTCCGGCGTATGGGCGCGTCAGCTGATCTGCGATCGTCCGCCCGGTAACAGATGTATAGCCGTTGAGTGATTTGTCGAACATTCCGCTCATCATGTTGGCCGTGATAAAAGCCGCTCTTGGGTCAAGGATTTGTTTGCTTCGCTTCGGTTTTTCGTAAAGAACCTCCCCGTTTGAATCGGTAATTTTCGTAATAAAGGAAGGTTCGATTTTTTTTCCGCCATTGGCAAACATGGCGTATCCGTTTACCATTTCAAGCGGCTTCACGGGGGATGTTCCGAGCGCAAGCGACGGCACTTTTTGCAGCGGGCTCGTGATGCCGAATTGTTTTGCAGCATCAATCAGTTTGTCCATGCCGAGGAAAAGGTGCGTTTTCACGGCGTAAATGTTATCGGACAAAGCCAGGGCCTGAAGAAGAGTGATCGGGCCGTCTGCGTAATAGCCGTGATAGTTGCTCGGCGAATAAGCGCTGCCTTGCCCGAGCTCAAATGTCGTTTCCGCGCTCCTCATCCGGGTGGCCGGCGTAAAACCGTTTTGAACAGCCGAATAATAAAGGAAAGGCTTCATGGTGGAGCCGGGCTGCCGCATAGCCTGGGTTACGCGGTTAAACGGGCTTTTTTCGTAGTCGCGTCCTCCGACAAGCGCAAGAACGCTGCCGTCGGACGGATTGATCGCTGTAAACCCTGCCTGAATGTCAGATGACGAATCAATCGTGCGTTCGATCGTGTCCTCGGCAATTTTTTGGAGACGCGGGTTGAGCGTGGTGAATACGTTGTAGCCGCCGGTTTCTGCTTGCTCCGGTGTCAAATGCAGCAAGCGCGCGATTTCTTTAACCGCTTCGTCATAAAAGTACGGAGCTGTTTTAGCGGTTGTTTGCTTATCCTGTTTTTCAAAGCGGAGCGGCAGTTTTTTCAGTTCTGCCGCCTGCTTTTTCGTCAGCTTGTTTTCTTTCTCCATCATTGTCAGGATCATTTCCTGGCGTTCTTTCGCCTTTTTTTCATTAACAAAAGGCGAATAAACGGAAGGGCCCTTTGGAATGCCGGCAAGCATCGCAGCTTCTGCCGCATTGATATCCTTGGCCCGTTTGCCAAAATACATCCGGGAAGCAGCTTCGATTCCGTAGGCTCCATGCCCGTAATAAATCGTATTTAAATAGCCTTCCAAAATATCTTTCTTTGTGTAGTTTTGTTCGAGCCGTATCGTATAAAAAGCTTCATTCCACTTTCTTTTCCATGTTTTATCGTGGCCGAGGTAGAGGTTTCTCGCATATTGCTGTGTAATGGTGCTGGCTCCCTGAACTTTGGACATCGCCTTTAGATCGGCGATGAGGGCGCCGCCCATCCTCATATAGTCGAAGCCGTGGTGCCGGAAGAAGTTCCGGTCTTCAACGGCAAGTGTGGCATCGATGACGGCGGGATTGATGCTTTTCAGCGAAACCCAGTACCGCTTTTGCCCGTAATGCGTCTCTCCCATCTGCTTTCCGCTTCCGTCATACAACACGGTAGACCTCGGCACCTGAATCGAAGGAGCGCCTTGCCATTTGGCTGCCAGGACCACCGTCATGACAACGATTGAAAGGAAGATCAGCATCAATGCTCCCATGAACAAAAATGCGCGTATCGTCTTGATAGTTAAACGGACCCGCTTGTCCGTCATCATGTCCATGTTCAAATCTCCTCCCGGATAAATAAATGTTCTTATCATTATGAGGAAAAAGAGGAGGGTTTAAACAAGCGGGAAGGAAAAAACCGCAGACCCTCTAGGAGGCGATTAACAGAGCAACCGGAGGAATCCTCAGTTTTGGCAGTCGCCGCTGCAGAATAAGCTTATGTACATCTGTGGCAAGCTCAGCCCAAAACGGCCGTCGGGAATGGAATGACTCCTGAAAATGAATCGATCCGTCTTTACAATCACCTGCAATTCCTCTATACTTTTTCCTTAGGCAAAAGCCGATGCTTCAGTGCAGAATAATCGTCGCCGCAGGCGAGAAAAATAGATGGAAATACAGCTTATCACGAAAGGAAGATGACGCTTTGAGCGGACTTTGGTACACAGAGAAGCAAACGAAAAACTTCGGCATTACGATGAAAATCAACAAGACTTTACATACAGAGCAGACGGACTTTCAAAAGCTCGAAATGGCCGAGACGGAAGAATTCGGCAACATGCTGTTTCTTGACGGCATGGTCATGACATCTGAAAAAGATGAATTTGTCTACCACGAAATGGTGGCGCATGTGCCCCTGTTTACGCATCCGAACCCTGAGCATGTACTTGTGGTCGGCGGCGGAGACGGCGGCGTCATCCGTGAAATTTTGAAGCATCAGAGCGTCAAAAAAGCGACGCTTGTCGATATCGACGGCAAGGTGATCGAATACTCTAAGAAATTTTTGCCTTCCATTGCAGGCAAACTTGACGATCCGCGCGTCGAAGTAAAGGTCGATGACGGCTTTATGCACATTGCAGAATCTGAAAATGAGTACGATGTCATCATGGTCGATTCAACCGAGCCTGTAGGGCCGGCTGTCAACTTGTTCACAAAAGGCTTTTACGCCGGCATAGCAAATGCGCTAAAGGAAGACGGCATTTTTGTTGCTCAGACGGACAACCCTTGGTTTACACCTGAACTGATCACTAACGTTCAGCGCGATGTAAAAGAGATCTTTCCGATTACAAAGCTGTATTTGGCCAACATTCCGACATATCCAAGCGGATTGTGGACGTTTACGATCGGTTCGAAAAAATACGATCCTCTTGAAGTGGAGGACAGTCGCTTCTTCGATATTGAGACGAAATACTATACAAAAGAAATTCATAAAGCGGCATTCGTCCTTCCGAAATTCGTCAGCGATTTAATCAAATAAAACAGTTTGGCGCAGGATGGTATTCTGCGCTTTTTTTCAGGGAGGTTTTTGAAGATGAGATTTGATGAAGCATATTCCGGCAAGGTGTTTATCGCAAGCCGCCCCGATTGGGAAGAGGCGGACGCCATCCTTTACGGCATGCCGATGGATTGGACGGTCAGCTACCGTCCCGGATCGCGCTTCGGTCCGGCGAGAATCCGCGAGGTGTCCATCGGGCTTGAAGAATACAGCCCTTATTTGGACAGGGAGCTTGACGAGGTTCATTTCTTTGACGCCGGCGACATCCCGCTGCCTTTCGGGAACCCGCAGAAGAGCCTCGACATGATTGAAGAATATGTTGACAGCATTTTAGAAAAAGGAAAATTCCCGCTCGGAATGGGAGGAGAGCACCTCGTTTCATGGCCGGTTATTAAAGCGATGTATAAAAAATATCCCGATCTTGCCATCATCCATATGGATGCGCACACAGATCTCCGCGTCGACTATGAAGGAGAGCCGCTCTCGCATTCGACGCCGATCCGCAAAGCAGCGGAACTGATCGGTCCCGGCAATGTCTATTCATTCGGCATCCGCTCCGGTATGAAAGAGGAGTTTGAATGGGCAAACGAAAACGGTATGCACATTTCCAAATTTGAAGTGCTTGAGCCGCTTAAATCCGTCCTGCCGAAACTCGCAGGGCGTCCGGTTTATGTAACGATTGACATCGATGTCTTAGATCCCGCTCATGCGCCGGGAACCGGTACGGTTGACGCCGGAGGCATCACATCAAAAGAGCTGCTCGCTTCGATTCACGAAATCGCCCGCTCAGACGTCAACGTCGTTGGAGGAGACCTGGTTGAGGTCGCTCCGGTCTACGACCATTCGGAACAAACCGCAAATACGGCAAGTAAGCTGATTCGCGAAATGCTGCTCGGCTGGGTGAAATAAACAGGCTGTCCTTTTTCGGGACGGCTTTTTTCTTAGAAAATGGTTTATCTTCCCGTCCGTTCTGTTAAGATGGTATAAAGGAGCAGCGGTTGAACTTTTTTTCCCGAATGATTATACTAATCAAGTCAAATCGGATCAAAAAAGGAAGTGTCGGAATGAACCAGGAGACACCCGTTAATATCCATGTGAAATCTGTTATCCGGGAAGGATCGGACACGGAAACGATCGAGTTCCGGACAACTGGGTTTTATTATATGAAAAAAGATAAAATATATCTTTCTTATCATGAAGAGCATGATGCGGGAAAGGTGAAGACGATCGTAAAAGCAAGCGAAAACGAAGTTCTGGTGATGCGTTCCGGCGCCATTGAAATGAAACAGCGTTTCAGGCCGGGCAGCCGCACCGTCACTCATTATAAAATGCCTTTCGGCAGGCTCGAGCTTGGCGTGGATACAAAATCCGTATCAGTCACCCGGCAGCCGCCAGACGGAAAGATCAGTGTTGAGTACGATATGATTGTAAGCGATGAACAAAAGCATTTACATATGATGTCGATTTCGTATAGAGGAGGACACGAGTCATGAACATAGTCGAACAAATGAAAGATGTGCTGAAGCAGGAAATTAAAGAAGCTGTCATGAAAGCCGGCCTCGCCGCAGAAAGCGAGATTCCCGAAGTCGTATTGGAAGTCCCGAAAGACAAGTCGCATGGAGACTATTCCACTAACATGGCGATGCAGCTGGCGAGAATCGCCAAAAAAGCGCCGCGGAATATTGCCGAGGAAATCGTCGCATCCTTTGATAAAGGAAAAGCGTCGATCGACAAACTTGATATCGCAGGACCGGGTTTTATCAATTTCTACATGAACAATCAATATTTAGCGAAGCTCATTCCGGCTGTGCTTGAAGCAGGAGAGGCCTACGGTGAAACAAATATCGGAGGCGGAGAACGCGTTCAGGTGGAATTCGTCTCAGCAAACCCGACGGGCAACCTGCATCTTGGACATGCCCGCGGAGCCGCTGTCGGAGATTCTCTCTGCAATGTACTTGAAAAAGCGGGGTATGAAGTGAGCCGCGAATATTACATCAACGATGCCGGCAATCAAATCAACAACCTCGCATTATCCGTCGAGGCCCGTTACTTTCAGGCGCTTGGAAAAGACAAGCCGATGCCTGAAGACGGATATCACGGCGAAGACATTAAGGAAATCGGCCGAAAGCTCGCCGATGAATTCGGCGACCGTTTTGTTCATGAAGAAGAGAGCGAACGCCTCGCGTTTTTCCGTGAATACGGCTTAAAGTACGAATTAGGCAAACTTCGTGAAGACCTCGAGAATTTCCGTGTCCCATTTGATGTCTGGTACTCAGAGACATCGCTTTACCAAAACGGAAAGATCGATCAGGCGCTCGAAGCCCTTCGCGAAAAAGGGCACATCTATGAAGAAGACGGGGCGACATGGTTCCGCTCGACGGCGTTCGGCGATGACAAAGACCGCGTCCTGATCAAAAAAGACGGGTCCTACACGTATCTTCTGCCTGACATCGCTTATCACAAAGACAAGCTTGACCGCGGCTTCCAAAAGCTGATCAACGTATGGGGAGCGGACCATCACGGCTATATCCCGCGCATGAAAGCGGCCATTGAAGCGCTCGGTTATGACAAAGAAACGCTTGAGGTCGAGATCATCCAGCTCGTCCATCTCTACAAGAACGGCGAAAAAATGAAGATGAGCAAAAGAACCGGAAAAGCTGTGACAATGCGCGATCTCATTGATGAGGTCGGCCTTGACGCGGTGCGTTACTTCTTTGCGATGCGCAGCGCCGATACGCACATGGACTTTGATCTTGACCTGGCTGTCTCCACATCGAATGAAAACCCGGTTTACTACGCGCAGTACGCTCATGCGAGAATTTGCAGCATGCTGCGACAAGGCGAAGAAAAAGGTATTTCATTTGAAGGGAACCTTGACCTGACGAAAATCGCTTCTGAAAAAGAGTATGATCTGCTTAAAGTGATCGGCTCGTTCCCTGAGGCTGTCTCCGATGCCGCAGAGAAGCGGATTCCGCACCGCATTACAAACTATATTTTTGAATTGGCATCTGTGCTCCACAGCTTTTACAATGCTGAGAAAGTTCTCGATCCGGCAGATGAAGAAAAAAGCCGGGCGCGTTTATCATTGATGAAGGCAACACAAATCACATTAAATAATGCACTCAAGCTGATCGGCGTATCAGCTCCTGAAAAAATGTAAAACGAATCCCCCGTCCTTTGAACGGGGGATTTTTTCTTGATTTGGTGAGGAGGCGTCTCACACAAGGAAGGTCCGTCGCCTTCCCTTATTGAACTTGAGCGTCAGAAAGAATCGATTGTGCTTTTCTTACTAACTCCTGCGCCATCTTCCCTTCGATGACAATCAGGCACTCATTTTCGCGATTGGCCATTCTGAACATTTCCAGTTCAATTAAATCTTTAATTTTGCACATTGTTTTTCTTGAGCATATATAAAGCTGATGTCTGGCTGAGCGGCAAAGTCTGTACAGCTCAATCAAGTTTTTTAATGTCATCGATTGTGCGCGGAGCTTAATCGACTCTGCTTGGTTCATCATATATCCCTCCGTATGTAATCATCACTTTGGTGAAATGTTACCCGCATGTTATGCAGGATAAACGTACGATTCATAAAAAATATGAAATCGATTTCGCCAGCCATTCGACGGGCCGCTGCATCACCGGCCGCTTCGCATACCGCTCCTTTGTCAGAAGCTCGGCGTGTTCAATACTTTCCTTGACGACGTCAAAGAATTGTTTTGTCCAGTCTTTATCATGGATGACGACATTCACTTCATCATTGAGAAACAGGCTTCGATTGTCAAAATTTGACGTTCCGATCATCACATGCCGGTCGTCGACGATCAATGCTTTTGCATGATAAAAGCCTCTGTAGTACCGGTAAATATAGCAACCCGCCTCCAAAAGTGCGGGAAAGTTCGTGTAGGCGGCCTCTTTGACAAGCGGATGGTCGGCTTTCATCGGCACGAGAACCAAGACGATCACGCCTCTTTCCCTGGCTGAAAGAACTGCTTGCTGCAAAGCCGGACTCGGAATATAGTACGGCGTGCAAATCATGATTCTTTCTTTTGCCTGATCAATAAATGAAATATATTTTTCTTCCAGAGAAAACCCCTTTGTCGCATGTATCGAATGGGTGACAGCTCCTTGATGGAGCGGCGGGAACATGCCGCTGTCCGGCTGTGATAGCGGCGCTTCTCTATTGAAGTCTGATAAAAAAATGTGCTGCAAGTCGGCAACACCTTCCCCCGTCATTCGCAAATGGTAATCCTTCCACGGGCCGAATTCCGCTTTTTTACCAAGGTATTCTTTCGCAATGTTAAATCCGCCCACATAGCCGATCTTTCCGTCTATGACGGCGATTTTCCGGTGATTTCTTGCATTCAGTCGATAAAAGAAATAAGGGAAGCCCGGATTGTTGACAAAAAAAACGTGCGCTCCGCTTTGTTTCAAGTCTGACAGCGTTTTTTTCTTTACCTTCATCGCGCCGATCCGGTCAATCAGCAAGCGTACGCATACGCCGGCTTTCGCTTTATCCTTCAGCATTTTTAAAAATTCAAGGCTGATATCATCGTTCTTCACAATATAAAACATGACATGCACCGACGATTCGGCCTGGCGGATGTCATCCAGCAGCCGCTCACACAAGTCTTCTCCGTTATGAATCAGTTCAATATCGCTTTTCTTCTCTGAAAAAACGGGTTCGTAGGCTTTCCTTTCAAAGGCTTTGCGGCCGAAACGGAAATCGAGCGCAAGAAGCAGGATGAGAAAACATACCATAATCATAAGCGGCACCAATGAAGACACTCCCTTTTTTCGTGTAAAGAATAGTGTCCCCCTAATTTCCTGCATTTATGAAAACATATTGACTGAACACTCATTCATTATTTAAGATAAAGGTAGTTCAAGGGGATTTAAGGTTGGGGAAATGAAAGGGGGAGCAGCTGATGAATGTCTTATTGTGGTTGAATTTCATTGCGTTTTTAGGTGTAACCGCTTACGCCGTTTATCTGTTTGTCTACTTGATCCGAACGAGAATCAGTTACATCAGGCTCGGACAAAAAGAGGATTTTGATAAGCGGACGAAGGAGCGCCTTCAAAAGATATGGGAGAACGTGTTCGGCCAAAAGAAACTGCTTAAAGATAAAAAAAGCGGCATTATCCACGTCATGTTTTTTTACGGCTTTATTCTCGTTCAGTTCGGAGCGATCGATTTTATTTTGAAAGGGCTCGTTCCCGATCAAAGACTTCCGCTTGGCAGCGTCTACCCGGCGTTTACGTTTTTTCAGGAAATCGTCACGTTGATGATTTTAATTGCGGTGGTCTGGGCCTTTCACAGGCGCTATATTGAAAAACTCGTCAGACTGAAGCGTAATTTGAAGTCGGGGATCGTGCTCATGCTGATCGGCGGCTTGATGTTTACCGTTTTACTCGGAAACGGTATGAACATGATCTGGCATGAACATTCATTATCATGGCACGAACCGATGGCATCAGGCATCGCTTTTGCCCTCGGCTTCATGGGAGAAACCGCCTCAGCGGCAGTGTTCTATGCGGCATGGTGGGCGCATCTTCTTATCTTACTGACATTTTTAGTCTATGTGCCGCAGTCAAAGCACGCCCACTTAATTGCCGGACCGGCAAACGTATTTTTCAGCCGGCTGACAAACCCGGGAAAGCTTCAAAAAATCGATTTTGAAGATGAAACAAAAGAAACGTTCGGCGTCGGACGGATCGAGGAATTCAGGCAATCCCAGCTGATCGATCTTTACGCGTGCGTTGAATGCGGGCGCTGTACCAATATGTGCCCGGCTACCGGAACAGGCAAGATGCTTTCGCCAATGGATCTGATTTTGCGGCTCAGAGACCATTTGACAGAAAAGGGAGCAGCAGTAACATCGAAAACGCCTTGGGTTCCCGCGCCTCTCTTTCAGCATACGAAAGGCAACCAGCTGGCCATGGCGGCGGGAGGAGAAGGATCAAGAGAAGCGGCTGCTTCAGAGCTATACAATCCGAGCTTAATCGGCGACATCATCACCGAAGAGGAAATTTGGGCATGCACAACGTGCCGGAATTGTGAAGATCAGTGCCCGGTCATGAATGAGCACGTCGACAAGGTCATCGATCTCCGCCGCTATCTCGTGCTCACAGAAGGAAAAATGGATGCAGATGCCCAGCGCGCCATGACGAGCATTGAAAGACAGGGTAACCCTTGGGGATTAAACAGAAAAGAACGCGAAAACTGGCGTGACATGAGAGACGACGTTAAGGTGCCGACAGTGAAAGAAATGAAGAAAAAAGGCGAGTCCTTTGAATACCTATTCTGGGTCGGGTCGATGGGATCGTATGACCGGAGAAGCCAGAAGATCGCCATGGCTTTCGCGCGCCTTCTCAATCAAGCCGGGGTCACGTTCGCGATTTTAGGCAATAAAGAAAAAAATTCAGGCGATACGCCGAGGCGGCTTGGCAACGAGTTTTTATTCCAGGAGCTTGCCGCAAAAAACATTGAAGAATTTGAAAAAAATGATGTTCGAAAAATTGTAACCATCGATCCGCATGCATACAATATTTTTAAAAATGAATATCCTGATTTTGGTCTGAAAGCGGAGGTGTATCATCATACAGAAATTCTCGCTGCCCTTATTGAAGAAGGAAGGCTGAAACCTGAGTTTCCGGTTCGCGAAACCGTCACCTTTCATGATTCATGCTATTTGGGCCGCTACAATGAGGTTTACGAACCGCCGCGCGATATTCTGCGCTCCATTCCGGGTATCCATTTAGTGGAAATGGAACGCAGCCGTGAAAACGGAATGTGCTGCGGAGCTGGGGGCGGTCTCATGTGGATGGAGGAAGAGACGGGCACAAGGATCAACGTTGCCAGAACGGAGCAGGCGCTCAGCGCTTCACCTTCTGTCATCAGTTCGGGCTGTCCGTATTGTTTGACGATGCTAGGCGACGGAACAAAAGCCAAGGAAATGGAGGATCAGGTCGGCACCTACGATGTGGCGGAGCTGCTTGAACGCGCCGTATTCGGCTCAGAACAAAAAGAACATGCTTCATAGACGGATTTCAGGTTTTGAATAAAGAAGGTGTGAGCCGGATCTCCGCCTTCTTTTATCTTCGGTATGCACAAATCATGATAAGGGGAGAGGATGTCAGGTGGCGAGATCGGTTATTGCAGGCGGCGCGCGCACGCCTTTTGGAAAACTCGGGGGCGCGCTTCAGTCAAAGACGGCAGCGGAGCTCGGCGGAATCGCCGTAAAAGAAGCATTAAAACGTTCTGGTGTACATCCTGAGGATGTCGATGAAGTCATTATGGGTTCCGTTCTTCAAGGCGGACAGGGGCAACTGCCGTCGAGACAGGCTGCGCGTTTTGCGGGACTGCCATGGGACGTCAAAACGGAAACGATTAATAAAGTGTGCGCTTCAGGTTTAAGAAGCGTCACAATGGCGGATCAGATCATCCGGGCCGGTGATGCGGAGGTCATTGCAGCAGGAGGTATGGAATCGATGTCAAATGCCCCTTATTTGCTTCAAAAAGCGAGATGGGGGCTGAGAATGGGAGACGGAGCGGTTAAAGATTTGATGATCACAGACGGGCTGACATGCTCATTTACGGGTGTTCATATGGGCTCCTACGGAAATGCCGCTGCGAAAGAGTTGGAGATTACAAGAGAAGAGCAGGATCGATGGGCGCTCAGGAGCCACATGCGGGCCGTACAGGCTGCAGCTTCAGGTGCGCTCGGAGAAGAGATTGTCCCTGTTTGTATACCGCAGAAGCGGGGCGGCGAATTAACGGTTGATCAAGATGAAGCTCCGCGGCGCGATACGTCATTGGAAAGGCTGTCACAGCTTGCTCCGGTTTTTGACCACGACGGGACAATTACTGCGGGAAACGCGCCGGGGGTAAATGACGGAGCATGCTCGCTTATCGTGATGAATGAAGACAGGGCAAAGGAACTCAATGTGAATGTGTCCGCCGTCATTAAAGCGCACACATCCATTGCAGTCGAAGCCAAAGACTTCCCGAAAACCCCAGGGCTTGTCATCAGAGAACTGCTTAACAAAACCGGAGCTGAGCTTTCTGATATCAAACTGTTTGAAATCAATGAAGCGTTCGCCGCGGTAGCTTTGGCAAGCGGAAAGATCGTGGGCCTTGACATGGAGAAGGTCAATGTCAACGGCGGCGCCATCGCGCTAGGTCATCCGATCGGCGCGAGCGGGGCAAGAATCATTTTGACGCTTATGTACGAATTAAAACGGCGCGGCGGCGGTACAGGTATTGCTGCCATTTGCAGCGGCGGCGGTCAGGGAGACGCCGTGATGATCGAGGTATAAAAAAGGGGGATTTTAAATGAAAAAAGACACGATCATGGTCATCGGAGCCGGCCAGATGGGGGCCGGGATCGCCCAGGTCTCTGCCCAGGCCGGATACAATGTTTACATGTACGACGTATCACCTGACCAAATTGAAAAGGGAATGAAGCGCATTTCCGGCCAGCTAGTCAGACAGGCGGAAAAAGGCAAGCTTCCGCATGGAGACGTACAGCAAATCTACCAGCGTCTTTCTCCTTCGGCTTCGCTCGACGATGCGCGGGAAGCTTTTCTCATCATTGAAGCGGCTGTTGAGCAAATGGATGTAAAAAAAGAGATTTTCAAACGGCTTGATGAAGTGACCGAAGACTCAGCCCTATTGGCATCAAATACATCTTCATTGTCGATTACGGAACTCGCTTCCGTCACGAAAAAACCTCAAAATGTCATCGGCATGCATTTTATGAACCCGGTTCCGGTCATGCAGCTTGTCGAGGTCATCAGGGGGCTTGAGACGAGCGGCGAAACATATGAAACCGTCGTGGCTGCGGCGGAGCGGATGAACAAGGTTCCGATCGAGGTGCGGGATTTTCCGGGATTTATCTCTAACCGCATTTTAATGCCGATGATTAACGAGGCGATTTTTGCGCTTTATGAAGGCGTCGCCGAGAAAGAAAGCATAGACGGAATCATGAAGCTTGGCATGAACCATCCGATGGGCCCGCTGGCTCTCGCTGACCTGATCGGTCTGGATACGTGTCTGTATATTATGGAGACGCTGCATGAAGGTTTTGGCGATGATAAATACCGGCCTTGTCCGCTCCTTAAACAATATGTCAGCGCAGGACGTCTCGGAAAGAAAACGGGCAGAGGGTTTTATACGTACGAAAAGCAGCCGACATAAGGAGGGGTGACCTTGAATTTTCAGTTTACAGAAGAGCAGACCCGCATGCAGAAGATTGTCAGGCAATTTGTTAAACAGGAGGTCGCTCCTTTTGTACCTGAAATGGAGAAAGGACGTTTTCCAACCTCTCTTTTGAAGAAAATGGCGGAGCGCGGCTGGATGGGGCTTCCGATTCCGGCTAAGTACAGCGGGGCCGGTCATGACTTTATCACCTATATAATGATCATCCATGAGCTGTCAAAGAAAAGCGCCGTTCTTGGCGCGGTTCTATCTGTACACACGTCAATTGTCACCATTCCCATTCTTTTATACGGAAATGAGCGGCAAAAAGAACATTATGTTAAAAAGCTGGCAGCAGGGCAGTACTTGGGAGCCTTTTGTTTAACCGAACCGAGTGCCGGTTCCGATGCGGGCAGTCTAAAAACCAGGGCCGAAAAGCGCGGCGATACCTATGTGCTCAACGGTACGAAAGTTTTTATCACAAACGGCGGAGCCGCCGACATTTATCTTGTTTTTGCTTCAACCGATCCGAAAGCGGGAACGGGGGGCATTTCGGCTTTTATCGTGGAGAAGGGCACGCCGGGCTTTTTTATTGGGAAAAATGAAGAGAAAATGGGGCTTCACGGTTCACTGACGGTCACTTTAAATTTTGATAACGCTGTCATCCCCGCCCGGCAGCTGCTGGGGAAGGAAGGTAAAGGATTCAAAATGGCCCTTTCCAATCTGGATACCGGGCGGATCGGAATTGCGGCGCAGGCTCTGGGCATCGCCGAAGGAGCGCTTTCTGAAGCCATCGAATTTCTAAAAATATGGTATCCGGACGGAGAGCTGTATAAGAACGGACAAGGGCTTGCTTTTAAGCTGGCCGACATGGCGGCGAGGACAGAGGCTGCCAGGCTTCTCGTTTATCAGGCCGCTTCGCTGAAACAACAAGGCGTCCAGACGGGAAAGGCTGCTTCAATGGCCAAACTGTTCGCTTCGGAAACGGCAATGTATGTCGCCGGAGAGGCCGTGCAGCTGCTCGGAGATTTTGGATATACAAAGGATTTCAGCGCTGAACGATATTTCAGGGATGCGAAAGTGTGTGAAATTTATGAGGGCACAAGCGAGATCCAGCGGATCGTCATCGGTAAGCATTTATAAGGGGGGAAAAGAATGATCTTTAAGCTGAGTGAAGAGCACCAAATGATACAGAAGATGGTGCGCGACTTTGCCCGTCAAGAGGTGGAGCCGACTGCAAAGGAGCGGGATGAGGAAGAGCGGTTTGACATAGAACTATTTTCCAAAATGGCGGAATTGGGGTTGACGGGAATACCGTGGCCTGAGGAATACGGGGGGATCGGCAGTGACTACCTCGCCTATGTCATCGCAGTAGAAGAGCTTTCGAAAGTCTGCGCCTCAACGGGCGTCACCTTGTCAGCCCATACTTCGCTTGCAGGCTGGCCGATTTATGCATTTGGAACGGAAGAACAGAAGCAGGAATACTTAAAGCCGATGGCCCGCGGTGAAAAGATAGGCGCCTACGGATTGACGGAGCCCGGTTCAGGCTCTGATGCCGGCGGCATGAAAACGACCGCGGTCAGAAATGGTGATGATTATATTTTAAATGGAACGAAGATCTTTATCACAAACGGCGGAATTGCAGACATCTACATCGTGTTTGCCAACCTTGCGCCGGAACAGAAGCACAAAGGCACAACCGCTTTTATCGTTGAAAAGGATTTTCCCGGTTTTTCTGTCGGAAAAAAAGAAAGGAAGCTGGGCATCCGTTCATCGCCGACAACCGAAATTATCTTTCAGGACTGCCGCGTGCCTTTAAAAAACCGCCTTGGCGGGGAAGGTGAAGGCTTTAAAATCGCAATGCAGACGCTTGATGGAGGAAGAAACGGAATTGCCGCTCAAGCCGTCGGGATTGCCCAGGGTGCATTTGAGGCGGCGAAGGCGTATGCGAAAGAGCGGAAGCAATTCGGCAGGCCGATCGCTGAGCAGCAGGGCATCGCTTTTAAACTGGCTGATATGGCGACGGAGATTGAAGCTTCAAGGCTTTTAACCTACCAGGCGGCATGGCTGGAATCAGAGGGGCTGCCTTATGGAAAAGCTTCCGCGATGTCGAAGCTATATGCAGGGGATACGGCTATGAAAGTGACGACGGAGGCCGTGCAAATATTCGGCGGATACGGCTACACAAAGGATTATCCGGTCGAGCGCTTTATGCGCGATGCAAAAATCACTCAAATCTATGAAGGAACGCAGGAAATACAGAAGCTCGTCATTTCGAGAATGCTGATGAAATAAGGGCGGAAAACAGCCGTCTGGCACGGTTTGGACTGCTGCCGGCGGACAGGCCGCCGACGCAGTTTTTTTCGTTTTCAAGGGGCCGGACGCTCCCGGCTGTTCTATGTTTCAATCCCGCTTGCCGCCGATTTCCAATGCAACAGGTAAAAATTATTGAATTAACGGGAATAAAGGTGGCATAAAGTGATTTCTTTTGTTTATAATGAGAGGTATGGTTTGTCGTAAAGACAGGGATTACATGCTTATTTTCTATGACAGAGATAGTAGATACATACATGAAGATAGAAAGGGAGTGTCTGGCGATGAGTTTGAAACAATACTCAGAGGAACAGCTAAAGGAAATGGCTTTAGTTGAAATCGCATACGAAATTTTTTCGGAACACAAAAAACCGATTACATTCCAGGAGCTAACAGATCAAGTGGCTTCCTTGCTTGGAATGGGGAAAGAAGAGCTGGAAGACCGCATCGCCCAGTTCTACACAGATTTAAATATCGACGGACGCTTTTTGGCGCTGTCAGACCAAACGTGGGGCCTGCGCAGCTGGTATCCGTATGATCAGCTTGATGAAGAAACACAACCGACTGTAAAAGCGAAAAAGAAAAAAGCGAAAAAAGTGGTTGAAGAAGATCTTGATCTTGACGAATTCGAAGAAATCGACGAGGATGATATTCTTCTTGACGATGTCGAAGACGACTTGGACATTGCCGCCGATGAATTCGAAGAAATCGATGAAGCCGACGATGATGAACTGGATGATCTTGAAGACGAGATCCTGGACGATGATGATGAAGATTTTGAAGAAGAGGAAGACGAGGAGTAATTTTGCCGCCTGAACGGAATTCATGTTTAAATCGATCTTGACTTTCACAGGCGAACTATGTAGTATGTATTTTGGGCTCTTCAAAACGAAGAGATTCGAGTGATACGGACTATCAGCTCCCTTTCAAGAAATTGAAAGGGAGCTTTCTTGTTTTTCCGCCTCCTTATCATTTAAATCATTTAGAAAAGATCTAAATGATTTTTCATAAAAAGAGCATTTTAAGGAATAAGCGTTAATCGAAGAGAGGGGTACAGAAATGACAAAATATATCTTTGTAACCGGAGGAGTTGTATCCTCGCTTGGAAAAGGAATTACGGCGTCTTCGCTCGGCCGCCTGCTGAAGAACAGAGGTTTGAATGTCACCATTCAAAAATTTGACCCGTATATCAACGTAGACCCGGGGACAATGAGTCCGTATCAGCACGGTGAAGTGTTCGTAACCGACGACGGTGCGGAAACGGATCTTGACCTCGGCCACTATGAGCGCTTCATCGACATCAATTTAAATAAATACAGCAACGTGACAACAGGAAAAATCTATTCCACGGTGCTGAAAAAAGAGCGCAGAGGCGATTATTTAGGCGGTACTGTACAGGTTATACCTCATATCACAAATGAAATTAAAGACCGCGTATTCCGCGCCGGAAAAGAAACGGGCGCTGATGTCGTGATCACCGAAATCGGCGGAACCGTCGGTGATATCGAATCGCTGCCGTTTCTTGAAGCGATCCGCCAGATCAAGAGCGATGTCGGCCGCGACAATGTGATGTACATTCACTGTACGCTAGTTCCATATCTTAAAGCGGCGGGAGAAATGAAAACAAAGCCGACTCAGCACAGCGTAAAAGAACTGCGCAGCCTCGGCATTCAGCCAAATGTCATCGTCGTGAGAACAGAAATGCCGATTTCTCAGGACATGAAAGATAAAATCGCGCTGTTCTGCGATATCGATCCTAAAGCCGTCATCGAGGCCGGCGATGCGGATACGCTCTACTCCATTCCTCTCGACCTGCAAAAACAAGGGCTGGACAGCTTAGTCTGCAGCCACTTGAAGCTGAATTGTAGAGAAGCCGATATGGAAGAATGGAAAGAACTTGTCAAAAAGGTGAAAAGTCTGTCCAAAACGGTGACAATCGCTTTGGTTGGTAAATACGTCGAGCTCCCGGATGCCTACATTTCAGTTGTGGAATCGCTTCGCCATGCGGGTTATGCGTTTGACGCAGACATTCAGGTTAAATGGATCAATGCGGAAGAAGTGACGGAAGACAACGTTGCCGATCTTGTTCAGAATGCGGATGGTATTCTTGTGCCGGGCGGATTCGGAGACCGCGGTGTTGAAGGGAAAATCACGACAGTCAAATATGCCCGCGAACAAAAGATTCCGTTCTTCGGCATTTGCCTCGGAATGCAGGTGGCATCGATTGAATACGCAAGAAATGTGCTCGGTCTTGAAGGAGCGCACTCAGCCGAAATCGATCCTTCCACACCGTATCCGATTATCGACCTTCTCCCTGAACAAAAGGACATTGAAGACCTTGGCGGAACACTGCGTCTCGGACTTTATCCGTGCAAGCTTCAAGAAGGGTCGAAAGCGTATCAGGCATATGAAAATGAAGTGGTCTATGAACGCCACCGCCACCGCTATGAATTCAACAACGAATTCAGACAGCAGATGGAAGAAGCCGGATTTGTATTTTCCGGGACAAGCCCTGACGGCCGTCTCGTGGAGATTATCGAGCTTAAAGATCATCCATGGTTTGTCGCGTCTCAGTTCCACCCTGAATTCACGTCAAGACCGACAAGACCTCAGGCTCTGTTCAGAGACTTCGTACATGCTTCGCTGAAGACTTCGGAAAAGCTGTAAAAAAGAAAAAGGCCTGCCGGCACATCACGCCGGCAGGCCTTTTTTGGATTTTTCTGGTGATAATGGCGGCCCGAACTGGTACTATATTCATTAAGGCCGGCCCCACCGTCATTAATTTCCTTTAGGCAACCCTGTTTTATTGGTATTCCTGAAGAATTTCCTTTAATGTAAAGGATAGGGCATGATAAATGTAGAGGCTGACCATCAGGGACGGAAATCCGAACCTTGTTCCGTCTTCATCGGGAAGAAGCGGCATTCTCAGCTTTGAATCGATATGGACATCGGCGAATGATTCGATCGGGGCGCCGTCTTTTCCCGAAGGGGAGACGACAACAAGTCCGATTCCTCTTTCATACAGTTTTTCCGCCATTTTCAGCTCTTCGTCATCCGCTGAACCGGCGCAGAACATCAGCACTTTGTCCGTCATTTCAAAATCGGGCCAGTTTTCTTCGTTCTTCGGCAGCACTTTGACTGAGGGGAACGGTTCAGAACTGTACATCGCTTCTTTCAAAATGCCTTCCAATTCATTTTTTCCGTATACATAAACCGAATGATCACTGATGACCGCCTGAGCCAACAAGCGGGCGCCGTCCTCTATCGATTGGGCCTCGCCCTCTTGAATCCGGTTGAAGATTCCCGTCAATTGAGTGGTGAAAATTTTAAGCAAGCTGACTCCTCCTTTTTTACTGACTATCATTATATAACAAAAGAGAATAATGGGAAAAATCCTCTAAATATGTCGCAAACTTAAATATTTTAATTAAAGGAAAAGAGAAAAACAAAACAGAATAGATAAACTACTGCTTAATTTTGGCGAAAATTATAAATATAGAGGTGTAAATCATGAATGAGAAGATTTTAATCGTAGACGACCAGTACGGGATTCGGGTTCTGCTGAATGAAGTTTTCAATAAAGAAGGATACAAAACCTTCCAGGCTGCGAACGGGATTCAAGCGCTTGACATTGTGAAAAACCAGCGCCCCGACCTCGTTTTGCTCGATATGAAAATCCCCGGCATGGACGGAATTGAAATTTTGAAAAGGATGAAGGTCATTGACGAGGGGATCCGGGTCATCATTATGACGGCCTACGGAGAGCTCGACATGATCCAGGAATCGAAGGAGCTCGGAGCCCTGACGCACTTTGCGAAGCCTTTTGACATCGACGAAATTCGCGATGCCGTTAAAACCTATCTGCCTATAAAGTCCAACGGATAGCTGAAAAGTTTTTGATGTTGTCACAGTCACAATGTTGCCGATTTGTTGATTAATTGTTATTCTATATAAGTAGAGAAAAGCTATCTAACGTTTTTAAAAAACCAAAACATTTTACATATGGCGGATTTTTCTGGTCATGCTAGGTAGGTGTGGAGGCTTTTTTCGCAAAAGCAAATCAGGCTACATAAGGAGGACTTTCGACATGCCTTTAGTATCAATGACGGAAATGTTGAATAAAGCAAAAGAAAACGGATATGCTGTCGGACAATTTAACTTAAATAACCTTGAGTTCACTCAAGCGATTTTACAAGCCGCTGAAGAAGAGAAATCTCCTGTTATCCTCGGTGTATCAGAAGGTGCAGGACGCTATATGGGCGGATTTAAAACCGTTGTGGCAATGGTTAAAGCGCTGATGGAAGAATACAACGTAACAGTACCTGTTGCGATTCATTTAGACCACGGCTCAAGCTTTGAATCTTGTGCAAAAGCGATTCATGCGGGATTCACTTCCGTTATGATCGACGCTTCCCACCATCCTTTCGAGGAGAACGTTGCGACGACTTCAAAAGTTGTTGAGCTTGCTCATTTCCACGGTGTATCAGTTGAAGCTGAGCTTGGAACTGTAGGCGGACAGGAAGACGACGTAATTGCTGAAGGCGTCATCTACGCGGACCCTAAAGAGTGTCAAGAACTTGTTGAGCGCACAGGAATCGACTGCCTTGCACCTGCATTAGGTTCTGTTCACGGCCCTTACAAAGGCGAACCAAACCTTGGATTCAAAGAAATGGAAGAAATCGGAAACACAACTGGTCTTCCGCTCGTACTTCACGGCGGTACAGGCATTCCGACTGCCGACATCAAGAAAGCTATTTCTTTAGGTACGGCAAAAATCAACGTCAACACTGAAAACCAAATCGCTTCTGCGAAAGCTGTTCGCGAAACGCTTGCTGCGAAGCCTGAAGAGTATGATCCGCGCAAATACCTCGGACCTGCACGCGAAGCTATCAAAGAAACAGTGATCGGCAAAATGCGTGAATTTGGTTCTTCAAACAAAGCATAATGACGATTGGAAAAGCATCTGTTTTCCCGCAAAGCCGGGGGAACAGGATGTTTTTCTGATGTTTTAGGGAAGTGCTGTTAACACATGCCTTTGACGGCATGAGGCTCTTTTGCTTCCCGTTCAGTCAAAAAAGCCGCCTGATAGCGACAGGCGGTTTTATCCATATCATCCGGAAAGCGCAAACATGTTCCACAGTTCAGACATTTTCATGACAGGAGGTTTTATCAATATGCTGTTTTTTATTGATACTGCAAATTTAGACGAAATCAAAGAGGCACACGCTCTCGGCGTGCTTGCAGGAGTTACGACAAATCCTAGTTTAGTAGCAAAAGAAAACATTTCGTTTCATGACCGTCTGCGTGAAATTACCGAAGTGGTTTCTGGGTCAGTCAGCGCCGAGGTTATTTCTCTGAAGGCTGAAGAGATGATTGAAGAAGGAAAAGAGCTTGCGAAAATCGCGCCGAATATTACGGTGAAAATTCCGATGACGTCTGACGGCCTGAAAGCTGTTAAAGCATTAACCGATCTCGGGATTAAAACGAACGTCACGCTGATCTTCAGCGCAAACCAGGCGCTTCTTGCCGCAAGAGCAGGAGCTACGTATGTTTCCCCGTTCCTGGGACGCCTTGACGATATCGGCCACAACGGCCTCGATTTGATCAGTGAAATTAAACAAATTTTCGATGTGCACGGTTTGGACACGCAAATCATCGCCGCGTCCATCCGCCATGCGCAGCATGTGACTGAAGCCGCGCTAAGGGGAGCGCATATCGGTACGATGCCTCTCAAAGTCATTCATCAGCTTACAAAGCACCCGCTGACTGATAAAGGGATTGAACAGTTTTTAGCTGACTGGAATAAATAATTGCTTCATGTGGGTGGCAAGTGGAGGGGCTCCCTCCGTTTGTCACCATTTTGTCTTACAAAGAGAAATGAATGTTTTGCAGAAGAGAACCTTGCCGCAGTCTGCTTCGCTACTTTTCTTCCCGATAAATTTAAAATGTGTTGTATTCTTTCTCTTTTAATTGGATAGATTTTGAAATGAACCATTTATTTTGAGTCTGAAGGAAATCTCATTATGAAGCGCTCCATTAGCTATCTTCTTTAAGGAAGGAGACGATCATGGAAAAGTTAAATATAGCCGGCGGCGATCCTCTCAATGGCACAGTACATATAAGCGGAGCGAAAAACAGCGCTGTCGCTCTCATACCCGCGACGATTTTGGCTGATTCGACGGTTACGCTTGAAGGCCTTCCCCATATTTCAGACATTTTGACGCTGCGCGATCTGCTGAGAGAGATCGGCGGAAACGTTCACTTTGAAAAGGGAGAAATGGTCGTTGATCCTGCGCCGATGATCAGCATGCCTTTGCCGAATGGAAAAGTGAAACAGCTTCGGGCTTCTTATTACTTAATGGGCGCGATGCTCGGACGCTTTAAGAAAGCGGTCATCGGCCTTCCAGGCGGCTGCCACCTCGGTCCGAGACCGATTGATCAGCATATCAAAGGTTTCGAGGCGCTCGGAGCCGAAGTGACGAACGAACAGGGTGCGATCTATCTGCGTGCGGAGGAATTAAAAGGCGCGCGCATTTATCTTGATGTCGTCAGTGTTGGAGCAACGATCAACATCATGCTTGCCGCCGTGCTTGCCAAAGGCAGAACCGTAATTGAAAATGCTGCGAAAGAACCTGAGATTATCGATGTTGCGACCCTTTTAACGAGCATGGGAGCAAAAATAAAAGGTGCCGGTACGGATGTCATTCGCATCGAAGGCGTTGAGTCGCTTCACGGGTGCAGACACTCGATTATTCCGGACCGGATCGAAGCCGGCACTTTCATGATCGCAGCTGCTTCCATGGGACAAGAAGTGCTGATTGATAATGTGATTCCGACGCATTTGGAATCGTTAATCGCCAAGCTCCGCGAAATGGGAGTTCGAATCGAAGAAAGCAGCGAGCAGATTTTAATGGTCGGCGGACAGAAAGAGCTGAAACCCGTCGATTTAAAAACGCTCGTATACCCCGGTTTTCCGACAGATCTGCAGCAGCCGATGACATCGCTCTTAACGAAGGCAAACGGGACGAGCGTCGTCACTGACACCATTTATTCCGCCCGCTTCAAACATATTGACGAGCTGAGGCGCATGGGCGCGTCGATGAAGGTCGAAGGCAGATCGGCGATTATTACCGGTCCCGTTCCTCTGCAGGGCGCCAAGGTGAAAGCGAGCGATCTGCGGGCGGGAGCGTGTCTCGTTGTTGCGGGTCTAATGGCGGAAGGAGTCACGGAAATCACCGGTTTGGAGCACCTTGACAGAGGCTACAGCCAGCTTGAAGAAAAGCTGGCAAAGCTTGGGGCCACTGTCTGGCGCGAAAAATTGACAGACCAGGAAATTGAACAGCTGCAAAATTCCTGATGGACAAATGCTGTGATAGATCAAACATAAAACGATTTCATACGGGTGAGGGGAGATTAGATAGGAATGGAAAGAAGCTTATCGATGGAACTGGTGCGTGTGACAGAAGCGGCTGCGCTTAAGTCAGCGCGCTGGATGGGTAGAGGTAAAAAGGACGAGGCCGACGACGCTGCGACAAGCGCCATGAGGGATGTATTTGACACCATTCCTATGAAGGGAACGGTCGTAATCGGAGAAGGGGAAATGGACGAAGCGCCGATGCTTTATATTGGAGAAAAGCTCGGCAACGGCTACGGCCCTCGCGTAGACGTAGCAGTAGATCCTCTCGAAGGGACGAACATCGTTGCAAGCGGCGGATGGAACGCACTCGCAGTCATTGCTGTGGCTGATCACGGAAACTTGCTGAATGCGCCTGACATGTATATGGATAAAATCGCTGTAGGTCCTGAAGCTGTCGGCTGCATCGATATTGAAGCGCCTGTGATTGATAACTTAAAAGCTGTGGCAAAAGCAAAAAATAAAGATGTAGAAGATGTCGTAGCCACGATTTTGAACCGTTCGCGGCACGAGGAAATCATCCATGAGCTTCGCGAAGCAGGCGCCCGAATCAAGCTGATCAACGACGGGGACGTGGCCGGTGCCATTAACACCGCTTTTGATCATACAGGCGTCGATATTTTATTCGGCTCAGGGGGAGCTCCGGAAGGCGTCTTGTCTGCTGTCGCACTCAAAGCTCTCGGAGGAGAAATTCACGGAAAGCTTCTTCCTCAAAACGAAGAAGAACTGAGACGCTGTGAAAAGATGGGGCTTGATACGGGCAAAGTGCTCCGCATGGAAGACCTCGTCAAAGGAGACGACGCGATTTTTGCTGCAACCGGTGTCACAGACGGAGAGCTCTTGAAAGGCGTGCAATTCAAAGGATCTGTTGGAACGACCCACAGTATAGTCATGAGAGCGAAATCCGGTACGGTGCGGTTTGTGGACGGAAGACACAGTCTCAAGAAAAAACCTAACCTGGTCATCCGGCCATAAGAAAAAGCGGGGATATAGACGACCCGCTTTTCCCTTGTATTTCACTTCACGAATTGAATCAAGGTTCATACTCTGATACAATAGCTAACGGCTTTTTCTTCTTTATGTCAAGGCATTTTCAAAACAGGGTCATCTCTATCAATTTCATGTCAAATCGTAAATGAAGTTGAATATGTACGACAAATGGGGTAAAACTAAAGAGTGCTGCGAAATTTTCTGCACATGTTGGTTCTTAGAGAGCCAAAATCCTGCCGCATCTATCAGATATGCGATTATCTTCTCTTGTTAAGTCCTCGCTTCTTTCTCGACTCATACTTATAATCCTTTTCAATACGTCGATATATATGGGTAGAAGCGTTGCCGGTAAACGAATCGGCAGTATAATCAAGCGTCTTTCATGAATTTGATGAGACAAAGTAAATTATTCGATTAGAAAAGAGTGGTGTTCTTAGTGAAAGATGTATCCATTTCATCTTTGGAAAATATGAAATTAAAAGAGCTGTATGAGCTTGCAAGGCATTATAAAGTCTCTTATTACAGCAAACTGACAAAAAAGGAACTGATTTTTGCCATTCTGAAAGCGAACGCCGAACAGGAAGATCTGCTGTTCATGGAAGGCGTATTGGAAATCATCCAGTCTGAAGGGTTCGGCTTTCTCAGACCGATCAATTACTCCCCTAGTTCAGAGGATATCTATATTTCCGCTTCGCAAATCCGCCGTTTTGATTTGAGAAACGGTGACAAAGTGTCCGGAAAGGTCCGTCCTCCAAAAGAAAACGAACGGTATTACGGCCTTCTGCATGTTGAAGCGGTTAACGGCGACGATCCTGAATCGGCAAAAGAGCGCGTGCACTTTCCAGCGTTAACGCCTCTTTATCCAGACCGCCAGATGGTGCTTGAAACGAAACCGAATCACCTGTCAACACGGATCATGGACATGATGGCGCCGGTCGGATTTGGACAGCGCGGTCTGATCGTCGCTCCGCCTAAAGCAGGTAAAACCATGCTTTTGAAAGAGATCGCGAACAGCATCACAACCAACCATCCGGAGGCGGAGCTGATCGTGCTTCTTATCGATGAAAGGCCTGAGGAAGTGACTGATATCGAACGTTCGGTTGCAGGAGACGTCGTCAGCTCCACGTTTGACGAAGTGCCTGAAAACCACATCAAGGTGGCCGAGCTTGTTTTGGAACGTGCGATGAGGCTTGTCGAACATAAAAAGGACGTCATCATTTTAATGGACAGCATTACAAGGCTTGCCCGCGCTTATAACCTAGTCATTCCACCGAGCGGCCGAACGTTGTCAGGGGGAATCGATCCCGGCGCTTTCCACCGTCCAAAGCGTTTCTTTGGAGCAGCCCGCAACATCGAAGAGGGCGGCAGCTTAACGATCTTGGCGACCGCGCTTGTCGACACGGGCTCGCGGATGGATGACGTCATTTATGAAGAATTTAAAGGGACAGGGAACATGGAGCTTCATCTTGACCGTTCTCTTGCGGAAAGAAGAATCTTTCCTGCCATTGATATTCGCCGTTCGGGTACGCGTAAAGAAGAACTTCTCGTTCCGAAAGAGCACCTTGACCGTCTGTGGTCCATCCGGAAAACGATGTCTGACACGCCTGATTTCGTCGAGAAATTTATGAGAAAAATGAAAAAGACGAAAACGAATCAGGAGTTTTTCGATATTCTGATCCAGGAATGGAAGCAAGCGAATATGTCGGCGGCAAGGCGCTGATTTAAAACTTTAGTTTGCAAAACGTCCGAATCGCTGTTATAATTTCATCATGTGCGTTCCGGAGGTTTTGTCCCGGAATAATAACTCTGTTTCCGAATTGGATTCAGGGCGGAAGGAGATGACAGATATGAAAGCAGGAATTCATCCTGAGTTCAAAAAAGCAACAGTCAAATGCGCTTGTGGAAACGAATTTGAAACAGGTTCAGTAAAAGAAGAGGTACGCGTTGAGATTTGTTCTGAATGCCATCCGTTCTACACTGGCCGCCAAAAATTCGCTTCTGCTGATGGTCGTGTTGATCGCTTTAACAAAAAATACGGTCTTAAGTAATAATAGATATGATAAACAGGCAGGATTTTTCTTGCCTGTTTTTTTACTTGCAATAATCGCTGGAGAGGAGTTAGTCGGATGTACATCATGAAGCAAAGCGGATGGCTTGAGCTCATATGCGGAAGCATGTTTTCGGGCAAGTCAGAGGAGCTTATCCGCCGGATCAAAAGGGCAACGTTTGCGAGACAGGAAGTCAAAGTGTTTAAACCAGCCATTGATAATCGCTACAGCAGTGAATCGGTTGTTTCGCATAATGGGACATCCATTGTTTGCCATGCCATCGCATCTCCGGAAGAAATTTTTCAATACATAAGCAAAGAAACGGATGTCATCGGCGTCGATGAAGTCCAGTTTTTTGACGAATCGATTGTCGGCACGTTAACTTCTCTGGCTGATCAGGGCTACCGTGTGATTGCAGCAGGTCTTGATTTGGACTTCCGGGGCGAGCCTTTCGGTGTCGTGCCAGATCTTATGGCTTTAGCGGAAACGGTGACGAAGCTGCAAGCGGTGTGCTCTGTCTGCGGATCTCCGGCCAGCCGTACGCAGAGGCTGATCAATGGAAAACCTGCTTCTTATGACGATCCGGTCATTTTGGTGGGGGCTTCCGAAGCATATGAAGCACGCTGCCGCCACCATCATGAAGTGCCTGGAAAGCCAAAATGAAATCGGACAAACACATAAGATTTTCACGCAAAAAACACTTGGTAAAAACAAGTGTTTTTTTTATTGAATCCTTTTTATAGGAATTAATGTAATTAAAAAACTTAATTAAGAATACGAAAAAATTAACTAATTTTCATCGCTTGAATTTTGACAAAGTCAGGCATAAAATGACTTACTGTAGTCAGTAAAAAGTAAATAGGTTTTAAGAAATGTTCAGTTTTTTGTCAAAAACGCGCGTTACATATTTGACAATCTACATGTGTAAAAAAGGCAAATGTTCTATATTGTTTACCGTATTTATTTCACTTCATTAATATTTTAAGAAAGAAGGTAATTAGTGTGAACAACATGAGAAGAACGAAGGAAGGATATTTGGAGACTTCTTTGCGGGGAAAAGACGTTCTTTCCATTCCGACGCTTAATAAAGGTGTTGCATTTTCGCTTGAAGAAAGAAAGAACCTTGGTCTTGAAGGGCTTCTGCCGCCGACTGTTCTCAGCCTTGATCAGCAGGCGGAACGGGCTTATGAACAATTTTCCCGTCAACCTGACAGACTTCGTCAAAATGTATATTTGAACGATCTGCAAAACAGAAACGAAGTGCTTTTCTATAAATTATTGCAAAACCATCTGCGTGAAATGCTTCCGGTTGTCTATACGCCAACTGTCGGTGAAGCGATTCAGGAATACAGCCACGAATACCGCAGACCGCACGGTGTTTACTTGTCAATCGATGATATAGACGGAATCGAAACGGCGTTTAAAAACCTGCAGGCGTCTGCTGATGACATCGATTTGATCGTTGCGACCGATTCCGAAAGCATCTTGGGCATCGGCGACTGGGGCGTCGGAGGCATCAACATTGCAATTGGTAAGCTTGCAGTATATACGGCGGCAGCAGGAATCGATCCGAGCCGCGTCATCCCAGTCGTACTGGATGTCGGAACGAATAATGAAAAACTGCTAAACGATCCGCTTTATATCGGAAACCGTCATCCGCGTGTAGAAGGTGAGCGTTACGAACAATTTATCGACGCTTATGTCGAAACAGCATTGAAGTTTTTCCCTAATGCGCTTCTTCACTGGGAAGATTTCGGAAATAAAAATGCTCGCAATATTATGAGTAAATATAACCATAAAATTTCGACATTTAACGATGATATCCAAGGAACAGGAGCTATCACGCTGGCAGCGATTTTAGCAGCTGTTAAAAAGACCGGCACGTCTTTGAAAGACCACCGCGTCGTCATCTTCGGACCTGGTTCTGCGGGTATCGGAATTGCTGACCAAATCCGTGACACCATGGTGCTTGAAGGGCTTTCAGAAGAAGAAGCCAGCCGCGCATTCTGGACAGTCGACTACAGAGGATTATTAACGACAGGCATGGATCAAATTTTGGATTTCCAAGAACCGTATTTGCGCGATACCGAAGAAGTGAAAGAATGGAAACGCAATGAAAAGGGAGAGATTTCCTTTGAGGAAGTCATCCGTCAAGTGAAGCCTACCATTCTGATTGGTACATCAGGTGTTGCCGGCGCCTTCACTGAAGAAATTATCAAAGAGATGGCGGCTCATACTGAACGTCCGGTGATTCTGCCGATGTCCAATCCGACACATTTGGCTGAAGCTGTTCCTGAAGACTTGTTCAAATGGACGGACGGAAAAGCGCTTGTGGCGACGGGAAGCCCGTTTGAAGCTGTTGAGTACAATGGCGTGAAACACGAAATCGGACAATCCAATAATGCTTTCGTATTCCCTGGATTAGGCCTGGGAACAATCGTTTCGAAGGCGAAAGTCATCACAAACGGCATGTTTGCAGCATCTGCAAACGCGGTCGCGAACATGGTTGACCATGAAAAACCGGGTGCAGGCCTGCTGCCGAAAATTGACGACCTGCAAGACGTATCCGTTCAAGTGGCAATTGATGTTGTGAAAGCTGCCATTAAAGACGGCGTGGCCCAAGTTCAGCCTGAAGATGTCGAAAAGGCGGTTCGCGAAGCCATGTGGCGTCCGGAATATCAAACAATTGTTGCAAAACGCGACTAATATTCAATACTGAGGAAACGATAAAAAGAAACAGCAGCCCGGGTCCGGATATTTTGTCACCGGGCTGCACCAATCAAAGATGAAAAATGGGATCGACGGCTGTGTAACAGGGCGACTGCGTTTATCAGCCGCCGTTAATTCGTCCCTGAAAGGGACAACATAGAGGAGGAAACAGTCTTGGACTTTTTAAATATTTTAATCCTCCTTGCGCCAATATTTTTTGTTATTGCGCTGGGATGGTTCGCGGGTCACTTTGGAAGCTATGATGCTAAATCTGCAAAAGGGGTAAGTACGCTCGTTACGAAATACGCGCTTCCGGCCCACTTTGTTTCAAGCATTTTGTCAACGCCAAAAGATAAGTTTTACAGCCAGATTCCGCTGATGATTTCACTGGTCATCGGTATCGTTGGATTTTACGTAATTATTTTGCTTCTTTTACGATTTTTATTTAAGTACGATTTAACAGATGCTTCAATGTTCTCATTAAACTCAGCTCAGCCGACATTCGCCTTTATGGGAATTCCGGTATTGGGCAGCCTGTTCGGCATGCAGGAAGTTGCGATTCCGATCGCGATTACGGGAATTGTCGTGAATGCGATGCTTGATCCTCTTGCGATCATCGTCGGAACTGTCGGCCGTTCTTCTAAAAAACAAGCGGAAACGACAGACAGCATTTGGAAGGTAACAGGAAAATCAATTTTACACGGTTTGTCTGAACCGCTCGCTTTTGCACCGCTTGCAAGTATCATTCTTGTATTATTCGGTCTGCAGATTCCTGAATTGCCGCAGAAAATGCTTGATATGCTCGGAAATACGACTTCAGGTATCGCTCTTTTCGCAGTCGGGGTGACTGTCGGAATCCGTAAAATCAAATTCAGCATGCCTGCTTTGAGCATCGCTTTATTAAAAGTCGCTGCTCAGCCTGCTTTAATGTTTGTGATCGCGATGGTCGTGGGCCTTTCTTCCGCCGACATGACAAAAGCGGTTCTGCTTGTGGCATTCCCTGGATCTGCCGTGGCGGCTATGATTGCTACAAACTTTGAAAGCCAGGAAGCAGAAACGGCATCCGCGTTTGTGATCAGTGCGGTGCTGTCAATTATTTCACTGCCGATATTGATTGCCATTACAGCATAATGAAAAAGCTTGCAAGAAGCCGTTTTATGGCCTTGCAAGCTTTTTTGCGCTTTAAAAAGAGAAGATCGATTTCAATTTGCTTTTCGGTTTTTTTTCTTCTCTTCTGCCGGCTGTATCTTTTTCGTGGCGGTTCATGCTTTCCAATTCACTGATTTTCTGTTCGAGATGTTTGATCTGCTGCCGTTCTTCTTCCAGTTCGCGCCTTTGCTGCAGAAGCTGATAGGAGACGACATCGTCCGCTTTTTGTTCAAGCTTTCTTTCCAGCTCGGCGATTTTCTTTTGGAGCAGCTCGCGTTCAAGCTGTTCGTGCTCTAAAAAACGCTGCAGCCTTTCTTCGAGCCGCTCATTCAACGGCGGTGCCGGCTCTTCCGTTTGAACCATTTCGTTTTTCTTGATGAGGAAGGTTTTTTTCGGGCGTTTGACCGTGACATCCTGCATAGGCGTACCGTTTTTTAACTGCTCTTTTACTTCTTTTAAAATGGCGATATCGTCTTTCGTGAAAAAGTAGTGGCCAAGCTCATTTCGGGAAGCGGGCAGTTGCAGCTGCTTGACCCAGCGCTGCACCGTTTTGGTTGATACCCCGAGTTCATTTGCCGCATCAGCAGTATTCATATGATACCTCCTTTTAACCTGTAACTGTTCATTAAATAGGGTATTCGACCTGAATGAAAAGCTTCCTTCCTGTTAGACAAAAGAAGAAGGGATTCGGCAAAGAAAGCGGTTTTTCCACAGATGGCGAAGGCGTTGCTATGCCTCGTAAAGCTCTAAAGGCAGGCCGTCCGGATCGGAGAAGAACGTATAGCGCTTGCCTGTTCCGGGATCGGTGCGAACCGGTTCGGCAATGATGCCTTTTTGCTTGAGCTCCTTGACGGTCTGATCAAGATCGGCCACTGTGAAAGCCAAATGGCGGAGCCCGGCAGCTTCTGGTCTGGTAAGGCGCTCGGGCGGATCTGGAAAAGAAAACAGCTCGATGACATAGCGGCCGTTTAATGAGAGATCCAGTTTATAAGAATCCCGGTCCTTTCTGTACGTTTCGCTCAGAATCTCAAGTCCGAGCTTGTCGACATAGAATGTTTTGGATGCTTCATAATCCGAGCATATGATAGCGATGTGATGAATCGATTCCAGCATTGAGTTAAGCTCCTTTTTTCTTAAAAGTATAGCAAAAAGATGCGGCAGCTGCCGATAACGGCGAAGTTGTTTTGACGGGGAGGAGTCCCTGTACTATAATTAGAATGTTACGCACAGCAAACAGAGGTGAATAGCGTGTTAGACCGTTTAAAATCGATAGAGGACCGGTACGAAAAATTAAATGAACTATTAAGCGATCCGGAAGTTGTCAACGATCCGAAGAAGCTTAGAGAATATTCGAAAGAACAATCTGATTTACAGGAAACAGTTGAAGTATACAGACGTTATCGGAGCGCGTCGGAACAGCTGAGCGATGCCAAAGCGATGCTTGAGGAAAAGCTGGACTCCGATATGCGCGAGATGGTTAAAGAGGAAATTTCCGAACTGCAGGAAGAAATCGAGTCGCTCACAGACCAGCTGAAGGTATTGCTGATCCCGAAAGATCCGAACGATGACAAAAACGTTATCATGGAAATCCGCGGCGCAGCGGGCGGAGAAGAGGCTGCTTTGTTTGCCGGAAACCTGTACCGCATGTACAGCCGCTACGCAGAGCTCCAAGGCTGGAAAACAGAAGTGATGGAAGCGAATATGACAGGCACAGGCGGATATAAAGAGATCATTTTTATGATCAATGGGAACGGCGCATACTCAAGGCTGAAGTATGAGAACGGCGCACACCGCGTACAGCGCGTTCCAGAGACCGAATCCGGCGGGCGCATCCATACATCCACGGCAACGGTAGCCTGTCTTCCTGAGGCTGAAGAGGTAGAAGTGGATATTCATGAAAAAGACATCCGTGTCGACACCTTCGCGTCGAGCGGTCCGGGAGGGCAAAGCGTCAATACGACGATGTCAGCCGTCCGTCTGACCCACCTTCCGACAGGTGTTGTCGTGTCTTGCCAAGATGAGAAATCTCAGATCAAAAACAAAGAAAAAGCGATGAAAGTTCTGCGCGCGCGAATTTACGATAAATTTCAGCAGGAAGCTCAGGCTGAATATGATCAAAACCGAAAATCCGCAGTCGGAACAGGGGACCGTTCAGAGCGCATCCGCACGTATAACTTTCCGCAAAACCGCGTCACTGATCACCGGATCGGCTTGACGATCCAAAAGCTCGACCAGATCCTTGAAGGCAAGCTTGACGAAGTCATCGACGCGCTGATCGTAGAAGACCAGGCAAGCAAGCTGCAAGAGGCGGAAAGCTGAGATGAAGACGGTATTTGAAGCCCTTAAATGGGCTTCTTCTTATTTGGCCGAAGCGGGAAGAGACCGGAATGCCGCGGAAATTTTGCTGACAGATCAGCTGAACATCGACCGCAGCAAACTGTTGGCAAGCTTCCATGATGTCATATCAGAGTCTGATTTTTCGCGGTTTAAAAAATCTGTCGAGCTTCATCATCAAGGATTGCCTGTTCAATATATCACCGGAAAAGAATCCTTTTACGGACGGGAATTTTCCGTAAATGAACACGTTTTGATTCCGCGTCCTGAAACAGAGGAAGTCGTTGAAGCTGTTCTTTCTGAAGCGGAAAGAGTTTTTCACGGAACAGATCGCCTTAAAGCCGTCGATATCGGTACAGGAAGCGGGGCGATTGCGGTGACTCTTGCGCTTGAGAGCCCGCGTTTTTCCGTCACGGCGACGGATATTTCGGAACAAGCTTTAAGCACGGCAAGACACAACGCTGACCGGCTTGGGGCGAAAGTGGATTTTATCGGCGGCGATTTGCTTGAGCCGCTTATCAAGCGACAGAAGAAAGCTGATGTCATCGTTTCAAATCCACCTTATATATCTGAGGAAGACATGAAGACGCTGTCAGATGTCGTACGTCTTCATGAACCCGCCGGGGCTTTGACGGACGGTGCTGACGGATTGCAGTTTTATAAGCGTTTCATGAAAGAAATTCCATTTGTCATCGCAGATCAGGCACTGGTGGTGTTTGAAATCGGCTGGACTCAGGGGAATGCCGTCAAAGACATGTTTCACCGGTTCTTTCCTGATGCTGACGTACGGGTGAAAAAGGATCTTAATGGAAAAGACCGCATCGTCTGCGCGGTAATTGAGCAACATCGTTAAGGAAACCGCCGGAAATGAAGTGACCCTAAAAAGTTAAAATCTCATGAAGCAGTTTGACTGGCATGATTCCGGTATAGTACCAGGTTTCATGCCTTTTAATTTGATCTTGATCCGTTTGTGATTGTAGAGAATCAATATACTATGCGGGTCCTTTTTTGAAATGTTCGACGCTCCAAATTCTTTAAAATAAATGAATTCTGATTTTAAAATGCTAAAAGAAGCTTTCCGCCACCGCATTGCCGTGACAGTTGCCTTTACGGGACATGCTTTATGTGATGTTTCGTTGTTTTGAACTAAGGCTTTCAACTTTTTTAAGCAGGCATTCTCCATCCGCAGGCGTTCAATTTCCGCTTGGGTCCCTTCGTCTGATCCTTCTTCATAGGTGAACGCCGCTTTTTAGGGTACCTATTCCTCCGGTTTCAAGCTGTTTCACGGATAGATGTCCCATTTTCGAGTGAAGTACCTTTTGGTTTATCTTCGGCAGAATAGCTTGTATAGGCTTTTTAGACGCGTCTTCTCCATGATATCGGTATTGCGAATCCACCCATGAAAGACACTGTGCGAATTTCCTCAACTGTAAATTTTAAAAACTGCACCTCCAATTGTGAAGTGTGTCTAACAAAAGAGGGGCAGTTCAAATTCCCGGCGGTCTTTTTTGTTAAAAAACAGCAACCGCAGCCATGACCGTTCAGAAGGCCTTCTTTACCGTTTTTTAACAAAAATTTTATCTGAATAAAATAAAAAATAGTTCAAGATTAATATATACCCTAAACAGATTGTCTGATTTTTAATGTAGGAGACAGGGTCACGACATCCCTCTGTAATCCGCTTTCCCCATTTAGGTGGTTTACCATTGCACATACGGCTTTTTGAGCCAGCTCTTCAACAGGTATATCGATTGTCGTGATTTCCGGATCGGTCACCTCACAGATCGATTGATTATCATATCCAAGCACTGCAAGCTGCTTTGGCACTTCATATTGATAATAGCGGGCCCTTTTAATAATTCCTGCGGCCACTTGGTCGTTTCCCGTAAAAATGGCGGTCGGCTTTTCGGACATGTTGTGGATCTGGTCCATAATACGGAAGCCGTCATGAATGGTAAATGCGTGGCTGAACATCCACTTCTCCTGGAAATGTAAACCCGCATCAGACAATGCTTTCATAAACCCTTCTTTTCTCATAATCTGGGCCTTGCTGTGTATCGTGTCACAGCAGAAGGCCATTAAATGATGCCCTTTTTGAATAAAAAGCTCCGTTCCTTTATATCCGGCTTCGAATTCGTCATAGCAGATCACCGGCACGTCCGCTTCGGCGTGGAATTCATTTGCCAAGACCACAGGACCGTATTTGACGTATTTTTTGATGTCTTCCCACTCATTTTCAAGGCTGCATAACATAAGCCCGTCGACTTCTTTCCTCTTGAGCAGCTCCAGTACTTTCAGTTCATTCTGCTTTTGATAAAACGTCTGAAACACAATGACTTTGTATTGGTGTTTCAGTGCTTCAGCGGACACATGCTTCATGAGCTGCGCGAAGAATGGATGGTCCGCGTGAGGGACAGACACTGCGAGAAACATCGTTTTGTTGGATCTGAGCTTTCGTGCAGAGGTGTTCGGAATGTAGTCCAATTTTTCGATGACTTCCAAAACACGCTTCCTTTTTTCTTCAGATACATAAGGATGGTCGTTCAGTACTCTTGAAACAGTTGTTTTTGACACATTACTTAATTTTGCAATTTCGTCAATCGTAGGCATAAAGTCACTTCCTGAAAAAAAGAGTTGTTATGGTATCGATTCCATCATTTAAGATATGTCATGAAATATGACAATTTCCCAAAATAATAAAAATGGGGTGAAATTGATGAAAACCGCAAGCGAAAACATGACTTGCACAAGCAAACAGCTATTTGTCCTTCTGAATGATTTGAAGGAAGGGAAGCACGCTGGTGAATGCCGTATAGACGACACACTGGCTAATCAAAAATTAAAAGAGACATTGCAGCAGGATCAATTCGACTTGACCGCCAATTTGCTAAACAGAATGGATTCTCCGCCCTCCAGAGTTGATTTTATGCCGCTTCATCGACTGATCACAGAAGAAGAAGTAGATGACGTGATTCATGCGGTGAAAGGCGTGCTGCCGACCGGGCAATTTACAAGCGGTTCTTATGTCGGTGTATTTGAAGCTGAAATAGCCGCTCTTTTGAGAAAAAAGCATGTCATGGCTTCCTCCAGCGGAACCGATGCCATGATTGTCGCACTGAAAGCTGCGGGTATTGGACAAGGTGATGAAGTCATTATGCCTGCAAACAGCTTTGCTGCAACGGAAAACGCCGTGCTTGCAGCTGGAGGCACTCCGGTTTTCTGCGATATTGACCCTGTTACATTTTGCATGGATCCTTCTGAACTTGAAGCATGCATCACTTTGAAAACGAAATGCATTTTGCCTGTACACCTTTATGGAAAGCTGCCAGACATGGAAGGCATTGCAAAAATCGCTGATAAATACGGCATCCCGATTATTGAAGACGCCTGCCAGTCGATCGGCGTTTCCGATCTGGGAAAAAACAGCCTTTGCTCCATATTAAGCTTTAATCCGTATAAAAATCTCGGCACTTGCGGAAAAGCAGGCGCAATTGTGACGGATGATCCATCATTTGCATCCGCATGCATGGAATATATGTACCACGGCTTTGAACTGAATCAAAAAAATAAAAAGGCTGCTGATTACGGCTTTAACGCTAAGATTGATAATCTGCAAGCCGCTATTGGACTGGCAAGGATGAAACATCTTTCATTAAATAATCTGAAGCGCTTATATTTAGCAGATCGTTATATTACGCATTTGCAGCAGTATGAAGACAGAGGTCTGATCCAATTGCCTCAAATGACCGATGATCATGTATGGCATTTGTTTACAATTAAAATGATAAGCGGAAATCGAGACCAAGTCAAAGATATGATGCTTAAATTTCATAATGTCCAAACAGATATATACTACCCGATTTTATCCCATCATCAAAACACACCACTTGTAAAAGCCGATTATCAGCATACATCGCTGCCGGTCACTGAATCAGTGCATAAACAAATGCTTCAGCTTCCTCTCTATCCGGGACTCACCGTAGAAGAACAAGACAAAGTAATGGAGGCCTTAATTGATGTCGTATCATGAAACACTTTCTTTTCACACTTTGCAGCAAGTAAACAAGCCGAAGTACGCCGTATTTTGCGATTTTGATGAGACATATTTCGCCCACAGCATCACCGATGAATCGAGGAAAGCGCTCATGGACCTTGAAACATTTATTCATTCGAACCATCTCGATCACAAGATTTTGCTCGGCTGGGTGACCGGGAGCAGCCTGTCATCTGTTCTTGCAAAAATGAAGCGGGGAGGCTTTCGATATCTTCCGCATTTTGTCGCCAGTGACCTTGGCACTGAGATCACGTATTTCTCTGAAGAAGGCCAAGTCTCTGATAAAGATTGGGAAGCCCGATTGCAAGAATCGAATTTCTCCCATGATCTGGTCGAAGAAATCAAGCAGACTCTCTCTAAAAAATATGAGATTGAGCTTGTGCCTCAGACTCAGCATGGTTTTTCCCGCTATAAAATCAACTATTACTATAGATCGTCGGATGAGAACACAGATAAGAGGGCGCTTGAAGCCATCAGACGGCTTGCAAGAGAGCATGAAATAGGAGTAAATATCAATCGCTGCAACCCTTTGGCAGGCGATCCGGAAAACAGCTATGATGTGGACTTTATCCCTTTGCGGACAGGCAAACCGTACATTGTGGATTTTATATTGAATAAATTCGCGATAGAGAGGGAGAATTCATTTGCTTTCGGCGACAGCGGAAACGATGTGGATATGCTTAAAAAAACCGGACATGGTTATCTGGTGGGGAATGCGACAGCAGAAGCAAAGTCGCTCCATTCCCGTATGACAGAAGGCAGCTATACGGCTGGAATTTTAGAAGTGCTAAAAGCCCATATCAAAAGATAAGGAGTGTCCTTAGATGAAAATCGGAATTATTGGAGCAGGAGGAATTGCAAAAGCTCATGCGAAAGCTCTTTCAACAGTCAAAGGTGCCGAGCTTTCCGGGTTTTTTGATATCAACTCGCTTGCCTCGCGCAAATGTGCGTTTGAATATGGAGGAACCACATTTAACAGTATGCAGGAGCTGTTGAATCAGTCGACGGCAGTCATCGTTTCATCGCCGAACTTTTGCCATAAAGAACATGTGCTTGAAGCGATGGCCGCAGGTAAGTATGTATTGTGTGAAAAACCGATGGCTGTCTCAATGGAGGAAGCGGAGGAGATGAAAAACAGGGCGTCTCAATCTGCTTATATTCCGATCATGGGCTTCAATTACCGCCATCTCACATTTGTTCAGCGCCTAAAAGATATGCTATCCGGCAATGAACTTGGAGATATCTTGTCCATCAATGTCCATTTTAAGAAAAACAGCGCCTTGAGAAGAAAAAAATATACTTGGCGCGATCATTCGAAAAGCAATAAAACGAGCGGGGCATTAGGAGATTTGGGTGTGCATTTAATCGATCTCATTCTTTATTTGTTCGACAGCCCGTTTAAACTGGACAGTTTAAAAGTCAAAATGATGACGGTCGTCAAAGAAAAAGAACAAAAACAGGTATATGTTGATGATCATTCTGAAGTATACGGCCAGCTTGAAAATCATGTGTTTGTCAATATGATTACGTCAAAATGCACAAAAACGGATGAGTGCGGCTTTAGCATCGAGGTCAATGGCCAAAACGGCGTATTCTACTATCATTCACGGCAGAAAAATCAGTTTTTGCTGAGGACCGGATTGACGGAGCAGATGATAACAATGCCGGACACGTGGCTGACAGACCCTGAAAATGAATTTTACGGATGGGCCGATTCCTTCAGAGTTCAGCTGATTCAATGGATGAACGGAATTCGGGATCGCAATTTCGCACCTCTTGCCACTTTTGATGATGGATACAAGACGCAGTTCTACTTAAATGAATTTTTCAATAAAGGTCAGCAGCTGTCCCTTTCAAAACAAGCAAACTAGCATTGCGAAAAGCCCTTGCCGGCCGTGCCAATAGCCGCAAGGGTTTTATGGTCTGCAACGAAGGAGTGAGTCTAATGAAAAAAATATTTCTATTCGGCTGTTCGTTTTATTTTCTCGTAGGGGTTATCCATATCCTGCTGGGGAGCCTGTCACCTTATATCATTCAAGAATATCACCGGGATGTTCATGATCTATCCTTCCTGATCTTTTTCCAATTCACCGGTTTTCTAATCGGTGTCCTGCTTGCGCCGATATTTGTCAGGCGCACCTCTCATGCGGCTGTATTGACGTTTGGCCTTCTTCTTATTCTCGTAACGCTTTTAGGCGTGTTCCTTTTTGATATGTTCATCTTTTTTGTCATCATGGGGTTTTTGCTCGGCTTTGGCGCCGGTACTTTAGAAACGACGATGGGAGCGTATGTGATTGCCCAAGATAAAAATGCGAAGGGGATGAATATTTTAGAGGTTTTTTTCGGATTGGGCGCTTTGCTGTTTCCTTTTCTTATTTATATCCTTACGGAACGATATGCCTGGCATTTCCCCTTGTATGCTTTATTTATCTTCGTTTTTGTGCTTGCGTGTATGTGGGTGGTTTATTTGTGCAGAAAAACCCCTGACACTGCTTCCGGTCAAATGACTTATCAGGAAAAACCGACTGTGTCAGCCATATTTGAAACCGGAAGGAAAGAAAAAAGCATTTTCCTCTTTCTCATATTCGCTTTTGTATATGCGGGTATCGAGACCAATTTCGCAAACTTTTTGCCGGCGCTGATGCTGGAAAAAGGAGCAGAAGAAATCAGCGTGATCAGCGTTTCGTTTTTTTGGACGGGAATGGTGTGCGGGCGTTTGTTGACAAGTATTTTTGGCGGACGCTTGACTTCCGTTGCCTTTCTGATCTTCAGTGCCGGAGCCTTGACTGTTTTGCTTTTGATTCTGGCATGGTTTCCGGTTCATCAAACACAGCTGCTCCTCGTATTTTTCATCGGGCTCTCGGCAGCCGGCATTTTTCCGTGCGCCGTCACTCTGGCCTCGTTGGCTGGAAAGCCTTTTACAGAGGAAATCACCAGTCTCTTCATTTCATCCGCAAGTCTGGGAGGAGCGCTTCTTTCATTTTTGATCGGCTGGGCGATTGATGCAAGCGTAGCGGCTGTCTTCCCGTTTCTGCTGTTCGGCGGATTGGGGGGCTTGCTGCTCGTGATCAGCGCGGTGATTTTTTTATCCGGCCTGCAAAAAAACAAGCAGAGCCATTTGGATATGTAGACCTTTTAGGAAGAGATTACAAGCTTAGTAGAATTTTTTTCAGCATCCGTTTAAACCGTTCCATCTTTGACCATAATATTGCTAGAAAAGGTTGAAGAACGGAGAGGAACGGTGGGGAAAATGAAGAAATCAAACATTGCCTGTATGTATATTTTTCTTTTATTAATAGGAGCGCTTGCAAATCTCACGACGGAAGAGACGGCCCAATCATCAGACGGGAAGCCTGCCGTGATTCCAGATGAAGCGATTCGGCTGCGGATTTTGGCAAACAGCGACAGCGGGAGCGACCAAAGCGTCAAACGCAAAATCAGGGATGAGGTCAATAAACAAATTACGAAATGGGTGGAAAACCTGACCTCGGTTGAGGAAGCGAGACAAGTCATCAGGTCGAAGCTGCCCGAAATCAAAGAGGTTGCCAAGGATGTTATGAAGCGCGAAAATGTCCGGCAATCCGTGTCTGTCCGTTTTGATCGAGTTTCATTTCCGACAAAGCTATACGGCAATATGGTGTATCCAGCCGGAGAATATGAGGCTGTTTTAATTACATTAGGCAAGGGAGAGGGAGCCAACTGGTGGTGTGTCCTGTTTCCGCCGCTTTGCTTTCTTGATTTTTCCAATGGGGAAGCCGTAAAGTCGCCTGAAGACGAACAAACCGATGCCGGGGAAAACGCCCGGGAAGAAAAAACAGTCGCTGCAGATGAAGCGGTATCTGGCAAAGATAAAGAAGACAAAGAAGTGAAATTTTTTCTTGTCGAATGGATTACCGGGCTTTTTTCTTAAAGGAACCGCCGTGCTTTCGTGCAGGGCGGTTTTTTACTGTTTGTTTTTTCATGATGGTTATTCACGCTTTTGAATATGATATAATTTTCCAAAACGGTTCAGGGAAAATACTGCTTTTCGAATATACACCTTCTGTCCCTTTCTGATGTGTCAATTACATTGCCCGGTAGAAAGAGAAACTGTCTTATCACCAGTACAGAGTTCATTTGCATACTCATTCAAAGCATTAGTTCCTGCTAATCAAAATTGAAAAATGAATTGCCGGCTTTCTTCCAAATCAAAAGGTATATTTTACTGTCGCCCTCATAGATTGGATAGAGAAGTTAAAAAACGGGGTGAAAAGATGTTCTACCAATTGAGGTTAGCGGAAATGAAAGACATGAATGCGATCGAAGCGTTTTTAAAAAAGGCGGGGACAAGCCATAAAGGCATTGAGGAAGCGAAGAGCCAGTTTATCATGATGGAAGACCCTCCCGATGAAATCGTCGCCTGCCTCGGAATGGAGGAATTTGAAAACAAAAAAGGGCTGCTGCGCTCGCTTGTCGTGTCTGACAAGCTCAGCCAGGGCCACATCGTTTCCCTGTTTCAAAGCATGCAGGTATTGTGTGAAAAGCGGGGAATCCAAACCCTGTATTTAGTTGCCAATAAACGAACATCGATGGATTTCCTTGAAGTGCTCGGTTTTAAACAAGCTGCGGCAATTCCGGAAGAGCTTGATGGATCAGAGCATGTTTCAGACTCGTTGAGCGTAAACGGAGCCGTTTTGATGGAGAAAACGTCTAATTAGCCGTTAACTTATACACAGAGATATCCACGGATTCAAAAGCGTTATCCACAAAATGTGGACAACGCTTGTTTTCTTTTTCTTCATCTTTTATACTTTCAACAGGATTTACATGAATGATTAACGTTTTTAGTGTTTTGTTAAGGGAGTTTTGATGTTAATGAAAACAAAAGTATGGACTGTGGATGTAAAACGTGATTTGTCCACAAACTGTCCACAAATTGCACAAGCGGCAAGACTGCTCAAGCAAAATGAAACGGTTGCTTTTCCGACAGAGACGGTTTACGGTCTTGGTGCAAACGCCAAACACAGCGAAGCAGTAGCTAAAATATACGAAGCGAAAGGGCGTCCGAGCGACAATCCGCTCATTGTCCACATCGCTGAAATTGAACAGCTCGGAGAATTTGCAGAGGTTGATTCGCCTCAGGCCGAAATGCTGATGAAGCGTTTTTGGCCCGGACCGCTGACCCTTGTACTGCCTTGCAGACCCGGGGTGTTATCCACAAAGGTGACGGCGGGGCTCGATACGGTCGCGGTCAGAATGCCTGATCATCCTGTTGCCCTTGAGCTGATTAGACAGGCCGGCGTTCCGGTGGCCGCCCCGAGCGCCAATCTGTCCGGGAAACCGAGTCCGACGAAAGCCGAGCATGTCGTTCACGATTTAAATGGAAGGATTGCAGGTATCGTTGACGGCGGTCCTACAGGAGTAGGGGTTGAATCAACAGTTGTTTCATGCACCGGGGAAATTCCGGTCATTTTGAGGCCGGGCGGCGTCACAAAAGAGCAGCTCGAAGAAGCGGCCGGCTCTGTCTTGATTGACCAGGGCCTCACCGACGAAAAAAAGGCGCCGATGTCTCCCGGGATGAAATATACGCATTATGCACCGGAAGCCCCGCTTGCCATTGTGAACGGAAGCGTTGAAGATATTCAACGGCTGATCGGCCAATATCAGAAAGACGGCATGAAAGTCGGCGTCCTTACGACAGAGGAACGGGCCGGTGCCTATCAGGCGGATGCCGTCCGCATCTGCGGCAGAAGAGACCGTCTTGAAACGGTTGCCGCCGGTTTGTATGACATTCTCCGCAGCTTTGACGAAGAACAGCTCGATTTTATTTTTGCTGAGTCTTTCCCTGAGGAAGGGGTGGGCCGGGCGATTATGAACCGGCTCTTGAAAGCGGCAGGCCATCGCGTAATCGAAGCGTAGCCTAAGCAGGGTTGTTCTATCCGCCTTTGGACGTGCATAAGCTAGAAAAGCTGGCGTGTCCAAGGGGGAATTGCATGAATGTTGATGTGTTAATAGGCGAAATCCTGACGCTCTCGATCATGGCTTTTGCACTCGGCATGGATGCCTTTTCAGTCGGTCTTGGAATGGGAATGGCCAAGCTGAAAAGGAACCAAATCTTTCAAATCGGCGTCATTATTGGATTGTTCCATGTCATCATGCCGCTTGGCGGTATGATTGCGGGACAGTTTCTTTCGGGCGCGCTTGGTGCGCTTGCGGGGTATCTTGGAGGAGCGCTTTTATTGGTGCTGGGCATTCAGATGATTGCCGCATCTTTTAATAAAAGCGGGGAGCAGGTCATCTCTCCGCACGGCTTCGGCTTATTCATTTTTGCCGTCGGCGTCAGCCTCGACAGCTTTTCAGTCGGTCTCAGCCTCGGCCTCTACGGGACGAAACCGCTATTAACGATCTTTTTGTTCGGTTTGTTCAGCATGGTGTTAACTTGGGCGGGTCTGCTGCTTGGAAAAAAGGTTCAAACGTGGCTTGGAGCTTACAGCGAAGCGCTCGGAGGAGCCATCCTACTGAGCTTCGGCCTGAAGCTTTTGCTGCCCATTTAATTGAAAGAGGAGAAAATCTTTTTCCCGCTTTGCATAACATAATGAAACTTAGAAAAAGAGGGGAGAGATCCTCTCTTTTTTGATTTCTGGAGCGGATTTTATTATTTTCCGCTGAATCCTTTATAATATGAACAAAGGAGTGAACAGGATTGAACATACTATTTGTCTGTACTGGAAATACGTGCCGCAGCCCGATGGCGGAAGCGCTTTTTAAATCTGCGGCTGCCGAAAAAAAACTGGATGTCTCCGTCAAATCTGCCGGGTTGTTTGCTCCTGAAAACGGAAAAGCTTCTTTATATGCAGTCGAAGCGCTTTTTGAAAAAAACATCGCTCTGAATCATACATCTTCACAGCTTTCCGAGGAGAAGGTTGAATGGGCGGATCTCGTGTTGACGATGACGGAGCAGCACAAACAGGTGGCAGTACATGAATTTTCAAAGAGCCGAGATAAAATCTATACGCTGAAAGAGTATGTCAAAGGAGAAAGCGGGGACATCATTGACCCGTTCGGCGGATCTCTCAGCGACTATCAAAAAACGAGAGATGAGCTGGAGCAGCTGCTGAAAAAATTGGCAGAAATGCTGGCGGGAAAATCTCGGGAATAGAAGCTAAGGAGCGTTTGCAAATCGAGCGGCAGCGGGTACAATAGACATGATCAATCAGAAATATATAGCGGCTGTATACTGCTTAACGGTCTGCACGAGACTTTTGGCGGCACATCAAACGAGGAGGAGTCATTCCAATGAAAGTAATCATTGCTTCAGATCACGGCGGAATCAATATCAGAAAAGAAATTATGGCATTGATGGATGAATTGAACATCGAATACGAAGATTACGGCTGCGAATGCGGTTCAGGATCTGTGGACTACCCGGATTATGCGTTTCCGGTCGCGCAAAAAGTGGCGAACGGGGAAGCTGACAGAGGCATTTTAATATGCGGAACAGGAATCGGCATGAGCATTTCCGCCAATAAAGTAAAAGGCATCCGCTGCGCCCTTGTCCACGACGTTTTCAGCGCGAAAATGACAAGAGAGCACAATGACACGAATGTTCTTGCGATGGGTGAACGGGTGATCGGCCCTGGTTTAGCGAGAGAGATTGCAAAGGTTTGGCTTACGACTGAGTTTTCAGCCGGGCGGCACGCTGTCCGCATCGGAAAAATCGCCGATTATGAAGACAAGCATGAATAAAGGGTGTCGTCAATCATGAAGAATCTCGAACAAACATGGCGTTCTATATTAGATGAATTTCATCAGCAGGCAAATTTACGCAACGGCCACATCGTCGTCATCGGATGCAGCACAAGCGAGGTGGCCGGAAGGCGAATCGGCACTTCGGGAAGCAGACAAATCGCTGAAGCGGTCTACAAAGGCTTAGAAGAGCTCAGGGATCAAACAGGAGTCGCCCTTGCTTTTCAATGCTGCGAGCATTTAAACAGGGCGTTGGTTGTCGAGGAAGAAACGGCGAAAGCATACCGTCTTCCCGTTGTTTTTGCTGTTCCTGTTCCGAAAGCGGGGGGTTCCATGGCTTCATATGCCTATCAACATATGAAGGCTCCTGTCCTTGTTGAACAAATAGAGGCCGATGCGGGGATCGACATCGGCGACACGTTTATAGGGATGCATTTAAAGCCTGTGGCCGTTCCTGTCCGCGTCTCTCAAAAACAGCTGGGCGAAGCGCATGTGACGCTTGCGCGGACAAGGCCGAAGCTGATTGGAGGCGTCCGCGCCGTCTATGAAGCGGAGTAGCGGAAGAAGCGGGGGGAAGAGCCGGACAGGCTTTTTTTCTTTATTAAAATAATTTTTTGAACAAATGATATGTCGAACTATATGATTTGTCTATTCGTTTAATATTCGGTTTTTCCAATAATAAAAAACGATTTTTAAAAATAATCTCTTACATTTGCATGAAAAACCGTGTACAATGAGATGGTATAATTAACGAAATGGAAACAGATAGGAGAGGATCTCGCTGATGAAACATTTACCTGCGCAAGATGAACAAGTTTTTAGCGCCATTCAAGATGAGCGGAAACGTCAACAGTCGAAGATTGAGCTGATCGCTTCTGAAAACTTTGTAAGCGAAGCGGTTATGGAAGCTCAAGGCTCGGTTTTAACAAATAAATATGCGGAAGGATATCCTGGTAAACGCTACTACGGCGGATGTGAGCATGTAGATGTCGCAGAGGATATCGCGCGCGACCGCGCCAAGCAGATTTTCGGCGCCGAGCACGTCAACGTTCAGCCGCATTCCGGCGCACAAGCGAACATGGCGGTATACTTCACGATTTTAGAGCACGGTGACACCGTATTGGGAATGAACCTTGCTCATGGCGGACATTTAACGCACGGCAGCCCTGTCAACTTCAGCGGTGTTCAGTACAATTTCGTTGAATACGGTGTTGATAAAGAGACGCAGTATATTGACTACGAAGATGTACGTGAAAAAGCGCTTAAACATAAGCCTAAGCTGATCGTGGCCGGGGCAAGCGCGTATCCGCGCACCATCGATTTTAAAAAGTTCCGCGAAATCGCTGATGAAGTCGGAGCCTATGTGATGGTAGACATGGCGCATATCGCCGGACTTGTAGCAGCAGGTCTTCACCCGAATCCTGTTCCTTACTCTGACTTTGTGACGACGACAACTCATAAAACGCTTCGCGGACCGCGCGGCGGCATGATTCTTTGCCGTGAAGAGTTTGCAAAGCAAATCGACAAGTCGATCTTCCCTGGAATTCAAGGCGGACCGTTAATGCACGTGATCGCTGCAAAGGCTGTTTCCTTTGGCGAAGCTTTAAAAGACGAATTCAAAACATACGCCCAAAATGTCATCAATAATGCGAAGCACTTGGCTGAAACATTGAAAAAAGAGGGCATCGAGCTCGTATCAGGCGGAACGGATAACCATCTTGTGCTGGTCGACCTGCGCTCTCTCGGCATGACCGGAAAAGTGGCTGAAAATGTTCTTGATGAAGTCGGCATCACCGTCAACAAAAACGCGATTCCTTATGATCCTGAAAAACCTTTCGTAACGAGCGGAATCCGCGTAGGTACAGCAGCCGTGACAAGCCGCGGCTTTGATCTGGAAGCGATCGAAGAAGTGGGAGCGATCATCGCGCTTGCCCTTAAAAACCATGAAGACGAAGCGAAGCTGGAAGAAGCAAAACAGCGCGTAGAAGCGCTGACAAGCAAATACCCGTTATATACCGGGCTTGATTACTAAGATATTTGTGCCGCTCCCAAAAGGGGCGGCTTTTTTCATAAAATTGTCTCCTGATTTTTGTTGAAACAAGCTGTTTTTTTATGTAGAATCAATAGAAGTGTGTGAAAAAAAGGAGCTGAAAACGGATATGGGAAAGGTATATGTGTTTGACCACCCTCTTATACAGCATAAGCTTACATACATCCGGGATGTAGAGACCGGAACAAAAGAATTCAGAGAGCTTGTTGATGAGGTTGCAACGCTGATGGCATTTGAGATTACGCGGGACCTGCCGCTGGAGGAAGTGAATGTAGAAACTCCTGTGCAAATGGCAAAGTCAAACGTCATCGCCGGAAAAAAACTCGGGGTTGTTCCGATTCTAAGAGCGGGACTGGGAATGGTAGACGGAATTTTGAAGCTGATTCCCGCTGCAAAAGTCGGACATGTCGGGCTTTACCGTGATCCTGAAACATTGAAGCCTGTTGAATATTATGTCAAGCTTCCATCCGATGTTGAAGAACGCGAATTCATCGTCGTCGATCCGATGCTGGCTACCGGAGGTTCGGCGGTAGAGGCACTGAACAGCTTGAAGAAACGCGGCGCAAAAAATATCCGTTTTATGTGTCTGATCGCTGCTCCGGAAGGTGTAGACGAAGTTCAGAAGCATCATCCTGATGTTGACATTTACATTGCCGCTTTGGATGAGAAACTAAATGAAAAAGGATATATCGTTCCCGGATTGGGCGACGCCGGAGACCGCATGTTCGGAACGAAATAATGTAAGAAAATCCTGAAAAAGGGTTTTCTTTTTTTGTGTTTTATACCATAATTAAACATGTGTGCGTCTTAAATGGGGCGAATTTGTGAACATTTTGTGAGAGACGCTGTGATTATGAATAGTTTTTTAACTTTAAACAGATTGACACCTCAGGGGGGCTATTGTATGCTAAAATAGGCTATTATGATAAGGTTTTCATAGCGGTTATCATAATGACCAGTCCTCTGTTAAAATCCTTTGAAAACCCCATATTTGCAGGCGACAGACAGATCACCGGCCCGAGAATTTTCGGAGTGTGTGAAGTCTTGAACAGAACACTACGTTCTGTAAAATGGTCAGACCGCCTAGTTTACCGTAATCGTAAGATAGATTTAAAATTTTCACATCAGGAGCGTATTTGATGACCGATGCGAGTCTTTCATTCCGTAGGCAACAAAAATATGTCCTATATATTTTAGCAGTCTGCGTGTTGGGCTATGGATTTCTGCCATTTCAGGCGATTTTTTTAGGCCTGATTACCGGCACTGTTTTCAGCTATTTCAATCTCTGGCTGCTGACCAAAAGGATGCAGGCCTTCGATAAAGCAGTGGCAAAAGGCAAAATGATCCGTTCTCTCGGGACTGCTTCCAGATTGTGCAACGCCATTATCGCGGCGGCCATTGCTTATAAATACCCTGAATATATTCATTTGGCAGGCGTCATTGTGGGGTTGATGACAATTTATCCTGTCATTATGATAGATTCCTTTATCCAGCTAAAACGTTCATCAATGGAAGAGAGGTGAAGACCCTTTGCACGAATCAAGAGTTGTTAACTTTTTAGGCCTTAACTTTGATGTATCAAGTATCTTAATGATTACTGTGACAAGCATCATCGTCTTTCTGATAGCGGTGCTGACCACAAGAACACTCGCGATCCGGCCGACGAAAGCCCAGAACTTTATGGAGTGGATTGTCGACTTTGTTCGCAATATTATCGGCAGCACAATGGATCTTAAAGTCGGCAGAGACTTTCTCGCCCTTGGCATAACCCTGCTGATGTACATATTTGTTGCCAACATGCTCGGCCTTCCGTTTTCCATTACAGTAGGCCATGAATTATGGTGGAAATCCCCGACAGCCGATCCGGCGGTTACTTTAACCCTCGCCGTCATGGTAGTAGGCCTCACTCATTACTACGGAGTGAAAAGAAAAGGGTTGGGGGAGTATACCAAAGATTTCTTCAGACCAATTCCGTATTTAGTGCCGCTCAAAATTATTGAAGAATTTGCGAATACATTAACATTGGGATTGCGTCTTTACGGTAATATTTTCGCCGGCGAAATTCTGCTCGGCCTTCTTGCCGGAATGGCAACCAACTTCTATTCTCAAAGCATTTTCATGGGGCTGGTTGGAACCATTGGAGCGGTTGTGCCGATGATCTTATGGCAGGCGTTCAGCTTGTTCGTAGGTACAATCCAGGCATTCATCTTCACGATGTTAACAATGGTTTACATGTCTCACAAAGTAAGTCATGAACACTAAAAACAAGACATATCCGAAAAGGATAACAATTTAAAGGAGGAACTTTTTCATGAATTTAATAGCAGCTGCAATCGCAATTGGATTAGGTGCACTTGGTGCAGGTATTGGTAACGGACTTATCGTATCACGTACAGTAGAAGGAATCGCACGTCAGCCTGAGGCTGGTAAAGAATTAAGAACGCTTATGTTCATCGGGGTAGCATTGGTTGAGGCCCTTCCGATTATCGCTGTTGTTATCGCGTTCTTAGCATTCTTCGGCTAAAAACTTATATAACTAGTAAAATGGCGAAGATCACTGCAAGAGGCCTTCGCCATTGCTTTATGGTTGCTTGAACTGTCATAACGGCCGGAAGAAACAACCTCTTGAAAAAAGAGGGAGAACATTTTTTCGATGGCCTCGGAGAGATAATCTGCAAGAAGGGAGTTGCCGTATTCGATGTCTTTTTTACCACAGGTTATGGGTGCAGGAGTAGGGTTTAATGCCGGAACAATGCTGTTCCAGCTTGTTGCCATGCTGATTTTGTTAGCGCTCTTGAAGAAATACGCTTTAGGGCCGCTATTAAATATAATGAAAGAGCGTGAAGACTACATTACCGGAGAGATTTCCTCTGCCGAGAAAAAGAATGAAGAAGCGAAGAAGCTCATTGAAGAGCAGCAGGCGCTTTTGAAAGAAGCGCGTGAAGAATCCCATTCTCTGATTGAAAACGCGAAAAAACTGGGAGAACAGCAAAAGGATGAAATCATCAAGGCTGCGCGCCAGGAAGCAGAACGCATGAAAGAATCAGCCAGAAGCGAGATCGTCAAAGAAAGAGACCAGGCTGTCAGCGCGCTACGTGAGCAGGTTGCATCACTGTCTGTGATGATCGCTTCGAAAGTGATCGAAAAAGAGCTTGACGAACAAGCCCAGGAAAAATTGATCCAAGACTATCTTAAAGAAGTGGGAGAAAGCCGATGAGCCAATCAGCTGTCTCCAAACGCTACGCAGCCGCTTTGTTTGACATTGCCCTTGAATCCAAGAAGGTCAATGAAATAGAAGAAGAGCTGACCGTCGTTAAGAAGATATTTATTGATCATAAAGACCTCAATGCCGTTCTGAGTCATCCTAAAGTGCCCGCTGAAAAGAAAAAGCAGATTTTAAAAGACTCGTTCGGATCTGTTTCGACTGCAGTCTTACATACGCTTTATCTTCTCGTTGACCGCAGCCGCACGTCAATCGTCCCGGATCTCGCGGACGATTATGTAAAAATGGCGAACCGGTTCCGCGGGACGGAAGACGCGATCGTATACTCTGTAAAACCGCTCAGTGAAGAGGAAATTTCCTCTTTTTCTCAAGTGTTTGCAAAAGAAGCAGGCGCCGCTTCACTGCGCGTCAGAAACGAAGTGAATCCGGATCTGATCGGCGGAGTAAAAATCCGCATCGGGAACCGTATTTATGACGGCAGTGTAAGAGGGAAGCTTGACCGGATAGAACGTCAATTAGCAGGCGAAAATCGAAAGAAGGGGTGAAACCTAAGTGAGCATCAAAGCTGAAGAAATTAGCACTCTTATTAAACAGCAAATTGAAAATTATCAGTCTGAAATAGAAGTTCACGACGTAGGTACGGTAATTCAGGTCGGTGACGGTATCGCACGCGTGCACGGCCTTGATAACTGTATGGCAGGTGAGCTTGTCGAATTTTCAAACGGTGTGCTGGGCTTAGCTCAGAACCTTGAAGAATCAAACGTAGGTATCGTTATTTTGGGACCTTACAAAGACATCCGTGAAGGTGACGAAGTCAAAAGAACCGGACGGATCATGGAAGTTCCCGTCGGTGAAGAGCTGCTCGGCCGCGTTGTCAATCCGCTCGGTCAGCCTGTAGACGGAATGGGCCCGGTTCTCACAAGCAAAACCCGTCCGATCGAAAGCCCGGCACCTGGTGTTATGGATCGTAAATCCGTTCATGAACCGCTTCAAACGGGAATTAAACCGATCGATGCGCTGATTCCTATCGGCCGCGGTCAGCGTGAGCTGATCATCGGTGACCGTCAGACGGGTAAAACATCGATTGCGATTGACACGATCTTGAACCAAAGAGATCAGGACATGATTTGTATCTATGTTGCGATCGGTCAGAAAGAATCGACTGTTCGCGGTGTCGTTGAAACGCTGCGCAAAAAAGGCGCTCTTGACTATACCATCGTTGTCACAGCTTCCGCTTCACAGCCTGCACCGCTATTGTATCTAGCGCCGTATGCGGGTGTTACGATGGGTGAAGAATTCATGTACAACGGAAAACACGTGCTGGTTGTGTATGACGACCTTTCAAAACAAGCGACGGCTTATCGTGAACTTTCCTTGCTTCTGCGCCGTCCTCCAGGCCGTGAAGCATTCCCTGGAGATGTATTCTACCTGCACTCCCGCTTGCTTGAGCGCGCTGCGAAACTGAGCGACGCTAAAGGCGGAGGATCTTTAACAGCATTGCCGTTTGTTGAAACGCAGGCTGGCGACATTTCAGCCTATATTCCGACAAACGTCATCTCAATCACAGACGGACAGATCTTCCTGCAGTCTGATTTGTTCTTCTCAGGCGTGCGCCCTGCCGTCAACCCTGGATTATCGGTATCCCGTGTCGGCGGATCTGCGCAAATCAAAGCGATGAAGAAAGTAGCCGGTACGCTTCGTCTTGACTTGGCATCTTATCGCGAGCTTGAGTCATTTGCACAGTTCGGATCTGACCTTGATAAAGCGACGCAGGCCAAGCTGAACCGTGGAGCCCGTACAGTGGAAGTTCTGAAACAGGATCTGAACCAGCCGCTCCGCGTCGAAAAGCAGGTTGCCATTCTTTATGCCCTGACCCGCGGATTCCTCGATGATGTGCCTGTAGAGGACATCAGACGCTTTGAAGAAGAGTTCTTTATGTACCTTGATCAAAACCATAAAGATCTCCTTGATTCAATTGCTCAGACAGGAAACCTTCCGGCCGACGAGGACATGAAGGCTGCGATCGAAGGCTTTAAACGTACGTTTGCACCCAGTAACTAAACATTTGAAGTGAGAAAAAGATCTTCTTTTTCTCTCTTTTTCACGTAAATTCGGAGTGAATTTGAAAACAAAAAGGTGGTGAAACCTTTTGGCCTCATTACGGGATATTAAATCCAGAATTACTTCAAATAAAAAAACGAGTCAAATCACCAAAGCTCAGCAAATGGTTTCTGCCTCAAAGCTGAACCGCGCTGAGAGTAAAGCGAAATCGTTCGTTCCATACATGGAGAAAATGCAGGAAGTCGTTGCTGATATTGCGCTTGGATACACCGGAACGCATCCGATGATGTCGAGCCGTCCCGTGAAGCGGACCGGCTATCTGGTCATCACATCTGACCGCGGACTTGCCGGCGCTTTTAACGCTAACGTTCTCCGCAAAGCGTACCAGAAAATCCAGGAACGCCATCAGTCAAAAGACGAATATGCGGTCATCGCGATCGGAAAAATGGGACGCGAGTTCTTCAAAAAACGCGGCATCCCGGTTATTTCCGAAATGACCGGCATCAGGGACGAAGTTTCCTTTCCAGAAATTAAGGATTTGGCGAACAGTACGATACAAATGTTTATCGATGAGACATTTGATGAACTTTACTTGTTCTACAACCACTTTGTCAGCGCGATTTCTCAAGAGGTGACGGAGAAAAAGCTGCTGCCATTATCAGATATCGCGCCAAACAAAAAAAGAACTTCCTATGAATTTGAACCGGACGAAGAAGAAATTTTGGAAGTGCTTCTGCCTCAGTACGCTGAGAGCTTGATTTTCGGCGCGATTCTGGACAGTAAAGCGAGTGAACATGCTGCGCGGATGACAGCGATGAAAAACGCAACGGACAATGCGAAAGAGCTTATCGCTGACCTCGAACTGTCTTACAACCGTGCTCGTCAGGCGGCGATTACGCAGGAGATTACGGAAATTGTCGGCGGTGCAGCTGCCTTAGAATAGAAAAAGCTTGTCAGGAGGGATAGAGATGAAAAAAGGACGCGTTAGCCAGGTATTGGGACCGGTCGTAGACGTTCGTTTTGAAGACGGTCACTTGCCTGAAATATATAATGCGATTAAAGTTACACATAAAGCGCAGAACGAGAATGAAGTAGATATCGAACTTACCCTTGAAGTAGCGCTTCACTTGGGTGATGATTCAGTTCGGACGATTGCAATGGCTTCAACTGACGGTGTTACACGCGGAATGGAAGCCATCGACCTGGGAGAGCCGATCTCCGTTCCGGTCGGAAACGTGACACTCGGCCGCGTATTTAATGTACTCGGGGAAAACATCGATTTGGATGAGCCGCTTCCGGCTGATGCTGCCAAAGATCCGATTCACAGAGAAGCTCCAACATTTGATCAGCTATCAACAGAGGTTGAAATCTTAGAGACGGGTATTAAAGTCGTCGACTTGCTCGCTCCATATATTAAAGGCGGAAAAATCGGTCTTTTCGGAGGAGCGGGAGTTGGAAAAACCGTCTTGATTCAGGAGCTAATCAACAACATCGCTCAAGAGCACGGCGGTATCTCTGTATTCGCGGGTGTCGGCGAGCGTACGCGTGAAGGAAACGACCTTTACTATGAAATGAAAGATTCCGGCGTTATCGGCAAAACGGCAATGGTCTTCGGTCAGATGAACGAGCCGCCTGGTGCGCGGATGCGCGTTGCCTTGACAGGACTTACAATGGCAGAGCATTTCCGTGATAAAGAAGGCCAGGACGTATTGTTCTTTATCGATAACATCTTCCGATTCACTCAAGCCGGATCTGAAGTATCTGCACTTCTTGGACGCATGCCGTCTGCGGTTGGTTATCAGCCGACGCTTGCAACTGAAATGGGTCAGCTTCAGGAACGGATCACTTCTACAAATGTCGGTTCCGTTACATCGATTCAGGCGATCTACGTTCCTGCCGATGACTATACTGACCCGGCACCGGCAACAACGTTCGCTCACTTGGATGCGACAACAAACCTTGAGCGTAAGCTGTCTGAAATGGGTATTTACCCTGCGGTTGACCCTCTGGCTTCAACTTCTCGTGCACTTGCGCCAGAAATCGTCGGAGAAGAGCACTATCAAGTGGCCCGCCAAGTACAGCAAATCCTGCAGCGCTATAAAGAGCTTCAGGATATCATTGCGATTCTCGGTATGGATGAGCTTTCTGACGATGATAAGCTTGTCGTCAGCCGTGCGCGCCGCGTACAGTTCTTCCTATCGCAAAACTTCCACGTAGCTGAACAGTTTACAGGACAAAAAGGTTCTTACGTTCCTGTCAAAGAAACGGTAAAAGGCTTTAAAGAAATCCTTGAAGGTAAGTATGATCACCTTCCAGAGGACGCTTTCCGTCTTGTCGGCCGAATCGAAGAAGTTGTCGAAAAAGCGAAAGAAATGGGTGTAGAAGTATAATCTGGTCCTAGGAGGGTAAAAGCATGAAGACCTTAAAAGTCAATATCGTTACTCCCGACGGCCCAGTATACGATGCGGATATAGAAATGGTAAGCGTTCGAGCAGAGAGCGGTGAGCTTGGTATTTTACCCGGCCATATTCCGACGGTTGCTCCGCTAAAAATTGCTGCAGTCCGTCTGAAAAAAGACGGTCAAACTGAGCTGGTTGCCGTCAGCGGGGGCATAGTTGAAGTCCGCCCTGACCATGTCACCATTCTGGCCCAGACGGCGGAAACATCTGAACAAATTGACAAAGAACGCGCCTTGGCCGCAAAACGGCGTGCCGAGGAACGTTTGCAAAAGCATACGCCAGATGTTGACATTATTCGGGCAGAGCTTGCTTTAAAACGCGCGATTAACCGGTTGGATGTTGCGAGATAAAGATGAGGATCCTTCCCATATTTAAGGATGGGAAGGGTTCTTTTATATTCATGATTAAACAGAATTGAAAATGTTGAAAAAAGTTCACAAATTGTTCGCCTTTTTAGTTTGAATCTATCTATAATACAAAATAGTAAGCTATGTTCTCTTCCGCCAGAAAGAGGATGTAAGACATTCAAGCAAACTCCTCAACATTGGCCTCAGGCAACAGAGGATCACTCCATCTATGGGAAAAAGTTCTATCCATGAACGTCTTAACATGAAACATCAAAACTGTTAAAATGACTTGAAATGACCGGCATCATTCCTTTATCCCACAGCAGAAGAGACTAGGCAGGCCGGAGCCACCAAACCGGCTGGAACGTAAGGAGGCGTCATCAATAATGGAAGAGATCGGACAACAGGCTGCTGTCAGTATCATCGTTCATCTTTTTTTTATTGCATTGACTTGGTGGGCTCTTCTGGCGGTCAAAATTGATCCGCTTATCAGGAAAGGAAAAGTCATTCAGGCGAGGGTGTTAATGATCATCATTACAATCGCCGTCGGCTCCACCGTCAGCAATTTTTTCCTGGACTATCTTTATTATTCCAGACAGCTTCAAAATTTATTTTCATGATTGAGTAAAAGAATTTTTGGGAATGGACAAATGTGGGTAACGCCGCATTCCGCAAAATCACCGGGGGACCTTGTTTTTCCACGTATGCTTTTCCTACGATCCGTCAACAATGGAGAGTAGGAGAGGATGATGCGGAATGAAGACAAAACAAACGGTTAATGCCCTCATTTTTATTGTGGTTTTATTTTTAATTGTTCATGTCTTTCAATCGCTTGAAGCAGCGGGCAATACGCCGCTGGAACAGCTGGCGGAAGGTTTGAGCCGCCATGATGTCGAGCTTGAAGAATGGACCCTGCATACAAAAAAGCAGCTTACCCTAAGTGAAAAAGATTTTTTTGCAAAACTGAAACATTTCAAGAAACAGCATCGACAATATCAATGGACTATAACGCGGGAAGACGATGATACAGTTAAAGCAACAGGTGTTTTTCAGGACAAAAAAAATCACATCAATTCCAAAATACATTTGGTATCCACCCACAAAAACCAGAGACTTGTTTCGTATTTATTGTATGAGCAAAAAGGCGCGGGACCACGGGAAAACTGGAATACTACATATAAGCAGTTTGAACGGGATGCATTCGACATAATGCGAGAAAAGACCGCAATTTTTACTTGTCTAAAGGGCCATTTAAATGGTATGATGAATGTTGTTTTGCAAAAAAAAGCAAATGAACTAGTACATGAATTTGATGCAAAGTCAGTTGAAGATTTAATCGAACCAAATTTCGTTTCTATTTCTGCTTACACTAACGAGTGGAAAGAATCCATCAAGACAGAAAAACACCGTATGAATCTGCAAGTCTCGCTTAGAAATGCGGGAATGGGCGAAAAACTTACCGTCACGGTTGGCACACCAATCGTCACGACTGAATATTAATATAGAGAAATTGGGACGCGGAGGGGAATACCTTGGAAAAAATCATCGTCCGCGGCGGTCGAAAGTTAAACGGCACAGTCAAAGTTGAAGGAGCAAAAAATGCCGTTTTACCAGTTATCGCTGCATCTTTATTAGCCAGTGAAGAAAAAAGCGTAATATGTGATGTGCCTACGCTCTCCGATGTATATACGATTAACGAAGTGTTACGTCATTTAGGCGCAAGTGTACATTTTGAAAATAATACAGTAACGGTTGATGCATCTCGCACTTTGTCTACGGAAGCTCCGTTTGAATATGTTCGTAAAATGCGCGCATCTGTATTGGTGATGGGTCCGCTTCTTGCTCGCACAGGTCACTCGAGAGTGGCTTTGCCTGGAGGATGTGCAATCGGTTCAAGACCGATCGATCAGCATCTGAAAGGCTTTGAAGCAATGGGCGCAAAAATTAAAGTCGGAAACGGCTTTATTGAAGCGACTGTAGAAGGCCGCCTTCAAGGCGCAAAAATTTATCTTGATTTTCCTAGTGTCGGAGCAACTGAAAACCTGATCATGGCTGCAGCTTTGGCTGAGGGCACGACAACGCTCGAAAATGCTGCTAAAGAGCCTGAAATCGTTGATCTGGCTAACTATATCAATGCAATGGGCGGTAAAATTCGGGGTGCCGGTACAGGCACCATTAAAATTGAAGGCGTTAGGGCGCTTCATGGTACAAAACATACCATTATTCCTGACCGGATCGAGGCGGGTACGTTCATGGTTGCCGCTGCGATTACCGAAGGGAACGTACTGGTAAAGGGAGCGGTTCCTGAGCACTTAACATCTTTAATTGCGAAAATGGAAGAAATGGGCGTTCAAATCATGGAAGAAGGAGACGGTCTTCGGATCATCGGTCCTTCTGAATTGAAGCCTATTGATTTAAAAACAATGCCACATCCAGGTTTCCCGACTGATATGCAGTCTCAGATGATGGCTCTTTTGATGCGCGCAAATGGAACCAGCATGATCACAGAAACCGTCTTTGAGAACCGCTTCATGCATGCGGAAGAATTCCGCCGTATGAACGGAGATATTAAAATCGAAGGCCGTTCTGTCATTATTAATGGTCCTGTGCAGCTTCAAGGTGCTGAGGTGGCCGCAACGGATCTTCGCGCCGGCGCAGCTCTTATCCTTGCTGGCCTTGTCGCTGACGGTCATACGCGCGTAACCGAATTAAAACATTTAGACCGGGGATATGTCAACTTCCACCAAAAACTTGCCGGTATCGGTGCTGATATTGAGCGCGTTAACGATGAAGAAGCGGTTCATATTGAAAATAAAGAAGTTGTATCCGATTTAAACGCATAAATCAACGTGAAATCAGTATGTCATCCGGCATACTGATTTTTATGTTTCAAGTATTCTATATCAGTATGTCTCCCATATCTATCATTATGCACAAGAATGGCTTTTAAAATACGCAGCCGCAGTTGAAAAGTACAGTCATATTAGCTTGTCCCCGCCCATAAAATGAAAGAGACAAAACAGAAATGGGGGCACTGATTTGAAACAGCTATTTATTGTACTAGCAGGAATCTGCATGCTGATTTTACTCATACCAACACTGCTTGTCCTCCCTTTTCACGGGGGACCGGGGGCAATCAAAACAGAAAAGCACGCTCAGCAACACGAGGAAAAAAAGAAAGTCACCTTAAAAGAGTCTCCCGTTTCAATTCCGGTCTACAGAACGGCTGACCGGAAAGTTGAAGACATTCCGCTTGAAGAGTATGTCATTGGTGTCGTTGCTTCGGAAATGCCGGCTGATTTCGATATCGAAGCTTTGAAAGCACAAGCGCTCGCGGCCCGCACATATATTGTGAGGCAAATGGTATCAGAGCAGGCTGTCCGATCGCCGAAGGGCTCGCTCGTCGATGATACGCAGATGTTCCAGGTGTATAAAAACAAAGAAGAGCTCCGCAGGCTGTGGAAGAAAGATTACGATTGGAAAATCAAAAAAGTGACCGAAGCTGTCGCCAGTACGCAAGGCAAAATTTTAACCTATGATCATAAGCCAATTGACGCTTCGTTTTTCTCGACGAGCAACGGGTACACCGAGAATGCGGGGGCTTATTGGACAAGTGATATTCCGTACCTGCAAAGCGTGAAAAGCTCCTGGGATACAAAGTCGCCGAAATTCCTGAACCACAAAACGTTTACTGTCACTGAATTTGAACAAAAGCTCGGCGTGAAGCTGCCCAGCTCAAACAGCATTGGGAAGATCACTGAAAGAACGCCGGGAAAACGCGTAGCGACTGCTGTCATTAATGGAAAGAAGCTTGAGGGAAGAGATATTCGTGAAAAGCTCGGCCTCAAATCGGCAGACTTTGATTGGAAACGCGACGGGAATCAGATTACCGTCACGACGAGGGGTTTTGGACATGGAGTAGGAATGAGCCAATACGGCGCACATTATATGGCGAAAGACGGCAAGAAAGCGGAAGCCATCGTCAAGTATTATTACAAAGGAACAGCCGTATCCAATGCTGATGAATTTTTAAATAAATACATGGCGAAGAAATAATAAAGAGACGTCTGCCTCATTGGCGACGTCTTTTGAATGTCATCAAATTTGGCATTCTTATGAAGTTGATGTACGCCAAAATATTATACAAATATTTCAAGAATCATGTGCCGGAGGGCTTGCTGAACAGCGTCAAAAGGCCGTAAATCTCTTGTCAATATAAGGGTTCACAGGCTATAAAGTCTATTTTATCTGCTTGTTGTATGCTGAAATGAATAACGAGGAAAAGGAGACATGCCCTATTTATTTCTCCCTGGTGTTCTTCTACGATAATAATGTGTTAACGACTTTATTTAAGAAAGGGGAAAGGGAGAAATGAAGAAGAAGCTGACATTAGGGATTTTGACCGCTATGGTTCTTAGCCTTGGTTCACCTGCTTTCGCAGCTGAGAAAAAACAGGAGGTAACAGTTGCTGAAGATTCGCCTAACATCGCGATTATGCTTGATGCAAGCGGCAGCATGGCTAAAAAGATCGGCGGAGTCTCAAAATACGAGCTTGCCAAAAATGAGGCGTTTAGCTTTGGTTCTAAGCTTGAAAATGCAAACGTGCTCATGAGGGTTTTCGGTTCAGAGGGAAACAATAAAAACTCCGGAAAAGTACAATCCTGCAATGCAATCAGAGGAGTGTACGGATTCCAAACGTATGACGAGCAAAGCTTCCGCAATTCATTAAACGGCATCGGACCAACTGGATGGACACCGATTGCAAACGCGCTGCAAGATGCCAAAAACGCGCTTGACCAGCAGAACAACAACGGGAAAAACGTCGTCTATCTGCTGACAGACGGTGAGGAAACATGCGGAGGCAACCCGGTAAAAGTCGCAACAGAACTGCGCAAATCTAATGCGGTTGTCAACGTAATCGGCTTTGATTATGAAGGAGATTTTCACGGACAATTGACAAGCATCGCAGCAGCCGGCGGCGGTGAATATTTCCAAGCAAAAACCAAAAATGACATCAAAAGAATTTTCACTCAGGAAGCAATCGAGCTTTCTAAATAAACTGGAAAAAAGCTGTGGACATGTTTCCGCAGCTTTCCTTTTTTGATGAAAAGATTGTCAAAAGTCAAGTAAAACACTTTACAAATATTAAGTTATTGTTTCAGAACGTTGAACCCCGCTGAATCCTTTGGAGGGGTAATTTGTCGTAACTGTTGTTTTATTGGGACGAAAACGGTCTTTTAGCGGACTTTTTTGGTAGGACTTAAGTGGAAGTGTCGGTCGATTATCGTAAGGATTATGAAGAATTTGTGAATTTGAAAAGGAGATCCGGCCTATTTATTTCTATCAAGCCTTCTTTTACGATGTTGGTGGACTAGATCTCATGCGGAAGTTCGGTCCGAAAAAAAGTGCGGAAAGGAAAGTGAGAAAGGTGAAAAAAAGGTTTACTCTGTTAACAACGTTCACCATGCTTTTGTCATTGGCTCCGGCTGCTGCTTTCGCGGCTGAAGACGGAAATGCGGACAACAGCAAAAAAGATGTCAATGTTGCAGTTGTGCTTGATGCAAGCGGCAGCATGGCACAAAAGGTTGAAGGAGAAAGAAAATTTGATATTGCCAAAGAATCCGTAACCGACTTTGCTGACCTGCTTTCAAGCGATGCGAATGTTATGCTGAATGTGTTCGGACATAAAGGCAACAATAAAAACTCCGGAAAAGAACTATCTTGCGGTACGACGGAAACCGTCTATGATCTGCAGCCGTTTTCTTCCAACTCGTTCGAAAACGCTTTAAGCGGAATTAGGCCTACAGGCTGGTCTCCGATTGCAAAATCTCTTTATGATGTAAAAGAAGATCTTGCCGATAAAGATGGTAAGAATTATGTTTACATCGTGACAGACGGTGAAGAAACATGCGGAGGAGACCCTGTTCAGGCAGCGAAAGATCTGCGCAAATCCAACATTAAAACAATCGTCAACATTGTTGGACTTGATGTGAAAACCGTGAAAGAAAAAGCTAAGCTTAAAAAAGTAGCTGCTGCTGGCGGCGGAAAATTGATTGAAGCCGACTCAGCTTCTGATTTTAAAAAGGTATGGAAAGAAGAAGGCGTAAAACTGTCTCAGTAACTCCGTACGAGAGCGGGACGGCCGCAGTGCCGTCCCGACCTTCTGTTAAGCTAATCTGTCGACATTTCGAGTTCTTCGATTCGTTTTTCTGCATAGCGCGGATCTTTTCTTGAATGGAAAATCTCCGCCTTTTCAATCATGACCGCCGTGTTGTATTCCGGAATACGGGCATGGTTTTCGTATACGCCTTTAGGGATCAGGACATTTCCTTCCGGCCAGTAGACCGCCGTGTTTCCGCGTTGTACGGTGGCATATTTTGCCCGGCCTTGGAAAGTTCCGTAGCGGTTGAATAGAACGATCGCTTCTCCATCTTGAATATAAAGCTCCTCGGCATCTTTTGGATTGATCATGACATCCCGGCGATCTGCCGCGTTGAAAGGATCTTTTTCACTATAAATCATCGAGTTGAACTGTTTTCCCCTCCTTGTCGTCACGAGGAAGCGTCCTTCAGTTTGTCTGTTTTCAGGAAGATCGACGGGGATCAGGTTACCCTTACCGTCTGCCGTCGGACACATCCCGCCTTCACAAAGCCAGGCGCCGCCCCATTGAAAGACATCTCCGCGTTTTTTTATATGCTGAATCCCGTCATAATTCCGGTTGGCAGCAGCGATTTCTTCACGGATTTCTGCAGCGTCGTCAAAATGGATCAGTTCTTTGTCTGCGGGCCGAACCCGTTTGGCAAGATCCATATAAATTTCCCATTCAGAACGGGCTTCTCCGATGCGCGGTCCTTTAATTTCAGGGCTGAAATAGACCATCCGTTCCGTACTGGTCGAGGTTCCTCCGCCAGGCTGTTCATATCTTGTCATTGCGGGGAGAATGATAACTTCTTCTTTGGCATCGACAAGGGTGGAAGTATTGAAGATGATGTCCTGATGGACTCTCATCTCAACTTCCTGTAATGCTTTTTTGATAAAATCGGGGTTCGGCATCGTTTCCAAAAAGTTGCCTCCGCTTGTATAAAACACTTTTACTTTTCTTTCGCTTTCGTTCGGCAGCAGCATGTTTTCGATTGTCTGGCCGATCGTATCGCCTTGCCAAGTCGGTATACGGAAGCCCCAAATCTTCTCGATCCGTGCGGTAGTTTCTTCGTCAAAATCACCGCCTGGCAGGACGAAAGGATCGGCACCCATTTCTCCAGAACCCTGCACACCGCTGTGCCCTCTGATCGGCATAAGGCCGCAATGCTTTCTGCCGATGAATCCTTGTAAAAGGGCGAGATTTGCCACCTGTGAAATGTTGTCGGTCGCAAAACGGTGCTGTGTGAGTCCCATGCTCCAAATGAAAACGCCGGTTTTCGCCCGGGCCAGCAAGATGGCGAATTCTTTCATTCTATCTTTCGATATGCCGGATGACTCTTCAAGCGTCTTCCAATTTTGTTTTTCGATATGCTGTTTAAGCTCATTGAATCCGTTTGTGTGTGCTTCGATAAAAGCGCGGTCAATGCTTGAACCGGGGGCCTCCCGTTCCATTTCAAACCAGTGCTTCATTACCCCGTTCATAAAGGCAATGTCGCCGCCGATATTGACTTGGTATACGTCATCAGTGATTTTGGTGCCGAAAAGGGCGCTCTCAGCTATCGATGGAATCCAGTATTTCTCCATCGAAGGTTCCAGGTACGGGTTGATCATAATGATTTTTGTTCCCGCTTTTTTGGCGGCATACATGTATTTTGTTGACACCGGCTGGTTATTGGCGGCGACAGATCCCCAGAAGACGAGGACATCCGTCCCGATCCAGTCTCGGTAGCTGCAGCTTGAGGCGCCGATGCCAAGGGACCTTTTTAAAGCTGTTTTGCTTGGCGAGTGGCAGATCCGCGAGGCGTTGTCAATGTTGTTTGTGCCGATAAACCGAGCCGCTTTTGCGGCTGTATAGTATACCTCATTCGTAATACCCCTGGCCGTTAAATAAAAGGCGAGCTGTCGTTTATCAATCGATTTGATTTTGTCCGCGATTCGACTGAGCGCTTCGTCCCATGAAATTCTCGAAAACGACCGTTCTCCTTTTTTTCTCGACAGCGGATAAGGGATGCGTCCGAGCTTTCTCAGCTCGGTGCTGTCCAGCTTTCTCAACTGTTCAATGTCGGCGGACAGCCAATTGTCCTCGATCGCTGGCATCGTATTTAAGCGGAGGACGTTCAGCCGCGTCGTGCATAGATGAGGCCCTGTGAGCGTCTGATCACGGAGCCCGGATACACCGAGCGCACAGCCGTCGCACACGCCTTGCGTCAAAATTCTGTAGGCGTACGAAATGTTGTCTTTATTGTCCCATGCCGTTTTCATCGTATCTCTGATATGCTTTGGCTTTACCTTTCCGAGTCCCAGCGGCGCCCAAGACGCCCACAGTTTTGGCGCGGGCTTTTTATTCAGCTTCATCGGACCTTCATGCTTTGTTTTTCCCATTCCATTCTCTCCTTTCCAGCGGATACTGCCAGATCATCCTTTTACCGAGTTTGAGACATGAACCGCCGCTTTTTTTCGCAACTGTTTAATGTCGGTTCTAATGAAGATCGAAATGAACAGGCCGATGGCGAACAGTGCTGCGAAAACCGTCAGGCTCTGGCTGTAGCTTCCTGTTGCATCACGCACCCAAGAAGAGAACATCGGGCCCGCAAGTCCTGCCGCCGCCCATGCCGTTAAAATGTATCCGTGGATTGCACCGAGCTGCTTTGTTCCGAACAAATCCCCGATATAAGCCGGAATTGCGGCAAACCCGCCTCCATAGCACGTATAGATCAATGCCATCAAAACAGAGAAGACGGCCTTGTCGGAAATAAACGGCAAAAGCGGAAAGGCGATCAGCTGTACAGCGAAAAAGACGGTATACGTATTCGGCCGGCCGATGTAATCAGAGGCTGAGGCCCAGCCGATTCGCCCTAAGCCGTTAAATGCGCCCAAAACGCCGACGAGAGCGGCAGCAGCGGCGGCGGACATGCCCGCACTTTCCTGCGCCAGCGGCGAAGCGATGGATATGATGGCGATTCCGCACGTAACATTAATAAAAAGCATCAGCCATAAATAATAAAACCGTTTCGTTTTAATGGCTTCATTTGCCGTCAGCTGGGAAATATCGGCGCTTTGCGCCTTTCCGTTGTTTTTGGTTGAAAATCCTTCAGGCTTCCAGCCGTCTTCCGGCGGAGCGAGGTAAAGCGAAGACAGCATCATCACAAGAAAGTAGCAAATGCCGAGAATAAAAAAGGTATTGGCTATACCGACCGCTGAGATCAGCTTCTGTATGATCGGGCTGCTGATCAAGGCCGCAAATCCGAATCCCATAATGGCTAGCCCCGTAGCCAAGCCGCGGCGGTCAGGAAACCATTTAACAAGCGAAGATACGGGCGTAATATAGCCGACGCCGAGTCCGATTCCTCCGAAGACGCCGTAAAACAAATAAAGCAGGGGAAGGGAGCCGATCTGAACGGCGAAGCCTGAAAACGTCACGCCAGCTCCGAAGAAAAGAGCGGCGAGCATGCCTGCTTTTTTAGGGCCGTGCTTTTCGACGAAGTGCCCCAAAAATGCGGCTGAAAGACCGAGAAATAAAATAGCGATGCTGAACGTCAGGCTGATCTGGCTGAGGCTCCAGCCGAAGGTTTCAGCGAGCGGGTTTGTAAAGACGCTCCATGCGTATACAGACCCGATAGACAAATGAATACCTACAGCACATAAAGCAATGAGCCACCTGTTTTTCACTTTTTTCATGCGAGAACCTCCTGTGGAAAAGAAAGGCTTGTCATAAAGACAGAAGGCTGCCGGGGAGCGATTGTTTGAAAGCGGTTTCCGGGGTTGCTGCGAAGAAAGGCAGTCTGTTTGAAAAGTGTATATTTTTTGAACTTTTAAAAAATAATATCATGTTTTCAAGCTATCAACAAGATGAAGCTTCCAAATTTGACCTGACGGTTGTGAAACGGCATGATAGACGAGTATAGTAATAGATATGATAAGAAACAAAGGGGCGGGGTTTATTCATGGGGAAAAACATCACAACAAGCCGAAACATTTTCCGTTATGATAATGGAGAGATGACACAGCAAGAAGATCAGATGGCAACGGAATTCCCCCTGACTGTCATGGTGAACGGTGAGGAATTTGTCACGCTTGTTTGTTCGCCGGACAGCCTGGAAGAACTAGTGATCGGATTTCTCGCATCTGAAGGTGTGATCCGATTTAAAAATGAGATTAAAAGGTTTACAATAGATGAAAGTCTCGGATTTGCATATGTCGACCTTGATAGCTCAAAAAAGCTGGTACTGAAGGATTACACGAAGCGGGTGATCGGCTCCTGCTGCGGAAAAGGGCGGCATTTTTATTTCCAGCAGGACGTCAAAACCGCAAAAACGGCGATTGACGGCGTGACCATTACGCCTGAGAACTGTTTGGCGCTGATGCGCGACATGCAGAAAAACAGCAAGCTTTTTCGCCATACGGGGGGCGTTCATAATGCCGCTTTGTGCAGCACTGACAAGCTGATTGCAGTCAGATCTGATATCGGAAGACATAATGCGCTTGATAAATTGTACGGATATTGTCTGCTTCACCAGGTCCCTGTGCGCGACAAGCTGATCGTGTTCAGCGGCAGAATTTCTTCGGAAGTACTGCTTAAAGCCGCAAAAATCGGGGTTTCCGCGGTCATTTCCAAGTCGGCGCCGACCGAGCTGGCCATTCAAATGGCAGAGGAGCTGAATATCATGACGATTGGTTTTGCCAGGAACCGGTCATTTAATGTATATACGCATCACGAGCGAATTCAGTTAACATAAAGGAGGCAACAGGCGTGAACAACAACAGTGAACAAGTTTTGGATCAGAAAAGCCGGCCGCTTCGGGATTTAAGAATTTCTGTCACCGACCGCTGCAACTTAAGATGTACGTATTGCATGCCTGCCGAAATCTTTGGACAGGATTATCCGTTTTTGCCAAAAGGCGAACTGTTGTCTTTTGAAGAGCTTGAACGATTGGCCAAGCTGTTTGTTCATCAGTTCGGGGTGGAAAAAATCCGCCTCACCGGCGGCGAGCCGTTGATGAGAAAAGATATGCCGGAATTAGTCGGGAAGCTTGCGGAGATCAAAGGGATTCGCGATATTGCAATGACGACGAATGGCGTCCTGCTGCCGGTTTACGCTGACAAGCTGAAAAAAGCGGGGCTGAAACGGGTCACGGTCAGCCTGGATTCCCTGGATGACGAGCGTTTCAAAGCGATCAACGGCAGAGGCGTCTCCGTCAGCAAGGTGCTGGCCGGAATTGAAGCGGCGAAAGAGGCCGGACTCGGCGTCAAGATCAACATGGTCGTCCAAAAAGGGGTCAATGAAAAGGATATTTTGCCGATGGCCCGCTATTTTAAAGAAAAAGGCCATATCTTGCGGTTTATTGAGTTTATGGATGTCGGGAACACAAATGAATGGAACCGTCAGTCAGTGGTGACAAAAGCGGATATCATCCGGATCATCAATGAAGACATGCCGGTTGAACCGATCGACCCGAACTACAAAGGAGAAGTCGCCAAACGGTACGGATATCTGGACGGTTCAGGAGAAATCGGTTTTATCTCTTCTGTATCCGATGCTTTTTGCAGCACGTGCAACAGAGCAAGACTATCGGCGAAAGGCGAGCTTTTCACATGTCTTTTCGCATCGAGCGGGTTTGATTTAAGAACTCTGATCAGAAGCGGGCAGACCGATCAGGAGCTGGCAAAGGCGATCGGCACCGTCTGGCGGAATCGCGATGACCAGTATTCGCTCGACCGCGCTCTTTCAAAAGCGGCTCCGCGGAAAAAGGTTGAAATGTCCTATATAGGAGGATAATTGACCGCCTTGGAGAGAGCCGTCCATTGAAAAGATGGGCGGTTTTTTTATGCTTCGGAGGCCGGCTTGACTTGCATATTGACAGGTTTGATACGGGGGGAAAAGCGGAAATTCTTTAAAAAACATGGGCTGAAACAGAAAGGATGATTGAATGTTCGGACTGCAGGATATTGTCAAATTCTTCTGGTCGTTCTTGATCGTTTTTCCCGCCGTGTCGGTGCTTCATGTCTTGGGCCACAGCGTCATGGCGGTGTTGTTCGGCGGGAAATCTTCGCTTGAAATCGGGATGGGCAAAAAATTGCTGAAATTCGGCCCTGTGCAAATCAGAAGTGTTTACTTCATGGATTCCTTCTGCAAATACGGAGATCTGAAATACGATAACCGTTTTACGAATGCGATGATTTATGCCGGCGGATCGCTGTTTAATTTAGCGTCTATTTTTATTGTCAATCTGCTGATTATCAAAGACATCATACCCGAAAATATTTTTTTCTACCAGTTTGTTTATTTTTCAACCTATTATGTATTTTTTGCTCTGATTCCCGTGAGATATTCCGAAAATCATCTTTCTGATGGAATGGCAATTTATAAAGTGCTGAGATATGGGGAGAAGTACGAGATTAATAATTGAGTATGCCGGCTGCGGGCACAATCCGAAGCCGGCGTTTTTCAGACATGCATGATGTCTTCAGGCAGTTTCCTTAGCTTTCGAACGGATTCGATGAATGTTTCCAAAACATCGCAGCCGCTAAAATATTGAAATGCTTCCCGATCCCCGTCGTTCATCACGACGAGGTGATCGCCTCCTGTTATCAGCCCTTTTTCGCGGCGGAACGAGGAGATGGTATCATAGCGGATGTCAAGGTGAAAAGGGGCGCCAAACAGAGAAGAATAAAACATGAGCCGCCTGTCAGTGGCCGCAAGCACGCCTCTGTAAGGAGTGTAACGTGCAGACAGTCTCGCGTTATAAGCGCAAAGAATAATAGATCTGATCTCTTCATTCGGCTCAAGCCGGACATCCAAAGCTGCTTTTCCTTCTGCTATCTCTTTCATTGAAAAACACTCCCTTCACCAATTAATACGAAAGATCCTGCGAAAAAGTTCCAAAGTGAGACATGAGGGTGGTTTGAAAAAATTTTATTTATTCTTACGATTATTAAGGATATGATAATAGTTGACAAAAAACTTATCCTGTAACTATAATAATTACATCGGTGGTGAAAACTTATGGTGAACACCCGTCTTTCAGTGGCCATTCATATTTTGTCTTTAATCGCTGCAAACCCGCGGGAATCTTCGGAAATGATCGCCGGGAGCGTCAATACGAACCCGGTTGTGATCAGACGCATGATCAGCCAGCTCAAAAAAGGCGGTATTCTGACGTCGCGGCCGGGAGTGGCCGGGGCAACCCTGAAAAGAGATCCTGAAGATATATCTCTGCTGGATATTTACCGCGCGGTTCAGCCGCAAGAGGAATTGTTTGCGATTCATGACAAGCCGAATCCAAACTGTCCGGTTGGAAGACAAATTCAAACAACGCTTGACCAAACGTTTCACAGCGTTCAGCAGGCGATGGAGAACGAATTGGCCAGCAAGTCTCTTAAAGACGTCTTAACTCATCTCTTTTAAATAAGAGATGATGTTTCATCATCAACATGTAACTTATTTTGTTACAAACACTTAAATTATTGGAGGAAGCGATTATGAAAATTGGTATTATCGGTGCAAGCGGTCAAGCGGGCAGCATGATTTTAAAAGAAGCATCAGAAAGAGGACACGAAGTGACGGCAATTGTCAGAAGTGCGTCAAAAATGGCGAACAGCGGTGCAACTGTCGTTGAAAAAGACATTTTCAACCTGACAGCGGCAGACATCAAAGGATTGGATGTTGTCGTCAATGCATTCGGCGCGGCCCCAGGGCAGGAGCATCTCCATGTTGAAGCTGGAAGAAAGCTGATTGAACTGTTTAAGCAGGCTCCTGAAACAAGATTAATCGTCGTAGGCGGTGCAGGAAGCCTTTATGTCGATAAGGAAAAAACAACCCAGCTGTACGATACGCCTGAGTTTCCTAAAGAATACTTGCCGACGGCTAAAAATCAGGGGCAGAACCTTCAGGATTTGAAAGAAGCGGAGGGACTGAAATGGACGTTCATCAGCCCGGCGGCATTTTTCAATCCGGAAGGAAAGCGAACAGGTTCATATCAAAAAGGTCAGGAAAACTTAATCGTAAACGCCGCCGGAGAAAGCTACATCAGCTATGCAGACTATGCCATTGCAGTGGTGGACGAGGCTGAAAAAGGCGAGCATATCAATGAGCGTTTCACTGTTGTCGGTGAAGCCGAATAATAAAAGCCTGTCTTGGGATCAATTCCCGAGACAGGCTTTTGATTTTCATTCATAATAATAAGGATCATATCCGCTGTGTAAATCGGTAAGAATACCTAAAAAGATCAGGAAGAAAAAGGCGACTATGCATAAAATGAAGATCACAATATTGGATAGTAAGAAGAAAAATTGCCATTTCATAAACTTCACATAGTTGTCAAGCAAGGCCTCATGCGGTTCTTGCGGCATGTCATCACTCATTTTCTGAGCGGCGTTTGCCGATTTTATAAGGTAGATCCCCGAAAAAATCATCAGCACACCTGGAGCGGCTCCGATGATAAGCAAAGAAATTCCGAAGAAGTCATAGATGCCTCCGCCGATAATCATAAAAACGCCGGTTATTTTCCCCCATTTTGCAATCGCATCAAGCGATTTTTTCATGCTGGATGTCATTTCCAAAATAAGAAGTCACGCCTTCCCTTTAAATATAGTAATTTCTCTATAGTTATACACCAGGCAAAAAGATATTGAAATGATAAGTATTGATTTTTTATTATATTTTAAAGTGCACATTGGGCAGATGACCGCACTGACAACATTATTCCCCAATAAAAGCGACTGTGTTATAGTAAATCGTAAGAAGCATATTGCTATAAGTGATGTGAAATGCACCTTGCAAACTGGTATTTTGTGCCGGACCAGAACCCCGCAACCAATTTACCATATTGTTTTAGGGGCATTTTTATTTTTGTGATATTACTGGTGTTAAGAAAGGCGGTTTTTCTATGAAATCTTCTTATTTCTATCGTCTCTTGCAAGTCGATCATATAAGAAAGCCCGGCGATCTTCCGGATGAACAGCAGCTGGCAGACTCTTTTGTTTTGATCTTTCACTTGAAGGGTGAAGGGAGAATTGATATACAGGCATCAGGCAGTCCGCTCCAAAAAGAAACGCTGTATATTGTTCCGCCTTATGAAACATTCGGAATCACAGCTTCGTCAGCTGAAATCAGCGGGTATCTCATCAGGCTGCAGCCCTACAGCTATGACGACCGCCGCCTGACACTTGAAGCAGACACCGACCCTGACGCTTTTTCCGAACTTCAGATGATGAATGTCCATTCTGTCGGAAATCTGGCTTCCCGCCTTCAGGAACTTTCCGCCTTATGGCCGGCTTCTTCAGCGCTCCAGGAGCTGAAATGCCAAGCAGACCTGCAGCAGCTTTTGTACGATATCTATTCGGCTAAACTGACTCATCCCGAAAACACCGCATCAGCCATAGGAAAAACAAAGGAGTATATTGAAGAGCATTCAGATGCACACCTGACGCTTGATCAACTCGCGCAAATGGCCGGAATCAGCGCGAAGCATTACAGCGAAACGTTCAAAAAGCTGTACGGTCGAAGCGTGACAGAGTTTATCACTGAGACGAGGATGACGAAAGCGAAGCAGCTGATGGCGAAAGCAAGCTACAAGCTGAGGGAAATCTCAAGCCAAATCGGGTATCAGGATGAATTTTATTTCAGCAGGACATTTAAGAAGCATACTGGTTTATCCCCGACCGTTTATATGAAAAAAAGGCGCAGGAAACTGGCGGCCTACGGCCAGAATACGATCGGACAGCTTATACCGCTTCACCTCATTCCTTACGCCGCTTCCCTGCATCCGAAGTGGACATCGTATTACTATAAGCATTACGCGGCAGATATTCCGATCCATCTGAGCGCTTACCGCTTTCACGAGCCGTGGGAAGAAAACCTGCGGACATTGTCATCGGCTGCCCCTGAGCTCATTATCAGCATGGACAGCGTGTCTCACGAGGAACGGGAACAACTCCAGTCGATCGCCGATGTTTTCTTTTTGCCTTCACAGGAACAATGGAGAAGGCATTTTATGCTGACCGCATCCCATTTGGATGAAGAAGCGGAGGCTCAGAAATGGCTGCTGTCTTACCAGCGTCTCACCGAGACCGCGAAAGAAACGCTTTATCCGATCTGCGGACGCCGAAGCTTTTTGTTTTTGCGCCTGCATAAACACGAGATTTATCTGGCGCATAACCGCTCTGTTCAAGATGTATTTTTCGGCGACCTTGGCTTTGAATCGGCTGTATCGCTGAAAGAACCGACTGACCGGTCCGTGTCGATCGAAACGATCGCGGCATATCAGCCGGATATCATCATGATTTTCGTTTTTAAAGAGCCCGAGACGCTGGCATTCTACCGGGAGCTGCAGCAGTCGGCTGCATGGCAGGATTTGAAAGCGGTGCGGCATCACCGGGTGTATCAGGTGAATTCGGATCCTTGGCGGGAATACTCCGCATGCAGCCATGAACGAATCATTCGCCAGGCGGTTCGGCTCTTGTCCGGAAAAAATCCATTTTAATTGCCGGATATTATCCATGGTGTTATCGGAGAGGCTTACCTATAATTTTAATTGATAATAGTTATCAATTAAATCAGGGGGTCTCAGTCAGATGAGAAAAATATCAATCTTATTATTTATTCTCCTTCTCGCGTTTAGCGCAGCGGGATGCGGGAACAGCAAAGAAAAGGCGGGCGGCGATGGCAAGAGCACAGCGTCAGCTGAGAAGAGCATCGAGTACCTCGATCATACATACAAGGTGAAGATCCCGGCCGAACAAATCGTCATTACGGGAAGCGTGGAATCGATGGAAGATGCCAAGCTTCTGGATGTTCACCCAGCCGGTGCCATTTCCTTCTCCGGAAAGTTCCCGGACCTGTTTAAGAGCATTACTGACAAAGCAACCGCTGTCGGCGAAAAAATGGAGCCGAACCTGGAGAAAATCCTTGAGCTGAAACCGGATGTCATCCTGGCTTCAACGAAATTTCCCGATAAAGTGGTGAAAAAACTCGATAACATCGCGACGACGATTCCTGTTTCCCACGTTTCTTCAAACTGGAAAGACAATTTAAAGCTGCTGGCTGAACTGACAGGCAAAGAAGATAAAGCGAAGCAGATTATTTCGGATTATGAAGCAGACCTTAAGGAAGCTAAAACAAAGCTTGAGAAAACGGCAAAAGATACAAAAGCGCTCGTAGTCAGAATCAGAAAAGGCAATGTCTTTATCTATCCGGAAGACGTATTCTTCAATTCCACATTATACGGTGAGCTCGGCTTCACAGCTCCAAAAGAAGTCAAGGCGGCAAAAGCCCAGGAGTTAGTTTCTTTAGAAAAACTGAGCGAAATGAATCCGGACTATATGTTTGTCCAATTCTCAGACGATGAGAATGCCGACAATCCGAATGCGCTGAAAGATCTAGAGAAAAATCCAATTTGGAAAAGCATTTCTGCAGTGAAAAATGACCGTGTATTTGTCAATGCTGTAGACCCGCTTGCGCAGGGCGGCACGGCATGGAGCAAGGTTGAATTTTTAAAGGCTGCAGCTGAGAAATTAGCGCAGAACAAATAGAAAAGGTTCCTTGAGCTATGCATTCAAAGCAAATGACCCGCGTCATTATGATCGCCGCTCCGTTTGCCATACTGCTGTCTGTTTTTCTATCGGTATGTTACGGTGCAAAACAGCTTGAGCCCGAGGTGATTTTTTCGGCGCTGCTGCATTTTGATCCGGGCAACACAGATCATCAAATCATTTGGCATTCCCGCCTTCCGCGCGCTGCCGGCGCTCTTTTAATCGGAGCGGCGCTGGCGGTGTCCGGTGCGCTTATGCAGGGTGTCACCCGAAATTACTTGGCTTCCCCGTCGATTATGGGCGTTTCCGACGGGTCAGCGTTTGTGATCACGCTGTTGATGGTGGTGATTCCGGGTTCATCCTCTCTGGAGATGATGGGCTATTCGTTTATCGGATCAGCCGTCGGCGCCGGCCTTGTCTTCGGTCTCGCCTCGGTGATTCCAAACGGTTTTATGCCGGTTCAACTTGCCATAATCGGGACGGTAACAAGCATGCTGCTCAGCAGTCTGTCTGCGGCGATATCGATTTACTTTCAAATTTCCCAGGACGTCAGCTTCTGGTACAGCGCCAGGCTGCATCAATTGAATCCCGAGCTGCTGAAGTATGCCGTGCCGTTTTTTGTGATCGGCATCATTCTGGCGCTCTCTCTCAGCAAAAAAGTGACAGCTTTATCATTGGGGGACGACATTTCCGAAAGCCTCGGCCAGAAAAAGCAGGCCGTCAAATGGACAGCGATGGCAGCGGTCGTTGTTCTGACAGGCTGTTCCGTCGCTATGGCGGGAAAAATTGCTTTTGTCGGACTGGTCGTGCCGCACATTACGCGTTTTCTCGTCGGATCGGATTACAGCCGGCTGATCCCGTGCTCCTGCGTTCTCGGCGGCGTTTTTTTGACGCTGGCCGATCTTCTCAGCCGGCTGATCAACTATCCGTTTGAGACACCGATTGAAGTCGTTACTTCGGTGATCGGCGTTCCTTTCTTCCTTTATTTGATCAAAAGAAAAGGAGGGGAGCAGCGTGCCTAAAAAGGTTGCAGTCATCTATGCTGTTTTTATTGTGCTGATTCTCACAATCTGTTATCTCAGCATAACAGTAGGATCGTTTGCTGTACATCCGGCTGAGCTGTTATCAACATTGCTTCACATCAACCCGAATGAGCAATACGCCATTCTCCTGTTTGAGCTGCGTCTTCCAAGGATTGTGACGGCAGCACTCGTGGGTCTTGGGCTCGGCATTGCCGGTTCCGTCATCCAGGCGATGACAAGGAACGGACTGGCTGACCCGGGAATCCTGGGGATTAATGCAGGTGCGGGGGCGGCGATCGTCGGCTACATGCTGATCTTTCAAGGCCAGACCGAAACGACAAGCCTGCTCGCTGCAATGGGGATGCCATTCTTCGGCTTGATCGGGGGCATTTTGGCGGCAATATTCATTTTTATCTTTGCCTGGCACGGCGGCAACTTGGATTCGGGCAGGATTATTCTCGTTGGAATCGCGATTAATTCGGGTTTCAGCGCTGTTTCGCTGTACCTGTCATTGAAGATGAATCCGAATGACCACGAAATGGCCATGGTTTGGAAAAACGGAAGCATCTGGTCGGCGAATTGGACGTATATTCAAGCGGCACTGCCGTGGCTGCTGCTTCTCATTCCATTCCTGCTGACAAAGTCCGGCCTGCTCGATACCATTCGCTTTCATGAAGATACGGTGAAGAGTCTCGGCGTATCCGCGAATGTTGAAAAAGTAGTGCTGCTCACGGCTTGTGTCGGCATCATCAGCGCCTGTGTGGCTATCTCGGGGAGCATGGCATTTGTCGGCCTGATTGCTCCGCACATTTCGCGGAGGCTCGCCGGCGTCCTGCACCGCCACTCATTGCTGTTAAGCGGATTGATCGGGATGTTTCTCGTATTGTGCGCCGATTTTGCCGGAAAGTTGCTGTTCCAGCCGTCCGAGGTGCCGGCGGGTATCATTCTTGCCATTTTCGGTGTGCCGTACTTCTTATTTTTACTGTTTAAACAAAAAAAGACGGTTCATTAGACTGTTTTTAGCTCTGCAAAGAGGGGAAGGGAGAATGACATGGCTCAAGAAAAACTTCAGCAGTCTGTCAATGCTGCTGAATGTATTCCGGTGGCGATACCGGGGACAGAACAGCGGTGCATGCGTTCTCCGGATGGGAGCCGCACATACCGGATTTTTATTGCGAAACCATTTGGGGAAAAGCCGCCCGCAGGATATCCCGTGATTTATCTGCTTGACGCCAATTCCGTGTTTGGAACGATGGTGGAGGCATTGCGGATGCAGTCGCGCCGTCCCGATAAAACCGGCGTCGTGCCGGCCGTTATCGTCGGCATCGGCTATGAAACCGACGCTCCCTTTGACCGGGGGCGGTATTACGATTTTACTCTGCCGGATTCGGGCGCTGAGCTGCCCAGGAGACCCGATGGAGCAGACTGGCCTGAGCCGGGCGGGGCGAAAGCTTTTCTGTCCTTCATCGAACAGCAGTTAAAGCCGGAGATCGAACATGAATTCCAGATTGATATGAAAAGGCAGGCGATTTTCGGTCATTCCCTTGGCGGACTTTTTGTTCTGCAGACCCTGTTTACAAAACCGGCCCTATTTCAAACATATATCGCCGGCAGCCCGTCCATCCATTGGCATCCGTCATTTTTTGATGAAGAGCATGACTTTATATCGAAATTGCAAGAAGCGGATGGCGATGTAAAGGTATTGCTTGGGGCCGGAGAGCTTGAAAAGACGCATAAAAGCGGGATGAACGACAATGCAAAAAGGCTGGCCGACCGCTTGGCCGCCTTGGAAAACCAGGGGGTTCGCGCGGAATACCATGAATTTAAAGGGGAAGGTCATATATCGGTTCTGCCTGTGTTAATCAGCAGAGCGCTCCAGTTTGTCTTCAAGCCTGATTGAAAGCGGGGCGCTTCCGGCGCCCCGAGCTTTAAAAAAGATAAGAATGGATAACAGATAATATACCATGAGCATTGATACGGATAAACAATCGAAAACGATTTGACCGTTTGCATTTATTGGTATATTATATTTTTAAACGATAATGATTATCATTATCAATTAGAATTTTAGCCGGCAGAGACTTTTTAAGACTCGGGCGCTGCCGCTTTTTAGAAAGGAAATGATAAGAGTGAAAGGCAAGGTTGCTTTGGTGACTGGGGCTTCGCAAGGAATCGGCAAAGAAGTGGCCCTGTCGCTTGCTGAACGCGGGGTGTTTGTTGCAGCAGCTGATCAAAATCGAAAAGGGCTGCTTGAACTTGAAGCCGAACTTGAACAAAAAGACCTGCAGGGTTCCGGTTTTGCCGCGGATGTGGGCGGCAGTGCCGCCGTCGAGCAGCTTATCGCCCATGTTGAACGCGAGATCGGTCCGATAGACATGCTTGTCAATGTAGCCGGCGTTCTCAGAACAGGTCTGATCCATTCATTGAGTGATGAAGATTGGGAGAAGACGTTCAGCGTCAACTCTACCGGGGTTTTTAACGTATCGCGTGCCGTCGCCCGCCGGATGATTCCGCGCAGGACTGGAGCGATCGTGACTGTTGGATCAAATGCGGCCGCTGTGCCGCGGATGCATATGGCCGCCTACGCGGCCTCCAAGGCTGCTGCTTTAATGTTTACGAAATGTCTCGGCCTTGAACTTGCCGAGTACAACATCCGCTGCAATATCGTATCGCCCGGATCAACCGATACGCCGATGCAGCGGTCGCTATGGCAGGGTGAGGAAGCTGCGCAAGGCGTCATTGAAGGATCGCTTGAAACATTCAAAACGGGAATCCCGCTCGGAAAATTGGCTTCGCCGGCTGATATTGCAGATGCTGTAGTTTTTTTGCTGTCTGACGGGGCTCGTCACATTACGATGCACGATTTGCGTGTCGATGGCGGAGCAACGCTTGGAGCCTGATTCAATCTAAAGGAGGTTTTAATGATGATAGAACGTCATGTCGTGTCAGAAGCGCTTGCAGATCAGCTGTTAAAGCAATATCAGGCCGGTGCTTCATTCTTTTTCTCTTCCCCTGAGCGGACCATTCTGGCGGAAGGAGTCTTGGCTTCTGTTTCTCAAACGGAAGAGCAAAGCCTTGCGCAGCGGGCAGAGGAAGTTCTGAAAAAAGCGAGGGAGAACGGGCAGAAAAACCCGATTGTGGTCGGAGCTGTGCCGTTTGATGATGCAAAGCCGGCGCAGTTAACCGTGCCGGTCGAAGCGTGGCATGCAGGGCCGCTGACATGTGAAGAAGATGGTAAAGAGGAGCCTGAACCTGCCCTGTACCCCTATGATATCGAGCAGATTCCAAGCCCGGAAGCGTATATGACCGGGGTCAGACGAGGGTTGGCAGGTATAGCAGCAGGAGAATACAGTAAGATCGTCCTTTCCCGGTCATTGCAGCTGACCTCGCCGATCAAAGTCGATATCGGTCAATTGCTGCGAAATCTTGCCCGCCGCAATACAAGCGGGTACAACTTTGCCGTTGACTTAACCGGGCAATCGCCGGAAGCGCCTCGTACCACTTTGATAGGCGCAAGTCCCGAGCTGCTTGTATCGCGGTCCGGGTTCCGCGTTACGGCAAATCCTTTAGCAGGCTCAAGACCTCGGAGCGATGATCCCGAAGAAGATCGAAGACGGGCGGCTGAACTGCTTGCTTCTCCTAAAGACCGTCACGAACATGCGGTCGTTGTCGAAGCGGTTGCTTCCGCGCTCAGGCCGTTTTGCCGAAAGCTGGAGGTGCCGGAACCGTCTCTCATCAGCACGCCGACGATGTGGCATCTTTCAACGGAATTGAAGGGAGAGCTTACAGACCTTTCTGTATCATCATTGGAGCTCGCCTCTGCCCTTCACCCGACGCCCGCTGTCTGCGGCACGCCAACGAATGCGGCGAAAGAAGCGATTAAACAGATTGAGCCGTTTGACCGCGGATTTTTCACAGGTATGGTCGGCTGGTGTGACGCGGACGGTGACGGTGAATGGGTCGTAACGATTCGCTGTGCTGAGGCGGAGGAACACGCGCTGCGGCTGTACGCAGGCGCCGGAATTGTCGCCGGATCGAAGCCTGAAGAAGAACTTGCAGAAACGTCTGCAAAGTTTCGGACGATGCTTCTTGCGATGGGAATGAACAGTGAATAACGGAGGGATAAAGGATGTTGAAAGGGTGCCCAACATGGCCGAAGGAGTTTGCGGATAAATATCGGAAGGAGGGATGCTGGCGAGGCGAAACATTTGGGGGAATGCTGAGGGAACGGGCCGAAAAACATGGCAGCCGCATTGCTCTTACATACGGAGATACCCATTTAAGTTATCGAGAGTTAGACAAGAGAGCCGACTCTTTGGCCGGCGGTCTTTTAAAGCTTGGGATCAAAAAAAATGACCGCGTCGTTGTCCAGCTACCGAATGTCATCGAGTTTTTTGAAGTTTGCTTTGCACTCTTCCGAATCGGAGCTCTGCCTGTCTTTGCGCTTCCATCGCACAGACATAGCGAGATCACGTATTTTTGCGAGTTTTCTGAAGCTGCTGCTTATGTGATTCCCGATCATCACGCAAGGTTTGACTACCGCAAGCTGGCGAGACAGGTAAAGGGAAAGCTGCGGGGGCTTCGTCATGTCATTGTCGCCGGCGAATCGGAGGAGTTTGAAGCGCTGTCGGGCCTTTATGATCAGCCTGCACCTCCGCAGAACGTCCATTCAGAAGATGTCGCTTTTCTTCAGTTGTCAGGGGGAAGCACAGGTCTTTCTAAGCTGATCCCGAGGACGCATGATGATTATATATACAGCTTGAGGGTCAGCGCAGAGATTTGCAGGCTTGATCACAACAGCGTGTATCTTGCCGCTCTTCCAATCGCTCACAATTATCCGCTCAGTTCGCCGGGAGTGCTCGGTACACTCTATGCGGGAGGCCGAGTCGTTCTTGCGTCAGGAGGCAGCCCGGATGAAACCTTTCCTCTGATCGAAAAGGAGAGGGTAACGATCACAGGTCTCGTACCGCCGCTTGCGCTAATCTGGCTTGACGCTGCTCCGGCGCGCCGGGACGACTTGTCAAGTCTCCAGGTCCTTCAAGTCGGCGGAGCGAAATTCAGTGCCGAAGCCGCCAGACGCGTCACATCGGTGTTTGGCTGCAAACTGCAGCAGGTTTATGGCATGGCAGAAGGTCTGGTCAACTATACCAGACTTGATGATCCTGAAGACACGATCGTTCACACACAAGGCAGACCGATGTCTCCGTTTGACGAAATTAAAATTGTGGATAAAGAAGGACGCGAACTTGGACCCGGACAGACCGGGGAGCTTCTGACAAGAGGTCCTTATACGATCCGCGGCTATTACAAAGCTGAGGAACATAATGCCAAAGCGTTCACAGAAGACGGGTTTTACCGTACGGGCGACTTGGTCAAAGTCAATTCATCAGGCTATTTGATTGTTGAAGGACGAGCCAAAGACCAGATCAACAGAGGCGGGGAGAAGGTTGCCGCGGAAGAAGTGGAAAACCACCTGCTCGCACATCCCGCCGTACTCGATGCGGCGGTTGTCTCGATGCCGGATCAATTTCTCGGTGAAAGAACGTGTGCGTATGTTATTCCACGCGGCGCTGCACCTGCTCAGGCTGAATTGCAATCGTTTTTGAGAGAAAGGGGCCTTGCAGCCTACAAAATACCCGACCGGGTGGAAATGGTTGAAGCATTCCCGCAGACAGGCGTAGGAAAAGTCAGCAAAAAAGAACTGCGTACAGCGATTGCTGAAAAAATGTCTGCAGCTAAGAATATCACGTGATAAAAAAATGAGAGGATGTGATTTGATGGCCATTCCTGCCATCTTACCGTACCAAATGCCAGAAGCATCAAATATGCCGAAAAACAAGGTGTCATGGACTCCTCATCCGAAGCGTGCTGCACTTCTCATCCATGATATGCAGCAATATTTTCTCAACGCTTACCGTTGCGGCGAGTCTCCGGTAACAGATCTGCTGGCTAATATTAAGAAGCTTCGGAAGCGATGTGCCGAGCTTGGCATTCCGGTTATTTTCACGGCTCAGCCAGGCGCTCAGACACCGGAAGAACGGGGGCTTCTCCAAGATTTTTGGGGACCTGGAATCGGTACTGATTCCGATGAGCAGAAGATCGTAGATGAGCTGAAACCGAATAAAGGCGACATCGTTCTGACCAAGTGGAGGTACAATGCGTTCAGAAAAACCAACCTTTTAGGTGTGCTGGAGGAGCAAGGTCGGGATCAGCTCATCATCACCGGCATCTATGCCCATATCGGCTGCCTGATGACGGCATGTGATGCGTTTATGCAAGATATTGAAACGTTTTTTGTCGCCGATGCGGTGGCGGATTTCTCATTAAAGCATCATGAAATGGCCATCACATACGCAGCTGACCGCTGCAGCGTCACAATCACTGCGGAACAGCTTTTGAGCCAGCTGAAAGATGACGCAAGCCATGAACACGCAAAAGAAAGCTCTCATGCACTGACAAAACAGATCATTCGCGAACAGGTCGCATCGCTTCTTCTTGAATCACCTGAAAAGATAAGCGACAGCGAAAATTTGATTTACAGGGGACTTGATTCCGTGAGAATCATGAGTCTCGCGGAGCGCTGGCGCCGAGCGGGGCGGGAGGTGTCATTTGTGGAGCTTGCGGAGGACCCTTCGATTGAAAACTGGTGGAGACTGTTGTCCTCCTCTAAAGAAGCACCATTGCCGAATGCAGACTATCAATGAAGGAGGTCACCTTAATGCCTGAATGTCAACATAACCGAAAGCCATTATCAGGAGCGCAAGCCGGCATTTGGTTTGCTCAGCAGCTTGATCCGGAAAATCCGATCTACAATACAGCTGAATACGTTGAAATTAAAGGCCCGCTTGATCAGGAGCTTTTCGAGAAAGCGCTGCGCCATGTCATGAAAGAAGCTGAATCATTCCATGCCAGATTTGGAGAAGATCAAGACGGACCGTGGCAAGTGATCGTTCCGTCGGCAGATTTTCCGATTCATTATGTTGATGTCAGCTCAGAAACCGATCCGGAACAGGCGGCGAAAAGCTGGATGAAGGATGACCTTGCCCGTCCGGTTGATCTGACTCGCGGTCCGCTTTTTACAGAAGCGCTTTTCAAAACGGCGCCGGATCATTACTTCTGGTATCAGCGAACTCACCATATCGCAACGGACGGGTTCAGCTTTACATTGATCGCCGAGCGGCTGTCAAAAATATATACCGCATTGATGCAGAACAAATCGATCGATCAGAGCGGAGCCTTTGGCTCCCTCGATTTGATTCTCGCGGAGGAAACGGCTTACCGCGCATCAGAGAAGTATCAGGAAGATCGGCAATTTTGGCTTGAGCGATTCAGCGATGAACCGGAGGTAGTCAGTCTTGCCGAAAGGGCGCCGCGCACCTCTTCAAGCTTTCTTCGCAGGTCTGACTATCTGCCGAGTGAACATGCTGAGCGTCTTCTGTCTGCCGCAAGCAGAATGGGGGCAACTTGGCACGAAACCGTAATGGCAGCAGCTGCAATATATGTTCATCGGCTGACGGGGGCAAATGACGTCGTTCTCGGGATGCCGATGATGTGCCGCCTTGGGTCAGCCGCTCTCCATATTCCGGGTATGGTCATGAATCTCCTTCCGCTTCGGATTGGCATGCAGCCGGACATGAGCGTAGGAGAGCTGGTCAAGCAAATCTCAGCAGAGATGATGAAACTGAGGCGTCATCAGCATTACCGCCACGAAGAACTGCGCCGGGAACTCAAGCTGCTTGGCGAAAATCAGCGGCTGTTCGGTCCGCAGCTTAATTTGATGCCTTTTGAGCAACGCTTGAATTTTGCCGGCTGTCAAGGCATCGTGCATAATCTTGCCACAGGACCTGTGGACGATCTGTCAATCAACATTTACGGCCGCCCGGACGGAGGCGGGTTGAAAATAAACATGGATGCAAACCCCGCTGTTTATCATACGGATGAACTTGAACATCATATTCATCGTTTTCTTACTCTTCTGAAAACGATTGCCGATTGCGAGCAAACTCAGCCGGTGGGGACGTTGGATATTCTTCTCCCGGAAGAACGCGCTCAAATTTTGATCGAATGGAATCAAACAGACCGCGGTCTTCCAAATGAGAGTCTTACGCAACGATTTGAAATGATGGCGAAGGAGTACCCTGAATCTCCGGCAGTCGTTTCCAATGATGAGGTTCTCACCTATTCCGAATTAAATAAAAGGGCAAATCAACTGGCTCATCTGCTGATCAATAAGGGGGCGAAACCCGAGACATTCGTTGCTTTGGCCCTGCCGCGCTCAGCGGAAATGATTGTCAGCATGCTCGCCGTTCTCAAGGCTGGAGCGGCTTATTTACCTATAGATCCCGATTATCCGGCTGACAGGATCGAGTATATGCTCAATGATGCACAGCCGCTGTTTGTCATCACCAGCAAAAAAGCACAAGACATGATCAGTTCGCAAACGCCGAAGTTCATCCTTGATGAACAAACTGTTATGGAAAAAATCTCCGGATGTTCTGAAGGAAATCCCGGCAGACAGCATTCCGGCGCTCAGCCGGCATATATGATTTATACATCCGGATCAACCGGCAGACCTAAAGGCGTAGTTGTACAAGCTGAAAGCTTATTCAATTTTTTGCTTTCAATGCAGGATATGTTCCCGCTTAATCAAGACGACCGGCTGCTGGCCGTCACAACGATTGCATTCGACATCTCAGCACTCGAAATTTATTTGCCACTGATCAGCGGGTCGGCAGTCGTTCTTGCCGAGAAGGAGACGGTACAAGACCCCTCCGCATTGGCTAAAATGATTGAAACATACGGAATCACAATGATGCAGGCCACACCGACCCTTTGGTATGCATTGGCCTCGAGCGCTCCGGAGAAGCTTAAAGGTCTTCGTGCGCTTGTCGGAGGGGAAGCTCTGCAAGTCAGCTTGGCCCGGCAATTGCAGCAGCTTGGATGCACATTAACGAACCTTTATGGACCGACGGAAACAACGATTTGGTCTACAGCCGCCGCGCTGGGAGGCAACTGCACGAAATCTCCGGGGATCGGCCGTGCGATTTGGAATACGCAGCTGTATGTTCTAGACGCCGGATTGCAGCCCGTGCCTCCGGGAGCGGCTGGAGAACTTTATGTGGCAGGAACAGGAGTGGCGCGCGGCTACTTGAACCGTCATGCTCTCACGGCTGAACGCTTTATTGCGAATCCATACGGGCCGCCTGGATCGAGGATGTACCGGACGGGCGACCTCGTGCGCTGGCGCGAAGACGGGTCGCTTGATTATATCGGCCGTGCGGACCATCAAGTCAAAATTCGCGGATTCCGCATTGAGATGGGAGAAATAGAAGCGGTGCTTGCAAATCATCCGGTTGTTAAACAAGCTGCTGCTATTGTTCGTGAAGACCAGCCCGGTGATCCGCGTATATTTGCGTATGTCGTTCCCGCTTCGGGAGAAAGCCTTCATCCTGTCGAGCTTCGCGGCTACGTTGGTGAAACACTGCCCGACTATATGATTCCGTCTGCATTTGTCATTCTTGATGAACTGCCGCTTACGCCGAACGGAAAGCTTGACCGCAAATCCCTGCCGGCTCCGGCATTGAGTATGCATATAGGGGGACGTGAGCCAAGGGCACCTCAAGAGGAAATATTGTGTGATTTATTCGCTGAAGTGCTGGGGGTGCCACGAGTCAGTATTGATGACAGCTTTTTTGATCTCGGCGGACATTCGCTTCTGGCAGGCAGGCTTGTCGGCCGGATTCGGGAAACGCTTGGCGTCGAACTCGGAATCGGCCGTTTATTCGATGAGCCCACAGCCGCCGGGCTTGCCAAACAGCTTGATCAGGCGCAGAGCGCCCGTCCGGCATTGCGTAAAAGAGAGCGCCGGGAAGAAATTCCGCTGTCCTTCGCGCAGCGGCGCCTATGGTTTTTGCACTGTTTGGAAGGACCGAGCCCGACCTATAATATTCCGGTTGTCGTTCATTTAACCGGACGTTTGGACCGAGAGGCGCTGACAGCCGCTCTGGGCGATGTGGCAGCAAGACATGAGCCGCTTCGAACAATTTTTCCGTATCAGCAGGGGACAACACACCAGCTGATATTGGAAGCGGATCAAGCGCGTTCCGAACTCGCTGTATCCCATGTCAGCGAACATGATTTGGAAAAAGTCCTGGCTGAGGCTGTTCGGCACCGTTTTCATTTAGAAAAGGAACCTCCGTTTCGCGCCCAGCTATTCGTACTCGGACCGGACAAATTTGTTCTTCTTCTGCTTTTGCACCATATGATTGGCGACGGCTGGTCTTTAACGCCGCTGACCCGCGATTTGGAAACCGCCTACAATGCGCGTCTGAATGGTGAGGCACCTGCTTGGGAGCCGCTTTCTATACAATATGCCGACTATGCCGTATGGCAGGAACATCTGCTTGGACATGAGAGCAATCCGGACAGTCTGATTGCCAAGCAGCTCGGGTATTGGTCAAAGGCATTGGAACATCTGCCTGATCAGCTGGAGCTTCCGACTGATCACTCGCGTCCGTCGGAATCAAGCTACAGAGGCGGTACGATTGATCTCAGCATTGACGAACAGCTACACGGCCGTTTGCTCGGTTTGTCCCGCAGCACCGGAGTCAGCATGTTCATGATTTTGCAGTCGGCCCTTGCCTCACTGCTGACACGGCTCGGAGCAGGCCACGACATTCCGCTCGGGAGCCCGATAGCGGGAAGAAACGATGATGCTTTAGGCGGAATTGTCGGATTGTTCGTTAATACGCTTGTGCTCCGAACAGATACATCGGGTAATCCAAGTTTTCGGGAACTTCTGAACAGAGTTAGAAAAGTAAATCTTGCAGCATATGAGCATCAGGACCTTCCGTTCGAGCGCCTTGTTGAAGTGCTCAATCCTGCCAGGTCAAGAGCGAGACATCCGCTGTTCCAAATCATGCTCGCCTATCAAAATACGCCTGAACCTGAGCTTGAACTTTCCGGCCTTAAATCAGACATTGACATTCGCAGTGTCGGCGCAGCCAAGTTTGATTTGACGATTGAGCTTCGGGAACATCGAAAAGCGGATGGAACACCCGCAGGTATCGGCGGATTTGTGGAATACAGCACAGATTTATTTGAGCGAAATACGGTTCAAACATTAGCCGAACGGCTTGTCAGACTGCTGGATTCAGCAGTATCCGACCCTGATCAGCCGATCGGAAGACTTGATATTCTCCTTCCGGCCGAACGTGAAAACATGCTGGCTGACTGGAGCAAATCGTCCAACAACATAACTTGTTCATCTTTGCCTGTTTTATTTGAAAAGCAGGCTGCGAAGGACCCGGAAGCCGTTGCGGTTATATATGAAAATGACTCGCTCACATACGGCGAGCTCAATAGACGCGCTAACCGGCTTGCCCATCTCCTGATCGCCAAAGGGGTCGGTCCCGAACAATTTGCTGCCCTGGCGCTGCCAAGATCTTTGGATATGGTTGTCGGACTGCTTGCAGTGCTGAAAGCTGGCGCGGCATATGTGCCTCTGGATCCGGACTACCCGGCAGAAAGGATAGCGTTTATGTTGAATGATGCACATCCTGCCTGCATCGTTACGAGTTCAGCGGTCGAATCATGCCTTTCTGTTCCCGCATCTGTTGAACGGATTGTCCTTGATGACCCTTGCATACAAGAGGAACTGAACGGATGCGCTTCTGCCAATCCGGTTAATGTCGACCGTACGAAGCCTTTGCTGCCTCTTCACCCGGCGTATGTCATTTACACATCCGGTTCGACCGGCAAGCCGAAAGGAGTGATCGTTCCACATCAAAATGTCGTGCGGCTGTTCGGAGCGACTGACCAATGGTTCCATTTTGGCTCTGACGATGTTTGGACGATGTTTCATTCTTACGCATTTGATTTTTCGGTATGGGAAATTTGGGGAGCGCTGCTCAATGGGGGACGGCTTGTCGTGGTGCCTCATACAATCAGCCGCTCGCCGGCCGACTTTCTCAATCTTCTCGTACGCGAGGGAGTGACTGTGCTCAATCAGACCCCTTCCGCATTTTATCAATTGATGCAGGCTGACCGGGACAATGCTGAGACAGGAAAGTGCCTTTCCTTGCGCTTTATCATTTTTGGAGGGGAAGCGCTCGAACTGAAGAGGCTTGAAGATTGGTATGAACGCCATCCGGAGCATTTCCCGCGGCTGATTAATATGTACGGAATTACAGAAACGACGGTACATGTCAGCTATATTTCCCTCGATCAGCAGACTGCAGCACTTCAAGCGAACAGCCTGATCGGTCAAGGGATTCCCGATTTAGGTGTATATGTGCTTGATGAATACCTTGAACCGGTACCCCCGGGCGTCACCGGAGAGATGTATGTGTCGGGGGGCGGCCTCGCACGGGGTTACTTGGGCAGACCCGATTTGACGGCAGACCGTTTTGTCGCTGATCCGTTTGGTCCGCCCGGAACCCGGATGTACCGAACCGGCGATCTTGCCCGCAGGCGCCAAGACGGCTCTCTTGATTATATGGGCAGGGCCGATCAGCAGATCAAGATCCGCGGCTTTAGAATCGAACTCGGCGAGATAGAAGCGGTGCTTGTCCGCCATCACAAGGTGAATCAAGCTGCTGTAGTTGTAAGGGAAGACCAGCCCGGGGACAAGCGCCTGATCGCCTATGTTGTCCCGACGTCTGAAGAAGAAACTGATCCGGCTGAGCTGCGCCGGTTTGCCGCAGGCACTCTGCCGGAGTACATGGTGCCTTCTGCATTTGTAAAAATTGCAGACCTGCCATTGACTCCAAATGGCAAACTTGATCGAAAAGCGCTGCCTGAGCCTGATTTTGCCGCGGCTGTTAAAGGGCGGGGGCCAAGAACACCGCAGGAAGAAATCTTATGCGATCTTTTTTCAGAAATCCTCAATGTGCCGCGGATTGGTATTGATGACGGATTCTTCGAACTTGGCGGTCATTCTCTGCTCGCCGTACAGCTGATGAGCCGCATTCGTGAAGCGCTCGGCGTCGAGCTCGGCATCGGCGACCTGCTTGAAGCGCCTACTGTCAGCGGACTCGCTGAACGGCTTGAATCCGGCGGCGGGCAAAGTGCGCTGGATGTACTGCTTCCGCTGAGAACCGGAGGCAGTCAGGATCCCCTGTTTTGTGTACATCCGGCCGGGGGCCTCAGCTGGTGTTATGCCGGTTTAATGACGGCACTCGGGAAGGAATATCCGATATACGGCCTTCAAGCTCGCGGGATCGCAAGGCAGGAAGAGCTTCCTGATACGCTCGACGACATGGCCGCGGATTATATCAGGCACATTCGTACGATTCAGCCAACAGGGCCTTATCGTCTTCTCGGCTGGTCTCTCGGAGGCAATGTTGTACATGCGATCGCAACTCAGCTGCAGGAACAAGGGGAAGACATTTCGCTTCTTGTCATGCTTGATGCATACCCGAATCACTTCCTTCCAATTAAAGATGCACCTGATGAGCAGGAAGCATTGATTGCACTCTTGGCATTGGGAGGATACGATCCGGACAGCCTTAACGGGGAACCGCTGAAACTTTCCAGTGCGATCGATATACTGCGCCGAGACGGCAGTGCGCTTGCCAGCCTGGATGAGGCTGCGATCTTGAATTTAAAGGAGACTTATGTGAATTCCGTCCGGATTTTAAGCGAATATAAGCCCCGCGTCTTTCATGGTGATATCCTGTTCTTCAAATCTACCGTGATACCGGAATGGTTTGATCCGATCGATCCGGAGTCATGGCTTCCTTATCTGAACGGAAACATTGATATTCATGATATGGATTGCCGGCATAAAGATTTGTGCCAGCCGGAGCCGCTGGCCGAAATCGGACGTCATGTTGCGGAAAAACTGGACGGCTTGAAAAAGATACGGACAAGTAGGGAGAGATAACGATGACAAATCCTTTTGAAAATGAACAGGGCACATATGTTGTTTTAATGAATGAGGAAGGCCAGTATTCACTCTGGCCCGCCTTTGTTCATATTCCGGCAGGGTGGGAGATTGTCTGCGGGGAAACGAGCCGCAGCGCCTGCATCGACTATATCAGCTCGAATTGGACCGATCTCTCGCCGAACAGCTTGAAGCCGGCTGCAGAAGTTCACGGCGGTCAGCAATGAAGAGAAGGCCGTTCAATCAAAGGACGGTTGTCAGCATTGTATATGTAACGGCCATGTTTATGGCTGCAATGGATGCGAGTGTCATTAACATGGCATTGCCCGCCATCATGAACGAATTTCAAACTTTGCCGTCTGCTGCAGGCACAATTAACATCGGATACTTAGTCAGCTTGGCGGTCTTTCTTCCCGCAGCCGGCTGGTTTGGAGACCGCTTTGGGACAAAGCGTGTTTTCCTTGCCGCGCTTTCCATATTTACGGCTGCATCCGCATTATGCGGAATCGCTGACAATCTGGCGGCATTAAACGTATTTCGCGTGATCCAGGGAGCCGGCGGCGGATTGATCACACCAGTGGGAATGGCAATCTTGTTCAGGACGTTTCCTCCACACGAACGGGCTAAAATTTCGAGAGTTCTCGTCCTTCCGATTGCGGTCGCGCCTGCGGTTGGGCCGATCATCAGCGGGTTTCTGACGGATCAGCTGTCATGGCGCTGGATTTTTTACATTAATATTCCGATCGGTATGATCATTCTGCTGTTTGGCCTGTTATATCTTCATGAACATATGGAGCCGAAAGCGGGGAGATTTGATTGGCTAGGATTTCTTTTGGCTGGGCCGGGAATGGCGTTGGCAGTTTTTGCACTCAGCCAGGGGCCTGTGCAGGGCTTCGGCTCTCCGAATGTGCTTGTTTCAGGAACCGGGGGAGTGATTCTCCTCGCCATTCTCGTTTTTGTCGAGCTGAAGGCTGAGCATCCGCTGATTGAACTGCGCTTATTGAAGGACCGGGTTTTTGGAATGATGAGCGTCATTTCGCTTTTGACAGCAGGCGGACTCCTTGGCATGCTCTATATATTTCCGCTGTTGTGCCAGGAAGCACTCGGCTATTCTGCGACCGATACCGCTTTGATCACGTTTCCCGAAGCATTAGGCTTGATGCTGGCCTCCCAGCTGATGCCGAGGTCGTTAGATAAGTTCGGGCCGAGGCGGGTCATTTCCGTTGCGCTTTTAGGCGCCGCTGTATTGTTTGGGCTGCTGAGCCTGACCGGATACGGGTCAAATCTGTGGCTTCTCAGGCTGCTGCTGTTTTCGGCGGGCTTTTTCCTGGGGCATGCGGTTGGCGCGGCGCAGGTTGTTTGTTTTGCCAACATTTCATCCTCATCAATGGGTCGGGCAACGACGCTGTTTAATGTGCAAAACCGACTCGGATCTGCTTTTGGAGTTGCCGTCATGTCGTGCGTCCTTGCCGTGCTCAGTCAGCCTGGCGCAGGGATAGAGCCCGATTTATCAGCTTACCGGACCGCTTTGCTCGGTGCAGCCGGCTTCCTCATGGCAGCATTTTTCATCGCACTCAAGCTCAAGGATGCTGACACTGAACGTCAAATGGACAAGCATGCTTCAGTTTCCAAAGGTGCGGCGGCTTCCGGTAAGTAAAACAAAAATCCTCCCGTTTCCGGGAGGATTTTTTTACCGCATGAATGGCGCGCTATAAAATCGGCGACAGCAGGATCGAAATGGCTTCTTTGAAGCGGATCGATTTGCTTCTGTTTAAATATTCCTCATAGGTCAGCTCCCTTGAGACTTGCAGATCTTTTTCAAATGATAGGACAAGGCTTCTCGAAATTTCCTCATCGTATAAAAAAGCATTCACTTCAAAATTGAGCTTGAAGCTGCGCATATCAATATTTGCCGTGCCGACTGATGAAATTTCTTCATCTACAACAATTGTTTTCGCATGGATAAATCCGTTGTCGTAAATAAATACGGAAGCGCCGGCTTTTAAAAGTTCGCCGATGTAAGAATAGGTAGCCCAGTACACAAAAGGATGGTCGGGTTTGTTAGGAATCATGATTCTCACGTCAACGCCGGACAGACAAGCAATTCTGAGGGCATCGAGCAGGCTTGCGTCCGGAATAAAATAAGGCGTCTGTATAAGAATCGACCGCTTTGCCGTTGATATCATTTTAATATAGCCGTTTTTAATCTGCTCCCATTCTGAATCGGGGCCGCTGGTGACGATTTGCATGCCGATGTTTCCGTTGGAATCGATGTCAGGAAAGTGGTTTGGCATATATGTAATATCGTGATGGTGCGAGGCCTGATTCCAATCCAGGATAAAACGCGTTTGAATCGAATGGACTGCCGTTCCTTTGATTCTGAGATGCGTGTCCCGCCAATAGCCAAAAGCCGGATTTAGACCGAGGTATTCGTCCCCGACATTAAATCCTCCGACATAGCCGATGACGCCGTCGATGATGACGAGCTTGCGGTGGTTGCGGTAATTCATGCGCAAATTGATAAATTTAAAACGCGACGGGAAAAAAACTTCGACAAATCCTCCCGCCTTTTTCAGATCTTTGAAAAAGCTTTTCCTGAGGCTTCTTGATCCCAATTCATCATACAAAACACGGACTTCAACGCCTTCTTTTGCTTTTTTGATCAGCGCGTCCCGCAGCTTTTTTCCGATCTCATCGCCTTTATAAATATAATATTGAAGATGTATATGGTCTTTGGCGTTTTCAATGTCGCGAAGCAGTCTGTCGAATTTCTGGCGTCCGTCCGTTAACAGCTCGACCGCATTGTCTTCCGTGAAAACGGCGTGGTTATTCAGAATGTGCATATAAATCAAGTCTTTGCTGTCCGCCGTCGCTTTATTGCGAAATTCAAACTCGCGGTTTTTCAGCTTGGTCAGCTGCTGTTCCAATATTTTTTCCATCCCGATCCTCTTTCGGTCTTCCCATTGAAAAAGGTGATTCCTGCTCAAATTGTGGCCGAAGAGCAAATAGAGGATAAAGCCAAGAACGGGAATAAAGAAGAGTACCAAGAGCCAGGCCCAGGAGGAGCTTGCATCCCGGCGTTCCCTAAAGATCACAACGATTGCCAATAGCGTGTTTAAAACTAATATAAAGCCGAGAAATATCGATGTGATGCTGATATTTTTAATAATATCCATATTGAACCTCACAAGACGGATTTGTTTTTATACATTCCATTTATAACAGTTACTCCCCTTTCAAGCAACTATCTCATGTTATACGGGGCGGGGGACGGAAAGTTCCTAATAAAAAGGGGAAAGGCAAAAAACTGTAAAACATGTTGGATCTAAGTTACGATATACATATAAAAAGCGTGATTTAATCAGCGAAACAACGCCTCTTTAACCAAATCGGGAGGGATTGATTATGGATATGGAACGTTTCCATCAAATGCCGGCTTTTATGAAAGAAGAAATGGATAACCTCAAGCATGTGGCGGCGCCGTTCTTAAAGAAAAGGCTGATATTTCTTTTTATCGCGATTCCGCTGCTTGTTGCTTCATTGGTTTATCTTTCTTCTTTTTGGGGGCAGGCATCCTATGGAACCGATTCAATGATAAAAATCGGCTGCGCTGCCGCAGCAGCAGCTTTCGGCATGGCGCTGTTCAGAGAGTCGTCTTACCAAAAAAGAAATGTTCAGCAATCGGTGATGAAATATATATTGGAACGGATGCAAACAAGCGAAGTGCTTTCCGATGAACGGAAAAGCCGGTACGTTCAGGCGGTCAAAGAAGAGCCGTTTACTGTGATGAGAAGCTTTTTGGAATTTTTAAATGAAGAAGAGATCAGAAGGCGCAGGCTGGCTGAATGATGAAAGAAAAAAAGAGCTGCATGACAGCTCTTTTTTTCGTGCCATGATGATCAGGCTTCATTCAATTCTTTTCCTAATATTTTTAAATCGTACCGTATTCGATCCATCTCGGCGATTCCGGGAAAGTGTCCCCACTCGGTAAAGCCGTATTTTTTGAAAAGCTTGATGCTCGGTTCGTTGTGGGCGAAAATAAACGCCATTAAAGAACGGATTCCAAGCTTTGGCGCGACTTCAAGCGCTTTTTCAAGCACCGCTGAACCCGCCCCTTTGCCGCGGTGGTCTTCATGAAGGTAAATGCTGACTTCGGCGGTTTTGTTATAGGCGGGCCTACCGTAAAATGATTCGAAGCTGATCCAGCCGGCGATATCCCCTTGTTCATTTTCCACAATATAAAGAGGCCTTGCCTCGGTATGGTTCAAAAACCAGTTCAGCCTTTCTTCAGGTGTGACGGGTTCTGTATCTGCCGTAACCATTCGCGACGCAATGGTGGAGTTGTAAATTTCGACTACTGCGGGAAGGTCTTCCCGATTGGCGATCCGTAGTTTCATTCTCTCTGTCCTTTCTTCATATGTTATATCTTCGGCGTTTTTCCCGTTATCATGCACATTGGTGAAATTTCAGGTTTTAGGGCGGTTTTTACATAAAAACGAAGCAGCCGGTGCAGACTAACTTGAAAAAAAGTTTTTTGTAAATGTATATATTTTCTGAAAAGTGTTCAGAATGTTGCTGAGGTGATGAGTAATGAAAGAGGAAGAAAAGAATCGTACTTCCAAAATCACAAAGCTGCAACAGTTTTTTCGCAAACGCTGGGTATTTCCGGCCATCTATTTGACAAGTGCCGTCGTTGTATTAACCGCCGTTCTTTGGTATCAATCGGCTTCTAACAACGATGTAAAAGATCAGCTTGCTGACGATGGTAAGAAATCAGCCTATGATAACCGGGATGACGCGGTAGAAGTAGGCAAACCAGTTGAAAATGTCGCAATGCCGGTTGCTGATTCTGAAAATGTTTCTGTCGTTAAAAAGTTCTTTGAAACTGACGCAACTAAAGAAGAGAAAGAAGCAGCACTTGTAAACTATAATAACACGTACAGCATGAGCAAAGGTATCGACTTGGCTGAGAAAGACGGAAAAACATTCGATGTTTCCGCATCTCTCAGCGGTACGGTCATCAAAGCTGCAAAAGACCCTGTACTGGGCTACGTTGTTGAAGTTGAACATGAAAATGGTTTATCAACTGTGTATCAGTCTCTTTCTGAAGTAAGCGTCAAACAAGGTGACAAGATTGAACAAAATCAAGTCATCGGAAAAGCAGGCAAAAACCTTTACAATGAAGAAGGCGGAAACCATGTGCATTTTGAAATCCGCAAAGACGGTGTTGCGCTAAACCCGTTGAACTTCATGGACAAGCCGGTCTCCAGCATCGAAAAAGCGGTGGAGGAACAAGCGGCTGAAATGAAGGAACCTGCTCAGCCTTCTGTTGAAGAAAAGTCAAAAACAGAAGACAAAGCGAAAGATCAAACAGGTGGAAAAGACGACAAAACCAAACGGGAAGATTCGTCTGAAGGGTCAGAAAATCAAGACGGAACCCAGTCTGACGATTCAAGCCAGTCATAAGGCACGCTTCCCTCAGAGCGCCTATCAAATACGATAGGCGCCTTTTTTGTTACAATCATAAAAAACCCGTATCAAATTTGCAGAGCCAGCCGTTTATTAAGTAAGAGGCCTCTTTTAAGGAGTGTGAATGCATTCATGAATGAGCTAGAACAGCAAGCGTTGATGAAGTATTGCATGAGAATGACAGGTGATAAATGGGATGCCGAGGATTTAGTCCAGGATACCATCCTGAAATTAATCGAAATCAATCGAACAGACGCCTCACATGCTTATCAAAAGACGGTGGCAAAGCATAAATGGATTGACCTGCTCAGAAAAAGGAAACGCGAAATCTTTCTGTCTGAAGACAATCTGGAAGACGGGAGGGCAGAGCGCATGAAGGCGGCCGATGACTTCGAGCACCTGCTGAAACAGCTTTCCGGTATTTTAACGCCGAAGCAATTAACGATTTTTCTGCTCAAAGATGTGTTTTCCTTTCAGCTGCACGAAATCGCCGAGTCGCTCGGTAAGCCCGAATCATCCGTCAAATCGCTTTTATTCAGATCGCGTCAGCGATTAAAAAGGCTTTCTCCGGATGTTCTGCAAAGGGAAGCGGCGGACCGGGATGACGAACACATTGACCTGCTTGTTCGGGCGATATTGTATCACAACCCCGATGCTCTGCTCGAATTTGCCAAACAGACATGGCTTTTCGGCGCTTCACAGCCGTCCTGCATCAGCATGATGAGGTGTGCTGCCTAGGAGGAAAAAGGCTATGAACACCATACCTTACGTCATTGAGAAAACGGCTGCCGGTGAAAGATCGTACGATATTTTTTCCAGACTTTTAAAAGACCGGATCATTATGATCGGCTCTGAATTCAACGATGACCTCGCCAATCGGGTCACCGCCCAGTTGCTGTTTTTGTCAGCCGAAGACAATGAAAAAGACATTTCGATCTATATCAACAGCCCGGGCGGATCAACTTCCGCGGGATATGCGATTTTGGATACGATGGACTATGTGAAGCCGGATGTCCGCACGATCTGCGTCGGAATGGCAGCTTCCATGGGAGCGATTCTTCTCGCCGGCGGAACAAAAGGCAAACGGTATGCGCTCAAAAACAGCGAAATCATGATCCATCAGCCACTCGGCGGCGTCAAAGGACAGGCGACAGACATGGAGATTTCAGCGAAGCGAATCATCAAACTGAGGGGAAAAATCGAGCGCTTCTTTCACGAACGAACGGGCCAGCCCATTGAAAAACTAAAAGCCGACATGGAACGCGATTACTTTATGGATGCGGACGAAGCGAAGGCATACGGTGTGATTGACGCCGTTTTATAACATCAGAAAAGCTCCCGGCTTAACTTCAGCCGGGAGCTTCGATCTTTTTATAAAGCGTCAGGACCTTCCTCGCCTGTGCGGATGTTGATGGTGTTTTTAATTTCGTATATGAAGATCTTGCCGTCACCGGGTTCCCCGGTTTTCAGGACGTTTTGCGCCGTCTCGGCCACCTTTTCGACAGGCACTTTGCTGACGACGATTTCGACTTTTAACCTTTCATATACATTGCTTTCGCGTTTGACCCCGCGGTAAAGCTCTGTATGCCCTTTTTGCAGGCCGCATCCGTGTACATTGTAAAACGTAATGGACGTTACCCCGATTTTGGCCAGCTCCGTTTTCAGCTTTTCAAAGTTTGTAGGACGAGTTACAATTTCCACCTTATACATTTGACCGCTCATACCATCACTCCTGACAAATTAATCTTGATACGCTTTTTCGCCGTGCAGCGTCAGATCGAGGCCCAATGATTCTTCATCCTCTGAGGCACGGAGTTTAAAGAAAATACTGACTATCTTAATAATAGCGTATGTGACGATTGCGACAAACAAATATGTTGCGGCAATCGCAATCAACTGTTTCCAAAGGAGACTGATGTCTCCGTAAAAAAGCCCGTTTGCTCCGTCTGCGTTGACTGATGTCGTCGCGAACAAGCCCGTCGCGATTCCGCCCCATGTTCCGCCGAGCCCGTGAAGTCCGAAGGCATCGAGCGCATCATCGTAGCCGAATTTTTTCTTCAGCGAAAACACACCCCAGAAACAGACGATTCCACCGATGAGCCCGATCCATACGGATGAGAAAGGCGTAACAAAGCCTGCGCCCGGTGTAATCGCGACAAGCCCCGCGATTGCTCCCGAGACGGCGCCGAGCATCGTCGGCTTTTTATTGATCAGCCATTCTGCCAAAATCCAGCCGATCAGCCCCGCAGCCGCAGCCGTATTCGTGTTGATAAAAGCGGTCATGGCGACTTCATCGATCGTCAGGGCGCTTCCGACGTTGAATCCGAACCATCCGAACCAGATCAAAGTCGCCCCGAGCAAAGTCAGAAGGAGGTTGTGAGGGGCGGTATCGCTGATATTTTTCCGCTTGCCGAGAACAATCGCAACAACCAGGCCGGCTACACCGGAAGAGATGTGAACGACGTTGCCGCCGGCAAAATCGATCGCTCCCAGCTCGTCAAGCCAGCCTCCACCCCATACCCAGTGGGCGACCGGCGAGTAAACGAAAACCGCCCAGAGCACCGAAAAAAGAATAAAGGCCGGAAAGCGCATTCGCTCCGCAAAGCTTCCGGAAATAATCGCAGTCGTCAGTACGGCAAATGTCAATTGGAACATCATATAAAGCGTATGCGGGATCGTCTCCGAATAATCGGCATTGGGTTCAAATCCGATACCTTGCAGTCCGATCCAATCCAAACCCCCGATCAATGGGTTTCCGGGAGCGAAAGCGAGCGAATAGCCGAACAAAATCCATATGATGGAAACGATGGCGATTGAAGATAAGCTGTGCATAACGGTGCTGAGCACATTTTTGCTCCTGACAAGTCCTCCGTAAAATAAAGCGATGCCCGGCGTCATCAGCCATACGAGCAAAGCGCAAAAGAACATAAATACTGTATCCCCCATCTGCATGTTTCATTCCTCCGTAGTCATTTAGATTGAGAGCAGATCTCTTTTTCTTTCATTATAGTGACAAAAGGGAGATATCATGATGAACATGTCAGATTTCCTCACATGGTTTTTAGGAAGAAAAGCGGACAGGGAGAGGCTGAAAGGGGGATTAATCGGTTTTTTCAACCTCAACTGCAACGATTCGATGTCCGTCCATATCTTTTACTTTGAAACGGAATCCTTCACTTTCGATCGCCGTTCCGGGCTTGCTCTCAATATTCTGCGTCAGCATCCAGCCGCCGATTGTATCAATCTCCTCATCTGATAAATGAATTCCGAGCAGGTCGTTTACATCGCTGACTAGTACTTTACCGCTGAGGATGTAATGGTCATCTTCCAGTTTCTGAACAGCCGATACTTCTTCAGTATCGAATTCATCGCGAATATCGCCGACGATTTCCTCGACGATATCCTCAACCGTCACAAGGCCGGATGTTCCGCCATACTCATCTACGAGAATCGCCATATGTGTATGCTCTTTTTGCATTTTGACGAACAGCTGGTAGACGGGAATCGTTTCAATCACATGGATAACCGGATGGATATATGGCTTTAACGGTTTTGTTTCTAAAGAAAACCCGCCTGCAAGCTCAGCCAGCAGCAGTTCTTTTATATTGATCATTCCGCTGATGTGATCCTTGTCTTCCTCCATGACGGGGAAGCGGGTGTGCTTTGTTTCTTTGATGAGCTGCTTCACTTTTTTTACACTGTCGTCAAGAGACAGGACGGTCATTTCATTGCGGGGCACCATAATTTCTTTTGCTGTACGTTCGTCGAATTTAAAAATGTTGTTTACATATCTCAATTCATTCTGGTTGATTTCCCCGCTTTGATAGCTTTCAGATAAAAGTGTTCGCAGCTCTTCCTCCGAATACGCCAATTCGTGTTCACCGGTCGGCTTCAGGCCGAACAGACTTGTGATCATGCGGGCTGAATGATTGAGCAGCCATATAAAAGGAAACATGATTCTGTAAAACCAGATCATCGGCTGTGCAAAAAGCAGAGTAACGGTTTCCGCTTTTTGAATGGCGATCGTTTTTGGCGCCAGCTCTCCGATCACAACATTGAGATAAGTGACCGATAAAAAAGCGGCCAAAAATGAAAGAATATGTGTCATCGACTCGTTCAAGCCGATTTTGGAAAAAAGGGGATGCAGCAAGGTCTGCATCGTCGGTTCACCAAGCCAGCCGAGGCCCAATGCCGTCACGGTGATTCCAAGCTGGCAGGCTGACAAGTATTCGTCAAGGTGTGAGGTCACTTCTTTTGCGGCAAGCGCGCCCTTTTTTTTCTGAATGATCAATTGGTCGATCTTTGTCCGCCTTACTTTGACGATGGCGAATTCGACCGCGACGAAAAAGCCCGTTAATGCGATTAATCCTGCCACTGCAATCAGCTTCAGTAATTCCAATGCCCCGCCTTCTCAAAAAGAAGGCGCCACCTCCTTTTCTATGAAAAACTCATACTGGCTTCATACCACGTGCCGCAGCGCGGCAAACATGATGTTTATTTACGCGGAGGGCGGGCAAAGAAATATAAAACGAATGGGCCGGAAGAGGAGGAGACGAAATATGAGAGTTTTTCAGGGAGAGGGCTGGACATGGTATCAGCTCGGCCCTCACGAAAAAGCGACAGCACAAGGGCTGATCCAGCCCGATCATTGGCCGGAATGCCGAAACTGGTTTCAAGGCGTTCCATCGGCCAATATCAATTGCATTGATATCAATGCTGCCGTTCAAGGCAAGGAAGCGATCTACGGTTCATATATTTACGATCAGGAAGCGGAAGTTCAACAAAATCGGACAGCATTTCATTTTTACTTAACAAAAGACTATTTTTTCACAATGAATTTAGATATCTCGCAATTTGAAGAGACAAACAGAAGGCCGATCGATCAACACTTAAAGCGATGCAAAGATGCCCCAGAAGTGTTTCTGATTCTGCTGGGCGAACTAATGAGAATGTATTTAAAGGAACTTGAGCACTTTGAAGTTCACCTTGGAAAAGTAAGATGGGGATTTCACCATGACAACAATAAAAGCATCATTGAACTGATTCATAAACGGCGTCACGAACTGCTCGTCATAAGAAGTTTAATTTTATCGATGAAAAAGGTAGCAATGGGCCTTAAAGAAACTTTTTTAAGCAAATCGTTTGATGAAATCGAACAGCGCAGGACGTTTTATGAAATCGACAGAGGCATGTCATTGATCAAAGAGTACGCGAATGAAATCAATTATTTGCTTCATTCCGAGGAAGTGGTGACATCCCACAGAGGCAATGAAATTTTTAAAGCGCTGACGATTTTCACGACGATCTTTACGCCGATGACGGCTTTCGGCGCCCTGTGGGGAATGAACTTCGAAGTCATGCCTGAACTCTCTTTAAAGTACGGCTATTTATTTTCGCTTATTTTAATCGCCGTTTCGACCGCCCTTGTGTATTGGTATTTGAAAAAGAAAGGCTGGACCGGCGATTTATTGAGGGATAAAAAACGATATATGAAAAGGAAGGGCTCTTTTAAATAGGTTTAAGCCCGTGTTATATCGGAAAAGCACATAATAACCCCATCATAAAGGAGGAATTCCGAATGAAACTGAAGGACATCATGACAACCAATGCTGAATGCTGCGAACCTTCTGCTCCGATTGCGGAAATTGCCGGGAAGATGCGTGATTACAATGTAGGTTCAATTCCGGTCTGCGAGAACGGAAAATTGACGGGGATCGTTTCAGACCGGGATATTGTTATCAGATGTGTAGCTGAAAATGAAACAGATGCGGCTGCTCGGGATATCATGAGCACACAGATGGTGACAGGGCACCCGGATATGTCTGCTGAAGAGGCTGGTGATCTGATGGCGGAACACCAAATTCGCAGGCTGCCGATTGTTGAAGATGGCCGTCTTGTCGGAATCGTTGCTTTGGGGGATCTCTCCGTCTCACATGCGGATGAGAAAGCGGGAGAAGCTTTAAGCGAAATTTCAAAACCGGCTTAAACAGGTTGAAGGAAGAGCGTTTTCAGCTCTTCCTTTTTTATAGTGCAATATTTAGTGATTGATCAATAACTAAAATTCAGCTTAAGTTTTCATTAAGCATTTCAATGTTTCTTTCAGCCCTTCTTGATAAGGTGTAGCGGGAATTTTTCCTATTCTCTTTTCATATTTTTCCCCGTTGAGAATGAATGTTTCTTCAGTTAAGTACATGATTTCTACTACTTCTTTCATTACTGGATCAAATAATCCGCTTATACGAATGGCAAGTTTATTTAATGGTATTACTAATTTATTATTTCCGGTAATTTGGCGTGCGATTTTTATGATTTCTTTACCTGAAATCAGTCCGGCGCCGGGAATGTTCCAGTTTTCACCGTAAGAATCGTCTTTACTTGCGATTTCCACAATCATTTTTGCGGCATCAGGCAAATATACGTACTCCCGGGGGGTTTTTAGATTGCCGATAAAAACAGCTATTTTATTTGCTGCCATTCCGGTTAATGTAGGCTGTAAATAAGAATTTTGCGAAGTTTTTCCATAATAGTCGGGCAGTCTGACGATTAATGGTTTGGCATTTTTCCATTTCTTATCGAATATTAAGTTTTCAAAGTCTACTCTTAGCTTTCCTTTTTTTGTATGGGGCAGTTTCGGATGATTTTCGTCTCCTTTGGCAATTTGTCGGCCGTAAACATATATTCCATCCACAATCACGATTTTCTTGCCTGAAATATTTGCAGCCTTCATTACACTTTCACCGAGAAGCAGGAGTTTATCTGCCATTTCATGATATTGAACATTGGCGCATTGAAATATCACATCTGCATCCTTCGCTGCTTCACTGATGGTCTGTGCATCAAAGACATCGCCAAGCTGATATGTTAATAGCGGTGTTGAATGATGTTCTTTTATGAGATTCTTTAGTTTATTTTCAGAACGGCCGAAAGCGATAACCGGAATATTTCTTGACAGCAATTCTGAAACTATGACTTGACCTGTTCCACCTGTTGCGCCTAAAACAATTGCTTTTTCCATTGAAAATTCCCCCTTGGGTAAGTTATTAATCAATCAATAACTAATGCTTAAATAAAAAACCGAAACAAATCGGTTATTTTATTCTGTTTGGCCGTGCATGATCTCCGGCAAATCCAAGAAATAGGAAATGTTGCAAAGTATCCCTCTTGCCAGGAAAGTCGTAACTTCCCTCTCTGCATTCGGAACATTCGCTTCCTGGAACCTTTCCAGCGTATAGTTTCTAATACGTGATAAGCCCGTTTTTGAACAATTTCTGATCGATTCCTCCGTAACGGATAGTCCGATGACCTGTAAGGCTATTTCATTAGGGTGTGATACAGACAACTCTTCATATGCTTTGATCATGTTTGCTACGATCTGTTCGGAGCTGGATTCGACATTTTGAAACGTTTGGAGGATTCTTTCAAAGGCCCGATCGAGCGCGGCAACGAACAACTCTTCCTTCGTCTTATAAAACCTAAATATATAGGGCTGGGAAATACCGGCTTTTTCAGCAATGAGTGCTGTCGTGGTATTATAATATCCCTTTTCTGCAAACACTTCTAATCCAGCTTCAAGTATTTGCTCCTTTCGGTTTTCCTTACTCTGTCTTATGATATGCCGCCTCCCTTCATTTTGTTATTGATTGATTACTTACTGAGATCGTAACAGATTTCGATTCAAGATTCAAGCACGTAATTTTTAAAACATGTATCTATTGGTGCAACAGTTTTCATCCCCGGTCCCGCTGCAAAGGCCAAAATAAGACGTGCTGCCGTTTGGCGTAATGGAGAAGCGGAGCGGTATCAGGCAATATGAGACCGCTTGCTCCGGGCACCGTGTTTTGTCGGATTTCGGCTTCGGCCCGCTGCAGCGTCCATGGAGAATGATGGATGTCTTCATAGTAGACCCGGTTGTTGTACGTGGTGTACAGGCGGTATCTTTCAGTCAGCCAGTATTCGATGGACCCTTTTTGGGCGGTAAAGGAATCTGACAGCGGGCGGTAGCTGGCGCGGAAGGCCGCTTTTGAATCATACCTTCTGCTGGAAAATTCAATATGGTTTTTTTCTTTTACAAAGTTTATCCCGGCGTGAAAATAAGGCAAGTGGAACATTGCGCGCGCGCCGGCGACGGCTAAGCGCGAAGCGGCGTCAAGACTGAAAAAATAAATGCCCGGTATGCCTTTATATGATACATATGTCCGGACGTTCAGCTCGGGAAATCTGCTGACGAAAGGAAAGGGGGGCAAAAAACGGGGGCGCATATTTGTCAGCAGGAAAGGCAAAATGCCGATCCATGCTTTTCCATTGAATGTCTCCAGTTCCAAGGCCGCCGGTATTCGTCCGCGAATGGCTTCAGAATCAACAGCCCAATGGGCAAATAATACATGATTCCATGTTTGCGTCATCACCCACGGTCCTTCAGGCGGCGGAAAAGGGCGGTGTGAAGTATTTTTAATCATAGAACAGCACTCCTTCGATTCGAATGTTGACCCGTCTGCAACACATCCCGAGCCTGTTGTACGGTTTTATCATTTCCCTTTACGGTTAATTCAAAAACGAGGATACAAAAAACGGAGGAGTGATGTGATTTGTTCAAGCATACGAAATTGCTGCAGTACCCTGCAAAACCTGAAAGACCCGATCCTGTCTTCGCCAAGAAAATGCAGGAAATACTCGGCGGTCAGTACGGAGAAATATCTGTGGCCATGCAATACCTTTTTCAAGGGTGGAATACAAGGGGAAATGAAAAGTATAAAGATTTGCTCATGGATACGGCGGCAGAAGAAATCGGACACGTCGAAATGATTGCGACGATGATCGCGCGCCTGCTTGAAGACGCACCGGTTTACGAGCAGGAAAAAGCCGCAGACGATCCTGTCATCGGTGCAATTATGGGCGGAATGAACCCTCACCATGCGATCGTTTCGGGACTGGGAGCCATGCCTGAAAACAGCACCGGCGTTCCGTGGAATGCAGGCTATATTGTAGCGAGCGGTAACCTTCTGGCCGATCTGCGCGCAAATGTCAACGCTGAATCGCAAGGCAGACTGCAAGTCGCGCGGCTGCGCGAAATGACGGATGACAATGGTGTACAAGATATGCTCGGTTTTCTTTTAGCGAGAGACACGATGCACCAAAACCAGTGGATCGCCGCAATCAAAGAGTTGGAAGAAAAAGAAGGCGTCATCGTGCCCGGCACGGTTTCGGATGAAAATGAAAAAGAAGACATTGCGCATACTTTATACAATTTCTCGGATGGAGAAGAAAGCGCGCAGTTTGATTGGCTGAAAGGGAAGGCGCCGGACGGAGCGGAATTCCACTACGAGAGCGGCCCTGTCGCATATGGAGAAAAACCGGTCTTGAAGCCCGCTCCAAAACGAAGCCACAATACACCTGACTATGGAGAATAGAGCCGAACGGCTCTTTTTTTATTTTTTAAAATGACAAAACACTCCGTAAATATTAAAATAAGTGACAGATTTGCAGATTTTTTTATTGTCAGGTAAGCTTACTATAAAAACAACAGTAAGGAGTTATATCATGAGTAAAGTACTTATTTTTGGCCACAAAAATCCGGATACGGATACGATTTGTTCAGCGATTGCATATGCCGAATTAAAAAAGGAGCTCGGCATGGACGCAGAACCCGTCCGCCTCGGCGAAATCAACGGCGAAACCGAATTCGCGCTTGAGAAATTCAATGCAGAAGTACCCCGCCTTGTGAACACTGTTGCGAATGAAACTGACAGCGTGATTCTGGTTGACCATAATGAGCGCCAGCAGAGCGTCGATGACCTTGATCAAGTTCGCGTGCTTGAAGTCATCGATCACCACCGGATCGCCAATTTTGAAACGAGTGACCCTCTGTATTATCGCGCAGAGCCTGTAGGCTGCACGGCAACGATCTTAAACAAGCTCTATAAAGAAAACGGCGTCGAAATTAAAAAAGATATCGCAGGATTGATGCTGTCGGCGATCATCTCAGATTCCCTCTTATTCAAATCTCCGACTTGCACGGACGAAGATGTCAAAGCTGCAAAAGAATTGGCTGCGATTGCCGGTGTTGATGCCGACAGCTATGGACTCGATATGCTGAAGGCTGGAGCAGATTTGAGCGCAAAAACGATTCCTCAGCTTCTCTCTCTTGACGCAAAAGAGTTTACGATGGGAAGCCATAAAGTGGAGATCGCGCAAGTTAACACTGTTGATACAAACGACGTTCTCTCCCGCAAAGCAGAAGTTGAAGCAGAACTTGCAAAAGTGGTGTCTGAAAAAGGATTGGATTTATTTGTGTTTGTCGTAACCGACATTTTAACAAACGACTCGGTTGTCGTCGCTTCAGGACAAGCTGCACAAGCAGTGGAGAAAGCGTTCAATGTCAGATTGTCAGACAACACAGCAACACTGAAAGGCGTTGTATCCCGCAAAAAACAAATTGTTCCGCCGTTAACCGAAGCCTTAAAAGGTTAAGGAAAGGAAATGAAAAACACCCGAATCATGAGATTCGGGTGTTTTCTTATGCCGTTCTGGATACGGCTTTCCGCAATTTCCGCAAGATCAATTCGTAGAGTGAGATGATCCGTTCAAAAAGCGGCTGCACATACGCTGAGAATCTAAACATAACGAGTGATACAAATAAAGCGACCAAAATGCTGCCTAAAACGTCAACAGGGTAGTGGTGTCCGACCCAAATACGGGAAAAGCCCGTCAACAACCCGAAAGCAATCAGGCAGGTTCCAATTTTCCGATGATAAAGCCAAAAAGCGATCGAAATGGCTAACGCCCCGGTTGTATGATCGCTGGGAAATGAGGCGTCGGCCGCATGATGAATCAATACGTCCACATGGTGAGCGACAAACGGTCTCGGCTCATAGTAAACCAATGACAGCAAATAATTTGCCGCCAATCCGAGAACACCCGTCACACCTGCCTGAAGAACGCTTATTTTATAAGAACGGTTTCCGAAGATCCAGATCAAAAGCAAAATGAGCGCATACATGTAAATTGCTTTTTCTGTAATCAAAATCATAGCGCTGTCCAGGATGTGGTTGTGGTTTGATAATTGATGAATACGTGTAAAAAGCCAATAGTTCAAAAAATCACCTTTTTAATAGAGTAGTAGTTTTTGGTCAGACAGTTAGGAGACGTATTTGATTTTGCAAAAGTTTCATTAAATGACAGATCAGACTGTATCAGCCGGCATGAAAAAAGCCGGGTAATCCCGGCCCGGCGAGGTTGAACGGCTTATTCAGCCATTGATATATCCCGCTTTTCCTTTGCGAGTGCGGGTTTTTGGCTCCATGTATACAGAAACAGATTGATGAGCACAAAAACGCCTGAGAATAAATAGATGTTTGAAAAACCGGCTTGTGCCACAACCAACCCGAAAACATAGGATCCGACTGCGATCCCGGTATCAAACAGCGTAAAATAAGTCGCCGTTGCATAGCCGCTCCGGTGAGGCGGCGAAGCTTGAATCGCCAAGGTCTGAAGGCACGGCGTGATAGATCCGTAGCCCATGCCGATGACAGCTCCGGATAGCAAGAGCATCCCGCTGCTGTTTGTGAAAGCAAGCAGGAAAAGCCCGGCGCAAAAAATGATAATGGACGGATAAATGACGACTCCGGGGCCGACTTTATCATACAGTTTTCCCGTAAACGGCCGCGTGATCATCATTGTCACTGCGAACACCATAAAGAAATAGCTGCTTGCTTCAATAAGGCCGAGAGATTTTGCATAAACAGAGATGAAGGAAATGACGCTTGAATAACAAAACGACACGAACAATCCGACCGTGGCAATCCGAATCGCGCCCTTTTCAAACATGTTGGAAAAAGACAACCTGAACACAGCCGAACGGATGTCGCTTCCTATAGGAATCCGGACCAGTGCCGTGCAAAGGATGGCCACAGTGACGATTCCTGAAAATAAAATAAACAGATCGGAAAAACTCATTTTATCCAGCAGGTTCAACGCGATAAACGGACCGATGACCACCGCCAAATTCATCGACATGGCAAAGTAGCCCAAACCTTCCCCGCGGCGGGCCGGCGGAATTAAATCGGCTGCAATTGCACTCGTCACTGTCGTGATGATGCTGAACCAAATGCCTTGGAAAAAGCGAATGCCAAGCAGCAGGTAGATATCGTGAATATAGATATAAAGAAATGATGCCAAAGTAAACAGCACGACACTGATGAGCGCCATTCTTTTTTTGCCAAAACGTTCAATAACGGCTCCCGAAAACGGCCTCGCAAAAATCGCGGACAGCATAAAGCCGCTGATCAAAAGGCCGCCCTCTGACTCGGAACCGCCGAGCTCCTGCATTGCATAAACCGGAAGCACGGTCAACAGTGCGTAAAAATAGACGAATATAAATAAATTAATCAAAACGACCATGATAAAATCCCTGGTCCAAATGGGTTCAGCTTGCTTCATAGGCTACAACTCCTCCTGATGTCCTTCTAATAATTGATTTAACAGCCTTTGAAATGTTTTTTTATCCCGTTCTTCAAATACGGAAAGCATTTCCTCTTCAAATTCTTGCATTTTTAATTGAATGTCATCATATTTAATTTTGGCTTCTTCTGTCATTTTGACGACTTTTTCCCGTTTGTCATCGCCCTGTATCCGTTTTACCCAGCCGTTTTTTTCGAGGCGGCTGACGGTTCTCGTCACAGTCGGCGCCTCAACGTGCAAGTAAGTCCAAATGTCTTTTTGCGTCATCGGTCCGCAGGTGTGAAGACAGTATAGGATCGACCACTGTGAACCGTAAAGGCCGTATGCTTCGAGCTGTTCATTCGTTTTTTTAGCAACCATCCGCGTGCTTTGATTGAGCTGGTGAATAATCTTTCGATTGATATGTTCCATTCCCGGACTCCTTCAAAATAGTTACCTAGGTAAATAATAAACTTTATTCATTTTACCGGAAGCCAAGATTAGTGTAAAGTTAAAATTTTTGAAACCCGAAATAAAATTATCAGAGAAACCCCTTGTCCTCCTTGAGTTTTTAGCATAATCCCATTTGAATGCTAATACACTGATACAAACCTAACAAAGAGAGTGTTTGAGGTGAGGGATCGTGGGAGTATTTCAAAATTCTACTTGGAAAAGCATAAAACGAAGAAGCTGCGCAAATAGCGAATTTTTTCACAAGACGGATCTCATTTCACACTTCTCACATCCATTTTAGGGAGGTCGAGTGGTGTGCACGATTACATCAAAGAGCGAACAATCAAGATAGGGAAGTACATCGTGGAGACGAAAAAAACAGTTCGTGTGATAGCGAAGGAGTTTGGTGTTTCCAAAAGTACCGTTCACAAGGATTTGACAGAAAGGCTGCCTGAAATTAATCCTGACCTGGCCAATGAAGTAAAAGAAATTCTTGATTATCATAAATCAATCAGACATTTGCGGGGCGGAGAAGCGACAAAACTAAAATATAAGAAAGAGGAAATCTTTGAAAGAGAACCCGTGCAATAAGGAATAATGGCTCAGAAACGAGCAGCGTTTATCAGAATTTCCCGGTATCCTCCGTAAAAAGCCACAAAAATTTTATGAAGAACTTTAATAAGCTCTCTTTTTTTTCTAATATTTATGATAAAATATATAATTAGGGCAGAATGTGGACATTGCTGTGAAACAGATTTCGAGGAGGATATAGATAGATGTTTGCAAGGGATATTGGTATTGACCTTGGTACAGCGAATGTGCTGATCCATGTCAAAGGAAAAGGTATTGTCTTAAATGAACCATCAGTCGTTGCTCTTGACAAAAACAATGGGAAAGTGCTCGCTGTCGGTGAAGAAGCAAGGAGAATGGTAGGACGTACACCTGGGAATATTGTTGCGATACGTCCATTAAAAGACGGCGTCATTGCCGATTTTGAAGTAACGGAAGCCATGCTGAAGCATTTCATTAACAAGCTGAATGTGAAAGGTCTTTTTTCAAAGCCGCGCATGCTGATTTGCTGCCCTACAAATATTACTTCTGTGGAGCAGAAGGCTATCAGAGAAGCTGCCGAGAAAAGCGGCGGAAAGCATGTGTATTTGGAGGAAGAACCTAAGGTGGCCGCAATCGGAGCGGGAATGGATATTTTCCAGCCAAGCGGAAACATGGTAGTTGATATCGGCGGTGGAACGACAGATATCGCAGTCATCTCAATGGGCGATATTGTCACCGCCTCTTCTATTAAAATGGCTGGGGACAAGTTTGATCTTGAAATCTTGAACTACATCAAACGTGAGTACAAGCTGCTCATAGGCGAACGGACAGCCGAAGACATTAAGATTAAAGTCGCAACTGTTTTCCCAGACGCACGTCACGAGGAAATTTCCATCCGCGGCCGCGATATGGTCACAGGATTGCCGAGAACCATTACGGTAACGAGCAAAGAGGTGGAAGAAGCGCTGCGCGAATCTGTATCTGTCATTGTACAGGCTGCCAAGCAGGTGCTCGAAAGAACGCCGCCTGAGCTGTCAGCCGATATTATCGACAGAGGCGTTATCATTACAGGAGGCGGCGCGTTGTTAAACGGTCTTGACCAGCTTCTTGCCGAAGAACTGAAAGTGCCGGTTCTCGTTGCCGAAAATCCGATGGATTGTGTGGCAGTTGGTACGGGTGTCATGCTTGATAACATGGACAAGCTTCCTAAGCGCAAACTGAGCTGATCAGAAACCTCATTCTTTTTTTAGAATGAGGTTTTTTATGTGAAATGCTTTAAAGGAAGTGAATGGCTGCCGATAAAAAGAGTAGTATGTTTGAATACCATTATAGAACAAATGTTCTGTATTAGCAAATATAAATTGCAAGCCTTTCGCAAAAGAGGTTTTTCGATGAGAAACTCTGGAGCATGACACTTATTTGAGGTGAAATGATGTTAAAAGGACTTTATACAGCGACTTCAGCAATGATCACCCAGCAGCGCCGTACAGAGATGCTGACGAATAATATCGCGAACGCAAATACGCCGGGATATAAAGAAGACCAAGGGTCAATCCGTTCTTTCCCGGAAATGCTTTTGAGCCGGATTGAATCCGATTCTGTCAAGGCCGGCAGCGCTTCGCGTTCGTTTTCAACACAGACGCCGATCGGTTCTATCAATACAGGAGTTTACATGCAGGAACTGAAGCCTCAATTCTCGCAAGGGGATCTGCAAAGCACGAATGAGCCGACGGATATTGCAATCAGCGAAACCGAAGTTCCGGTCAACGGGGAAACAAACGATAAAGCAGCGCTTTTCTACGCGGTTCGGCTTGAAAATGGGGATGTACGCTATTCAAGAAGCAGCCGTTTTTCTTTAAATGAAAATAATCAATTGACAATAAACGGCCGACTCGTCCTTTCAACGGAAAACCAGCCGATTACGGTGGGAAGCGAGAATTTTCAAGTCGCTGAGGACGGAACGGTGACTGAAAACGGCCAAAACCTTGGAAGGATCGATGTCAGAATCGCGCTCGATACGAGAAATTTAGCAAGAGAAGGCGATGATCTATATCGTACTGAAAACGGTGAGGCGCTGCCAAGCGCAGTCGGCAATCCCGCAGTCGCTTATTCTGTCAAGCAGGGGATGACGGAACGGTCGAATGTCGACGTGACGAGAGCTTATACGGAAATGACCGCTGCCTACCGCTCGTTTGAAGCCAACCAAAAAGTTCTTCAAGCTTATGATAAAAGCATGGAAAAGGCGGCCAATGAGATTGGAAGGATCGGATAAATGACCGATCGCGATCAGCGTAAATGGAGGATGTGGAAAAACGATGCTTAGATCCATGATCACGGCTTCAAACACAATGTTTGAACTGCAAAAACAAATTGATAATATCAGCCATAATCTTGCAAATACCGATACAACGGGATATAAGGCGAAAAACACGAGCTTTTCGGAGCTGATCAGGCAGCAGATTGAACAGGTAAACGAGAAAAATAATGAAGTAGCGGCAAGCAGAAAGACGCCGCCCGGACTTCGGCTCGGCGTCGGAGCCGTGATGACCGACCGGCTGACACATAAACAGGGAAGCCTTAAAGAAACTGGCCGCGATCTTGATATCGCACTGACTTCTCCTTATCAGTACTTCCAGGTCAATGTCGACGGGGAAGTGCAATATACAAGAGACGGAGCATTTTACCTGACGCCTGCGGCTGGCAACGCCAACCAGATGCAGCTGGTGACGAAAGAAGGGCATGCTGTTCTTGACGAAAACGGAAATCCCATCCGTTTCAACCAGCGTTATAAACACATCAAAGTTGACGATTCGGGAAGTGTCACCGTTTCGTCAGACAATAAAGGTGAAGCGCCATTGCGTTTTAACTTGGGAATCGTTCGGGCTGTCAAACCTCAGGCTCTTACGGAAGAAGGAAGCAATCTTTTTTCTGTCAGCGATGAATTGAGAGCAACGGCTCTCATCAATCTGAACGGAGCCGGGCGGCAGGACATTTCTCTAAAACAGGGATTCCTCGAATCATCAAATGTCGATGTATCGAAGGAAATGACCGACCTGATCTCTTCGCAGCGGTCTTATCAAATGAATTCCCGCGCCATCACGATGGGCGATCAAATGATGGGGCTGATCAATTCAGTTCGCTAGCAAAGCAAATAGGAGCCGGCCAAACGACGTTTGGTTCAGGCTCTTTTTATTTTCATTTTCAGCGTTGTCTTTCATCTTTTGTTGAAAAAGATTCCGTTTCATAATATACTTCCAGATGTACAGAATAAGGCACTGACATATCATTCTATACATATTTTTCGAAAAAGGAGATGTCAAGGCAATGCTTGATGCTCAGCAAATTAAAGAAATCATTCCCCACCGCTATCCCTTTCTGCTGGTAGACCGTGTGACAGAAGTAGAGGAAGGAAAACGGGCAGCGGGTTATAAAAATGTGACAGTAAATGAAGAATTCTTTAACGGACACTTTCCGGATTATCCGGTGATGCCTGGCGTTTTGATTGTTGAAGCGCTTGCGCAAGTGGGTGCCGTGGCGCTTTTGATGAAGGAAGAAAACCGCGGAAGGCTCGCGTTTTTTGCGGGAATCGACAGCTGCCGCTTCAAAAAGCAGGTCAAACCGGGCGATCAGCTCCATCTTGAGCTTGAAGTGCTTCGTTTCCGCGGTTCCATCGGCAAAGGAAAAGGAGTCGCGAAAGTGGATGGAGAAGTGGTGTGTGAAGCCGAATTGATGTTTTCTCTTGGCGAAAAACAGGAATAACGCAAACAGAATGGGTTTCCGTAAAAGCCCATTTTGTTTTTTTATCATAAAAGAGAAAAGGTGATCATTCATGTGGAAAGAATTTAAAAGCTTTGCGATTCGTGGAAATGTAATCGATCTTGCAATCGGGGTTATCATAGGAGGCGCCTTTGGAAAAATCGTGACTTCGCTTGTCAATGATTTAATGATGCCGCTCCTCGGTCTTCTGCTAGGAGGCCTGGATTTTTCAGCGCTGTCGTTCACATTTGTTGATGCCGACATTAAATACGGGCTGTTCATTCAGTCGATCGTCAATTTCTTTATTATTTCGTTTTCCATTTTTCTATTTATCCGTTATATCTCTAAGCTGAAGAAGAAGGATGCCGAAGAAGAAAAAGCTGCTCCTGATCCGCAGGAAGAATTGCTTAAGGAAATACGGGATTTGTTAAAAGAGCAGACGAAACGCTCTTAGAGCTATAGCGAAAAGGCTGTCCGGCGAAGACAGCCTTTTCTATATATTTTGTTTAAATGCTTCAAGAAGCCGGTCTCCGGAATATCCTTCTTTCATTAAATCTTCCAAGATCTTGTCGGAGCCTTTCCTCAGCTTTGAGCTGACCATTTTGCCGTCCAATAAGACGGAAACATGCTCGCCTAGTACCGTGATCTTTTTGACCTTCGCTAACAGCTGTGCGGGGCGGTTGCTTTTTTTCGTGATCGTTACATATGTTTTCACTTCTTTGCCTTCCTGAAGGAGGTATTCGAAAAAATACCGGTATTCTTTCGAAACCAGCCCCTCAACCATCCAGTGGTTTTCTCCGTCTTCTTTATTAATGATAAGGCCGTCGATCAGCGGGAACTCCTCGAGCCGCTTTGAAGTTTCATCCTGGCGGACAATTTTTAAATCAATAAGCCTAAAGGTTTTCACTAGTATCACCTCACAAGCTTCCATAGTTGTATAACCATTATAGCACATTCGCTTGGAAGAACTCTTGACCCTGGTTTGTTTATGCAATAGGAGCATATTCGTATTTTAAATTTTGCAAAAAGTATTTTATAATGCTTTATTTTTATTTATACTTTAGGTGATATTGAGCAGGAGGTGACTTATGAACCATTTTTTCTTAAAAGAAGTATTTGTGATCGCAAGCAATCCAGCTGCTGACTGCCGTCAATATATGCCTATGATTTGCTTTTCAGCCGGGAATAAAAAGCACGAGATCAGCACGTATGCCAATGAAGGCATCGTGTTTCGCTATGAAACAAAAGACAGAATGGAAATATACGAATTTCAAGTAACGATTAAACAGAAAGAGTTGTCATTCCGTTTGTATGCTTGGGACGGGGGCTCATATGTCCGCGTATACTCAGAGCGGTGGCTGGCATCTCCTGTTTTTTTTCAGTTTCTGAAAAATACGTATTTCTCAAATAACAATGAGATGATTTTTTTAATTAATGGCAGAAAGAAACAAAAATTATGACGCGAACCCGGGTTTTTTCCGGGTTATTTTTCTTTTATGATGATTTTCCTTAAATACCGATCTCTTATAAACTGGGGATACCCGAACAGGAAGGGAGGGACGAAATGTTTAATGAGATCATGCTGGTCGGGCGTTTGACAAAAGATCCCGAACTTCGGCACACATCTGACGGTGTACCTGTTGCAAATGTGACGCTGGCTGTCAGCAGGCCTTTCAAAAATGCAGCAGGCGAAATTGAAGCGGACTTTGTCAATTGCACCCTGTGGCGCAAAACTGCCGTGAATACAGCCGAATATTGTGAAAAAGGCTCCATCATCGGGCTGAGCGGAAGAATCCAGACTCGCCAATACGTCAATTCAGAAGGTGAACGCGTCTTTATTACAGAAGTTGTCGCCCGATCAGTCAGATTTTTGGGAGAAAGCCGAAAAGCCCATGAGCCGTCGGAAGCTTAAACCGTAAAATTCCTTCTGCAAACGCCTTTCTTAAAAAAAATCAATTACTATCCCCAATTTTATCCCCCTTATGACCGGTTTTTAATGACCGGTTTTTTTATTTTAGACAAAAAATAGACAAATTTAAATTGACGCCCAAAAATTCCGTATGTATAATGTAAGCGAATACAACGACAAATGACAAATGCTTGCACAAATGTGCAAAAGAAGGGTGATCTTATGGAAATAAAGGATGATAAACGCCTTCTGATCAAAGTCTGCAAAATGTACTACGAAGAGGATATGACACAGAGCCAGATTGCAAACGCAACAGGGATATACAGAACAACTGTCGGACGTATGCTGAAAAAAGCGCGCGAGGAAGGAATCGTTAAAATCACGATCGATGACCATGTCGGGACACACTACGATTTGGAACGGGAGCTCGAACAGCTGCTTGGGCTTAAAGAAGTGTACATATGCGACGCAAAACCGGAACAAACATCTGAAGACAAGAAGAAACTCGTCGGCAAAGCCGGTGCCGAAATCTTAAAACGCGTCGTGAAAGACGGAGATACGGTAGGCTTTGCATGGGGGACGACGATGGCGGGAATGATCGGGGAGTTTCACGGCGTAAAAAAACGGAGCGCTTCATTTGTGCCGCTTGTCGGCGGTCCGGGCGCCATGGATACGAAATATCACGTGAACAGCATCGTATACAGCATTGCCGGTGACTTTGGAGGAACGCCTTACTTTATAGACGCGGCAGCCGTTGTCGAAAAAAAAGAAACGAAAGAGGAAATCGTCAAGTCCCACTATTTTAAAAAAATAGAAAGTCTGTGGAACGGCCTTACCGTGGCAGCCGTCGGGATCGGAGCGCCGCTTAGTTCTTCAAATATGATCTGGACCGGATTTTACGGCGATCAGGATATCGAGCGCCTTGAAGAAAAGCAGGCGGTCGGAGATATATGCTCGCGTTTCTTTGATCGGTCGGGAGCGTTGGTAGAAACAGAGATTCATGACAGAACGATCGCGATAGACATCAAGAGGTTAAAGAATTTGGAGTATTCCATCGGTCTTGCTGAATCCCATGAAAAAGTCCCTTCTATTATCGGGGCTGCAAAAGGCCGTTATATTAATATTTTGGTGACAACTGCCGAAACAGCCAGAGAAATTGCCGAGGAGGTAAGAAACCAATTATGATCATTTACTTTATCATCGCCCTTGGAGCTGCATGGCTTCTCCAAAGTATTTTTGGTTTTTTGCAAATCAGGCATTTCAACCGAACATTCGCCGCATACAGATGTATGGGAAGAGTCGCGGTCGGAAGGAAGACCGGCTTATTCAGAGCCGGAACGGTCGTCCTGTTTGTCATTGACAAGCGCAATAAAATTTTGAAGGCGTCAAAAATGCAAGGTGTCACTGTCTTTTCAAGAATCAAGCCTTTAAAAGGGTTTGAAGGAAAGTATTTGTTGAAGATCGGACAAGCGGAGCTTGTCCGGCACGACCGCCTCACACGGCTCGCAATTGAAGATGCCTTGAAAACATTCGACATCATCACGAAAGGGGGTGATGTCCCGCAGAAGAAAACGCGGCTTCAAAAACTGATGAGCTTTCAAATCAAAAAAAGAGGTGAATTATGAAAAACGTAACATGGCTTGCGGAGAAGTTTATGGACTTATTCAGACATGGCGGAGAAGTGTTTGTCAGTATGCTTACAGACATCGTTCCTTTATTGATTATGCTTCTTGTCGCCATGAATGCCCTGATACGCCTGATAGGAGAAAAGCGCGTCGAAGCGCTCGCGAGGAAGTCGGGAAAAAATCCATTAACGAGATACATGGTTTTGCCTGTCATTGGTACGTTCATGCTTGCAAATCCAATGACGCTGTCGCTTGGCAGGTTCTTGCCTGAAAAATACAAACCGAGCTATTATGCGGCTGCATCCTATTCTTGTCACACGCATAACGGACTTTTCCCGCACGTGAATCCGGGCGAGCTGTTTGTTTTCCTCGGGATTTCCGCAGGAATTACGACGCTGGGGCATGAAACGACCGAGCTCGCTCTCCGCTATCTTCTGGTCGGGATTGTAACAAACTTTCTCAGGGGCTGGGTAACGGATATGACAACGGCTTATGTCGCGAAACAGCAGGGCATTGCCTTGAAAGATTCGATTGATCTAAAATAAGAAAGGCGGTTTACAGATGAGTTCCTATCGTTCGGTTGAAGTTTCAAAAGGGCCGGGAGGGTTTGGCGGGCCTCTGGTGATCACGCCTGATGAAGAGAGAAATAAAATCGTGTACGTCACCGGCGGAAACAAACCCGATTTTGCGGATCATTTAGCTGAGCTGACGGGGTGCACCCTGGTCGACGGCTTTAAAACGACAGTACCCGAAAACGAAATGGCCGCTGTGATCATCGACTGCGGAGGGACGCTGCGCTGCGGACTTTACCCGCAAAAGCGAATTCCGACGATCAATGTGATGGCGACCGGAAAAAGCGGGCCGCTTGCCGCCCATATTACAGAAGATATATATGTTTCCGGAGTAAAAAAAGAGAATATTAAACTGCTGGGAGCTGTGGAGGAGCCTGAACAGTCTAATATTCCAGAAGAAAAACAAATGCAAAATAAACAAAACCATTATAGCACAGAGAAAAAAATTAGTGAACAGCAGTCGCCGAAAGGGATGATGGCGACAATCGGGATGGCCATGGGATCGGTCGTCAGCACGTTTTATCAAGCTGGACGGGAAGCGATTGAAACCGTTATCAAAACAATTCTTCCGTTCATGGCTTTTGTGGCTCTATTGATCGGCATCATTAAAGAGTCAGGCATCGGAGACATTTTTGCCAAATATTTATCACCATTTGCAGGGTCACTGCCCGGATTGCTATTAATCTCGCTTGTTTGTTCATTTCCGCTGCTTTCCCCGTTTCTTGGACCCGGGGCGGTGATTGCACAAGTTGTCGGTTCGCTGATCGGCGTTGAGATCGGCAAAGGAAACATTCCGCCGAATTTGGCGCTGCCGGCGTTATTTGCGATCAATTCGCAAGCAGCTGCCGACTTTGTTCCGGTCGGCCTGGGTCTTGCGGAAGCGGAAGTCGAAACGGTTGAAGTCGGGGTGCCGTCGGTGCTGTATTCGCGTTTTTTGACTGGGGCGCCAACCGTTTTCATTGCTTGGCTGGCCAGCTTTGGCATGTATGACAGCTGAGGTTTTCTTAAGGAGGGAGAATTATGGTCATGCTGTATGAAACAAAAATAAACAGAATCGGAGATCAAGCAACGGCATTTTCAGATGAAAAGATGCTTATATTATTCGGCGAAGGCGCTCCGGATGAATTGAAAGATTATTGTTTATCAATTGATATAAAGCCTGTAGAAGGCGACTTCAATGAAGGCGATAAGCTAATACTGGGCGGCGAGTCCTACAAAATCACAGCCGTTGGGGGAGCCGTTCGCCAGAACCTGGCGAATCTCGGGCATATTACGCTGAAATTTGACGGATCGGCTTCAGCCGAGCTGCCGGGAACGCTGTACCTTGAACGAAAGGAACAACTGCCGGAGGTTTCAGCAGGAGACTGTATTCAAGTTAAAAGATTCTCATAAGGAGCGGGTGCAATATGGAGATGAATAAAGGAAAAGTGGCATTGATATGCGGCGGCGGCCAAAGTCTCGGAGAAGCGCTGTCCTACCGCATGGCAGAGGCGGGATATAACATCGCGGTCGCAGACATCAACGGCGAGAACGCCGAAAGGACGGCTGAACATGCAGCCGGTCAATACGGGGTCAAATCGCTGTGGATTCAAGCAGATTTTACAAAAGAAGCCGATGTGGAAAAAATGATCGGCAGGATCACGGAGGAATTCAATAAAATCGATGTGATGGTGTACAGTGCGGGAATCGCCAAAAGCAATAAGATCACAGATTTTGAGCTTGAAGACTGGGAACGGACCATCGAAGTCAATTTGACCGGGTATTTTCTTTGCGCGAGGGAAACGTCGAAGGTCATGATTGAGCAAGGAAGCGGGTCAATCATTCAAATTAACTCCAAATCGGGAAAGGTCGGCAGCAAACATAATACAGCTTATTCAGCTTCCAAATTTGGAGGTGTCGGTCTCACTCAAAGCCTCGCGCTCGATCTTGCCGAACACAACATTCGCGTGAACAGCATTATGCCGGGAAATTTGTTGAAATCGCCGATGTTCCAAAGCTTGATTCCGCAATACGCGAAAAAGCTCGGCATTCCAGAGAGCGAAGTAGAGCGCGTGTACACCGAAAAAGTGCCGCTCGGACGGGGCTGTACGTATGATGACATCGCCAATGCCATCTTATTTTACGCTTCTGATCAAGCATCCTATATGACGGGTCAGTCGATTAATGTAACCGGAGGGCAGGTCATGCATTAAAACACGAGGGGGAAGCGATGATGAACATGCTGATTGATTCAGCGCATATACCGGAGATTGAAAGATTGCTGGATTCATTTCCCGCTGGCGGCGTCACGACAAACCCGGCGCTGATCGCAAGGGAAAAGCAGCCCTTTAAACAGCAGATTCAAGATATTCGGCGGCTCCTTCCCGAGCATCTGCCTCTCCATGCCCAAGTGATCGCCGACCATTGGCGGGATATAGCCGATCAGGCGAAGGCGCTCTATAACTGGCTGAATGAAAACGTGTCGGTGAAGATTCCGGTGACGGCTCAAGGACTTTACGCGATCAGAGAGCTCGCGGCTGAAAACATCCAGACCACCGGGACAACGGTTTATACCGCTGCACAGGCTGTTCTGGCCGCAAAAGCCGGCGCCTCCTATGTCGCGCCGTATGTCAATCGTATTGATCAAGAGTATGGTCATGGGGCGGGCGTTGTCAAAACAATTGTCGACTTATTTAACACATACCGTTTAAATTGCAAAGTGCTTGCGGCAAGCTTTAAACATAACCGTCAAATTCTTGCCGTCATGGAAGCGGGGAGCCACGAGGCGACAATCAGCCCTGAGCTTTTAAGCCATTTGGCTGATCATCCGGCTGTAGACCGTGATATCCATGCGTTTCGTGAAATTTGGCACTCTCAATATGGATCATTTTCATTTTAGCATGCGAGCCTGAGGATCGGGAAACCGGACTCAGGCTTTATTTTTACTTATAATTACTTATGTGTTCTTGATTTATTCTGTGTAATAACTTATAATCACTTATAAATAATGAATTTTACTTGTGTAAAGAAGGAATGATCGAGTGTATCAAGAGGAAAGGTTAATTTCCATCATCGACTATTTAAAAGAGCGTAAACGGATTTCCGTTGAACAAATTTGTTCTTTATTCGGAGTTTCAAGAGATACGGCAAGGCGGGATCTGGTCAAACTGCAGGAGCAAGGCGCTATTATCAGAACAAGGGGAGGGGCGATTCTGCCTACCGTTCATGATGAGGTCAAAGACTATTCGGGCAGGCTGGGCATGGTTTCCGAAGAGAAAAGCATGATTGGAAAAGCAGCCGCTTCTTTAATCAGAGAAGGCGACCGTATGATTTTGGATGCTTCCACGACAGTCCAATCGTGCGCCGAGCATTTGCCGGATGTCAATTGCACGATCATCACCAATTCGATTAACCTTGCGGAGGTTCTTTCCTCAAGAAAAGGTGCTGATATCCACCTGCTTGGAGGGAAGCTTCAAAAAGAGCACCGCTTTTTGTACGGCGCCTCCGTCATTGAAAAGCTGTCATGCTATCATGTTGATAAAGCGCTGATCGGCGTGGTGGGGGTTTCCGAACACGGGCTTACAATTGCCCATGAGGAGGATGGAATGGTGAAGCGGAAAATTATTTCCCAAGCGAAACAAGTCATAGCGCTTGCCGACCATTCGAAAATCGGGAGAACGGATTTTTACCGGTATGCTGAACTCAGTGACATCGACCTTCTCATTACAGACCGGCTGCCGCCAAAACCGTTTCAGAAACTGCTTGATGAACATGATGTGGAGCTGCTCGTGGCTGAACATCACGATATTTAAGGGGGAAAACAGCAGATGAAAATGATTGCGGTCGATTTAGACGGGACGTTGTTAAACAGTGAAAGCAAGATCTCACAAGAAAACATCGATGCGATTAAAAAAGCGCGGGAACACGGGATTGAAGTAGTAGTTGCCACAGGGAGAGCATCCTTCGATGTTCAAACGATTTTTGAGCCGACAGGTATTAAAACATGGATTATTAGTGCCAACGGAGCGGTGATTCATGATCCTGAAGGCCGCCTTTACCACTCGGTGCCGCTTGACAGGAAACGGGCGGAAGGAATTCTTCAATGGCTTGAAGAACAGAATTACTATTATGAGGTATTCAGCGATGAAGCGATCTTCACGCCGCAAAACGGCCGCGAGCTGCTTGACATTGAGCTGGACCGCTTGAAAAGCGCAAATCCCGGGGCCGATCTTTCAAGACTGGAACTCGCTGCTGAACAGCAGCTCAGTCAAAACGGATACGCGTACATCAGCTCCTATACCGACCTGTTTTTAGCGGGAAAAGATGTCAATGTATATAACATATTAGCTTTTTCTTTTCATAAAGAAAAACTGGAAACGGGATGGCAGCGATTTAAAGATGCGCAAGATATTACGCTTGTCACTTCAGCCGAGCATAACTTTGAAATTGAGCATCTTCAGGCGTCAAAAGGGCTGGCGTTGGAAAAGCTTTCACGCAAGCTCGGCATTTCCCTTCAGGAAACAGCTGCTGTCGGAGACAGTCTCAATGATTTTTCGATGCTGAAGATCGCGGGGAAAAGCTTTGCCATGGGCAATGCGCGCGAAGACATTAAAGAGATGGCTGATGAGGTGACGCTCACTAATGATGAAAATGGCGTCGCTCACATCCTGAATCAGCTGATTGAACAACAAGTCAAACCGGTTTAATTCGTACATCCTTTCAATTCGGCGTGATGCCGGTACATGGCAGCGTAACGATTGAAGGAGTGCGGTTAAGCAGCGGATGTTATTGATCCGCGGGCCGCCGACAATGTCGGCGGCCTTTATTTATTTTAACGCTGACTCGTGAACTATGAAGTATTATTTTCGTTACTTTTTATTCATTGTTTGATATGGTGATGTTTGTTACTATTTAACTATTATTCAAATTCCAAGAATGGAAGGTGACTTTATCATTAGTTTAAATCCTCGAATTTAGAAAAAGATACTAGAACTCATTGAAAAAGAGTAAATAACAGGTGATCGATTTGGATAATCAAATGAGCATAATGTATGAGAAAGCAGAGCGGCTTTCAAAGTGGGGGAAAACAAAGGAAGCCTTGAAGGAAGCAGAGCAGTTTTTATCCAACTACCCCGACTCACACGAAGGCTATCAATTGCTTTCAAATATATATTTTAATGCGAAAGAATATGAAAAAGCCGTACAGTTTGCAAAAGAGGCTTTAAATTTAGATCCGATGAACTTTGAAATTTTGGCTGTCTTAACTCTTGCATACTATGAATTGGGAATGTACGAAGAGCATGAGGAAATAAATGAATTAATGATTTCAGAGTACCCTGATTATCACTACACTTATGCAATGCACGCTCAATTTCTTTTCCATGATAAAAATGAGTATGAAAAATCGCGTTTTTATATAGAAAAGGCAGTGGAATTAGAACCTGACGATCCATTTTCTCTTGTCGTATACAGTGAAATTTTGGCGGTGTTTTTTGAGGATGGATTATCAAGGGCGTGTTCAGACAGAGCGCTTGCCCAAAATGCCGATGATGCCATGATCACGGGAATGGCCGCTTCTGCGGCGTATAGAAGAGGAGATTATGCACAAGCCTTGACTTTAAACAAAACAGCTCTACAAATCAATCCGAACAATCCAGGGATTGTACCCAATTTAGCGTTATACAACATGTGTAATTTTTGGTTTATGAAATACCCGTTGAAAGTCAGGCGCTTCCATGAGAAGCTGCGTGTTAAAAAACCGGTGTTGTTTTGGCCGCTTCTAGTCATTGTGACATTGGTCTTCAAGTGGCTTATGATTCCATACGTGTTTCTCGTCTACAGTACACCTTATATGATGAACGGGCTGGCGGGAGCCCTCATGCAGCGAAAATTGCCCGAACAGATGCGAGGTAGTTCGGTCCTCACATTTTTGAGGTACACACCGATTTGGATCCTTTTTGTATTGCTGATCATTGTGATAGGGATCATATCATTCTTATACAGATTGATATTTTAAATGAATGAAAGAGTGGAAATAATGGAAATACATAAAGATAAACCGGGAACTCTATTTTTTGTTTTTTTCGGACTGCTCAGTTTTGTCGGCACGATGTCTTTGTATGACCGATTTGGGAATCTTCAAATGAAAATGCTGGCGGCTTCCGACAACTTGCTTTTTTGCTCTGATGTAAGCATATTTTACAGCCTGTTGCTGACCTTCATTTGTATACCTTACACCGTTAGAAAAGTGATAACTTCCAAAGGCTATCAGGGGCGCTTGCAGCTGCCTTTATCCTTGATTCTTCTAGTGGTAGGGCTGACGCTGCTATGCAATGCTTTTTTTCAATATCAAAATATCGGGAAAAACAGCATTGTCATGAGAGAAGGGCTAATTTCCAGCACCAAACATTACGATATGGAAGATGTCACTTCTGTCCATGCCTATTATCAAAAAGGGTTAAAAGGGGCACTTTACCTGAAGTATGATCTGACGTTAAATGACGGAAAAAAAATCGATGCCGCCTTGTCCGACGAGTTTTACAATAAAGCTGATGAACTTGATAAGCTCCTGCAGCGGCAAGGAATACATATTGAAAGAAGCGGAATCAAAAAGAAAGATCAGGCCCAGCTAGAAAAACATGCGGGTTCCAAGGCGAACTATAAAGTGGTGAAAAGGATCTTAACCGGTACAAATCATAGATAGGAAGGATAAATATGAAGAGGGATGATACGGAAAAACGCGCAAAGGTGAAAGTCATTCAGTTTGATCAACATCAACATGCTTTAACCGAATTAGAACAACACTGTGAAACTTTTGCTGATGTCGGCGGATTAGAAGATATTAAAAAGAAAATCAACATGGACTTTATTTTGCCTTTGCAAAATCCTGAGTATTTTAAAGCGTTTGGAAAAGCGACGGGGGGAAGTCTTCTTCTGTTTGGCCCGCCGGGATGCGGCAAAACATTTATCGCGAAAGCGATTGCCGGCGAGATCAAAGCAAACTTTATACACTTGGAGCTTCAAGCGATATTGTCCATGTATGTTGGGCAGAGTGAACATAATCTGCATGATATTTTTGAAAAAGCGCGTGATAACAGTCCTTGCGTTCTTTTTATTGATGAGCTTGATTCGATCGGGGGGAATCGGCAGGGAATGAGCCAGCATCATGACAGGGTGCTGGTCAATCAGTTGCTGATAGAATTAGATGGTTTAGGGACGTTTAATGACGGTGTGTATGTGATCGGTGCAACGAATACACCGTGGTATTTAGATCCTGCCTTACGCCGTCCCGGCAGATTTAATAAGATGGTATTTATGCCGCCTCCATCTGAAGAAGAACGTGTCGACATTTTAAATTTAAAGCTGTCCGGTAAGCCGCATGATCAGATTGATGTACTGAAAATTGCCAAAAAGACTTGCCATTTTTCGGGTGCTGATTTAGAACAATTGGTCAGCGATGCTTTAGATCAGGCGATCGAACGGTCGCTTCAGCAAGGAAAGCTGTCGCCTGTCCATCAGACAGATCTTGAAAGCAGCCTTCAAGGGAGAGTGCCTTCAACGCTTGAATGGTTTTCAACAGCGAAAAACTATGCCATGTTTAGTGATGCGAATAAAGCATATCAATCCGTTCTTGATTATATGAAGAGAAATAAGCTCAAATAGGTGACCTCCGCATTTTAAAGTGTCACTCGGTCAAAAGGAGAATGATAAGTATGAAAAAGCCGTTTCAATTGCCCGAAAAAATGGCCCGATACCGCGGGCAATTTGAACAATCAGCGCGGGATTTTTTGAAGCTGGACACGAGAAAAGGAAAAACAGGCCGATATGAAAGCAAACTGGCCGGAGATCCTTATTTTCCAAAGTCTGAACAGTATCCTGTCGATTCACAGGGAAAGCCGATGAAACTGCTTGCGCAAATTAATTTTTCAGACATGCCCCGCCTTGAGAATTTCCCGGAATCCGGTATTCTGCTTTTTTTTATCTCTGTCAGTGATGATGTTTACGGATTGAATTTTGATGATCCGTGTGAACAGTCGAGTTTTTGCATCAAGTATTTTGAGAATGTCATCGAAAATGAAGACGAGCTTGTCGACGATTTTTCGTTTGTGAAGCTTGAGGATGAGCTGGCCTTTCCGATTGAATGCGAATCCTCACTCACACCTGACACAGGGTCTGAACTTGTCTCTGCGTCCGACTTTCAATTTGAGCGATACGCGGGAAAGGGTGCTTGGACGTTCTTTGAGCAATTCGGCGATCAAGAGGAAACGGTGTTCGAAGAATACAGTGAAATGTACGGCGGCTTCTCCCATAAGATCGGGGGCTACGCAGCCTTTACGCAAGATGATCCGCGGGAAGGCGATTATCCGGATCATACCGTTCTGCTATTGCAAATTGATTCTGATGAGAACATTGACGCGATGTGGGGAGATGTCGGGATTGCCAATTTTTTTATAAGGCCTGATGATTTAAAGAATAAGGACTTTTCAAACGTATTATATAATTGGGACTGTCATTAACACAAAAAACAGCTGTCTATTTCAGACAGCTGTTTTGTTTAACCTGTAATAGCCGAAGCGTTCAGGGTAAATAACTCTTCTAGTTCATGTTCGGAAAGCTCGGTGATCCAATTTTCGCTTTGGATGATTTGATCGTTCAGCGATTGCTTTGATTCGAGCATGTGGTCGATTTTTTCTTCAATTGTGCCAGTGGTGATCAGTTTATGAACGTGGACGAACCGTTTCTGTCCGATTCTGTAGGCGCGGTCTGTCGCCTGATTTTCAACCGCGGGATTCCACCATCTGTCATAGTGGATGACGTGATTGGCGGCCGTCAAATTGAGGCCTGTGCCGCCGGCTTTTAATGATAAGATCAGAATCGGAAATTCCTTGTTCTGAAACTGCTCCACCATTTTGTCCCGTTCTAGCTTGGATAAACTGCCGTTCAGAAACTTGACCGGTTCGCCGAATGATTTCTCGAGCAGGCGTTTCATCATATCTCCCATCCCGAGATATTGGGTGAAAATCAGGCAGCTTTCATCGCTTTCGCGAATCGTCTTCGTCAGTTCCAACAGTTTTTCGAGCTTGACTGACCTTCCGTTAAGGAGCTCGCTCCCGGTCTCTTTTAAGTAAAGGGCAGGATGGCCGCAGATTTGTTTGAGCTTGCCGAGCATGCTTAAGATGAGAGCTTTACGCTGCATTCCGGCGAGGCTTGACATATGTTCAAACGTATCTTTGACAAGCTGTTCATATAGTGAGGCCTGTTCTGCCGAGAGCGGGATGAACTCTTTTTCTTCCTGTTTTTCAGGCAGGTTAAGCGCGACTTCCTTGTCCTGCTTTGTCCGCCTTAATAAAAACGGTTTGATCAGCTGCTGGAGCTGTTCGATACGTTTTTCGTCGCGGTCTTTTTCAATCGGCAGGACAAATCGCTTATGGAAGCTGCCAAGGCTTCCGAGATAGCCTTTGTTCATGAAATCGTAGATCGACCACAGCTCCGTCAGGCGATTTTCCATCGGAGTCCCGCTGAGCGCGATATGATGCATGCCTTTCAGCTTTCTGATTGAGCGGGATTGTTTCGTGTGCGCATTTTTAATATTCTGGGCTTCGTCAAGGCAGATGCAGTTCCAGGCGACGCTGCTGAGATCGTCAAAGTCGGATTGGGCGAGGCCGTATGACGTCAAGACGATATCTGCATCTTTGTAACATTCCTGAAACGCTTCACCTTTAGGGCGTTTTGGCCCGTAATGGAGCGCCGCCGTCAGGTCGGGCGCGAAGGTCTCAAGTTCGCGCTGCCAGTTCCCGAGGACGGAAGTCGGCGCAATGATGAGAGATGGCGTTTGTTGTCCCTGTTCTTTTAAATAGGCGAAATAGGCGATCATCTGGATGGTTTTTCCAAGACCCATATCGTCTGCCAGGCATGCACCGAAGCCGCAGTTTCTGAGAAAGATCAGCCAGTTCAAACCGTCTTCCTGATAAGCCCTGAGCGTTCCGTCAAAAAATTTGCTGACCGGGTATGACGGGAGATCATCGCGCTGGCTCAGCTTTTTGATCATGTTTTTCAGCTGATAGGACAGTTCAAACCGCACCTCGCTGAATGCGGAAGCATCGAACAGATCATCATCCTCGCGGGTTTCGCTCCGCTCCGTCAGCTCGCGCGCCAGGATGTCAGACATATGAAGACCCTCTGTTTCTGCTCGCTCCATCAGCTTTTTCATTTGTTTGATAAAATTCGGATCGATTTTAATCCACTGCCCGCGTATGTTGACAAGCCGTCTTTTATTGGCGACAAGCTGCTCGAATTCTTCTTCTGTGAGTTCGATTCCGTTCGTAGCAAAACGCCAGTTGAAGTCCATCAATGCATTCATTCCGACAAAGGACTCGCCGCGGGGAGCCGATGACACTTTCGCTTTCAGCAGCATGTTGCTGTCTCTGACGATTTGCCACCATGACGGCAGCAAAATTTCAATCCCCATGCTGACAAGAGTTTCACTTGCTTCGGATAGGAAGATCCATGCTTCCTCTTCCGTTAAAAGCGTCGTTCCCGAGTCGATCGTTAGCCACGGCACGATTTGGCGGAATCTGTCTTGTTCCCGGGCGATTTTATCAGCGTATGCCTGCCACGATTTTTTCAGCCTGTTCAAGCCTTCAAAGAACTGAATGGCTCCGCTTTTTTTGTCGCGCAAAAACAGTTCGATTTTCCAATCGTCTCCGTCAAAGTCAGGTTCATTTAAGCGGAGTCCGACAGTAAACGGCACAGGGTTTTCATGCCAGCCGATCGTTTCAAGAAAATCGTCTTCATCAAGAAAGTGGCCCTGAAATGTGGTGACGGCGGGAGAATGTGCGACAATCGATTCCCATTTTGCTTTTAACTCGTCATTGTAGTTGATGTAGTCTTCGACAGCGTGTGAAAACCATTCAGCTGTATAGCCTTCCAAAATCCCTTCTTTATCTTTCCAACGCAGCACCTCTTGCTTCCATGCTTCATAGTCGGGAAGAAAATCTTCATCTGCGATAAACTCATAAATGGTGGAAGCCGTTTTCATCAAAGGTTCGGTTTCCTCGGTGAGATTGATGTCGCTGTACGAATTAAATGAGTTTTTGCCGAGAAATTCGACCGCCATCCACGGAGACAGCAGAACCGCTGGAGTCTCTAAACCGGCATCTTCGAGAAACGTTCCGTAAAAAGACGATTCGTGCCACTGAAACAAATACCTTTCCATTTCATTCCGCGTAAGAAACTGATGATCCTCGTCATGACAAGATAAAATGAATGTATAGTCTTCTGATTGTTCGACATGTATCACGATTTCCTTAAGACTCGCCATCGATCAACTTTCCTTTCTTAAGTTCCTCCTGGAAGGCTCTCAGCCGTTTATAGCGAGCTGAAAACTGCTCCATAAACCGGTTCCAGACATCCTGTTTTTTCGATTTCTTATAGAGGGTGCGCAGCTTTTTTAATTGTTTGACGGCTTCTTTGTAGCTTGAGCGGTTTTTTTGTTCAACCAGCCCGGAAATTTCTCTGTGATAGGAAGGAATCAAAGCTTCAGGGGCTGCTGCTGCGATATCTTTCAAGGCGTTCTGTCCGATCTCAGAGATAGAAAAACCGACAAGGCTGTGGATCTCCATCCACTCCGTAAAGCGGTTTTTGTTATATAAAAAATGGCTGTATTCAGTAAACGTATAAGGAAGGCACTTTTTGCAGTACCGTTCATATACATGCTCTTCTTTTGCGTTTTTGCTGTAATCGCTCAGAAACAGGAAGAATTCGCTTAAAACATCGCGTATTTCCCGGTACGGTTTATCCAGTCTGCAGAAGCCGGATGCAAGCTGTTCAAGGTGTTCGTACCATTTTTTAAGGCGCTTCCAGTCTTTTTTGGCGGTCATGACGCTGAGCCATTGAAATGTATAAGGAAGAATCTCAGGTGAAAACGATCCGGCTTGATCAAGAATCACATCGTCGTTTTTCAGCAGAAATTCAAGATGCAGCCTGCCGAATTGTATTTCAGGCGACGGCTCCAGATCGTTCAGCACATCGAGCTCCCGCTTCAGCCAGTTTGGCCGGGACAGAAGCGCACTCCAGATTTCCCCGAAAATCCGCAGCCTTTCATACTGAAAAATGTCTTTCTTGAGCAGCAGTTCCCGAATCGCGCCGGGGGTTTTTTCTAAAAACGGATCAAGGGAGAACGATAGCGCATATGTTTTCAGTTCATCGATTGAGCTGTAGATCGTGTCCATCAGCTGTTCGATATAAGGATTCAGCGAGTAAAAATCTTTTTCAGGATCAATGCGCCCTTTCTCGACGAGCGAATGCATGGCAAGCCATGTCGCAAGAGCCGCGTGGATTTGGTACATTTTTTTCAGCTCCGGCTCCGCAGGCGTCCGCTTTTTTAAAGCTGAAAAATACCCGTAGTAAAGGTATTGCATCGTTTGCTGGTTTTTAGGCGTATGCTCTTCCCATCGTCTGAACTCCGTTTTGAAAAACGATGTCCATTGATCGAGCGTGTGGCTGTGGGGTTTCATTCCACGCTGAAGCTGTCCGAGAATATCCCTGTTTTCGCGGCGTTTTTGCGCTTCTTTCCAAAACTCCGTAAACGTTCCCAATCGATCATATTGTGCATACAGATATAAATAAACGGCAAGCACATGCCGGCAGATGTTTTGAGCAGGGCAGGAACAGCTGCTTTTTTTAACGTCGGCGAGGTCGATGAAGACCTTCACCGGGACCACATCCTGAACGTAAGCACTGACCGTATGCCCGCTCATCGGCTTGACCCGATAGACGGAATCCTGTCTGTATAAAATAAGGGCTTTTTTCATGAGCTGAATGTTAGCTTCTGTGCACGGCAGTACATGCTTAAACTGTTCAGCTGCATCCATCACAACCGTTTTTGAAATCATGTCTTGAAGCATGTCTATCGCTCCTAACCGAATGGCTTTTAAAAAGTTTCCAATCTCTCTATTATAGCTTAATCAATCCGTCCAAAAAAGATTTTCTCAGGAAAAGGACATAAAAACGGATGGCTGTCGAATAATGTAATAGACTATGGCAAATTGATTCTTTACATCATATAATTTGAAATATAATCAGAAATGTTTTAATTTATGGAATCTGAAAGGAAAAGGATATGGATGACAAGGAATTGAATCAGGAAGAATTTTTGAGAATTCTTATGCATGCGTATGACATTGGTGAAAAATCAAAAGACATAACGACGAAAGAACTTCTTGAAGATCTCATTCTTCATATCAAAAATGGATATACGACGTAAAAGGTGTGCAAACTTCGGTTTGCACACTTTTTCGTTCAGCAAAAAGCGCGCAGGTCCTGCAAAAGTCGATATTTAATACCATATAAAGACGCGATTTCCCCGGTATCTCCCGTTATTTGTCAGGATTCATTTCTTTCGGAAACGAAAGAACCATGTATAATCAAAGGGAGGTGTTTAATTTGCTGAAAATTTAAATAAATACGCGAATCCTAGAGGGAGGCTTTTATGAGAGATCATATCGGCTTTAAAGATGTGTTCATCATTTTGAAAAAAAGATTCGTTCTGATCGCACTGATCACCATTGCGGCCGCTCTGTCCAGCGCTGCCGTCAACTTTTATTGGCTCACACCCGTCTACCAGGCATCCGCCCAAATCCTCATCAACGGCCGTCAAACGTCGAACTTCACCGATATTCAGACCAACCTTGAGCTAATCAACACTTATAACGTGATTATGAAAAGCCCGCTCATCTTAAATAAGGTTAAAGACGAACTAAACCTTCCGGAAACGGCTGAAGACTTGAAGCAAAAAATCATAGTTATCAGCGAAAATGAATCACAGATTGTCAGTATCTCCGCGACTGACAAGGATTATTCCAAGGCGGCGGACATCGCGAACACAGTCGTCGCCGTATTCCAAAGGGACATTGACGGCATTATGGGTGAAAATACCGAAGTCAGCCTTGTTGCGAAAGCAAACCCCGAACATTCGCCTGCTCCCGTCAGCCCGAACAAGAAGTTCAACATCGCTGTTTCTACGGGATTCGGCCTGCTGTTTGGCGCAGGGCTTGCATTTTTACTCGAGCTTTTGAAAAATACCGTTCGAAATGAAGAAGACATCGAAAAAGAGCTGAACGTTCATGTGTTGGGAAATATTCTGTATGTAAAACCGAAAAAAGGACAAGCCCGGAAGCTGGAAAGCTTTATCGGTAAAGACCATACGATCTAAAACGGGAAAACACGGGGAGGCCGCCTATGATCGATATTCATTGCCATATTCTAGCGGACATTGATGATGGGGCAGCATGTATGTATGACAGTATAGAAATGGCTAAACAAGCCGCCCGTCAAGGGATTCATACGATTATCGCCACACCTCACCACCGAAACGGTGTATACGAACACCAAAAAGAGGCCATTCTGGCAGCTGTCTCGAGTTTAAAGACGCGGGTGCAAAAGGAAAACATCCCGGTGCTTATTGCTCCCGGACAGGAAATCCGCCTGTACGGCGAATTGAAGCGTGATCTTGAGCGCGGCAGACTGCTCAGCCTCGCCGGCACAAAGTATTTGCTGATTGAACTTCCTTTCCACCATGTTCCGCGATATGCCGAAAAGCTGTTGTTCGATCTACAGTTAAATGGTTACATTCCGATTATCGCACACCCCGAGCGGAACCTTGAATTGATGGAGAATCCTGATCTGCTGTACCGCCTCGTCAAAAACGGCGCGTGCGCCCAGCTGACATGTTCAAGTCTTACAGGCCGCTTTGGCAGAAGCGTGAAACGGCTCGCCCGCCGCTTTCTTGAAGCGAACCTCGTCCACTTTATCGCATCAGACGCCCACAACCTCACGAGCCGATCTTTCTTTTTTGATGCAGTGGAAAGCGATTACGGCAGCGATTTCTTATACGTGTTTACAAAAAACGCGGGCCTTCTCCTGGAAAACCGGGAGATTCATAAAGAAACACCCCGTCCCGTCAAAAAGAAAAAGCTGATGGGCCTGCTGTGAAAGGTTGTTCACAAAAGCCCGTCAGCCAGAATATCAGCGCCGGTTATGCGGTGCTGATTTTTTATATCATCCGTTAGAAAGCGACCGGACATCCCTCTCTACAACAGCGGAATGACAAGCCCGCCGTAAGCGAAGGCGGCCACGATCAGGAAAGCCGGATGGACGCGGAACTTCGTCAAGGCCGCCAAAGAGATCAGCGCGATGACAAGTGATTGAACCATGCCGATCGACCGGATCGCGTCTCCGCCGATTTCCCATGTCAAAATAAGCATCATCACGGCGATAACCGGCTGAACCGCCAAAGTCATTCCTTTGACGACCGGCGACTGGCGGTAGCGGCCGATCAGCTTGAGCAGCAAAACGAGCGCGATGGCCGAAGGCAGCACAGTTGCGATAAGAGCAATGAAGACACCGGGCCATCCGAGCACGCTGTAGCCGACATAAGCGGCGATTTTTGTCGCGATTGGACCCGGCAGTGCGTTTGCGAGCGCAAGCATGTTTGAAAATTCTTCTTTTGACAGCCAGTGAAAATGCTGAACAACTTCTTCAAAATTAAGCGGAATTGAAGCCGGACCGCCCCCGTAGCCCAATAAATTTGCAATAAAGAAAGCCCAAAATAAATAAAAGATGATCATGAAGCGGACACTCCCTTATCCTTTTCCCGGGCCGCTTTTCTTTTTAATTTAAAGTGGAATGCGCCATACGTTAAAAACAGGATGACAATGATGCCGGGATGGATGGAAAACACCTGAAGACCCAAAAATGCAAGAATAAAGAAAAGCACGCCGGCAAGCAAGCCGAAGCCTTTCAATGCTTTTTGCCCAAATTCGTAAGCCATGATGCCGAGCATGACGGCGATGACAGGGGTAACAGCGCCGATCATGCCGCTTACGATTTTGGAGTGGCTGAGCACATTAACGGCTGCGAACAAGGCGGCCATCGCAACGCACGTCGGCAAGATATGGGCCGCTGTAGCCACGACAGCGCCCGGAACGCCTTTGACTTTATGACCTAAATATGCCGACATTTTTGTAGCGATCGGTCCGGGCAGCGCATTGGCAATCGCCAAAATTTCCCCGAATTCATCATCATCGATCCATTTGAACTTTGAAACGGCTTCATGACGGATCAGCGGGATAACGGACGGTCCGCCGCCAAATCCCAATATCCCCGTTCTTGTCATTGCGATGATCAGTTCCCGGTAAGGGTGCTTCATTTCGCGTTTCCTCCTATTCAGTTAAAGCTTCATTCCCATTCGGCTCTTATATCGTTTAATCAGCATCTGGCAGTCGACACTCACGACGCCTTTCAGAGGGTACAGGCGCTTCGTCAAAAATTCCTCCATCTCCTGATCATTTGCGAAAATGCCGTGCATATGCAGTTTGCTCGGCCCTGTCATATGATAGAGGCTTGTCACGGCGGGCTCTCTTTCTAAAGCAACGGCAACAGCCTCTAAATATTGGGGTTCGACTTCAACATTGAAAAACACCGATACATGAATTCCAACTTTGACTGGATTGATGACGGCTGTGAATTTTTCAATGATGCCTTCTTCAATCAAGTTGTTGATCCGCGTTTGTACGGCAACTCTTGAAAGTCCCACGCGCTTTCCTAAATCCGTATAAGAGATTCTTCCTTCCTCATGCAAGATCGAAAGGATTTTTTTATCCGTTTCATCAAGAATTAAATTTGGCATATGGTAGTCGAGGCTCACAAATGTCCCTTCCTTTCTGTTTGGTCATGATCATACGAAATTGCTTGTCAATCGCGTTATAAATGAACATTTTGTAAATTGTATCATAATACGGATTTCGATATGAATCATTTTAACGTTTTTTTAATACTTATTGAAAAAGGGTTGTTAGTTTTTCTTCCCTGAAAGTAGCGCCTCCTTAAACGGGCCACTATACTTCAAAGACAAATGGATGCTTGAAAGAAAGGAAGAGAGCTATGGAGAAACTGAAGATCGGTTCGAAACAAATGGTTGTCAGTCCTCATTATCTCGCTTCGCTTGCAGGGAACAGCATCATGGAGAAGGGAGGAAACGCGTTTGACGCGGCTGTGGCAGTAAGCGCGTGCCTTGCTGTTGTCTATCCGCATATGACAGGACTCGGAGGGGATGCTTTTTGGCTGATGTATCACAAAGGAAGTGGTGAGATCAAAGGATACAATGGCAGCGGGCGGTCGGGGCGGAAAGCGGACCGGAATCAGTATAAAGGAGAGCGTGCCATTCCGGTCAGGGGCATGAGCAGTGCGATTACCGTGCCGGGGATGGCGGACAGCTGGGCCGAAATACTGGCGGCATACGGCCGTTTATCGCTTCGGGAGGTGCTGAAGCCGGCGATCATGTATGCAGAAAAGGGTTTCCCGGTCTCGCCCGATCAATGTCAAAACACGGTGAAAAACGCTGAGTGGCTTTCCGGTATGCCGATCACTGCAGATATTTATCTTCCGGGAGGAAACCCGCCCACTCCAGGTGAGCGCTTTGTGCAAAAAGAGCTCGCGCGCACTTTGGAGATGATCGCTGAGAAAGGAAGAGACGCCTTTTATAAAGGGGAAATTGCCCAAGCTTCAGCAGCCTATCTGCAAAACAACGGAGGCATCTTGACCCTGGAAGATTTCGAGCGGCATCAAGGGGAATGGGTATCTCCGCTTTCCTCTACATACAGAGGATATGCGATCTATCAAATGCCTCCGAATTCACAAGGATTTACCGGTCTTATGGCATTGAATATTTTGGAAAACTACGACTTTGGCATGATCGAGCACGGTTCTTTTGAATATTATCACCTGCTCATCGAAGCATTGAAATTAAGTATTTCCGACAGCAATAAAGTATTGACTGACCCGGCATTTTCCCAAATACCGCTGGAGCGCCTGCTTGACAAAGGGTATGCGCGGGAGCTGGCCGCAAAAATCGGACTGTCGGCTCTTCAGGCGGAGAGCCGGCCGCTCGGCAGTGATACGGCTTATGCTGCAGCAGTAGATGAAGACGGGAATGCTGTTTCGTTTATCCAAAGTTTGTATTTCGAATTCGGCTCAGGTGTGACAGCTGGAGATACCGGCGTCATTTTGCAGAACAGAGGGTCGTTTTTCTCGCTTGATCCTGACCATGTCAATACACTGGAGCCGGGAAAAAGAACTTTTCATACGCTGATGCCCGCCATGGCGTTCAAAGGCGGCAAGCCGAAATTTCTTTACGGAACGCAGGGGGGAGAAGGACAGCCGCAGACACAGACGGCTCTTATCACGAGAATGATAGATTACGGGATGGATCCGCAAACAGCCGTTCATGAACCGAGATGGCTGTGGGGCAGAACATGGGGAGAACGGGTGGAAGGTGTAAGAATAGAAAGCAGGGTGGCGCCCGAAGTGATTGAAAAACTGCGTAAGCATGGGCATCATGTAACCGTTGTCGGCGACTTTGACGGTGTGATGGGTCATGCCGGCATCATCGAGATTGATGATCGAGGTTTCCTGAGAGGAGGAAGCGATCCGAGAAGCGATGGAGCGGCAATCGGCAGTTAACTCCGTTTTCAAAACGCGCAAACGTCAATATGAGAAAAAAACCCGTGAACAAGGAGGATTTGTCCGCGGGTTTTTTTCTATCCGGCTATGAGTATTGATCCGAGATTTCGATGAAATGCTTAAGCGCCGGATTGCGGTTGTCTTTTCGATGTGCGGTAATCCATTCTGCGCGAAGGGGAAAGTCTTCGATTTCTTTGTATACAACATCGAGGTTAAATAATCGTTTAGCCGCTGTAGGCACAACGGCGATTCCCATTCCGGCTGTCACGAGGCCGATCACCATTTGGTATTCTGTAGCTTCCTGGGCGATGTTGGGGATAAACCCGGCTTTTTCACACAAGAAATTAAATTCCGTGTATAAAGAGGGCCACGCTTCTTTGGCAATGACGATCAGCGATTCGTCTTCAAGATCTTTCAAATGTACCCGGGGTTTTTCTGACAGCGGGTGGTGTTTCGGAAGTGCAAGGACACAGTGGCTTTTCTTCACTGTGTATGACTTTAGCTCGTCGTTTCCCAACGGGGGATGCAGCACTCCGATGTCAATGTGTCCGTTTAGCAGTGCATTGACCTGATTGGGGGTTGAAAGCTCCCGAAGATCAATCTGGACGGACGGGTACCGGTTTCGGTATTCTCTGATGATGGGAGGCATGATCTCGTATGTGGCGGAGCCGACAAAGCCGATCACGAGTCTGCCCAGCTCCCCGCGGGCCGTCCGCTGAGCCATGTCGACGGCTTGATCAATCTGGGAAAGTCCTTCCTTGATTTGTTTTAAAAAGACCCCGCCTGCCGCCGTCAGCCTGACGGCTCTTTTTGACCTCTTCAGCAAGGTGACGCCTATTTCACTTTCTAGCTGTTTAATCTGCTGGCTGAGCGGAGGCTGAGTCATGTTCAGCCGAAGAGCTGCTTTTCCGAAATGCAGTTCTTCGGCAACAACCATAAAATAACGAAGATGGCGCAGCTCCATTATTCACTCATTCCTTTCTGAATGCGATTTCAGTCGTTTTACATATTAATTGTAAGACAAAGAAGTATTGGAAAACAATTTCCACAAGATGTATATTTAATAATACAATAATTTTATTAAAAATTCATTGTAAACGAATGAAAATGGAGGAGTGAGGGCTTTGAAAAATGTAGCCGCTAAAAATGAAACTCTTACTGTAAGAGGAGCAGAGCTTGTGGTGGATAGTCTCATTCAGCAAGGTGTCACTCATGTTTTCGGTATTCCGGGAGCGAAAATCGATGCGGTGTATGACGTATTGAAAGACAAGGGGCCTGAACTGATTGTTTGTCGTCACGAGCAGAATGCAGCATTTATGGCGGCGGCAGTCGGACGATTGACTGGAAAGCCCGGTGTTTGCCTGGTGACTTCGGGTCCGGGAGCGTCTAATTTAGCGACCGGTCTTGTAACAGCCAATACAGAAGGAGATCCGGTTGTTGCCCTGGCGGGTGCTGTAAAAAGAGCGGATCGTCTCAAAAGAACTCATCAATCGATGGATAATGCGGCGTTGTTTCAGCCGATTACAAAATATAGCGCAGAAGTGGAAGATGCGAACAACATCCCTGAGGCGGTAACCAATGCATTCAGAGCGGCAGCTTCCGGACAGGCCGGGGCAGCGTTTCTCAGCTTTCCGCAGGACGTTACGGCCGGTCCGGCAACTGCCAAGCCGGTGAAAACCATGCCGGCGCCGAAGCTCGGCGCGGCTCCGGATGAACTAATCAGCGCGGCTATCGCCAAAATACACAATGCGAACCTTCCCGTCGTGCTTGTAGGGATGAAAGGCGGAAGACCTGAAGCGATTGAAGCGGTCCGCCGTCTGCTGAGAAAAGTGAAACTGCCGTTCGTTGAAACATACCAAGCAGCGGGTACGCTGTCTCACGATTTGGAAGACCAGTACTTCGGCCGGATCGGATTATTCCGCAATCAGCCCGGAGATATTTTGTTGGAAAAAGCGGATCTCGTTTTGACAGTCGGCTATGATCCGATTGAATACGACCCCGTCTTTTGGAACGGAAAAGGCGAGCGCAGTGTGATTCATCTTGATGAAATACAAGCCGATATCGATCATGACTATCAGCCTGAAATTGAGCTGATCGGTGATATCGCAGAGACATTAAACCATATTGAACATGATTCTTTGCCGGTTTCCATCGATGAATCATTTGCACCTGTGCTTGATTATTTGAAGAAAGCGCTGGAGGAGCAAAGCGAGCCCCCTAAAGAAACAAAAACGGATCTTGTTCATCCGTTGCAAATCGTTCGCGATTTGCGTGATTTGCTGAGTGATGACATAACAGTGACTTGCGACATCGGCTCCCATGCGATTTGGATGTCGAGATATTTCCGCACATACCGTCCGTATGGACTGCTGACTTCAAACGGCATGCAGACGCTGGGCGTTGCTTTGCCGTGGGCGATCGCAGCAACACTGGTCAATCCGGGACAGAAAGTCGTGTCTGTTTCCGGGGACGGAGGCTTCCTGTTCTCCGCGATGGAGCTTGAGACAGCGGTCAGATTGAAAGCGCCGATCGTTCACATTGTCTGGAATGACAGCACATACGATATGGTTGCGTTCCAGCAGGAGATGAAATACAAGCGGACGTCCGGAGTCGACTTCGGCGGAATCGATATTGTAAAATATGCTGAAAGCTTTGGAGCAAAAGGTTTAAGGGTCAATTCGCCTGACGAATTGGCAGAGGTGCTTAAAGCTGGTCTTGATGCAGAGGGTCCGGTTGTCATTGATATTCCGGTTGATTACAGCGACAACGTTCATTTGGCTGATCAGCGTTTTCCAAAAAACTTTGAGGAACATTTTAGTAAACAAGCCTCTAAGCAATCTTGATCACAGCAAGTCCAGTCATAACAAACAAAATCAAGGGAGTGAAACGAGGAAAATGAAAAGTGCAAGCAAACAAAAAGTGGTTCAGCCCGTTGACAAGAACCTTGACCAGGTCTTTCAGGTCTCAACGATGATATCGTTATTGGACGGAATTTATGACGGGGATTTTTACATGTCTGAAGCAAAGGATCACGGAGACTTCGGAATCGGAACGTTCAATCGGCTCGACGGTGAGCTGATCGGTTTTGACGGTGAGTTTTACCGTCTTCGTTCCGATGGCAAAGCCTATCCTGTTCAAGGAAGCGATTGTTCTCCGTTTTGCTCGCTCGCTTTCTTCCGGCCAGATATTTATCACGAAATCAAGCAGCGGATGCCGCTTAAGGCGTTCGAGGAAGAAATGAAACGGATCATGCCGAGTGAAAACCTGTTTTACGCGATCCGCATGGACGGAATCTTTAAGAAAGTCAAAACGAGAACGGTTGAACTGCAGGAAAAACCGTACGTGCCGATGGTCGATGCGGTAAAATCGCAGCCAATCTTTGATTTTAATGATATTAAAGGGACGATCGTCGGCTTTTGGACGCCGCAATATGCCAACGGAATCGCAGTTTCCGGCTTCCATCTTCACTTTATTGATGAAGACCGCAATGTCGGCGGACACGTTTTCGATTATGAAATCGAAGAATGCACGGTACAAATTTCTCAAAAACTTAATATGAATCTCAGATTGCCGAATACGCAAGATTTCTTTAAAGCGGATCTCAATAAACATGATCTTGCAGCCGGAATTGAAGCGGCCGAAGGCAATCCCGAGTAAATGAAAAAGCCCCCTCTTTAAAAAGGGGGCTTTTTCTTCTTTAAAAATTCGGTTGCGAAAAAGTCCGGAATCCGGCGGGCCGTTTAGCTTATGCTTTCATTCCGGCAATCAAAACCGCTTTCAGACAAAAAGACACCGGATGCCCGTTTTCATCGTGGACGATGTTAAACATGTCACGGCAAGACTGGGACGGTTCTGACAAATGGGCATGGATGGCTGCCTTTCTTTGTTCGGGCACGGCGCCTCTTCGAAGCCAGCTCTCGTAATCGATCGGAAGATTCCATCTCTCCAGGACGGCAAAATCGAGTCCGTTCTCTTCAAACAGCTTCTGCCATTCGTTCTCTGAATATTCCCTTACGTGTGACGGGTCTCTCAATTGATTGAGCCGATTTATAAATCGGTCTAAAGCTTCGTCCTCCGGCGCACAATGATCGATGAGGAGAAAGGAGCCGCCTTTTTTCAAGACGCGCGCTATTTCCTGGATGGACCGGCTGATCTCCGGAAAATGGTGGGCTGCATACCGGCATGTGACAATATCAAAAGACTCGCTTGCAAAATCCAATTGTGCTGCATCGCCTTGAAGAAAAACCACATTTTCAGCATTTTTCTGTTCGGCAAATTGAGCGGCGGTTTGAACCATTTTTTCTGTAATATCGATTCCTGTGCAATGTTTGACAAAAGGCGAAAAGGCAATGGCCGTATGTCCCGCTCCGGTTCCGATATCAAGCAGGGTTTCACCGCCGGTCAGATTTCGGCAGCTGACCATGGCATCAAGATCTTTTCCCGATGAGAACAGCGGCTCATCGCGATATTGCTCCGGGTTTTTTGAAAATTGCCGTTGCGCGCTAGTTTTCATTTGTATCATCCTCCTATCGGTTATGTATTTATATTAGGGGAGTCGACAGCCATCAGTCTAAGATATAAAATGTATGAAAATGATAGGCGGAAACTATGGGGGTGCGGGAATTGGATATGAGGCTTTTTGAATACGCGGCAGAGATTTTCAAAAAAGGCAGTTTTACAAAGGCGGCTGCCAGCCTGCATATCGCTCAGCCTTCACTGAGCCAGCAAATAAAAAAGCTGGAAAGCGAGCTTGGCTTTCCGCTGTTTTACAGAAACAGAGAGGGGGTCTCGCCGACTCCTCAAGGGATGCGCTTCATCCGAAAAGCACAGGATATTTTGCGGTCAAGAGATGAACTGCTGTGTGAAATGCGCGATCAGCTCGAGGAAATAGGGACGGAATTATCGATCGGCGTTCCCGCTGTCACGGGAGGATATCTTCTTCCGCCGCTCCTGAAAGCCTTTCTGAAAAAGCATCTGAACGTACAGGTTCAGCTGATAGAAGATTCGCCGGCGGCATTGGAAAACATGACGGAAAACGGAGCGGTGGATCTGTCGATTCTCCCTTTGCCGATTGAAAATGACAGGCTCGCGATCCGGCCGATACTGACCGAGCCGCTTTTTTTGGCGATTCCAAATGAAAGGGAGAGCTGGATGACCGGCCAATTGCGGAAGCTCATTGATTCGGTCCGGTCGAATCCCGAAAATTCCCCTCTTGCTTTGAAAACTGTCGAGGATGTGCCGTTTATTTTATTAAAAGAAGGCTACGGCTTCCGTAGAATGGTACTCGATTTATGTGCGGAGGAAGGGTTTCAACCGAAAGTGACCTTCAAAACAAGCAGCATTGAAACCGCCCAATCTCTCGTTGAACACGGAATGGGGGTCACGGTCGTGCCCCGGATGGTCATGCGAAAAGAGTCTGACAGAATCGTCTATGTTCCTTTACAATCCGATCCGTCCCGGACGCTTGTGTTTGCTTATTCGGAAACATGCTATTTGAGCCGGGCGGCAAAAGCGTTTATGGAGATGGCCAAAAAAAATCAGACCTCCATGTATGAAGAGGTCTGATTTTGTCGTTACTTTTTCGTTTCCAGTTTGAGCGGTGCGGGTATCGTTTTTTCAACTTTTTTACCGTTCAAAATATCGCGGGCCGCTTGTACGGCGAGCTTGCCGATCAATTCAGGCTGCTGGGCGATCGTGGCCGACATGTCTCCGGCCTTAACCGCTTTAACCGCATCTTCATTGCCGTCGAAGCCGACGACAAGAATCTCTTTCCCTGAGCTTCTGATCGCTTCAATCGCGCCGAGCGCCATTTCGTCATTATGGGCGAAAACCGCTTGAATATCAGGATTTCCTTGAAGAAGGTTCTCCATGACGTTCAACCCTTTTGTCCGGTCAAAGTCGGCTGTTTGCTTGGCGATCACATTCAGCTGGTCGTCAGCGGTCTTATGAAACCCTGAGCCCCGTTCCCTTGTTGCCGATGCGCCGGGGACGCCTTCAAGTTCAGCCACTTTTGCGCCTTTGCCGAGCTGCTGTACGATAAAGTCTGCTGCCATTTGCCCGCCTTTTACGTTATCTGAAGCGACGAGCGTTTCTACTTTTCCGTTTTCGGCGGAGCGGTCAAGGGTGACGACCGGGATGCCAAGCGAATTGGCCGATTGGACTGCCGTTGAGATGGCGGAGGAGTCGGCCGGATTGATCAATAAAGCGTCAACGCCTTGCTGCAGAAGATCTTCGACATCATTCGTCTGCTTTGCTGAATCATCCTGTGCATCGACGACAATCACTTCAATCCCTTGTTTTTTGGCTTCTTTGACAACTCCGTTTTTTAATGAAACGAAAAACGGGTTTTTCAAAGTCGAGACAGATAAACCGATTTTGATATCCGTTCCTTTTTCTTTATTTGGCTTTGCCCATTCCGGCGGCTCCAGCGAGCAGGCGGACAGAAACAGAAGCGCCAATGCGGTGAAAACCGTTAATGTTTTTTTCATCAGTATAGCCCTCCTTAAGCGGATTTCTTGCGGTCCAGCAGGACTGCGATCAAAATGACGACACCTTTGACGACCATTTGGAAAAAGGAAGAGACGCCAAGTAGGTTCAAGCCGTTGTTCAACGTTCCGATGATCAGAACGCCGATGAGTGTGCCGGCAATTCGTCCTCTTCCTCCGGCAAGGCTTGTACCGCCTAATACAACCGCGGCAATGGCGTCGAGTTCATAGGAAGTGCCTGCCGTCGGCTGGGCTGAGTTTAGCCGTGACGTCAAGATGGCTCCAGCCAACGCGGATAATAGGCCGGCAAGAGAATAAATCATCATTTTGACGCGCGGAACTTTAATGCCCGAGATCAGGGCCGCTTTTTCATTTCCGCCGATTGCATACGTGCGGCGGCCGAAAGGTGTTTTGTGAAGGATCACCCAGAGGATGATAAAGGCGGCCGCCATAGTTATCGCAGGGACGGGGATGCCTAAAAAGTAGCCGCGTCCGAAAAGCTGGAAGCCGTAGTGATTGCCGAGCCCTGTAATCGGATTGCCGTCTGTGTAAACCATCGTCAATCCGCGGAAAATCGTCATTGTCGCAAGTGTTGCGATGAACGGGGCCATTTTGCCCTTCGTGATTAACAGCCCGTTGACCAAGCCGAGCAGGGCTCCGATTAGGCAGCCGATGATGACGGCAAAAACAGGATCGATGCCGCCGGCGATCATGCCGGCGATCAATGCGCTCGACAGCGCCAAAATCGCTCCGACGGAAAGGTCGATGCCGCCGGTCAAAATGACAAAGGTCATGCCGAACGCGATCAGCGCATTAATAGCGACTTGTCTTAACAAGTTTAAAATATTTAACGGTTCTAAAAAGCTCGGGTTTAATACTGATACGATGACGACGAGAATAATCAGGCCGAGAAACGGACCGAGCTTTTGCATTACAGAATCGACATTAAGGCTTTTTTTCACAGCCGGTTGAGTTTTCATGTTACCGCCCTCCTGTAGCGAGTGTCATAATTCGTTCTTGCGTGGCATCATTTCTTGATAGCTCACCGCTTAGCGTTCCTTCATGGATCACAAGGACGCGGTCGCTCATCCCGAGAATCTCGGGCAGCTCTGAAGAGACCATGACGATCGCGACGCCGCGGTCTGTCAGCTCGTTCATCAGCTGATAAATCTCCCTTTTCGCGCCGACATCGACGCCTCGCGTCGGCTCATCCAAAATCAGCACTTTAGGACCGATTCCGATCCATTTGGCGATGACCACTTTTTGCTGGTTCCCTCCTGAAAGGTTTCGCGCGTGGGTTTCCGGCGATTCCGTTTTGATCGTCAGCCGCTTGATCAGAAGGTCGACAAATTCCTGCTCGCTTTTTTTGTCGATCCATCCTTTCGGTGAAAAGCTGGCGAGATTCGGAAGGGCGATATTTTCCCTGATGGACGTGTCGAGCACAAGTCCTTCATCCTTGCGGTTCTCAGTAATAAAACCGATTCCTTTTTCAACGGCGTCGCTCGGTTTTTTGAGCGTCGCTTTTTTGCCTTCGATGAAAATGTCTCCCGAATCAAGCGGATCGAGCCCGAAAACCGCCCTCATCAGCTCGGTGCGCCCGGCACCCATCAGTCCTGAAATCCCGACGATTTCACCGGAGCGGACGGTAAAGCTGATATTTTGGAAGACGCCTTTTTTGGATGCCTGCTTGACTTCGAGAACGACGCGTCCCGGATTTGGCTGTCTTTCAGGATAGCGTTCGGTCAGCTCCCGTCCGACCATCTTTTTCACCACTTCATGAAAGTCGGTGTCGGGAATCCGTTTCGTGTCGACTGTTTTTCCGTCGCGCATCACCGTGATCCGGTCGCAAATCGTGAAGATTTCTTCCATGCGGTGGGATATATAGACGATGGAGACGCCGTTTTTCTTTAATGCTCTAATGACGCCGAACAGTTTTTCAATTTCTCTTTCTGTCAACGCTGCCGTCGGTTCATCCATGATGATCACTTTCGCGTCTGTCATAAGGGCTTTTGCGATTTCGATCATTTGCTGCTGTCCGACAGAACAGTCTCCGGCTTCTTTTTCAAGAGAAATCGAGACTCCAAGTCTTTCAAGCTGCTCTTTTGCTAGCGCTTTCATTTTCTTGTTATTTAAAAATCCAAGTTTGGAAGAAAGCTCTCTGCCGATAAACAAATTTTCCAAAACGGTCATTTCAGGCCAAATGTTCAGCTCCTGATGGATAAAGGCGATGCCGTTCTGTTCGGCTTTTTTTGGATCTGAAAAATACATTTCTTTTCCGTCGATCTCGATCGTTCCGCTGTCCAGCCTGTGAAGTCCAGTCAACAGATTCATGAGTGTCGACTTTCCGGCGCCGTTTTCTCCCATTAAAGCGTGGACTTCACCTTCCTGAAGTTCGAAAGTAACGCCGGACAGCACCTGGTTTTGGCCAAAAGCTTTATAAATGTCCTTCATTTTAATATGCATGGGCTATCCCTTCTTTCCAGATGTAGAATGTAAACATCTAAAAGATCACTCCCGCGTGCAAGATGCAATTTGCATAAGGTGTTGCTTCCCCTGTGCGAATGACCGCTTTTGCATGGCTCGTCGCTTTTTTGAATGCTTCGTGGGGAATATAGTCAATTTTTTGGTTTGAAAATTCCGCTTTTAAAAACGCGGCTTGATCAGGATTGACGCTTTCTATTTCTTCGGCTGCCGTCACTTTTTCGACGGCCATTTCATCAGCGATGAGCTTTGTGACCTCTTGAAATCCGGGCGTACCCAATGTCAGTGCAAGATCGATTTTGGGGACGCCGGGAGGAACGGGCAGGCCGGCATCCGCGATGACGACGGTGTCGGTATGCCCGAGATCGGCCAGTAATTTTGCGATATGGCTGTTTAAAATCCCGTGTTTTTTCATGACAATTCACGCTCCACTTCATCGCGTTTCGGCATGCCGCCTTGCGCGCCGAATTTCAAAACCGAGAGGGAAGCCGCCCGGTTCGCAAAGCGCAAGGCAGATTCGATGCTTTGTCCTTCGGAAAGCGCAACGGCCAACCCCGCATTGAAGGTGTCTCCGGCTCCCGTCGTATCAATCGCATTGACAGGGAATGAAGGAACGACCCTTTCTTCCAGACCATTGTGATAGCGGACCCCGTTTTTTCCTTCTGTGATGAACAGCTTCTCCGGATAGCGCTTTAACGCTTCCTCCCGGGACATGCCCTGAAACAGTACCGAAGCTTCATGCTCGTTTGGTGTGATGTAGGCCGCATGTTCGACCGTTTCCGGGCAAAGCGGACGGGCTGGTGCCGGATTCAGCAGGAGAGGAATGCCGAGTGAGCTGCACAGTCCGCTGACATAATCGATGGTTTCTTCCGGAATCTCCTGCTGAATCAGAACGATGTCTGCCTGTTTAATCGCAGGCAGCGCTTTTTGAACGTATTCAGGTGTGACATGGTCATTTGCCCCCTTGACGACGATAATACTGTTGTCGCCGTCTGCGAGAACGATATGTGCGGTGCCGCTTTCCTGACCTGTAACCGGTTCCACATAGTCTGTCAAAACACCGTTCGCTTGAAAATTGTCGAGGATGGCTTTTCCGTAATGATCATCGCCGACGCAGCCGATCATATGGACCTCTGCACCAAGCCGGGCCGCAGCGACTGCCTGGTTGGCGCCCTTTCCGCCCGGAACCGTTTTAAAAGATTCGCCAAGCACCGTTTCTCCGGCAGCCGGCCGCTTGGGAGATGTCACGACTAAATCCATCGAAGAGCTGCCAATCACGCATATTTTACTCATTGTCATTCCGCCTTTCTTGTCGTTTGTCTTTCAATAAAGGCAACCGGCATCTGCACTGCCGATTGTTCAATATATTCATTTTTCATTAATTTCAGCAGCAGTTTTGCCGCTTCTTTTCCCATTTCATAGGCGGGCTGCCTGATCGTTGATAAAGAGGGGAAAAGCAATTCGCTTTGCGGAATGTCATCAAAGCCGATAATCTGCAGTTCGTCGGGAACTTTGATCTTCCGTTTTAAGGCTTCATGCAAAACGGCTGTCGCCACAATATCATTGCTTGCGATTACGCCGTCTGTTTCCGGATAAGTGGCAAACAGCTCTGCTGCCCGTTTTTGAGCTTCCGGAAATGAAAACGTCTCGGTTTTCATAACATGAAAATCGATATCGGCCCCGCTCAGCATCTCCAGCGCTCCGTTGAAACGGTCTCTTGCAGTCTGAAGGTGGGCCGGTCCTTTAATCAGCGTAATTCGTTTCGCGTTTCTCCTGATCATTTCAGCCGCTGCGATTCTGCCGCCTTCGCGGCTGTCCGCGAATACAGCCGGCGCATTCTCGCCCGTCCGGTCAAGGAAGACGATCGGCATGGACAAGTCTTGATAATTTGGCGCATCCGGATAATTGGTCGCTGAAATGACTCCGACCACATGATTTTGTTTAAACGTCTGCAAATAATCAAGCTCTTTTTCCAAATTTTCATCGCTGTTTCCGAAGATGAGCCGAAAGCCGAGGCGGTGGATTTCATCTTCAACGCCGCGCGCAAGCTGAGGAAAGAACGGGTTTGTGATATCCGGCAGGAGCAGTCCGATCAGTCTGGACTCCCTTTTATAGAGAGACCTGGCTACTTCATTCGGGTGGTAATTCAATTCTTCCATCGCTTTTAACACGCGTGTCCTCGTGTCTTCATGGACGTATCCCGTCTCATTTAATACCCGGGAAACCGTAGCGACAGATACTTTTGCAGCAAGTGCGACGTCTTTAATCGTAGCCAAAAAGACTTCTCCTTTCCATTTGTGTAACCGTTTACATAAAGATTATCATGATCCTTTTAAAATCTCAATAAAAAAAGGCCCGGCACTGAAATTTTTAGCCGGGTTGGGATATAGAGACATATACAGTTGTGTTGAATAGAAAATAACCTTCATTCGGCATAAATTGGCGAATACAGTAACAATGAGAATAGTAAGAAAAATTAAAAATGTTAAAGTTTGATGAATTATCGTTGAAAAAAATTAATGGCTTTTTAAATCTTAGGATTTTAACCTAAAATCTGAAGAAACAAGGTGAATCGAACGGCTCACAAAAAATTTGGATTTGTTAATGAATCCCGCTTTATGCTAATAAAGATTTTCATTTTTTAATAGGTAATCTGATTGTCATAGGACGTATTTGTTTTGAAGAGGGCACATTGGTGACTTTTTAACCTGTTGGAAAAGAGCGAAAATACAAAAATAAAAGGGATATCCCGGTTGACAGCCCATTTCTAGGGGATTTCATCCGGGGGAAAAAGAGACCCTGAATTCATCCTTCAATCTTTCATCAGAAATAGGGAGAAAAGTACAAAAATCATAATGTCGAATTTTGAAAGCGCATACTTAAAACGCTGACAAAAAACTGATAGGAATTAAGAACTTTCGATTGCCAAAAATATCAATAAAAAGATAGGCATTATTGACTCGGACGAGGTGATCTTTGTCACGGAAAATTTCGTCGTCTTCTGTTACATAATGCCGATTGTGATTTCATAGTGAACCTATATACTGATGAATGAATTTACATATCAGATTCCAAGAAGGAGATGTAGACAAACAATGTGGGTAATGCTATTAGCCTGTGTAATCGTTGTTGGGATCGGCATTTATGAAAAAAGGCGCCACCAGCAAAACATCGATGCGCTGCCTGTCCGAGTGAACATCAACGGGATACGCGGAAAGTCCACGGTGACAAGATTAACAACAGGGATATTAATCGAGGCAGGCTACAAAACAGTAGGAAAAACAACCGGGACAGACGCAAGGATGATTTATTGGGACACACCGGAAGAGAAACCGATCAAAAGGAAACCTCAAGGTCCGAATATCGGAGAACAGAAAGAGGTTATGAAAGAAACGGTGGAAAGAGGGGCCAATGCGATTGTCAGTGAGTGTATGGCCGTTAACCCTGATTACCAAATCATCTTTCAGGAAGAATTGCTTCAGGCTAATATCGGCGTGATCGTGAACGTGCTGGAAGATCACATGGATGTGATGGGACCGACTTTGGATGAAATTGCAGAAGCTTTTACAGCAACCATTCCTTATAATGGACATTTAGTTATCACTGATAGTGAGTATACCGATTTCTTTAAGCAGATTGCAAAAGAAAGGAATACAAAAGTCATCGTCGCAGACAATTCTAAAATAACAGATGAATACCTCAGACAGTTTGAGTACATGGTATTCCCTGATAATGCGTCTCTTGCGCTCGGTGTGGCTCAAGCGTTGGGCATTGACGAAGAAACCGCTTTTAAAGGCATGCTGAATGCGCCGCCTGATCCGGGAGCCATGAGAATTCTGCCGCTGATGAACGCCAAAAATCCCGGACATTTCGTCAACGGTTTTGCGGCCAATGACGCAGCTTCCACTTTAAACATATGGAAGCGTGTAAAAGAAATAGGCTATCCTACGGATCAGCCGATCGTCATTATGAACTGCCGCGCCGACAGGGTAGACAGAACACAGCAGTTTGCGGATGATGTCCTTCCTTATATTGAAGCAAGTGAACTTGTGCTGATTGGAGAAACAACAGAGCCGATCGTCAAAGCATATGAAGCAGGCAAAATTCCTGCGGACAAGCTGTTTGATTTTGAGCACAAATCAACGGAAGAAATCATGTTCATGCTGAAAAACAAGCTTGAGGGCCGCGTCATTTACGGAGTCGGAAATATCCACGGAGCAGCGGAGCCTCTCATTGAAAAAATACAAGATTACAAGATTAAGCAGCTCGTTAGCTAGGAGGAAGAAAACACAATGTTTGGATCAGATTTATATATCGCCCTCATTTTAGGAGTCTTACTCAGTTTGATTTTTGCAGAGAAAACGGGAATTGTACCAGCCGGCCTCGTCGTACCGGGTTATTTGGGACTTGTGTTCAATCAGCCGATTTTCATGTTACTCGTTCTTTTTGTCAGTTTGCTGACGTATGTCATCGTGAAATTCGGACTTTCCAAAATTATGATTCTATACGGACGCAGAAAATTCGCAGCGATGTTGATAACGGGAATTCTTTTGAAAATCGGTTTTGATTTTATATATCCGGTGATGCCGTTTGAGATTGCCGAATTCAGGGGAATCGGAATTATTGTGCCGGGGCTGATCGCGAATACCATTCAAAGACAGGGATTAACGATTACGCTTGGAAGTACGCTTTTATTGAGCGGAGCAACATTCGTCATTATGTATGCTTACTATCTAATCTAAAGTTAGGTGTGTCAAATCGATGAAAAAACAACTGAACTTTCAGGAAAAACTGCTGAAGCTGACGAAGCAGGAGAAAAAGAAAACAAACAAGCACGTCTTTATCGTATTGCCCGTTATTTTCTGTTTAATGTTTGTCTTTACTTGGGTCGGAAGCGCCAAAACTCCTTCGCAAATGGACAAAAAAGAAGATGCCAAGCTTACAGCTACTTTTGTGGGCGATATCATGATGGGAAGAAACGTAGAAAAAGTGACAAACTTGCACGGTTCGGAAAGTGTCTTCAAAAATGTGAAGCCATACTTTAATGTGTCAGATTTTATCACAGGAAACTTTGAAAACCCTGTAACCAATGCAAAGGACTATCAAGAGGCAGAAAAGAACATCCATCTGCAAACGAATCAAGAATCAGTCGAAACATTGAAAAAGCTGAACTTCAGCGTACTGAACTTTGCCAACAACCATGCGATGGACTACGGGGAAGACGGTTTGAAGGATACACTGAATAAATTCTCAAATGAGGACTTGGAGCTTGTCGGAGCAGGGAATAATCTCAAAGACGCGAAACAGCACGTATCCTATCAGGATGTGAACGGTGTTAAAATCGCAACGCTCGGTTTTACAGACGTCTACACGAAGAACTTTACAGCCAAAAAGAACAGAGGCGGAGTGCTGCCGCTCAGCCCGAAAATCTTTATTCCAATGATCGCGGAAGCATCCAAAAAGGCGGATCTTGTCCTTGTTCATGTGCACTGGGGACAAGAATATGACAATGAACCGAACGACAGACAGAAGGATCTGGCCAAAGCGATTGCGGATGCCGGAGCAGATGTCATCATCGGCGCTCACCCCCATGTTCTCGAACCGATTGAAGTGTATAACGGTACTGTGATTTTCTACAGCCTCGGTAACTTTGTGTTTGATCAGGGCTGGTCAAGAACACGGGACAGCGCGCTTGTACAATACCATTTAATGAATGACGGCAAAGGGCGCTTTGAGGTAACACCTCTCAACATTCGTGAAGCAACGCCGACGTCTTTAGGCAAAAGCGATTTCTTAAAACGAAAAGCGATCTTCCGTCAATTGACAAAAGGAACAAACCTTGACTGGAAAGAAGAGAACGGAAAATTGACGTTTGAAGTCGATCATGCGGACAAACTGAAGAATAACAAAAACGGAGTGGTGAACAAATGAAATTTGCCAGAGCCATTTGGCCGTTCGTAGGTTTAGTGTTGATCATTGCATTCATGTCTGCTTTCAAGTATTCTGATGAATTGTCAAACGATGAAAAAGCTAAAATCTCAACGGAAATCCAAAAAGTGAATCAGCAGGATCAAACAACAGAAAACCAACAATAACAGTGCAGAAAAGAGAGTGCCGCCGGCACTCTCTTTTTGCGTGTGCTGATTCCGGTTATAAAAGACCTGTGAAAAGCGGCTGGGAAACACGACAATTTTCTTAATCGGTCAGTGTATAAAGTTTTATAGAAAATCAGGAGTATATATACATGGTTTTGGGGTTCGTGTTTATTGTATTCTTTTGAAGGGAATAAAAACTGACAAATTTCGACTAAGCTTCAAACATGCATCACCTGACCAATTCGGAATGGGAACTGCAACTCATGTTCATGACCTCTTTAGAATATTTCCCTTCATCCATTTAATCCGCGCTTAGGTGAAAAAGCTGATCATGCTGTGCTGCGCGTTTCTTCTCGTATGATGCTGCTGTACACGCAAAAAAAGTCCTTCAAATATCTCAATTGAATGACGATGAAAGAGGAAAGAAGAGGAGGAACAGAACAATTGATAAAAAAAGCGGCAAACAAAAAGTTGGTTTTGTTTTGTGGAATTGCGGTGTTTTTGATGTCTTTATTTTTAACGAATCACAATGACGTATACGCCGATACGATCGGCGAGAAAATAGCAGAAACCGCCAGACATCTTGAGGGTGCGAAATACAGCTACGGCGGAGAGAAGCCGAAAACGGGGTTTGACTCGTCAGGCTTTGTACAATATGTGTTTCAATCGCTCGATATTACGCTCCCGAGAACGGTAAAGGAGCAATCGACCCTTGGAAGCAGCGTCAGCCGTCAGCAGCTCGAAAAGGGGGATCTTGTCTTTTTCAAGAATGCCGAGCTGGAATCGGACGGACCGACTCATGTCGCCATCTACATGGGAAATGATCAAATCATCCACAGCACAAAATCAAACGGAGTTGTCGTGACAAAGCTCGAAGGCAGTTCTTACTGGAGCTCGGGGTATCTTAAAGCGAAAAGGATCACAAAAGAGCCTAAGATTTCTATGGACCCGGTCGTTCAAAAAGCGAAGAGCTATGTCGGTGTTCCATATGTATTTGGAGGAAACTCTCCGGATCTCGGGTTTGACTGTTCAGGACTGACCCAATACGTTTTCAGAGAGGTGCTCGGTGTTTATTTGCCAAGATCGGCGGAACAGCAATGGGCGGTCGGTCAAAAGGTGAAGCTTGAAGATATCCGGCCGGGTGATGTTTTGTTTTTCAGCAATACGTACAAACCGGGAATATCCCATAACGCCATCTATGCCGGGGGCGGCCGGTTTATCCATGCGAGCCGTTCAAATAAAGTGACGATCTCTTACTTGTCGGCTTCCTACTGGCAGAAGAAGTTCACAGGAGTCAGACGTTTTGACAACATGTCCCTGCCGAAAAATCCGATTGTATCTGAAGCGATCAGGCATATCGGCGAAGTCGGTTATCAAAAAGGCGGCACATCGCCTAAAGAAGGCTTTGATACGGCGGGTTTTATCCAATATGTCTATAAAACGGCGGCAGGAGTGGAACTTCCGCGGTACGCTGATAAACAATACAGTACAGGTAAGAAAATCACAAAAAAGGAGCTGGAGCCTGGAGACATCGTGTTCTTTAAAGGAACCACTGTTCTGAATCCCGCCATCTATATCGGAAATGGCCAGGTCGTTCTTGTCACTTTGTCTGCCGGTGTGACAACAGCAGATATGGAGACGAGCGCCTATTGGAAAGAGAAATACGCCGGAAGCGTCAGAATTAAGTAGCAGAAAACCGCTCGAGTCATCTTCGAGCGGTTTTCTAATTATTGATATTCATTTTCCAGCAGTTTATTAATGAAATAAGCGACGCCGTTTTCGTCATTGCTTTTCGTGATAAACGTGCTGATATGCTTCAGCTCATCGATTGCATTGCCCATCGCGATCCGATGGCCGGCTTCCTCAAACATTGACAGGTCGTTCGGGCTGTCGCCGATCGCGTAGATGTCTTTTTTCTCGATTCCATAGTGACGGGCCAGCTCTTTTAAAGCGCGGCCTTTGCCGGATTCATCAGGCAGAATCTCGATGATATGTCTTCCGGAAGATGTGAGTCCCAATTTTGGAAAGGCTGAAAGGTCTTCTTTTGCTTTTTTCAGTTTTTCCATATCAAATGAGAAGCACAACAGCTTATAAATATGTTCGTCTCCGTTAAAAACCTCGCGAATGTCGGGGACGGGTTTGATGCCGAATTGTTTAAACTGAGTCAGTGCGCCCTGCCAAAGCGTATCCCTGTCTTCATCAGGGTTGGCGCTTGTGACGATATCGAGCTCTGCTTCAAGCTTCTGCTCTCCGTCATAAGGAGAAAGCAGCGCATCGTCCGTATAAACCTCAAAATAGATTTGATGATCTGTTAAGTATTGGGCGGCCTTTTTTCCGGCTTCCTTGTCCATTAACGTTCTGCTTAGGAGTTTATAGTTGAAATCGTGAACTGTTCCCCCGTTTGCGGCGATAATCGGAATATCCAAATCGTTCAGAAGCGCTTTGACGTCAAAGGTGGCCCGTCCCGTGCAAATGGTTACGATGCAGTCTGAGATGAGCGCCTTTTTGATAGCGGCCCGGTTTTCTGCGGATATTTGGCTTTCGGTATTTAAAAGAGTCCCGTCTAAATCGATCGCAATTAACCTCATTATGTAAAGATAACCTCCTGTAAGAGCAGTTTGCCGTTTTTCGGGAGGCGAAAAACAGCTCTCTTCGGCAGTATTCCCTAAAAGGACATGTTATGTAAAAGGCTAAACCTAAATTTAGATTTTTTCAATAGTAAATCTTGAGTTTCATTAAAGAGAAAAAGGATGAATCATCTTCATCCTTTTTCTAATTATACATCCAGCTGCTGTTTTAATTCCTGCTTGATTTCGTTGAGATTTTCCTGGTCAAGCTGGAAATAGTAGACTTTGCCCGGTTGATAATCGCTCCCTTTCAATTGAAGGGTATCGATCGTTTGAATGGACGTCATAAACGGGATCAGCCCGATTGCATCATTCAGCGACAAGTTCATTGATACGTTCTTTCCGACTGTATCAAGGATATCGTCGTAAGCCGGAATGGCAGTAAGCGATTTGGATTTGTTGATAATCGATTTGATGACTTCCATCTGGCGATCGCCGCGCTTCAAATCCGTATCGGCTTTTCTCGTTCTTACATAAGCAAGGGCCTCTTCTCCGTTTAGCGTTTGCTCACCTGTTTGGAGATTGACTTTGCCTTTCGTATCCTTTTTAATCTGCCGGACAATATAGTCCTCTTTGATTGTGATCGGTACACCGCCGAGCTCGTCAACTACTTCTTTGAAAGCTGAAAAATTGGCTTCCATGACGTAATCAACCGGAATGTCGAGCAGGTTTTCGACGGTTTCTGTACTGAGGTCGCGCCCGCCTAATGAGTGGGCATGCGTGATTTTATCAAAGCCGCGTCCAGGGATGTTAACATAGGAATCCCGCGGGATGCTTAATAGTTTCACTGATTTATTTTTTCTGTTGAACGTGGCGAGAACCATCGCATCGCTTCGTTCTTTGTCCATGCTTTGTCCGGGACGGGCGTCAATCCCCATCAACAGGATGGAGAAGTTATCTTTTTTAGGATTGAACTCTTTAATCCGCTTGACGGACTGTTCTCCTCTGGAAAGGGTGACTTGCGCATCTTTGGAGGCGTTCGCCACTTTGTAGTACGCATAGCCGCCTGCGGCTGCTGTCGCCGTCAGGATTAAAGCAATGAAAAACAATGAGTATTTCACCCATTTTCTTAGTCTCTTTTTCTTCGTTCGTTGCGATCGTAGCATGTATAAGCTCCTCTTTTATTTATATTAAAACGTAAAATTGTTGAATAAGTCTAAATTTTGATAAAAAAATGGTTTCCCAATCTTGGATTTTACAAGATATTTGCTGTTTTGCATATGGGGATTCTCTGGAAATTCCGCGGGATCTGATCATTTTGCCGCCTTAAATAAGACGATGAAACAGATAAAATGTTTCATATTTTTAAATTCCTTTTAATGGTACTCCGAGTTTCTTAGGTTTGAAGAAAGCAAGACAAGGTTAAAGATTATAAAAGACAAGCCTTGTTAGGAGGATATACTGATGAAGGGAAAAAGATCGAATGCCTGGCTTTATTTTTTTGGAGCCTTGGGCGGTGTGCTCTACGGTTATGATACGGGCGTCATTTCCGGGGCGATTTTATTTATGAAAGATGAGCTTGGGCTCAATGCCTTTACAGAAGGGCTGGTTGTCAGCGCAATTTTAATCGGGGCGATTTTCGGATCGGGTTTGTCCGGCAGGCTGACAGACCGCTTCGGGAGAAGAAGGGCGATTATGTCAGCGGCTGTGCTGTATTGCATTGGGGGGATCGGAACGGCCCTGGCGCCAAGCACGGAATATATGGTGGTTTTCAGGATCGTGCTCGGCCTTGCGGTTGGCTGTTCAACGACCATTGTTCCTTTGTACCTTTCAGAGCTTGCGCCGAAGGAATCTAGGGGCGCGCTTTCTTCATTAAATCAGCTGATGATTACGATCGGGATTCTGGTCTCTTATTTGATCAATTATGCATTTAGTGATGCAGGTGCATGGCGCTGGATGCTGGGCTTGGCTCTTATTCCGTCAATCGGCCTTTTAATCGGTATCTTTTTCATGCCGGAAAGCCCACGCTGGCTCTTAACAAAAGGAAAAGAAGAGAAAGCGCGACGGGTTTTGTCCAAGATGAGGGGAGGAAAGCAGGTCGATCAGGAAATCAAAGAAATTAAGGAAGCGGAAAAGCAGGAGCAGGGGGGCTTGAAAGAGCTGCTGGAACCGTGGGTGCGCCCGGCGTTAATCGCAGGGGTCGGACTGGCGTTTCTCCAGCAATTTATCGGAACCAACACGATTATTTACTATGCCCCAAAAACGTTTACGAATGTCGGATTTGAAGATTCGGCGGCCATTTTGGGGACAGTCGGCATCGGTATGATCAATGTTCTGATGACGCTTGTGGCGATCCGCTTTATTGACAGGATTGGCCGGAAGCCGCTTTTATTATTTGGAAATGCCGGCATGGTCATCAGTTTAATCGTGCTTTCTTTCACCAATATCTTTTTTGGCAATACGACTGGTGCGGCATGGACGACTGTCATCTGTTTAGGTGTATTCATTGTCGTATTTGCCGTCAGCTGGGGACCGATCGTCTGGGTGGTGCTGCCTGAGCTGTTCCCCCTTCATGTCAGAGGGGTGGGAACCGGAGTATCGACTTTAATGCTTCATGCAGGGAACTTAATTGTGACATTAAGTTTTCCGGTCCTCATGGAAGCGATGGGCATCAGTTACCTGTTCCTGTGCTATGCGGCCATCGGAATCGCGGCCTTCCTGTTCGTTTTCTTTAAAGTAACAGAAACAAAAGGCAAAAGCCTTGAAGAAATCGAGCAGGATTTACGGGACAGGCACGGCGGAATCACGGGAACTGACACGCAGCCGGTTGAACGATAGGCAAAAGGATGGGCATGGCCCCATCCTTTTTTGTGTGAGGAGGCCAGCCAAGCCAATCATGGCTGATCTCTGTTTTCTCCGTCTTCTGGCTGCGAATCGTCATGGCGCGGCAGATTACCCGTTCTGATCGCCCGAAACACGAGAAAGAAAATAACGAAAACAACCAGCCCTCCGACTAGTATTTGCAGCAGCATCCCAACACCTCCGTTTTCTTCTATGTATGAATCATGACCGCTCTGCATGACGGTTAATGAAACGTTTGTTTAAAAAACTGAATAAGAACCCGGGTTTATCTCACACTAAAGTCAACTGAACGATAATGGGAGTGTGACGATTTGAAAGCTGTAACGTTTCAAGGGCCTCAGCATGTTAAAGTCAGCCAGGTGGAGGACGCCAAAATAGAAAGAAGCGATGATATCGTTGTCAGAATTACTTCTACGGCGATTTGCGGATCAGACCTCCATCTTTATCAAGGGAATTTTCCTCTTCCGAAAGGCTTCCAGCTCGGCCATGAACCGATGGGAATTGTAGAAGAAACAGGACCTGATGTAACAAAAGTGAAAAAAGGGGACCGGGTCGTCATCCCGTTTACCGTTGCATGCGGACATTGCTTTTATTGCGAAAACAAGCTGGAAAGCCAGTGTGATAATGCCAATCCCCATTATGATTCAGGCGGATATTTCGGCTACTCGGAAAAGTTCGGAAACCACCCTGGCGGACAGGCCGAATATTTAAAAGTGCCGTTTGGCAACTTCACGCCGTTTGTCATCCCTGAATCATGCGAGATGGAGGACGAGTCGCTCCTGTTTTTATCAGATGTCCTGCCAACCGCGTATTGGAGCGTGCTTCACGCTGGCGTTAAAAAGGGAGACACCGTCATTGTTCTCGGCTGCGGACCGGTCGGATTAATGGCGCAGAAGTTTGCCTGGATGGAAGGGGCGAAGCGGGTCATTGCAGTAGACTACTTGGACTACCGCCTAAGGCAGGCTGAAGCGTTAAACCGCGTCGAAGTATTTGACTTTACAAAATATCCTGACATGGGCGAGCATTTAAAGGAGATTACAAAAGGCGGGGCGGATGTCGTGATCGACTGCGTGGGGATGGACGGCAAAAAATCTCCGCTTGAGTACCTGGAGCAAAAACTGAAGCTTCAGGGCGGCACGCTCGGACCGATTCAAATTTCTACAAAGGCGGTCAGAAAGTGTGGGACCGTACAGATTACGGGGGTATATGGAAGCAATTATAATATGTTTCCGCTCGGCGCGTTCTTTTCCAGAAATGTTACACTGAAAATGGGGCAGGCCCCGGTTATCCATTTGATGCCTGAGATTTACAAGAAGATCGAAGAGAATCAATTTGATCCGAAGGAAATCATTACGCATCAGCTTCCGCTTGAAGAAGCCGGCCGCGCTTACCAATTGTTCAACGGCCATGAAGATGATTGCATTAAAGTGATTTTGAAGCCATAGCGATGATAAAGGCTGCCGAGCTACCGGCAGCCTTTGCGTGCATTATCTTGCCAGCCATCCGCCATCGACCGCCAGCACATGTCCATTCACATAATCGGATGCCGGCGCCGAAAGGAATACGGCGGCTCCGGCAATGTCATCCGGCTGACCCCAGCGCTCGGCCGGAATCCGTTTTAAGATTTCGGCATTGCGGTTTTGGTCCTCGCGGATCTGCTTTGTATTGTTCGTTGCGATATAGCCCGGCGCAATTGCATTGACCTGGACATTGTGCGCCGCCCATTCATTGGCAAAAGACTTCGTCAATCCGGCTACTGCATGCTTGCTTGCCGTATATGCAGGGACGAGAATGCCTCCTTGAAATGAGAGAAGCGAGGCAATATTGATGATTTTCCCCTGCTTTCGCTCAATCATCTGCCGGCCGACAGCCTGCGTCAGCAAAAATAAGCTGTTCAAATTGACATTGATCACCGCTTCCCAGTTCTCCCGGGAAAAATCAGCCGCTTTTTCTCTGCGGATCGTCCCGGCATTATTGACGAGAATATCAATCTGATGACGGTCAAGCACCTCTTTTGCAAAAATTTCAACCTCGTCAAGGCTGCCCATATCAAGCTGATAAGACGTAAACGTTCTACCGGTTTCTTCGATCAGCCGCTTTGTTTCATCAAGCCCGCTCGTATGTGAAGTGCCGATGATATCCGCTCCCGCTTTTGCCAGCGCTTCGGCAATTCCTTTGCCGATTCCAGTTCCCGGGCCTGTGACAAGCGCGGTTTTGCCTTCAAGTGAAAAATACGATTCAAGATATCCCATCTCACGTTCACGCCCTTACCGTATGACATTCATCGGGACAGCATCCATGTCCTTAAATGTGTAGTTTTCTCCGGCCATCGCCCATATAAAGCAGTAGTTGGATGTGCCGGAGCCCGAGTGGACAGACCACGCGGGTGAAATGACTGCCTGTTCGTTGCCGACGACGAGGTGCCTTGTCTCCGTCGGTTCGCCCATGAAATGAAACACCTTTGCATCTTCAGCAAGGTCAAGATACAGATAAGCTTCCATCCGCCGGTCATGAACATGCGCCGGCATCGTGTTCCATGTGTTATTGGGTTCAAGAAATGTAATGCCCATCATCAGCTGGCAGCTTTGAATGCCGTCTGCATGAATCACTTTGTATAGATTGCGGACATTTGAAGAGGCTTCTTCTCCTAAATGATCGTATGGAAGCTCTGAAAGCGAAGCTTTTTGCACCGGATACTTTTGGTGTGCGGTCGCTGAGATGAAATAAAATTTGGCTCCGCCTTCATTCAAGCTTGAGAAAGAAACGTCTTTATTTCCCAGGCCGATATACAGAAAATCTTTGTGCTCCAGTACGTATTCTTCATCACCGACTTTGACCGCACCGGGTTTTCCGACATTTACAATTCCGATTTCGCGCCGTTCCAGAAAATAGTCCGTTTTTAAAAAATCGCCGGCATCGAGCGCAATGGATTCCTTCACTGGAACGGCCCCGCCGATCACGACTCTGTCTTCATGCGAATAAACCATGTTCAGTTTGTTTTCAACAAACAATGACTCTATTAAAAAATGCTCGCGAAGCTCTGCGGTTGTGAATCGTTTCGCTTGTTCAGGATGAACAGAATAACGATTTTCCATACCTTCTCCTCCTTGAATTGGACGTTTTTAGACTGACTTGAATGAAGGGGCCAAAGTTTTTGGTAACGGTTTCAAACATGAATTGTAAAGTAAATAATGGAAATCGTCAACAGTCTTTTCACTTTTTTCTGAATATTGTCAAGGTCAATCTTGAAATATTAAAAAAGACTCTTCCAAATTTTAAATGATGTGATATGCTGATGGTATAAAGTTTTTGAAATCGGTTTCAAATCATAAGGTCATAGGAGTACTTGAATGAGGGATAAGCAAACAGCGAAAGTAACCATCAACGAAGTAGCCGCACATGCAGGTGTATCAAAATCAACGGTTTCCCGTTATATCAACGGGAAGATTGATGCCATCTCACCGAAAAAGGTGAAAAGCATCAAAAAAGCGATCGAGGAGCTTAATTACCGCCCCAGTCAGATGGCACAGGGGCTGAAGGTGAAAAAAAGCAAGGTTATCGGATTTTTGGTCGCCGATATTACAAACCCGTTTTCAGTCGCCACCTTGAGAGGGGTGGAAGAGGTTTGCGATCAGTACGGGTACAGCATCATGGTCTGCAACACGGACAACAGTCCTGAAAAAGAACGGGAGATGCTGCACAAGCTGAACGCGCATTATATTGAAGGGCTGATTATTAATACGACGGGAAGAAATAACGATGTGCTCATGGATTTAATCAGCCAGGATGTGTCGATTGTGCTCGTTGACCGGAAAGTGCCCGGGCTCAAAATCGATGCAGTTACAACGAACAACCGCGAAGTGACAAGTCAAATCGTCAATCTCATGTATGACAAAGGCTATGCCCAGGTCGGTCTGTTTACCGAGCCGATTAAAGGGATCAGTCCAAGGGAGGAAAGGGTTTCCGCCTATACAGAAATCGCGCTTAAACGCAATGCCGGCGGCAATCCCCTTGTATATGAGGCAGATGTCAAAGACAAAGAATCTCTTTTACATTCCGTCAAAAGCTTTTTAGAAATGAAAGAAGGGAAAAAAGCCATTCTTGGAAACAACGGGCTTCTGATGCTGAAAATCATCAGCTGCCTTTATGAGCTTGGCATTTCGATTCCGGAAGACGTCGGAATTGCCGGATTTGATGATACGGAATGGTATAAATTGATCGGTCCGGGCATTACCACCATCGCCCAGCCGTCGCATGAAATGGGCAGAGCCGCCATGGAGCGGATCATCAAACGGATTGAAGGAGATGAAAGTGCACCGCAGACGATTCAGCTTGAGGCAGAGCTTGTTCTCAGACAGTCGCTGTAGAACTCGTCAAATGGAGACACTCATACACCCGACAATTTAGGGGAGAGTGTTTTTCTGCAACTTTTTTTGAAACCGGTACCATTTCGAAAGGAGAGTGAAATCATGTCGCTTGATGTGATGACATTCGGAGAATCGATGGCTATGTTTTACGCAAATGAAACAGGCGGACTGCATGAGGCTTCTTCGTTTTCCAAGGCTCTTGCCGGAGCGGAAACAAACGTTGCCGTCGGACTGTCGCGCCTGGGCTTTCGAGTCGGCTGGATGAGCAAGGTCGGCACCGATTCGCTTGGAACTTTTATTTTAAATGAATTGAAAAAAGAAGGCGTCGACATCTCTGAAGTCAAACGCAGTGCAGACCAGCAGACAGGCATCCTGCTCAAGTCAAAGGTTGAAAGCGGGGACCCTGATGTCACGTATTACCGCAGAGGATCAGCCGCAAGCACGATGAGCATTGATGACTACCCGGCAGAGTATTTCAAAGAAGCCAAACATATGCATGTGACAGGCATACCTCCTGCCCTTTCAAGGGAAATGCGGGGCTTCGCCCGCCACGCCGTTCACCAGATGAAAAAAGATGGAAAGACGATTTCGTTTGACCCGAATCTCCGCTTCCAGCTTTGGCCGGACCAGCAGACAATGGTTCACACGATTCATGAGATCGCCGCGCAAGCAGACTGGTTTCTGCCTGGGATCAATGAAGGAAAACTCCTGACAGGCTGCAATTCTCCCGAGGATATCGCTAAATATTATGTGATGCAGGGGGTCAAGGTCATTGTCATCAAGCTTGGAAAAGAGGGGGCTTATTACCGGACACCGGACAAAGAGGGTTATGTGCCGGGTTATCAGGTGGAAAAGGTTGTTGATACCGTTGGCGCTGGTGACGGTTTTGCCGTCGGCATGATCAGCGGTCTATTAGACGGATTGCCGCTTGAAGAAGCAGTTCAGAGGGCAAATGCGATCGGAGCTCTGGCCGTCATGGCTCCGGGTGATATGGACGGCCTGCCGTCAAGGGATCAATTGAAAGCTTTTATGGCCGCAGAGGCAAACAACCAAAAAACAGGAGGTTGACCGTAATGGAAATGTCTATGATCGGAAAAGTGCAGGAGCAGCTGGCCGAGGCCGGGCTGATCGCGGTCGTCCGCGCAGGCGATAAGGAAGCTGCTGAGGAAAGCATTCACAGATTGATCGACAAAGGAATTACTGCGATTGAAATCACATATACGACGCCGGGAGCGTCTGAGCTGATTGAAAAATTTGCAGGAAAAGACGGCCTCCTTGTCGGAGCCGGAACGGTGGTTGAAAGCGAACAGGCGAGGGAAGCCGCGGCAGCGGGGGCAAAATTCATCGTCAGTCCGGGTTTTTCGGAAAAATTGGCTGAGGAAGCCGCCTCATTGCATACATTTTTTATTCCCGGCGTATTAACACCGAGCGAAATTATGGAAGCGGTCTCAAAGGGCTTTCGGGTTCTTAAGCTGTTTCCAGGGGGGACTTCCGGGATTCCTTACATGAAAAACCTCGCGGGCCCCTTTCCGAAGGTTCGTTTCATACCAACCGGGGGGATCCATCCGGGCGATGTGGAGAAATGGCTCGATGCCGGAGCATTGGCAGTTGGAGTGGGAAGCCAGCTGAACAAAGTGTCAGAAGCGGATATCCAGCGTATCTTTCAGCGTCGGATTCGGCAGAATTAAAGCGTGCGCAGCGTGAAAAGACTTCAGATTTTGCAAGATCGACAGCTTTGCTTTTTCATTAATTTCTAGAATGGGAGAAAAAATGATGAAAATTAAAGCAACGATTGAACGTGTGCCGGGCGGCATGATGATCATTCCGCTCTTTCTGGGCGCAACGCTGAATACGTTTGCTCCGGGAACCGCGGAGTTTTTCGGCGGATTTACAGGCGCCCTGATTACCGGAACGCTGCCGATTTTAGGAGTATTTATCTTTTGCGTTGGTGCAACAATAGATTTTCGTTCTTCAGGATATATTGCGAGGAAGGGACTGACACTTCTGATCGGCAAAGTCGGCATTGCCGCATTATTGGGTTTGATCGCAGCGCAGTTCATTCCAGATGAAGGCATTCAAAGCGGGTTTTTTGCCGGACTGTCAGTGCTTGCTATTGTAGCCGTTATGAATGAAACGAACGGCGGTCTGTATTTGGCGTTAATGAACCATATGGGAAGAAAGGAAGACGCCGGTGCTTTCGCCTTTATCAGCACAGAATCGGGCCCGTTTATGACGATGGTCACTTTCGGTGTGACAGGGCTCGCGGCATTTCCCTGGGAGACGCTGGCTGCAACCGTCATCCCGTTTTTACTCGGCTGCATTCTCGGAAACCTTGACCCTGAATTGCGCGAGTTGTTCGGAAAAGTCGTACCGGCGATCATTCCGTTCTTCGCATTTTCACTGGGAAACACGCTCGATTTTAAAATGTTAATCCAATCCGGCTTTTTAGGTATTGTTGTCGGCGTATCAGTCGTCGTTCTCTCGGGTGCTTCTCTATACCTGCTGGACCGCTTTGTCGCAAGAGGAGACGGCGTTGCGGGCGTCGCGGCATCGTCAACGGCCGGGGCTGCGGTAGCCGTGCCGTATGCGCTTGCCGATGCAAACCCCGTGTTTGCGCCGGTGGCTGATTCAGCGACCGCGATCATCGCGACAAGCGTCATTGTCACCTCGCTTCTGACGCCGCTTGCAACCGTCTGGATCGAAAAACGGACAAAACAAAGAAAACCTCCGAAACAAATGACGATCGATTACAAGTCATTTCGCCGCTGACGCACCGGGACATTTTGTCCGGGGCGTTTTTTTATGACCGTTTTGAAATAACGTCACCAAATTGCTAAATTTAACGGGTATCATTTGTGCTAATATCAATATATAGTGTCTTGTGGAAGTTCGGACACTATATATGCTACTTTTTAGGAGAGATTAGGATGACAACAGGCTTTAAAGAACAGGGATTATTGCAATTGACAGAAACATTTCATGATATCGTCGGGTATGGAGATCACGATATTATGCAGGAAAATGCCAACGTAGACGGCCGCTCTCCGATGGGGCAAATGAGCCGGTTTGCATCCGAGAGTTCCAGACATTATGCGCTCCAGTACTTAATGTCGCCGGAAATCAAGAAAGCAGTCGATGACAACTTGATATATCCGCACGATTTAGACTATATGCCGAGCGGGACAACGACTTGCTGCCAGATCCCTTTGGGCCGGCTGTTAAAAGGCGGATTCCATACAGGCCACGGCTCCCTCAGGGAACCGAAGGACATTATGAGCGCATTGTCACTCGCATCCATCATTTTTCAATCGAATCAAAATATGCAGCACGGCGGCCAGTCATTTCCGATGTTCGATTACGACCTGGCGCCTTACGTCCGCAAAACGTACGAAAAGCATCTGGTGAAAATCAAACAATACCCGACAACTTTGACAGAAGAAGAGATAAGGGAAAGAGCATGGGAAGAAACGGACAACACAACTTACCAAGCGTGCGAAGCCTTTATACATAATGCCAACAGCATGCATTCGCGGGGCGGCGGACAGGTTCCGTTTGTTTCAATTAATTACGGCACGGATACGTCAAGGGAAGGCCGCCTTTTGATCAAAAATATTCTGAAGGCGACAAAAGCAGGTCTCGGCAAGGGGGAGACGCCGATTTTTCCGATTCAGATCTTCAAAATGAAAGAAGGCGTCAACGTCGATCAAACAGACCCTAACTATGACTTGTACCGGCTTGCATTGGAAACGAGCGCTGAAAGGCTGTTTCCGAACTTCAGCTTTATCGATTCGCCCGTGAATAAACCTTTTTATGACGGAACACCGGAAAGCGAAATCGCTTATATGGGATGCAGAACGCGCGTCATGTCCAATATTCATGGGAAAGAAAACAGCATCGGCAGAGGGAATTTGTCATTCACCTCGATCAACATTGTCAAAATAGCGCTGCTCAGCGAAAACGTTGAACAGTTTTTTGCTTTGCTGAACCGCTACATGGAATTAACGATTCAACAGCTGCTTGAACGGTACGCCTTTCAATGCAAAAAAAGAGCAAAAGACTTTAAGTTCCTGTATTCGCAAGGCATCTGGCATGAAAGCGAGAAGCTTGATCCTGAGGACACGCTCGAGGATGTGCTAAAGCACGGAACATTGAGCATCGGATTTATCGGACTGGCTGAAGCTTTGACTGCATTGACAGGAAAACATCACGGAGAAAGCGAAGAGTCGTTTGAACTCGGCAAAAAAATCGTTCAGTCGATGAGAGATAAGGCCGATGAAGCCACAGAAAAACACAAGCTGAACTTTTCTTTGATCGCCACACCGGCAGAAGGACTTTCAGGGAAATTTGTCAAAAAAGATAAATTGGAGTTCGGTTCGATCCACAATGTCACAGACCGGATCTACTATACGAACTCGTTTCACATCCCTGTTCACTATAAGCTGACTGCGGTTGAAAAGATCAGAAAAGAAGCGCCGTTCCATTTGATGTGCAATGGCGGGCATATCAGCTACATTGAGCTGGACGGAGACCCGAAAAAAAACATTAAAGCGATGGACATGATTGTAACCGCCATGCGCCGGTCAGGCATGGGCTACGCCTCGATCAACCATCCTGTCGACCACTGCAAGGCGTGCGGATTTACCGGAATCATCGATAACGAGTGCCCGCAGTGCAAAAATCGAGATGAGGCTTTGATTGAACGGATCAGACGGATTACGGGATATTTAGTCGGAGATATGTCAAAGTGGAATTCGGCGAAAAGACAAGAAGAAAAGGACAGAGTGAAGCACCTATGAAAGTGATGAATATTATCCATGACAGCATCGTAGACGGAGAAGGACTGAGAACAGTCGTGTTTTTAGCGGGCTGCCCGCATATGTGTGAAGGCTGCCATAATAAACAAAGCTGGAATATCAATAACGGATTTGATATGAGTGTAGACGAAGTATTTGAGGAAATTATGAAAAACCCGCTTACAAACGTCACCTATTCAGGAGGAGAGCCGCTTTTGCACGCGGGCGAACTGATCGAACTGTCTGAGAGAATTAAGCAGCAATCCGAAAAAGACATCTGGCTTTACAGCGGCTATACGTACGAACAAATCTTGAAAAATGAAAAGCACAGCGCTTTGCTGGCCTATTGCGATGTCCTGGTAGACGGCCCGTTCGAAATCAAAAAAAGGGACTTGACGCTCCTTTACAGAGGAAGCTCAAACCAGCGCATTATCGAGCTGGTATAATCAGAAACAGAAGCCTCTGGGGCTTCTGTTTTTCCTTTCCGGCATTGACTTCTATCGAGATAACGTCATAATAAATATGAAAAGGTTTATATTTTATCATACATGTCTATCAATAAAAGAAAGCGTTTTATTTACATAAGACAATCGTGAATTAAGGGAGGAGATGGCTTCATGACTCAATCACCGATATTTCTGCAGCCTGAGTTTAAAGAGAGGATCTGGGGGGGAGCGGCTTTGCGCGAGACATTCGGCTATGACATTCCCTCTGATTTGACAGGTGAATGCTGGGCCATTTCCGCCCATCCAAACGGGCCGAACCTCGTTGCTTCGGGTCCTTACAAAGGAAAAACGCTTGCCGAGCTTTGGGACGAGCACCGCGAATTGTTCGGCGGTGCAGAGGGAGACCGTTTCCCGCTGTTAACGAAAATACTTGATGCCAATCAAGACCTTTCCGTTCAAGTCCACCCCGATGACTATTATGCGGGCGAACACGAAAACGGGGAACTCGGTAAGACGGAATGCTGGTATATCATCGATTGCAAAGAAGGTGCCGAGATCGTTTACGGCCATACGGCGAGAACGCGGACAGAGCTGGTCACCATGATCAACAGCGGTGATTGGGACAACCTGTTAAGGCGGATCAAAATCAAGCCGGGCGATTTTTATTATGTGCCAAGCGGCACGATTCACGCTCTTTGCGAAGGAACGGTCGTTTTGGAGACACAGCAGAGCTCTGATACGACGTACAGGGTATATGATTATGACCGGACCGATCAAAATGGAGAAAAGCGCGAGCTTCACCTGACACAGGCGATCAATGTCACAACAGTACCGCACGTTGACAGCTATGTTGACGAATCGACAGAAACTCAAAAAGGGATTACCATTAAGACTTTTGTAGAAGCCGAATACTTCTCCGTATATAAATGGGAGATCGACGGTGCCGCTGAGCTGACCCAGGATGCCCCTTTCCTGTTATGCAGTGTGATTGAAGGAGAAGGAAAGCTCACTCAGGGCGGAGAATTATTTCCGATCAGCAAAGGAGCAAATTTTATCCTGCCGGCGGAAACGAATGACTTTACGATAGAAGGAACATGCGAATTAATCGTGTCTCACATATAAAAAGCTTAACGGTCTTCAAAAGAAGGCCGTTAAGCTTTTTTATTGTGAAAAAATAGTCCGGCTCGCCGATAAAAAGAGAAAGCAAGTTTTTGAAATTAGGAGGCTTATAGTCGAGGGGAGTAGAGAATGTGAAAAACATTAGAAAAACCGTTATTTTTGCTGCAATCATTTTGCTCATACATACGGCAGTCCCGGCAATCCCAGCTTTAGCAGCATATACCGATACTTCCGTCTACAAAATCGAAACAACAAAAGAGTTTAATAGCGAAAGCGAGGCGCTCAAAGCAGCCGAACAACTGAAAAAGGACACGGGATGGAAAGCCGAGGTCAAACCTTCAGGGAAAAACGGCACAACTTACGTTTTGACAACAGGGGGGATAGAAGGGGAGAGCAGAGCAAAAAATCTGCTTTTGCAGTTTGAAAAAGAAACCGGTTTGAAGGCGTCCTATGGTCCGCTTGGACAGAAAGAACCGTTTTCCAAAGCGGTATCAAAGGAATTTGCCGGTGAAGCAAAAGCCAAGGAATGGGCGCTCCAATTTGAAAAAGAAACGGGGCTGAAAGCAACCTATACACTTGCAGGGAACAGGGAAGCATACGTGAAGGTTGCCACCGGAGGAATCGAAGGCGAAGACAACACGAAAGCCATCCTCGATCGTTTTCAAAAAGCGACCGGCCTCAAAGCGTCGTACGCACCATACGGAGCGGGACAAGCGATCGTCAAGCTTTATTCAGGAGAAATCGCAGATGAGAGCAAAGCGAAAAGCCTGCTTGTCCAATTTGAAAAAGAAACCGCTCTTAAAGGAACGATAGAAACAGTAAAGAAACAACAGCTCAGATATAAAATTGTGACAGGTGCGATACAAGGCGAAACAAACGCAAAAAATCTGCTGAAGCAGTTTGAAAAAGAGCTCAAGGTCAAAGGTGCATATGAAGCCACCGGTCAGCCGGCGCAGCTTTACAATGTGAAATCGGGATATTTTAATGACGAAAAGACCGCGAAAAATGCCGCCGGCCAAATTAAAAAGAATACCGGTCTCACCTCAAGCACGGAAAAGGTAAAAGGCACGCGTTTCTGGATCGTCAGCATGAAAAGCGTAGACAGCCAAAACCTTAAAAAAGTCGACGCCTTTTTTAAAAAGAAAACGTGGCGTTATACTGCTGCAAAGGCAGGGAGAAAGCAGACATCTTTCAGAATCGTTTCCGTCCCGGTTTCAGATCAAAAGAAAGCAAACGACGGCATCCGGTTTTTTAAAAACAAAAACATTCAGGCTTCCGCCCAAAGCGCCGGCGGTGCGACCGTCAGCCGCTTCCGGATCGCGTCCGGCGAAACAGCCGTCAAAGCGCGAATCAATAAAGGGCTGGAATTCTTCAAGAAAAACGGTGCAGCGGGAACGTCCGGACCGACGGGAAAAAAAGTGTACAGCCATTATCAGCTGACAACGGAGTCCGTATACGAACAGGACAAAGTGACGAAGGCGCTCAATTTCTTTAAAGAAACAGGCATTCACGCAGAGGCCGTCAAGACCGGCCAGTATTACAGCCGGTACAAACTGAGTTCGGAAGCTCTGATCGGCTCGGAGAAATTACAGCATGCGCTTGAATTTTTCAGCAAGCGGAGTATACCGGGCAAGATTGAACAAACGGGTGAGTACGGCTACAGGCAGTACCGGGTGACGGCAGGTCAGGTCACAAGCAAAGCAGATCTCGACAAGGGACTGAATGTCTTTAAAAAGAACAAAGTCAGCGCAACTTACCAAACAAAGACGGTCAGCCTGTTTCATATCTCAATCAATGAACTATTTACAGGGAAAGACCGTGCGGATGCTGCCGCCAATCGGATTAAAACGAATTACGGCTGGCCGGTGAATGTCATCAAAGTGAAAAACGGCCCGCAAATCACAACGACTGACTACGGAATCACGCTCAGCCAGATGGTCGACAAACAGATGAAAGTCAGCCCGCAAACGGATGCGCCGGCTTATGTTTCATTAAGCTACATCAATACGGCGAACCAAACCGTTACGGCTGATCTGCTGAATATCAGGTCAAGCCCCCTTGTGACAAGCGGGAACATCATTGGACAGCTGCAAAAAGGGGATAAAGTCAATATCATCTCCCAGGAAAACGGCTGGGCAAAAATCAGAATGAATTGGCGTAATGCCAGCAGAGAAGAAGTCGAAAAATATGTCAACCCGCAAAACTTTACACAAGACAGCTCGGCATACTTCCAATTTTTAAAACTCTCGCAAACGGCTGGCTTGAATGCCGCCGAAGTCAATGCGAAAATCCTTTATAATAAAGGGATTTTGACAGGCAAAGGCCAAGCGTTCATCGACGCGGCAAGAGCATACAGCATCAATGAACTGTACCTCATTTCGCACTCGCTCCTTGAGACGGGCAACGGAACTTCCGAGTTGGCAAAAGGAACGATGTTCAACGGCAAAAAGGTTTACAATATGTACGGCGTCGGGGCTTACGACAGCAATCCGCTTTACTACGGTGCAAAATACGCCTATGAACAAGGGTGGTTCACACCTGAGGCAGCCATTATGGGCGGAGCCAAATTCATCGGTGAAAAATACATTCACCACCCGACTTACAAACAGGATACCCTCTATAAAATGAGATGGTCTCCGAACGCCCTTCACCAATATGCGACAGATGTCGGCTGGGCTTATAAGCAGGTGGGGAGAATGTACAGTCTTTATACATTGCTCGATGATTACACAGTGTATTATGATATACCAGTTTATCATTAGGAAGCAGGGACCTGCTTCCTATTTGTTTGGGGGGCATTATGCAACGAAATACCTAATAAAGGAAGGAGAATTGTGTCGAAATTCACGAACTGCTGTTGCAATTGGTGTTTTGTAAATATTATAATCGTAAATAGACTGACAGAATTATATGAATCTGTTTCATTTGGTGATTCGTTTTCATTTTTTACATTTTAAGGAAACTGATTCATACGTAGTGATTCTTTTTAAATATTTGTGGAAGTGCGGGGAGTTTATTTGAAAATTTTAATGATCACACAAAATTTTTATCCTGAAATCGGCAGTGCAGGTAACCGGATGAAAACCATTTTCCTCATGTTGAAGCAAAAAGGTTATCATGTAGACGTTTTGACCACGGAGCCGACGTATCCTTCCAGAGACATTTATTCTCAAGAAGATTTTTGGAACGAACAAGATATCGATGTAGACCGAAACCAAGTTACTCGATTGTCAATTCAGAATAAAAAATATTCCTCCAACTTTTTTAGCCGACTTTTCTATTATCTTGAGATAATGTTGAAAATGTTTTTTTACGTTCAGAAGGATAAAAATCAATATGATATTGTGTTTGTAACTTCTCCGCCTATTTTTGTAGCCTTTGTCGGCTTAGTCGCTAAATATCGTTACAATGCGAAGTTGCTGTTGGATGTCAGGGATTTATGGCCGGAATCACTAAAAGGCGTTGGTGTATTTAATCGTTCTTATATTATTTGGATGTTTGAAAAAATGGAATCTACATTATACAAAAAAGCCGACCATATCATCATCAACAGCGAGGGATTTATAGACCATTTTAAAAATAAATGTGATGGTTTAACAAAAAAGTTGATATTCCTGCCGAATGCTGCAAGAAAAAAAGAAACGATGCTGGAAAAACGAGAGGGGGGCTCAATGTTTAATGTTGTTTATGCAGGTAATATTGGACTGGCTCAAGATGTCACAATTTTAATGCAGCTCGCAAAAAAGCTGAATGAACATCATATTTCATTAAACGTGATTGGCTATGGAGTGCAGAAACAGACTTTTACAGATTTTGTCCGGCGTCATAACCTTAAAAATGTAAAGCTTATAAAGCCGATGGGAAGACAAGATTGTTTAAACCGGATGTCACGCTGTGATGTGGGAATAGCAACACTGAATAATTCTAGGGTTTTTGAAACAGTACTTCCCGGTAAAATTATTGACTATTTAACATGCAGACTTCCCGTTGTCGCTTCATTGTCTGGATATTCCAAACAGCTGATTGAAAGTGAAAAAATCGGCTTTGTGACAAGCCGGCAATCAGTTGATGAAATGGTAAGTTATATTTTAAAGCTTTACAATGATCCAGAACTATTAGAGGAGATGCAGTCAAATTGCAGAGAATTTATCGAAAAAAAATTCTTGTGGGAAAACAATATTAACAAATTAACGAATTTGTTAGATCAAATGGCTAAAGGTTGATTATGATGAGAACAAAAGTTTGTATGTTTGTTTGGAACCATTTTACAAATGACGCAAGGGTTATGAGGGAATGTACAGCACTGTCTGAAGATACCTATGATGTTGATTTAATTTGTATCCACGATCCAAAAGATCCTAATCTTAAAACTTTTGAAGAATACAATGAACATTTTAGGGTGCATCGTGTAAAGAGATATCCGGTAAGTCTTCAGTTTTTCCAAATGATCATGAAGAAGTTAAGGCAGAATAAATTTTTGTTGCTGCTGGCTGCTCTCTTATGGCTGTTTTTCGTATATATGATGCCAATTCCTGTCATCATCTGTACTCTTTTTGCTTTAATTGTTCTCAAAACGAAACTGAAGACAGCGATTGTTAGAGGAAGCATCATTTTAAGAATGATTTTAAAAGGGGCGAAGCGGAAGTATGACATCTATCATTCAAATGATTTAAACACCCTTCCGCAAGGTTATATATGTTCAAAGTTCCGCTTGAAGAAAAAAAAGCTAATCTATGATTCTCATGAAGTACAAACAAGCAGAACGGGCTACGACAGCAGCTTTTACGGAAAAATGGAAGCTTTTTTGATTGAAAAAATTGATGCAATGATTGTCGAAAACCATACGAGAGCGAAGTATAATGAGGATCTTTACGGTTTTTATCCGCATGTAGTACACAACTATCCATTTAAGCAAATAGAAGAAAACAGTGAAAAAATCGATCTCCACAGCCTGTTGAACCTTCCGGAAAAGGAAAAAATTCTTTTGTATCAAGGGGGTATACAAACGGGAAGGGGACTTGAAAATCTCGTTAAAGCGGCTCCGAAATTTATCGAAGGAACAATAGTGTTTATTGGAGATGGCCGTATAAAACCCGATTTGGAAAAAATGGTTGATGAAATGGGAATCGAAGACAAGGTTAGATTTTTGCCGAAGGTTCCGTTAGCTGAACTCCCTAAATATACAAGAAATGCATATTTAGGTTTTCAAGTATTAAATAATGTGTGCTTCAATCACTATTCAGCTTCTTCAAACAAATTGTTCGAATATATGATGGCCGGGGTTCCGGTGGTTGCTTGCGATTTTCCGGAAATCAGGAGAGTGATAGAAGGAGAGAAGACAGGAATAATCGTTGATTCTCATGACCCAGATTCTATTGCTGAGGGCGTTAATAAACTGTTGAGCGCTCCGGATTTCAGAGAGGTTTTAAGTCGAAATAGTCTCAGAGCCAGGGATTTATACAACTGGGAACATGAAAAGGTTGCTTTTTTAAGAGTTTATAAAAACCTAGAGGTCAATGATTTGGCTCTTTAATAGGTACTATTTACTATTATTAATGATTTATTTTTGAAAAGGGGCGTAAAAATGATGAAAATTTGCACAATGGGACTTGGTTATATTGGTCTACCGACATCTATTATGTTTGCTAAACACAACGTTGAAGTCGTAGGGGTTGATATTAAACAGGAAGTTATAAACTCTTTAAATGCGGGGCTCATTCATATCGAGGAGCCGGGGCTGCAAGAAGCCTTAAATGAGGTCATTCGAAATGGAACCTTTAAAGCTTCACTGATGCCGGAGGAATCTGATGCGTTTATTATTTCAGTTCCAACCCCTAACCGTAATGATGAACATAGGTCCTGCGATTTAACTTATGTTCTGGATGCAGTTAAGACGGTCCTTCCATTCGTCAAAAAGGGCAACGTTATTATTGTTGAATCAACGATTGGACCAAGAAGCATGGATGATTATGTAAAACCTCTTGTGGAGGAAGCCGGTTTTGTCATTGGTGAAGATGTATATTTGGTTCACTGTCCTGAAAGGGTGCTTCCTGGGCAGATTCTTCACGAATTAGTATATAATAATCGTATTGTAGGCGGAATTACACGAGCTTGTACAGAAGCCGGAGCAAAAGTATACAGCACTTTCGTAAAAGGCGAGATTATCAAAACAAATGCTAAAACAGCAGAAATGTCCAAGCTAATGGAGAATACGTTCAGGGATGTAAATATCGCTTTAGCAAATGAACTTACAAAAGTATGTAACGAACTTGAGATAGACACGCTTGATGTTATTGAAATGGCAAATAAACATCCAAGAGTCAATTTACACACACCGGGACCGGGTGTGGGAGGCCATTGTCTGGCTGTTGATCCTTACTTTATTGTCGCCAAGGCTCCGGAAACTGCTAGATTAATTGACCTTTCACGTTCCATTAATACTTCAATGCCTTACTATGTAGTAGAAAGCGTTAATACATTGATGGAAAAGGCGAAAGGGAAAATAATTACCGTTTTTGGCCTCACTTATAAAGGAAATGTAGATGATATCAGGGAAAGCCCGGCTATGGAAATTTTAGAAATCTTAAAGGAACAAGGGGAATATGAAGTCAGAGCTTATGATCCGCATGTTAAAAAGGACTTTGTTTTCGCTGACATCGAGGAAGCTGTAGATCATTCAGATTTAATATTAATTTTATCCGATCACGATGAATTTAAAGAATTGGATTGGTCTCACTTGACTAAAATGTCAACTAAGCAGATTTTTGATACGAAAAACATCGTAAAAAATCGTTCAATTGATTTTAAATATATCAATTTTGGGAACCTTCATGAGTCAACAAATAAAGAGAAGATACTGGTATAGGTCATCAAAGCATTGTTCCGAATCGATAGAAATAAAGTGAATTGCAACAACTAGGAGGCAAAGCGTTGAAAAAAATAAAAGTCATGACCATATTCGGGACCCGGCCGGAGGCAATCAAAATGGCTCCGCTTGTCCTTGAACTTAAAAAATATCCTGATCACATCGAATCTTTGGTAACTGTTACTGCTCAGCATAGGCAGATGCTTGACCAAGTTCTAAGTGCTTTTGACATTCAACCTGATTTTGATTTGAATATCATGAAAGACCGGCAGACACTTGCTGATATTACCACACGCGCATTGTCGAAATTAAATGAATTGTTAATAGAACAAAAACCCGATATTGTGCTTGTACATGGTGATACAACAACGACTTTTGTCGGCAGCCTAGCTGCATTTTATAATCAAATTTCTGTCGGGCATGTAGAAGCAGGATTGAGAACGAGAAACAAATATTCTCCCTTTCCAGAGGAAATTAACCGTCAGATTACGGGTGTAATTGCTGATTTGCACTTTGCCCCTACAGAAAAATCTAAACAAAACCTATTAGAGGAAAACAAAGATCCTGCACAAATCTATGTTACAGGAAACACGGCAATAGATGCTCTAAAAACGACTGTCCGGGATGATTATCATCATGAAGTTCTTGATCAATTAGGGAATGACCGGATGATTCTTTTGACTGCTCATCGAAGAGAGAACATAGGCGAACCTATGGAAAACATGTTTCGCGCGATCAAAAGAATCGTTGAGGAGCACAATGATGTTCAAGTTGTTTATCCTGTCCACTTAAATCCCGTTGTAAGGGAAACAGCTGAAAAAATATTGGGAAGCTTGGACCGTGTTCATTTAATTGAGCCTTTAGAAGTGATTGACTTCCACAATTTCGCGTCAAAATCATATTTGATTTTAACCGATTCAGGGGGTGTACAGGAAGAGGCTCCTTCACTAGGGAAGCCTGTTCTTGTTTTGCGGGATACAACGGAAAGACCTGAAGGAATCGAAGCAGGGACATTAAAGCTAGCTGGTATAAAAGAAAATGTGATTTACACGCTGACGAAACAGTTACTAACAGATGAGGAAGAATACAAAAAAATGTCAAGGGCTTCCAATCCATATGGAGATGGACATGCATCCAAACGTATTGTGGAAGCTCTTCTCAGCTATTTTTCATGACCAACACACGGATAGTCTGCCATTTGGCAGACTATCCTCATTGATTAGACTTAGTTTTTATTCCCTCACTTATTCAGAGAAGGAGGAAGATACATTTGAAACCTGTTTTCTCAGAAACAGCTCCAAACGTAAACGAAAAAAACAACGAATTTTTGGGTTTAGACGATAATAATCCAATAAAATGGGAATATACCTCGGCTGTGGGGGATCATATTTTAGTCGCTGTTAAATCAAGTAATCTTGGTGACGCATATTTGACTGCTGTCGGAAAAAAAGTTGTGTATTTAAGGCATGACCTTGAAGAAGAGGCAGACATGAATATTGAGACGTTTGACACCATCCTTTTGGGAGATATTCTAAAGACCGTATTTGATTCTGAAAGGTATATTGAACGGTTAGCTCCATATCTATCATCGAAAGGAAGCTTTGTTCTTTGGACATTTATAAAAGATCTGAATCTCAATAATCTCCTGAATTTAGTCATAGCATCTTTTCAACTCGGATTTAATGTTAAAGTTTACAGCGGCAACAAATGGATCGGGTTAAAATTGCAACGAACTAATGACACAGCTGTTAACAGCTTATCAGAGATAATCTGCAGTATGATCGATACCCTTAATCTTCATGACAGGAAAGAAGTTCAGCCGTATGAGAAGCAGATATCTTCGTTGCTGAATGAAGTGACTGTGCTAAAAAAAGATCTGGTTGATGCATATAAGAAAGAAGAAAAATTATTACAGCAACAAAAGAAAATGGACAAGCAAATGAAGTATCTGGAGAGGCGTTATCAAGCACTCTCTTCATCAAAATTAGGACGTTTGACCCTTTTTTATTGGAAATTTAGAAAAAGAAGAGGTAATCGTTGATGTCGAATATTGATCAGCGTCTAACGACTATTAAACAAAAAATAGCTAGGTTGACAAAGGAAATTGCCGTTGATAAAGCCACTATAAGTGAGTTTAATCAAAATAAGAGTCTATCGGTTTTAAATAACAGGAAAAAGAAGCTTGCGGACTTAAGAAATAGTCAAACCGCTAAAAGTTCACCAGCATCTCGTCAAAACAATATTATGACACCGGCTGAAAAAGAAGCATACTTGCAGTTTTTAAAGAAAAATCACAAAAAAGGATACTATGAGGAAATTCAGGAGCAAATCAAACAACTTCCCGACAGCAATGGTTCAAAGTATTATAAGAAACTTGATTTAGAAGTTGGAATTATTGCAGATGAATTCTTATTTAAAAGCTTGGAAGACGCTGCGGGTTTTCATTATATTAATTATGAAAACTATAGAAATTTTGGTGACAAAATTGATGTTTTTGTTCTTGCTACTGCTTGGAGAGGGCTTGATGGATCATGGAAAGGCCTTGGTAATCCGAAAATAAAGAAAATAAGGGATCGAATCAGCAGCATTATTGAATTTTACAGAAGCAAGGATATTCCTATTGTCTTTTATTCAAAAGAAGATCCGGTTAATTATGAGTTTTATATCGACTTAGCTCAGCAAGCGGACCATATTTTTACGACGTGCCAAGAAGTTCTTGACGATTATCGAAGGGACTGTCCTTCAGCAAAAACGTTTGACGTATTGGAGTTTGGCGTTAACCCAATTTATCATAACCCGATTGGGACGAGAATGTTCAGAAGGCAGGATATACTATTTGCAGGCTCATGGTATCATAAATATCCAAACAGACAGCATGACAGCCGAATTCTCTTTGATGGAGTATTAAATGCAGGCCGTGAATTAACCATCATTGACCGCAATTTTTCATTACAGCTTCCTGCTCATTTTTATCCAAAGGAATATGTTCCTTATGTGGTGCCGTCAACAGATCATGAAACTTTGCAAAAAATTCATAAAATGTATGATTTTACATTGAATTTAAACTCTGTAAAAGACAGCAACACAATGTTTGCCAACAGGGTGTATGAATTACAGGCAATGGGTACGGTGGTGTTGTCCAACTACAGCATCGGAATAAATAGCAAATATCCAAACGTATTTTTGGCTCCCTCTAAAGGAGAATTGACTGATTACTTAAACTCATTATCTGCAAAAGAAATATACGAGCTGCAGATGCAAGGTGTCAGAAAGGTATTGAATGGTGAAACCGCATTTGACAGAGTCAATAAAATTGCGGAAATCACAGGGCTTAAAAAGCATAAATTCAATAAAAAAGTGCTTGTAGTCACCAAAAAAGATACACCTGAAATGAGAGAACAATTTAACCGTCAATCTTATCCATACAAAACATTTATGGAAGAAAAAGATGTGACTGAACAAGTTTATGCCGAGCATGATATGGTTGCATTTTTCGGTGAGGACTACTGTTATGGAGAATATTATCTCGAGGATATGATCAACGGTTTTAAATATACAGATTCAGACTATATTACAAAAGATGCTTACTACCGGTCGCCGCAAGAATATGTGCCTGGGGTCGAACATCAGTATGTAAATGAAATGAAGGATCGATACCGGACATTGTTCTGGAGAGAGTCATTTGATTGGAAATCGTTGAAAGATATACAGCCTGGCGAGCTTTTGAAAGGATATAGTATTGATCCTTTAGAGATTTTGACTGCCCTGGAGAATAAACAGGAGAATGAAATCAAAACTTATAAACTCTCGGTGATTATACCGACATATAACAATGGCGAGCATTTAAGGTATAAATGTTTTCAGAGTCTTTCCAGAAGCAGTATTTTTGAGGATATGGAGATTATAATCGTTGACGACGGATCTACAGATGGGTATACACCTTATATCGTTAAAAGGCTGCAGGAAAAATACCCCAATGTAAAAACGCATTTCTATCCTCAAGGGGGGAGCGGAAGTGCGTCAAGGCCGAGAAATAAAGGATTGGATCTGTCAACTTCAGAATGGGTAACATATCTTGACCCGGATAATGAAGCGATTAATGATGGTTATGCCGCTCTTTTAGAGGAGGCTAAAGGATCTTCATATGATATGGTAATCGGCGATATGGTTAGATTATCGGATCAAGTGCAGCTGTTTTCCTATTATAAAACCATGATGGGGTTCAATAATGGCAGAGCATCTCGGAAGGGACCACATGGGGAATTTCTTAAGAAAACTTATTTTAAGGCAATGAGTATCCAGGCTCTTGTTGCTAACAGAAAATGGCTAATGAATTCCGGCATTAAGATGGTTGAAGGTGCAATAGGGGAGGATACTCTCGTCTTTCATGAAATGATCCTCTCATCAAGGGCTTTTAAAGTCATTGATTTACCTATTCATATTTACTATGCAATGGTTGAAAACTCTTCAGTCAACAATATAAACAAAAGATTTTTTGAGCGATATGTGATGCTTGAAAAAGGGCGAATTGCTTGGTTGAAAAAAGAAGGACTGTTGGAAGATTATCAGGATATTCGCCTTGAGAACTATGTGAAGAATTGGTATATGGTTAAATTGACCATGGTAAATGAAGAGGAGAAAGATGAAGCAAGAAATCTTTTAGTGCAAATATTGAGGTTATATGAAGGAATGAAGTGGAAAGATCAAGATATTTTAAATTTATTAAAATCAGAAGTTTAGGTAAGGAGGGGGGACATCCCCCTTCCCCTTAATATTTTCCGGTTCTTTCATTTAGAATAGCCAAAGTCTCTTCTTTACTCATAGGATTATGCCCTTTTTCCTCATCATAATAGAAGTGACATTCAACTTTTTTTACATACGGTTTTTGTTTTGTGAGTTCAAAAATATCTTTAATAAAAGGATTAAAATGACGGTTAATATCATGTTCGCAGGCTAGATTTTGGTAATAAATGATATTGGGAATATAATTTATTTTTTTATATAATTCCGGAATATTCATCCTGTACCTTAAATGTTGTGGAAAATCTTCTAATCCCTTTTTTTTATATGATACCTCAAACATTTTCAAGACATGGCTTTGATAATAGTTGTACACGATAGTTTGTGGATTGTTGACCAGGGCGGTCGAGCCTTTGAACAGTCCGCTGAGGAATAGAGAGGTGTATCCCCCGGCTGAGCTTCCATAGAAAGTTGTTTTCTCCGGCTTTATTTTCAATATGTCAGCGATTTTGATAACGATGTTTGAAATGGTTTCTAAATAAAAATGTTCTTCATCCCCCTGTCCCCATCCAATATTTATATTTCCTAAATAAAGGGTCGGGTCATTATAAAATATGCTGGAGCAAGCGATTTCATCTGCCCACGAATGTCTGTGGAAAACAGGAAGTGAGTGTTTTTTCGGATCGATCGCTCCGGATCCAAGGACCAACAAAGCGTCAGAGGTCGATTTTAAATTCAGAAAAAATTCAAAATTAATTTGTTTATGTTCTACAATTAATATGAATTTCTCACCAAAGGCAAGAGACTCCTGTGATAAATTTTCCAATGAAGTAATTGTTTTTTTAATGTCCATAAAGTCCCCTTGTGATTAGTTTTTAATTAAAGATATCCGTATTTCTTTATTTTTGTCAAGATAGTCTAATTTATATATGAAATGACATGATGAAAAGTGTTTTTTATGACAAGAGTCATGGTTTTTTTCACATTTTTTGTATTGTTCCAAAAAAATAATAGTCTTTGCTTGAAATTTTGATATACTCATAAATGTCGGTTAAACATATCTCTTTGTAAGCCGATACAGAAAACTGAGAGATAAATAGAACAATAGAAGGGGGGAGTCTAATGAGAAAAATATCTTTAAAATTTGCAGTTTCTGTACTTTTTATCGGAATGTTGAGTTCAATCCTCGTCAATAAATCTTCAGGATATACGGATACTTCTACATATAAAGTAGAGACGTCTGCTGCGTTTCTCGGACAGGAAGACGCTGAAAAGAATTTGCAAAAACTGAAAGCAAATACTGGCTGGAATGCAGTGTATCAAAAAACAAATGATTATAAAAATGTTTATAATCTATATTCCGGTGGATTTCCTACAGAGTCGCGAGTCAAATTAAACCTGCAAGAGTTTGAAGAAAGCACTGGTATAAATGCCAATTACGTGGGGATCGGATCGAAAGATTATTATTACTATGTATCAAGCGGCGGCTTTTCAGGGAAATCTAAAACGGAATCAGTCGCTCAGTCTTTTACAAAGAAAACCGGGATTTCCGCATCAGTTGAACCGATAAGTACGACCAAGGATTATTATTATCAGATAGTCAGCGGCGGGTTTGTCGGGGAATCTAAAGTGAAAGATATTTTAAGTGCTTTCAAGAAGGAAACAGGCATCGATGGTACATATAAACCGATCGGCGATCCTGAAAAGTATTACACTTTGATAAGCGGCGGATTTAGCGGCGAATCAAAAGTGAAGAATATTTTGAGTGATTTTGAACAGAAAACCGGAATCAAGGGGACATATAAGCCTGTTGGTGATCCCGAAAAGTATTATATTCTGACCAGTGGCGGATTTAACAGTGAGTCTGCTGCAACAGCCAATCTTGAAAAATTTGAAACTGAGACAGGTATTAAAGGCCGCGTACAGCCAGTGGGAGATCCTGTCGAGTACTTCAACATCAGAACCGGCGGATTTGGAAGTGAGTCTCTTGTTAAAAAACATATTCAAGAGATCAAAGAGGCTATCAACTTAACTGCTGAATATGAGCAGCTGCCAAATTCAACATCATTTAGAATTTTATTTCATGATCTCAATTCTTCAGATCGGGAAAAAGCAGAACAGTATTTGACGAAGAAAAACTGGTGGTTTTCAACACAGAAAAGTGATAAACAAACGTATGACCGCTATAAAATCGTTTCCGATCCCGTGCTCGGAAAGGGTGCAGTAAATAAGGGTGTGGAGTTCTTTCAAAAGAATTCATGGTATGTGTCTTATAAAGAAACAGGAGAACAGGCATATACAAAATTCAAAATCTATTCTGAACCGATTCTTGGTGATACTCTGCTTGCCAAAGGATTAGATTTCTTTAAATCAAACAATTGGTATGCGGGCTATCAGGATACCGGGAAAACAGGATATACTCGCTTTAAAATATATTCCAATCCGGTGTTGGGAACGGGTCAGGTTAATAAAGGATTGGACTTTTTCAAAAAGAACTCATGGTATGCGGGCTACCAGAAGACCGGTGAAACCGGGTATTCATCATATCGGGTAGTATCTGATCAGGTTTTCGGCAAGGAGCAAGCCCAAAAAGGACTGGAATTCTTCAAGGCTAATAATTGGTGGGCTACAATTGTTAACACTGGAGAAACCGGATATTCCAGCTATAGAATTGAAACCGGAATGACTTTGCTGTATGATGACTTGCTGAAAGCTCAAGCCTTCTTTAAGGAAAAAGGCTGGTGGAATAGTTATACAAGCGAGCGACAATACCTTTATAAAATTGTCATTGATAATATCCAGGGATACAACAATGCATCTGCAACAGCCAACCAAATAAAAAGTAATTATGGGTGGACTGTCAACATTGTCAAAACAAAAGACGGTCCCCAAATCATGTATACAGATTACGGCCTCACCCTTGGTGAAATGTTGAAAAAGCAAATGAGTGTTAACCCGCAGACAGACTCTCCGGGCTATGTATCGCTTTCTTATATCAATACGGGCAACAGTACCGTAACGGCAGACTACCTAAATGTTAGATCTTCTCCGCAAGTGGCTAGCAACAACATTATAGGTATGCTAAATAAAGGTGATAGAGTCAGTATTGTCGGCACTGAAGGGAATTGGGCAAAAATTAACATGGGCTGGAGAAATGCAAGTGAAGTTGAGACCGCGTATTATATTAATCCGAATAACTTTTCAATGGACAGCAAGTATTACTTCCAGTTTTTGAAACTGTCTCAATATGCAGGTCTATCAGCCAGTGAAATTAACAGCAAAATATTAAAAGGTAAGGGAATTCTTGAAGGAAAAGGAGCAGCTTTTGTTGAGGCATCCAAAAAATACAGCATTAATGAATTGTATTTGATCTCTCATGCTCTTTTGGAAACCGGAAATGGAACTTCCCAATTAGCCAAAGGTGTCAAATATAACGGAAAAACGGTTTACAATGTGTACGGATATGGTGCATATGATTCTTGTCCGTTGGAATGCGGATCAAGAACTGCCTATGAGCAGGGGTGGGATACTCCTGAAAAGGCCATCATCGGCGGAGCCGAACTGATCGGCAAAAACTATATTCACAGAAGCGGCTTTCAGCAAGATACACTGTTTAAAATGAGGTGGGCCCCAACGGCCAGTCACCAATATGCAACAGATATCGGCTGGGCTTATAAACAAGTAAATCGGATGTACAGCTTATACACACTGCTGGACAATTATACGTTGTATTATGACGTTCCAAAATATAAATAGGCTAAAAGATCTGACGCATTGTTGCGTCAGATCTTTTTTAAATTGGAAAAGCCATTGTGATGTTTCATCATACACAATGGCTTTTTTCTTTAATTTTCATTTCTTATCATTAAAGTATGCTTCTCGTTATCCACTACAAACAACTGCTTTTTTGTTTTGAAAAAGTATCGTTTATGATCTTTGTCAAATACAGCTTTCTCCTCAGGCAGAGATATTGTAGCCGGTTCGACGACTTGAATGTCATGGAAAACGATTGCTGATGCTTTTTGTTTTTCAATTACATAGTCGACTTTTTCATAATCGAGACGAAGGCCTGTACTCCCGTCATCGTGTTTTACTTGTTTGATTCCCTGCAAAGTCTGTTCTAGCGTTTGTTCACTCTCCCCTAAAAAAGAAAGAAAGTATTGGTAAGAAGACTTTGCTTTCTCGGGAAAGTAAGGCGAAAAAGCATTGGCACTCAATGAAACATTTTTCTGGTCTTTAGCTAAGGAAAGACTGCTTTTTTTCACAAAATAGCTTTTTCCGCTAAAATGAATTTGCGCCACTTTGGCATTTTGTGATGAAAGCGTAACTTCAGTTCCAAATGGCAAAGAAGTGGCTGTTTTTTGTTTTAATGCTTGATCACTGTATGTTGAAAGCTGCGTTGATTTGACATATGCCGGTTGATTCACCTTTGTTAAATGTTCTGTTTCTGATACAGTTTGGCGATCCTCCGATTTTTTAACATCGTTTCCCGGAATAGCCCCAAAGGAAGCGATTGTTCGCAGTGGTGTACTCACAAACATTGTTGCTGCTAACGCAATCAGCAAAATTGACAGAAAAGTGATTTGCACCGCATTCGCTATCGTTTGCGGGTTTTTATTATGTTGTAAATAACGGCTTGTTCGCTCTTCTGCCTGATCTTTTTTACGAAGCTCAATTTGTTCCTGTTGATATTTTTTCTTTTCTTTTTTGGACAACTTATTAAACCAGTCAACAAACTCTTTATATTCCTCAACAACCTGCTCGGTTTCACCAAACATCCGCATTTCGCCGTAATGCATCCAAGCAACGCGGTCGCAGAGCTTTTCTATTTGGGTGATGGAATGACTGACAAAGAAAATCGTTTTCCCACGCTTTTTAAACTCAGTAATTCGATCAATACATTTTTTGTAGAAGGTTTGGTCACCTACAGACAAGGCTTCATCAATAATTAAAATATCGGGATCAATATGAGCTGATATCGCAAAACCAAGGCGCGATTTCATTCCACTTGAATAGCTTTTGACTGGCTGATTGATGAAATCCCCAATATCGGCAAACTCGACGATTTTATCGTAAAGCTCATCAATCTCCTTGTTGGTCAGCCCCATCATCAAGCATTTAAGCCTGATGTTATCCTTCCCGCTCAGCTGGTTGTTCAATCCCGCGGAAATCGCAATCAGAGAAGGCTGACCATTCATTTCAATTTCCCCGGTTGTCGGAGGAATCACCTTTGCCAGCAGATTCGACATCGTCGATTTTCCGGAACCATTGATTCCTACAAAACCGATAGTCTCTCCTTCATAAACATCAAAGGAGACGTTTCGAACGGCATAGAAGCCTTTATCAGTTTTGTTCGGCAAGAACAATGCTTTTATCTTTTCAGACTGTCTCTCGTACAGTTGATACTGTTTTGAAACATTTCGAAACGAAACTTTTAGTTTCATCGTATTATCTCCTTACTTTATTAAAGAAAGTCAACAAACTTGTCCCTGAATTTCATATGGAGGATTGACCCCACTAACAATAACAGCAGTGTGAATATCCAGAAATACAAGGTGTATTTTATATCGCTAAAAAACCAATTGCCGTTTAAAAAGCTGTTTCTGAAGCCGTCTATAATATAAAAAAGCGGATTTAATTTCAAAACGGCCAAAATATGCGGCCTGTTGGCCAAGCTGTGCGCCACATCCCAAAAGATTGGCATCAAGAAAAACAGCAGCCTTGTACCAGCTTGAAGCAGAAATTGATAATCTCTTACTAACACACTGATTGTAGAATTGAACAAACTGAATGAAAACATAAACGCAATCATACAGAACAAATAATAAAAATATTGCAACCAATGAAGTGTCGGAAAATGTCCAGTTCCAATAAGAATCAAAACATAGATTAACGTCATTCCAAAATAGCTGAATAAATTGGAAGTAATCACAACCGCTGGTAGTGAGCTGACTGGGAAATTCATCTTAGACACAAGATTGATTCTTCTAAAAACACTGTTTGATCCATCAAGAATTGTCGGGCTGATAAAAAACCATGGGATGATGCCGGCAAGCATCCAAATAATAAATGGATAGTGGTCGATATCTGCCCTGGTGCCTTTTATTCCAGTTCCAAAAACAAACCAATAAGCTAAAATCTGTATTAACGGATTTAAAAACTGCCAAACAACCCCTAAATAATTCATTTGATACTTTGACTTTGTTTCATAAACCGCCAGCCGCATAATCAGCGGAAGCGAAGAAAATACTTCTTTAAGAACTTTTACCATAGCATTCATTCTAATCTTCCTTAGAGTTAAAGTTTTGTCTTTTTTTATAGCACCGCTCATTATTGTAACAGATCACGCGCCTTTTTTCACTTTTGACATCGACTCAAAATCGCATTTTCCAGTATATCCAGATTAAACCGATTCGAAAAAATTTTTTGTCAACCATTATCATCTTTCTATACAATTTGCTAATTCTTTTTAGCAATTGCTGTTTCACAATATCTACTATAATAATTAAAATGTTGAGGCGTTCGCCTCAACATTCATTAACTCAAAACTTTATAGAAGGAATTCATAGCTGTTTTATTATATTCAATGTAATCAAAAGACTGCGAGCTATCAACAGGTTCGGTTCGTACTTTAACTAACCCTTGTTCAAGTCCGGTAACGCTGTCTTCAACTAAAGTTCCGTATTTTCCGTTTTCTAATACCGTTCTATTTGCAACAATATCAGTCGCCAAAATTTTCATTCCTAGCGTCATCGCTTCTAGTAATACCATCGGCTGTCCTTCATAATGGGAAGACAGAACAAAGCAATCGCACATCTTCAAAAAGCCGAATGGGTTGTCTAGCTGGCCAACTAGATATGCATGCTCTTCCAGATCCAAATCGGTTATTAATTGTTGAAGATCTTTTTTTAAAGGGCCTTCGCCTAAAATATATAACTTACTGTTTGGATAAGTTTGAACATGTGTATGGAAAGCCTTGATAAGGTTATCCTGAGCCTTTTCTGGAGAGAGTCTCCCCATATTGACAAAATTAAAGTCGCTTTCTGATGGATAAGGAATTAAAGTTTTTCCAACCTTTAAGCCGAGAGGTTCAATTTTCTCTAAAGCATTGCGCTCTATCCACCCTAGCTCTCTATCATGGTAAATAACTTTGCAATAGGTACCGTGCTGCGTTGTTGCCTCTTCAACGACTTTTACTTCTTCATGATTGAATTTTTTATAATCATCTATTATACTGCAACCTTTTACATCATATGGCTTGTTAAAAATATATTCCGTGTCACCTAAATTGATTTGTGCCTCATATTCTACTGGCTTCTCCTCTATAATGACTGTCTCGTCTATAGTTTTAAAGGCATTACAGTCCAGCCACCCGATGACTTTTTCATCTATTGAGAAAAGATAGTACGTGCCTTCTTTTGTTTTATGACTCTTGATGACTTTTGCAATTAAACCGTTGAACTCTTCAGCAGTCGATATTTTTTGGCAGCCATTATTGGGATACGCCTTAGACCAAATCATGTAGTCTTCTCCACTTGTTATCTTTGCTAACAAGTTCAACGCTTTTTCCTCTAATGTTCTGTTGTCCAGCCCTTGGATGATATCAGAATGTTTTTTGTAGTTTTTTTGTTTAATCTTATTCTTTTCCTTATTTATAATGGACTGCTGTTCATCCGCACATTCACTATCCAATTCATACTCTTTTACAATTTTCAATGCTGAACTGTCAATCCATCCTATCAAAACATCATTAATGTATATTCTGCTATAGAAAGAGTGCTGTGTTCTAACCTCTTTGTCTACCTCAACAATAATTCCTTTATATTCTTTGCTCGAACTTACTTTTTCAACATCCAAAACTTTGTATGGCTTATTCCAGATGTCGTTTCCTTTGGGGTGCTGAATAATCGCCAGTCTATTCACTTCTTTTTCAGTCAATATACTGTCCGGCAATATTTCAAGAGCACCTTCTTCCAGCCACCCGATGGTACTGCCGTTGATACTCAATTTATATAGTATTCTTCCGTCATTTGTATGGGCTTCTCTTAATATCAAGACTTCCTCATTTTCAAATTCCTTAGCTGGAGTAAGTCTGGTATTTGCCTTATCAATTAAGGTATTTACAACAAAGAAGCCATCGGCGTTTACAATCTTTGCTCTTGCTTTAAACCTTTTATTATCCACGATGTCAACATGATTCTTAGATCCATTCTCATGGGGGTTCACCGACGTCACAGAATCTGATTCAGTATGCTCAATCCCTAGAATTCTTTCGGGATTAATAGAGTTCATAATATAATCAAAATGATCCTCATCAGCATAAATGGACAGATTTTTTTTATTTAGTTCCATTGTTCCTTTTGAAACACTTACCAATTTGTCAAATTTGTTATAGATCGAGAATAGCCCTCTTAAATTGATTCTATGCGGTCGACGCCCGTTAACTAATCTCTCACTATCCGATAGAAGATCATTGTGCATATAGCAAATTTTCTTTTTTGCATCTGCGCAAACTAAGAATTTGGCCCAATATAAACTGTAACCACTAAAATCGATGACATAATCAAATTTAGATTTTCCAAACAGTCTTTGGTGCTCTCTTACATAAGCATCATTTGGATACAGCTCTTTAAGTCTTCCCTTTGCACCCCTATTATGAATCAGTTTGTCTTTGTATACCTCTGATAATGTATAGACAGGCAAACCAGGTTTAAATATGAATCTGACATTTTTATTCACCTTGTCGATATTATTGAGCACTTCTTTCTGATGGGGTGTTGCCATAAAACAGCTCACATCATATTTTTCAAAATCGATGTTACTCATTAAGTTAATGAAAGAAGTCGTAATACCGTTATTCTTCATTCCGCCGGGGTATATGAGAATCTTTTCTTTTCCTTTATTCAGATCTTTTATCACATTTACTTGCCCGCTATTTTTGAAAATCTTATCAACAACTCTTTTTGTAACATTTCCGTCGTCATAATTTGTAAATTTGGCTTTACTTTCCTGATATTTTTTTTCAAATTCCGAACTCACTTTATTTATATCTTCGATTGCCTCTGTTAGTTCCCTAACGTTATATAAAACCGGACCCGGAAGGTCTTCATTTTTTATATACTTTCCTCTTTGTTCGTTGTAATCATCTGCATCCCACATGTAAAACAAAATTGGTCGGTTGGTAACGAGAAAATCAAAAAATATGCTGGAATAATCTGTTATCAGTATATCAATAGTACTTAACAGCTGATTTGTATCCACAAAATCTGGAACAAGTTTTCCTTTAAGTTCTTCTGATTTGACAGCCGTACTATATAAGAAAGGATGAACTTTTATAAGAATATTGTATTCAGCACCAATTTTGTCTTCCAGATAATTCATGTCTGCTACGATTTGAAATACATCATTTTTTACTTTTGAAACACTTGTCCCTTTCCAGGTAGGTGCGTATAAAATTGTTTTCTTTTCAGTCTCAATCTGTAAATCCAATTCCTTCAGAAACTTTTTGAAGTTTTCAGGAACTGTATTAAGTGTCAAATCAATTCTTGGATAGCCTTCTTCAATAATCTCGCCTGTGTACAACCCTTTTAGTTTATAACTGTTGACAAACATATTTGTAGTATGTTTATTGGGACTTAATAAATAATCTGTACTGATAAAATTCCTTACAACATTTTGCGAATGCGCGGGATTCCCCGGAATATCAAAACCCATGCTTTTGAGCGGTGTTCCATGCCATGTATTGATATATACTTGTTCTTTTTTACATGTGAAAAATGACTGAAAAGTTGAGTTGTTAATCAAATATTTTACTGAGGCTAAGTACTTTAAATATTGTGTTGAATTTCTTTTAACAAATTCAACATTCGGCATATCTTTATACTTCGAAATAACAGGTTCAAGTGCATGAAAGTCTTCTACTGACCAAATATGCTTGTAATGCTTAAATTCCGGATTTTTTGTTAAGTATTTAAAAATTGCAAAAGGGCTGTCAGTAATGCTCTTTCCATCACGGCTTTCGTATAATATTGTGTTATCAATAACATTCAGCTTTTCGTAAAATTTAGCATACTGATTATTTCTTCTATGATTTGTTTTCTTCATATAGTTTTCGAGAGGATCTTTAATAAATTTGACTTTTCTTTTCAAAATTTTTTTATTCATTCGTTCTCGTATCTCCTTGCTTCTTCAAAATTACAGAGGTATTCTTTATATAATCTTCATGTCATTAAATTAAGCATTTGCTGTAATTTTTCACACCTTAAGCATTTATGTGCCCTCCAACCCTTATATTGATCTATAAAAACATCTCAGTATAGAGTGAAATTTGCATATGATGATGATTGGCAAGAAAAAAAGAAGTAACAAACATCACTTCTAATAAAAAACTGCAACTTTTAAATTCAATGTAAAGCACATAGTTAGTATTTCGCTATTTTGAAGCCGGATTTTTTGACTATTGAAGATCTTTATGGTAGAACTTATAATAGCATAAGATTGTTTAAAAGTTAAGACTATTTATTTTCCCGACAGTTATTCAAAGGCTAACTGATCAGTTTATGAATGTTCCATTATTTTTTTATTAACATTCAGGTTGAAAGCCACTGTATTATACAGTGGCTTTTTTTACTACTTAAAAATCTTCTCTACTACTTTTTCAGACGATCTGCCCTCTTCCAAGTAGCAAAACTTCTGATAAAAAGGCTCAAATACATCAGGCAGGTGATAGCCGGGCGCTTCCGTTTCCTTGATCTTTTCAAGGACGGCATCCGTCGTTTTGACGAGCGGGCCTGGAGCTTCTTTTTCAAAGTCAAAGTAAAAGCCGCGCAGCTTGTCGCGATACGTTTCAATGTCGGGAACAAAGAAAATCATCGGACGCTTCAAATTCGCAAAATCAAAGAAGACGGAAGAATAGTCCGTGATCAGCAAATCAGACACCATGTAAAGCTCGCGGATGTCCTCATAGGATGAGAAATCGTATGCAAAACCTTGGTATGGCTCAAGGTCGAAGTTTTCGGCAACTAAGTAGTGCATCCTGAGGACGATTACATAGTCATCGCCAATTTCCTGTCTCATTTTCGCCAAATCCAAATCAAGGTCAAATTTGTATTTTCCTTTTTTATAAAACTGATCATCACGCCATGTCGGCGCATAAATGATCACTTTTTTGTCAGCCGGCAGCTTCATTTTCTCTTTTAATGAACGAACCGTTTCGGCATTGTTGTCCGTGTGGAGAAAATCGTTTCTCGGATAGCCTGATTCAATCATCGTTTTATTGAATTGGAATGCACGGGCAAAGATTTCTGTAGAATATGCGTTCGGTGAGATCAAATAATCCCATTTTGCTGCTTCCATAGTGAAATTCTTTTTGTAATTTTCCGTGTTGGTGCCAGGCATATGCACTTCATCCATATCGACAGCAAGACGTTTCAGCGGTGTGCCGTGCCATGTTTGAAGATATGTGGTGTGCTTCGGCTTTGGAATCCATAAAGGCATTCGGCTGTTTACAACCCAATATTCGGCTCTTGCCATGGCAAACAGCCACTTCAGGGTAAACCTTTTGATGTAAGGAATGCCTTTTTCCTCAAAGATATCCGTGTAATCCCGATTTACGCTCCAATACATTTCGTAATCCGGTTTGTTCTCTGTCATATATTCGTAAATTGCGCGCGGATTACAGCTGTACTGCTTTCCGGCGAAACTTTCAAAGATAACGGTCTTCTTTTTCACTGGCAATTTTCCAGCCAGTCCAAAGGTGAAATAATACGCTTTTTTCAAGCCGTTGCCTATCTTTTTCTTTAGCTTGTTTTTTCTTCTGCGGAAAAAGGAAACAGTCCGGTTCTTTTTCCCAACAACGAAATAAACAGCCCTTGTTTTAAATGTATAATCATTCATTCTTAAGCGCATACATCTCTTTTTCTTTTGCGGGTAGACATGAAAACGCGCCGGACCTTTTTCCGTTTCAATGACTGTAAACTGGCTATTTTGCGGGTTCGCTTTGTTTTTCAGCATTAGCGGTTTTGTTCTCTTGATAGCTTTTTCGCCCGTTTCAGGGTCTTCACCGATAAATTCGATGTGAAACTGGAACATGACAGGCATAGCGTTTTCTTCATAAAGCTTTTTGAGATTAATGTGCACCTTAAAGTTTGCTGTTTCATTATCCTCTAATGGGTATTCGAAAACCTTTTTCTCTTCGGCGTCACCGACCTCTTTTAGAATAAGGCATCTTTGCTTGGCAGTTGCCTTTCCATCCTCATTTAGCAAAAAAGCGTATCCTTCAAGGGTGAGTTCTCCATCAGTGTTTAAATCGATATCAGTTATTTCAGCAACTGTTTTTTTGGGCAGAACTTTTAACGAGAGATTTCCTTTCTTGGTTGTATAAGGAAGAAAAAATACCTGCTTTTGCTCATCCCATTTCCAAGATAGTTCAATTGGCTGAAACTTCGTCTGTATTCTTTTCTTTAAAAGGTCAGCTTCCGCTTCACGGATTCCTACGTAGAAGTCGATGCATCCTTTGTCTTCGACGTGTTTAGAAAGAGCATCTAAACGAAGTTCCGCACGATATATTGCTTTTTCTTTGTCTATCCTTTCACAAAAAGCCGGCAGCTCCGCTTTTGTTTTGCGGTTCACTGCCAACAGACTGATATTATCGGCGGATACTGAATAATCTAAAGAGAAATCGAGGAGAAGCTGCCAACCCTCAATTTTCAGGTTTACTAATTTGAATTCTATTGGAACTTCCTTAACCATAAAATAAGTCTACTCCTCTTTTTTCAAAATCATCGACAGATAATCTTCTGATTATTATACATAAGATGAACTGAATATTCATCCCGTAGCAAACAGTTGTCAGGGATTACCTTAGGAGGGCATCTCCGGATCTGTTTGCAAAGTCCATGAATAGTTGCCTTTTACGGTAATATAAGGTTCAACTTTATATTTTGCCACTAAGAAAGGAGAGGGCATCTCTGTTTGGTCAACAGACAGCCGTTTTAATATTGTAACTTGTTCACGGTTGCTGATAGCCAAATAAAAATCAATTGTTTTAGTGTTATTTGCTCTGACTGTTTTAACATGAAAATGTTGATCAAGATCAATATTAAATCGGTAGACATCTGACCTTGAAACGGGTTTCTCAGGAGAAGAAGCGCATATAACAACCGCATTGTTTCTTCTGTCAAGCCCGACAAGCTTTAAATTGTAGCCTTCATCAACCTGAACCTGAGCCTTGAATTCAATGATCAAATTTGATTCATCTATTTTATGCTCTCTCACAGAGAACGCTTGTTTGCCTGGAAAAATCCCTTTTAATTCTTGTTTTTCTTTTTTGACCTCAATCATTTTTTGAAGCGCGTCAGACCAACGCTTCATATAATGTTTTGTCGTATACTTATCTGCTGTCTCAAATGCACACTTCGAAAATTTTTCATGAAGTTTTTCGTTTTTCATAAGCAAAACTATTTTTTCCGCAAGCTGTTCAATATTATATTTCTCGACGACGAAGCCGTTTTCATTATCCTTAACAAGGCTTCTTGCACCGTAGTCATAGTCGTAAGTAATAACAGGGCAACCGTTACCTAGAGCTTCCATATTAGAAAGGCCGAACCCTTCAAAATGAGATGTTGAAATTGTAAGCCACGCCTTTTGAAACTCGTTATCTGGGTTATTGGTATAACCTTTCAAAAAGACGTTTTTCTGCAAATTGCAACTTTCAATTTCCGCTTTTATTTTATTTTCCGCTCCGCCTGAACCGAAAATTTCCAATCTGGCTTCAGGAATTTCATCTACAACAAGCTTAAAAGCTTTAATAGCATGAGTCAGATTTTTCGATTCAACTAATCTTGAAATGATAACCGCTTTATTCTTTTCACTTTGGGTTTTTAAAACCTTTTTATCAAGCGATTTGTCCATTGTATGTGGAGTATAGAAGAATGTTTTATGCTCTCCGACTATCCTCTGGAAATCTTCTTTCTGCTCTTCAGTGATAAAAAACACGGCATCAAGATTATATAAATGACTAAATAATTCTCGGTAACGCGGCTTTACATGAAGTGGATTATCTCCATAATGTTTGCTGTGTATAATTGCAGCGTAATAAGAGGAATCTGCTTTCTTGACTCTAAATACATGTTTATCTTGCCGTCTGCTATCAACCAGGAAAAGCTTTGGGTGATCTGTCTCTAATTCAAGAACTTCAATCCAATGCCGCCGCAATTCTGATTCATCGGAAAACTTCAATACTCCATTTTCTGAATACCAGTTAATACTTTTCAGTTGAAGCTCGTTTTGACCTTCGATAAAATCATAATGTTTATCCAGATAAACATTATGATTATCATTAATAAATTCCTGGCAGTACAATCGGCCGGTCTCTGTATTAAAATAAGATACACGGCACAATAACCCTTGTCTCGTATACTCTTCTCTTTTAAATCGTTTTTTTTCATTATTCAAGTAATCTATACTACAAATTGATTTTCCATCTTCGTAAAAGTTATAGTTAAGGTTGCTTTTTTGTCTTCGGAAAATTTTGTTGAATTTAGCAAAAAAACGATTTTTATTGTGATTTTTTATTTCGTTTAAACTGGTTTTTTCAGAAAATAAGCGGCCATTAGTATTTTTGCTAAGAAAGTCATTATACATATTTAAAATTCGAGTGAATTTCGGGTGGACTTTCTCATTTTCATAAAGCTGTTTTTTTTTAGTTGAAAAATCTTTGTCAAATCCAAATGTTAAAAAGGTTGTAGGCGTCTGAGATAATTTTCCGAACAACTTGGAACGTAGCAGTAGCGACTTTGTCAATCCTCCATAATCGTGAGGAAGGTTTCCTGAAATAAAATAATAGGTCATATTAGGAATAGCTATTCCCTCATTCTTCAAGGGATCACTTTGTTTTTCGCCCAATTTTTTTCTCCCTTTCACTGTAAGCTGGCAATTCGAACTTCTCATTTTAATTCAACAAAAAGTACTTCTTAAAAAAAGATAAGAAGTACTTTTCGAAAGAATTATATAACTTACAGTGGCAAAATGCCAGAATTTATAGGCCGGCGATTTCCTCTTTGATTTTCGTTGTCGAAATTCCTTCAGTTCTTGGCAGGTAGACGACTTCACAGTGTTCTTTTAAGAAATCAAATTTTCCTTCCCAGTCATCCCCCATGACAAAAACGTCAATATCATGGTCGATGACATCCTGGACTTTCTGATCCCAGCTTTTTTCCGGGATGACTTCATCGACGTAACGGATGGTTTCCAGGATAAGTTTGCGGTGCTCATAGCTATGGTAAGCTTTTTTCTGTTTTTGAAGGTTGAATTCGTCCGTTGAAATCGCTACGACAAGATAATCGCCTAACTGTTTGGCGCGCTCCAATAATTTGATATGTCCCCAATGCAATAAATCAAACGTTCCGTATGTGATGACTTTCTTCATGTTAAATTACTCTCCTTCCTAATCTATAACTCCACAAACCACTATGATTAACTTTCAAAATTGCTCTATCCGAAAAACACGTATACTCTTCACTAAAAAATTTTTCCTCATGTCTTCACTGATCACTTATTATAGCACATTGCCTATTAAACGTTAAGCATTGTAAAAAGCAAATGAAATTCCAAATTTTGTTTTAAAATTTATCTCTTTTCATCTGATTTCTGAAGACAGCGTAAAAAATCTTAATCTGTTGTAAAGTTATTGTTAAGCTTTTATGAATCATCTATGTTAAAATATACGTTAGACCGATGGGATTTTTGGGCTGAACCACTTTCCTAAGACATTTTCATTTCGTTTAAACATAAATTTGAACTTTTAAATCGGGAGGAGGAGTTGATGTTGCAAACGGAACGTATTTATAACCTGTCATATGTAAACGCCGATTTATCCGGCTTTTTGCATCATCTTGAGAAGTCATACATTAATCGACGGGTTGGAGCTTATATCGCCACCGTCAATCCTGAAATCGGATATGCAGCAGCAAAAGACAGCAGCTACTGCGACGTGTTGTCAGCAGCGGATTTTATTCTGCCCGACGGAATTGGCGTCGTGATGATGTCAAAGCTGACGAATAAGCGATTAAAATCAAGAATTGCAGGCTATGATGTGTTTATCAACCTGCTGAAGATCGCCAACGACAAAAAGAAAAGTATCTTTTTGTACGGCGCGAAGAAAGAGGTCAATCAAGCCGTCGTGGACCGTATTTCATCTGAATACCCGGACATCACTATTGCCGGTTGTTCAGACGGCTATGCAAAGGACAAAGAAGCGATAGCTAAACGCATTGCGAAAGCTAAACCTGATATGGTGTTCGTAGCCCTTGGTTACCCGCATCAGGAAAGGTTTATTTGTAAATATAAGCATCTGTTTCCAAAGGCCATTGCAATCGGGCTTGGCGGAAGCTTCGATGTTTTCAGCGGCACGGTAAAACGTGCGCCGAACTTGCTGATCCGTCTGAACCTTGAATGGCTGTACCGACTCGTGACAAATCCCTCAAGATGGAAGCGGATGCTGAATATACCGAAATATGCTTTTACGGTTCTGAAAGAAGAAAGGGTTCAAAAACAGAGCTACTATCCTGAACAGGTAAAAGAGCAGTCAAAACAAATCGATGCATAGAAAGAGATTAGGTTGAATCATGAAGATACGTTCTTTGTTTGTCATGTTTTATTCGGGTGTTCTTTCGATGGTCAGCTTTATGCTGACATGGGTAAGGCCCCAAAACAGAGTTGTTCTTCTCGTTTCCTTCCCTGATAACGCAAGAGCGCTCCTAAATGAATATGAGGAAACGGCCTGTCCGTTTGAACTGGAAATGCTTTATACACGGCATGCGGTTTCCCTTGCAAATGAATATCCGTCTGTGTCATCATGTTTCATCAATGAAAAAAATCCTTTTCATTTGATGCGGGCCGTTTATAGCATGTTCAAAAGCAAATGTGTAATTACGGATAATTATTTTTTGCTGACAAGTGTGCTTCGTAAACGGCCGCAGACAAAGTGCATCCAGGTTTGGCATGCGAACGGCGCGCTGAAGAAGTTCGGGCTGGAGGATATCGGAAATTACCGCAGAACATCCGCAGATATCAAGAGGTTTAAAAAAGTATACGCCTCATTTGACTATATCACTGTCGGATCGGAAAAGATGGCGGACATTTTCAAGCGTTCATTCGGCGTTAAGGATGAGCACATATTGCGGACGGGAGTTCCCTTGACAGATCAATATTTTAAAGATGAGGCACGTCCTTATGAATCTTTGGACCAAAAAGCCATCCTTTATGCCCCGACATATAGAGACTATAATATGACAAGAGTGAAACTCCCTTTTTCAAAAGAGCAGCTCTCTGAAGATTTAAAGGGAGAATTTTTGCTTTTGGTTAAGCTGCATCCTGCTGTCCGTGAGAATATCAGACTTGAAGAATATGAAGGTATGATAAAAGACGTTTCAGACCTTCCGTTAAAGGATCTGCTACATGTAAGCGACGTGCTGATATCGGACTATTCCTCGATCCCTTTCGAGTACGCCCTGCTCGATAAACCGATGCTGTTTTACACCTATGATCTTGAAGAGTACGATAAAAAACGCGGTTTGATCGACGACTATGAAGCGGTAATTCCGGGAAAGGCCTGCCGCAACCGCGACATGCTTCTTAACGAATTAAAGAACATTCACCATACGTATGAAGAGGTTAAACGGTTTTCAAATGAGTGGAATGAGTATTCAAGTGGTGATTCCAGCAGGAAGTTGTTGAATTTTATTAATGAATTGTGCAGATAAGAATTAAACCGAAGTGTTTAGAATGCATTAAAAAACTGGCATAAGAGTGTGCCAGTTTTTTTGCGTTTATTATATTTCTTCTTTATTTAAAAGATTTTCTATAAAAGGAACAAGTTTAGTTTTAAGTTCAGGATCCTGCATGGCGAATTCAAGGGTCGTTTGAATAAAACCAAGCTTTTCACCGACGTCATACCGCCTGCCCTCAAAGTCATATGCAAAAACGCGCTGAATTTCATTTAATTTTTGAATCGCGTCCGTCAATTGGATTTCTCCACCTGCTCCAACTTCCTGCTTTTCTAGATACATGAAGATTTCAGGAGTGAAGATATAGCGGCCCAGGATTGCCAAGTTGGAAGGGGCAGTTCCCGATGTTGGTTTTTCAACAAAGTTCTTCACTTGGTACCGGCGTCCTTCTTTTGTGAGAGGATCGATGATTCCGTATCGGTGTGTTTCGTCTTCAGGTACCTGCTGAACACCGATGATGGAAGAAAGGGTTTTCTCATATTCATCCATGAGCTGGCGAAGCCCCGGCGTTTCGGCCTGAACGATGTCGTCTCCGAGCAAAACGGCGAAAGGCTCATTGCCGATGAAGTTGCGAGCACACCATACGGCATGTCCGAGTCCTTTTGGTTCTTTTTGTCTAATGTAATGAATGTCCGCCATATTGGAGGCTTTTTGAACCTTTTCAAGTAGCTCTTTTTTTCCTTTTTCCTCAAGATTACGTTCCAGTTCAGGCGCGTGATCAAAATGGTCTTCGATGGCGCGCTTTCCTTTACCGGTTACGATAATGATATCTTCAATACCGGAGTCGATTGCTTCCTCAACTATGTACTGGATCGTCGGTTTGTCGACAATGGGGAGTATCTCTTTTGGCATTGCTTTTGTCGCTGGTAAAAAGCGGGTTCCAAGACCTGCCGCAGGTATAATGGCTTTTCTTACTTTTTTCATTAATAAAGCACCTTCCTTAAAGTGGATGTGATCATACAATAAACTTTACCACAATTCGAGCATTTTCACACGTATCATAGAACAAAGCAGTTATTATGTTTGTTTAGGAAAAAAACGTTGATTAAATGGTTTATGTTGTTATAAGGTCCCGGCACAGGTAATTGCTTGATAAGGTGCTTGATGAGTTTCAAACTGGACCTGATTTTGTTTTGAATATCATTGAAAGAACAGGTGATATTGGCCGAAAAGGGGTAAAACCCGGAACGTTAAAGCTGGTCGGAACGAATGAAGAAGATGTTTGCGAACTGACAAAGCTGCTGAATAATTATGACGAGTATCAAAGAATGTCAAAAGCTTCAACTCCATACAGTGATGGAAACGCGCTGAAACTCATCGTTGGCGAGATTCTTTATCGTTTTGGGCTATCGGCCGGACAAGCTTCTTCCATTTCATGAACATAAAACGAGCTCCGCATGTTATGAGCGGAGCTCGTTTTGTTAATTCTTAAGCGCAAGGCTTTCTTTTAATTTTTTTGAAATCGATTCACGGTCGCTTTCGTCGACCTTATAGTAATAGATTCCGTCAATTTTGGTTCCCTGGCCTTTAAGTTGATGTTGCACGACCTTGTTTCGAGCCGATTTGTAGTTTGACTGAATATCCCACATATTGTCAAACGTAAGGTTTGTTTTCACGTTGTCTTCGATGACCTGGAACATATCGCTGAATTTCGTTACGGAAGAGATATTGGCCCCTTTTTTGATGATGCCTTCAATGACCTGACGCTGACGTTCCTGCCTTCCGAAGTCTCCTCTTGGATCCTTTTTTCTCATCCGGGTGTAAGCAAGCGCTTCTTCCCCGTTCAACGTGATTTCGCCTTTGCTGAATGAATGCCCGTCATAATTGAAAGCAAATGTGCTGTTCACCGTAATTCCACCGAGCGTATCAACAATATTCCTGAAGCTTTCCATATTCACTTTCACAAAGTAATCTACAGGCACGTCCAAAAAGTTTTCAACCGTATCGACGGTCATTTGGGTTCCACCGAAGGCGTAGGAGTGGTTAATTTTGTCCATCTTTCCTTTGCCGATGATTTCGGTGTACGTATCACGCGGTATGCTTACCATTTCTGTTGTATTCGTTTTTGGATTCACCGTCATGTAGATGAGGGAATCAGCCCGTCCTTTATCGCCTTCCCTTTCATCAACTCCCATGATTAAGACTGCGATTGGATCTTTGCTGTTAACATCCACCTGCTTGTCCCGTTTATCAGATTTTCCGATATCCTCATGAATGCTGGCGATGGTTGAAGCTGCTTTGTTCCATAGGTAGTAGGCATAGCCGCCGGTACATAAAACGAATAAGCCAATAATCGTTAAAATAATGAAAAGGATTTTTCTTTTCTTTTTTCTTTTTTCAGCTCTCATCATTTTCCTCGCTTTAAAGTTTTTATCATCTGATTTGATTATAAATTTTAAAAATAATAGAAACAACTAATTTTTTTCATATCTCTAGTTTTAATATTACAAGTAGATTAAATAGCACTTAAGAATGTTACAAAGAGGCGCTTCCTTCTATAAAATTATAAATGTTTGTCGATAAAAAACAAGAGGTGATGAAAAATGAAGAAATTTGCGGCATTTATGTTCTTTATGCTTCTTCTGGCCGGATGCGGTACTGCCGAACAGGCGAAACAAGGCGAGCAAACCGACCAGGTTCAAACGGATCAGGTTCAAACGGAGGACGGTACGTTCGTGGGACAGGCAGACACTCATACGATTGAGGTGAAAATAAACAACGAGCCTGTCAGCTTAAATATTGCCGGTGACTATGTAGGGGATATTGACAAATTTACAGACGGACAAAAAGTAAGAGTGACTTACAAAAAGACCGAAAATGGACAGCTTGAATTAAAGAAAATCGAAAGCGAGAAATAAATTAAGTTTGTCAATGAAGAGAGACTTTTTGGGGCCTTGAAGAAAACGAAGCAAGCGATGCTGTTTACACTTTTTCATGATCTTGTTGATCACGTCTCCCGTTTCTTTCGCTACGAATTCATATCCGTTAAGCTGACCAACTATGTCAAGCCGGGATATTACAACTGCCGGAAATCACAAAGTGAGAGGCAGCAATGTGGAGGATACCAAACGGCTGTATCGGCTTGTACATATTCGGTCAAGAAAATTGGAAAAAGGGGCGAATACAACGTATATCAAGTTTACGGCAGATACAGTTGTATTCAAACTCTTGCAAGGTCGTGAATTAAACGAAATGAAAGTACTGGAATCCTGATCATAGCGGTATATTCTTCAAGTTATGGGGGGTACACTGAGGCGAGCAATGAGGTAATGGGGCTTTAAATCCGTTATCTCATTACAAAAAAGTGGACCTGCAAAACGAGAGCCGGATCGGGTACTTCATATAGTTCTATTTTAAAATTCTATTATCCGAGAACGACTTTAACGAACTATTAAATTAAAACTCAAATCGGAAACAGGAGGCAGCCTCGTCTCTTGTTTTCCTTTTTATTGCCGAATGATTTGAAATATTTGGAGGGGAAGATATTGCGATCTTTATTAAAAGTCCTAACATTTAGTTTTTTAGGACTCATCCTTTTTATACCTTCTGCTCTTGCAGACAACACAGCAAACAGAATTGCAGGAAAAAATCGATATGATACAGCGGTGCAAGCATCAAAAAAAGGCTGGTCAACCGCCAGCACCGCAGTCATTGTAGGCGGAGGAGCTTATGCGGATGCTATTTCTGCGGCGCCGTTTGCCTATCAAAAAAATGCGCCGCTTTTATTAACAAATGCAAATAATCTGTCAAGCGAGACAAAATCTCGTTTAAAAGAATTAAAGACAAAAACCGTTTATATCATTGGCGGGACATCAACCGTATCCTATACAGTAGAAAATCAAATTAAAAGTCTTGGAATCACTGTCAAAAGAATTGTCGGGAAAAACCGGTATGATACGGCAGCAAAAGTGGCAAAATCCATGCCGAGCACTTCAAAAGCGATTGTCGCAAATGGCTTTTTGTATGCCGAACCGATAGCCATCATACCTTATGCGGCTAAAAATGGCTATCCAATCTTGTTTACAAATAACAGTACACTCAATAGTTATACAGCTGATGCGCTCAAAAGCAAAGGGATTAAACAGACATATGTTATCGGAGGAAATGGCAGTATAAACAGCACATTATATAAAAGACTCCCATCGCCGATCAGAATCGGAGGAGTAAACCGCTACGACATTTCTGTGAATATTGCAAAAAAGCTTACTCTAAATACAAGTAATACTTACGTCAGCAATGGGTATTCTTATGCTGACTCTATCGCCGGAGCAGCTCTTGCTGCGAAACAAAATAAAGCGATCATCCTGACAAACGGGGAAAATTTATCGAAAGAGCCGAGAGCTTTTATCGGCAATAAAAATATCAAAAACTTCTCTGTTGTTGGGGGAACTTCTTCTGTCACCTCAAAGGTTATGACCCAGCTTAAAAATCCGGCAGTCGGTAAAACGATTTTCATCGATCCGGGGCACGGGGATCAGGATCCTGGTGCAATCGGCAACGGTCTGCAGGAAAAGGACGTCAACCTGGATATTGCTAAACGGCTAAACAGCAAACTGAACAGCGCAGGAGCTATTCCGGTAATGTCACGGTCAAACGATACGTTCTATTCGCTTGAAGAACGGGTGAAAAAAGGCGCCAATGCGAATGTCGATCTGTTCATCAGCATTCATGCCAATTCATATACATCTTCATCACAAGGCACTGAGACGTATTATGACAAAACATATCAAAGCGCCAACAGCCAGCGGCTTGCTGAATTAGTTCAACCGAGGGTCGTCAGCGCGTTTGGAACAAGAGACAGAGGCGTGAAAACAGCAGGGTTCTATGTGATTAAGTATTCGAAAATGCCGAGCGTTTTAATAGAAACCGCTTTTATCACGAATTCGTCTGACGCAAGCAAATTAAAAAGCGCTACGCTAAAGGATAAAGCAGCAAAAGGAATCAATGATGCTGTTTCAGCATACTATAGATAAAAGGAGGGCTTGTGAGTCCTTTATGTGAAAAAAGGAGCCGAACTTCGGCTTCTTTTTTTATATATTGAAATATAGTATGATTATTCCATTAATTCAACAAAAAGGAGCGGACAGTGATTAATGTTTAAAGAAAAATAAACAAACTTACCGAAAAATCACACAATTAATACTCTTTAACAAGCCCTTTACAATGGGTTTACGTTCATATGCTACACTGACGCAGAGATCACAAAGAAGAACCAAACCAATCGTGAGGTGTATGTCAGTGAGTATGGACAAAAGCTTAAGAATGTATAATGAATACTCAAGCCAGCATATCTATTCTTGTGCTCTATCTGAAAAAGCAGTGCGATATTTGAATATCAAACGGGCAATGGATATCGTCCTATCACTCATCGGTCTCGCCATTACACTGCCGGTGATTCTGTTATTCTGTATTTTGATTTCTATAGAGACTCCTGGATCGCCTTTTTACCGCCAGGAACGCGTTGGAAAAGACGGGAAGCACTTTAAGCTGATTAAATTGCGCTCTATGAGAATCGATGCCGAAAAATCCGGTGCGAAATGGGCGCAGAAGGATGATCCGCGCATCACTGCAGTCGGGTCTTTTATAAGAAGAACAAGAATCGATGAACTTCCGCAGCTGATCAATGTTCTGGCCGGAGATATGAGCCTTGTGGGACCAAGGCCTGAAAGACCGATGTTTACCGCTCAGTTTCACCATGAAATTCCGGGATTTAAAAACCGCTTAATTGTTAAGCCTGGGTTAACGGGACTTGCACAGGTAAACGGAGGCTATGATATCGGTCCGAGAGAAAAATTGGTGCACGATCTGTATTACATTCGGAATTTAACGTTTCTTCTCGATTTGAAGGTTATGCTGAAAACGATTAAAGTAGTATTAACCGGCGAAGGAGCCAGATAATACGAGGAAGTTAGGAATATGCTATGTCTACCATTACGAAACAAATATTAAGCGGTGCAAAATGGACAAGTGTTTCAACTTTGATCGTCACGGTCATTCAAATTATACAGTTTGCACTGCTCGGCAATATCATGACAATTGCCGAATTCGGTTTGGTCGGAATGCTGACCACCGTAACGATTTTTACACAAATTGTACTCGATATGGGATTCGGGGCCGCTTTAATTCAAAAGGAGAACATCAGTGAACGCCAATTATCGACCTTATATTGGCTGAATATCCTAACGGGCATCCTTTTGTTTATCGGCCTCTTTTTCCTGAGTCCGTTCATCGCAGACTTTTATCAGCGGGACGAACTGGTTTTTCTTGTGCGGATTTTGGCCGTCATGTTTTTGATCGCCCCGGTCGGCCAGCAGTATCAATATATGCTGCAAAAAGATCTGAAGTTTAATGTGCTGAGCAAAATAGAAGCGGGTGTCACCGTTTTGTCATTTGTGCTCCTGCTCGTTTTGGTTTTTCTGATGGATCCGATTGTGGCCTATGCATTGTCACAAGTTTTTCTTAATTCGGTTAAAGGCATCATGTTTTTTGCTGTATATTTAAAAAAATGGCGTCCATCTCTCGTCTTTGCGTTGGGGGAAGTGAAAGAATTTTTCTCGTTCGGCGCGTTTCAGCTCGCTTCAAGGCTTGTAAACAGGCTTGGCGCCAATATCGACATGATTTTGATCGGACGGTTTCTCGGTGCGGAAGCATTGGGAATCTATAACCTGGCGTATCAAATTATTACGATTCCCGTATTAAAAATCAATCCGATCGTGACACGGGTAGCGTTTCCCGTCTTCTCAAAGAATCAAGGGAACAATCAAACGCTGCGCGAAGGCTTTTTAAATATGACAAAGCTTCTCTCGCTGATTTCATTCCCGCTTCTGATCGGACTGATGACTGTTTCAGATTTATTTATTGAAGTCGTCTTCGGAGAAAAATGGCTGCAGGCCGTACCGGTTCTGAATATCCTCGCGATTGTCGGGCTGCTCAGGGTTTTGATGAATCCGAACGGATCGGTTTTGCTGGCGAAGGGGAGAGCAGACCTGGCATTTTATTGGGACAGCGGGATCATGCTCCTTTACGGGCTGTCTCTTTATGCGGCGGTATTAACGAAGGATTTGACGATCACCGCCTGGACCTATGCAGCGATCAGCTTGATCAATTTCTTTATCGGCAGATGGCTGCTCAAATATGTCATCCAGCTGAAGATGGGCGAATATTTTAGAACCGTTGGAAAACCGCTGGCCTTGACACTGCTCATGGCATTGCTGGCTCTTGTCTTGAGCGTCGGCAGCAGACATCTGCTTCACGGCGCCATGCTTCAGCTGGCAGTTTCCGTCGGAATCAGCGGAATTTTTTACGGTTTTCTGGTCAGTAAATTTTATCGGCGGGCTATGAAGATCCAATTAAGAAGATGACAGCAGAAAGGGCGTTTCATCATTGAAGGTTCTTTGGATTACCAGTGTTTATCCAAGCAGTCAAAAACCGGGAGAAGGCGTTTTTCATGAAACACAGGTTCAGGCGCTGCAGATGCAGGGCGTTGATGTGGCGGTCATATGTCCATCACCTGTGAACCCTGCTCCCCTCAGGCTGCTGAAAAAAAAATACCGTCAAGCACGAACAGTCCCGGAATATGAAGAAAGAAAAGGCATCCCGGTCTACAGACCGCCGTATACGGCTCTGCCTGGACAGCTAAAATGGGCTCAGCCGCATCGCCGGATTGCAAAGTCCGTATTGAGGACGATCGAGAAGCACGGGCTTGCGCCGGATCTTATCCATGCCCATTTCGCGATGCCATCCGGGGGTGCCGCTGCCGTTGTTTCACAGAGGCTGAAAGTTCCTTATGTTCTGACTTTGCACGGAAGCGATGTCAATATTTATCCCCAATACAGCAAAGGTGCATTTCGAGCATTTGAAACAGCTGTGCATTCCGCGGCAAAAGTTCTGGCTGTCAGCGATGAGCTGAAAGCCAAAACAAAAGAAATGACCGGTGCTGAATGCTCGGTTCTTCCTATCGGCGTCAACCTGGACCGGTTTCAAAAACCCTCCGCTTCAACATTTGAATTGAGGGAGAAATTCGGCCTGCCGAAAGACAAAAAATTGCTGACGTTCGTCGGCCGCTTGGTGAAAGGAAAAGGAGTAGCCGAGCTGGCGGAAGCGGTCAGGCAGCTTGATGACAGCTACAGAGCTGTGTTTATCGGCGACGGACCGGAGAAGCAGCACATTCGTCAAACCGCCGGTGAAAAAGCGATATTGACGGGGCAGGTCGCAAACCATGAGATATCAGAATATCTGGCTGCATCAGATCTGTTTGTGCTTCCTTCGTATTCTGAGGGGATGCCGACTGTCGTCATTGAAGCGCTCGCCCTCAAGGTTCCGGTGCTTTGTACGGCGGTCGGAGGGGTTCCGTCTTTATTCGGAAAACACGAACATCTGTTGATCAAGCCGCGCTCTGTCTCCAATATAATAAAAGCGGTTAAGGTATATATGGAGGAGGGAGAATGGAGGAAAAACATTGCTGAGGAGCTGTATCAAACTGTGTGCAAGGATTATGATGCAAGTAAAAATGCTAAAGCATTAAAAGAGAAGTATGAAGATTTATGGCGTCGGGAAAAAAATTAAATCTGTACGAGAAATCTAGAATAAAATCTAATAAAGGCTTTGTTTAAAGCAGCAACATTGCGTCCATGATGAAAAATATAAGAGAAGAGAGACGCCTGGTTTTTATTAAGATAGAAATAAAAATCATCGCCTAATAAAGCTATTGGATTGAAGGGTTAGCTTAAGGAAGGGGAATGATGATATTGAAAAGAATCGCTGTTATTGGAACAGGATATGTTGGGCTGGTATCTGGAACTTGCTTTGCTGAGATTGGAAATTCGGTTGTCTGTTGTGATATAGATGCCGAAAAAATTAGGAGTCTCTCTGCAGGTATTATGCCAATTTATGAGCGCGGCCTGCAAGAGCTTGTGGATAAAAATGTGAATGATAACCGTTTGTTCTTTTCAACTGACATTCCCAAGGCGATAAAAGATTCGGAAATTATCTATATAGCAGTCGGGACACCGATGTCAGAAAATGGAGAGGCAGACCTGAAATACGTAAAAGAAGTTGCTGAAACGATTGGAAAATATTTAAACGGATATAAAGTCATTGTTAACAAAAGTACAGTTCCTGTTGGGACAGGAAAGCTTGTCCAATCCATTATCGAGCAGCATACCAATGGCAAACATCCGTTTGATGTCGTTTCAAACCCTGAGTTTCTTCGTGAAGGAACAGCTATTTACGATACGATGAATATGGAAAGAGCCGTCATCGGTGCGACAAGCGAAAAGGCTGCTGCGATTATTGAAGAGCTCCATAAGCCTTTTCAAACGAAAATCGTCAAGTCTAACCTTGAAAGTGCAGAAATGATTAAATACGCTGCAAATGCATTTTTGGCTACAAAGATCTCGTTCATTAATGATATCGCGAATATTTGCGAAAGGGTCGGAGCTGATGTATCAAAGGTGTCTGAAGGTGTCGGATTGGACAGCAGAATCGGCAATAAATTTTTGAAAGCCGGAATCGGCTTTGGCGGCTCTTGCTTCCCTAAAGATACAATGGCTTTATTGCACATTGCGAAGTCAGTCGGCTATCCTTTTAAAATGATTGAAGCCGTTATTGAGACGAATCAAAAGCAGCGCGCCCACATTGTGCAAAAGCTCCTTGATGTGTTTGGCGATTTAAACGGCATGACCATTTCGGTTCTTGGGCTGGCATTCAAGCCGAATACAAACGATATGCGCTCGGCGCCGTCTCTGGATGTCATTCCGATGCTGAGAAGCCTTGGTGCTCATATTAAAGCATACGATCCCATTGCAATTCCGGAGGCAGAACGCTTACTGGGAGATCAGGCCATATACAGCAACGATTTGTATGATACTGTAAAAGATACTGATGCTTGCCTCATTTTGACAGATTGGCCTCAGGTTAAAGAAATGGATTTTAAGAAATTGAAAACATATTTAAATCGTCCTGTTCTAATTGATGGACGTAACTTGTTTAAACTTGAAGATATGAGAAGAGAAGGATTTATTTATCATTCAATTGGCCGCCCTGGAGTACAGGGAGAGAAAAGCTTAACAAAAGTATAAAACGCGGGGTGTTATCAATGGAAAAAGTACTAGTGACAGGTGGATGCGGATTCATCGGCTCGCATATCGCTGAACAGCTTCTGAAAGAAAATTACCGGGTTTCAATTCTTGACAATTTAACTACGGGACACCGCTCCAACATCGAAGGTCTCGCGGTTGACTTTTATGAGCAGGATATAACAAAGCCGGAAGTCATCGACGTCATCAAAAGCATTGATCCCGATTATATTATTCATTTAGCTGCACAAGTAAGCGTGGCGGAGTCTGTCAGCGATTTTTTAAATGATGAAAACATCAATATCAGGGGATCGCTCCATATCATTAAGGCAGCGGGTGAATGCAGCGTGAAAAAGATCGTCTTTGCATCATCAGCAGCTGTTTATGGAGATCCTGAATATCTGCCTGTCGACACCCGTCATAAAACAAATCCAGGCTCACCCTACGGGCTGACGAAGCTTACGGTAGAGAACTATTTAAAGCTGGCCTATGATTTGTATGGAACCGAGTATTGCATTTTGCGGTACAGCAATGTATACGGGCCGCGCCAGGACGCAAAAGGAGAGGGCGGCGTCGTATCGATTTTCTCCGATTTGCTGACAAGCGGCAAGGCTCCGGTGATTTTTGGAGACGGAGAACAATCGCGCGATTTTATATATGTCGGTGATGTGGCTTCCGCCAACGTCAAGGCGCTCAGAGCTCAATCAAACGTTTGTTTAAACGTTTCGAACGGCTTTTCGATCACGGTCAATGAGCTGTTTGCAGAGATGAAAAAAGCGACGAACTCGGCGCTGTCTCCGATTTATCAAGATGAAAGGCCGGGGGATATCCGCCACAGCACACTGAGTAATGAAGAAACAAAGAAAATTTTAAACTGGGAACCAAAAATGCCGCTCGCTGAAGGACTGGAAAAGACCATTTCATATTATAAAAAAGAAATGAATACGTAAATCACTGGCTGCTGGCTGATGTCGGCAGCCCTTTTCCAGAAAGAAGCGGAAGGAGGGGGCAAAATGAGTCTCAAACGTTTCGCGGTCAATGTTTTGGTTTGGCTCGCCGCATTGACCGCAGGGTTAGCATTCGTTGTATTGGCCCAGTCCAATGCAAAAAAAGTCTTGTTAGCATGTCTGATTTTGATTGCGCTGACTTTGATCATTGTGCTCCGGAAGTATTTGTCTTCCGAGCAATTGCTGATGCCCGTATTATATCTGCTCATCGCTGCAACTTTTGCCAACAATGCTTTTTTTACGATTAAATTAGGCTTTTTCAGCCTGTTTCCATATCGAATTCTTCTGATTCTGGCAGGATTCTTATTCATAGCGGAAATGTTGAAAGGCAGCCAGCACCTTGAAAAGTGGAAGCAGGTGCATGTTAAAGGCATTCTGATGTTTTTCACGTTTTGGTTCTGCTATGGAATGATTTCGCTGCTTTGGGTCAAGTCTGCTACTGAGGGCGTAAAATATCTGTTCCTATTGGCAATGGGAATGTTTTTTGTTTTTCTGATTGTTATGTTTTTTCAAAAAATGGATCGAATTCTCGCGTTTTATTACATATGGTTGGTCATGACCGTATTTTTAATGGTCATCGGGTTTTACAACCACTTTACATTAAACCACCTGCCGAGCTCGACCCTTTATAACGGGCCGCACTATAAACAGCACTATCCGACATCCGTCTTTTTCAATCAGAATGACTTTGCGACATTTCTATCCATCAGCTTTTTCTTTTATTTATCTTTTTTCAAAAACATTAAAAACAGCTACTTAAAAATAGCGGGGCTGCTCCTTGCGTTCTGTTCGGCCTACTTGATTTTCCTGACAGGATCAAGAGCCAGCATCCTGGGAATTATAGCCGGACTTGCCGTTTATGCGTTTATTTTGCTGCCGAAGGTGCTTAAAAAATGGGCGCTCATCGCCGCAGCTGCAGGATGTATCGCTTTTGTCACACTGTTTGCAGGAAAGATCACCGGAGCTTTTTATACATACTTTTTGGCTCCGCAAACTACACACGATTTCAGCGAGCCGCTGCCATCCAATGTCGCCAGGGCAAACTTGTTGAAAAACGCCGGGCATTATGTGCTGGATACCTACGGATTCGGCGTTGGCGCCGGCAATGTACCTTATTATTTGGAACATCACGCATTGTTCGATACAGACCGGGTCGTGGAGGTTCATAACTGGCTCGTAGAGATCATGACGAATTTTGGAGTTGTGATGATGCTCGGTTATTTAACGATGTACATTTATTTAATAACCGTGCTTTACCGGTATTATAAAAGATCGCTTGGAAAGCGGTACAAGCTTCTCATTGAAGGTTTGACAGCCGCGCTCGTCGCCTTCCTTGTATCAAGCATCAGTCCGAGTTCCGTCTCGAATCTATATTTCCATTGGGTGTTTCTCGCCCTTGTGATTGCGACGGTTAATACCTTTAGAGTCAGCGGAACGGATGAAACCGAACAGTATAGGTGATTTTTGAAAATCGAATTTAAAAACAGGGAGAAATTCATGTGATGAATTTAATCAAACGTATTGCTGGTAGAGTGAAAAAGTTTATTGTGGCGATTATTGCGCTTCCTCTTATTCTTGGTCTTGTCGGCTATTTTATGCCGAAGGGGAGCGTTGCTCCGTCCGATTACACGGCTACTGTAACGATATCAACCGGGAACTATGGAGAAGCGAAGTACAACAATGCAAAGCAGGTGCCGCTGCTGTTGAAAAACGAAGCCTTTTTAAAGGACATTTTCCCGGATATGCCGGAAGAGGATCTGGCGCAGTTGAAAGACGATCTGGCGATTGAAATCAGAACGGATTCACTTTTTAACTTAAGTTATACAGGGCCTGACAAACAGAAAACATTGGATACTTTAGGAAAAGTTAAAGATGCCTATATGAAAGGCGATAAGGCGCTGTTTTCAAAAAGGGAAGAAGTCATCGAAAAGAATATAAAGGCGCTTGAAGGCGAAACAGTCAGCGCTGATTCCAAAGTTGATAAACAGCGGTTTTTGTATGAACTTGAAACAAGCAAGCTTGATATGAAGGCTGCTGAAGAAATTGAGCCCTTGATCGTGCTGGATAACCAGGCTGCCGGCATGTCGCCTAAAAAAAGAGCGGTATTAGGCGTACTGATCGGTTTAGCGCTGTCGTTTTTTATCATTGTCGTTCCGGAAGTATTCAGAGAACGTTAAATTTTTAATTGGGGATGTGGATCAGGACCATGACGAGGCAAAAACCTTTAATCTCTGTCATTACGCCTTCCTATAACGCGGAGGAATTTATCGAAAAAACCATTCAGTCCGTCTTAAATCAGACGTTTTCCGACTGGGAAATGATCATTGCCGATGATTGCTCAACAGATGGGACAAGAGACATTTTGAAGCGCTATGAAGAAGATGATGAACGGATCCATGCCATTTTTCTGAAAGAAAATCAAGGCGCTGCAGCGGCTCGAAATGCAGCGCTCAGCAAAGCCGAAGGGCGCTATGTCGCCTTTTTGGACAGCGATGATGTGTGGAAAGCAGAAAAGCTGGATAAGCAGCTTGCCTTTATGAGGAAGCATCAGCACGCTTTCACATTTACGGCATACGAGCTGATCAGCCAAGACGGCGAACCGCTTCATAAAACCATTCATGCACCCGTCAGCCTTACATATGATGATGTATTAAAAAATACGATTATCGGCTGTTTGACGGTAATGATTGACAGAGAGCAAACGGGTGATATCCGGATGCCGAATATCAGAACCCGTCAGGATTTGGCGACATGGCTGTCCGTATTAAAGCGGGGGTTCAAGGCATACGGACTGAACGAACCACTCGCCGAATACCGCATCGTTGAAACATCGATCTCCAGTAATAAATGGAAGGCAGCGCGAAAAACCTGGTATGTGTACAGGGAAATCGAACGCCTTCACTTGATGAAAGCGACATGGTGCTTTTTCCATTACGCTAAGAACGCAGTAAAGAAAAGATTATAACGGCATTGACAGAAAAGGTGATTGAAAGTGAAAGCAGATCAAATCATACACGTCATAGTAGCAACAGGTGAATGGGGGCAGGATCAGCTAAGATACAGAAGGCACCGCCTTGCTGAGTTTTTGGCCGGCCGCAAGGAGACGAAGGAAGTCATTTGGGTCTGTCCGTCTGAAAATCCTTCCCGAGAGACATTTACATTGCTTGACAACGGAATCAAGCAATTTGCAGTCAAAGATTTCTTGAAAAAGAAAATATTCAGGTTTGCCCGCTACAAGGATGTTTTCTATCAAAGCAAGCTGGAGCCGCTGCTTGACCGGCTGAAAGAAGACGTTCAGGGGGAAAAGGTGTGCTTATGGTACACATTCCCCGGTTTTCCGATGCTGTCCTCACTTTATCAATGGGATCAGGTCTTCTATGACTGCAGTGACCTGTGGGCGGCACCGATCAGCGGAAAAAAAAGCCTTGTCTCAGGATTCAGGCAAAAGGTCATTTCTGAAGCCGAAGGCAGAATCATCAATGCAGCCGATATGATTTTTTGCACTTCCGAATATTTGAACCAAAACATAGCTGACCGGCTTCAAGGAGAAACAAAGCCGGTTTTTACAATCGAAAATGGTGTCGAATACAGCTTGTTTGCGGAAAATAAGCAAAAAGCCGATGTATTGAACGGAAGGGAAGGCACCGTCCTCGGCTTTATCGGCGGAATTAAGCCAAAGCTCGATTTTAAGCTCATCAAAGAAGCTGCCAAAACCAAAAAAGAGTGGACGTTTTTATTTGTCGGTCCTGACGGGACAAACGGAGACGAAGATTTTAAAGCGCTTCTTGAAGAAGAAAATGTCATTTGGACGGGGCCCGCTGCGCCGTCGGAAGTACCGGCTTATATGAATGTAGTGGATATCGGGATCATGCCGTATAAACCGTCGCCATATAATAATGCGGTATTCCCTTTAAAGCTGTTTGAATTTTTAGCTGCCGGAAAGCCTGTCGCCGGTATGAACCTTCCTTCAACAAAAAAGGTTGAACAGGAACACGTTTACCGTCATCTAACAGGAAACGACCCCGTTGAATTTACAGCGCTGTGTGAAGAGCTGGAGCTTGCGCATGAAGATGTCTCCCATGTGGAACTGCGCAGAAAGATCGCACATGAAAGAGACTGGCATCATTTATTTTTATCGATGCTTGATAAATTGAACTTGAATAAAGATGCATAATTTGCGGCGGGGGATATTAATTCGTGATGTTTCTTTTGGCTGGAGCTTGTTATAATAAATAATGAAATTGTATAATGAAAAGGTATGATCTTTAATACGACCAGACTTCATTTAAAAAGGAGACTTCCTTATGTCTTATGAACGCACTATACTTGCGTTTTTTGTCTCTCTCATTACTGTTTTAATTATTACTCCGCTTGTCAAACGTCTAGCAATCAAATCCGGGGTCGTGGATCAGCCGGATAAACGAAAGATACATGATAAAGTAATGCCGAGAATGGGCGGTTTAGCCATTTTTATAGGAGTATTGACCGGTTCGCTTGCCGGAGGCCTTTATGAAAACAGAATAACAGCAATTACACTCGGTGCTTTTATGATTGTCATTTTGGGCATTGTAGATGACAAACACAATTTAAGCGCGAGAATTAAATTTATCGTTCAAATATTAGTAGCCTGCATCATCGTCAGTACAGGCTTAAAAATGGAATTTTTATCGATTCCATTTTGGGATCTTCGCTTTGATTTGGGGTGGCTCGCATACCCTCTGACGATTTTATGGATCGTCGGGATCACCAATGCTATCAACTTAATCGACGGATTGGACGGACTGGCTGCGGGTATATCCGTCATCGGCCTTTCGACGATTGCCGTCATGGCTTTTTCTGCCGATAAAATCTTGATCTTCTCTCTGTCGCTGGTTGTCATCGGAAGCACGATCGGCTTTCTGTTCTATAACTTCCACCCGGCGAAAATTTTTATGGGAGACACGGGCTCGCTCTTCTTGGGCTATGTGATCTCGGTTCTGTCGCTTCTCGGACTGTATAAAAGCGTGACCCTGTTCAGCGTCGTCATTCCAATCATTATATTAGGAGTGCCGATATTTGACACGACATTCGCGATCATCAGGCGGATTTTAAACAAACAGCCGATTTCGGCGCCCGACAAATCGCATATTCACCACAGGCTAATGGCCTTTGGACTGTCCCATCGGAAAGCCGTCATCGTCATTTATTTAATTGGCATCGTCTTCAGCCTGAGCGCCATTCTTTTAAAAACCGCGACGCTCTGGGTGTCCATCTTCATCATCTTCGGCTTAATCCTGTTCATGCAGATCATCGCAGAAGTGACAGGCCTTGTAAATGAGCAGTACAAGCCCTTTACGAAGTTTTACAGGCGGATGGTGAAGAGGAATTGAGAAAAGACCTGATTTCATTCATTTTTGAAATCAGGTCTTTTTGTCTTTTAAATACAAGCTAATGTTAAATATCCATCTGATTAGACGATAAAGGAAATGGTGGAATATTTTATTATAAGGAGTGTTTTTTGTGAAAAAGCTGTTCTTTATGTTTGTAATTCTGTTTTCAGCTGTTTTGTCGCCGTTTGGAAGTGCGTCAGCAGAGGAAAACAGCGGGAAGAGCTGGGTAAGTAAAGCTGATTTACCGGAGGTCAGAAGCGCAGCGGCTACTGCTGTTGTTGATGGAAAGATTTATGTGATTGGAGGATTCGGATCTGAAAATATAGCGACTAACACAACATATGTTTATGATCCTAAAACAAATGAGTGGACGCAAAAAAAGGATATGCCTACCAAAAGAGCAGGTGCTGCAGTGGCAGTTGTGGATCATAAAATATATGTGATTGGTGGTAATACATATAACACCAGCAATTATGCAAACACTGAAAAAGTTGAAATTTATGATTATAAAACTGACACTTGGGAAAGTGGGGTTGATGCCCCAGTAAAAAGTTATTTATCTACAGCGGCTGTTATAGATAATACGATTCACTTATTTACTCAACAAGAGCCAAGTATGCCTACGCATTTTGCGTATAACACAGCAACAAAGAAGTGGGAAACAAAATATCGTCAACCTAGAAATAATTCAGGTGCAGCAGCTGCTACTGTCAACGGAAAAATATATTATATAGGTGGGGGAACGCATAACAGTGGTTCGGGTATTTCAGGTTTTATCTATGAATATGATCCAAAAACAGACAATTGGGTTAAGAAGAGTAACTTAAAAAGTCTGGCCACTTATGTATCATCTGCAGTGGTAGGAAACAAAATTTATATTGCAGGCGGAGCTATAGGCAAAAATTCTGTTACTTCTAAGGTCCAAGTATATGATCCAAAAAGTGATACAGTAGAGGAAATTCAAAATCTTCAATATAAACGGGCAGGTGCAGCAACAGTTGCTGTTGGAAATGATTTATATGCAATAGGTGGAAGTGAAAGTGTAAACCTTAAATTATTGCATACTTCTAAATTTAGGTCTGTTGAAATGCTGTCACTAGATTCAAAGAATCCGAATGACGACAACCAAGGCAAAACAGATGACAAAGACCAATCAGAAGAAGGAGACGCGCTGCTTGTTATTACGATGGTAAACGGCCTTCAAAAGGAGTATCAGCTTTCAATGAAAGAAGTGAATGCTTTTTTGAGTTGGTACAAGCAGAGAGATGCCGGTGAGGGTCCAGGTTTTTATGAAATTGATGAACATGATAATAATAAAGGACCATTTGAGAGCAAAAAGGATTATGTCGTCTTTAATAATATTTTGATGTTTGAAGTCAATAAATATAAGAAATAATTTTAATAACTAAAAAACCTCTTGGAAACTGTCATCAGTTTTCAAGAGGTTTTTTCATTAAGAAGAAGCAGCAGACGATTCAGCTGAGCTGTCTGTCCCGTCAGCGGTTGCGGAAGATTCAGACGATGTTCCGCTTGAATCAGCGGTTGAGTCTGGATACAAGTGATGGGTCAATTCATTTTGCACGTTTGCAAGGTTTTGCTGGTCAGGCTCAAAGTAGTAAACATCAGCGATCGTAAGATCTTTTCCTGTGATGTTTAATGTTTTTATATCATCACCAGCAAAGCCGCTGTAGATTTGCTGAAGCGCCAGAGCCTGTGTGATTTTGAAGTTTGTCTGAATGTTTTTGCTTGCTTTTTGGGCTATTTTATCAATTTTAGCGAGGTTTTGCGGTTTTGAGATTTGATCAAGAACGGCTTTTAAGATTTGCTTTTGTCTGTCGTTTCTCCCGAAGTCTCCCCGCTTATCCTGTTTTCTCATCCTTGCGTAGGCAAGAGCTTCCTCTCCATTTAGATGCATGTTCCCTTTTTTAAAATAGATTCTCTTGGATTTGGAGACATCGCTTTTTTCGCTGAAATCAAACGGGACGTCAATATCGATTCCGCCGATTTCATCGATGACATCTTTGAACCCGTCAAAATCGACTGTGGCATAGTAATCGATCGGGATTCCGAGGAAGTCCTCTACCGTCTCGATTGTTTCATCCTTGCCGCCTTTTGCATAGGCCGCATTTATTTTTGTTTTTGTGCCGGTTGTGTCACTGGCCAAATGCACCCTTGTGTCCCTCGGAATGCTCAGCATTTTCATCGACTTCTTTTTAGGATCGAGCGTCACGACAATCAGGGAATCCGTCCGTCCGTGCTCGCCGTTTGTCGAATAATCTTCAACACCCATAAAAAGAATCGAAAACGGCTTTTTTTGAATATTAACGACATCGTCCCTGAGCTTTGACTTCTCTCCGCGCTCAAGCTCATCATAAGTGCCGTCAGCAGCGGAAATCGTGTTAATAATTTTATATATGCCCACTCCGCCGACTACGAGAAGTGCGAGCAGCATAAGGACTATAAACCGTTTAATCAGCTTTCTCTTTTTATTCTTTTTTTTTCGCACTTTCACTTTAATACGCTCAGCCATATAATAATTCTCCTTTAATTGTTAAAAGCTTCTTCCAAATAAACTTGAATGCCTTCTCTATTCTCACTCTTGCCATTTGTTAATTCGGTTATCCATTCCGTAAATGCCTGTTTTTCACTTTCCTTCACATACGTTTCAAATTCGACATCGTCGGCATAATGAATGTCTTTTATTTGATAAGGGGACTCGCGAAGCTCGTTTTCAAGCTTGCCGAGCCATGTATAGTTCACTGTCGTGTGCATCACCCGCATCAGCTTTCGTTCGACAACGCCGACATGGTTCAGCCCCTCTGACACGGATTTTCCATAAGCCCGTATCAGCCCTCCAGCGCCGAGTTTAATACCGCCGAAATACCTCGTCACAACGGCGCACGTATCTTTAAGGTTGCGTTTCTTCAAAACTTCAAGCATCGGAACTCCAGCTGTCCCGCTCGGTTCTCCGTCATCATTCGCTTTTTGAATTTGATCATTTTCTCCTATGACGTAAGCCGAGCAATTATGCGTCGCATTCCAATGCTGCTTTTTTATGTGATTGATAAAGTTCTGTGCTTCTTCTTCAGTACTGACGCGGCTTAAGTGACATATAAACCGGGATTTTTCAATCACGATTTCATGGGTCCCTTCACCTGCAACAGTGAGATAACTTTGCAGCATGCCTGCTTACCTCCTGACAAGCCATGCGGCTGTTCTCCTAAAAATCGAACAGACTTAGAATTTTGGCGCGTATTTTGTTATGATTAAATAGAAATGGATCGGTAACCATAAAAAGACCAAAAAACCAGAATACGCATTCTTTCATTATAATTCGACACGAATTTCAGTTCAATGAAATTTATGATAAAAGTAAATGACAATGCTGTTACGGAGGGAAAATGGGTGAGTGTTTCCAAAATGGACTCCAAAGTTTTAGATTCAATCATTATGAAGATGTTAAAAACGGTTGATGGGAGCAAGGATGAGGTCTTTCAAATCGGAGAGCAGTCCCGTCAGCAATATGAAGGCTTGGTAGAAGAGCTGAAGCAGATTAAACAGCAGGTCAACGAAGTCATCGATCTTGGAGACAGGCTGGAAGTGCATGCCCGCCATGCGCGAAACCGCTTGTCTGAGGTCAGCAGAAACTTTCATAAATTCAGTGAAGAAGAGATTCGCGAAGCTTATGAAAAAGCCCACAAACTGCAGGTTGAACTGACGATGATCCAGCAGCGTGAAAAGCAGCTGAGAGAGAAGCGTGATGATCTGGAACGGCGCCTTTTGGGGCTTCAGGAAATCATCGAGCGTTCAGAAGGGCTTGTCAGCCAGATTACCGTCGTCTTAAACTATTTAAATCAGGATCTGCGCCAGGTTGGCGTTCTCCTAGAAGATGCGCAGGCCAAACAGGATTTCGGACTGCGGATCATCGAAGCCCAAGAGGAAGAAAGAAAAAGGGTCTCAAGGGAAATCCACGACGGCCCTGCGCAAATGCTGGCCAACGTCATGATGAGATCTGAGCTGATCGAACGCATCTTCAGAGACAAAGGAACAGAAGAAGGCTTTCAGGAAATTAGAAACCTCCGGCAAAACGTAAGAAATGCTCTTTATGAAGTCAGAAGAATCATTTATGATTTAAGACCGATGGCTTTAGATGATTTGGGATTGATACCGACGCTCAGAAAATACTTGAACACGATCGAAGATTATCATGGAAAAGCAAAGATCCATTTCCAATGCATCGGAGAATCCGAAGATAGAAGAATAGCACCGCGGTTTGAGGTTGCACTTTTCCGGCTTGCACAGGAAGCAGTGACAAACGCCTTAAAACACTCCGAATCAACTGAGATTCATGTTAAAGTAGAAGTGACAAAAGATTTTGTGACGTTGATTATCAAAGACAATGGAAACGGCTTTGACTTAAAAGAAGTTAAAGGCAAGAAGAACAAATCTTTCGGTCTGCTAGGTATGAAAGAAAGAGTCGATTTGCTCGAAGGTTCAATGACAATCGATTCGAAAATAGGTCTTGGGACATTTATTTTGATTAAAGTTCCGCTGTCTTTGTAAAGATAATTGTAAAATAGAGACAAAAGACATATTGACCATAAAAGCGGTGTGTTTAACAATGAGAATGGGGAGGCGTAGCTTGTGACTAAAGTAAATATTGTAATTATTGACGATCATCAGTTATTCCGTGAAGGTGTCAAACGGATTTTGGATTTCGAACCTACCTTTGAGGTAGTGGCCGAAGGAGACGACGGAGATGAAGCGGCTCGCATTGTCGAGCACTACCATCCTGATGTGGTAATCATGGATATTAATATGCCGAATGTAAACGGCGTAGAAGCGACAAAACAACTGGTCGACTTGTATCCGGAATCAAAGGTTATTATTTTATCTATCCATGACGATGAAAACTATGTTACACATGCATTAAAAACAGGAGCCCGCGGCTATCTGCTGAAAGAAATGGATGCCGACACGCTGATCGAAGCCGTGAAAGTTGTGGCTGAAGGCGGATCTTATCTGCATCCTAAGGTTACTCATAATCTTGTGAATGAATTCCGCCGTCTTGCAACAAGCGGTGTATCATCTCACGCTCAACATGAAGTGTATCCGGAAATCCGGAGACCTCTTCACATTCTTACCAGAAGGGAATGCGAGGTTCTGCAGATGCTGGCGGACGGAAAAAGCAACCGCGGAATCGGCGAATCATTATTTATCAGTGAAAAAACGGTTAAAAACCATGTCAGCAACATCCTTCAAAAAATGAATGTAAACGACAGAACGCAGGCTGTCGTTGTAGCCATTAAAAATGGCTGGGTAGAAATGAGATAAAGGTGGACTTGCCATAAGGCAGGTCTTTTCTTTTAGCAGAAAATCAAACTTTATAATGAAAAAAGCTGCTTTTTCTTTTAGAATAGAAAAGAGTATCTTTCATAAGGAAGGTTTATTTCATGAAAACAGCAGTAGTAACAGACAGTACGGCATATATACCTAAAGACCTGCGTGAGCGCTACAATATTTATATGATACCTCTCAATGTGATCTTTGGAGAGACTTCATACAGGGAAGAAATCGATATGAGCTGGAAGGACTATTACAAAGAAGTAAAAGCTCACGAAAATCTCCCGACGACTTCCCAGCCCGCATACGGCGAGCTGATTTCTCTCTATGAAAAACTCGGGGAAACATATGATGCGGTCATCAGCATCCACCTTTCCAGCGGCATCAGCGGAACATTCAACAGCGCTGTATCAGCACGCGGTATGCTTGAAGGAATTAAAGTGTATCCGTTTGATTCAGAAATCAGCTGCATGGCTCAAGGTTTTTATGCGATCGAAGCGGCTGAGATGGCGGAAAAAGGAGCGGCTCCGGAAGAAATCATTCGCCACTTGGATCATATGAAAACCTCAATGAGGGCTTATTTTATGGTTGACGACCTTTCGCATTTGCAAAGGGGAGGACGCCTGAGCGGCGCCCAGGCTTTTGTCGGAAGCCTTTTAAAAGTAAAGCCGATTTTGCATTTTGAGAACAAGCTGATCGTTCCCTTCGAAAAAATCCGGACGAGAAAAAAAGCGATGAACCGTTTATTTGAGCTTTTTGGCGAAGATGCCGAAAAAGGAAAGCCGTTGAGAGCGGTTGTGATTCATGCCAACCGTGAAGAAGAAGCCGATCAAATAATCGAAGAATTGTCGCAGCAATACGCACATGTCGAATTTTATAAAAGCTATTTCGGGCCTGTGATCGGCACCCACCTTGGTGAAGGAGCAATGGGTATCGCCTGGTATACAGTATAAAAGCCAATCTCCGTTTTGCAAAACGGAGATTTTTTCTTTTTCTACGGTTTTTGAGGGAGATTTTTAGATTTTGACTGTTTTACAAGAAAACATGGATGATAGATACTGAATGGCAGATTGGAGGTGATTCACATCGAACATCCGGCATCCTATTCCTGTGAATTGCGGTCATGTTTGGAGCAGCGCCACCTTCTGAAAAGCGAACTTCCTTTTCCGGAACCTGTCATTGATTGGCATATCCAAGAAGAAGGCCTGATAAAAACGGAGGAAGGCATTAAAAAAACGAAGAGAGGCTTTGTTTGCTTGAGGTGCGGCCAGCACGAGCGCTTCTGTTTCGCTCGATATCCTTGCTATAGGTGCAATAAATGCTGCGTGTACTGCCGAGCCTGTGTCATGATGGGCAGGGTGAGCGAGTGTACGTCTCTGTTGACTTGGCGTGGACATGGCAGACATGAATGGGCGCCTGTTTACACGGAGTGGAAAGGCGTACTTTCAGCCGGTCAGGAAAAAGCGGCAAAATCTATTATCGATGCTATACGCAGGAAAGAAGAGCTGTTGATCTGGGCGGTTTGCGGATCGGGAAAAACGGAACTTCTTTTTCAAGGGATCGAATTCGCGCTGAACAACGGTTTGAGAGTATGTATCGCCACTCCGAGAACAGACGTTGTGCTTGAGCTTGAACCGCGGTTTCGCCACGCCTTTCCCGGGATGGAAATCGCCGCTTTATACGGAGGAAGCCCAGACGTTGGAACTCTCTCGCCGCTTGTCATTTCAACTACCCACCAGCTGCTCCGCTATAAAGAAGCATTTGACGTGATCATCATAGATGAAGTGGATGCTTTTCCGTATTCTATTGATAATACGCTGCAATACGCTGTTAAAAAATCGGCAAAACGGCAAAGCGCACATATCTATTTAACCGCCACGCCTTCTAGAGATATGAAGAAAAGGGCTGAGAGCGGAAAGCTGCACACCGTCCGTATTCCCGCAAGATTCCACCGCAGCCCGCTGCCTGAACCTACATTGATTTGGTGCGGAAATTGGGAAAGGGGTTTGAAACGAAGAAAAGTTCCTTTACGCCTCAAAAAATGGCTTTTTAAGCACCAGGAACTGCAGCATCCGGTTTTTCTGTTTGTTCCCTCTATCCCTGTTCTTAAAACCGTGGTCAGTCTGCTGAAAAAGGAAACATTTCGCGCAGAAGGAGTCTATGCCGAAGACCCTGAGAGAAATGAAAAAGTGAACCGGTTTAGGAAAAGTAAGCTTGAGGTGCTCGTGACGACAACGATTTTGGAAAGAGGTGTAACCGTCAAAAAAGCACAGGTTGGAGTATTGGGGGCAGAGTCGGCTGTTTTTTCGGAAAGCGCTCTTGTCCAAATGGCCGGCAGAGCCGGCAGGCATCCCGAGCACACAGATGGAGACGTCTGTTTCTTTCATCACGGCAGGACAAAGTCGATGAATGCGGCACGACGTCATATTCAATATATGAATAAACTGTCTAAAAAGGAAATGTTGATTGACTAGTCTGATATTCATGGTAAAGTATACCTATGAATATAAAATGAGGAGCGGTGCCGGATGCTAGTCAATGCTAAAGAGGCTGTTTTGGAAGAGTTGTTTGATCAGTATATCGAACAGCTGCACATGAGCTGTATGTGCAGCAGGTGCAGAGAGGATGTGCTCGCCTTGGCTTTAAATGCAGTAAAACCGCAATATGTAACAGATGAGTCGAAGCTGACTTACATAAAAGCAGAGCTCGTTGACAAACAAAAAAATACATCAATGCTCGTCACCTTGGCTGAAGCTGCCAGAAAGGTGAATGACAACCCGCTTTGCGAAAGCAATCGAAAAGGGAGGAAATGAACTGCATTGTTTAATTTGTGAAGCGCCTCTTTTACATTCTCTTTCATGGCGCGCTTTATTCTTTTTACGATCAGAAGAGAAAATATGCAGGGCATGTAAAGACAATTTTATCAGGATCGAAGGAAGAACGGTGTGCCCTAAGTGCGGGCGCCCCCAAGAGAGCGAAGAACTGTGCGGTGACTGCCTAAAATGGGAAGCTGATCCGTTAACCCGCTCTCTTTTGAGGCAAAACCGCTCTGTCTATATCTACAATACCTTCATGAAAGAAGTCCTTGCCCGTTTTAAGTTCAGAGGTGATGCTGAACTGGTCTTCGCTTTTGCTCCTTTATTTATCAATGCTTTCCACCAATATTACCGCCGCACTCCAGCTGTTTTAGTTCCGATACCACTCAGTGAAGAACGTAAAGCGGAGCGGGGATTCAATCAGGCGGAGAGGCTTGCTTCCTTATTAAAAAAACCCGTTATGCATCCTTTGATCAGAATCGAAAATGAAAAACAATCCAAAAAAAGCAGAAAAGAACGGATCAAGCCCAAAACGGTTTTTAGAACCGAAAAGGGATCGGTAAAGAATCTGGATATCATATTGATCGACGACTTGTATACGACAGGGGCGACCCTTCATCATGCCGCTGCTTGTCTGATGACATCCGGTGAGGCAAAATCTGTATCATCATTTACATTAATTCGAAGCTAAATCATTTTTTTTCACTGCCGATATAAAAGATAGAATTTAAGGATAGGGGTCAAAATTTATGAGTCAATTGGCGAATTGTCCAAGATGTAATGCATTGTTTATGAAAAGCAGTTTTCAAACCGTTTGCGTTTCATGCTTGAAAGAAGAAGAACGTGCGTTTGAAACCGTTTATAAATTTCTGAAAAAACAGGAAAACCGACAGTCTACAATGTTTCAGATCGTAGAAAAAACAGGTGTCGAAGAAGAGTTAATATTGAAGTTCATCAGACAGAAACGCATTCAAATCTCCAATTTTCCGAATCTCGGCTATCCGTGCGAAAGGTGCGGCACACTTATTCGGGAGGGGCGTTATTGCCTGTCATGCGATCAAGATTTAGCATCGCAAATGAGTCAATTAGACCAGCTGGAGCAGCTTGAAAAAGAGAAGAGAAATAGTTCTAAAGGCACGTACTATACCTTTAATCCTAAAAATGACTGATTCCCTAAACTAACTTGAAGCTCAGACGATAAAATGAGTATGATCATAGATAACTATGGCGGAAAGTGAGAGGAATCCCATGAAGATCAACCAATATGGAACACAACCTGTTAATCCTTATCATAAATCATTTGAAAAACAAACAGCTTCTTCACAGGGTGCAGCCCAGCCGGAAGATAAAGTTGAGATTTCTGCGAAAGCAAAGGAGCTGCAAAAAGGTCCTGATTTAATGAAAGAGCGTCAGGAGAAAATTGCCCAGCTGAAAGCAGCCGTGGAGAATGGAACGTACAAAGTGGACGGCAAAGGCATAGCTGAAAAAATGGTCAATTTTTATAAACAGCAATAAAAGGAGGAAGTCAGTTCAGTGAAACGGGTGATTGAAGAGCTGGAGCGCTTATGCGTGCTGCATGAACATCTGCTGTCTCTGTCGGAACAAAAAACGGAGGCGCTGAAGACGAACGAAATAAAGGCACTTTCAGAAATCGTGACGAAAGAACAAAAGTATGTGCAGGCGATTGAACAAACGGAGCAGTCCCGCATTGAAGCAACTAAAAGCTGTATCGGCAGCTCGGACGCGACTATCAGCGCATGTATCAGCAAAGCTGCGGGCGGCGAGAAAAAGGTGCTGGAACAGCTGTATGCCAAGCTCTCACAGCTCGTCATCCGTTTAAAGGATGTGAACGATTTGAACAAGCAGCTGACTTTTCAGTCGCTTCAATTTATCTCGCTTACATTTGATATGCTCCTTCCGAAAGAAGGCGGTTCAAATTACGGAAAAGAGCAGCAGCCAAACCAGACAGGCGGGGCAAAACGGCTTTCTTTATTCGACTCAAAAGCTTAGAACGGAGTGAAAAAGATGACAAACCCAACTTTTTTAGGGCTGGAAATCGCCAAAAGAGGATTGTCCGCGCAGCAATCAGCTCTGAGCGTAACAGCAAACAATATATCCAACGCCAATACCGAAGGGTATTCAAGACAACGTGTTACATTTAAAGCATCAACCCCTTATCCATCCGTATCAAGAGACTCTGTCGGGCTTGCCGGCCAGATGGGTACAGGCGTTGAAATCGGTTCGGTTGAACGGGTTAGAGACAGCTTTCTGGACTATCAATACCGGACGCAGAATACAAAGGCCGGCTATTACAATGCAAAAGTGGACGCTTTTAACCAAATGGAAGGGATTATGAATGAACTGAACGACACCGGATTAAACAAGGTTCTGAATTCATTCTGGAATTCCATTCAGGAATTGACGAATAACGCCCACGAGCCGAGCGCAGCTTCTGTCGTCGGACAAAAAGGGCAGGCGGTCGCCGAGACATTTAACACTCTGTATGAATCGCTGACAACCGTTCAATCAAATTTAGGCGACCAGATTGATCAAAATGTGATGACGATCAACTCGCTTCTGTCACAGCTGAACAGCTTAAACGAGCAAATCGCCAAAGTCGAGCCAAACGGCTATCTCCCGAATGATTTGTACGATAAGCGTGACCAGCTCCTTGATGAGCTGTCTTCAATGGTTAATATCAAAGTCAGCTATACGAAGACTGGCGGCAACCCACTTGCAACCGCTGAAGGCATTGCATCAATAGAAATCCTGGACGAAAACGGCCAGTCTCTGGGCCAGGTTCTTGACGGACCAAACTTCACGACTGAAACGGTCAAAGTAAATTACGACAACGATACAGGCCTTGTGACAGGCGTTTCCCTCGGCGGGACGGACATCGGCATCGATTCGTTTACTAGCAAAGGGTCGCTGCTCGGTTTAATCGAGTCCTTCGGATATATGTCAAACGGTGAAGAAAAAGGTTTATATCCTGAAATGCTCGCAGACCTGGATACGATGGCGCTTGCTTTTGCGAAAGAGTTTAATGCAGTCCATCAAAGCGGGTTTACTTCATCAGGAGAACCGGGAGGCATTTTCTTTGAATTCACCGGGGGAGAGGCTGAGCCTGCAAAGGGAGCTGCCGGCAAAATCAAAGTAGCCGATGAGATCATGAATTCAAAAGGCGATAAAATCGCCGCATCGCTGAATGGTGAAGCGAGTGACAACGCCAACGCGACAAATCTGGCTAATGTCTTCACCAAGAAAATTCAAATCGGTGACAAAACGACGACAGTTTTAGACTATTACGCAGGCATCATCGGTGAAATGGGCGTAAAAGCTCAGGAAACCAACAGGCTGGCCAAAAATACAGAAACGCTTGTAAACACGGCTGAATTGAACAGACAGTCTGTTAGCGCCGTATCATTAGATGAAGAAATGTCGAACATGATCCAATTCCAGCATGCTTATAACGCGGCTGCTAGAATGATTACGCTGCAGGACGAAGTCCTCGATAAGATTATTAACGGCATGGGTGTCGTAGGAAGGTAGGTAGAGATTCATGCGGGTAACCCAAGGGATGATCGCAAAAAATTCTTTGCGCTACATCAATTCAAGCTATGGAAAGCTGGATAAGCTTCAATCCCAGATTTCTTCGGGAAAAAAGATCACAAAAGCATCTGACGACCCAGTTGTCGCAATGAAAAGCCTGAAGTATAATACACAGTTGTCCCAGGTTAAACAATACCAAAGCAATGCCTCGCAAGCTTTTACATGGCTTGAAAATACGGAAACGAACATTACAGAAGGCATTGATATCATGTCGAAAATCAGGGAACTGACTGTTAAGGCTCAAAACAGTACTAACGGCGAGGATGAATTAAATGCGATCGGGGTCGAAATCGGCCAACTGAAGGATCAGCTGATTCAGATCGCTAATACGCAGGTCAACGGCCGCTACCTGTTCAACGGAACGAACTCTGACGTCGCTCCGATCACAAAAAACGCCGACGGTACTTACACATACAATTTTGAAAACTATACAAGCAGCTCTGACGTTCTCATCAATGTTTCGCCAAACGCAACCTTAAATGTAAACTCAAATCCGATTTCGGCTTTCGGCGGACAGTCAGGCAGCGGACAAAATGTGTTTGAAATGATTGAGTCTCTCGAGAACGCCTTAAAAGCGGGAACAATGGAAGGAATGGAAAACGCCCTCTCAGACATTGACCAGTTTTCCAATCAGATGAGTAATGAGCGGTCTGATATCGGAGCGCGCTACAACCGGCTCGAATTGATTAATGCGCGGCTGAGCGAACAGGAAGAGACGGCGACAAAGGTATTGTCAGACAACGAAGATGTTGAGCTTGAAGAAATCATTACTGAATTTATTACACAGCAATCGGTTCATAGAGCTGCACTTGCCATAAATGCGAAAATCGTTCAGCCGACACTGGTTGACTTTTTAAGATAAAAGCGACTCTATCCGAGTTGCTTTTTTTTCAGCAAAAGGAGGATATCATAATGGAGATGCCGAGGCTGATCATGCAAAATATCCCCGGCCGTATCGGTTTAACAACGACGCCGCCGGACTTAAAAATGGAACAGCCGCAAGCCGACTTGAAAATCGAACAGCCGCCGGCCGAACTGGAGATAACAACCACCCCTTCAAAGCTCACGATTGACCAGACAAAAGCTTGGGAAGACTTAGAAAGAAAGCATGTATTTAAAAGGATTGAAGAAGGGGCGCAGCAGGGCTATCAAGATTGGCTCGCCGGAATGGCGCGGACCGCTGAAGAAGGGGACGAAATGATGCGGATCGAAATCGAAGGCAATCCGCTGGCAGACCAGGCGAGGCGGAACAGCGAGCCTGAACCGATTCAAATCGGCGTTCATTTTACGCCGTCATTTGACAGGGTGAAAATCGCATACGAACCGGCTAAAGTGAACATTGAAGCGACGCCGCGCAAGCCTGTTATCGAAGCAACGCCGAATAAACCGGTTGTTAACTATACGCCAGGCAGTGTGAAGGTTGACATGCTCCAATATCCGGAGGTAAAAATAGATGTGGAATACCCAAAACAAAAGTAATTCAGCAAAGGATCGTGAATGATGATCATTAAAACGAAGTATCACGGAGAAACGCAAATTCAAGAAGACCAGACAATCGTGTTTAAAAACGGCCTGCCTGGATTTACAGGGGAGAAGAAGTTCGTCATCCTGCCGCTTTCCGAGGATTCGCCGTTCGTCGTCCTTCAGTCGGTGCAGTCGGAAGAGCTGGCATTCATTGTCGCCAGTCCGTTCGTCTTTTTCAAAAATTATGGCTTTGACCTTGATGAAACGACGGTTGAACTTCTTGAAATCGAATCTGCCGAAGACGTTGAAGTGATGGCGATTTTAACGATCGAAGAGCCATTCGAGAAATCAACGGCCAATTTGATGGCGCCGATTGTGGTGAACCGCAGAAAAATGCTTGCCAAACAAGTGATTTTGCATGACTCTTCTTATCAGACAAAGCAGCCGATAGGAGGGGAAGCATGCTAGTCTTATCCCGCAAGCTCAATGAAGCGATTCAAATCGGAGACGATATTGAAGTGAAAATCATATCCGTTGACGGAGACCAGGTGAAAATCGGCATCGACGCGCCGAAGCATATCGAAATTCACCGCAAGGAAATCTATTTGGCGATCCAGGAAGAAAACAGCCGGGCCGCTTCCATCTCAAACGATTTGCTTGCGAAATTATCCTCACAAAAAAAGTGAGGATTTTTTTATTTTTGCTATAAACAATTTCAAGGCACCTCCGATATAAAATATGTAGCAGGAAGGACAGCCTGAATGCTTCAAACATGCACATGGACGTGCAATCAAACACATTTCAAGGAGGAAATACACAATGAGAATCAACCACAACATTGCGGCGCTTAACACGCTGAACCGTCTGTCAGCAAACAATGGCGCAAGCCAAAAGAACATGGAGAAACTTTCTTCAGGTCTTCGCATCAACCGTGCTGGAGATGACGCAGCAGGTCTTGCAATCTCTGAAAAAATGAGAGGACAAATCCGCGGTCTAGAAATGGCTTCTAAGAACGCTCAAGATGGCATCTCTCTTATCCAAACAGCTGAGGGTGCATTGACTGAAACTCACTCAATCCTTCAACGTGTTCGTGAACTAGTTGTTCAAGCTGGAAACACTGGTACACAACAAACTGAAGATTTAACAGCCATTCAAGATGAAATCAAAGCATTAAAAGACGAAATTGACGGCATCTCAGAACGTACAGAGTTCAACGGTAAAAAATTGTTGGATGGTACTTTCAAAGCACCAGCAGATCCAGCAAACCCAGCACCAACCGATAAATCTTTAGTATTCCAAATTGGTGCTAACGCAAAGCAACAAATTTCTGTTAACATTGAAAAAATGAGCACTGATGCATTAGGAGTTAAAGATCCTGCAGATACTACTGGTCAAACTATGTTAGCTAACCAAACAGTTGGAGATATCAATGTAACTAAATTTGCTGATAACGCAGCTACTGAACCAGATGTTGGTTTCAATGACCAATTAAAAATCGTTGACAGTGCAATCAGCCAAGTATCTGCACAACGTGCAAAACTTGGTGCGGTACAAAACCGTCTAGAGCACACAATCAACAACCTTGGTGCTTCTTCTGAGAACTTAACAGCTGCTGAATCTCGTATCCGTGACGTAGACATGGCTAAAGAAATGAGCGAGTTCACAAAGAACAACATTCTTTCTCAAGCTTCTCAAGCGATGCTTGCTCAAGCGAACCAACAGCCGCAAAACGTTCTTCAGTTGCTTCGTTAATTGCTTAAAAAAGATCTTGGCTTTTGCCAAGGTCTTTTTTATTGCAACATCAACTAAGATCCTTTTTTGTAAGACTAGAAAAGAGACACTCAATCATTGACCTTAGAGTGTCTCAATATAGAATGCCTATTAATTAGAGAAATCGCTAATAATAAGTGTTCTTGTACCACTTAGTGCAGAATTCTTCCCTTTTATATAGTAGAGGTGATCTGGATCTGTATAAACTGTCTGAATTTCTTGTTGTAGCGAGTAATCTACACTGGAAGAGGCAACTAATGTATTTCTTCCATCTGGAGTAATTTCATAAAGTGAACAAGTGCCACCGCCTAAACGTGTTGCATTATAAAATCTGCACCGGAAATCCCCCTCCCCAACGCCACGAAAAATATCAGCGCTTTGGCGAACTTCACCAGGGTATACAGCTACTCGAGCCAAAACTGCTGCCTTCGAAGACGAGTAAAAACTAAATGACAATACAAAGGCTAGTGCCAGCGACACAAATATTTTTTTCATGAACAAATCCCCTTTCTTGTAGATATTGTCAGTTCAATTATAACATTATAATAAATAACAAATTTGAATATTTATTGAAAGATATTTTCGTATCCAAAAGGATTTTATAATGGCTATCATAAGGAAGTTCTATCATGGTCTTTATTCTTAAAATATACTGTGAGTGGCTAGTTTCTATCTACCTTAATTAATTTTTTTCCATAAAGATATTTAATCTCATTCGCCCTTAGCCGATATAAGTTTTAGATCATAGCATAGGGGATGGTAAAAATTGTCGATCAATAGATTGTCATCTTTAGAACCCATTATTGATGCTTACAAAACGCAGATGATGAATAAACAGTCTGAAGCTGTGGAACGCCTGCAGCAGACGGACGCTGCAGAATTTACATTTGCTCAGCTTGAAAAAACCGTACAAGGCGCAAACAACCTTTTGGAGCCGTCGCAAGTCCACCTTCAGTTCGTGCTTCACGAAAAATTGGGCGAGTATTATGTGAAAGTCGTGGACAATCGGACAGAGGAAGTCGTCCGTGAGATCCCGCCAAAAGAGTGGCTCGATTTTTATGCAGCAATGGCGGAATGTATGGGGTTAATTGTCGATAAAACTACATAGAACAGGAGTGTTAGATGAAATGGCGATCAGAATATCAGGTTTAGCTTCAGGGATGGATGTAGACGATATTGTCAGCAAATTAATGAAGACGGAGCGCGTCCCGCTTGATAAGCTCACGCAAAAGAAACAGACTTTAGAATGGCAGCGCGACAGCTATCGTGAAATCAATACGAAAATTAAAGATTTGCAGGAATCAATCAACCTTATGCTCCGTCCTAGTACATACGGCGCGAAAAAGGTGACAAGCTCTAATGAGTCGGCTGTTACGGCAACAGGCACCACGAATGCGACATCAGGCACGATCCAAGTCAACAAGCTGGCAACTGCGGCTACCTATAAATCTTCTAGCCTTTCAGGGTATACTGGGAGCGATCAAACGTTAACTTTCCAAGTGACAGCTCCTGGAGAAACGGCTGCGAAAAAGGTTGAAATCAGTGTCAGCAGCACGGATACGCTGGATGACATCGTTTCCAAAATCAACAAATCAAATTTGGGCGTAACCGCTATGAAAGAAAAAATTTATAACGGGTCTGAATATGTGGAAACGATCGCTTTTACATCAAAAGCTACCGGCGCAGGGGGCAGCATACAGGCAGCTGATGATGCGACGGCAAGCTTTATGTCCAATCAGCTCGGTTTTGCGCTTGACGCCGACAACAAGCTGACAGCCAGCCAGGAAGGTCAAAACGCCGAAGTTGTTATCAACGGACTGCAAATTGAAAAAACAACGAACAATTTTACCGTCAGTAATGTGACATATCAGCTGAAAAATACGACGACCAGCCCTGTTTCGCTTGACGTAGCGACCGATGTTGACGGGATTTACGAGAAGATTAAAGACTTCGTTACAAAGTACAATGAACTGATCGATATGGTCAACGGCAAGCTCACGGAAAAGAAATACCGCGACTATACGCCGCTGACAGAAGAACAAAAAGCAGATATGACGGAAAAGCAAATTGAACTGTGGGAAGAAAAAGCGAAAAGCGGATTGTTAAGGGGCGACACGATTTTAAGCGGCGCCACCAATCAAATGAGGACCGATTTTTATTCCAATGTGTCGGTGAACGGCGAATCGCTGCAGCTCACTCAGTTTGGAATTACGACATCGAGCGTTTACAGTCAGCGTGGTCATTTAGAGATAAACGAAAAAAAACTGAAAGAAAAGATCGCAGAGGACCCCGACAGTGTGGCTAATCTCTTTATGGCGGGAACAAGCAGCACTGAAAACTACAATGAAAAAGGTATCATGAGAAGGCTTCAGACTGTTTTGACCGATACGAAGAAGCAGATTGAAGATAAAGCCGGAAATTCAGCAATGACAAACAATCAATTTACAATCGGGAAAAACTTGAATACAGTTGAATCTGACATTTCGTCAATGAACGCCCGCCTGAGACAAGTCGAAAACCGCTACTACACAAAGTTCACTGCAATGGAAAAAGCGATTCAAAAAGCGAACGAACAATCGACATACTTATTACAAATGCTTGGACAATAATTTGGTGGAGGATCAACAATGGCTTTAAACAACCCGTATGCAGCTTATCAGCAAAATTCAATCAACACGGCGACCCCTGGAGAATTGACGCTTATGCTATTTGATGGCTGCCTTAAATTTATGAAGCTGGCGAAACAGGCGATTGAACAAGAGGATATGGAAACGAAAAATACGAACCTTGTTAAAGCTCAAAAGATTATTCAGGAGCTCAATATCACTCTTGACCGGAAAGTCGAATTGGCCGCATCAATGGGGGCAATGTACGAGTATATCCACCGCCGCCTGGTTGAAGCCAACATTCGCAATGACAAAGATATCGTGACGGAAGTCGAAGGGTATGTTAAAGATTTACGCGATGCCTGGAAGCAAGCGCTTCAAATCGAACGGCAGGGCCGGTTCGGATCGGGCGGGCTGGCATAATGGAAAAGATTGAGCTGCTGTACAGCGAAACAAAACATATGCTCGCTCAAATAAAAGACGCCCCGGAAAGTGATGAGCTGGTTCAGGCAATCGAAGCTTTTCTTGAAAAACGCGATGGCTTGATCAAGGAGATCAAGCCGCCTCTTTCTGAGACAGAAAAGCAGCAGCTGCGGCAAGTGACGGATATGGAGCCATTGCTCATGGCCGAACTGAAAAGGCTGCAGCAGACTGTCAAACATGAGCTGCTTCAGGCGAAGCAGAAGCGAGCCATGCATCATTCCTATATCAATCCGTACGCCAACATGACGATTGACGGCACATATTATGACAAGCGCAAATAGGTGATCGCTTTGACAAGCACCGACGATTACATGCTCTTAACGACTTATTATCAGCTTTTGTTTACGATTGAAGAGGGGTTTTGCTATTTAATAGAAGCGAATCAAGATTTGGCGAAGACAGAAGGAGAGCGGATTTTTAACGATTTAATCTATGCTTTTTTTCAGTTGGATTCGTCGCACGCTGTATTGCTGTCGATTTTGGAGACAAGCTGTGCCAAATCTTCGATTCGTTTTTTTGACAGAGTCTTCCGTGAGTTTGACAGTCTGATTTATTACAATTATCCGTCTGCTGAATTTCAGCATGACTTAACCCATCATTTTTTACCGCTTTATCGGGAATGGATGAAAACGATCCACCAATGCATGAGACCTTACGTTATCCATTGACGGCATACACCTGACAGGTGTATGCCATATTTTTTAAAAAGCAAAAATGGCGTTCTGATTTTATTCGCATGTGAATATATTTAAGATTTAATAAAGGGGTTCAAATGACAGGAGACAATCTTCGTCAAAATTCACGGATTTTTCACATAATTTTTACGTTTATGCAGGAATTCAGCAGGGAAAAGACGAAATGTATTTACATATCCTTAATATAAAGGAGGCGTTCTTTTGATGGAGTACAACGTCAGAGGAGAAAACATTGATGTAACACCAGCGTTAAGAGAACACGTCGAGAAGAAAATTGGAAAGCTTGAGCGTTATTTTGAAAATAACGTTGATGCGATTGTTCACGTCAACTTGAAATTCTACAACGATCAGGAATCTAAGGTGGAAGTGACAATTCCAATGACAGACCTCTCTCTCCGTGCGGAAGTTCACCACGAAGATATGTACAATGCAATCGATCTCGCAACGAACAAACTGGAACGTCAAATTCGCAAGCACAAAACAAAAGTGAACCGGAAGTTCCGCGAAAAAGGTTCTCCGAAGTATGTTTTTGCCGAAGAAAACGGCATCGGAACGGCCGTGCAGGATGACGCTGAGGATGAACAGCCGCAGGTTGTCCGTCAAAAGCGCTTTAATTTAAAACCGATGGATAATGAAGAAGCGATTTTACAAATGAATATGCTTGGACACAGCTTCTTTGTATTCACGAACGCCGAAACCAATCTGACCAATGTGGTCTACCGAAGAAACGACGGAAAATACGGTTTGATCGAACCGAACGAATAAATATATCAAGTCCCCTCCCGGATCTTCCGCAGAGGGGATTTTTTCCGTTTCCCCGCGGTAAATTGTTTGGAAATGACAAAAGGTATGATATGATATTGCATATATAAAAATTACTGTTTACTCATACTTAAACAAGGAAAATAAAGAGGAGCGTTATTCTATGCTTGGAATTTTAAATAAAGTGTTTGATCCGACAAAACGCACGCTCAGCCGTTATGAAAAGAAAGCGAACGAGATTGATGCGCTCAAGGCAGATATAGAGAGGCTTTCAGACGAAGCTTTGAAACAAAAGACAATCGAGTTCAAAGAGCGCCTTGAAAAAGGCGAAACAGTTGACGACCTTTTGACTGAAGCGTTTGCCGTTGTCAGGGAAGCTTCCCGGCGCGTGACAGGCATGTTCCCGTTTAAGGTTCAGCTGATGGGAGGCGTTGCCCTTCATGAAGGGAATATCGCCGAAATGAAAACGGGGGAAGGTAAAACGCTGACGTCCACAATGCCCGTTTATTTGAACGCTTTGTCAGGGAAAGGCGTTCACATCGTGACGGTCAACGAATACCTGGCGAGCCGCGATGCTGAAGAGATGGGAAAAATCTATGAATTTCTCGGGCTGACAGTCGGCTTAAACCTGAACAGCCTTTCAAAAGACGAGAAGCGTGAAGCCTATGCAGCCGATATTACGTACTCTACGAATAATGAGCTTGGCTTTGACTACTTGCGCGACAACATGGTGCTTTATAAAGAGCAGATGGTTCAGCGTCCGCTTCATTTTGCAGTCATCGATGAAGTCGACTCGATTTTGATCGATGAAGCAAGAACGCCGCTCATCATTTCTGGACAAGCGGCCAAATCCACAAAGCTGTACGTTCAGGCCAATGCGTTTGTCCGCACGTTAAAAGTGGATCAGGACTACACATACGATGTGAAAACAAAAGGCGTTCAGCTGACTGAAGAAGGGATGACAAAAGCCGAAAAGGCATTTGGCATCGAAAACTTGTTTGATGTCCGCCATGTTGCCTTAAACCATCATATTGCCCAGGCGCTTAAAGCCCATGCGGCGATGCATAAAGACGTCGATTACGTCGTCGAAGACGGCCAGGTCGTTATCGTCGACTCTTTCACAGGCCGTCTGATGAAAGGCCGCCGCTACAGCGACGGGCTCCACCAGGCCATTGAAGCGAAGGAAGGACTTGAGATCCAAAATGAGAGCATGACGCTCGCGACGATCACCTTCCAGAACTATTTCCGCATGTATGAAAAATTGGCAGGGATGACGGGTACGGCAAAAACGGAAGAAGAAGAATTCCGCAACATCTACAACATGCAGGTTGTAACGATTCCGACCAACAAGCCGATCGCCCGTGATGACCGCCCGGATTTAATTTACCGGACCATGGAAGGAAAATTTAAAGCTGTTGCAGAGGATGTCGCCCAGCGCTATATGGTCGGTCAGCCGGTTCTTGTCGGTACGGTTGCGGTTGAAACATCTGAATTGATTTCAAAGCTGCTTAAAAATAAAGGCATTCCGCATCAGGTGTTAAACGCGAAAAACCACGAGCGGGAAGCCCAGATTATCGAAGATGCCGGGCAAAAAGGCGCGGTCACCATCGCGACCAACATGGCGGGACGTGGTACGGACATCAAGCTTGGCGAAGGCGTAAAAGAGCTTGGCGGACTGGCCGTTATCGGTACAGAGCGCCATGAATCACGGCGGATTGACAACCAGCTGCGCGGACGTTCAGGCCGTCAGGGGGACCCTGGTATCACCCAATTTTATCTTTCCATGGAAGATGAATTAATGAAACGCTTCGGTGCAGAAAGGACGATGGCGATGCTTGACCGCTTCGGAATGGACGATTCGACGCCGATTCAGAGCAAGATGGTTTCAAGAGCGGTCGAATCTTCACAGAAGCGTGTGGAAGGCAACAACTTTGATGCCCGTAAGCAGCTCCTGCAATACGATGACGTGCTCCGCCAGCAGCGTGAGGTCATCTATAAACAGCGCTTTGAGGTCATCGATTCCGACAACCTCCGCTCCATCGTCGAAAATATGATTAAAGCTTCACTTGAGAGGGCTGTTGCTTCATACACGCCAAAGGAAGATCTGCCTGAAGAGTGGAATCTTGAAGGCCTTGTCGAGCTTGTAAATGCGAATTTCCTTGATGAGGGCGGAGTGGAGAAAAGCGACATTTTCGGAAAAGAGCCTGAGGAGATTACAGAGCTCATTTATGACAGGATCAAGACGAAATACGATGAGAAAGAAGAGCGGTACGGCTCTGAACAAATGCGCGAATTTGAGAAAGTCATCGTTCTCCGCGAAGTGGATACGAAATGGATGGATCACATCGATGCGATGGATCAGCTGCGTCAAGGAATTCATCTGCGCGCTTACGCTCAGACAAACCCGCTTCGCGAGTATCAAATGGAAGGCTTTGCAATGTTTGAAAACATGATCGCGGCCATCGAAGATGATGTAGCCAAATTCGTCATGAAGGCTGAAATTGAAAACAACCTTGAGCGCGAAGAGGTCATTCAAGGACAGACGACAGCCCATCAGCCGAAAGAAGGCGATGAGGAAAAACAAGCGAAGAAAAAACCGGTCCGCAAAGCGGTGGATATCGGACGCAATGATCCTTGCTACTGCGGGAGCGGAAAAAAATATAAAAACTGCTGCGGAAGAACAGAATAAAAAGAGGTGCACGCCTCTTTTTATTTTGAACAGGCTGAAATCTATGATGAGGTGAAAGAATAATGGAATTGGCAGAAATCAGACAGGAACTTGAAAATATGGCTACTCGATTAGCGGACTTCAGGGGGTCTCTTTGACCTCGAAACAAAGGAAGCAAGAATCAGCGAATTAGACGAGCAGATGGCTGACCCTGACTTTTGGGGAGATCAGCAGAAAGCGCAGACGATCATTAATGAAGCGAATGCGTTAAAAGATTATGTCAACACGTATAACAAGTTGAGCGAATCTCATGAAGAACTGCAAATGACACACGATCTTTTAAAAGAAGATCCTGACCAAGACCTGCAAAATGAACTGGTCAGCGAGCTGAAAAGCTTAACAAAGCAATTTAACGAATTTGAGCTGCAGCTATTGTTAAGCGAGCCGTATGATAAAAACAATGCGATTCTTGAGCTTCACCCGGGAGCCGGCGGCACCGAATCACAGGATTGGGGTTCAATGCTTCTCAGAATGTACACCAGGTGGGCAGAGCGCCGAGGATTTAAGGTGGAAACCCTTGATTACCTCCCAGGGGATGAAGCAGGAATCAAGTCTGTCACTCTCCTGATCAAAGGACACAATGCCTACGGCTATTTAAAAGCCGAGAAAGGCGTACACAGGCTCGTCAGAATTTCTCCGTTCGACTCATCAGGGCGCAGGCACACGTCGTTTGTGTCTTGTGATGTCATGCCTGAATTCAACGAAGAAATCGACATTGAGATCCGTACGGAAGATATTAAAGTCGATACGTACAGGGCAAGCGGCGCCGGCGGGCAGCACGTCAATACGACAGACTCCGCCGTCAGGATCACCCACCTGCCGACAGGCGTCATCGTCACTTGCCAAACGGAGCGCTCACAAATTAAAAACCGCGAACGTGCCATGAAAATGCTGAAGTCGAAGCTGTATCAGCGCAGAATCGAAGAGCAGCAGGCACAGCTTGACGAAATTCGCGGCGAACAAAAAGAAATCGGCTGGGGAAGCCAGATCCGCTCATACGTTTTCCATCCGTATTCCCTAGTGAAGGATCATAGAACGAACACGGAAATGGGGAACGTGCAGGCGGTTATGGACGGAGACATTGACTCTTTCATCGACGCATATTTGCGTTCAAAGCTTTCCTAAATTTGAGAAAGACACATCCATATTGTGAGATGTGTCTTTTTTTTTGCGGGTAAATCCGCCTGGATATGTTCAGCCTAAGCCGTAAGAAGCTTTGTCCCTCTGCCGCTTTATCCGATTAATACGTTATTTGGCTGTTATTTACTTACAATAAGCTAAATGCTATACTCTCGATTGGTAACGAATCGTGCGGAGGATGACAGATATGAATATGGATAAAACGAGACATCAATTGTTTGCGGTGTTGCGTGACTACGGCTATATCCTGTTTGGATCAGCTGTCGTCGCTATGACATTTAATATGTTTCTGCTTCCCAACCGGATTGCAGCCGGCGGAGTCAGCGGCATCAGCACCATTTTGCAATCATTCGGCTTTGAAGCTGCCTATGTGCAATGGGCATTTAATATTCCTTTATTTATTGCCGGGATTCTCATACTCGGAGGAAAATTCGGCATTAAAACGCTTGTCGGGTCTGTTTTTCTCCCCTTTATCGTATATATGACACGGGACATTGCTCCGGCGACAGAGAATCCGCTCTTAGCCGCCATTTTCGGCGGTGTCGGCATCGGAGTTGGTATCGGGATGGTCTTTCTCGGAAGGGGTTCTACAGGCGGGACTGCGCTGGCTGCGCAAATCATTCATAAGTACACCGGGCTTTCGCAAGGCAAATGTTTGGCGCTGATCGACGGAACGATCGTCCTGTCGGCGATGTTTGTTTTTAACATCGAACAGGGACTGTATGCTATGCTTGGCGTTTATATATCAAGCAAAACCATCGATGTTATCCAGGTCGGGCTGAACCGTTCCAAAATGGCGATGATCATTACCAACCGGGAAGAGGAAGTTCGACATGCGGTACTGAATAAAATTGACAGAGGGATTACGAAAATATCAGCGGTCGGGGGCTATACAGATGATGAGCGGCCCATTTTGATGTGCGTGGTCGGCCAGACCGAGTTCACAAAGCTGAAACAACTCGTGAAACACATTGATGAGTCTGCATTTGTCATTGCAATGGATGCTTCAGAGGTGTTTGGCGAGGGTTTTAAACGCGCGTAATCGAGGTTATAATAAAGGTTGACTTGTTAAAGGAGCTGACTTAAAAAAATGAAAATGAAGCTGTTTACTCTGTTTATGGCTGTTTCTTTTGTGCTGGCTGCCTGCGGGGGCAATAACAATGAAAGCAAAGAGAAAAACACAGGCGGGCAAGCAACTGCAACGGACGGGGAAGAGATTTACCAGCAAAACTGCACAGGCTGCCATGGTAAGGATTTGTCCGGCGGTTCCGCCCCGAGCTTGAAAGAAGTTGGCGGCAAGTATAAGGAAAGCGAAATTAAAGACATTGTAGTCAACGGCCGCGGCGGAATGCCTGGCAATCTTGTAGACGAAAAAGAAGCTGAAGCGGTCGCGAAGTGGCTTTCAGAGAAAAAATAAGAATGCCTTGCCGGTCAGGAGGCGAAGAGAACCTTCTTCACATTCGGGTGAAAAAGGTTCTTTTTTTGTTGAAAAGGCCTTTATGCCTATTAAAGAACGAAGAAAAACAAGTTCTTTTATCTCAGAAAAGGCCCAAAGTACAAATTTTTTGTCTGATTTTGCGTTTTTCCTATAACTTATGTCGGCATTGAAACAAAACTGTAATATCATTTTGTCTAATCTTGACGTATAATGGGTGTTGTTGAAAAAGGGCTTGGATCAATACCATTTACCGTGAATTTAGCAGGACACAAAACGACATGTCCTTTCGAAGAGTATGACCGTATAAACATAGAAGATTAGGTGATTACATGATCGAAATAAAAGATGTATATAAGACTTATTCCAACGGGGTCTCGGCGCTGAACGGAATAAGCATCTCTATATATCCCGGGGAATTTGTTTATGTTGTAGGACCGAGCGGAGCAGGAAAATCAACCTTCATTAAGATGATTTACCGCGAAGAAAAGCCTTCCAAAGGGAAGATTGTCATAAACAATAAAAATTTGGCGCAGCTCAAAGAAAAAGAGATTCCTTTTATCAGAAGGAAAATCGGCGTTGTATTCCAGGACTTTAAACTGCTGCCAAAGCTGACGGTGTTTGAAAATGTTGCATTTGCTTTAGAGGTCATCGGGGAGCGTCCAGAGGTGATCAGAAAAAAAGTGCTTGAAGTGCTTGATCTTGTCCAGCTGAAGCACAAAGCAAGGCAATTCCCTGATCAGCTGTCCGGGGGAGAACAGCAACGGGTTTCAATTGCACGGTCAATCGTCAACGACCCTGATGTCGTGATCGCTGACGAGCCGACGGGAAACCTTGACCCTGAGACGTCTTGGGAAATCATGAAGACGCTCGAAGAGATCAACAACCGTGGAACAACAGTCGTTATGGCGACTCATAACAAAGAAATCGTAAACACCATGAAGAAACGGGTCATCGCAATCGAAGACGGGGTCATTGTGCGTGATGAAGCTAGAGGGGAGTATGGTTCTTATGATTAGAACTCTCGGACGGCATTTGCGCGAGAGCTTAAAATCTCTCGGGAGAAACGCGTGGATGACTTTCGCATCCATCAGTGCTGTAACTGTAACACTTATCTTGGTCGGCGTGTTCATGGTCATCATGCTGAACGTATACAATATGACATTAAAAGCCGAACAGGAAGTCGAAGTCAAAGTGCTTGTTGACTTGACGGCCAACCAGGACCAAAAAAATACATTGGAAAAAGAAATAAAAAAAATACCGGAAATCAGCAGTGTCAAATACTCATCTAAAGATGAAGAGCTGAAAAACCTGAAAGACAGCTTTGGGGAAGACGGGAAATTCTTTGCAATGTTCGAGCAGGAAAACCCGCTGAACGATGCATTTGTCGTAAAAACAAAAGACCCTCAAGACACACCGAAAGCTGCCAAGAAGCTTGAGAAGCTGACCAACGTCTATAAGGTGACATACGGGCAGGAGCAGGTAGACCGCCTGTTTAAAATCAGCGGTGTCACCAAAATAATCGGGATTGCATTGGTTGTCGGCCTGCTGTTTACGGCGATGTTTTTAATCTCTAATACGATCAAAATCACGATTTTTGCAAGACGCAAAGAAATCGAGATTATGAAACTTGTAGGCGCGACAAACTGGTTCATTCGCTGGCCGTTCTTCATTGAAGGTCTGCTCTTAGGCGTATGCGGTTCTATCATTCCGATCGCTATTTTGCTCGGAACGTATCATCATGCCGTTCAGTGGATCGCTCCGAAAGTTCAGGGCACATTCATACAGCTCTTGCCGTACAATCCGTTCGTCTTCCAAATTTCAGCGATCCTTGTGCTGATCGGAGCCGTTATCGGTGTATGGGGAAGCTTGATGTCGATTCGCAAATTCTTAAAAGTTTAAACCGGCGCTCTCGCCGGTTGTATCATGTTTAAAGCTGGGATGCCTGCAAAGCGCCGGGCTCCCTTGATTCTGAAGGCAAGGAGGAACCAAGGTTGAAAAGAAAGCTTATGACGCTGGGGCTGACCGCTGTGCTCGGATCGTCGGCAGTGCTGATCCCCCTAAAAAGCAACCATGCTTTAGCTTATGAAGACTTGGAGAAAAAAAAGAGCGACGTTCAAAGCAAAAAATCTGAAAACGAGTCAAAACTCGAAAAAAAGAAACAGGAGCTTTCAAAGCTTGAATCAAAAGAAGCAGGCCTGAAAAGCGAGATCGAGAAAATCGACCGTCAGATGACGAACACGAATGAAAAGCTGGAAAAGAAAAACGAAGAAATCGACCAAACAAAGAAAAGCATTGAAGAGCTGAAAAAGCAAATCAAAAAGCTTAAAGAAAAGATTGAAAAACGCAATAAAATATTGAAAGACCGGGTTCGCTCCATGCAGGAAAACGGCGGTTCCGTTCAATACATAGATGTGCTTCTCGGATCGAAAAGCTTTGGGGATTTCATCAGCCGTGCGGGTGCGGTTTCGACAATTGTCGAAGCTGATAAAGACCTGATGGAAGAGCAAAAGCGCGATCTTCAGCTTGTTGAGGAAAAGGAGACAAAGCTGAGCAAGGATCTTGAAAGCCTTGAAAAAGCGCTCAAAGACCTGGAAGATTTAAAAAAGACGCTCGACAAGCAGCAAAAAGAGAAAGCAAACGTCATGAAAAAAGTGAAGCAAGATAAAGATCATGCGCATGAAGAACTTGGTTCACTCGAAAATGAAGCAGAAATTTTAAAGCGTCAGGATGAAGCGATCAAAGCTGAAGAGGCGCATCGGAAAAAGCAGGAAGCTGAAGCGAGCCGCCGGGCTTCAAGCGGCCAATCGGAAGCCTCTTCTTCTAAACCGTCGGCACCAAGCAGCTCAGGCTTTATCCGTCCTGCTTCCGGCACATTTACTTCCGGGTTCGGAAATCGTTCGCTCGGGAATCACTTCGGCGTAGATATCGCCAAGCGCGGTTCAGGTGTTCCGATTCATGCGGCAGCCGCCGGAACGGTCTATAACGCCCATTACTCGTCCAGCTACGGCAATGTTGTGTTTATTACCCATAATATCAACGGGCAAACATATCAGACGGTCTACGCTCACATGTCTTCGATTAAAGTGCAGACAGGCCAGCGTGTTGAACAGGGACAAGTGATCGGAACGATGGGAAATACAGGCCAATCCTACGGGCAGCATCTTCACTTTGAAATTCATAAAGGCCTTTGGAACAACGCGAAATCCAATGCTGTTGACCCGGCCAATTATATACCGCTTTAAAAATGAAAGCCGATTCGTCCGGAAATGGACCGAATCGGCTTTTTGTTATTTAATCGAGATGCTTCAAAATTTGTTCTTGTCAGAAAATAACACAAGGTATAGAATGAAAGTGACATCTGTCGACAGTCGACTATTTGAATAGGGGATGATCTAATGAAAGTATTCAACATTGCCAGCATACCCGGTGACGGAGTAGGAAAAGAAGTCGTACCTGCTGCACAGCGAGTTTTGAAAGCGGTTTCTGATGTTCACGGAGGACTCTCATTTCGGTTTACGGAGTTTCCATACAGCTGCGAGTATTATTTGGAACACGGGGAAATGATGCCCGATGACGGTATGGAGCAGCTGAAAGAGTTCGACAGCATCTTCCTTGGAGCGGTAGGAAACAGCAAGCTTGTCCCCGACCATATTTCCCTATGGGGGCTGCTCATTAAAATCCGCCGCGAATTTGAACAGGTCATCAATGTTAGACCTGCGAAATATTTGCAAGGAATCAAGTCTCCGCTGGCCAATCCAAAAGATTTCGATCTTCTTGTCGTCAGGGAAAACAGTGAAGGGGAATACAGCTCGATCGGAGGCAGAATCTTCAGAGATGAAGATGAAATCGCCATCCAAAATGCCGTTTTTTCAAGAAAAGGGGCGGAGAGGGCGATGCGCTTTGCATTTGAGTTGGCGGCTAAACGGAAAAAGCATGTCACAAGCGCAACAAAATCGAACGGAATCGTATATTCAATGCCTTTTTGGGATGAAGTCTTTGCGAACACGGCAAAAGACTACCCTGGCATTACCGCTGATTCGCAGCACATTGACGCGCTGTCGGCCTTTTTTGTAACGAAGCCGGAGAAGCTTGACGTCATTGTTGCCAGCAACTTATTCGGTGATATTTTGACCGATATCGGGGCGGCGATTATGGGGAGTATAGGCGTGGCGCCGGCCGCCAATATCAATGTAAACGGCAAATATCCGTCCATGTTTGAGCCTGTGCACGGCTCTGCCCCGGATATTATCGGCAAAGGAATTGCAAACCCGATCGGCCAAATTTGGACGGCTAAAATGATGCTTGATCATTTTGGAGAAGAAGAACTCGGTGCCAGATTGCTTGACGTGATCGAAGACGTTCTAAAAAGCGGTTACTTGACGCCTGATATCGGCGGTTCAAGTACGACGGATGAAGTGACAGAAGAAATCATCAAGCGTGTGAAGACTATATAAGCAAAAGCTGCCGGCAATCCGGCAGTTTTTTTGCTGTGAATGGAAAATCGATTACATGATACGGGCGGTTTTTGCGCATAATACTTCAAGCAACAAAACATAGTGCAGGCAGAAGAGGAGGTATAGGATGAATCAGAAGATTGCACGGCTCATCATTGCGCTCAGCCTGTTATGCGGCTTGGTAACAGGCGCCGGTCCGATTCCGTTTCATGATGCCGTTCCAAAAGCATCAGCGGCTGCCGCCAGAAACGAATTGGAGAAAATTGAGAAAGCATATGACCTGATTTCAAATGAATATGTAGAGCAGGTCGACAGGGAAAAGCTGTTGGAAGGAGCCATACAGGGCATGCTTTCAACATTGAATGACCCATACTCGGTTTATATGGATAAACAGACGGCAAAGCGGTTTTCAGATTCCCTTGATTCCTCTTTTGAAGGAATCGGCGCAGAAATCGGAATGGAAGACAGGAAAATCATTATCGTTTCTCCTTTTAAACAGTCTCCGGCAGAGAAAGCCGGATTAAAGCCGAACGATGAAATCATCAGTATCGACGGCGATTCCATGGCCGGAATGGATTTGAATGACGCCGTATTAAAGATCAGGGGCAAAAAAGGGTCGACGGTTACGCTGAAAGTTCATCGGCCCGGCATGAAAGATCAGCTGACATTTACGATTAAGCGCGATGAAATTCCGCTGGAAACGGTATTTGCTTCCATTAAAAAAATACAGGACAAACCTGTCGGCTATATCGCAATATCTTCCTTTTCCGAACATACGGCAAAAGATTTTACTGCTGAACTGAAAAAGCTTGAGAAAAAGGGAATAAAAGGGCTCGTTTTGGATGTAAGAGGCAATCCGGGCGGATACTTGCAAAGCGTTGAAGACATTTTAAAACATTTTGTGACAAAAGATCATCCATATATACAAATCGCCGAAAGAAACGGAAATAAAAAACAATACTTCTCAAAATTAAAAGAGAAAAAACCATATCCTGTGAGCGTGATTACGGACAAGGGCAGCGCTTCAGCGTCGGAAATTCTTGCAGGTGCATTAAAAGAAGCCGAGGGTTACGACGTGGTGGGCGATCCTTCCTTTGGAAAGGGAACCGTCCAGCAAGCGGTTCCGATGGGAGACGGAAGCAATATTAAGCTGACGCTGTATAAATGGCTGACGCCTAAAGGGAATTGGATCCATAAGCAGGGAATTCAGCCGACCGTTCCAGTCGCCCAGCCTGCATATTTCTCGGTGGGGCCTGTACAGCTGAAGGAGCCTCTCAAGCCGGATATGAACAACAATGAAATTAAGCGGGCACAGCACCTGCTGAAAGGACTCGGGTTTGTCCCCGGCCGGGAAGACGGCTATTACAGTGAAGGCACAAAAAAAGCCGTCATGGCGTTTCAGGCTGAAAACAAGCTGAAACAAACGGGCATCATTGACCAAAAAACGGCAAATACAATGAACCTGCGGATTGAAGAGAAAAAGATGAAAGAAAAGAACGATCTTCAGCTGCAAACCGCATTAAAAGTGCTGTTTAATAAAAAGTGAGGACACAGAATGTCCTCACTTTTTTTATTCTCAGAAAATAAATTCTCAATCTTTTTACCTAAAATTTTTGTTTTTTCATAAAAAAAACATTCATAATGAATAGAATTGACCCGATAACATAAGTGTATGGGAGACTTTATAAGGATGTAAAGATGCAGTAAAAATGTAACTTTTGCAAGTTGTATAACTAAGGAAAACTTTTTAAAATAGAACCAAAGCTTTTTCAAGAATTATAATGTGTGCATTTTTTTTGCGGAGAATGTTAGCGCGGTTTGCGTTCTTCGTCTCTGTTGGTGGAGTCGTCTGACGCTTGCGCTTTTCTTATATATAAATAATAAATGGGGGTACACGATTGAAAAGGGCAAGTATTGTGAGAGAGAAAAAATACTATGAATTAGTGGAGCAGTTAAAAGTTCGATCACAAGACGTTACGTTTTCCGCTACAAAGGCAGTAGGGTTGCTTATGCTGTTCAGCAGATACCTCGTAAACTACACTTCGGTCGAAAGTGTGGAGGATATCAATGAGGATTGCGCGGAACTTTATTTCAACTACTTGATGGACAACCACAAGCGGCTCGGCATCAATCTGACCGATATCAAGCGGTCAATGCAGCTGATAGGAGATATTCTAGATGTCGAAGTCAATCATTACCTGAAAGACTTTTCTTTGTCGAATGTGACGCTTTGGATGAGCCAGGAGAAATAAACCTCACGTTTACCATACCCAAGCATTTTATTATTTGTTAGAATAATAATAAAATGCACCAGCTTGCCTAAAGGTGCCAGCATTTGTCGTCACGAATGCGCTTAAAAAGCACCGGCGTTAAAGCATCATGACGAAAGTTTCTGCGGCTGACGGCTCAGGCATCCCGCCTGAACGGCCGCACGTCATTTCCTCGTGCCGACGCTTTAGACAAGCTGGGTTTCCCTAAAATATCCAACGTTAAAAAGCTGCCGTATTTAAGGCGGCCTGAAATGCTTGGCTGAGGCGGTGAACGTTCCCTTGTCAGTTGAAGAAAGCTTAATTGAACTTTTAAAAGGAGCAGGATTGTTTTTTCTGCACCCGCTCTTCTATTTTATGATGATCATGAGTCTTGCTTACGGCTATGCCCGGATCAAACGTGAAAGAAAGACGTTTCATACGCGTATTGAAGATATTTATGACGAGTTTAAGTTTACATATTCTAAAGGACTCTTGGCGGGACTCGTGCTGTCCATTGTTTCGTTCGGCTTAGGGCTGTATCTGCCGATGGGTATGCTGGTTTTAATAGCGGCGGTCAGCGTTGCCGCAGCTTTAACTTTCAGACAGAGTCTGCTGTCAGCGGCATATACGCTTGGCGTGAGCATCGTCGCCGGTTTATGTATCGAATACACCGGTTTCGGAGCGCTTGACGAATTACTTCCGCAGCTGTCCCTCGCGAATTGGCCGGCTGCTGCCGTCTTGCTCGGACTTCTGTTGGTAGCGGAAGGAGTGCTCGTCTACAAAACGGCACATATCAAAACTTCCCCTGCGATCGTTATGAGCAAAAGGGGGCTCCCGATCGGCCAGCAGATTGCGGGCAGAACCTGGCTTTTGCCGTTGTTCATTCTCATTCCGGGACATGCGATCGAATCATCGGTTCCGTGGTGGCCCGTTCTGTCATTTAACGGAGGCTTTGAGCTCCTCTGGATTCCTTATTTCATCGGCTTCGGCCAAAGAGTTCAAGGATCGCTTCCGATTGAAAGCATTAAAATTACAGCGAAGCGCATCAGCGTGCTTGGTATTATCATTCTGCTGCTCGCGGCCGGAAGCGTATGGTGGACGCCGCTTGCCGCTCTTGCCGCCGGAGCGGCGATCGCAGGAAGGGCCTTTTTATCATGGAAACAGCGGATGAACGATAATTCCGCCCCTTTCCATTTTTCAAAGAGAGACCAGGGGCTCGTGGTGCTCGGCATTATTCCGAACACGCCGGCAGCCGATCTCGGTCTCAAGATCGGCGAAATCATCACGAAGGTTAACGGGATTTCAGTGAAAAATGCGGCGGACTTCTACGAAGCGCTTCAAAAGAACCGTGCTTTCTTCAAACTTGAAGTCGTCGGTTTAAACAATGAAATTCGTTTTGAACAAAGAGCTTCATATGAAGGAGAGCATCATGAGCTTGGCATCATCTTTGTAAAAGAAGAGGATGCGGCGATGAAGCACGCTGAGGCAGCCGCCTCACAAGAAACAGAATAATTGATGTTAATAAAGCGCCGCTTTTTCGGGCGCTTTTGCTTTTCCTTTTGGGGAATCTTTTTGGTTGTCTTTTACAAAACGTTCCGCTAGGATGATGGATAGAACTGATTGAAGGAGAATGATTGATGAAAAAGGCTTTTCTCGCCGGTGTTTTTGTTTGTTTGATAGCTGTATTGATTTCGGCTGCGGCCGGGGATTGGACGTTGATTTTCAAAGTTTCGGGATCCGCCGGACTAGGCGCAATTCTGCTGTCTGCTTTATGTTCCGGCGTATTTGTCAGCGGTGACCGGTTCAGGGGAAATCACGATTCGGAAACGAAGGAGCACAGGGAGTGGAACGGCAAACTGGCAAACGCACTCGCTGTTTTCGCCATGCCGAACCTCCTGGCAGCCGGAATCTCGTTCTTTTTCGCCTTTTAACGTCTGATTCCGAATAACGCGGCATGATAATGGACAAAATGAATGAGTGTCCATGTTTGTCCGTTTCTTTGTTCTTTAATATAATCGAATAAGATCAAGAAACGTGAGGAGGGTTTTTGTGTTTACAAAAGCCGTTTTTGCACTGATATTTCCTTTCTTGCTTGTCTTGTTTTTTACAAGGGTGACCTATAACCATTACGTCGGGATTGCGCTGACCGCAGCGCTGTTGTTCGCTTCATATTTAAAAGGTTATACGGAAACCTTTTTTATTGTAGGACTTGATATCGTCTCGCTCGTGGCCGGTTCACTCTATGCGGCGAAAAAGGCGGGTGAAAAGAAGGAAGACTCATAGAAATCGTAAGAATGATTGCCGTAAAGCCCTGCTTTTGATGACAAAAAGGAGGGGTTTTTTGATAGATCAGGAAGGGCCGGCTTTTGTGGGAAAACACAGAAACCGAACTTTAGTTCGTATTTTTACTTCGGGTGTGTTAAAATAATAAGCAGGAAGATTTCGTAAAGAAACGGAGGCTTTTTTGTGAAAGACCGCTTTGAATTAGTCTCGAATTATCAGCCCCAGGGGGATCAGCCGAGAGCGATTGATCAGCTTGTCAAAGGAATCAATGAAGGCAGAAAGCATCAGACGCTTTTGGGGGCGACCGGTACAGGAAAGACGTTTACGATGTCAAACGTGATTAAAGAAGTCAACAAACCGACTCTCGTCATCGCCCACAACAAAACGCTCGCCGGACAGCTGTACAGCGAGTTTAAGGAATTTTTCCCAAACAACGCAGTTGAATATTTTGTCAGCTATTATGACTATTACCAGCCTGAAGCTTACGTGCCTCAGACTGATACATTTATCGAAAAAGATGCCAGCATTAACGATGAGATTGATAAATTAAGGCACTCTGCCACGTCTGCTCTTTTTGAACGCAAAGATGTCATCATTGTGGCGAGTGTTTCTTGTATTTACGGCTTGGGTTCCCCGGAGGAATACAGGGAACTGGTGCTCTCGCTCAGAGCGGAAATGGAAATCGAGCGAAATGAGCTGCTCAGAAAGCTCGTTGACATCCAATATGCGCGGAATGATATCGACTTTCAGCGCGGAACATTCAGGGTGCGCGGCGATGTCGTCGAGATTTTCCCGGCTTCAAGGGATGAGCACTGCATCCGGGTTGAATTTTTCGGGGACGAAATCGAACGGATCAGGGAAGTGGATGCCCTGACAGGCGAAATCTTAGGGGAGAGGGAACACGTCGCGATCTTCCCGGCTTCCCACTTCGTCACGCGGGAAGAAAAGATGAAGAAAGCGATCATAAACATTGAAGAGGAGCTGGAAGAGCGCCTTAAAGCGCTTCGTGAAGAAGGCAAGCTCCTTGAAGCCCAGCGTCTGGAACAGCGGACGAGATACGATTTGGAAATGATGCGCGAAATGGGTTTTTGCTCGGGCATCGAAAACTATTCAAGACATTTGACGCTTCGTCCGGCAGGTTCGACTCCATATACGCTGCTCGATTACTTTCCGGACGATTTCCTGATGGTCATAGACGAGTCGCATGTCACCATGCCGCAGATCAGAGGAATGTACAACGGAGACCAGGCGAGGAAACAGGTTCTCGTCGATCACGGATTCAGGCTCCCTTCCGCTTTGGATAACCGTCCGCTCAGGTTTGAAGAGTTTGAAAAGCACATTCACAACATCGTGTATGTGTCGGCTACGCCGGGCCCTTATGAACTTGAGCATACGCCTGAAATGGTAGAGCAGATCATCCGGCCGACGGGGCTGCTCGATCCGATCATTGAGGTAAGGCCGATTGAAGGGCAGATCGATGATCTGATCGGCGAAATCCAGCAGAGAATCGAGCGGAATGAACGCGTCCTCGTCACTACGCTGACGAAAAAAATGTCCGAGGATTTGACGGATTATCTGAAAGAAATCGGAATCAAGGTCACGTACCTGCATTCCGAGATTAAAACGCTGGAGCGGATCGAGATCATACGCGACCTTCGCCTCGGCAAGCATGACGTTCTCATCGGCATCAACCTGCTGAGGGAAGGACTCGATATTCCGGAGGTTTCACTTGTCGCCATCCTTGATGCAGACAAAGAAGGCTTTTTGCGGTCTGAGCGTTCGCTCATTCAAACAATCGGCCGCGCCGCCAGAAATGCCGAAGGCCGCGTGATCATGTATGCCGACAAAATCACCAACTCAATGGAAATCGCAATCAATGAAACGAAGCGCCGCCGCGAACAGCAGGAGGCCTATAATGATAAACACGGCATTACGCCGAAAACGATCAACAAAAAGATCAGGGACGTCATCCGGGCAACTCATGCTGCTGAAGAGCAGGAAGAATATCAAGCAAAAGAGGAGCCGAAGCTTTCGAAGATGACGAAGAAAGAGCGGGAAAAAGTGATCGCTCAAATGGAAAACGACATGAAGGAAGCCGCAAAAGCGCTTGACTTTGAACGTGCCGCTGAGCTTCGCGACTTGCTCCTAGAGTTAAAATCGGAAGGATGAATGGAGAATGGCAACGAAACGAATTGAGGTGAAAGGTGCAAGGGCCCACAACCTGAAAAATATCGATGTCTCTATTCCGAGGGACCAGCTTGTCGTGCTGACAGGTCTTTCGGGATCAGGGAAATCATCCCTTGCGTTCGATACGATATATGCAGAGGGGCAACGGCGCTATGTCGAGTCTCTCTCCGCATATGCCCGCCAGTTTTTAGGACAGATGGACAAACCCGACGTCGATGCGATCGAAGGCCTGTCGCCGGCGATCAGCATCGATCAGAAAACGACGAGCCGGAACCCCCGGTCGACAGTCGGAACGGTGACGGAAATCTATGATTATCTCCGGCTGCTGTTTGCCAGAATCGGAAAGCCGGTCTGCCCGGTTCACGGCATTGAAATTACCTCGCAAACGATCGAACAGATGACGGACAGAATTTTGGAATATCCCGAGCGCACGAAGATCCAGGTGCTCGCGCCGATCGTCTCGGGAAGAAAAGGTTCGCACGTGAAAGTGCTCGACCAAATCAGAAAACAAGGCTATGTGAGAGTCCGGATCGACGGCGAAATGAACGACCTCTCAGAAGACATCGAGCTCGAAAAGAATAAAAAGCATTCGATTGAAGTCGTCGTCGACCGTATCGTTATAAAAGAAGGAGTAGCAGCTCGTCTCACAGACTCGCTCGAAACGGCGCTCCGCCTCGGTGAAGGCCGCGTGATCATCGATGTGATCGGACAGGAAGAGCTGCTTTTCAGCGAACATCATGCCTGCCCGCACTGCGGTTTTTCAATCGGTGAACTGGAGCCGAGAATGTTCTCTTTCAACAGCCCGTTCGGCGCGTGTCCGAGCTGCGACGGCCTCGGGTCCAAGCTGGAAGTCGATGTAGAGCTCGTCATTCCAAACGATGAGCTGTCGCTAAAGGAGAATGCGATTGCACCTTGGGAACCGCAAAGCTCCCAGTATTATCCGAAGCTGCTTGAAGCGGTATGCAGCCATTATGGAATCGATATGGATGTTCCGGTCGGGGAGCTGCCGAAGCACCAGCTTGAAAAAATCCTTTACGGCAGCGGAGATGAGCAGATTTATTTCAGATATGAAAACGACTTCGGACAGGTCCGGGAAAACTACATTGAGTTCGAAGGCGTCATCCGCAATATCGAAAGGCGCTATAAAGAAACGAGCTCTGATTACGTTCGTGAACTGATGGAAAAATACATGGCCAATCAGCCGTGCCCTTCATGCAAAGGCTATCGTCTGAAAAAGGAATCCCTCGCCGTGCTGATAAACGGCCTTCACATCGGCAAGATAACCGAAATGTCGGTTTCTAACGCCCTTCAATTTTTCCGTGAACTTGAACTTTCGGAAAAAGACATGAAGATCGCCAACCTCATTTTGCGGGAGATTAAAGAGCGCCTTGGATTTTTGAACAATGTCGGGCTTGACTATTTGACGCTCAGCCGTGCCGCCGGCACTCTGTCGGGAGGAGAAGCGCAGCGGATCAGGCTTGCAACGCAAATCGGCTCAAGGCTGACCGGTGTCCTCTACATTCTTGATGAGCCGTCAATCGGTCTTCATCAGCGCGATAATGACCGCCTGATTGATACGCTCAAAAACATGAGGGATATCGGAAACACCTTGATCGTCGTCGAGCATGACGAGGACACGATGCTTGCCGCCGACTATTTAATTGATATCGGACCCGGCGCGGGCGTACACGGGGGAGAAGTGATCTCTGCCGGAACACCGGAAGAAGTGATGAACGATGATCAATCGCTGACAGGGCAGTACCTCTCAGGGAAAAAATTCATTCCTCTTCCTGCCGAGAGAAGGAAGCCTGACAACCGTTTTATCGAGGTAAAAGGCGCAAAGGAAAACAACTTGAAAAATGTTTCCGTGAAGTTTCCGCTCGGCGTGTTCACAGCTGTCACCGGGGTATCGGGATCAGGGAAAAGCACGCTCGTCAATGAAATTCTCCACAAAACGCTGGCTCAGAAGCTGCATCGGGCGAAGGCAAAACCGGGAGAATACAAAGAAATAAAAGGAATCGAGCACCTCGATAAAGTGATCGACATCGACCAGTCTCCGATCGGCCGGACGCCGAGGTCAAACCCGGCCACATATACCGGCGTGTTCGATGACATCCGTGACGTGTTTGCCCAGACGAATGAAGCGAAAGTCAGAGGATACAAAAAAGGGCGCTTCAGCTTTAACGTCAAAGGCGGGCGCTGTGAAGCCTGCAAAGGCGACGGAATTATCAAAATCGAGATGCACTTCCTGCCCGATGTATACGTTCCTTGTGAGGTTTGCCACGGAAAGAGATACAACCGTGAAACGCTTCAGGTCACATACAAAGGTAAAAACATTTCTGACGTGCTTGAGATGACGGTCGAAAATGCCGTTCAATTTTTTGAGAACATCCCGAAAATCAAGCGCAAGCTGCAGACCCTCTATGATGTCGGGCTTGGCTATATTACGCTCGGACAGCCGGCTACAACGCTTTCCGGGGGAGAAGCGCAGCGGGTCAAATTGGCATCTGAACTTCATCGCCGTTCAACGGGAAGATCACTCTATATCTTGGACGAGCCGACGACAGGACTGCATGTCGATGATATCGCAAGGCTTTTGGCCGTTCTGCAGCGCCTGGTCGATAATGGAGATACCGTGCTTGTAATCGAACACAATCTCGATATTATAAAAGCAGCTGATTATTTGATCGATTTGGGCCCTGAAGGAGGAGACGGCGGGGGGACGATCGTGGCCTCCGGACCGCCCGAAGAAGTCATGAAAGTTGAAGGGTCATATACCGGCCATTATTTAAAACCGATCATTGAACGCGACAAAAACAGAATGAAAAAGCGGCTTCAGGAAAAAGAAGCTGTCAGACCGTAAATAACATGCTGCCGATCTCACGTCGGCGGCTTTTTCAATGGCCGAATGATCAGCGGCAAGCTTTGTTCAAAAGATTTTCATTGCTCTTTTATTCAATAGCTGTTATAACGTAAAAAACAAACCATAAAGGGGGATGGGGTGATGAAGATCGATCGGATTGATCATCTGGTCCTGACGGTCAAAGACCTTGAAGCGACATGCGAATTTTACAGCCGTGTGTTGGGGATGGATGCGGTCACTTTTAGAGAAGGAAGAAAAGCGCTGACATTCGGCAGGCAAAAAATAAACCTCCACGAGGCCGGAAAAGAATTTGAGCCGAAGGCACAGCACCCGGTGCCCGGCTCCCTGGACCTGTGTTTCATCACAAATACAGGCATTGATGATGTGATCCGTCATCTGGAAGGGCTGTCCATTCAGATTGAAGAAGGCCCCGCAGAGCGGACGGGCGCTGAAGGACCGATCGTTTCGGTGTATATCAGAGATCCCGACGGAAATCTGGTTGAAATATCAAACGAACTTCGTGAGAACGTTTAACGCTCAGTTCGGCTGATGTGTTTGGCCGCTTCAATCATACTGTTTAAAATGTGGGTGCTGCTGCTGTTCAGCAGAACCTTTAAATAGCGGATTTCGCTGGAAAGCGGAGGAGCGGAGTTGATCGCTTCCAATCGGTTCACGATCTCCTGATTCATCCTTTTTTGTTCCTGAATCAGACTAAGAAGCTGGGAGGCGGATGAGGTGTGTACTTCCGATTTCTGTTTCATAACGCTCGCTCCTTTTCTTTGGCTTTGCCACATATTTTAAAGGGTTATAAAAAAAGAATCTATTCATAAAATCTAAAAAAATCAATTCGCGAAGTTTGACGCACGCCGATCGAATGAAAATGAAACCTAAAGGCCAAGATACACGTAAACTGAGTATAAGGTCACTGTACATTAGACTCACAAGAACGCTTTACATCGATAAGGAGTGTTTTGCATGACGAGAAACAACGCACTGATTTCTGCAATTTGTTATTTTAGCGTTTTTTTTGCCCCGCTTATTTTGCCAATCGCTGCGTATTTTATAACAGATGATCAAGAAACGAAAAAGCATGCGATGCGTTCGCTTATTTCGCATATTATTCCGTTTATAAGCGTAGTCATATTGGCAGCAGGCGCGATCAGCGGTTCGCTTATCTTTAATGACGGCGGTTATTTGGCGGTCATTTTCATGGTCGGAGGTTTTGTTTTTTTCGGGATCATCAGCTTGATTATTGTGGTCTGGAACGTTGTTCAAGGGATTAAAATGCTGACTCAGGCCTAAAAGAAGGAGAACGGGGGAGCTTTTCATGAAGCATGAGAAAGAGCGAATTTTAAAATTGGTCGAGGAAGGAAAACTGTCTGCGAAAGAGGCGCTGATCCTGATCGAAAAACTTGAAGAAGACTACAGAGAAACGGAGAGCAAGGTGACAGCTCTGTCTGAAAATGTCATTGATGCGGAAGACTTCTACAGCGAAAAGAAAAAAGAACCGAAGCCTTCAATCGGTTCCAAACTGTTCGAATGGATTGATACCGCTGTAAAAAAAGTGAAAGAAGCAGACCTGGATTTGAATTTCGGGCACTCGTTCGAGGTTCAGCATATATTCCAGTTCAAAGACTCCGATTTTTCGACTCTGGATATTCAGCTTGCCAACGGCAGCGTCAACCTTGTACCATGGAACGATTCCGACATCAGAGTCGAATGCCAGGCAAAAGTGTACCGCGCCGAAAATCAGGATGAAGCAAGGCAGGCTTTTCTCCAGCATATCGACTGCGGTGTGGAAGGCGATAAGTTCACGATCCGCACGGAGAAAAAAACAATGAAGACCAACCTTACCGTCTATATACCGGACAAAGAGTACGGCAAAATCCGCTTTAAGCTGTTTAACGGCCCGGTCAGAGGGGAACATTTAAACGTAAAAGAGCTGTCCGCCAAAACGACGAACGGCGTGCTGTCGTTCTCTGCTCTCACGGCAGGAAAAGCTTCATTGGAAACTGCAAATGGGCAAATCAAACTCGCCGACCATACTTGCGGAGAGATTGAAGCGGAAACCATCAATGGATTGATCGATCTTAAAGGTTCATGCGATGCACTTGACCTGCAGAGCTTTAACGGTAATATTGCTGCAACAGTCAAAAATCCGCACTGCCGGACGGCATACGTGAAAACAACGACTGGAAGCGTAGAGCTGAATGTTCCCCGGGACTGCGCTGTGACAGCGGAGCTGAAAAGCAATCTCGGTTCTCTGTCTCATGATCTGTCAGATGCGGAAATTTTAAAAGAAAAAAACGAGACAATCCAGAAAGAAATGTATCTAAAAGCAAATCAAAATCATGATCATAGCATGACTGTTTTTTTGGAATCGAAGACAGGATCGATCCATTTAAACCATACACAGGAGTGATACAATGAAAAGGCTATTTCGATCCGAAACAGACAGAAAGATTGCCGGGGTCGTCGGGGGTCTTGCTGAGTATTTAAATATGGATGCGTCATTGCTGAGAATCATTACGGTTCTATTATTTATATTTTCGACCGGAGTTCCCGTTCTGCTGATTTATATTGTCTGGGTATTCCTAGTGCCGAATGAAGGGGACGTCGACAGATGATGAAATGGATCATAAACGTTCTTGTCAATGCCTTATTATTAATCGTTATTGCCGGTTACTTTGATTCGGTTCACGTCAGAAGCATCGGGGCAGCCATCACGGCAAGCTTGATTTTATCGATCTTAAATATGTTTGTGAAGCCGGTGCTGGTGATTTTGACGCTGCCTGTCACGGTGATTACGTTAGGTTTATTTTTGTTTATCATCAATGCGATTACTCTTTATATGACCGCATCCATTATGGGGGACAGTTTTGACCTGGACGGCTTTGGGACAGCCATTTTTGCGTCGATCGTCCTGTCGGTTTTCCACTTGCTCATTCAAAAAGCAATTATCGAACCGATGTCCAAAAAATAAGTTGAAGTCTGATGAATCATCAGGCTTCTTTTTATTTGCACGGATGTCTCTTTCATAAAAATGATCTGTAAAGGCAAAATACGAAAGGGAGGTAGACGATGAAAAAGTACAGAAATCGCCAAACCCTTTTGTTTCTGGCCGCAGTTTTACTTTTTGCCTTACAGATGCCGATATCGTCCGCGGCGGAAAAAGAGCACATTCAGCTTAGTTCACCGGCCATCAGGCATACTTTTGTTGAACAAGTAAAAAAAGGAGACGACTTGTATTTTTCCGCGGAGGCGGCCGCTGACACGGTCATTCTGTATTACAAGCAGCATGCCGAATTGCCGTATCGGGGGATTCCGATGGAAGTAGAGCCGGGCAAACAGAACGGCTATATTGCCAAGTTGGAAAGCGAATCCATAGCATCCGACAAAGTCCAATATTACATTGAGGCTCAGGCCGGTCGTTCCTCTGTGAAGACGGATGTGTATACTGTCGCCCTGAAAGGCGTACGTACGGATACACAAAAGCTTCCGGAGCTGTTGATCACGGAAATGGCTGTCGACACGTCAAACACCGGTGCAAAGGACGGCTATGAATTTATTGAAGTTTATAACAATACCAATAAAGTTGTTCATCTGAACAATTACAAAATGAAATACAGGCATCCTGAAAAGGGCAAGGAATCAGACAACGTCTGGCCTTTTGAACGCGATGATGTGGCGATTCCTTCCGGTCAAACACACGTGTTTTGGGTGAAAAATCGCTCAAACGGACATTTGACGGAAGATGACTTCAATCAGCATTACGGTGTTCACCTTCGTGAAGGCAAAACGCTTTCTGTTCTCAAAGGGAGCGGCCTGGCGAATACGGCGCCGAGAGAGGTGATTATCTGCACAAACAGCGGGGAAGAGGTCGCATCTGCCCGTTATCAAAGCAAGCCGGATAAAACCGATGTCACTAAAAATAAAGCGCTTCTTTATCGATATCCGCTGGATGGAACGAAGCATATGAAAATGATATCGGCCGGGGAAGAAACACCGTCTCCTGGTTCGCTCCTGAAGGCGCAGGTTCCTTCACAGACGGTGACGGTCATGCCTGACAGAGAAAAGCCGGCGATCCATGATATGACGGATCATCAAGCGGTCAAACCGGGTGAAACGATTCAGCTCTTAGCTGACATGAAAGACAATCGGCAAGTGAAACAGGCGCAGTTTTTCTACCGTATGAATGATGATGAGCCGTTTACTGAAGTCCGTGTTGAAAAAAGCCGCAATGACGGTTTGTACCGCCACAATATCTATTTTGCCGAGCTCATTGGCAAAGAAAAAGTGGAATACTATATGCGGGCCGGCGATGGATCAAATATTACGGCGACTGAAAAGAAAACGATACCGCTTGAACAGCGGATTTTAAAGGGGCTCAGGCTGAATGTAAGCGAAGGCGGAACCGTTTCCGGAAAAATGCTGTTGAAAGCCACAGCAGAAAAGCCGCCTTTTGAAACGACAATTCGGATTGACGGAATTGAACAAAAAAAAGGTGAATCAGCGCTTGAAAAAAAAGCCTACTTTGCCTTCGATGTCAATCAAACAAATCTGTATTTTAAAAATGCTGTAACGATCGGCAGGAGGGTTCAAAAAGTTTTTGACGATTCGCGCCGCCGGTATACGACCATTACGGTTCCGGTTTCTCCGGAGGAATTTAAAAAAGGAAAGCCATTTGCGATTAAAGTTCGTTCAGGCACGAAGTCAACCCCATTTGAACAATCTGCAGAAGAAAACAGGGATGATTTTGTCCTCAAGAACCCCCGTCTTATCTTAGCGGATGGGACCATCATTCGCGATGAGCAGTACGACGATCCGAAAGCTGAGCTTCCGGCCGGCGACGGTCCAGGGGCGCGCGAATGGTATGAATTCCGTTTTTCGATTCCGGAAGCCAAGTTTACATCGCTTGCCAGTCAATGGCATACACAGGCCTGGGATGAAGGCACGCACATCGTTGAAGCGGAGAATGGCGAAGAAAGGCTCATCCGCAGGGTGACGGTTGATAATACAGGCCCTGAGATCAAAACGTCATTAAAAGACGGCAGGACGTATAAAGGATCGTTTGAGATCAATGCGGTCGCACACGATAAATGGAGCGGTGTGAAAAGCATAAAAGCCGTTCTTGACGGCAAAAAAATAGCGCTTCCCTATTTTATATCTTCTGCCGGCCTGGATGCGGGAAAGCACGAACTGAAAATAAAAGCGGAGGACAGCGCCGGCAACCTGTCAATCGTGAAAAAGGCATTTTATATTAAAGAGGAAAAGCCGGACAAGCCAGCCCAGGTCAAAAATGCCCCCGGCAGCACACAAGCTAAGCTGGCCGTCCGCGTCAAGGACCCGACCAAAGATAAGATGAAAGTGTCATTCCATCAAGGGTTTCAGTACACTGTAAAAGACGAAGAGCACGTTGACGTGTCAGCGAACGAAAGCGGGACGGAACCTCCGCAAAGCTTTGCGGTCAGAGGGGAAAAGGCGCTGACAAAAGAAGAGCGCAGCGGCATGTCCGCACCTGACGGAAAAGGTTTTGAAACGTCATCAACAACAAAGTTTCCGTACCATCGCTTTGATGTCAAAGTGGATGAAAATACGGGGCCGAACGACAAGGTGGAAGTGCTGTGGCGCGGCAGTTCACTTCCCGGCAGAAAAGTCTCCATGTTCGCTTGGAATTACACGAGCAAGAGGTGGGAGACGCTGACATTCCATGTTGCAAAGGATGACAAACCTTTCACCCTCAAAGGAAGCATAAAAGCTGCTGATTATATCCGCCAGTCCAAGGCGAGCATCATCATTCAGGATCAAATTCAGCTTTCGCAAAATGACTATACATTTGTGTGGATGTCTGATACGCAATATTATTCGGAAAGCTATCCGCACATTTTTGAACGTCAGGTCAAGTGGATCGCCGAACAAAAGGACAAGCTGAACATTCAGTACGTCTTTCATACGGGGGATCTTGTGGATGAAGCGGATCAGCCGCTGCAATGGAAGCGCGCCGACCAGTTCATGAAAGTTCTCGACGACCATCAAGTTCCATACGGCGTGCTGGCGGGCAATCACGATGTCAGCCATAAAGACCGGTCTTATTTGAAATTCGGCAGGTATTTCGGGGAAAGACGTTTTAAACAAAAACCGCATTACGGCGGGTCTTATCAGAATAACAAAGGGCATTACGATCTCATCTCCAGCGGGGGAAACGACTATATCATGGTATCGATGGGGTGGGGAATCGGAAAAAAAGAACTGCAGTGGATAGATGATGTTCTGAAACGCCATCCCGACCGAAAAGCGATTTTGTCATTTCACGAGTTTTTGCTTGTCAGCGGAAGCAGAAGTCCAATCGGGGAGAAAATATTTGAACAGATCATCAAGCGGAATCCGAATGTGATCGCCGTGTTGAGCGGCCACTATCACAGCTCTAACTTAAAAGTCGACAGGCTTGATGATAACGGGGACGGCAAGCCGGATCGCAAGGTGTATCAAATGCTTGCCGACTATCAGGGCGGTCCTGAAGGAGGCCAAGGTTATTTAAGAATTCTTCATGTAGATCCGAAGCATGACACGATCCATGTCAAAACGTATTCGCCATATCTTGACGACTATAATTTTTATGATCCGCACCAATTCGGCCCGAAAGACGAGTTCAACATCAAAACGGATCTGAAACCACGGAAGAAAAAGGTTAAAACCGATTATTTTGAGCTGAATGTCTTTTCGAACAAGGAAATTGGGAAAGCAAAAACGGTGAAAAGCGGAAAGACGGCTTCAGTGACATGGAAGGATTTACAGCCGAACACAACCTATTTCTGGTACGCCGCAGCTTCTGACCATTACGGCGGCAAAAGCAGATCTCAGATGTGGAAATTGACGACAAAAGATGACGGCATGAGATCCTTTTTGATAGATCAAACCGCCGGGATGGGCTCAGCTCTGTGGCAATTGTCGGGGAGCCCCCCGCCGGCCGGCATGAAGTTAAAGCAAGCGAAACTTGAGCCGTCAGGTATGAAAAATCCCCCAATTGCTGTAATCGGCTTTTGGCTGGCTGCGGTATTCATTTGTGAACGTAAAAAGCATTTGTTTTCTTAAGGGGAGCAAATGCTTTTTAGTTTGTCACATCTTTTTTCAGACGGGTTGCCGTGTCGGCTTGTTTTTTTCTGTAAAGCGATAAAATGCTGACAGAAGCGATGACGGCAAGGGAAAGGACGGCGGCCGTGAAGTAGAGGTTAAAAAACCCCGTTCCCACACTTTCATGGATCGCTTCGCTTATAATGTCCTTGACTTTTGGATCGGGAATCTGGCTGAGTGATTCGTTCAGACGCGATACGTCCGACTCACCGCCTGTAAATTCTTTTATCGGCATCCCTGCATCATTCAGTTTTTGTTTGATATGTGTGCCGATATTTTCGTAGCCGGCCGTTATATATCCTGCATACAAAGCGGGCGCCAAGGTCATTCCCATCTGCCTGACGAGTGATAATGTGCCGAGCGCTGTCCCGTAATCCTGTTTTGCTGCCTCTGATACAAGCATATTTAACGGCGCGCCCAACAGAAAACCAAAACCGACCCCTGCGATAATGCTTGCCAAAACAAATTCCCACTTCTCTGTCACCCAGACGGATAAGAGTAAAAACCCGGCGAACGAAATGATTCCCGAGAGCCATGCCGCTTTTACCGGTCCTTTCCGATCGGCGAGCATTCCGCCGAGCCCTGCTCCTATTCCTGAAGCCAGCGCCAGAGGCGTCATCCAATACCCCGCTTTTTCAGGAGCGACATGCAAATATTGTTCCGCATATGCAGGAATGAAAATAACGGCTGCCAAGAGTCCGCCGGATAAAAATCCGATAAAAAGCGTCCATTGAAACACCTTGTTTTTTAATAAGCTGTAGGCAAGTATCGGGTCGCCGCCTTTCAGTTCTATGCGTTTTTCATAAAAGATGAGTCCTGCAAACAGCGCGCAGCCGATCAGAAGAAAACAGTAAACCTTTGGGTCGGACAGGACGGCAGACATGTGCTGTCCGTTTATATTCGTTATTCCGTACATCACAGCTAAAATCCCAAGAGACAACATCACAGTTCCGGCCAGATCGAGCGGCTTCTGTGTTCCGCCTTTTGTTTCTTTCATCAATGGAACGCTGAGAATGATCAGCACTGCGGCAATCGGAAGGTTGATCAAAAACAGCCAGTGCCAGCTTCCGGTCATATCCAAAATAAAGCTGCCGATATTCGGACCGAGCACTGCCGCGATGCCGTTCATCGCACCTAAAAGCCCCAGTGCGGTTCCCTGTTTTTCTTTAGGCAGCGCAGTGAGAATATGCGAGCTTCCGATAATAAAGATTCCGCCGCCGCCAAGCGACTGAATCAGCCTTGCCAATAAAAACATCGGGAAGTTTTGGCTCAATGCAACCAGCAGCGAACCGGCGCCAAACAGCAAGACTTCGATGATAAACAGCTTTTTACGTCCATACCGGTCAGACAGCTTTCCGACGATCGGGACGCTGACTGCCAAACCGAGCGTATAAAGTGTGATGCCCCAAGCTCCCCATGAGGGGGATACTTGAAAAGAATCGTTGATTGTCGTCAGCGCGGCTGAAATGATGCCATTGTCTAAAGCAGCCATAAACACGCCGATCGTAAATAATAATACGGCCCACTTTTGGTTCACACCATATATCCTCCTTTTTTATTAATTCAAAATGAATAATTCACTTTGAGTTAACTATTTTAATCATCCTTAAAAAAACACGTTTTGTCAAAAGAAATTTTTCAACAAAAAAAGCTGCGCCGGTTTCCGGGCAGCTTGTCTATTCATCGTCAGCTTTTAACGCTTTTTCAAGAATGGTAAGGCCTTCATTCACTTTGGTTTTTTCCTGTTCGTTCAGCTTCTGGAGCGCTTTTTTGAGCTTTTCGTGGCCTTTTTTGTAAAGACTTCGAAAAATCCCCTTTGCATCTTCGGTTAGTTCAACAACAATCGTTCTCCGGTCTTGCTCGGAATGTGTTCTTTTGATGAAGTTCGCTTGTTCAAGGCGGCTGAGCAGTCCGGTCATATTTGAAAGGGAAGCGCCCATTTTTTCAGCGATTTCAGAGACTTTCAGTGTGCCGTGGTTGTTCAGAAGCATTAAAACTTTCATTTGCGGCATGCTGAGATCGAGCTTCATCCATTCGGAGACATCCCCCAGGCCGGCAGCGGTCAGTACTTTCATATAAAGAACCCATGTCTCTTTTTCTTCCGGGGTCAAAATGTCTTCGTTCAGCACGGTGGTATCATGGATATTGTATTTCAACGGTTCTTCACTTCCTTTTCGCGTTCCTCTTTACATACTACTGATTTTTCGCTTTGAAAGAAAGCCCGGGAAAAGAAGACTTCACCGAAGTGTCAAGGGGGGCCATTTTCAAAAAATGTTTTAGGTTCATTTTGAAAGTGATAGAATAAAGCTGAATGTCTAGTTCTTCATCTGAGAAGAGGAGGGTGCATCAATCGTGCCGAAAGTTCGAACAAAAGATGTGATGGATAAATTTAAGCTTGAGCTCATCAGCGGAGAAGAAGGGATCAACCGCCCGATTACGATGAGCGATTTATCAAGACCGGGCCTTGAAATGGCTGGTTATTTTACATACTATCCAAAAGAGAGGGTTCAGCTGCTTGGGAAGACCGAGATTACCTTTTTTGAAAAGCTTCCAGAGGAAGAAAAAAAGCAGCGGATGCTGTCGTTATGCACGGAAATTACACCGGCGATCATCCTTTCCCGTGATTTGCCGATTCCGCCTGAACTCATCGAGGCTTCTGAAGAAAACGGCGTGCCTGTGCTTCGATCCCCGTTAAAGACGACGCGCCTGACAAGCCGTCTGACGAATTTTCTTGAAAGCCAGCTGGCTCCGACAACTGCGATTCACGGCGTCCTCGTCGATGTTTACGGCGTCGGGGTGCTCATTATCGGAAAGAGCGGCGTTGGAAAAAGCGAAACGGCTTTGGAGCTTGTCAAAAGAGGCCATCGCCTTGTGGCGGATGACTGCGTTGAGATCAGACAGGAAGACCAGGATACATTGATCGGAAGCGCGCCTGAATTAATTGAGCATCTCCTGGAAATCAGAGGCCTTGGCATTATCAATGTCATGACGTTATTTGGCGCGGGGGCGGTCAGAAGCTTTAAGCGGATTACTCTTGTCATGAGTCTGGAGCTTTGGGAGCAAGGAAAGCAGTATGACCGCTTAGGGCTTGAAGAAGATACAATGAAAATTATTGATACAGACGTTCCGAAGCTGACAATTCCGGTTCGTCCGGGAAGAAATCTTGCCGTCATCATCGAAGTGGCCGCAATGAACTTCAGACTAAAGAGAATGGGTCTGAATGCCGCTGAGCAATTTACCCATAAGCTTGCGGATGTGATTGAAGATGGTGAGCTTGAAGAATAGGAGCTGACAATATGAATGAAACGATTGAACCTTTAAATCCGATTGCTTTTCACCTGGGGCCGATTGCTGTCCATTGGTACGGCATTATCATCGGCCTTGGCGCTTTGCTGGGCTTGTGGCTGGCGGTCAGAGAAGGCGAACGGAGGGGGCTGCATAAGGACACCTTTGTCGATTTGGTGCTTTTTGCGATCCCGATTGCGATTTTATGTGCAAGGGCATACTATGTCATTTTTCAATGGGGCTATTACAGTGAACACCCGGACCAAATTATTCAAATATGGAACGGCGGCCTTGCGATCCACGGCGGACTGATCGGCGCCGTACTGACGGGAATCATTTATGCGAAGGTCAAAGGGCTTTCGTTTTGGAAGCTGGCTGATATTGCTGCTCCAAGCATCCTGCTCGGTCAGGCGATCGGCCGCTGGGGAAACTTTATGAACCAGGAAGCGCACGGTGAGGCGGTGTCAAGAGCATTTTTAGAAAACCTCCACCTGCCTGATTTTATCATCAATCAAATGTACATCGACGGGCAGTACTACCAGCCTACCTTTTTGTATGAATCGCTGTGGAGCTTCACGGGAGTCGTCGTTCTGCTTCTTTTAAGAAAAGCGAATTTAAAGCGAGGCGAGCTGTTCTTAATCTATGTCATTTGGTATTCGATGGGACGCTACTATATCGAAGGCCTGAGAACGGACAGTCTGATGCTGACGGCGAACCTTCGCATCGCCCAGGTGATTTCAATCGTCCTGATCCTCAGTGCGGCTGCGCTGATAGCCTACAGACGTTTCAAAGGGCGAGAGATTAAACGGTATCAGGAGATGTAGCGATTTTACAAAGGGGAGACAGCAATGAAGGGAACTTTAAAAGCCGGAGCTGTGGCGGGGCTGAAAACGACGTGGACGCTCGGAAAAGTGATTTTTCCTGTCACGCTGATTGTCAGCCTGCTTCAGCATACACCGGTGATGGACTGGTTGATCAAGCTGATCACGCCGGCGATGGGAATTTTCGGGTTGTCAGGGGAAGCGGCGATACCGCTTGTGCTCGGTAACATGCTGAACTTGTATGCCGGAATTGCGGGGATTTTAACGCTTGATTTGACAGTTAAAGAAGTGTTTATTTTAGCGGTGATGCTGTCGTTTTGCCACAATTTGATTATCGAATCGACCGTTGCATCAAGGGTCGGAATTAAAATATGGCTTATTTTGCTTGTGCGCATCGGCCTCGCCGTTTTTTCGGCCTTTATCATTAACCTTGTCTGGCACGGCGGTCAGGATGCGGCTAAATACGGCTTGATCTCTGCGAAAAGCGCCGCTCCTTCCGGCTGGCTTGAAATTGCGCTTGAAGCCGTCACCAAGGCGGGTCTTGGTGTCCTTCAGCTTGCAGCCATCGTGATACCGCTGATGATCATCATTCAATATATGAGAGACCTTGGCTGGCTGCATACTTTTTCAAAGTGGTTTGCACCGCTGACGAGAATGCTCGGCATGAAAGAGAACACCTCAATGACGATGGTTGCCGGGCTGACGATCGGCCTTGCATATGGGGCCGGCGTTATGATCAAAGCGGTCGAAGAAGACGGCGTCAGCAAAAGAGATGTAACGATCGCGTTTATTTTTCTCGTTGCCTGTCACGCGGTTGTGGAAGACACATTGGTATTTATCCCGCTCGGCATTCCGGTCTGGCCTCTTTTGTTGATCAGGCTTGTAACCGCGATTCTGCTGACGATCGCGATTTCGCGCATCTGGAGAAAGCCGGGTTATTCCGTTCGCAGAAAGGAAGCTTTGTATGAAAGTTAATACGGTTTTATTTGATTTGGATGGAACGCTAATCAATACAAATGAGCTGATCATCGCCTCATTTTTGCACACGCTCGACCATTATGCACCGGGACGCTATAAACGGGAGGATGTCCTTGCTTTCATCGGACCTTCCCTTTATGAAACGTTCTCAAGCATTCAAAAGGATAAGGCTGAAGAAATGATCACCATGTACCGGACATTTAATCATCAGATGCATGATGAACTGGTAACAGAGTATGAGACGGTTTACGAGACGCTGGAACGCCTCGCGGAAGAAGGGTATAAGCTCGGGATTGTCACGACAAAGCTGCGGGACACCGTTATCATGGGGCTTAAACTGACGGGGCTTGATGCCTTTTTCGAGACGGTTGTGACGCTGGATGACGTCAAGCGGCCGAAGCCAGATCCCGAGCCTGTTTTGCTCGCCCTTTCCAAGCTTGGCAGCCGTCCGGAAGAAGCCATCATGATCGGTGATAATTACCACGATATATTAGCAGGGAAGAACGCCGGAACGAAAACAGCAGGCGTTGCGTGGACGATTAAAGGAGAAGAAAGCCTGGCTAAACACGAGCCTGATTTTATGCTCCAGCAAATGAGCGATCTCCTTCGCATTCTTGAGGTGGAGAAAGCTTGAGAAAAACGAAGCGCTATCCGGTGTCCGGCTCCAATTCCTTATGGCACATCTATCAGACGGTTCCATTTTTTAAAGTGGTCAAAAACTTTATCGTCATTCAGGCAGCGCGCTATACGCCGTTTCTTGGGATGAAAAATTGGATGTACCGGACGTTTTTGCGGATGAAAATCGGAGAGAAATGCTCATTTGCTTTAATGGTCATGCCGGATATCATGTTTCCTGAAAAGATCTCCGTCGGGCGTAACACCGTGATCGGCTACAATACGACCATTTTGGCGCACGAGTATTTAATAAAAGAATATCGGCTCGGCGAGGTTGTCATCGGCGATGAAGTCATGATCGGAGCCAATACGACGATCCTTCCAGGCGTCGAAATCGGAGACGGCGCCGTCATTTCCGCCGGTACGCTCGTTCATAAAGATGTGCCTCCGGGCGCTTTTGTCGGCGGCAATCCGATGCGGCTGATCTATACAAAAGAAGAAATGGAAAAAAGGTTGGAGACCCCCGCTGAATAAAGAACGGGGGCCTTTATTTGCAATCAAAGTTAAAATTCATGATTGTTCCTTTCCGTAATATGCTTCACACCGATCCACTTCTTTCCGACTTTTGAGTACCTTGTATTTGTCATCGTAACGGAACTTGTACTGCTGTCGGTTCTGAAGATGGCCTCTTTCATATTTGTAATCGTGCAGTTATCAATATTGACCACTGCCTTAAATGTCGAGCCTCCGAGCTGGCGAATGAATTTGCCTCCTTGATCCGCAGTGAAATTTTTCACGGTAAATGTACTCGCTTTATTAATCTGAAAGATTTTGTCCGCGGCAAGCCGGGCTGATCCTCCGTTAATCGTGACATTTCCTTCGCTTTTGACAGTCAGGGCATCTTCGCCGACATCTTCCCAAACAACATTGCTTATAGAAGCGTTACCATAAGTGTGAACACCGTCAGCAGCAGGAGCGCCAAGCACGACATTTTTGAGCGTTGCACCATTCTCCACTTTGAAAATCGGTTTTTGATCTTCGCGCTGGCTTCCGTCCCCCAGCTCCGGACCTGCAATCAGCCGCTTGCCTTTCCCGTCATACGTTTGTCCTTTTTCGACTACGATCGTTTTGTGAACGACCTCGGCGGCCGAGGCTTTTTCGGGCAGAGCCTGTCCAAACCCGCAGACGAGCAAACCTGACAAAATAACCGTACCTGCTAATCTCTTCATCATTTTCATCCTCCTCATGAAATATTGTTCAAAACAGATTTGTCTCCCTTAGATGAAAACAATTTCTGGTCCTTTTGCAATAAGTTGAGACACCTATTTCGGTACTATCATATATGCGAGCTTGCTGAAAAGTAAACAAATAATTTGAATATTATGAAAAAACAGTAAATTGAACACGTGCAATGAGGTTTTTTTCTGTATTTTGGATGTGATGAAAGGGTAAAGAGGCTTATTTTAATAAGGGGAAAGAACTAAAAAAGGCAGGGGTTAATCTGCCTTTTTAAGCGGCGATCACGATCGCCTGACTGCCCATTTGTTTCCATGATTTCTCAAAATTTTCTCTGTCTGTTTTTCTGTTTTTATATCCGTACGGATCATTCAAATAAACGTAATCCTCATCATAGCCTGTCACGGCAACACTGTGAACGCTGTACGTCACATCGATTTTACCTGACGGCGTATTCCATGTTTCCATATCGTTGACTGGACTGAAATGAACAGTGGTGATAACCCAAACCGGTCTTCCTTGATTCAGCTGTTCATATATTTTCTCCGGCTCACTTCCCGTCAAATCGACAGCTTTAGTACCTGCGTATGAATAGGCCAAATCGTAAATCGGGCCATGGTAGACACTCAGTCCGGGTCCGTTTTCCATATCTCCCACAAAGCCGTCGTTAGGATTTCCCTTTAAGCCGCTTTCATAGTGCAGAGGCACTCTTTTCACCTCATTGGCAAGCTCATTTTTTGTGACATGATATCCGCTGTAGTTTAAGATCATCGCCAGGCTGGCGACTTCACAGCCGTTATAAAGCTTCGGCGAGTCCATTTGGTTGATCAGCGGGACGTCAAGCGGCTGATGTACTTCTTTATTGTCAGCAGCATTCTTATGGCTGCTGTGCAGCATTTCGGCTAACGGGCTTAACGCATCTTTAGAAAACAGTATAAGAACGGCGGTTATAAGAGCTGCTACGAAAAAAATTAAAAAAAGAGTTTTGAAAAATTTCATTCTGAGTCTCCTGTCTTCCCTTTGCTGGTTTGGTTAAGGCAAAGATTTGCAATTGTTTATATTATAACATCAAGATGTTCATTACATAAAAGTTATCATTTCCCATACGGTCCGTAGTCTATTTTAAGAGCGGCTGTTGATTTTGATTCTTTTATCTGTTAGCATATTATCATATTAGCGAACTAAAGGATTCGGAATTTTCCTTCAAACAGTTATGGGGGTGCAAGTGTAGATGTTTATGTTTGAAAAACCGCATGGCATGCGGGATACGCTGCCTGTGCTTTACGAAACAAAGAAAAAGGTGCGCTCTTCATTAACAGAGGTGATGGCTTTGTGGGGGTATCAGTTCATGGAGACACCGGCCCTTGAATTTTATGATACGGTCGGTGTGCAGTCGGCCATATTGGATCAGCAGTTATTTAAACTCCTTGATCAGGAGGGGCAGACGCTCGTGTTAAGACCTGATATGACGGCCCCGATCGCAAGGGTGGCGGCCTCAAAGCTTCATAAAGATGATCACCCGCTTAGAGTGGGCTATGCTGCAAATGTGTTCAGGGCACAGGAACGTGAAGGCGGACGTGCCGCCGAATTTGAGCAAGTCGGCGTCGAACTGATCGGCGATGGATCTACAAGCGCTGACGCAGAAGTGATTGCACTCGTCATTTTTTCGCTTAAAAATGCCGGCCTGACTTCATTTAAAATCTCGATCGGCCATGTCGGAATTTCAGATGCTTTGTTTGTGGAGGTTTTAGGAAATGAAGAAAGGGCTCATGTCCTGCGGCGCTATTTATACGAAAAGAACTATGTCGGCTACCGGGAGCATGTAAAATCCCTCAATTTATCCTCAATTGATAAAAGCAGGCTGCTCGAGCTTTTGGAGCTGAGAGGCGGTATTGAAACGTGCGGCAAGGCGGCATCGATCATCGATTCTGAAAAAGGAAAACGCGCGGTTTCAGAACTGAAGACGCTTTGGGAGACACTCGGCGACTATGGTTGCACGGACGACATTAAACTTGATTTAGGCATGGTCAGCCATATGAGCTACTATACGGGTGTTTTGTTTGAAATCTATGCTGAAAACGTCGGCTTTCCGATCGGAAACGGCGGCAGATACGACCAGCTTCTCGGCCGCTTCGACTCACCCGCTCCGGCAACCGGTTTCGGCATCAGGACTGACAGGCTGCTAGAAGCATTGAAGCCGGCGGAAGAGCAAGAAAAAATCGATGTCGTCATCTTCAGCACGGAACAAAGAAAAGAGGCGATCAAATTTGCCGAAGAAGAGCGAAGAAAGGGCAAAAAAGTCGTTATACAGGACTTAGCGGGAATCGGAGATATTGACCAAATGACAAAGTCTTTTCAAAACGTGACCTATTTTATCGGGGCCAGAAAGGAAGAGAAGCATGGGTAAGGAATTGACGATTGCGATGCCGAAAGGGCGGATATTTGAAGAAGCTGCCGATATGCTTCGAAAAGCAGGCTATCAGCTCCCTGAAGAATTCGATGATTCGAGAAAACTGATCATTCAGGTGCCTGAAGAGAACCTTCGCTTTATCCTCGCCAAGCCGATGGATGTCACAACATATGTCGAGCACGGGGTGGCCGATGTCGGAATCGCCGGCAAAGATGTGCTGCTGGAAGAAGAACGCGATGTCTACGAGGTTCTTGATTTAAACATCAGCAAATGCCGTCTTGCCGTAGCCGGCCTGCCAGAGACGGCGGCCGACAACGTTGCGCCCCGGGTTGCGACCAAGTATCCAAATGTCGCGTCAAGCTACTTCAGGGAGCAGGGAGAACAAGTGGAAATCATCAAGCTCAACGGTTCGATTGAACTCGCTCCCTTAATCGGACTTGCCGGCCGAATCGTTGATATCGTATCAACAGGACAGACTTTAAGGGAAAACGGGCTGGTTGAAACCGAAAAAATTTGCGACATCACGTCACGTTTCATCGTAAATCCTGTCAGCTACCGAATGAAAGACGCAGTCATCGATGAAATGGCTTCAAAACTTTCTCTTATTGTGGAAGGTGAAAAAGTAAAATGAAGATCAAAACCATCAGCGGAAATACGTCGGTTTCCCTAAAGCGCACCATTGACGCCGGAACGGAAGAGCAAAGAAAAGCGGTCCGCGGCATTATCGATGAAGTGAAAAAGTACGGGAATTCAGCAGTTTCCGCATTCACAAGACAATTTGACGGAGCGGATGTGGCCGACTTTCGCGTTTCTGAAGAGGAAATCAAGGAAGCATACATCACGCTCAATGAACGTGATCTCGAGATTATTCGGGCGGCGATTTTTAACATTAAAGAATATCATGAGCGGCAGCTCGCATCATCATGGTTTTACCACCGCAAGGACGGAACGATGCTCGGCCAGAAAATCACGCCCCTGGATTCAGCGGGAGTGTACGTGCCCGGCGGAACGGCTGCTTACCCATCATCCGTTCTGATGAATGTTATTCCGGCGCTTGTTGCCGGTGTCGATCGCATCGCCCTTGCCTCACCTCCGGGAAAAGACGGCAAATTGTCGGCGGGAGTACTGGCGGCTGCGGCTGAGCTTGGCGTCACAGAGATTTACAAAATGGGCGGCGCTCAGGCGATTGCCGCATTGGCTTACGGAACAGAAACCATTTCCCCCGTCGATAAAATCACAGGACCTGGAAATATTTATGTCGCCTTGGCTAAACGGGAAGTATTCGGCCAGGTTGATATTGATATGATCGCGGGCCCAAGTGAAATCGCCATTCTCGCTGATAGTACGGCAAACTACCGGGAAATCGCTGCTGATCTACTTTCACAGGCTGAGCATGATGCGATGGCAGCGAGCATTCTTGTCACCGACTCAAAGCCGCTTGCCGAATCTGTTTTAAAAGAGGTTTACGAACAGCTCGAGCATCTTCCAAGAAAAGAGATTACACGGCAGTCGATTGACAACCACGGTTTGATCTATGTTACAAAGACGATGCATGAAGCTGTTTCCGTCATCAATGAGCTCGCTCCTGAACATTTGGAAATTTTAACAGCTCAGCCTGACGCCCTGCTCGGACAAATCAAACACGCGGGCGCCATTTTCCTGGGCCGCTACAGTTCAGAGCCGGTGGGAGATTATTTTGCGGGCCCTAATCATGTTCTGCCGACTAACGGCACAGCCAGATTTTCAAGCCCGCTAAATGTGAACGACTTCCAAAAGCGCTCCAGCATCATTTCCTACAGCAGGGATGCATTCCGCGAAAATGCCGAGAGCATTGCGGCCTTTGCTAGATTGGAAGGGCTTGAAGCCCATGCAAGAGCAATTGAATCCAGAAACCGGGAGGAAGACTGATGAGAAAAGCCGAACGGGCAAGAAAAACCAATGAAACTGATATTAAATTATCCTTTCATATTGACGGAGAAGGGAAAGCGGATATTCAAACGGATGTCCCGTTTATGACGCATATGCTCGATTTATTTACAAAACACGGGCAGTTTGACCTTTCAGTTGAAGCGAAAGGCGATGTTGAAATCGACGACCACCATACGACGGAAGATATCGGAATTTGTCTCGGACAGGCGCTTTTGGAAGCGCTCGGAGATAAACAAGGAATCAAACGCTACGGTTCGAGCATAGTGCCGATGGATGAAGCTCTCGCCCAGGTTGCGATTGATCTGAGCAACAGGCCGCACCTCGAGTTCAGAGCCGAATTCCCGAGCCGGAAAGTCGGAACCTTTGATACAGAGCTTGTCCATGAATTTTTGTGGAAGTTTGCGCTGGAAGCGCGAATGAATCTTCATGTCATCGTTCATTACGGTACGAATACTCACCACATGATCGAGGCGATTTTTAAAGCGCTGGGACGTGCGCTTGATGAAGCGACATTGATCGATCCGCGGGTTAAAGGAATTCCGTCAACGAAAGGAATGCTGTAAATGATCGGTGTCATAGATTACGGAATGGGAAACCTGTACAGCGTCTCTAAAGCGCTTGAACGGATCGATGCCCCTTATTTCGTCTCCGAGCATCCGGATGAACTTAAGAAAGCGGACAGCTATATCCTTCCGGGAGTCGGCGCTTTTCGGGATGCGATGGAGACTTTAAGCCAGACCGGCCTGAAAACATTTATTCAAGATGCCGTAAGTGAAGGAAAACCTCTTCTCGGCATATGCCTCGGTATGCAGCTGTTATTTGAAGAAAGCGAAGAACGCGGGGCGTCAAAAGGACTCGGCCTTTTGAAAGGAAAAATCGTTAAACTGAAAGACCGTGACCAAGCGGGAGATCGCTTAAAAGTGCCTCACATGGGCTGGAATCTTCTCACGGTCCACCGCGACTCTCCGCTTTTACCAAAGACGAAAGAAGGGTATGCGTATTTCGTTCATTCGTATTATGTCTGCGGAATCGAAGAGGAAGCTTTGCTTGCCAGCGCCGAATACGGTGTGCGTGTGCCTGCTGTCGTCGGTTTTGGCAATGTATACGGCGCCCAGTTTCATCCGGAAAAAAGCAGTGCGGTCGGCATGTCGATCTTAAAGCGTTTCAAGCAGCTTACACAAGAACAGAAGGTGAAAAAATGAGCGAGTTTACTGTATACCCTGCCATTGACATGAGAAAAGGCAAATGCGTCAGGCTCATCCAGGGAGATTATGAAAAAGAAACGATTTACGGTCATTCCCCTCTGGATATGGCCTCCCGGTTTGCTGAAGCGGGGGCAGACTGGATTCATCTTGTCGATTTGGACGGGGCAAGAGAAGGCAAAAAAGTGAACGACAGACACGTCATAAGCATTGCTGATGAACTCAACGTTAAAGTGCAGGTCGGCGGCGGCATCAGAACCGAAAAAGACGTATATGACTACTTGTCGCAAGGTGTTGAAAGGGTGATCTTAGGCAGCTCGGCCGTATCAAATCCCGAGTTTGTCAAAAACATGCTGAAAGCTTACGGCCGGCATATCGCAATCGGTCTTGACGCAAGAGACGGATTTGTTTCGACTGAAGGATGGCTTGAGACCTCCTCCGTTAGAGCGGAAGAGCTTGGCCTCGAGCTTGCGAATGAAGGTGCGGAAGTTTTTATCTTTACCGACATTGCGACTGACGGAATGCTGTCAGGACCGAATATCAGCAGTACAGTGGAGCTTGCCAGGGCAACCGGCAAACAAGTCATTGCCTCCGGCGGTGTCAGCTCTCTCGCCGATCTTGAGGCGCTCGCTTCCCGGACTGTGGAAGGCGTCTCTGGCGCCATTGTCGGAAAAGCGCTGTATACCAATCAATTTACCGTGGCTGAAGCGCTTGAAAGGGTGGCGGCAAAGTGATCACAAAACGAATTATCCCGTGTTTGGACGTAAAAGACGGCCGCGTTGTCAAAGGTGTGCAGTTTGTTGACTTGAAAGATGCCGGCGATCCCGTTGAGCTGGCTGAAGTATATGATCGTGAAGGCGCCGATGAGCTTGTTTTTCTCGATATCTCGGCATCCCACGAGGGGAGAAAAACGATGGTTGACGTCGTTGAAAGAGTGGCGGCCAAGCTGGCGATCCCATTTACCGTCGGCGGCGGCATCAATCGTTTGGATGATATGAAAACGATCCTGCGGGCCGGCGCCGACAAAGTTTCCGTTAATACGGCTGCCGTTCTCCGTCCGGAGCTGATAACGGAAGGCGCTGACTTTTTCGGTTCTCAATGCATTGTCGTCGCGATTGATGCAAAATTCGATCCGGAAGCTGATCAGTATTATGTTTATACACACGGCGGACGTAAAAAGACGGACCTTGAGGCCGTCTCATGGGCGAAGGAAGCCGTTCAGCGGGGAGCCGGTGAAATCCTGCTGACAAGCATGGATGCAGACGGAGAAAAGAACGGATTTGACTGCAGGCTCACAAAGCTTGTGTCAGAAGCTGTTTCAGTCCCCGTCATTGCATCCGGAGGCGCAGGTCATGCGGGCCACATGTATGATACACTTGCAGAAGGACGGGCGGACGCGGCTCTTGCCGCATCTATCTTTCATTACAAAGAAACATCTGTAAAAGAAGTAAAAGCTTATTTAAAAGAGCGCGGGGTGAATGTAAGATGATCAAGGCAGACGAGTTGACATTTAATGAAGCCGGCTTGATCCCGGCGATTGTCCAGGATGCAGCGAGCAAGGAAGTGCTGACACTTGCTTATATGAACAAAGAATCGTTTGAAAAAACGCTGGAAACGAAGGAGACATGGTTTTTCAGCAGATCGCGAGGAGAGCTCTGGCATAAGGGAGCGACGTCAGGAAACATTCAGCGTGTGATAGACATCAGGCTTGACTGTGATCAGGATGCGCTCATCGTGCTGGTCGAACCGGCGGGACCGGCCTGTCATACAGGAAGCTACAGCTGTTTTTCGCCCGGCGAACATATCAGACAGACTGATGGCGGCCGCTTTGACATCATCAATGAACTTGAAACGGTGATTGCTAAACGGCAGGCTGAAATGCCTGAAGGCGCATATACGACATATTTGTTCCGTGAAGGCGTTGACAAGATTTTGAAGAAGGTTGGCGAAGAAGCGGCGGAAGTCATTATCGCTGCAAAAAACCGGGATTCTGAAGAGCTGAGATGGGAAGCGGCTGACCTTCTTTACCATCTGCTCGTTTTGTTGAGGGAGCAGTCCCTGCCGCTTGATGATGTGCTTGGCGTCCTGAAAGAGCGCTATGAAGGCTCTGAATCATAAGCGCATTGCTTACACCCAAAAAGCTAACTGCCTTTTGGGTGTTTTCCCGTGTTTAATTTCATTACGATTTGCTCTCCGATCGGCCCCATTTTTCTTTCCCCTGTGTCTGCAAATCCGGCTTTCACATACAGGTGCTGGGCCGCGGTGTTTTTCACGTTCACAACCAGCACGATTTCATGACAATGGGTGAACTCCTTGGCGACAAATGCAGGAAGCTTGAGCATTCCTTCTTTTGCAAAACCTTTTCCCTGGTGCTTTCTGTCGATGGATAGCGCCGTTAACAGCATGGCGTCCGGGTTGTCCGAATAGTCTTTTACCCTCTCGGTCGCATGCAGGATAAAAAATCCGACGGGTTCGCCTTCGTTTAAAATTACGATTGGAAACTGACCGTCCGTCTGTTTTAAAACCTCTTTCGGCAACGCGGTAAATCGATGCTGTTCTTCAGGAAGCTCGAATTCGAGAAGCGCAGCTGAATGTTCTTCCGAGAAATGCTTCAATTGTATTGATCCGCTTTTTTTCACATGATGAACCCCCTTTCTATGATCATACAATGGGAACGTATATTCGTCACTATCTAGTGCTAAAAAAAGATTTTGCCCTGGTTAAAATAAGAAGCGTACTTCCGATATAAAACCTACCTTGAACCTTCTGAAAGCCCTATGCGCTCCAGTGCTCCAAACGTCAGGAATAAAATGGTGAAAAAACCATATGTGGAAAATGAAGAGAATTTTCTCGAAACTTGTTTTTGGCCTATTAAGCCTGCTGGAAACTATGTTATACTACTCACGGTATATAGTTTGAAATGGAGGGTATCTGTGGGAAAGTACACTTCTGAACACCATAAAGATTCGAGAATTGTCCAACTGTTCCAAGATGGGCAATATTTTTATCATAAAGGGCTCAAAGCATATAGAGAACGCAATTTATCCCGCGCAAGCAAGCTCATTCAGAGAGCGATTTTTCTTGAACCGGAAAACACGGGAATGCTGTCCCAACTTGCTGTTATTTACACTGAAATGGGATTTTACCAGCAATCAAATGAACTTTTGGACTTTATCCTGACGAACATCAACGAAAAAATGACTGAATGTTATTATTTTAAAGCCAACAACTATGCGCACCTCGGCCTTTTTCACGAAGCCTATAAAGCAGCGGAGACTTATTTAAAAGAAGACCCGGACGGCGAGTTCAGCGAGGAAAATGCGGAGCTCCTTGATTTATTGGATATGGGAGAGGAAGATGAGGGCTATTCGCAGTTTGATCAGGACGACTTGATTCTGAAACAGGATCGGGCGAAATCACTGCTGGAAAATGGACAGCTTCAGGAATCGATCGTGATGCTTGAAGAAATCACTTCCGATTACCCCGAGTTTTGGTCAGCTTACAACAACCTTGCACTGGCATATTTTTATGCCGGAGACATTCAGAAAGCCAAAACGACGATTTTTTCGGTCTTGGAAAAAAGCCATGGAAACCTGCATGCGCTTTGCAATCTTCTTATTTTTTATCACTATGAACGACGGGACGATAAGGTCGAGGCGCTTTCCGAACAGCTTTCCAATGTTTATCCGATGCTGTTTGAGCAAAGGTATAAGCTCGGCGCCACGCTGTCCCTCGTCGGCAGATACGATCTCGGCTATAAATGGCTGAAATCACTCTACCGCATGGGATTTGAAGGGGATGAGACCTTTTATTACTGGCTCGCCTGCTCAGCTTACTACACCGGCCGCGCTCAATTTGCCCGGTCTGTATGGAAAAAGATGCAGGAAGAGTATCCGGATGACGCCCGCATGGAGCCGTGGAAAGAACGGAAGGAAAAGAAACCTGTCCAGCGGCCGCTTGAGGAGCGCCTTGCCGCGTACTATATCAGCGGAAGAAAAGGGGAAAAAGCCCAGCTGAAAGCGGTGCTTGATTCACAGATGGCAAAAACGCCGTTTGAAGATCAGTTTGTCAGGCTTGTGCTTTACGGGGAAAGCAGTGCAGCCGTTGATTCAAAAGACGCACTTCTTGCTTACAGAACTGCGAAAGCGATTGAACAAGCGGATCAGTCAGCGATGGAACAGGAGGCCATGTGCTTTTGGATTTTTCATGTCATTCAGCAGATCAGGGCTTACGGCCTTCAGCTGAAAAATGCCGGCGGGCTTGCCGCGGCGATCTATTACATTTGGAAGACCGAGCATCAGGAGCGGCTGACAAAAGCTGAAACCGCAAAAATCTTCCATATCTCGCCCGGAACGCTTTCAAAGTATGAACGTACATTAAAAGAACATCTATAGAAACAGGTGTGAACTTCACTGTTCAGCCTGTTTTATTATGTGAGCAAAAAAATAGCGATTATTCATGATATTTTATAGGATATGGGTAAGGAAGATATAAGAAGGGAATCTTATTTAACAGAAATGGACTGCTTGACAGCATAAGATTCATGAAGGAGTGAACATTGTGTCAGAAGAAAAGATGTATGACGTCATTATTATCGGAGCAGGTCCTGCGGGAATGACGGCAGCCGTTTATACGTCAAGGGCGAACCTGTCGACTTTGATGGTTGAAAGAGGCGTTCCGGGCGGACAGATGGCCAATACGGAGGATGTCGAAAACTATCCGGGATTTGAAAGCATTCTGGGACCAGAGCTTTCAAATAAAATGTTTGAACATGCGAAAAAGTTCGGCGCTGAGTATGCGTATGGCGATATAAAAGAAGTCGTCGATGAAGGAGACTACAAGATCGTCAAAGCGGGATCAAAAGAATTTAAAGCGCGTGCGGTCATCATCACAGCAGGCGCCGAATATAAGAAGCTCGGCGTACCTGGCGAAAAAGAGCTTGGCGGCCGCGGTGTATCTTATTGTGCGGTTTGTGACGGCGCATTCTTTAAAAACAAAGAGCTCGTCGTTGTCGGAGGAGGGGACTCCGCTGTTGAAGAAGGCGTGTACTTAACCCGTTTCGCTTCGAAAGTCACGATCGTCCACCGCCGCGATAAGCTGAGAGCGCAAAGCATCCTACAGGCGCGCGCGTTTGACAACGAAAAAGTCGACTTTCTCTGGAACAAGACGGTCAAGGAAATTCATGAAAAAGACGGAAAGGTCGGTAAAGTAACGCTGGTCGATACGGTCACAGGCGAAGAAGAAGAGTTCCTGACTGACGGCGTCTTTATCTACATCGGCATGCTGCCGCTTTCAGAGCCGTTCAAAAACCTCGGCATTACAAATGAAGAGGGCTACATCGTGACAAATGAACAGATGGAAACAAAAGTTGAAGGTATTTTTGCAGCGGGCGATATCCGCGAGAAAACCCTTCGCCAAATCGTAACGGCAACAGGCGACGGAAGCATTGCCGCACAGAGCGTTCAGCACTATATCGAAGAGCTGAAAGAGAAAGAAAAGGCTGTAAAATAACGTATTTTTATCGTCATCATGATTTAACCGCCCTGTAACACCAGTGAAACAATTATTCGTTATGATGGGTATAGTAATTGACCCCCTTTTATAATGAATTTTATTGGCACGGATGATCTTATCCGTGTCCTTTTTTTGTTTTATTTTTCCACAAAGAGAAATTTTTACAAATTTCACAAGTTGTTCAAATTTCAATATTGAAACGTCTATTTTTGCTGTAAAATAGAATGAAAGAACGGTTTTCGCAAGCGCTTCCATTCGCTGAAAAAGCCGTTTCTTTAAGGTTTACCCTGGAAAAGCTTTAAAGCAGTCCGGAAAAAAGCGATTTTCGCGGCGGAACTGCATGTTCATTGTGAGCCGGGACAGGAAGCGGTATAATAGAAAAAAGAATTGAAGGACTAAAAGGATGGGTGACAGACTTTGCAAAGAGTGACGAATTGTGTGCTGACTTCAGGTGATAAAGTCCTGTTGCTGCAAAAGCCCAGACGAGGCTGGTGGGTAGCCCCCGGCGGCAAAATGGAAAGCGGGGAAACCGTCAGGGACGCCGTCATCAGGGAATACCGCGAAGAGACGGGCTTGTATGTGCTGAACCCGCAGCTGAAAGGGATATTCACCTTTATCATAAAAGAAAATGATCAGGTCGTATCTGAATGGATGATGTTCACATTCGTCGCCGATCATTATACAGGCAAACATGTAGAAGAATCGGAAGAAGGCATCATCGAGTGGCATCAGGCGGCAGACGTCGGGAGCCTGCCGATGGCGCCGGGAGACGTCCATATTCTGGATTTTATGCTGAAAGGCAAAGGACTGCTTCACGGCACCTTTACGTATACGCCTGACTTTGAATTGCTGTCCTATCGCCTCGACCCGCAAGGCGAATAAACATAAGAGGGGGAGAGAAGCATGAATGCGAATGGAGGCCATGATATACAGCTTGTGATCATAACCGGAATGTCAGGGGCAGGAAAAACAGTGGCGATTCAAAGCTTTGAGGATCTCGGTTTTTTCTGTGTCGATAATCTGCCGCCATCTTTGCTGCCGAAATTTTTGGAGCTGATGAAGGAATCAAGTTCAAAAATGAGCAAAGTTGCCCTTGTTATGGATTTGCGCGGCCGCGAGTTTTTTGACAGCCTGATTGAAGCGCTTGACGAGATTGGGGAAACATCCTGGATTACCCCGCGAATTTTATTTTTAGATGCCAAGGATTTGGTTCTCGTTTCAAGATATAAAGAGACAAGAAGGTCCCACCCCCTTGCGACAACTGGCCTGCCGCTTGAGGGTATCCGAACGGAACGGGAGCTTCTCGAAGAGTTGAAAGGCCGCTCTCAAATCATTTATGATACATCCGATATGAAACCGAGGGACTTGCGCGAAAAAATTGTCCAGCATTTTGCGGCAGATCATGGACATACCTTTACAGTGAATGTAATGTCATTCGGGTTTAAATACGGATTACCGATCGATGCGGATCTAGTGTTCGACGTAAGGTTTCTTCCGAATCCGTACTATATCGACAGCATGAGGCCGTTGACGGGAAAAGATCAGGAAGTATCTTCGTATGTGATGAAATGGAACGAAACACAAAAGTTTCTTGAAAAACTGACCGAGCTGCTGAGCTTTATGCTTCCGTCATATAAGCGCGAAGGTAAAAGCCAGCTAGTCATCGCGATTGGCTGCACAGGCGGACAGCATCGCTCGGTGACGCTTGCTGAATACCTTGCTGATTATTATAAAAAGGACTACTATACTCATGTTACTCACCGGGACATCGAGAAGAAAAGCAGAAAATAGCATGGCAGATCAGAAAAAAATCGCAATTTTTGGCGGAGGAACAGGCCTTTCGGTATTGCTCAGAGGATTGAAGCAACATCCGGTTGACATTACGGCGATTGTGACGGTCGCAGATGACGGCGGAAGCTCGGGGAGGCTGCGCGATGAGCTTAAAATTCCCCCTCCGGGGGACATCAGAAATGTGCTCGCTGCACTGTCTGATGTTGAACCGCTTGTTGAAGATCTGTTCCAGCACCGCTTCTCTAAAGGCGGCGATTTAATCGGCCATTCATTGGGAAATTTGATTTTGGCGGCGATGACGAATATAACCGGTGATTTCTTTCACGCCGTTACTGAAATGAGCAAAGTTTTAAATGTGAGGGGAAGGGTTCTGCCCGCGGCCAATACCAGTGTTGTCCTTCATGCGGAAATGGATGACGGACAGATCATATCAGGGGAATCGACGATACCGTCTTACGGTAAGCGGATTAAACGGGTGTTTTTAACACCTGAAAAAATCGAACCCGTTCCGGAAACGATTGATGTAATCCGCGGCGCCGACCTGATTCTTCTCGGCCCGGGAAGCCTGTATACGAGCATCTTGCCGAATCTTCTCGTTCCGAAGATAAGGGAAGAAATATTAAACGCCCCGGCAAAAAAAGTTTATATTTGCAATGTGATGACCCAGCCGGGAGAAACACTGTACTACAGTGCAGCTGATCATGTAAAAGCGCTTAACCAGCATATGGGCGGTCCGTTTATCGATACGATCCTCGTCAACAATGAGGAAATCCCGGACGATATCCGGGAACGCTATGCGAAGGAGCAGGCACAGCCCGTCCAGTTTAACATTGATGATCTGTCTGCGATGGGGCTTGAGGTCATCAAAGATCAGATTGTGACATACGAGAATGGCGTGATCCGTCATGATACACATAAAGTCGCTTCGCTACTTGTTGATTTGTTAAAAGAATAGCAGGCCTGGGAATGGGGGTGTCCATAATATGTCATTTGCATCGGAAACGAAAAAAGAACTTACAAACCTTGAAGTAAAAGATTGCTGCGCGAAAGCAGAGCTCTCTGCCCTCATTCGGATGAACGGTTCATTGTCTTTCTCAAACCGAAAAGTGGTTCTCGACGTCCAGACCGAGAACGCGGCCATCGCCAGAAGAATTTACACATTGCTGAAGAAACAATACGATGTTTCCGTTGAACTGCTCGTTCGAAAGAAAATGAGACTGAAAAAAAACAATGTCTACATCGTACGCCTGATCGAAAATGCCAAGCTGATTCTTGAGGACCTGAAAATACTCGGAGACAACTTTGTCATTGCCAGAAACATCTCGGAAGACTTGGTCAAAAAACGTTGCTGCAAACGTTCTTATATGAGAGGGGCTTTTTTAGCCGGGGGTTCTGTCAATAATCCCGAGACATCTTCTTACCACCTCGAAATTTTTTCGCTGTATAAAGAGCATAATGATTCATTGTGCAGGCTCATGAATCAGTTTCATTTAAACAGCAAAACGCTTGAGCGGAAAAAAGGATACATCACGTATCTGAAGGAAGCTGAAAAAATTACCGAGTTTTTGAATGTGATCGGCGCGCATAATTCGCTGCTCCGCTTTGAAGACGTCCGGATCGTGCGCGATATGAGAAACTCGGTTAACCGGCTCGTCAATTGCGAGACAGCCAATCTAAACAAAACGATCGGCGCTTCTCTGCGGCAGGTGGAAAACATTAAGCTGATCGACGAAAGAATCGGGCTTGATGCGCTACCGGAAAAGCTGAGGGAAATCGCCCAGCTCCGCATCGATTATCAGGAAGTAACCTTAAAGGAACTCGGGGAAATGGTGTCGAGCGGAAAAATCAGCAAATCGGGCATCAATCACAGGCTTAGGAAACTGGATGAAATAGCTGAGCAGCTGCGTTCAGGACAATCTGTCTCTTTAAAATAGGGAATGGGGGAGATCGTATGGTTCAACAAAAAGTGGAAATTCTTTTGAAAACGGGGCTTCAAGCGCGCCCGGCGGCATTGTTTGTTCAAGAAGCCAACCGTTTTCAATCAGATATTTTTCTGGAAAAGGGAGATAAAAAAGTGAATGCCAAAAGCATCATGGGGCTGATGAGCCTAGCTGTCAGCTCCGGATCGGAAGTCACGCTGATCGCCGACGGATCCGATGAACAAGATGCTCTTGCTGCATTGACTGCATATGTTCAAGAGAAAAAAGCTAAACCTTTATGAGGTTTGGCTTTTTCTCATCGATTCAAAGCGGAAGGAGAATAACCGATGACGACGATGCTTGATTCGCTGTTTAAAAGGATTGGATACAAGCCCGGTCAGCAGGTGACATTTGCTGACTTGCCCGAATTTTTATCGCTGCTGGCTTTACAGTTTCCTTTTGAAAATAGCGCGGTTTTAAGAAACGAACGGATTTCGATGACGAAAACAGGGCTGACGGAAGCCTTGCTGAACAATAAAAGAGGCGGTTTATGCTATGATTTGAACGCTTTTCTTTACTATGTGCTGACAGAGCTCGGCTTTTCCGTACACATGGTTCGCGGGACGGTTTTTAATCCAAAAGAACAGGCGTGGGCGCTGACGGGAACGCATGTCGCCGTTATTCTGCGGGAAAGCGATGAAACCTATTTGCTTGATACTGGATTCGGCATCAACCTGCCGCTTGCCCCCGTTCCGTTCTCAGGTGAACCCATCACCTCAAAAACAGGAGCTTACCGTATCAGGAAAACAAAGACAGATAAAGGAGATTACCTTCTTGAAATGGATAAGGGAGAGGGGTGGCAGACCGGCTACGCATTTTCGCTGACGCCAATCGATGAAGCGGCGCTTGCGTGCGTGCGGGATGCGATTTTCGATGAGGAAGCGTCTCCCTTTAATAAAAACCCGCTCGCTTCCAAGCTGACAAAGGACGGAAAGTTAATTTTGTCGAAGGATCACTTCACAAAGCAAACCGGAAGCGGTTTGACGAAAGAAGATGTGAACGCCGGAGATTTCCAGACCATTTTCGTTCAAGCATTTTTTGACTGAAGCACCACTGTGCATCAATTAAAATAAGCGGACGCCTGTCTGCAGCGCCCGCTCGTTTTCTGTTTTATCCTTCTGTTTTCAGCTGAAAGCCGTCCAGTGTTTCTTCGGCTTCGCGAAAAAGCTGCAAATATGCTTCGGCTTGATCGCCCAAGTAAATCCGGCTTTTTTCGATATTCTTCCACTCGATCAGCAAAGGCATGCCGACCCAGCCGGTCAGACAATCCCACAGCGCGTCAAGGTTTTCGCCATAGTAGTCCGGAAGCTCCAGCTGTTCTTTTAATGTTTGGTGAAGGTCTGATACGCTCGTGATCTTGTCTCCGTTTAAAGTGACTTGTTTCATATGATCATCTCATTCTCGTAAACGTTTTATAGTGGTCAGTTGTTTTATAAACCAGTCTGTCGTTGGAATAGACGATCCGGTCTGACCCCCGGAATCCCGATGTATAGTTGATGTCGGCTTCTCTCCATACGCGTCCGGCCGCATCTGGAAGCAATTTTTCTCTGTTTTGAAAGATATCGCCGCCGATGCTTTTTCCAGGCGCTACTTCTGCGAGATTGCCTTTTTGCGGGTCCCACCCTAATTTTGCCGCTTCGGCTTTTGTGATGAAGTTGTCAGGCAGCCTGCCGTATTTCACGATATAGTCGGCAACACCTTCAAACGTATTAATGACCTCATTTGACTGAACGGTGCTGCCTTTTTCTGCATGCGGCCCTTCAGCTGAGCTTGTAAAAAGGTTCCCCGCCAGAAAGCCGAGCGCGAGAACAATCCCAAGCGCAAGTGTGGATAATATTTTTTTCACGGATAAAGTCCTCCCCATCTTTAGACTTTATAGCATAAACATGAAGAATGTGCCTTCATGGGATTGAACAGCCGCATTTCCTCATTTCCATTCCGTCTGTAATCATATTGAATTGTACCTCAAAACATGCTCAGAAATCATTATAGTATTGTAAATTTTCCATGAAACCCGAGGACGGGAACGGATCGCCGCGGTTTCCTATTTGACTCCCGGAATGTTAGTCAAGATTTGAAGAAAAAACCAACTGCTTTTCATCAGTTCTTTTCAATGGAAATGTGAAATAGGCGGTAAAGTTCCTTTGCGCCCGCGGGCGTGACTGCAACGGCCCGTGTGCGCGGGCGCCGCTCGATCCAGCCCATGCGGATAAAAGCGTCGAGCAGTGCGGAGCCCAGGGCACCGGCAATGTGATGCCGCCTTTCACTCCAATCCAGGCATTTATGGCAAAAAGAGCGCCGTTTCTTTTTGACTTCCCCAACATCGATGCCAAGTTCCTTCAAAAATAATTCTCCTGCTTCAGTCACGGTAAAAGCCGTCTCTTCTTCTTTCAACACGCCCATCTCCACGAGCCGCTCCGCAAGTGTGACGCCGAGCGATCCAGCCAAGTGATCATAGCATGTCCGCGCTTTTCTGACCGCCCGATCTTCGGCTGACTGCCGGAAAGAGCGAATTTCAGCAGGGGGGGCTATGTTGAGCAGAGTTTCCAGCGATTGTGCAACCTTGCCATCTTTGAGCCGGTAATAGCGGTGCCGTCCTTGCTTCCGGCATGTCAGCATTTCGGCGTCAAGCAGTTTGGAAAGGTGAAAGCTTGCTGTCTGCTGTTTGATTCCCGCATACCCGGCCAGCTCGGTAGCTGTATAAAACCGGTCATCAAGCAATGCGGTTAAAATCGCTGCTCGTGACGGATCGGTGACAAGCTTGGCGACCTCGGCGATATTCGGATTCACGGTCATGACACTTCCTCCTAAAATGTAATCGATACTTCGATGTTAATTGAAATATTGGAGAATTACAATAAAAGCATAAAAGGAGGAGACCGATATGCATCAAAACAGCAAAATTATTCAGCCAAGCATTTTATACTACGGAACACCCGTCATTTTGCTCAGCACGCTGAACGAAGACGGTTCCACGAATCTCAGCCCGCTTTCCTCTTCTTGGGCGCTTGGGGATTCGATCGTACTCGGCGTCGGCACCGGCGGCAAAGCATTGGAGAATTTAGAGAGACAAGCCGGATGTGTCATCAATGTGCCGGATTCATCTTTATGGAGCAATGTAGAACGGCTCGCTTCCTATACCGGCAAACGATGCGTTCCGGAAGAAAAAAAGCGGCTCGGCTTTACATACCTTAAAGAAAAGTTTGCAGCCGGTGGATTTACGGCAGCAGATTCCCTGGCGGTGAAACCTGACAGAGTCGCCGATTGTCCGCTTCAAATTGAAGCGGAAGCCGTCAATATCCGCATTCCGGAACATTCACCGTATTTTGCCGTCATTGAAACAAAAGTGCTTCATGTGCACGCACATGAAGCGATTATAAAAGGGGAACACCACATCGATCCTCAAAAATGGGGGCCTTTAATTTATCTTTTTAGACACTATTTTGGTTTAGGACGCGAGCTCGGCAAAACATTCCGGGCCTGAATGTAAGAATGTGCGTCATCTCAGTTCTTTGACTATATCTTTTGGCTGTCTGCCCTGAAGACCGTCAATCAGGTTTTGGACGGCGCTTTTCAGCATGTTGACGTGTGTGACAAGAGTGGATGATCCAATGTGGGGAACGAGGGTCACATTGGAAAGGCTTAGGAGCGGATTGTCTTTTTCAATCGGCTCCTTTTCAAATACATCAAGTCCGGCTCCTTTAATCCATCCTTCTTTCAGCGCTTGAATCAACGCTTGTTCGTCAACGATTTTGCCGCGGGAGATGTTGATGAAAATGGATGACGGTTTCATTTTTTTGAATTCAGCTTCGCCGATAAGGCGGTATGTCTCATCTGTGAGCGGTGTGATCAGAACAATGAAATCCGAGCGTTCTAACAATTCATGAAAGCCCGTATAAACCGCGCCGGTTTTTTTCTCTGTGTCGGGTTTGCGGCTGCGGCTGTAATAGAGCACTTCCATATCAAAACCCAAGGCCGCCCGTTTGGCGACTTGTTCTCCGATTCGTCCCATTCCGATGATGCCGAGCGTCCGGTGATGGACATCGCATCCGAACAAGCTTTCATCATCCTCTGATTTGGTCCATTTTCCATCGCGGATGTAGCGGTCGAGCTCGGCGATTCGCCGCGCTGAGGAAAGGATCAGACCGAAAGCGAGGTCTGCGACTGTGCCGTCAAGAATGTATGGTGTGTGAGTGCCGATAACCGATTTTTCTTTCATTGCTTCAATGTCAAAGTTGTCATAGCCGACGGAGTTGTTGCTGACGATTTTTAACTTCGGCGCATTGCATAATAATTCACGGTTGATTTTTGTCCCTGAGGTTAAAAGACCGTCTGCTTCCTTGATTTTTTCGAGCAGGGTCGATCTGGGAATGCGCTTGCGCGAAGTCCAAATTTCATATGTGCAGTGTTCGGCGAGCATCTCTTCGATTTCTTTTGGGACCGGTTTTGTGACATATACAAACGGTTTCATCTGCATTCTCCTTCCGCGTATCATCTGCTTCTATTATAGAGGAAAAACGGCTTCTATAAAAATCAAAGTCTGTTCCGAATAAACGCAGGACTATCAGCTCAATTATTGTTGTTTAGAAAATCATAGATACTTATTTCAGTTTTTTAATTTATTTTAATGCATTTTTATAACTATAAATCCAAATATTAGATGTTCTATTTTGCTTCCAGTTCTATTTTTATAGGTGAAGAACAGTGTAGATTTTATTATTTTAGAAAGATATAAAATTAGATTTTTTAAAATATTCAGTACATTTATAGTGAATTTTTTGATTCGAATCCAAATCGAAAAACCATGTGCTATAATTCGGCTGTAACAATATCAAGGTCATATGACTATGAAAAGGAGTGAGAGAGAAATGGCGATTTTAACTTCCATTTTGAAGCGAAATCAGTCTTTTGTAGAGGAAAAGGGGTACGAGTTTTATGAAACGACAAAATTTCCGGAGAAGAAACTTGTGATTTTGACATGTATGGACACGCGTTTATTAGAACTGCTCCATCATGCAATGGGGTTAAGAAATGGAGACGCAAAAATCATTAAGAATGCGGGTGCCGTTGTTTCTCACCCTTTTGGAAGCGTCATGCGCAGCATTCTTGTGGCTGTCTATGAGCTGCAGGCTGAAGAAGTCTGCGTGATCGGCCACCATGAGTGTGGTATGGCAAGCCTGAACGCTTCATCTATCCTTCAAAAGGCCAAACAGCGGGGGATTGATGATGGCTGTCTCGAACTCCTGCAGCATTCAGGCATCGACTTGGACACATGGATGACGGGCTTTGACAGCGTTGAAGACAGCGTCAGCCACAGCGTGAACATGGTTCGGAATCATCCGCTGATGCCTTCAGACGTTCCGGTGCACGGATTGGTGATTGATCCAAAGACCGGCCGTTTGGATGTTGTGGAAGATGGTTATTCACGTGAAGACGTTTTGCTTTCGGAAATGGGGAGGATAGATTGAATGTTACGTTTTTCAGGCAGATTTGAAGGATACAGCCTTAAACGGTTTCAAAAAGATATTGTAGCAGGAATGGTCGTTGGAGTCGTCGCAATTCCGCTTGGCATGGCTTTTGCCATAGCCTCGGGGGTGAAACCGGAACACGGTCTTTACACAGTGATTGTCGCCGGTATTTTGATTTCGCTTCTCGGCGGGTCGAAATACCAGATTGGCGGACCGACAGGCGCCTTTGTTCCGATCCTGTTCGCTATTGTGCTCCAATACGGATTTGAGAATCTGCTGATTGCCGGTTTTATGGCCGGAGTGATTCTCGTCATATTAGGGCTGCTAAAACTCGGCAAGATTATCAAGTTTATTCCGCGGCCGGTGATCATCGGATTTACGGCCGGCATCGCAGTGATTATTTTCACCGGAGAAATCGCCAAGTTTTTAGGTTTGAGGAATGTTGAGAAGCATGAGAGTTTTTATATGAATATGCGAGAGGTTGTCATCAACCTGAACACGCTCAGCTTCTACAGCATTTTGACGGCTGTCGTATCGCTCTTCTTTGTGCTGTTTACGCCAAAGATTCTGCCGAAAGTGCCGGGAGCGCTTGCAGGCTTGCTTGTATCGACGGTCATGGCCACGATGCTGTTTCCTGAACAGGTGGTAACGATCGGCTCAGCTTACGGCGAAATTCCGCGCAGCTTGCCGAGCTTTCAATTTCCTGAATTGTCATTGGAAAAAATCATTTACCTGCTGCCTCCCGCTCTTGCGATTGCGATGCTCGGCGGAATCGAATCGCTGCTTTCCGCGATGGTGGCAGACAATATGAAGGGAACAAGGCATGACAGCAATAAAGAGCTTGTCGGCCAGGGGATTGCGAACATTGCCGCACCGCTGTTCGGCGGAATTCCGGCGACAGGCGCGATTGCCCGTACGGCAACCAATATTAAAACGGGTGCTGCTTCTCCGATTTCAGGGATCGTGCACGGCGTGTTTGTTTTATTGGTCCTGCTTTTGTTTGCGCCATACGCTTCCCTTATCCCGCTTGCAAGCATGTCGCCGATTTTAATGGTGGTCGCTTGGAATATGAGTGAGCGGAAAGAGTTTGTAAACATTTTGAAAATTAAGAATTCCGACTCTGCCGTGCTTGTCGTCACATTTCTTTTAACGGTTTGGCAGGACCTTGTATTTGGGGTGGCGGCCGGGATCCTGCTGGCGATCATCACCTTTATCGTCAGAATGAGCAAATCGTTCCGCATTAAAAAGGATGTGTCTGAATCGATCGTCCAGTCGGCTGCTGCAGCGGAAGAAAAGAAATTCCACCGCTCTGTCAGCATCTATTCTGTTGAAGGCCCGCTGTTTTTCGGCTCATCGAATTCATTGGAGGATTCAATTTTGGACAAAGGCCACCCGCCAAAACTCCTCATCCTGCTTATGAACAAAGTAGACTATATGGATTCTTCCGCAGAAGGCAGCTTGATGACGATCGTCAACCGTGTCCACCAGCAAAACGGCAAAGTGATGATTGTCGGGCTGCAGCAGCAGCCGCGTGAGCTTCTTCATAAAACAGGGCTGTTTCATAAAATCGGCAAAAAGCATTTTGTCGACAGGCCTGAACAAATATTTGACGTGACATAACTGAAGAAAACCGCCTGTTCCGGGCTGACCGAAGCAGGCGGTTGCTTTTATTCGGCGGCTTTTACATATGTGCCTTTTTTCATTGCGGCTATTGCCGTTTCTTTCATCAAAAGGACGTCTTTTGAAAGTGTGGAGGCGGGGACTTTTCTTCCGTTAACGGCGACTTTTGGATCGATCCATCTTACCTTTAAAGTTTGATGAAAAGTAAAATCGTCTTCGTCTCCTTGCTTAACGCTCTGGCTCGCTGTACTGAGCCTTTCAAGCGTTTCCCGGAAGCACGCTTTTTGCTTTAGCATCGCAAGCAGTTCCGTGTCGGTTTTGAAAAAATCGCGTCCCGTGATGATACGCATGTCAAGCGCCTTTTTCAGCATTTGGCTGAGTGTACAGAGCGCATATACATTGAGGGGATTCATAAAGAAGTCAATCACCTCTTGATAGTAAAGGTTGGTGAACCATTCGGCGTGCTCTGTCGAAGTGCAGCAGATTTCGCCTTCGACAACGGTCAGTCCGGTTTCTAAAAATCGTCCAATCTCTTCTTGGTCGCCAAACCCGTAGGCTAAAGAGTCGCGAAGCGTGTAATCGATGCGATCCGCACATAATGAAGGAGCCGGCTGCTCCAGCAGCGTCCATTTTTTTTCATCGTATAAGATATCTTCATCTTTGAATCCGTATGTATCCAGAATCCAGGGGATATCAGATTGCTTGACCCATTGCCGAAACATCTGTTCATGGTAATCTTCGTTTTCCATGTTAAATACATCATCAGCCACATGGGAAAATGCCGTATGGGAAACATCGTGAAGCAAACCTGCAATTTGTTCTTCAAGGCTTCCGCCAAGCCTGCGGATCAAAAGCATAACCCCGATGCTGTGTTCGCAGCGGCTGATGTTCCATGCGGGATTGACGAGAAAGCATGCTCCGCCTTGGTGAATCCCATTTAGACGCTGAACGGCTTTTGAATGAATGAGGTCTGTCAGCACAGGCTCCAAATCTGCCTCGCCGTAAAGGCGGTCATTGATCTTCATGATGCTCTCCTGCAAATCTTTTCGTCAGTTTGCGGCGGTGGGCATCCATCATGTCTTCCAATGAAACATCGTATATGCCAGCAAGCATAATCAAATTCCCCATCACATCGCCCATTTCTTCGATCAGTTCCTTTTTCAGTTCAGCAGCCGGCCGTTTGGCTTCATCAGGACGGTCTCTTCCGATTTCGTATGCCCTGACCGCTCTCGCCAGTTCACCGGCCTCTTCCATTAAAAATCCCATCCGGATGAAAGGTCCGTATTCGCTCCATCCTCTTTTCCGATAAAATGTCTTTGTCCATTGCTCCGCGTCTGTGATTGTCATAAGTCTACACTCCCATTTAGAAGTTCAATTATATTATCGCACACGGAACAAACAATATATAGTACAATGTTAATTGCTTTTATCAATATATGGAGTTGGAGTGAGCGAAAGTGAAAACGGTATGCGTATATTCAGGATCAAATATGGGGACGGACCCGGCGTACAAGAAGAAAGCTGCAGAGCTTGGTGTTTATATTGCCGAGAAGGGGCTTCGCCTTGTTTATGGAGGATCGAGAATGGGATTGATGGGCGTGATTGCGGATACCGTATTGAAAAACGGCGGGGAAGTTGTCGGCGTTATGCCGAAAGGACTTTTTACAGGGGAAATCGTTCATCAGCAGCTGACAGAGCTGATCGAAGTGAGCGGCATGCATGAGCGCAAAGCGAAAATGAGTGAATTAGCTGACGGCTTTATCGCGATGCCCGGAGGCTTCGGTACGTTTGAAGAGCTGTTTGAAGTGCTTTGCTGGGCCCAGATCGGCATTCATCAAAAGCCGATCGGACTTTACAATGTGAACGGCTATTTTGACCCACTTCTTAAAATGCTCGAATACAGCGTTCAAGAGGGCTTTTCGAATGAATCGCACCTTCAGCTGATTCATGCTTCGGCGAGCCCCGCGGAATTGATCGGGAACATGAATGATTATCGCTACCCTGTCCTCGAGAAAAAGTGGAAGGATTTATAGAAACTCTTACATAATGAGCGGAGGTACGGTAACATAAAAAAGCTGCCGATGACTTCGGCAGCTTTTTTTGCTGTTTACTTCTGTGCGTCGATATTGCGTGTGAGCACTTTATCAATCAGGCCGTATTCTTTTGCTTCTTCAGCCGTTTTGAAGTTGTCACGGTCTGTATCGCGCTCGATCACTTCAAGCGGTTGTCCAGTGCGCTCTGCAAGAATTTTGTTCAGTTTGTCACGCAATGAAAGAATGCGCTTCGCGGCAATTTCGATTTCTGTTGCCTGACCTTGCGCTCCGCCAAGCGGCTGGTGGATCATGACTTCACTGTTTGGAAGAGCGTAGCGCTTCCCTTTCTCGCCGGCTGCGAGAAGGAACGCACCCATAGATGCCGCCATTCCCGTACAAATCGTAGAGACTTGCGGTTTAATGAACTGCATGGTGTCATAAATCGCCATGCCGGCTGTGATAGAGCCGCCAGGGCTGTTAATATAGATGCTGATATCTTTTTCTGGATCTTCGGCTTCAAGGAATAGAAGCTGAGATACGATGGAGTTCGCAACATTGTCATCGATTGCTGATCCCAGCATAATGATACGGTCTTTCAACAAGCGTGAGTAAATGTCATACGCTCTTTCCCCGCGGTTCGTCTGTTCAATGACTGTAGGTATTAAATTCATAATGCTCCTCCTTCACCTTAAAAGGTAAGTATGTAGTTTAATCATACATTTTTGGTCAATAAAGGTCAAACAAAAAGCCGCCTTCATTAAAAAGACATACTGGGGTTTATTTTTCCCATTTTAAAGGACATTCAAACAAAAGATCAACTTTACAGAGGAAAGTATAGAAAAATGGGGTCTAAGTCCATTGATCTTCAATTTAATTTATAGGAAAAAAGGAAGCCGGTTATATATGTGAACGCAGACAATAGCGCTCAGAGCTCCAAATAAGAAGAAACCAAAGCTGATCGGGTTTCTCGGCGTTGTTGCCGCTCACAGATTTTATCTCGACGAGAGAACAGGCTACGCTTTAGCCATGCTGCTTCTCAACTGGATTAGATTTGGTCTTTTATTGAAGGTATGATCTGCCTTGTGAAAACAACGGACGAATTAAATAAAGAAATCGAGTATAATCTAAACCTGCATTGTTTCGAGCAAGAGATTGTGATTGACTTTTTAAAGAACAGCCCTTATAATATAAATTGCTGACGTTAAAAAATTATATTGTGCGCTCGTAGCTCAGCTGGATAGAGCGGTGGTTTCCGGTACCACGTCTGCCGGGGGTTCGAATCCCTCCGAGCGCGTTTTCAAGACAAGGGTTTGGCATTAGCCGCCCTTGTTTTTTTTGTGCACTTTTAGTCGTATTTGACTCCCCGGAAGCATATATCAATTGGGGTTACTCGTGATGACTAGACGAAGGGGCGGGGTTAAATGGACAAAAAACACAATTATTTTATACCGTCAGGACTGTTGATTGGATTAGGCATCGGGATATTATTCGACCATCCGGCACCGGGGCTTTTGATCGGCCTCGGGGCGGGGATTTTGTTGTCTGCTGTTGTGCCGAAACGAAACGGAAAGTGAGCTGGAAGGCTCGCTTTTTTGCGCTTTTACAAAAAAGGGCGGCCGCTTGGCCGCCCGTTGTTGTTTAATCGTGGATTGAACGCATATGTTTGATCTTTAGATTTTCAAAGACGGCCGTTCCATTTTCGGTAAAGAGCGTGATACCCGTATCATTCAGGTCGGGAAATGCAAGGTTTGAGTGCGTCGTTTCGCCGTCATCAATAAACGCTTCGACAGTGTTTTGATCTACGATGATTGTGAAATGCACCCGCTTTTTTTCCGGATCAAACGGTGCTTTGCTTTCCAAATAGGTGCGGGTGCTGTCAGGCTGTCCCGTAAATCCTCTGTTCACAAAAGAATAACCGCCTTCAGCCGAAATTCCTACATCGATATGGCGTTTTCGATCCGCGGATTCTCTTAGCCTGAATCCCGCGTTTTTAAGATCGGCCCACGAGATATCCGCCTCAAGCTGATAGGTATTTGCCTTAATCTGAAGCGTTTTTGATCCGTTTACTTCAATGCGCTCAAATTCATCTGTCGATTCGGTTAATTCATCCAATTGATCGATTGGATGAGAGGCAAGGCTGTATTGATTTCCGACTTTATGTTTAAGCTGAATTTGCCGGACGATCGAATCGGTTCCGTTAAAGCCGTCTTTCCATGTCGGCGTCCGGTTTGCATAATCCCAGTTATTCATCCACGCCAAAGCATAGTGTTTCTCGTACGGATCGTCTGTTTCGCCGTCCTCAAATGTCACGCCCGCATACCAGTCAAAGCCGTAATCAAGCCACTGAGGTTCCGCTTCGTCCGCGGTAAATTCGTTGCCGTTGAAGCTGCCTGTCCAGTATGCATAAGTATTCGGCTTGCCGGCACCTTTTCCATTTGCGCTTGCTCCGAGAACCCATTTATATGTTCCGTCATCCGCCCGCATCTTGAATAGATCCGGACATTCGATGATGCCGATATTTTCTGTTTGAAAACTACTTGTATAACGCCATTCCTTCAGATTTTGTGATTCGTAAAAGCCGATTTTCGTTCCTTCAGCCAGCGCCATCACCCATTTATCATCCTCTTCATCCCAGATCACTTTCGGATCTCTGAAATCGACGGTGTCCGGATTAGGCAATACCGGCTCTTCACCGTAAGGTTTAAATGTTTTTCCACCATTTTGGCTGTACCATAAAAATTGTTCTTCCTTCCCGTCATTGGCCGAAGGCTGCGTCATAATCGCCACGATCGCCCCTTTGCCGAAGCCGGCTGTGTTTTGTGAGTCGACAACGACAGAACCGGACCAAGGATCGCCGTTTTTATTCGTATATTTCGGAATGGCAACCCCTTGATCCTGCCAGTGGACGAGATCATCTGACACCGCGTGGCGCCACTCTGTCCCATTGCCGTCCGGATAGTCCCGGTTATAGAGATAGTAGTAATGATATTTTCCATTGAAATAGACGGGCTTTTGAGGGTCGTTTTTCCACTTGTCAGGGGTTGTCAAATGGAAAGCCGCGCGATATTCCGGTGTTTCCGGGGATTCTCCCTTTTTTTCTGTTTCCCGGTCTGAAGCCAATATCATGATGAAGATTCCAAGACAAACAGTTAAAATGCTAATCCGCTTATATACTGTCTTCTTCAAGAAAATTCCCCGCTTTATTCTAAGATGACACACGAAAGAAAATGCCGATGTTCACCGGCATTTTCTTTCGTTCGTTTTATTAGTTTACCGTTAATTGTCCCTGTTCAAGAATGCTTTTTTTGACAACGGATGTTTTTGATCCTTTGACTTTCAGCAAAAAGCTTGGTGCAAATGTGGCGTGATGCTCGTTTGAAATTCCTCTGTTTGTGATGTAGCTCGTGATGACGACTTTGTCGCCTTTTTTCTGCGGTACGGCAAAGTGTGAATAAGTAAATGTGATGTCATTGTAATCAAGGTCCATGTGCAAAACAAGTCCGGATTTGTTTAAAGGCTTGAATGGCCCGGTTAGTGAATCTGATACATAGCCGAGCATATAAATGTCTTTTGCACCAATGCCGTCAATTGTCATTTTTGATCCTCTTGAATCTGTGAACAGATACCATTTTCCGTTCATTTTGAAGAGGTTGGCCCGTTCGATTTCATCAGTCACCGTATTGGAGGCGATCAAAGGCTTCATGACTTTTTTCAGCGTATAATCTTTATTTAATTCGATGATTCCGAGTGCGCCGTTAGCCAATGAAGCGTTCTTTTTGTTCGCTCCTTGAAGCAGCTTGCTGCTTTCTCCTCTAAAGAACTGCTTGCTGCCTCCGTAGTAAGCTCTGTTGAATAGAGAGTCTTCTCCCTGATAGCCGGTTTTTGTTCCCGTATTGGCTTCAAATACGAGATATTTGCGGCCGTGATCTTCCACATAATGCGGGTCTCTCAGCGTATGGTTGTCGCCAGAGCTGTAGTTTCCTTCGTCAATAAATTGCTGAACGTTTTGGTACACTGAGCCGTCGGCGCCGTCAAAGACCGATTTATGATCTTCTACACCGTCAATTTTCAGTGTGTCCGAATCCGGCTGAGTGAAGTTGACCTGAGCCGTTGTCAGCGTCTGTTTGCCGTATTGCGTGCCGGAGAAAGCTGTGTAAAACAGTCGGACTTTTCCGTCTTTTGTCAGCGTGGCGGAACCTGACCACTCTTGTGTTTGATACTTAAGGTACGGATCGTCAGGAGTGAATTTGTCGCTGTCTTTAAACACTCTGCCGGCGTTTTTCCAGCTGTCGATGGAAGTTTCGCCTTTCTTTTGATAGAACAAGTAGATGGATGTGTCATCGACGTCTTTCGGGTCGCCCGCCAACGCGAAAACAAGATTGTAGCCGTGGTATGTAGCGACTGTTCCGTCGGCATTTTGCAGCGGCCAGCTGTCCCATACGTCTAAATCGATCAGTTCTCCATTTTTGTTATAACCTTTTGCTGAAGGGATGTTTTTGATGGTTTTCGGATCGAATTGAGGAACTTTAAATTGTTCGCTCTTTTGCTGTTCGGGAATTTTCAGCATGTCATGTCTTGTGATATGAGAAAATCCGTAACTCTTCTTGTAATCTTGCGTTTCTTTTGCAAAGGTTTGCGGCGCACCTCCCGCAAGCAGAGCTGCTGCGACGGTTAAGGCAGACGCTTTTTTAGCGATGTTTTTGATGTTCATCAATATTTCCTCCCTTTTTCAATATGTAACAGATTGCTCCTGACAACATGAACGTTTCCAATCATCCCTCCTAACTGCGGCATTGTCCTGAAGAACAGAAAAAAGACCTAAAATGTGCAAGGTCATATAGGCAAAAGATAGACTTCGCCCTTCACACATTTTAGGTCTTGCCTGCTTAGACAGTAACAATCCCGACAATATTGAATTACCATCATTCTAATATACTCATCTCTGGGACTCAACTGGTCTAAGTTCCTCTTTTCTCATACATTTTTTTGCAAATGACATCAATTTTAAGCTAAAAGGCACCTTTTTTAATGAATCTATAGTCTGTATAGAGAGGAATCGTCAATCGTTGAAATCAATATACATCGGTATACTTTCCCAAAAGGCATCTGGAATTGCGAGCTTTCGTTGATCATGTCTTGACAGGGTTGTTTGAATATCGTCCTCTTTTCCGGCTTGAACTTTTTGAAGCCATTCCGGATCCATCAGAAGTCCCCGACCGATTCCGACGAGATCGGCTCCTGTTTTCAGCGCTTGAACGGCATCTTCCGGTGTGTGTACTTTCCCGGCTCCGATCAGAGGAAGACGATCGCCGACCGCTTCTTTAATCAGTTCCATTCGCGTGCGGGATTTGTCTGCACCACGGCGCGGCAAGGACCGGAAATCAATGAGAGAAACGTGCAGGTAATCCAATGCTTGTTCCCGCAGTACATTAACGAAAGGCAACGTTTCAGCCATTGTGATTCCGGGCGTTTCCGGCTCTTCGGGCGAAAATTTGTAGCCGATGATAAAAGATGGTTTATGGCGGCTATCCGCTACGCGTCTGATTTCTTCTATAATCTGAAGCGGAAATCTCATCCGTTTCTCTAAAGTGCCGCCCCAGCTGTCATTGCGCCGGTTGTAATAAGGAGAGAAGAACTGATGGATGAGAAACCCGTTTGCGCCGTGAATTTCGACTCCGTCAAACCCGGCCTCTATCGCTCTTCGCGCCGCCTGGCCGAAAGAATGGATAAGGTCTTGAATGTCTTGCTCAGACAGTGCCCTTGGCACCGGTGCATTCGGTTGATTCGGAGCGACGGCGCTGGCACTGACCGTCTGCTCTATACCTTTGGCTCCAGGATGGAAGAGCTGCAGGATTGCTTTTGCTCCATGTTTCTTTAAAGTGGCTGCAAGCCGGGTTAGTCCCGGGATTTGATCATCGTTCTCAGCTCCGGGAATGCCGGGAAATCCGGTTCCGGGCTGTACGGTTGTCGCAGATGTGATGACCATCCCGACATCTGTCGCCCGCGCGGCATAATAGACGAGTTCGTCGTCAGAAATGAATCCTCCCGGCATAGAGGATGAATGCCCCATTGGCGGCATGATGATTCTATTTTTCAATTGGATGCCGTTTTTAAAAGTAAAGGGTGTGAATAAAGAATCGTATTGTTTTTTCATGTTTTTCCTCCTTTTGATATAACCATAGCAACCACCGTGAGGCTCCACAAGAACGCAATTTTTTTATATATGCTTTATAAAAATAAACCGTAAGATCGTTCTCTTGAATGCTCTGGTGTCCATATGGTAGGATCAAGTCAAAATTGGCGAATGAGGCAATGGAGGAATTGCTATGAATTCAGCTGTCGATCATAAAGAATGCTCTTCTTTAATACAGGGTGTATTGAAAATTTTCTCTGGTAAATGGTCATTTTTGGTTCTCGCCGAGCTCATTCAGGGCAAGCGGCGATTCAACGAGCTCAGAAGGAACTTGGGAAACGTCAACACTAAAGGATTAACTGACACATTAAGACATCTTGAAGAAAGCGGTATGATTTCCCGGAAGGTGTTCCCGACGGTTCCTGTTACTGTAGAATATGAATTAACAGAAAAAGGTAAAGAATTCCACGGCATTTTTAAAGAGATGGCCGCGTGGGGGGAAAAATGGCTTCCGTAATGGAGCCTTTTTATTTTGCCTTCGTTTTGCGGTTCCAAATATTTCTGCCTTTTGGTATAGTGATAATGTGTTTAAATTTGCAACAAAAGGTGATCGAATATGAAAGTGATGGCAATTGCTCCATATGAAGGATTAAAAGAGCTGATGATTCAAGTGGCAGGCGGCGAGGATTTTGAATTCGAGGCGGCTTCCGGAGATTTAGAGAAGGGCGTGGAGCTGGCGAAACAAGCGGAAGCAAACGGGACTGATTTGATTATCAGCAGAGGTGGAACCGCTGAGCTGATCCAGCAAGAAGTTTCCATTCCGGTTGTGGATATCGAAGTGTCGGGATACGATATGCTGCGTGTGCTTACGCTTGCCAAGGGCTATCCCGGAAAAGCGGCAATTGTCGGATTTCCGATGATTGCCGACGGCGCGTCAGCAGTGTGCGAAATTTTGGATATCCGGATCGACGCCTGCACCGTATCAGACGAACGCGATGTTGAACCGGTGCTTCTTCAGCTCAAAGAACAGGGCTATCAGATCATTATCGGCGATGTGATCACAATTGAGAAAGCAGAGCAGCTCGGTTTAAACGGACTGCTTTTGACATCCGGAAAAGAAAGCATTGCCAAAGCTTTTGCAAACGCTAAAAAACTGTATTCCTTTTTAGAGAGCATCAAGCAGAAGTACGCTGTGCCGTATCACATTTTACAAAAGGCCGAGACCGGTTATGCAGTATACAACAAGACATTGCGGCCGGTTTTTCAAAACGGCGTATTTGCCGAACAAATCGGCTTGTTGGATCATCTGGAAGAGCTGATCGGGGAAGCGGAAAAGAAGGGAGTCATCCATTTTAGATTCCGAAAGCATGGGCGGACATGGAATATCACGGGGCGCAGGTTTTTCGCATCAGACGAGGCATTGACCGTATTTACCGCGGAAAATGCAAAAGATGTTCACGTTTCTTCTTTGCCTGGAGCAGCGATTCTTTCTCCTTTACGGATGAGTTATATGGAAACATCGAGGAACGAAACGATGCAGCAGGTGCTGAAAAAAGCGGAGTTGTTCGCGGCAAGGCGGGAACCCATATGGATCAACGGAGCGCCCGGCTCAGGGAAAGAGAGCTTGGCCGGGCTGATCCATATGAAGGGGGAGGACAAGCATGAGCCGTTTCGAAAAATCGATGCCGGTTTGCTGTCTGAAGCAGAATGGGAACAGGCGTGTGAAAGCGAAGAATTCTTTTCAGGGAGAGGAACGCTATACATCAAACAAGTCGATCGCATGCCGCCGTCCTCGCAACGGCTTTTACTCAGGCGGATCAGCGAACCGTATGACGGGCCGAGGCTGATCGTTTCTTCTTCCCGCAGGCGCGCCGGGGAATTTTTAAGCGATTTATATGATGCGCTTTGTCATTTGGAACTGGACGTTCCCCCTCTTTCCGAAAGAAAAGAGGATATTTTGCATCTGGCTTATCTGTTTATTGCGGAAAGCAATGAGGCATTCGGCAAACAAATCGTCGGCTTTCGAAGCGAAGCTGGTGTTCTGCTTGAAGAAGCGAAATGGCCAGGCAACCTCAGCCAATTGAGAAAAACAGTCCAAAACTGTGTCCTTGAAGCGCAGGGCGTTTATATCGAGAAGGCTGACGCCGAACGGGTCCTGAGCCGCTTGAACGAGGAAGAAAGAGAAGACATCGATTTATCCGGAACGCTCGAAGAGATCGAAAAAAGGATCATTCAAAAAATCTATGCCGAAGAAGGGAACAATCAAACAAGAACAGCGGAAAGGCTCGGCATCAACAGAACGACGCTTTGGAGAAAATTGAAATCGTCACATTGATAAGACACCGGCTAAACCGGTGTTTTATTTTTTGTTTTAATATGCAACAGTAAATAAAAAATAATTAGATAAATAACGTTGATTATTGAAACATTTATGTATATAATCATTTTTGAAAACGCTTTACAGGAAGGGGAGGCAATCATGGGATTCGTACCAAAGGGGATTTATCCTGCTATGCTGACACCGCTCACAGAAGATCAAAGCATTGATGAATCGGCGTTGAAACAGCTGACAAACCATTTGATCGATGCTCATGTACACGGGCTTTTTGCGTTGGGTACCAACGGGGAATTTCATATGTTCAACACCGAAGACAAGCTGAAAGTTGCAGAAATCATCATTCAAGAGACGGCAGGACGCGTTCCCGTCATGGTAGGGAGCGGAGGAAACAGCACAGAAGAAGCGATCTGGCTTTCTAAGGAAATGGAGAGACTTGGCGCAGATGCACTGTCGGTCATCACGCCATTCTTTATTCCACCGACACAGGAAGAAGCGGCGGTGCATTATAAAACAATTGCGGCATCCGTTTCACTTCCGGTCCTTTTGTACAATATCCCTTCAAAAACAGGTTTCCATTTAGATCCAGAAACAGTGGCAGAGCTTGCGAAAGTGGATAATATCGTTGGAATTAAGGACAGCAGCGGAAACTTTGAAAACATACAGCAGTATATCGAGCAGACGAAAAATGAGGACTTTTCCGTTTTTGCAGGCACCGATTCGCTCATATTGAAAACGCTTCAAGCGGGAGGAGCGGGAGCAGTCGCAGCAACAGCAAATATGCTCCCTGATATCGTAACGTCGATTTACCACCATTGGTCAGAGGGTGAGACTGAAAAGGCGGAGGCTGCCCAGCTGGAGCTTCAGCCGCTTCGCGATACATTTCGTTTAGGTACGATCCCGGCGGCACTGAAAAAAGCGGTTGGGCTTTATTCAATCCCTGTAGGCCCGCCGAAAGCGCCCGTCCAAGAGCTGGCCGGTTCGGCGCTCTTGGAGGTCGAAAAAATGGTCGCTTACTATCAATCAAAATAGGGAGGTTTCAAGAATGCCAGCGAATTATCAATTTCGGACAGCCGATCATATCGTTGCGGGCGAACATTCCATCCGCAGGCTCAAAGATCATGTACGAACGATTGTACCGAAGGCGGACAGGGCGCTGATTATTACCCAGCCGTCGATTGTCAAACTTGGCGCGATCGGAGAAGTACAGGCTCAGCTTACAGAGATTGGCATTCAGTCAGATGTTTGCACAGCCATATTGCCGGAACCGACCGCACAAAATATTGAAGACGTATTTAGGGGAATCCGTGATAAACGATACGACATTCTCATCGGAATCGGCGGAGGCAGCGTGCTGGACGGAACGAAAATATTGTCCGTGCTGCAAACGAATTCAAAAAAGGTCGAGGAGCTGCTCGGGACAGATTTGGTCGAAAAGCCGGGAATCCCGACCGTGCTGATTCCGAGTACCTCGGGGACAGGCGCAGAGGTGACGCCGAACGCGATCGTTACGCTTCCCGAAGAGGAAGTGAAAGTCGGCATCGTCAGTCCGCTTCTTTTGCCGAAACTTGTCATTCTTGACCCGATCATCACCCTTGGATTGCCAAAATCAATTACGGCGGCTACCGGAATGGATGCATTCACCCATTCGCTTGAATCGTTCATTTCGACGAAAGCAAACCCGATCAGCGATATGTTCGCTTTAGAATCCATCAGATTGATTTCGGCAAGTATTGTGGAAGCGTATGAAAACGGTTCATCGATACAAGCGAGAGAAAACATGCTGCTCGGTTCGACGTATGGCGGAATGGCGCTGACGGCTGCCGGTACTGCTGCCGTTCATGCCCTCGCCTATCCGCTTGGGGGGAAATACCGAATTCCCCACGGTGTCGCCAATTCGATGCTCCTTCCGCATGTGATGGAGTTTAATATGGATGCCATTACAAAACGGCTGTCTCTTGCGGCAGAAACGATGGGAATCGCTGCATCTGATTTGACCGCCGAACAAGCGGCTGAGGCTGTTGTGCAGAAAATAAGAGAGTGGACGAAGCGGCTGAATATTCCTCAGGATTTGAAAGCGTTCGGCGTAACCGCGAGCGACGTGGACGATTTAGCCGACTCAGCTTCAAAAGTGACGCGCCTGCTTCATAACAATCCGAAACCGCTCAGTCTGGAAAATATAAAAGACATCTATCGAAAACTAATCAACTAAAGGATGAAGACATTTGAAAATTGCAATCATCGCGGATGATTTGACGGGAGCGAACGACTGCGGCGGTCAGCTTGTTCATTACGGGATGGATGTTTCCGTCAAACTCGACGCCGAATTCACCAGACGGGAAACGGAAGGCGTCGTTATTTTCAATACGGACAGCAGATCGCTGTCAGCCGCAGAGGCGAAGGCGACTGTGAAAAACATCAGTGAACACATCTCCCGGCAATCGTTTGATATCGTCTACAAAAAAATCGACAGCACGATGAGGGGAAATATCGGAGCCGAGCTTCAAGCGATGCACGAAGTGTTTCAGCCGGATTTTGTGCTGATCGCTCCCGGCTACCCTCAAAACGGACGTCAGGTTATCGGCGGCGTCCATTATGTGAACGGCGTAAAGCTTGAAGAAACCGAAGCGGCAAACGATCCGAAAACGCCTGTAGCCGAGTCGAATATTCAAAGATTAATAGAAAAGCAGACTCGAAATAAGAGCGGACATTTATCATATGAAGACATCCGCCGCGGACACGGGCATGTTCGCAACAAGCTGGAACGCTTTCGGGCGGAAGGGATTTCATATGTGACGGCCGATTCGGTTCACGAATCCGATCTGCAGGATCTGGCGCTTATTTTGGAGAGTTTGCCGTATTCTATCATTTTAGCCGGTTCGGCAGGCTTGATGAGCTGCCTGCCCAAAGCGTTCAATCTGAAAGAAAGGGAGCTCGGTCAAACCGTTCCGTTTTCCGACCAGCCGATCATGTTTGTCGTCGGAAGCATGAGTCGGAAGGGGAGGGAACAGCTTCACGAACTATTCGCCGGACGTGCGGCTGAAAAAATTGAAATGAGATCAGAGCGCGTGCTGTGCGGCGGAGCTGAGAAAAGAAACGAGTTCGAACGGCTGAAGGAGAGGGCGGCGGACGTCCGCCGCCGTTCGAAACACATCGTCCTCTGCACCTCGGACAATGCGGCAGAGACACAGAAGATTGGTGAAAGCCGCGGACTCACCCCGGTTCAAACGAGCAATGCGGTGTCCGGTGCACTAGGCGAATTGGCGGGCGAGCTGATTCAAGCCTTTCATGTGAGACGTCTGTTTTTAACCGGAGGTGACACGGCATACCAAGTGCTGCATCAGCTTCGGATTCATGAGATACGATTGCTGGACGAAGTAGAGCCCGGCATTCCGCTGGGAGCAGCCGGTGAAGAATTGTACATTGTGACAAAGGCCGGAAATTTTGGCTCGCGTTCGGTGATGGCAAGTGCGGCAATCAAGCTACAAGGAGGATAAACAATGAAGAAACCGGTTATCGGCATTACAATGGGCGACGCGGCAGGCGTCGGTCCGGAAATTATCGTAAAAGCCCTCAAGTCCCGCGAAGTGTATGACATGTGCAGGCCGCTCGTCATCGGCGATATGAAAATGCTGAAAAAAGCCGCCTTCCAAATCGGATCAGAGGTTGTCATTAACAAGGTCGGGCATCCGGACGAGGGCGGTTTTGTACATGGAAAGATCGATTGTCTCGATATCGATCTGCTGCCTGAAAACCTGCCTGTCGGAAAGGTATCGGCTGAAGCTGGAAACGCCGCTTTTCATTTCGTGAAAAAAGCGGTTGAGCTCGCTAAAAAAGGCTGTATTCAAGCGATTTGCACAGCGCCTTTAAATAAGGAGGCGCTGCATAAAGGCGGACACCGATACCCGGGGCATACGGAAATTCTCGCTCATTTAACGAATACGACAGACTACAGCATGATGCTGGCTTCGCCAAAGCTGAAGGTGATTCACCTGACAACGCATCAAGGGCTGATCGAGGCGATTCAGTCGATTACGCCGGAGCGGACCTATAAAGTCATCCGTCTCGCACATGATACATTGACAAGAGCCGGATTCGAACAGCCGAAAATTGCTGTTTGCGGAATCAACCCCCATGCAGGGGAAAACGGCCTGTTTGGAAGCGGCGAGGAAGAACGGCAATTGCTTCCGGGGATTGAGCAGGCGGCAGCTGAGGGAATTGATGCCAGCGGCCCATACCCCGCAGACACGCTGTTTTACAAAGCTGTCAGAGGAGATGTTGACCTGGTCGTAGCCTGCTACCACGACCAGGGGCATATACCGGTCAAAGTCCTCGGGTTGGAAGAGGGCGTCAACATTACGGTCGGATTAAACGGCGGGATCATACGCACCTCTGTCGACCACGGAACCGCATTTGACATTGCGGGGCAGAACAAAGCCGATGAAAGAAGCATGCTCGCTGCTTTGCGGTCAGCCGCTGAGCTGGCGCCCAAATCGTAGAAAAATGAAAGAAGGTTGGTGCATCTTATGAAAGTCGTATGTACATCACCGTCATTTGCGAAATACTCAGACAATCCCGTCTTGTTTTTGAAGAAAAAAGGCATATCGCTGGAACGCCTTCCTGCAGATATAACCGAGGAGCAGTTCATAGAAGCAGCAGGCGGAGCGGATGCCGCGATCGTGGCGTTTAACCAGATTACGCCGTATGTCCTGGATCGTCTCCCTTCTTTAAAAATTGTCTGCAAACATGGCGTCGGTGTCGACAATATTGATCTGCACGCTGCGAAAGAGCGCAATGTCTGGGTGACGAATGCTCCCAACGCCAACAAGCATGCAGTCGCCGATTTTGTATTCGGCCTCATGCTATCGGCTGCAAGACAGATTCCTGCAGCCGACAGGGAGACTAAGCTGGGAAAATGGCCGAGGATTTTTGGATCTGACGTTTACGGCAAAACACTCGGCATCGTCGGACTTGGCATGATCGGAAAAGAAGTCGCCAAACGGGCGCAAGGCTTCAATATGACTGTTTTAGCCTATGATGTGTTTCCCGATCGTGCATTCGCAGCCGATCATCACATCCAATTTACGGAGCTTGATCACCTCTTGAAAGAAAGCGACTTTATCACCCTTCATATGCCGCTCACAGCCGAAACGGAAAACATGATCGGTGAAAAAGAATTAGCCGCTATGAAAGAAACATCTTATCTGATCAATGCTTCAAGGGGAGGCATCGTGTCTGAGTGTGCGTTATATGATGCCTTGGCGAACGGGAGCATCGCAGGGGCTGCGCTTGACGTGTATCAAACCGAACCGCTGAAGCAGCACCCTCTCTTTGAGCTGGACCGTTTTATCGCCATGCCGCATATCGCGGGGTACACCCGAGATGCCGTACAGAACCTTGGGATGATATGCGTCAAAAACATCGCTAGTGTACTGATCGACAAACAAAAACCGGAGTTTGTCGTCAACGGGTTGTGAATGTGTTTTCATTCATGCCCTGCATCATGATTTGAAAGCGTTTTCTACAAATGGGATGAGGTGGATAACATGTTGAATCACCCGATTCAAAAAAAGTCAAATGTACGCTGGGTTGTCGCGTTTATGATGTGGGCTGCGATTGCCATCAATTATATTGACCGGACAGTGCTCTCGGCTGCCGCTCCTTATATTACCGAGGAATTCAACTTGACAGCCGGCCAAATGGGAATCATCATGTCCGGTTTCTTCTGGTCGTACGCTTTGCTGCAGCTGCCTTCAGGCTGGGCGGCCGACAAGTATGGCCAGAAAAAAACGCTCGGTTTTGCGGTCGTCTGGTGGTCTGTTGCTACGGCGCTGACGGGTCTTGCGACAGGCTTCAAATCCCTGCTCGGGCTGCGGGTCGCACTGGGAGTCGGAGAGGCTGCTGCATATCCGAGCAATGCGGGGATCGCCGCCAAATGGTTTCCGAAAAAAGAAAGGGCGACAGTAGCCGGAATTTTTGACAGCGGGTCAAAGTTTGGCGGAGCTGTTGCCATGCCTTTGATCGCCTGGATGATAGCGGTCTTTGACTGGAAACTGACGTTTCTTTTGATCGGACTTGTCGGTGTCGTGTGGGGAATTGTCTGGATGATTTTCTTTAAGGAGAATCCCGCAGATCATAAGCGCGTCAATGAGGCGGAACTGGCTCATATTTGGGAAGGGCAGGCTCACATGGAAGAAACGGGCGGCGGCCAGCCGCTGAAGTGGTATCAGCTATTCAAATATCGAAACATATGGGCGATGTGCATCGGATTTTTCATGATCAATTATAATTCTTACTTCTTTATCACATGGCTGCCGACATACCTTGTCAAAGAAAGGGGCATGGATTTAATCGAGATGGGGATTATGGCGTCTCTGCCGCTTTTGACTGCAATGGTCGTTGAAGTCGGAGCCGGGTGGATGTCCGACCGGATATATGCAAAGGGAAAACTGTCGCTGACAGCCGTCCGGAAACTGTTTTTAATTATCGGGCTTGCCATGGCTTCGTGCATCGGTTTTGCCGCTTTTGCAGATTCTGCTATCCTGGCTGTCATCCTTCTTTGTGTAGCGAAATCGGGAACGACTGTCGCCGCGTCCCAAGTCTGGGCGCTTCCGGGGGATGTGGCTCCGAAAAATATGACGTCGATGGTTGCCGGTATTCAAAATACAGTCTCTAATATGGGCGGAGTGGTCGGGCCCATCATTACCGGCTTCATCGTTGGCGCAACGGGTTCTTTCGTGCCAGCGCTCCTTTTTTCAGCTGCCTTGATCGTCATTGCCATTTTAAATTATTTATTCCTATTGGGAAAAGTGAAACAGATTCAAGTATAAGGAACAAGCCCGGCTCATAAGCCGGGCTTTTCTCATTTAAAATGACTTCAGCACATGCTCCCTGTATTGTGTCGCACCTTCAGCAAGCTCGCTTTTTCCGGCCGTGCCTGCTTGATAGAAGACGTACGGCGGAAGGTATGTAGTACCGATGAAGTTGCTTGTCGCCTGAAAAGGGCGTAACAGTTCGCTGATCGTATAGTGATTTGACCCGCCGGCCTGATAGGCTTCTTCGGGAGCGCCCGCCGATACAGCGACCATGAATTCTTTGCCGTGAAGCGCTGTGCCGTTTGTTCCGTATGCCCAGCCGTAGAGAAAAACGTGGTCCAGCCATTTTTTTAAAAGTGGCGGCGAGCTGTACCAATAAAGCGGAAACTGGAAGACGATCCGATCGTGTTCTTCACAAAGTTTTTGTTCTTTTTCCACATCAATGGCCTCGTCAGGATATTCCTGATAAAGGTCGCGGAATGTAATGCCGGGTACATCTTTCAATGTGTCTGCAAATGCTCTGTTCACAACTGACTGCTCCATATTCGGATGAAATGCGAGTACCAATACTTTCATGATTCCATCTCCTTCTTCCATTTTATTCATCTTAACGAACAGCCAGCTTGGATTCAACAAAAACGCTTCATCCCTATTCAAGGAATCGGGCCGTGACAAAGGTCTTGATATAAGCCGCAAGACACAGAATTTGCATGCCTTGGAGGAAGATGCGAAAGGTCAAAATCCGAGTTTCTTCATTTATATATAAACATAAGTAAAAAGTCTCTTAAAGACTGCCATGAAAAAATAAGGCAAACAGGTGAAAACGGAGCTATAGACATGGATCTTCATGATCGGGCGATATCTATTAATGCGATTATTCCGAATTTTAGGCAAGTTGAAATGGAAATGTGGATTTATATCCGGATGAATGGTTCAAGTCAAAAGCTCCCGTTATCTTCTAAAAAATTAAATATGAATGCAGGATGAATTAATGGTTTTTTGTTCTCATCAAAAACGCTTCTACTTCTTTGACGGTTAATCCCATTTCTTTGGCCTCCAACATAAGGGCTCTCCATTCGTCGATATTGGCTTGGGTCAGCTCCCTGTTTCGATAAAGCGTCCGTTCTTTCTTTTTTTGTTTGAGACGGTGTGTGAATTGAAACAGTTCTTCCTGGTTCATCCCCGCCTGCACGGCCTGTACAAGGTGGGTTCTCCACTCGTCTTCATGCTCGGTCCGGCGATAAAGGATCACTTCGGTATCAAACAATTCCTTTAATTCCACTTTCAGCGCACGGGAGATTTTTTTTAGGAATTCGACTGACGGATTTCTGTGAACGCCGCGTTCGATTTTACTTAAATATGATTTTGATACGCCTGCTATATCAGCAAGCTGGTTAATGGAGTAGCCTTTTCTTTTTCTGTACATTCGGATGACTCTTCCGATCATACTGATTCCTCCTCTTCCCCTTGCCATTCATATAAAAACGCTTTCCTGTTCATTATAAGAAATAATTTGTTCTTTATAAAATTCAAAAATTTAAGATATCGACAGAAAATAAAAGAAAACGAACGGATTTGTTCTCTAAAAAGAACTATATAGCTAAATTCAGCATTTTTCAATTCAAATTTTTTCTTTTATAATCCAATCATTAACAAACGGCATTCCTGAGGAGGCAGTCAAGCATGAAAGAAAATATTGATTTTAGAGAACTGATTGCAATCTTGCGAAAAAGAACGGTTCTTATTCTCGTTTTGACAATAGGTGTAACATTGACGACCGGAATCATTCAGTTCTATGTGCTGACACCTGTCTATCAGGCATCGACGCAGATTTTGGTGCATCAAGTAGGAGAGAAAAAAGGGAGCGCCACGTACAGCGATATTCAAATCAACCTGCAATACACGCGGACATTCCAAGCGCTTCTGAAGAACCCGGTGATTTTGGAGCAAGTCAAGAGAGAGCTTGATTTACCTTACTCTGCCGGCCGGTTGGGTGAAAAAATCGCAACGAGCAGTGAAAGCGAATCAGAGATTATTAACATTACAGTTCAAGACGAAAATCAGAAACGGGCAGCCGATATAGCGAACACGCTAACAGCGGTGCTTAAAAAAGAGATTAAGCAAATCATGAACACCGATCGGATAACCGTCCTTTCAAAAGCCGACATCGTCGATTCGCCGACTCCTGTCAGACCGAATTACAAAATGAATATTTTGCTGGCATTCGGCGCCGCAATAATGACCGGAATCGCTTTGGCGTTCTTTTTGGATTTTATCGATGATACGGTTGCAAGGCCGTCTCAAGTCGAAAAGGAAGCGGGATTTATTTATTTGGGAAGTATTGAGCAAATGAAGCATACAAAAAGTCTGTTTCGCGGAGACCCCGATATGAATATCCGTGTGAAAGCAGGAAGGAGTGAGCCGCTTGGCTATTAGAAAAAAACGCTCTCGCAAATATCAATCGGCGCTTGTCGCATTGCATCAGCCTAATGCGCCGATCGTCGAACAATATCGGACGATCAGGACCAACATTGAGTTCTCATCCTTTGAGAAGCCGTTTAAATCATTGCTCATCACATCGGGCCTCCCGGGAGAGGGCAAATCATTCTCGGCTTCAAACTTGGCGGTCGTATTTTCGCAACAGGAAAAAAAGGTCCTTCTGATCGACGCGGATTTAAGAAAGCCGACGATTCACAAAATTTTTGAGCTCGATAATCATTCTGGCGTCACAAATGTATTGATGAAAAAAACGACGCTGGAAAATGTCGTGCAGCAAAGCCCGGCGGAAAATCTCCATGTGCTGACAAGCGGTCCGATTCCTCCGAATCCGTCCGAGTTGTTGTCGTCGCAGGCGATGGAGGATCTGCTTGCTGAAGCGTACAACCAGTACGATTTAGTCATCCTTGATTCACCGCCGCTATTGCCGGTCGCAGACGCGCAAATATTGGCGAACCAAGTGGATGGAAGCATCCTTGTCATCCTCAGCGGAAAAACAAAGCTTGATAACGCGATCAAGTCGCGGGACGCGCTGAATTCTTCAAAAAGCGAACTGCTCGGCGCCGTGTTGAACGGGCGGAAAGTGAAGAAGGCGCGTCAGTATAATTACGCAACCATGTAATCTTTTGAAGCGGCTGCGCCGCTTTAGGTGATGTCTCCTTGCCTTTACCGATGGAGGCACTCGGCTCTACCGTGGGCAGACTACCCGTCTGCCTTAGACGCAAGTCGTCGATGGCGGAGCGTGAGGACGGGTTAAATGCCCATTTTTATTTAATTGACGTGCTCGGTTTAAATTTGAAAATCGCCCGTATCTTTTTAGCTCATGGGATTTTGCCCTAAAAGATCCTATCAGCTAGAAAGATACATTAGGAGGTAGGAAATTGACATATCGGAGAAGGCTTTCCATTATTACCGCACTCGATTCGTACTTGGTTTTGCTGTCCATCTTTATCGGATATCAGCTGATTTCGCCATCATATGATTTATACCCTTCGGAAATGCTGCTGATGACTTCACTGATACTGCTTGGCGCTCAGCATTTATTCGCCCATTGCTTCCACCTTTACAAAAAAGTGTGGGAGTACGCAAGCATCGGTGAATTATATGTGCTGCTTAAATCGATTACCTTGTCCCATCTTGTGACGGCGGTCCTCGAACTGTTTTTCTTTCAAAACGTTCCGGTTCGCCTTTTATGTTTAAGCTGGCTGTTCCAGCTGATCTTGATCGGCGGGTCGCGGATGATGTGGCGCATCATCAGGGAACAGGTGAACAAAGAAAGCAAAGGATCTTTAAAAGCGCTGATTATCGGAGCCGGCTCTGCCGGCAGTTTGATCGCAAAACAGCTTGTGCAAAAGCCGGAATTGAACATTAAGCCTGTCGCATTTATCGATGATGACAAAACGAAATACCGGCTTGAAATCATGGGTTTGCCCGTTTTAGGCGGAAAAGAGCAGATCATGCAGGCGGTCCGGCAGTGGAATATTGACCGGATCATCATCGCCATTCCATCTTTAAGCGTCACTCAGATGCAGGACATGTACAAGGCGTGTGCGCAAACGGGGATCAAAACGCAAATCATGCCGAAAATAGACGAAATTTTGCTCGGCAGACATCCTGTCGGCCAGCTTCGCGATGTCAAAGCGGAAGATTTGCTCGGAAGGGAGCCTGTCCAGCTTGATACAAGCGAAATCTCCAATACGGTCAAGGACCGCGTCGTTCTCGTGACGGGAGCCGGAGGTTCAATCGGCTCGGAAATCTGCCGGCAAATCAGCAAATTTAAACCGAAATCGATTGTTTTAGTCGGGCACGGAGAAAACAGCATTCATTCGATTCTGCTGGAACTGGAGGAGAAGTTTGGAAAGCATGTCGCTTATTATCCGGAAATCGCCGACATACAGGACAGAGAGAAAATGTTTTTGCTGATGGAACGCTACAAACCGAATGTCATTTATCATGCAGCTGCACACAAGCATGTGCCGCTGATGGAAAAATGCCCGAAAGAAGCTGTCAAAAACAATATCCTCGGTACGAAAAACGTCGCTGAAGCCGCCGACGAAACCGGAGTGGAAACTTTTGTCCTGATCTCGTCAGACAAAGCGGTCAACCCTGCCAATATCATGGGGGCGACGAAGCGGTTCGCAGAAATGCTGATCATGAATCTCGGCAAAACGAGCAAAACCAAATTTGTCGCCGTCCGCTTCGGAAATGTTCTCGGCAGCAGGGGAAGCGTCATTCCGATTTTTAAAAAACAAATCGCTAAAGGCGGTCCGGTCACTGTCACACACCAGGACATGACGAGGTACTTCATGACGATTCCGGAAGCTTCAAGGCTGGTTATTCAAGCGGGGGCGCTTGCCAAAGGAAGACAGATTTTCGTGCTCGATATGGGCGAACCGGTCAAAATCGTCGATCTCGCCAAAAATCTCATCCAGCTTTCCGGCTATACGACAGACCAGATCAAAATTGAATTTACAGGCATCCGCCCGGGAGAAAAAATGTACGAAGAGCTGCTGAATCAAAATGAAGTGCTGGCAGAGCAGGTTTTTCCGAAGATTCATATCGGCAAGGCGGTCGACGTCGAGCTAACGGTGCTGAAGACATTCATGGAGGAATTTATGTATTTGTCAGACCGCGAGCTGAGAGAACGCTTGTTCCAAGCGATCGGCCAGCATGAGAAAAAGCTGGTGACAGCGCACTAGGGGGAAGAACATGACAAGAACGGTTTTGTTTTGCGCTACTGTGGATTACCATTTCAAGGCCTTCCACCTCCCATATTTAAAATGGTTTAAAGAGCAGGGGTGGAACGTTCATATCGCCGCAAAAGGAGATATGGCACTGCCTTATACAGACAAAAAATTTGATATCGACATCAGGCGTTCTCCTCTGAATGCAAGCAATATCGCAGCCTATCGGGAGCTGGCGCGCATCATTGACGAAAACCGGTACAGCATCATTCATTGCCATACGCCGATGGGAGGCGTGCTGGCAAGGCTTGCGGCCCGGAAACAGAGAAAAGAGGGAACGAAAGTGATCTATACCGCTCACGGTTTTCACTTTTGCCAAGGTGCACCTTTAAAGAATTGGCTGCTATACTATCCGATTGAAAAAGGGCTGTCCGCTTTGACCGATTGCCTAATCACGATCAATGAAGAAGATTTCGTCCTTGCAAAAGGCTTGCGCAAGGCGTTGCGAACAGAAAAAATTCATGGCATCGGCGTCGATACCGAGCGCTTTCATCCTGTCAGCGAAACAGAGAAAATGCTGCTCAGGAAAACATACGGTTTCAAAGAAGACGACTTTATTCTCATATATCCCGCGGAACTGAACGCGAATAAAAACCAGGCGCTGCTCATCGAAACGGCGGCTGCTTTAAAAGATAGAGCCCCAAACTTAAAGCTCGTGTTTGCAGGAAAAGGGCAGATGGAAGAAAAATACCGAAGTCTCGCTGAACAAAAAGGCGTTTCTTCGACCGTCACGTTTGCAGGTTTTCAAAAAAACATCCACGAATGGATTCAGCTTGCCGATGTGTCTGTCGCTTCAAGCATCAGGGAAGGGCTCGGCATGAACCTCCTGGAAGGAATGGCGGCAGGAAAGCCCGCCGTTGCAGCGGACAACCGCGGACACCGGGAAGTTATTCAAGAGGGCGTGAACGGATTTTTGATTCCGCAGGGAGACGCCGGAACGTTCAGCGACCGAATTTTGCAGCTGTACCGTCTGCCTTCTTTGCGAAAAAAGATGGGGGACGCGGGGAGACGAACGGCCGCCGCTTTTTCCCAGCAGCGCACCGTCAAAGAAATGGCGGGCATTTACTCTTCCTTTATGGATCATGAAACAGTTGAAAGGAGGCTGAAAGGATGACAGGGGGTCAAAAGCCGAAAGTTTCTGTCATTATGGGAGTCTACAATTGTGAGGACACGATCGCAGAGAGCATCGAGTCGATTTTAAATCAAACCTATAAAAATTGGGAACTGATTATATGCGACGATGCATCAACAGATGGGACATATGCTGTTGCAAGGCGGTATGCCGATCATTACGCAGATAGGATCAAGCTGATTAAAAACGAGAAGAATCAGCGGCTGGCTGCTTCGCTAAACCACTGTCTCCGGTACGCCGGCGGGAAATATATCGCGCGCCAGGACGGAGATGACATCTCTTTGCCAAGGCGTTTTGAAAAACAGGTCGCATTTCTTGAATCACAATCTCATTATCATGTCGTCGGCAGCGGAATGATGGCCTTCGACGAAAACGGGATCAGAGGCGTCAGAATGCTTCCTCCCTCTCCCGGGCCGAGAATCATGGCGAAAGGAACGCCGTTTTGCCATGCGACGATCATGATGAGAGCGGAAGTGTACGAGGCGCTGGACGGCTATCGGGTCGGCCGGAGAACAAGAAGGATGGAAGATATCGATTTGTGGCTCCGTTTTTTTGAAGCGGGCTACACGGGCTATAACCTTCAGGAAGCTTTATACAAAGTAAGGGAAGACGAATCGGCGTTTAAAAGGAGAAAGTTCAGCTACTCGATTGACAATGCGTTTATCGTCTTTGCCGCCTGCAGACGGCTGAAGCTGCCGCTCTCAGACTACATTTATATGATGAAACCCATCATCAGGGGGCTCATGCCTCCTTTTATCATGAACAAATACCATAAAAGAAGATTGATGAATGAAGGCGGAGGGGTCGTAAAACATGAGTGACGGAAGCGTGAGACCAGAACGGGTGCTTCACATCGTAAGCGGAATGAACCGCGGCGGAGCGGAGACGATGATTATGAATATATACCGCCATACAGACAGGCGGCATATTCAATTTGATTTTATTTCCCACCGGGAAGAAACGTGCGATTATGATCCGGAGATCATCACGCGCGGCGGCCGGGTGTTTTATGTACCAAGCATCGGGCGGTCGGGGCCTCTCGCCTACATCAAAAACATCAGGAGGATTTTGGTTGAGAAAGGGCCGTATGCCGCCGTGCACGCCCATACGGATTTTCAGACGGGGTTTGCCGCATTGGCGGCCAAGCTCGCCGGCGTTCCGGTGAGGGTCTGTCATTCCCACAACACGGCCTGGAAGCCTAACCCCCGGTTTTGGGATACATGGCAGCTCCTCGCATTCCGCCGTTTGATTTTCTCCAGTGCTACGGCTCTGTGCGCTTGCGGCAAAGATGCCGGGCGTTTTTTATTCGGCGGAAAAAAGATGGGCGAAAACGCGGTCCATCTTTTGCAAAACGGGATTGAACTTGACCGCTTCAAAGAAGCGAACGGCGTTTCAAAGACGGATGCAAAAAAGAGCTTCGGCATCAAGGAAGACGCATTGGTTATCGGACATGTCGGCCGTTTTTTTGAACAGAAAAACCACGCGTTTCTGCTCGGGCTTGCCGCTCATTTCAAGAAATCGGGCACGCCTTTTCAAGCGGTGTTCGCAGGTGATGGTCCGCTGCGCAGACAGATGGAAGAAAAAGCCGCCGCTCTCGGTGTAAAAGACGACATTCTGTTTCTCGGCGTCGTCGAAGATATCCCGGCTCTCATGCAGACGTTTGATGTATTTGCCATGCCGTCTTTGTTTGAAGGGCTCCCTCTCGTACTCGTCGAAGCGCAGGCATCAGGGCTTCCTTGTATTGTATCAGACCATATTACAGAGGAAACCGATTTGGGACTCGGCCTGCTGACCCGTCTCAGCTTAAATGCCGGCTTTGAACGGTGGGCTGAGGATATCAGCCGTGCCGCTCAGGCGAAAAAGCCTGCATGGCCGGAGATTGAGAGAAGCCTGGCAGAGAGAGGCTATGATGCAAAAGCAAATTTGGCGAGACTGATGGACATCTATTCAATCTCCGCGGCAGAAGGACAGTGAGTGTATGGCTGTTTACATGTTGAATATGGGGATTGTTTTCATCTGGTCATGGTTTGCGAAAATGTACGGCAGGGAAGATCACAGGCTGCCGACGGGCTACCGTCCGAATGCGATCCTCACCGTCGTTCCGCTCGCGTCTTTGATTATCGTTGCCGGCTTAAGATACAAGGTCGGAACGGATTACCACACCTATATGCTGCTTTACGAATTAGCCGGAAAATACAACAACATTTGGGAGATCTTCGGTTTCGGAACAGATAAGTCGTCGACAGATCCCGGATTTACCGCACTCTTATGGATATTAAACCAGATTTCAGCCGATCCGGCGCTCATGTTTGCCGTCGTTGCCGCGATTACCTATATCTATATCGTCAAGACGCTATATGTGTATGGAAGGCCGTTTGAGTTGAGCATGTTTCTCTTTATCGGCATGTTTCACTATTACGCTTCGTTTAACGGTATTCGCCAATACATGGCGGCGGCCATTCTGTTTTGGGCGATCCGGTATCTGATCGATGGGAAGCTGGTGCGCTATATGATCGTCGTGCTGATCTGTTCGCTTTTTCATTCTTCGGCTTTGATCATGATTCCTGTCTATTTCATCGTCAGAAGAAAAGCGTGGTCGCCTGTCCTCTGGTGCCTCATGCTCTTATTTTTGGCGGGAACTTTTCTGTATCAAAAATTTTTGTCCGTATTCCTTGTCGTGCTTGAAAACAGTCAATACGGACATTACGAAGAATGGCTGATGAAAAATACGAACGGCATGAACGCCATTAAAATCATCGTTCTTCTTCTCCCGCTCGTACTTGCATTCTGCTTCAGGGAGCAGCTCAGAAAACGCTGGCCCGAAGTCGATTATATCGTCAACCTTTGTCTGATCGGTTTCCTGTTCGGAATTTTGGCGACAAAGGATGTCATTTTTGCGAGGTTCAACATTTATTTCGGGCTCTATCAGCTGATTCTCGTTCCTTATTTTGTACGGATTTTCGAACCGAAATCGAACGCGCTTCTGTATGTTTTGATTTTGATCTGTTACTTCTTATACAGCTTTATGCTCATGCCGTTCGACTCGTCGGTATTGCCTTACAGAACGATTTTTGAACGTTGAATAGCGGAATATCTTGTGAAAATTTCGACAAAGGAGTCATCACATTGGAAAATCCAGCAGTTAGTCTACTGGTCGCTGTTTATAATACAGAAGCTTTTTTGCCGAATTGTTTGCAATCGCTGATCAGCCAGACCTTAAAAAATATCGAAATCATTATCGTTAATGACGGTTCAACAGACGGAAGCCAGAAGATCATTGATCATTACGCCCGAAAGGACGGACGCATCAAAACGATTCGGCAGGAGAATCAGGGCCTCGGCGCTGTCCGCAATAAAGGGATCGAAGCGGCGTCAGGCGAGTTCTTGGCATTCATCGACTCCGACGACTGGATTGAGCCGGACTATTGCCAATCTATGTATGAAAAAGCAAAGGATGAGGATGCCGACCTTGTCATCTGTGATTATGCCGTCGAAATTCAGGATACCGGAAAAACGGTCTGCCCGGACATCGGGAAAAACTATGAAGGAAAGCCGAAAGAGGCATTCATAAAAGCTTTATTAAAGGGTCAAGTAAGCGGCTTTTCCTGGAACAAGCTCTACAGGCGGAGCCTAATTGAGCAGCATAAGCTCGTTTTCCCGCTGCGCGACGAGCTGGAAAACATCGAAGATCAATACTTCAGCTTCAGATGCCTTCTATATGCGAATACGGCGGCGTTCGTGACTAAGCCGCTTTATCATTACAGGGTCCACCTGTCGTCCATCGTCCAAAAGTATCAGGCGGGGCTGTTTGAAGACGGGCTCGCTCTTTATGAAGCGAACCTTGACTGCCTGACAAAGCACGGAGAGCTTCCGGCTTTAAAGGAGGCGCTGCACGTCTTTATCGTCAACCACGGCTGCATCAGTATTTTAAATGAATGCAAGAGCCGAAACCAAAATCCTTCAATAGAAAAATATAAAAATATCCGCAGCATATGCGCCTGTCCGGAATTCAGGGGGAAAATTCCCGCGGTGGACATGTCGGCATTCGATTCGAAGAAGAAGCTTCTCCTTATGCTGATTCGCTTGCGGTTTATGCCGGCAGTGTATGGATTTGCGGCCATTTACCAGAAAATGATCGAGCACAGAATGAAGAAATAGGCGGTGAGGAAATGACCTTTCAGGAACTGAAGATCAATCTTGCAGAATGGCTTTTGCTCAAGGTGAAATATCCTTCTGAATATGTGATGGGAACGCCGGGTTTGAAGCGTTTTGATCAATACAAAGGCAAGAAAAAAATCATTCTGACTTTAATTCCGTCCCATGATAATTTGGGAGATCACGCGATTGCCCTGGCAAGCCGGACATTCATAGAAAACGAGTTTCCCGATTTTGAATTAATTGAAATCGGCATCAACGATATTTACAAACATGCAAAAGCCCTCATGCGCATCCGCCACCCCGAGGATATGGTGTTCATCATCGGCGGAGGAAACATGGGGGATTTGTACCGCAATGAGGAATGGACGAGGCGCTTTATTATCAAAACATTCAAGCATTATAAAATTGTCCAGCTCCCAGCCACCGCGCACTTTTCCGAGACGCCCCGCGGCAAAAAGGAGCTGAAAAGAGCGAAAAAAGTCTACAACTCCCATCGTCGGCTGTTTATGATGGCGCGCGATGATACAACCTATCAATTTATGAAACAGCATTTTTCAAAGCAAACGATTGTGAAGCAGCCTGATATGGTGCTTTATTTAAAGAAAGAACAGCAGTCTGAAAGAGACGGTGTGCTGGTTTGTTTAAGAGAGGATAAAGAAAGCTTTCTCAGACCGGAAGAGCGTGAAAAACTGATGAAGGCTGTCGGCGACGAATACGGCGGCGTGCAAACTTTTACAACGACGATCGGCAGGAGGGTCAGCCGCATGTCCCGCGAGAAGGAGCTGAATCGGCTTTGGGATCAGCTGAGAGGTGCGGAGGTCGTTGTGACAGACAGGCTGCACGGCATGATTTTTTGTGCGATTACAGGGACGCCGTGCGTTGTGATCCGCTCTTTTGATCATAAGGTGCTTGAAGGCTTTCGCTGGCTGAAAAGCGTTCCTTCGATGAAGCTTGTGGAAAATCCCGATGCGGCAGAGGTTCTCGGCGCAATTGAAGAGCTGATTAAGACCGGTGATTCGTATCGTGAGACTCCGTCAAGGGAGCATTATTTCACAGATTTAAGACAGAAAATTATGGGTGATGTCCAATGAAGCCATTCGTCAGTATCATTGTTCCGATGTACAATGTCGAAGATTATATAGAAGAATGCGTCGATTCGCTGCGCAGGCAGACGCTGAAAAATATTGAAATCATCCTTGTCGATGACGGCTCTCCCGACAGATCCGGGGAGATAGCGAGAAAGTACTGCAGCCTGGATGCCAGAGTGAAAGTGATTCATAAAAAAAACGGCGGGCTGAGCTCGGCGAGAAATGCCGGTCTTCAAGCCGCGACAGGAGATTATGTGGGATTTGTCGACGGTGATGATTTTGTATTGTCTGCCATGTTTGAAAACATGTACGCCGCTGCCAAAAAAGACGACCTTGATATCGTCATGTGCGGGTATCATAAACATTCCGATGCGGAAGACACCTATTTCCCGCCGCCGCTGCCGACCGATCGTCTCTTGTTGAGCTGGGATATTAAACGCGAGCTCAAAAAGGCGCACGAAACCCGCTTCATCTGGTATGTGTGGCGGAATTTGTACAGGCGCGATCTGCTGAAGAAAAACCAGTTGTACTTTTTTGAAGACATTCGTTTTGCAGAGGATTCGCCGTTCAATTTGTACGCCTTTTATGCAGCGAAACGGGTAAGAGCGATCGATGACGGCTACTACATGTACAGGTGCAATCCGGATAGCCTGACGGAGGTGCCGTTTAAACCGTACATGGACGAAAGCCTGAAAAGGCAGTACCGGGCGAAAAGGAGATTCTATGAGACGTTTCAGCTTTTGGATGAATGTGCGGACGATCTGGAAACGTACACATGCAAACATCAAATTCCGATGCTTTTAGCCAATGCCTGTGCGGAACCGAAGCCTTCAAAGCAGGTGAGGCGGCACATTAAAGACATTTTGTCTTACCGGATGGTGCAGTCGTGCGTCAAATCAACGTCTCTCCGCAACCGCAATCTTTTAATCGGCCAACGGCTCGTTTTATTGCTATGCAAGCTGAATATTCCGATCCTGCTCGAATTGTTTTTTAAACGAAATCTGCCCAGTAAGGGATGAGCCTTTTGAATAAGACATTTATTTTGAATCTCGGCGCCAATGTGGCGTCTTTTTTATTATCGGTGCTGTTTTCGATGTGGCTGACGCCTTATGTCATCAAGAACCTCGGTGTTGAGGCGTTTGGGTTTGTCCATCTCACGCAGAATATGATCAATTACTTTTCGATTATTACGGTTGCCTTGAGCGCGGTCGTTGTCCGGTTTTTTTCTGTTTCCGCCCACAGGGGGGCGCTTGATGAAGCGAGGGGCTATATGAATACCTACATCGTTTCATCACTGGTGCTTTCGGTCATCTTGTTTTTTCCGCTTGGCGGCACGGTGTTTTTTATCGATCAGATCATTCGCGTTCCCGCCGGTCTTTTGGGGGATGTGCAGATCGCGCTTTTGATCGGGAGCCTGCTGTTTTTATTGACCTTTGTGATGTCGGGATTTGCCGCCGGTCCGTTTTTTGCCAATAAAATCTATATTACAAGCACGATCCAGGCCGTCCAAATGCTGATTCGCGTCTTGAGCGTATTGTTGATTTTCGCGTGGTTTGCACCGAAGATCTGGCACATTCAGCTCGCCGCTCTTATCGCAACCGCTTCGGCGTGCATCCTGTCGGTCTTTTTCTTTAAGAAATTGATCCCATGGTTTACGTTTCGTGTGAGGGATATGTCGTTTGCAAAGTGCAAAAAACTGCTTCAGGCGGGAGGATGGAGCTCCGTCAGCCAAGTCGGCGTCCTGCTGTTTCTGCAAATCGATTTAATGGTGGCGAATGTGATGCTGGGGGTTTCCGAATCCGGCATGTACGCCGCGATCATTCAGTTTCCGCTGTTATTGCGGACGCTTTCGGGAACGCTTGCGGCCGTATTTTCACCTACGATTACACTCTATTATTCAAAAGGCGACAAAGAAGGGCTCGTCCGCTATGCCAACCAGGCCGTCAGAATTAACGGCATTCTGCTCGCTTTGCCGGCTGCGCTTCTGGGCGGGCTTGCCGGCCCGTTTCTGTCGCTGTGGCTTGGCCCTTCATTCGAACATTTGAAATGGCTTTTACTGATACATGCGGGTTATTTGGTTGTTTCATTAAGCCCGGCGCCGCTTTTTTATATTTTTACCGCCTATAACAAGCTGAGAACACCGGCGCTGACCACGGTTGCCTTCGGCGTTGTCAATTTGCTGCTTGCCATCGTGCTGAGCGGACCGGCGGGACTCGGCCTTTACGGAATTGCGCTGGCCGGTGCGGCAGCTTTAATGCTGAAAAATGTCGTCTTCACTCCGATTTATGCGTCAAAGATTACGGGTGAAAGAAAAAGGGTTTTTTATAAAGGTATATACAGGCCGGTTGCCGGTGCTTCATTTACCTTGGCTGTCTGTTACGCTCTTCAATACTTATTTGCAATCGACAGCCTGCTGTCCCTGTTTGTCACGGCGCTTGCTGCGACGGGGACATACGGCCTGTTTGCCTATTTCGTCATGTTGACGAAAGCGGAACGGCATATTGTCACAACAAGGCTCCAAGCATTTCGATGCTCTTTATCCTTCCCGTTTCAAAAGGGATTTTTTAAATAAAAGAAAGGGGTGCGTTTTTCGTGCTTGCGAAACGGTTTTTCGATCTTGCATTGTCGGTTATTTTGCTGATCGCGCTCAGTCCGGCCATGATCCTGACAGCTTGCCTCATCAGATGGAAAATCGGCTCGCCTGTTTTATTTCGCCAAACCCGTCCGGGGCTGAATGGCGAGCCTTTTACATTATATAAATTCAGAACAATGACTGATGAAAGAGATGAAGCAGGCAATCTGCTAAGCGATGAAAAACGGCTGACAAAGACGGGGCGGCTGATCAGAAAAACGAGCCTTGACGAATTGCCGCAGCTGATCAACGTCATCAAAGGAGATCTCAGCCTCGTCGGGCCGCGGCCGCTTTTGATGGAGTATATTCCCCTCTATACGAAGCGGCAATGGAGACGGCATGAAGTCAAGCCGGGCATCACGGGCTGGGCGCAGATCAACGGGAGAAATAAAGTGACATGGGAGGAAAAGTTTGAACTTGATGTCTGGTATGTGGATCATCGTTCTTTTTTGCTTGATCTCAAAATCCTTTTGTTGACTGTCGTAAAAGTCTTGAAGTCGGAAGGCGTCAGCCAGGACCGCCATGTGACAGCAGAAAAATTTACGGGGAGAAGGAATGCCTGATGCAAAATGTGGTGATCATCGGAGCCGGCGGCCATGGGAAAGTCGTTCTGGATCTTGTAAAAGCACGGCCTGATACGGCGCTTGCCGGTATTCTCGATGACCGGTATGCGGAGCTTCATGTCGAGAACGGTCTGTATCGCGGGCCTTCAAGCGCAGCAGAAGAACTTGCGCGATTGCATCCGGACGTGAAGTTCGTCTTAGCTGTCGGTCAAAACGGCATCAGAAAGGAGCTGTATGAACGTCTCGGCCTTCCGCTTGACCGGTATGCGGTTTTGATTCATCCGTCCGCCGTGATCAGCGGTTCGGCCCGGATTCAAAACGGCGCCGTTGTCATGGCGTCGAGCGTTATCCAAGCGGATGCCCACATCGGCATCCACACGATTGTCAACACAGGTGTGATCGTCGAACATGACAACCGGATCGGCGATTACGTTCATCTTTCGCCGGGAACGGTGTTAACCGGCGGTGTGACAGTTATGGAAGGCGCTCATCTCGGAGCGGGAACGGCGGTCATTCCCGGAAAGACAATCGGCCGCTGGAGCGTAACGGGAGCGGGATCATCCGTCATTCACGACATTCCTGATGATTGTACCGCTGTCGGAGTCCCTGCAAGAAAAATTAAATATCACAGCAGTAAAAAGGGTGAAAAACATGAGTCAGAATAAGCGAATTTATTTATCCCCGCCGCACATGAGCGGAGACGAAGAGCGCTATGTAGCTGAAGCGTTTCGGACAAACTGGATCGCGCCGCTTGGTCCCCTTGTCGATACATTCGAAGAAAAGCTTGCCGCCTATGCGGGGACGTCCGGTGCCGCGGCAGTCAGCTCAGGAACAGCCGCAATCCACCTGGCGTTGAAATTGCTCGGCGTCGGCAAAGGCGATACGGTCTTCTGTTCTTCCTTTACGTTTGTAGCGAGCGCCAATCCGATTATATATGAGCAGGCTGAGCCGGTTTTCATCGATTCTGAACGGGATACATGGAACATGTCGCCCGAGGCGCTTGAACGGGCGCTCGACGAAGCGGAGCGGGCCAGAAATCTTCCGAAAGCCGTCATCGTCGTCAACTTGTATGGCCAAAGCGCGAAAATAGACGAGATTATCGCGCTTTGCGATCGATTTGCCGTCCCTGTTATTGAAGATGCGGCCGAATCGCTCGGTTCTGTTTATAAGGGCAGAAAAAGTGGAACCTTCGGACGCTTCGGCATTTATTCGTTCAACGGCAACAAAATCATCACCACATCAGGCGGAGGAATGCTTGTCAGCGATGATGAAGACGCTTTGAAGAAGGCGCGCTTTTTAGCCACTCAGGCGCGCGAGCCCTCCATTCATTATCAGCACGAAAAAGCGGGCTACAATTACCGGATGAGCAATGTCCTGGCCGGAATCGGCATCGCTCAGCTCGCCGTCCTGGATGACAGGGTACACGCCAGACGGGCGATCTTCGAGCGCTATCAGGAGGCGCTCGCCGGTATCGAAGGTATAGAATTCATGCCTGAAGCCGGCATGTCAAACCGCTGGCTCACGACATTAACGTTTGATACAGCAAAGATTCAAACAACACCGGCGGACATCATTGAACAGCTCGCAAATGAAAACATTGAAGCCCGGCCGTTATGGAAGCCGTTGCACAGACAGCCCCTTTTTAAAGGAGCGGCCTTTTATCCGCACGATGACCAAGGCTCTGTCTGCTGCGACTTATTTCAGCGCGGGCTCTGCCTGCCGTCAGGATCAAGTATGACGCGAAAAGAGCAGGACCGGGTGATTCAAATCGTGGCCGACCGGATTAAATATAAATGAGGTGCTAAACATGGCGATTACATATTCCATGGACAGCTTAAAGCATAAGCTGGCAGAAATTTTGGATGTCATCCCAAGACATTCATCAGTCGTTTACTTGGACTACCCGCTCTATGGAAACGTCGGGGACTTATTGATCATGAAAGGAACGGAAGCTTTTTTTGAAGCATACGGCATCAAGGTGCGCGAAAGATGGAATGCAGAGAATTTTATTCCGGGCCGCCGCATTCCAAAGGACGCCATCATCGTTTGTCAGGGGGGCGGCAATTTCGGCGATTTGTACCCTCACTTTCAGCAGTTCAGGGAACGGGTTGTCGAACATTACCCGGACCACCGGATCGTCATTCTGCCGCAGTCGATTTATTATGAACATGAAGAAAATGCAAAAAAAACGCGCGGCATTTTGGCGGCTCACCCGGATCTGCACTTATTCACGCGGGAAAAGGCATCCTTCGAATTTGCTCTCAAGCATTTCGAAGGGGTGAAAAACATCAGAATGATGCCCGATATGGCTCACCAGCTCTGGCCGATCGCGGCACATGCCGAAAAGCCTTCTGAGTCCGTTCTGCGGTTGATCAGAACCGACAAAGAAGCAAACAGCAGCCTGCAAAAAGCAGAGGAGCCGGATACGTACGATTGGAACGTTATCTTGTCAGAAGGCGACAAACGCGGAATCAAACGCTTGCAGACGATCAATGTCCTCAACAAAAAAGCCGGCAATCCGCTGCCGATCGCTTCTTATTGGAAACGCTATTCGGACAGCCTCGTCGACAAATCAATCCGTTTTTTCAACCGCTATGAATCCATCGTTACTTCAAGGCTGCACGGCCACATCTTATCGTGTCTGCTCGGAAAAGAAAATGTCGTGATTGACAACTCCTACGGAAAAAACGCAAATTACTACAACACATGGATGAAGGATATCCCGAGTACAAAACTGATTCAAAACAATCCGGAAGAAGCAGAAAAACCGCCTGTTCACGTATGACAGGCGGTTTTTTTGCTATGCTTCTTCGCGCTTTACTTTGTTGTAGGCTTCATCCAAATGCTGAATCCGTTTTAAGACGACCGCGTTTTTTGTCAGCTGGTCTTGGACAAGCGTTGACACGACTGAACGGTAGTAGCTGTTCATTGCGTGAATTTTATCCTCATTTGGATGCATTTCAATATGGGTTTTAAAATTTTCTATGAAATAGGGCACAGAGAAAAGTTCTGTCAATGGTAACACTCCTTTTTTAAGTCTATACGGTACGGAACCGATCGTGTAAACTAATAGTGGGAGGGGAGATATGATGAACTTGCATGTACAGCAGCAGCAAACGGCAAAACTTCACTTGACGCAAGGGCTTGCCCAAGCCATTCATATGCTTCAGTATTCGTCGGCCGAGCTGAACAGCCGGATTGACGAACTCTCATTGGAAAACCCCCTGATCGAACGAAAAGACCCCGATATTCCCCGATCATTTTACCATAAAACGAATCGTCATTTGCAAAATGAAGGAATGAGCCGCTCTGAGACGGCGCATTCCCGTGAAGATATCAAAAGCGTCTTGAAACAGCAGGCGCTCGATCTCCGGCTGTCAAACCGGGAAAAGCGGATTTTCAGCTACCTGGTCGAATCCCTTGATCGAAACGGATATGTGACAGAAGACATCGCCTTTATCGCTTCCGAGCTGGCTGTCACCAGAGAAGAAGTGGAAGAAGTCTTGGGCAAGCTGCAGACTCTTGATCCGGCAGGTATCGGAGCGCGGTCGCTTCAGGAATGCATCCTGATCCAATTAAAGCGTCTGCCAAAGGAGACGGCAAAAGCGGAAAAAGTTATTTCCCTATACTTTGACCTGTTTGCCAAAAAAGGATGGAAAGAGCTGTCTGAGAGAGCGGGCCTTTCGCTCTCAGAGCTTCAGGACATACAAGATCTTGTTGCAGAGCTGTCGCCGCGTCCCGGATTGATGTATGGCACGGATGAAGGCGGAGTCTATATCGAGCCTGATGTCATCATTTCAGCCGAGGATGGAAAATTGGTGCTTGAGCTCAGCAGCCGTTCTTTTCCCGATATCCAGCTTAACGCGTTTTACGAGCCGTTTTTGCAGCGCCAGTCAAAAGACGAGGCGACCGTTTATATCTCTGATAAGTTCAAGCAGTGGAAATGGCTCGACAATGCCCTCAGGCAAAGACGGGAAACGATGCGGAGGGTGATGGCGGAAATTATGGTGCGTCAAAAAGATTATTTTTTAAAAGGGAAAGACGAACTGAAGCCGCTCACATTAAAAGAAGTCGCCGATGCCCTCGGGGTTCACGAATCAACAGTAAGCCGTGCAGTCAAAGGGAAAATCGTGCAGACGCCTTTTGAGCTGTGCGAGCTTAAACGGTTTTTTTCGGCGAAGGTAAAGGACGCCGCTGACGGACATACGTCAAGTCACACAGTCAAAGCGCATCTTCGTCGGCTGATCGATGAAGAAAATAAAATGAAACCGCTTTCAGACCAGAAGCTGGCCGACCTTTTAAACGAAAAGCACGGCATCGTCATATCGAGGCGGACCGTCGCCAAATACCGCGATCAGCTTAATATACTGCCTTCGTCTGTCAGAAAGAGATATCAATAAAGAAGCCGTCCGGCACGAACGCCGGCGGCTTTTTTACGGGATCATCCACGCAAACAGGTGATGCTGCAGGAACGTGATCATGCAAACCAGGAACAGAAGAAACAGGCTGTGTTTCAGTGTAAAGCGCAGCAATCGACTGCGGAGAGATCATCTTTCCGGTGACGCCGCCCGAAGAGTTGGCCGCCACAGACAGCACCGGCTCCATTCCGACCGACTGTGCCGTCACTTTTTGCAGACTGCCGAACAGCAAATTGGCCGACGTATCTGAACCGGTTATAAAGACGCCGAGCCAGCCGAGAACGGGAGAAAAGAATGCGAACATTGAACCCGTCATCGCAAGGGACATGCCAAGTGTTGTGCTCATGCCCGAAGAGTTGGTGACATAGGCAAAACCGACAACGGAAGCGATCGTTAATATCGGCTTGCCGAGTTCTTTCAGCGATTCTGTAAACACGGCGCCCCATTCTTTCCAAGGCATGCCTGTGACAAACTTTGTCAGTACGGCGGCAATCAGGATCGCCGTTCCCGCCGATCCGGCGAGATCAAGTTTATAAAGAGCTTCAAGCGGTTTTCCGGAGCCATCGAGAATTTGATTGTGCAAAAAAGGCACACCGGGCGCGAACGTCAGCCTGCCGCCGATATCACTAATGAACAGCAGCAATGGATTTGACCCTTCGTAATGGCCTGTCAGCGCCTGTTTGACAGCTGGAATTCCCCAGATGGAGACCATTGCCGTGAGCAGCAAAAACGGTGTCCACGCCTTGAAAATCTGCCCAGCCGAGTATGAGGCCTTTTGATGTTCAAGCTGCTGCGCCTCCGCGGCAGCGGCCATTTCCTTTTCATGGGAAAATCTGAATATCGTTTTCGGTTTCCAAAATTTTAAGAATACAGCGAGCGCGATAAGCGATACGATGGCTGACAAAATATCCGGGAGCTCAGGCCCCAGAAAGTTTGAGCTTACATACTGCGTAACGGCAAAAGAGACACCCGACACGAGAATCGCCGGCAGCACTTCCCAAGCCCTTTTCAAGCCGCTCATGATGATAATCAAATAAAACGGAATAAATACAGATAAAAACGGGAGCTGGCGTCCGACCATTTTTGAAATGTCCATCGCAGGAATCCCCGTCGGCCCTTCAACCGCGATAATCGGAATGCCGATCGCTCCGAAAGCGACAGGCGCCGTGTTAGCGATCAGGCATATGCCCGCCGCGTACAACGGATTGAAGCCGAGGCCGACAAGCAATGCGGCCGAGATCGCGACAGGGGCACCGAAGCCTGCCGCCCCTTCTAAAAACGCCCCGAATGAAAACGCTATCAAAAGTGCTTGCAAACGGCGGTCATCTGTGATCGATAATACCGAGCTCCTGATGATTTCAAATTGGCCGGTTTTGACTGTAAGCTTGTACAAAAAAACGGAAGTCACAATGATCCAGCCGATCGGAAGCAGCCCGTAAACCGCCCCTTGTGAAGCCGACATCACAGCCTGATGAGCGGGCATGCCGTATACGAAAACGGCCAGCGCGAGCGCAATCAGCAAAGTCGTCACACCCGCTGTATGCCCTTTCATTCTTTTGATTGCCAGAGCCCAGAAAAAATACAAAATCGGTATAAGCGCTGCAAGCGAAGAGAGCAGCAAACTGTTCCCCAGCGGAGTATAATCTTGCGTCCATCCCATCTCCAATTCCCCCTTTGTTCAAAGCCTCACTCAGTCATCTGATGACATGATGATAAGACTGATCATTTAGCATTATATTTCTCAATGTCATAAATTACAATCTTTTTTTGCATGGAGCCGAAGTCTATATGTTCCGGACGGAAAGAACGGTATAATAAAAAATAGCGCATCATGCCCAGTCTGGTTACGAGGTGAAAAAAGTTGAAATACAAACAAATCAAGACGAAAAAAATATACGAAGAAGTCGCAGAAGCGCTTCTTGAATCGATTAAAAGCGGAGAGCTTGAGCCAGGTGATAAGCTTGACTCCGTTCAGGCGCTCGCCGAAAGCTTTCAGGTCAGCCGTTCGGCCGTCAGGGAAGCGCTGTCTGCGTTAAAAGCGATGGGGATGGTCGAAATGAAGCAGGGGGAAGGAACGTATGTGAAAAGGTTTGAGCCTGAGCAAATTTCCATCCCCCTTTCGGCTGCGCTTTTGATGAAAAAGAAAGACGTCGCTGAACTGCTCGAAGTCCGTAAGATTCTTGAAATCGGAGCTGTTTCAAGTGCGGCTCAAAAACGCACAGAAGAAGATCTCGGGCGCATGCAGGCCGCACTTGAGGATATGAAGCAGGCGGATGGGAACGGCGAACTTGGCGAAAAAGCCGACCTCGCGTTTCATCTTGCGCTTGCCGGCGCCTCGCAAAACGATCTGCTGAAAGGCTTGATGAATCATGTGTCATCACTCTTAATTGAGACGATGAGGGAGACGCGCAAAATTTGGCTGTTCTCGAAGAACACAACCGTTAAGCGCCTTTATGAGGAACACGAAGCCATCTATCAGGCTGTGATGGAAAAAGACGGCCAACAAGCAGAGCAGGCGATGCACAATCATCTGACGAATGTGGAAAATGTGCTGGCCTCATATTTTGAAGAAACGAAACAGGCCGACGAGCCGGCCATATAAGCAGCGGCCCGAGTGAAAACGAAAAAGAAACCCCTTTCAAAAAATTTTACCAAGGTGTAAGATGGAGAAAGAGGGTTTTCTAACCAAGTCATCAGATGACCTGATTTATCGGGTTGGAGAGGGGATCAAGATGAAAGTATCACTGTTTATCACGTGTTTGGTTGACATGTTTCAGTCAAATGTCGGAAAAGCGACGGTTGAACTGCTTGAGCGGCTCGGATGTGAAGTGGATTTTCCCGAAGGGCAGATCTGCTGTGGCCAGCCTGCGTACAACAGCGGCTATGTCAAAGATTCCAAAAAAGCGATGAGACGGATGATTGAGACATTTGAATCAGCCGAATACGTCGTCAGCCCTTCAGGATCGTGCGCTTTTATGTTCAAAGAGTATCCGCACCTTTTCCGGGATGAGCCGGCCTGGGCGGAAAAAGCGCAGCGGCTGGCTGACAAAACGTATGAGCTGACCGATTTTATCGTCAACGTTTTGAAGGTTGAAGACGTTGGGGCGACACTTGAGAAAAAGGCGACTTATCATACGTCATGCCATATGACAAGGCTTTTGGGCGTCACAGACGCGCCGATGAAGCTGCTTCGGCATGTGAAGGGACTGGAGTTCACGCCGCTGCCGCGCAAACACGACTGCTGCGGATTCGGGGGGACTTTTTCGGTGAAGATGTCGCAAATATCCGAACAGATGGTCGATGAGAAAGTGGCGTGTGTCGAAGAAACCGCCGCAGATGTGTTAATCGGGGCGGACTGCGGCTGCTTGATGAATATCGGCGGACGGATCGGGAGAAAGAACAAGCCGATTGAAGTCATGCACATCGCAGAAGTGCTGAACAGCAGATAAACAGACATCCGGTCATTTCACAGATAGAGGGGGACATTCGTTATGGCAATGAAGATCGGAACGCAGAAATTTAAAGAGCGCGTATCAGACGGGCTCGAAAATGAGTTTATGAGGGGGGCTGTTTCAAGTGCGCAGGAGCGCTTGAGAGCGCGCCGTCTTGAGGCGGCGGAAGAGCTCGGGAACTGGGAAGAATGGCGGTCTCAGGCCGAGGAAATCAGGCAGCACGTGCTCGAAAACCTGGACTACTACCTAGAACAGCTCGCCGAAAATGTCGCCAAAAAAGGCGGGCACGTATTCTTTGCACAGACGGCCGAAGAAGCGACAGGCTATATTCGCGATGTAGTGAAAAAGAAAAACGGCAAAAAAATCGTGAAATCAAAATCAATGGTGACCGAAGAAATCAACATGAACGAGGCGCTTGAACGCGACGGCTGCGAAGTGGTCGAAACCGATTTGGGCGAATACATCCTCCAAATCGATGATCATGATCCGCCGTCACATATCGTCGCACCTGCTTTGCATAAAAACAAAGAGCAAATCCGCGACGTCTTCAAAGAGCGGATCGGCTACCGCAACACCGAAAAGCCGGAAGAGCTTGTCATGCATGCGCGCGCCGTGCTCAGAAAGAAATTTCTCGAGGCTGACATCGGCATTACGGGCTGCAATTTTGCGATTGCCGATACGGGGTCTGTCAGCCTTGTCACAAACGAGGGAAACGGACGTCTCGTCACGACCGTTCCGAAGACGCAGATTACCGTGATGGGGATGGAGCGGATCGTCCCTTCATTCGACGAGTTTGAGGTTCTCGTCGGCATGCTCACAAGAAGCGCGGTTGGACAGCGGCTGACAAGCTATATCACGGCGCTGACAGGGCCGCGGCTGCCCGGTGAAGCGGACGGACCCGAAGAGTTTCACCTCGTCATCATTGACAACGGGCGTTCGAACATTCTCGGAACGGAGTTTCAATCCGTCCTCCAATGCATCCGCTGTGCGGCCTGCATCAATGTTTGTCCCGTATACCGCCATGTCGGCGGGCATTCTTACGGTTCGATCTATTCAGGCCCGATCGGAGCCGTATTGTCGCCGCTGCTCGGCGGATATGACGATTATAAAGAACTGCCGTACGCCTCTTCGTTATGTGCGGCATGCTCTGAAGCATGTCCGGTAAAAATCCCGCTTCACGAACTGCTTCTGAAGCACCGGCAGCGCATCGTTGAAAAAGAAGGGCGCGCACCGATATCCGAGAAGCTCGCGATGAAAGCGTTCGGCTTGGGAACTTCTGCGCCATCTCTATATAAAATGGGCTCCAAATGGGCGCCGGCAGCCATGAAGCCGTTTAACGAAGACGGCAAAATAACGAAGGGACCGGGTCCGTTAAAACAGTGGACCCAGATTCGCGACTTCCCCGCGCCGAACAAGTCAAGGTTCCGCGACTGGTTTGAGGACAGACGGAAAGAGAAAGGGGAAGACAAATGACAAACGGAACAATCCAAAATAAAGACGGTTTTTTGAACCGGATTGCGGAAAGGCTCGGCCGCAACAGGCGCTTGGCAGGTGTCACCGTTCCCGATTATACGTATCAGCCGCAGCACCGGGTATATCAAGGCTATACACAGGATGAGCTTGTCGGCGTCTTAAAGGACCACTGCCGGAAGATTCATACGGAGCTGATTGAAACGGATGTCATCGGCTTGCATGATGCCTTGTATGAACAAGCATCACGATTTGGAGGCGGGCCGGTCATCATTCCGAAAGATGACCGTTTTAAAGAGTACGGACTGTCAGGCCTGTTAACAGACAAGTGGCCGAATGAGGGGACAAAAGTGTGGGAATGGAATGCAGCGGCCGGAGATGAAAATATCCAGCGGGCCGAACAGGCTAACATCGGCGTGACATTCAGCGAGATCACGCTTGCTGAATCCGGAACGGTCGTCCTCTTCAGTTCAAAAGACAAAGGACGATCTGTCAGCTTGCTGCCGACGACATATATTGCGATCGTCCCGAAAAGCACCATCGTCCCGCGGATGACACAGGCAAGCGCAATGATCAAACAAAAGGTTGCAGACGGCGACGTCATCCCGTCCTGCATCAACTATGTCACTGGACCGAGCAATTCAGCCGACATCGAAATGGACCTTGTAGTCGGTGTCCACGGCCCGGTAAAAGCGGCATATATTGTCGTGACTGACCGGTAATTAGACGATAACAAAAAGATTAGCCTCATGCAGAGCTAATCTTTTTTTATTTAGCGATATGACAATTCCGGCATATCCCGATTTTTCGCATCATTCCACTTTTTTTGCCGGTTATAAAATAGCGGAACTTGTTATATTAAAATGGTATTTTTATCAGTTTTCCGGCTCTGTATCCCCATTTCTGCCGCTGGTTCAAGCCACTTGCATCTCATTTATGATTCTCGGAAACACCCCTGTAAGAAATAGCCTATTAAAATTTAAGGTAATGTTAAGGATAAGATTATTTCCCGATAATGTTCACTCACTATAATGGAGAATAGTGAAGGAGTGACTCGTATGCGGGCGGTATGTCTGAATGAATTTATCAGTCTTTTTAAAAGCATCAAGTCGATTATTGTCATTATTATTATGTTTTGGGTGAGCTATAAGACTGCAGGATTGATCGAACAGGCGCCTGCGGACTTCGTGCGCGAATTGGATTTAGGAAGCGATGCAAACGCAATCGGAACGGCCGTTATTGTTTTCGCTCTCGGTTTCCTGTTTATCGCTGGACTTTCTCATGACATGATCAACCGCGAAGTCCATGCCCGGACGGTCAGATTTCTTGTGACGAAAACGTCGCGGATCAAGATCATTCTGGGAAAGTTTTTTGGCGTCTGGCTGTTTTGGTTTGTCTGCATGCTCGTTTCGTACACCTTGGTGATGATCGCCTCAAAAGAGTTTTTATGGATGAGTTATGCAGACAGCATGGCGTTTCTTACAGCTGCAATCTCTTTGAACCTTTTATTTTCCATCGTGATTTCAAGGCCCGCCATGTCCATGTTTTTCGGAATCGTGTTTGCGCTCGTCTTTCCCGCGGTCAGCTTATGGACTGTTTATTCAGAGAACGGCATGATCACCTGGTTTAAATATTTAACACCGTACTATTACTCCGTGCTGGGCGGTTCTTTTGTTTTCATCAACTTTGTCTACGCGGCCATCGTTCTTTGCGGTGCGATCGTTTTGTTTAAAAGGAGAGATTTATAATGGATGTGGTGATCGAGGCAAAAGGGCTGATGAAAAGCTACGGGGCTAAAACCGTCGTCAATCATGTCGACCTCCAAGTCGAAAAAGGAGAGATTTACGGTTTCCTCGGCCGTAACGGTGCGGGGAAATCTACGTTCATGAATATGATCACAGGCATTATCGAGCCGACAGCCGGCAGTTTTCTGCTGTTAAATGATGCTTCGATTGAAAACGTCAAGCATCGCATCGGCGTTTTACCTGATTATTTGACCCTCTATGATTCAATGACAGCAGTCGGGCATTTGAAGTATTTTGCAAAGCTGAACGGACAAGCCGTATCGACTGAGCGGTGCGAAGAAGTCTTAGAGAGAGTTGGGTTCACTGAGCATGCTGAAAAAAAATCGGGCGCCTATTCATTCGGTATGAAAAAAAAGCTCGGCATCGCCCAGGCGATCATCCACGACCCCGAGCTCATCTTTTTGGATGAACCGACATCAGGTGTCGATGCCGAATCGGCCCTGCACATTCAAAAGCTGATTATGGATTTGCAAAAAGAAGGTAAGACGGTATTTATGACATCACACAACCTGCATGAGATAGAGAAAATCTGTACGCGAATCGCCATCATGAAAAACGGCCGCATTTTAATAGAAGGCACGCTCGATGAATTAAGGAGGCATTTCATGTCGAACATAAGCGTTCACATTCGCCATTCGACTATTCCCGATCAGCATTTCGGCCTGATCGACCGTTTTCTTGAGTCAGCTGGTGAAAACGTTCAATTCAATCACCATGAGATTTCGATCACCGTCAATTCAGAAGAAAAAATTCCCGCCATTGTCAGAGTATTAACGAACTGCAAAGTGGGAATCTACAGAATTCACGTCGATGAACCGTCGCTTGAAGACATCTTTATGGACAGCTCTGAGGAACGCGTTGTTTCTTGACAGAAAGAATTTGATAGGAATGAACCCGGATCTGTTCGGGCATCATGCCTTTAGTCTTGCAGATGCGAATGGCGTCAATGGATAGATCTATTAAATGCCCGAACAAAAAAGCGCCTTTGAATAAAGGCGTTTCAGCGTGTCGACAAACCCTCGCATTCGTTGTCAGGCCTGCGCGTCGGTGCTCACGAATAGAGGAAGGATCGGCGGCTAACCGCCCAGGCGTCCTGCCTAAACGCCGCCGTCATCACATCCTGTGAAAGTCAGCTTCCGATGCTCGCCCTTCCTAGACTGCAAGGGTTTTCAATCACGCTGAAAGGATGACAAAATCCCAAAACAAAAGTCGCTTTGGGATTTTGTCAACAATCTGAAAACGCCTTTGAATAAAGGCGTTTTCCATAAGGGGTGCTCGGTTTCTAGTATTTCCCCAAAATCGACATGTCGCCGGTCGTTTCTTCATCAATGACATTTCCGTCTTGGTCCATCTTGACGAAATACCTGCCTCCGTTTGTTACGTTTTTGTACTCGGTTTCCGAAGTGCCGTCATCGTTTTGTGTGAATTCAAATTGAACATCAGCGATAAGAGTGTTGCTGTTGAGGTCGACATAGTAGGAATGGAAGCTGACATGGCTCCAGTCATCTTTTTCGGCAGGGGTGTCTGATATGACGCCGATTTTTTCAGCAGGATCATTGACAATCACGCCGTAATCCTTCTGCAAATTGCCGGTTTCAATATCAGCGTCGTTTAAAATCTCTTTCATCTGGCTAAATTCAGCATCTGTAGGTGTTGTATATCTGTCTTCAGGAATGTTTTTCGCAAAGCTTACGGACGATGAACCAAAGACGAGCGTTAATACGGACAAGATCACCATAAACGAAAGTTTTTTCACGTTCTCTTCCTCCTTTAGCTGAAGTGATGATTCGGTTCACACTCTATCATCGTTAAAATATTTTGTAAAGTTTGAATAATATTTCAATTTAACTATTTTTTTCGGGGGAAATCCGCCGATTTTTATATTTCCCTCTTTTGGGGAATGCTCCATCATCATGAAAGTTGTGCATATCTTCCCTTGTATTTTCCAATGGAAAAGGCGATTTTCCTTGAAAAAAGAGAAAAATTTTAATTTTTATTTTTTGGCAGTGGATTTGATGTTGACAAAGTCAAGATCGCCACGTATATTATATGAATATATTTCAGGCAGAAGAAAACACAATGAACGGGAGCAGTAAAAGATCGGCATTGGCAAAGAGAGCTGCGGGTAGGTGCGACGCAGACCAATGAACCTTTGAACTCGCCCGGGAGTGGACTGGCTAAAGGACGGACATCAATTCCTGAGGACATTACGATTAACCTTCGTTAACAGGTTTGCACAGTATGGCTGTGCATCGCAAAGCTGGATTCTTGGCATAGAATCAAAAAGAGTGGTACCGCGGTAAGCTTCAAAGCTCATCGTCTCTTTATCTTCAAATCGAAGAGGGAGACGGTGAGCTTTTTTCATTTTACTAGAGGAAGTGAACATAGATGGAGAAAGACATGCAGAAGCTCGAGCGCACAATGACATCGCGGCATATTATGATGATGGCATTGGGCGGAGCCATTGGAGCAGGATTATTTAAAGGAAGCAGCAAAGCGATCGATTTGGCGGGGCCTTCGGTCATGATCGCCTACTTGATCGGCGGCGTGATTTTGCTGTTTATCATGCAGGGGCTTGCCGAGATGGCTGTCCGAAACAGTGAAGCCAGAACATTCAGGGATCTCGTTCAATCAATATTAGGGCCGTATGCCGCTTATTTTTTAGACTGGATATACTGGAAAATGTGGGTTCTCAATATTGCGGCAGAGGCTGTTGTCGCCGCGATATTTTTGCAGTACTGGCTGCCGGGGCTGCCGATCTGGGTGCTGGCGCTGTTCGTTTCACTCGTCATTACGAGCGTGAATTTGCTTTCTGTCAAAAGCTTTGCCGAGACGGAATACTGGCTTGCCCTTATTAAAATCACAGTGATTGTCGTCTTTATTATATCCGGATTTATCTTGTTATTTTTCTCTTTTGGACAACACTCAGCTGTTGGTTTTACTCATTTGACAGACCATGGCGGCTTCTTCCCGAATGGCGCCGGAGGGCTGATTACAGCCATGCTAGTTGTGATCTATTCCTACGGCGGAACCGAAATTATCGGGGTGACACTGGCGGAAACCAAAAACCCTGAGAAGGTCGTGCCTAAAGCTGTGCGTGGAACGTTGACGCGCATTATTGCTTTTTATCTTCTGCCGTTTTTCGTGATCGTCAGCTTGATTCCATGGAATCAAGTCAACGGTGTGTCGGAGAGTCCTTTTGTTATGGTCTTTAAGATGATCGGCATTCCCGGAGCCGATCATTTGATGAATGCGGTCATTTTACTGGCGGTCATTTCTTCGATGAACTCAGGGCTTTACGGCGCCTCCCGAATATTGTATACACAGGCGTCAGACGGAAGAATGCCGAAAATCTTTTCGAGACTTTCCGTGAGAAAAGTGCCGGTTTATTCGATTCTATTATGTACTTCTTTCTTATACTTGGGCGTATTGTTTTCACTGTTTGCCGGCAGCCAAACATTTGAATATTTGATGGGGTCTCTCGGCTATACCGTCCTTGTGATCTGGATGCTGATTGCCGCTGCCCATTTAAAATCGAGGAAACGGAATCAAACAGCGGGGAACGGCTACTATGTCAAATGGTTCCCTTATACGACTTGGCTGGCAATCATTTCACTGACAGCGATACTGATCGGTGTCATCCTGACTACATCGATTGTCATTACATTGGTGACGGCGGGAATCTATCTGCTCATTAGCGCTGCTTATTTCTTTAAAGGAAGGAACCAGACAGCCGGCCAAACGTCCGCTTCTTAAAAAAAGGCTTGCCTCCGCAGGGAGGCAAGCTTTTAACACATTAGTTCGATTTTTTTCGAACTAATTTCTTTTATTCACCTGAACGATTATGTTATCGTCTAATTACATGACCACTACACTTCAGGAAGAAGGAAAGACAATGTCAAAACAGCATTTCAAAAATACGAAGTATTCCGTATTAAATCTGTCTCCTATCGTACAAGGCGGAGATGCGGGACAATCTTTTAAACAATCTATGGATTTGGCGCAGCATGGCGAAAGATGGGGATACCACAGGTTCTGGCTGGCTGAACACCATAATATCGAAGGCGTTGCGAGCTCGGCTACCTCTGTTTTGATCGGTTATATCGCCGGGGGCACCAAGAAGATGCGCATCGGTTCGGGAGGGATTATGCTGCCGAACCATTCCCCGCTCGTTATCGCCGAACAGTTCGGAACGCTTGAATCCCTTTATCCAGGCAGAATCGATTTAGGACTGGGGCGCGCTCCGGGTACGGATCAATTAACCGCCCGCGCATTAAGAAGAAATATAAGCAGCGGGGAGGATTTTCCCGAGCAGCTTGAAGAACTCCGCCAGTATTTTAAGCCGTCCGGCAATGTAAGAAATCACGTGCGCGCCATACCGGGCGAAGGGCTTGATGTGCCGATTTGGCTTCTCGGTTCAAGCGGATTCAGCGCCCGGCTTGCCGGGGAACTCGGTTTGCCGTTTGCATTTGCGGCTCATTTTTCGCCGGCCAATACGCTGCCTGCTTTGGAACTGTACCGCAGTTCGTTTAAGCCGGGCGTCTTGGAGGAGCCTTATGCGATGGTCGGGGTGACCGTGATCGCAGCCGATACGGACGCGCAAGCGCAGCGCCTTGCAACATCGCACTATCAGAAGTTTTTGGATCTTGTCCGCGGCGCCCCGACTCAGCTTAAGCCGCCTGTAGATGATATGGATCAGATTTGGACGCCGCGTGAAAAAGCGATGGTGAATGAGCAGCTCAGCTCAACGATCATCGGCGGGCCGGACACTGTGAAAGAAAAGCTTGAAGAATTCATCCGTACGACTCAGGCGGACGAGATCATGATCAATTCAGAAACGTTTGACCATGCTGATAGACTTCGCTCGTTTGAAATCATTGCTGATGTCTGGAAAAATGGATAAACGGCAACAAAGCAACGGAACGGAAAAACCGCCCGTTGCTTTTTTTATGAGTACGTACTTTAGCAATATATTTATTTTTGAAAATAGACGAAGATGAGGGACGGTACCATACCGTACGCGAGCATCGACCTCCATCCGGTATGTACACCCCATTCTAACGTCCCAGAACGTTGGACAGCCAGATTCATTTTGAATATTTCCGGTCCGTAATGCGCAATGGCATTCATAGTTTTTTTTCATTGAGGCACGTTTTCATGAAATATGTATAGTATAGAAATCAACAGGGACAATAATTAATACAGATGTGTGAACATTCGCGCGAATGTTGTCGAAGAATTGATTCTTAACAGTTGAATAAACATTTTAACCCTGTTACAATAAGGAATGTAAGCAGGAGCAATTTTTTTTGGCTGAGGTGGGACGTTTTCAGTCACTACGGGACATTATTTGTCCAGGACGAGATGAAAGGAACGTTTTGGCATGAATCAACTAATACAGGCTCAAAAAAAATTATTGCCGGATCTTCTCGATGTCATGCAGAAAAGGTACAAAATTTTGCAGTACATAAGGCTGACTGAACCGATCGGCAGAAGAAGCCTTGCCGCCAGCCTCGGCATCAGCGAGCGGATTTTAAGGGCGGAGGTTCAGTTTTTAAAAGAACAAAATCTACTAGAGATTAAAACAACCGGCATGATATTGACACTTGAAGGATCCAACCTGCTGAAAGTTCTCGAAGATACGATGAAGGATGTTTTAGGTTTAACCCATTTGGAAAATACATTAAAAGAGAGGTTGAACCTCGACGAAGTCATCATTGTATCGGGAGACAGCGACCAGTCCCCATGGGTCAAAAAAGAGATGGGGAGAGCGGCCGTCGCATGCATGAAAAACAGGTTTACGGGGGAAAATATCGTCGCCGTAACCGGAGGTACGACGCTTGAGGCCGTGGCAGAAATGATGACGCCTGACTCGAAAAACCGCAAGCTGCTTTTTGTTCCGGCAAGAGGCGGGCTCGGCGAAAACGTCAGGAATCAGGCCAATACGATTTGCGCCCATATGGCTGAAAAAGCTTCCGGTACATACAGACTGTTATTTGTGCCGGGTGAGCTGAGCAAAGAAGCATATTCTTCTATCATTGAAGAGCCTTCTATTAAAGAAGTGCTTCAGACAATTCAATCGTCCAGTATGGTGATCCATGGAATCGGGGATGCTAAAACAATGGCAGAACGAAGAAATACACCGAAGGAAGATTTGAAGAAAATAGAAGAAAATGAGGCGGTTGCAGAAGCGTTCGGCTACTATTTCGACCGCCACGGAGAAGTCATTCACAAAGTGCACAGCGTTGGCATCCAGCTCGAAGATCTTGATTCAATCCCGAACATCATTGCGGTGGCGGGAGGCTCGTCAAAAGCGGACGCGATAGAGGCGTACTTCAAAAAGCCGCGCAACACGGTTTTGATCACTGATGAAGGAGCCGCGAAACAGTTATTAAGGGAAGCTTCTTCCCTCAATATAAATTAAATATCTCTTATTTACTTAAAGGAGGAAATCATCATGGCAGTAAAAGTCGGTATTAATGGTTTTGGTCGTATTGGACGCAATGTATTCCGCGCAGCATTAAATAATCCTGAAGTTGAGGTTGTAGCAGTTAACGATTTGACAGACGCTAACATGCTTGCTCACCTATTACAATATGATTCAGTACACGGAAAATTGGACGCAGAGGTTTCTGTTGACGGAAACAACCTAGTTGTTAACGGTCAAACAATCCAAGTTACAGCAGAGCGCGATCCTTCTAAACTTAGCTGGGGCAAACAAGGCGTTGAAATCGTAGTTGAATCTACTGGTTTCTTCACAAAACGCGCAGATGCGGCGAAACATTTGGAAGCCGGCGCGAAAAAAGTTATCATCTCAGCTCCTGCGAGTGAAGAAGATATTACAATCGTTATGGGTGTTAACGAAGATAAATACGATGCGGCTAACCACGATGTGATCTCTAACGCATCTTGCACAACAAACTGCCTTGCGCCGTTTGCAAAAGTTCTGAACGACAAATTCGGCATCAAACGCGGTATGATGACAACTGTTCACTCTTACACAAACGATCAGCAAATCCTGGATCTTCCGCACAAAGACTACCGTCGTGCGCGTGCGGCAGCTGAAAGCATCATTCCTACAACAACTGGTGCAGCGAAAGCCGTTTCTCTTGTACTTCCTGAATTGAAAGGAAAACTGAACGGCGGAGCAATGCGTGTTCCAACACCAAACGTATCACTTGTTGACCTGGTTGCTGAACTTGACAAAGAAGTAACAGCAGAAGAAGTAAACGCAGCGTTTAAAGAAGCAGCAGAAGGCGAACTTCAAGGCGTTCTTGGCTACAGCGAAGAGCCGCTTGTTTCTAAAGACTACAACGGCAATGCAAACTCTTCTACAATCGATGCTCTTTCTACAATGGTTATGGAAGGCAGCATGGTTAAAGTTATTTCTTGGTATGACAACGAAAGCGGATATTCTCACCGTGTAGTTGACCTTGCCGCTTACATCGCAAAACAAGGTCTTTAATCCGGAAACCAGAATCAGACTTGGTTCTTGATGAGAGAAGCGCTATAATGAAAGCGGACAAGGGAAGGGGACACACACTCCCTTTCCCTTTTTCCATATCGGCGCCAATTAAGCCGCCCGGGGATTTCCGTTTTCAGGCTTGTAAAACATTAAAAGGAGGATCTCCTAAAAGCCATGAACAAAAAATCAGTAAAAGACATTGATGTAAAAGGCCGTGTTGTTTTCTGCCGTGTTGACTTTAACGTTCCGATGAAGGACGGAAAAGTGACGGATGATACGAGAATCCGCGCCGCACTTCCGACGATTCAATACTTAACAGAGCAGGGAGCGAAAGTTCTTCTTGCAAGCCACTTGGGCCGTCCGAAAGGCCAGGTTTCAGAAGAGCTTCGCTTAACGCCGGTAGCCGCACGCCTCGGCGAACTGATCGGCAAAGAAGTGAAAAAAGCGGATGAAGCTTACGGCGACGCCGTAAAAGCGCAAATTTCCGAAATGAAAGACGGAGATATTCTCGTATTGGAAAATGTCCGCTTCTATCCGGGAGAAGAAAAGAATGATCCTGAGCTGTCTAAAGCGTTTGCCGACCTGGCTGACGTGTATGTCAATGACGCATTCGGAGCGGCTCACCGTGCCCATGCTTCAACAGCAGGTATCGCTGAACACCTTCCGGCTGTTGCAGGCTTCCTCATGGAAAAAGAGCTTGAAGTGCTGGGCAAAGCACTGTCTAACCCTGAACGTCCGTTTACAGCGATCATCGGCGGCGCAAAAGTAAAAGACAAAATCGGCGTGATCGAAAGTCTTCTTGAGAAAGTAGACAACCTGATTATCGGCGGCGGTCTTGCTTACACGTTCGTTAAAGCGCTGGGCCATGAAGTAGGAAAATCCCTGCTTGAAGAAGATAAAATTGAATTGGCTAAATCTTTCATGGACCGCGCCAAAGAAAAAGGCGTGAACTTCTACATGCCTACAGACGTGCTTGTTGCTGACGATTTCTCAAACGACGCCAACACGAAAGTCGTGCCGGTCAGCGAAATCCCTAGCGACTGGGAAGCCCTTGACATCGGGGAGGAAACAAGAAAAACATATGCTGACGTCATTAAAAACAGCAAGCTTGTTGTTTGGAACGGACCGATGGGTGTATTCGAACTCGATGCGTTCGCTAAAGGAACAAAAGCTGTCGCTGAAGCTTTAGCAGAGGCAAAAGATACATACTCTGTCATCGGCGGCGGAGACTCTGCAGCTGCTGTAGAAAAGTTCGGCCTTGCTGACAAAATGAGCCACATTTCAACAGGCGGCGGAGCTTCCCTTGAGTTTATGGAAGGAAAAGAACTTCCTGGCGTCAAAGCATTGAACGACAAGTAAGCAAAATATACAGCATAAGGAGTGGAGCATATGAGAAAACCAATTATAGCCGGTAACTGGAAGATGAATAAAGTGCTTTCAGAAGCTGTCAGCTTCGTTGAAGAAGTGAAATCTTCCATTCCCGCAGCAGATAAAGCAGAAGCTGTTGTCTGTGCGCCTGCACTGTTCCTTGAAAAGCTTGCATCAGCTGTTAAAGGTACAGATCTGAAAGTCGGCGCGCAAAACATGCACTTTGAAGAAAGCGGTGCTTTCACGGGTGAAATCAGCCCTGCGGCTTTGAAAGACCTCGGAGTTGAATACTGCGTCATCGGCCACTCCGAGCGCCGCGAAATGTTTGCTGAAACGGATGAAACGGTCAACAAAAAAGCGCATGCTGCATTCAAATATGGCATCGTGCCGATCATCTGCGTAGGTGAAACGCTTGAAGAGCGCGAAGCAAACAAAACAAACGAGCTTGTTGCAGACCAAGTGAAAAAAGCACTTGCAGGTTTAACAACTGAACAGGTAGCTGCTTCCGTGATCGCTTATGAGCCGATCTGGGCGATTGGAACCGGCAAATCTTCAACTGCACAAGATGCAAACGAAGTATGCGCGCACATCCGCAAAACCGTTGCATCAGAATTCGGACAAGCTGCAGCAGACAGCGTCCGCATTCAGTACGGCGGAAGCGTAAAACCTGCGAACATTAAAGAATATATGGCCGAATCCGATATCGACGGCGCTCTTGTCGGCGGAGCAAGCCTTGAGCCGCAGTCTTTCGTGCAATTACTGGAGGCAGGTCAATATGAGTAATAAATTGGCCGCACTCATCATTTTGGATGGGTTTGGACTAAGGGACGAAACAGTCGGAAACGCCGTAGCCCAAGCGAAGAAACCGAACTTTGACCGCTATTGGAACAAGTATCCGCATCAGACGCTGACAGCTTCAGGCGAAGCGGTCGGACTTCCCGAAGGACAAATGGGAAACTCTGAAGTCGGCCACTTGAACATTGGCGCCGGACGGATCGTCTATCAAAGCCTGACGCGCGTCAACGTCGCAATCCGTGAAGGCGAATTTGAGCGGAACGAAACGTTTTTAGACGCGATGAAACACGTCAAAGAAAAAGGCACAAACCTCCACTTGTTCGGACTGCTGTCTGACGGCGGAGTACACAGCCACATTCAACATTTGTACGCACTCTTGAAGCTTGCGAAAAAAGAAGGCGTTGAAAACGTCTATATTCACGGCTTCCTTGACGGCCGCGATGTAGGCCCGCAAACAGCTGAGAAGTACATCAAAGAGCTTCAGGAGCAAATCGAAGAAATCGGCGTCGGCGAGATCGCAACATTGTCAGGCCGCTATTATTCAATGGACCGAGACAAGCGCTGGGACCGCGTCGAAAAAGCGTACCGAGCCATGGCATACGGAGAAGGACCGAAATATGAAAATCCGCTCGATGTCGTGAAAGATTCTTATGAAAACGGAATTTACGATGAATTCGTCATTCCTTCCGTCATCACGAAAGAAAACGGCGAGCCTGTTGCGACAATTAAGGACAACGATGCGGTCATTTTCTACAACTTCAGACCTGACCGGGCGATCCAGATTTCCAACACGTTCACCAATGATGACTTCCGCGATTTCGACCGCGGAGACAAGCATCCGAAAAACCTTCATTTCGTCTGCTTGACACATTTCAGTGAAACGGTTGACGGATACGTGGCATTCAAACCGGTCAATCTCGACAACACAGTCGGCGAAGTTTTATCCCAAAACGGGTTGAAGCAGCTTCGCATCGCTGAAACTGAAAAATATCCGCACGTTACGTTCTTTATGAGCGGCGGACGCGAAGAGAAATTCCCTGGCGAAGAGCGAATCTTAATCGACTCGCCTAAAGTTGCAACATACGACTTGAAACCTGAAATGAGTGCATATGAAGTAAAAGATGCGCTTGTCAAAGAAATTGAGGCTGAAAACCATAACGCGATCATCCTCAACTTTGCCAACCCTGACATGGTCGGACATTCAGGAAAAGTCGAGCCGACGGTCAAAGCAATCGAAGCGGTTGACGAGTGCCTCGGCGAAGTCGTTGATGCGATTCTTGCAAAAGGCGGCCACGCGATTATTACGGCCGACCACGGTAACGCAGACGTGCTGATTACCGAAGAAGGCAAGCCGCACACCGCACATACGACAAATCCGGTTCCTGTCATCGTCACAAAAGAAGGCGTGACATTAAGAGAAGGCGGAATCCTCGGGGATCTGGCGCCAACTCTTTTAGACTTGCTGGGTGTTGAAAAACCGAAAGAAATGACAGGATCGTCATTAATTCAAAAATAAGCTTTAAAGGAGAGAAACAAACATGCCATACATTGTTGATGTTTATGCACGTGAAGTATTAGACTCCCGCGGTAACCCGACGGTTGAAGTTGAAGTATACACTGAATCAGGAGCTTTTGGACGCGCGCTTGTTCCAAGCGGAGCTTCCACTGGTGAATACGAAGCTGTTGAGCTTCGCGACGGCGACAAAGACCGCTACCTTGGAAAAGGCGTTTTAACAGCCGTTAACAACGTAAACGAAATCATCGCACCTGAGCTTATCGGCTTTGATGTGACAGAGCAAGTATCAATCGACAAATTGCTGATCGAACTTGACGGAACTGAAAATAAAGGCAAGCTCGGCGCCAACGCCATCCTTGGTGTATCAATGGCCGTTGCCCGCGCAGCTGCGGATTTCTTACAGATTCCTCTATACCAATACCTTGGAGGATTCAACTCTAAAACGCTCCCAGTACCGATGATGAACATCGTAAACGGCGGAGAGCATGCGGACAACAACGTTGACATTCAAGAATTCATGATCATGCCTGTCGGTGCGGAAAACTTCCGCGAAGCACTTCGCATGGGAGCACAAATTTTCCACAGCTTGAAATCAGTTCTTTCTGCTAAAGGAATGAACACTGCTGTAGGTGATGAAGGCGGATTCGCTCCAAACCTTGGTTCTAACGAAGAAGCGCTTCAAACAATCGTTGAAGCGATTGAAAAAGCCGGCTTCAAACCTGGCGAAGAAGTGAAATTGGCTATGGATGCTGCATCTTCTGAGTTCTACAACAAAGAAGACGGCAAATACCATCTGTCCGGCGAAGGCGTTGTGAAAACATCTGCTGAAATGGTTGACTGGTACGAAGAAATGGTTTCTAAATACCCAATCATCTCTATCGAAGACGGACTTGACGAAAACGACTGGGAAGGCCACAAACTTCTGACTGAGCGTCTTGGCTCAAAAGTTCAGCTTGTCGGTGATGACCTTTTCGTTACAAACACGAAAAAACTTGCTGAAGGCATCAAAAACGGCGTCGGCAACTCTATCCTGATCAAAGTAAACCAAATCGGTACATTGACTGAAACATTCGATGCGATCGAAATGGCGAAACGCGCAGGCTACACTGCTGTTATCTCTCACCGTTCTGGTGAAACTGAAGACAGCACAATCGCTGACATCGCTGTGGCAACAAACGCAGGACAAATCAAAACAGGTGCTCCGTCCCGTACGGACCGTGTTGCGAAATACAACCAGCTTCTTCGCATCGAAGATCAGTTGGCTGAAACTGCTCAATACCACGGTATTCAATCTTTCTACAACTTGAATAAGTAAGCATAAAAAAAAGCTTGGCTGCTGATGCGGCCAAGCTCTTTTTTGTGTGAAAGCTTAATTTTTTCTTTACCCTGACAAGAGCTGTCAGGGTTTTTGACTATAATAGGCTGTATCAATTGAGATTGGAGTGTTATGGATGCAGTCGAAAACAGTTTATCTTTATGCATTTCCTACAATGTCGGATTGGGAATATGGATATTTAATGGCCGAACTGAACTCGGGAAGATATTTCAAAAAAGATGCAGCACCTTTAAAAGTCATGACAATAGGAGTGACTAAAGAAATGGTGACGACGATGGGAGGGCTGCGCATCAAACCGGATATCTCACTTGATGAGTGGACGCTTGAGAGTACGGATCTTTTAATTTTACCCGGAGGGAATACTTGGGGAGAAGAGATTCATCAGCCGATCTTAAAAAAGGCCGGCGAAGCTTTAGAGCTTGGCGCGATGGTTGCCGCAATTTGCGGCGCAACTGCGGGACTGGCGAATAACGGATATTTGAATTCAAGAAAGCATACAAGCAATGACCTAGCATATATGAAAATGGTCTGTCCCCATTATAAAGGAGAACCATTTTATGAGATGGAACCAGCGGTATCTGATGAGAATCTGGTTACTGCATCAGGAACGGCTCCTCTTGAATTCGCGAGGGAAGTTCTGAAAAAATTAGACGTGTTTGCACCGGATACATTGGATTCATGGTATCAGCTCAATAAGACCGGCCAACCTGAATATTTCTTCACGTTAATGAACTCGATCAATAAGTAGCTCAAAGACCATGAGGAGAACGATGCTTTAGACGCTGGAGGAGCATTTTTTTCGGTGGAAAAGCAAATTTCATGAGGGAAAAGGGTTTTTTATTTTATTTAACACTCTGCTTGGTATGGTATAATCTACCTCGTATAAAAAGCTTTGCTCACTCAAGGGAAGTCTTGCTCATCCCCTTCTGAAAGGGGGTGATAAAAGTGACAGCATATGAAACAATCTCTTTAATGATTGCTTTTGGCATGCTGATTGCCATGTTGTCAAAGAACAAATAAAAATAGACCGCCCCTTGAGCCTGGAAAGTGATAGGGAGTGGTCTATTTTAGATCAATCTGAGCAAGCCCCTTCGAAGGGCCGGCTTTTTGTACAACCGAAGTGTTGGAGCACTTCGCTTCTTAGTATATACAACATGCTTTTTGAGATTACATCTATATCATAAGGAATTTTCATTAATTTGTAAATGGTGATAGCAAATTGTTGTTTTTATGAATCGGAAAGGTATTTTCTGCCCCATTTTGTCTAGCACTGTTTACAACCTTAGGCTCCAACAACCCTTCAGCCTAAGAAAAAGCCCACCCGTTATCACAGACTTTTCACAGGTTTCAGAAGCCAGGCGGGAAGAAAACCGCTAATGCCAATGATCAAAAAACCAATGATCGACAGCAGTGCAATCGCAATGGAAGAGAGCGTTTGCTGAAGGCTGTAAGCCGCGCAGGAAAGCAGCACACCCAATCCTAAGGTGATGAGGAAGACCTTTTGATTCGTGAAAAACAACGTTTCAGATCTTTTGAATTTGATATAAATTAAAGGAAGACCCGTATAGCCTCCTATGATAAGTGTGAACAGCATCGCTAAAATAAACTGAGGTATAGCTGAAACATTGACTCCGAACATTTCTCCAAATGAAACCGACCAGCTGCTTAACATCACAAATCCTAAAAGATAGAGAATGGATAAAGCCAAATTTTTCATTTAAATCCCTCCACTTGAAAATATACACTATAAGTATTCAGAAGTAAAAGCGGAATAATTATCTTAGTGTTTGAACTAAAAAACTATAGGAATTTCATATTGACTTTGGGTTGTTTCATTATATAATCTAATTGATAATGAAAATCATTTGAGAAAAGGGGATACAGCATATCATGAAACGTTTTAAATGGTTTGCGCTGTTCGCTGCGCTTTTCCTTTTATTAGCCGCCTGTGGAAATCAAGAGAAAGAACAAGCTGCGGAGAAGAACGACAGCAAAGATTCCTATACTGTAAAGCACGCAATGGGAACAGCGACAATTGACGGCACTCCGAAAAAAGTCGTTGTGCTGACGAATGAAGCGACAGAAGCAGTGCTCGCCCTGGGTGTTAAACCTATCGGCGCCGTTCAATCCTGGCTGGGAGATCCATGGTATGATCATATTAAAGATAAAATGAAAGGCGTAGAGAACGTCGGAACGGAAGCTGCGCCGAATATTGAAAAAATCGCGAGCCTGAACCCTGACCTCATCATCGGCAACAAAATCCGCCAAGAAGAAGTATACGACAAGCTGAAAGCCATCGCGCCGACCGTATTTGCCGAGACATTGTCAGGGGAATGGAAAGACAACTTTAAGCTGACAGCCGAGGCGCTCAATAAAAAAGCAGAAGGCGAAAAAGTCATCGCTGACTTTGATAAGCGTGTTGAAGACATTCATGAAAAGCTCGGCGATAAAGTGAAGCAAAAAGTCTCTCTCGTCCGCTTTACAGATGCCGATACCCGCATCTATCACAAGGGATCGTTTGCCGGAACGATTTTGGATCAGCTCGGTTTTGCAAGGCCTAAAGGCCAGGAAGCCAACGATCTCGGACAAATGGAAGTGACAAAGGAGCAAATTCCTGATATGGATGGAGACGTGCTTTTTTATTACACGTATGAGACAGGCAATGACAAAGCAAGCGCCATTGAGAAAGACTATGTCAACGATCCGCTCTTTAAAAATTTAAGCGTCTCCAAAAAAGGAAACGTCCATAAAGTGAGCGATGCCGTCTGGAATACAGCCGGGGGCGTCCTTGCAGCGAATCTGATGCTTGATGATATCGAAAAATACTTTTTAAAATAATGAAAAAAAAGTCAAACGGATCAGCGCATTCGTTTGGCTTTTTTTGATGCTGCCTTAAGATTAACTCCCTTCTTACGATAAATATAGTATAAAATGACTAAAGAGGTTTAAGTTCGATAGGAGGAAAGTCATGAATTTTTGCAAGGAATGTGGAAGGGAACGAACAAAAAATGCGCTGTATTGCAAGCATTGCGGCGCGCGGGTGGACGAGGAACGAGCTTCCGATCCGGCGGCAGGGTATCAGCGTGCGATGACACGAAAAAGAATCATCATCATGGCAGCAATCGCGGCCTGCTTGATTTTATTGTTTGCCGGCTATAAAACCGGTGAAGCACTCACTTCAAAGGAAAAACTGATTTCCGATTTTGAAGCTGCCCTCGATCAGAAAGATGCCAAGAAAGCAGCAAAACTGCTTCAATCATCAGACGTGGATCTGGCTGTCACGGAGAAAAACGTCAAGCCGCTCCTCGATTATTTGAAAGAACATCCGGATGAAGAAAAAGAGCTGATCTCATCCTTAAAGAGCGGTGCCGGCCATCCATTGATGACGATCGAAAAAAAGGGCAGACGTTTTTGGATCTATGACCACTATGTCTTGAACACGGTGCCTGTCTATTTAACGGTTAAGACAAACTATAAAGATACCGGCCTGTTTGTTAACGGTGAGAAGGTCATCACAACAGAAAAAGAAAACTTCGAGAAAAAAATCGGCCCGTTTGTTCCCGGTATTTACGAGGTGAAGGCAAAGCTGAAAAGCGGAATCGCCGACCTTGAAAAAGCGGAAAAGGTCACTGCCCTCCAAGGTGATGTGAAGGTTAATGCGGACCTTGACGGGCACATGGCAAAGCTCGTCTTTGGAGAAGGCTATGAAAACTTGAAAGGAACGCTCTGGATCAATGATCAGGAGATGAAGATCAACCCGTTCAAAGGAACTGAATTCGGACCCGTGCTGACTGACGGTTCAATGACTGCTGCGGTTGAGGCGCAATTTCCGTGGGGGAAGCTGAAAAGCGAAAAAGCGCCGATTGAAAGCGGGGAAATCGAAGTCAATCTTGCTTCAGACAAGGAATTTATGGATGAGATGATGACCACGGTCGTCAGTCATACAAAAGAAGCAGCAAAGGCCTTTGCAAGCGGCGATGTCAGCGGCATGACACTGGCCGCGACGTCTTATCAAACTAGCCTGAAAGAGGTCACGGACGGGCTGAAAAGCAGCAGCACCTACTATAAAGGCACCTACTTATCTACCGTATTTGATCTTGATTCGTTTCGGCTGTACAAAGAAGACGGGCAATGGAAAACAGAGGTTAAAGGGATTGAAAAGCATAAATCGGCTTATTATGACGACTACAGTGCCCCTGAACTGGAAGAAAACGATAACGGCTATACGTACACACTGGTCTATTCAGAAAGCAAGAAAAAGTGGTTCGTCGAAAAAAGCGATCCTGAAGCCGTTATCAATATCGAACATCAAAAAGAAATCAAAAATGACAATCCGAAGGAATACACATCGGCATGGGCTTCGGCAAAAGGAGCTGTGAACAATGCATCAGCAGATGAAGAGCTCACTGATCAAAAGGTTGCTTCCGCCATTGAAACGTATTTATACGGTCTTCAAGGCGCCATCAACACAAACAATTTCGGCCTTGTCCGCGACAGCTTGAAAGAAGGAAGTCCGCTGTACAACGATCAAAAGAAACTTGTCACTAAACTGTACAACAGCGGGACGCAGGAAGAAGTTGCAGATTTCAGCGTAAACAGCTGGAAGCAAAACGGGCGGGAGGCAACGATTAAGACAACGGAGAAAATCAATATCATTAAAGGCGGAAAAAAACAGTTAAAAACGTACCATTGGACATATCATGCCTCCATCGAGAACGGACAATTGCTCTTGACGTCAATAGAATAAAAAAAAGCCTTTTTCCTTTGAGGAAAAAGGCTTTTTACTTCACTAAAACAGCCGCCCTAATATAGAGCCTCCGATCCTTCCGAAATATTCAAGAAACAAATCTCCCATGATCCGCACAGACATAAATGTCAGCAAATAGACGATCAGCGTCGCGTAAATCGTATCAACAGCGCCTGCCGCTTTTTCGTGGTAGCTCAAGATGACAGCCGGCGGAATTAAAAAGGCGATACCGCAAAGGGCAAAGAAAAGAATGTATACAAACAAACCCGTTTGCATGAATGATAAGAGCAATGCGGCGAGCAGAAGTGCGACGAAAGGAACAAGCACCGTTCCAAACCGTCCGAGCACTTCCTTAAATGTCGCTTGCACACCTCGAATGCGCACACCTGCGTATGTAAAAACAAATAATAAGAAAATATAAATAGCAAAGGTAAAAGCGGGCTTGACGACGATATCAAAAAATGTCGGCATTGCGTAGGATCGGCCGAATAATCCGGAATAGTCCCCCAGAGAGTCAAAAAAGCCTTTGAGGCCGAAGTAAAACATCAGCGGCACTGTAAGCGCAAAGATCACCATTGTGATGATGCTGTTGAGGACGTGCTGTTCCCCCGCGTTTTTCATTTCGGTATACGGTCGTTTCAATACCTTTAAACAAAAGGAAAAATACATGGAAGACGCTTGTTTCGCCGCCTCCGTGTACCTCGCTGCCTGCGGCGTTTCAGCGGGAGCCTTGCTGTCAGCACTGCCGCCTGCCAAGCTTGCCCCGCACTGCTCACAAAATTTTCCGCCATCTGTTTGATGGCCGCACTTTGAACATGTCATAAAAATAAAATCTCCTTTGAAATAGTTATTTTATCCTATAAAAAATTATTATAAAGGAAAGTGCCGCAAGATGACATTGTTTTTTGAAAGTTTAAGCGGCCAACGTCGGAGGTAAAAATCGATTACCCATATTTTTTTACGAAGAAAGGAGTGGTAAACCGTGTTTGCTTTTATCATCCATGTTTTTGTATCATTGTTCGCCGTCACAAATCCGATAGGCAATGTGCCGATCTTTTTGGCGCTCACAGAAGGCTATGAAGCAAAAGAACGCACCGCATTGGCGAGAAAGGCAGCAATTTTATCGTTTCTGATTCTGATCGCGTTTCTCATATTCGGAGAGTTCATCTTCAGGCTTTTTGACATCAACATCCATGCGTTGCGAGTTGCCGGCGGTATTTTTATTTTCGGAATTGCCTACAATCTGCTGAATGCGAAGCAGTCTCATGTTCAGTCGCTCCATCATGATGAGCACCGCGAGAGCAAGGAAAAAGAGGATATCTCGGTGACGCCGCTCAGCATTCCGATCATTTCGGGGCCCGGAACGATTGCAACGGTGATGAGCCTTTCGGCCGGCAGCCGCAGCCTGGTTCATTTTGGCGGTATGATCATCGGCATCGCCGCCGTCCTCCTGCTGACGTTTGCGGCTTTTCATTATTCGACGCTGATCAGCAACAAATTGGGGCAGACGGAAATGAATGTGATCACCCGGCTGATGGGTTTGATTTTGGCGGTCGTGGCGGTCGGCATGATCGGCACGGGCTTAAAAGGGATGTTTCCGGTTTTGTCGGGATGATTGGAGAAAAAGCAAAAAAAGCTGCTTTATTCTTTGCAGCTTTTTTTCGATTTATGAAGGTTTCGGCACATGCTCGAAGATTTCTTCGCTTTCCAAAAACGCGATCAGATTGTCAAGCCACTCGCAGTAATCGATCCATTGTTTTGTTTCTGCCAGCAGCTCGTTGATTTTAGCTTCGGTTTCGGGTGAAAGGCCTTCTTCCTCAAGGGCTTCCAACAGCTCTTTTCTGATTTTCTTCCCGATCATCCTGTTCTTTTTGACGACTTTGATCCAGTTGGCCGTAAACAATGAAATAAACGTTTGGTAATAATCTTGTTCGACATCGTACAAATCTTTGCGGACGCCTTTTTCGAAAACTTTTTCGGCTATATTTAAATCGAGCATTTCGCGGACGACCTGGCTCATTCTCGTTTTGCTCATGCCCGTTTCTTCTGACAGTTCATTTAAAGTCATCGGCTTTCTGTTCATATAGATAATCCCGAGCACGCGGCCGACAGTTGATGATATACCGTACGTATTCATGTTTTCCGCGATTTTTTCTATGAAATGTTCTTCCGCTTGTTTAATCGCCTTTAAAGCGTTTTCCTCCAAAGCACATCATCCCTTCGGGCAGCCAATTTTATTGTCAATATATCATAATTTTGCTAGCGGTTGAAAACACTAAAACGGCAGGAAAATAAAGAAATCGGCCGTAATTTTAAGAATAACCAGCAGATTGATGCCGTTAACATATATTTTTATGTCTTATGTATATAATTTAAACACTTTGTAAACTTTTTATTTCACAAAGTGTATTTTATAATAAATGAGATGTTGAAATTTTTAAAAAACAGATGGAGGTGTGCGTTTTGCTGAAGCTAGAAAATGTATCGAAGGTTTATAAAGGCGGAAAAAAAGCGGTCAAGAACATTGATCTTGATATAGCAAAAGGTGAATTTATCGTCTTTATCGGACCGAGCGGCTGCGGGAAGACAACGACGATGAAAATGATCAACCGTTTAATTGAACCGACTTCAGGAAGCATTTACATCGACGGAGAAAACATAATGGATCAGGACCCGGTGGAGCTGCGCCGGAAAATCGGCTATGTCATTCAGCAAATCGGACTCTTTCCCCATATGACGATTCAGCAGAATATCACGCTTGTTCCAAGGCTTTTGAAATGGCCGGAAGAAAAGCGGAAGAAGCGGGCGGAGGAACTGCTTCAGCTCGTTGATATGGGGCCGGAATATTTGAACCGCTATCCTCATGAACTAAGCGGCGGACAGCAGCAGAGAATCGGCGTGCTGCGGGCGCTTGCGGCGGAGCCGCCCCTCATTTTAATGGATGAACCGTTCGGAGCGCTGGACCCGATCACCCGTGATTCGCTTCAGGAAGAGTTCAAAAAGCTGCAGAAATCGCTGGACAAAACGATTGTCTTTGTGACCCACGATATGGATGAAGCGATCAAGCTTGCCGACAGAATTGTGATTCTTCGTGCCGGCGAGATTGTTCAAGTCGGAACGCCTGACGACATTTTGCGGAATCCGGCGGATGAATTCGTTGAGGAGTTCATCGGAAAAGAACGGCTTCTTCAGTCCCGTCCTGACATCGAGCATGTCGAACAAGTGATGAATCCTAATCCGGTCACGATTACGAGTGAAAAAAACCTGACTGAAGCGATTCAAGTGATGAGGGAGCGCCGCGTCGATTCACTGCTTGTTGTGGACGAACGCAATGTCTTAAAAGGATATATCGATGTTGAAATCATCGATCAATACCGGAAAAAAGCCGTCACGGTCGGAGAGGTTGTCAATGAGAATGTCTACTCCGTTCAAAAAGGCACGCTCATCAGAGATACCGTCCGAAAAATTTTGAAAAGAGGATTCAAATATGTTCCCGTTCTTGATGAAGAAGGGCGCCTTGTCGGAATTGTCACAAGGGCAAACCTTGTCGACATCGTGTACGACTCGATTTGGGGAGATGAAGAAACCCTTGTCCAACGTTAAATGCAGGGAGGTGCATCAATCATGAATCAGATCGTCCAATTTCTCCAGAACAACGGCGGGGAAATGCTTTATAAAACATGGGAGCACTTATATATATCCATTTTTGCGGTGCTGCTCGGCATCATTATCGCGGTTCCGCTCGGTGTCGTTTTAACGAGAATGAAAAAAGGGGCCGGCATCGTGATTGGAATTGTTAATATCATTCAAACGCTGCCGAGTTTGGCGATTCTGGCGTTTTTTATTCCGCTCCTCGGAGTGGGAAAGATTCCGGCGATTGTCGCGCTGTTTTTCTATTCAGTCCTACCGATTCTGAGAAACACTTACACGGGCGTAAAAGGCGTCAATCAAAATTTGCTTGAATCAGGAAAGGGAATCGGTATGACTGCATGGGAACAAATCCGCCTGATCGAACTGCCGCTGTCGGTGCCGGTGATCATGGCAGGCATCCGGACTTCCACCGTTTACTTAATCGGCTGGGCGACGCTCGCGGCTTTTATCGGCGGCGGCGGACTCGGCGACTATATTTTTATCGGGCTCAACCTGTACCAGCCTGAGTACATTATCGCCGGAGCGGTGCCGGTTACGATACTGGCCATTGTGATCGACTATATGCTGTCGAAAACCGAAGACAAAGTCACGCCCCAAGGATTAAAAGGGATGAAGGAAGTATCATAAGGAGTTGGCTCTTATGCAAACAAAAAAATTGAGACGGCTCGGCGCCGTCATGCTGGTCTTCTCGCTTTTGATCAGCGGCTGTGCGCTGCCGGGTCTTGGCGGGGCTTCCGATAAAACGATCAAAATCGGGGCGCAAAACCTGACCGAATCCGAAATTCTTGCCAATATGATCTCGCTTTTGATCGAGCATGATACAGATCTCAATACGGTGCTTGTCAAAAACCTCGGCTCAAACTATGTGCAGCACCAGGCCATGCTCGGCGGAGACATCGACATTTCAGCGACGCGCTATTCGGGAACCGATCTGACAAGCACGCTTGGAAGGGAAGCGGAGAAAGACCCGGAAAAAGCGCTTCACATCGTACAGCAGGACTTTAAAAAGAAATTCAACTACAAATGGTTTGATTCTTACGGATTTGACAATACGTACGCTTTTACAGTCACGAAAGAACTCGCTGAAAAAGGGAACTATGAAACCATATCCGATCTGAAAAAAGACGCGGATAAACTGAAGCTTGGCGTTGACAATGCCTGGCTGAAACGAAAAGGCGACGGATATCCGGGATTTAAACAGGAATACGGATTTTCATTCGGCTCGACCTTTCCAATGCAGATCGGACTCGTTTATGACGCCGTCAAAAACGGCAAAATGGATATCGTTCTTGCCTATTCAACGGACGGCAGGATCAAAGCCTATGATTTAAAGCTGTTAAAAGACGATAAACGCTTTTTCCCGCCGTATGACTGTTCGCCGGTCGTGCCGGAAAAAGTGCTGAAGGAACATCCAGAGCTAAAAGAGACCATCAATAAACTGATCGGAAAAATCGATACCGAAACGATGCAGGAGCTCAATTACGAAGTTGATGGAAAACTGAAAGAGCCTTCTGTCGTCGCGGCCGAATTTTTAAAGAAGCACAATTATTTTGAGTAAAAGGAGGGGCTGACAAATGGAAGTGCTGCAGCAGCTTTGGACGTATTATGCGCAAAACGGGAGCTATGTGCTGGGGGAATTTTACCGCCACTTTTTAATGTCGGCATACGGCGTATTATTCGCCGCCGTCGTCGGCATCCCTGTTGGTATTTTCATCGCCAGATACCGGAAGATCAGCAAATGGGTCTTTTCCATCACCAATGTCATTCAAACGATTCCGGCGCTTGCGATGCTCGCCGTCTTGATGCTAGTCATGGGACTCGGCGCCAACACGGTGATTCTATCATTGTTTTTGTATTCGCTTTTGCCGATTATTCGAAACACATATACGGGAATCGTCAGCATTGAGCACGCCTACCTTGAATCAGGGAAGGCGATGGGCATGACGAAATTTCAAGTGCTCCGGATGGTGGAGCTTCCGCTCGCTTTGTCGGTCATTATGGCAGGGCTCAGAACCGCGCTCGTCATCGCGATCGGCATCACGGCCATCGGCACGTTTGTCGGCGCTGGCGGCCTCGGGGACATCATTGTCAGGGGGTCAAACGCGACCAACGGAACAGCGATCATTCTGGCAGGCGCGATCCCGACGGCACTGATGGCGATCATCGCCGATCTGTTCATGGGATGGCTTGAACGTGCGCTGAGCCCCGTTAAGCATCATAAAGGCAAGACGCCGAATCCGGATGCCGCTTAAATGGCAGCCGAAAAAAGCCGAATTTCTGCTAAAGAGAAATTCGGCTTTTTATGATTGGCGTTTTTTCGCTTCATTGACCAAAAAATGAAAGTACTGTTCGAGGTTGAGCAGGTCTTCGCGGGACAAGCAGTCCCATTTTCCGGGCTCAAACAGCCACAGATCTTCGACGCCATGCTTGGCCGCGATGTCCTGCATCGTGACATAGCCGCGCGGCTGTTCGCGAATCTCGTCAGCCCTCATATAACCGGCAATATCCATGAGCTGCTCGTACGGCATTTTCAGAGCATCGGCCAATTTTCTGATCGTCGCGGGCTTTGGAACGCCGCGGTGGCCGTTTTCGATTCTGGAAATGGCAGCGGCGCTCACACCGGCATACATAGCAAGCTGATTAACAGACAGGCTTCTTTGTTCCCTCAGCTCTTTGAGTCGTTCGCCGAACATTGTCATCGCCATCTCCCCCGCAAATTCATGATATAAACAGTTTAATACAAATGTTGACTAAAGGAAATACTTAGACAGGAAAAATATTGACAAAAGTTAATATAAGGGATAAAATAACAGCAGGGTCGAAAACAGACGAAAATGATAAAAAGGGGGGCGTGCGCTGCGGAGAAGGTATTCAGTTTTTGTTTCGGCTGCTTGCTTCCTGCACGAGAAAGTCGAAATATTTGTCCAGGTTTTCGATGTCTTTCTTTGAGAGCACCTTCCACTTTTCGCTGTCAAACAGAGAAAGATCCTCTAAATCGTACTGTGAAACGATGTCGTAAATGGAATCGTAGCTGCTTCTTGCTTCCTGGACTGTAGATGCGCTGATATAGCCTGCGGATGCCATCAGTTCCTCATACGGGACTTTCAAAGCGTCCGCCAGTTTTCTGATCGTCGCCGGCTTCGGCACGCCGCGCTTTCCGTTTTCAATTCGCGAAATGCCGGCCGAACTGACGCCGGAATACATCGCCAGCTGATTGACGGTCAGTTTTTTCCGTTCCCTTAATTGTCGTAAATGGTATCCAAAGTTCGTCATGGCCAAAACCTCGCAATCTCTTATTATAAAATATTTTAGTACGAATATTGCCTATAGGAAACATATGGATGATAAAAGCATTGACAAAAGTTAACAAATCGTTTATGTTCAATATAGACAAAAAGAAACATAAGAGATTAGAAAGGGGAGTAATCATGGTAAAAAAGATTCATATCAAAAGAGATTTTGTTCTCCAGTATATGATTGAACACAATCTCTCCTTAAATCAGCTTGCCATTGAAATCGGCGTATCCCCGGCGACTCTGAGCAGAGTTTTAAATGGCGAAAGGAGGCCCGGACAGCTTGTGATCGGAAAGATGATTCAGTATTTCAACAAAAAATTTGAAGATCTCTTTTATTATAAAGATGTTGACAAAAGTCAATAAACAAAGGAAAAAAGGAGGCTTTTCAAACGTGAAAAATACAGGAATTGTCCGGAGAATCGATGAGCTCGGCAGAGTCGTTCTCCCGGTCGAAATGCGCAGGGTGCTGAATATCAATGAAAAGGACCCGCTCGAAATATACACCGACGGAGAAAACATCATTTTGACAAAATACGCCGCCAACATGGCATGCTTGATGACCGGCGACATCACCACCAAAAATAAAACGTATGCGGGCGGCAAAATCGTACTCAGCCCAAGGGGAGCAGAAATGCTGCTGGAAGATATGATGGCGGCCTTGTCAGAAAAATGATTACATATTCCGCCTGATAGGGAGCATAGCCGCTCCTTTTTTTGTATACCTTATTCAGGCGCTGGGAAAAAATAAAAAAAGCTGTTCGAAACGCTCGTGACATGCGCTTGCTTTTCATGTAAAATAAAACTATTGTCAGCCAGTTTGTCTGGAGGTGTAGGTTATGGCCGCATTTTTAACGGTCTTATTAGTGATTGTAAGTATCGTACTGATCGTTGTCGTTTTACTGCAATCCGGCAAAAGCGCCGGATTATCAGGCGCAATTTCCGGCGGAGCCGAGCAGCTTTTCGGAAAGCAGAAAGCAAGAGGACTTGATTTGATTCTCCACCGGATGACGGTCGTTTTAACCGTGCTTTTCTTTTTCTTAACGATTGCGCTTGCTTACTTTGTATAAGACAATGAAGCATGAGGTCTGATGTTCAAGTCAGGCCTTTTTCCTATTTGCAGGTCTTTGTATGAAGAGACCGGCCGATTGATAAAGTTTGTTTCAAGACTAAACGTGGAAGAATACATATGAAAAGGAGATAGTGAATCATGAAAATCGTCAAACCACAACCTTTCACATTTAAAGGCGGAAAAAAAGCAGTCCTGCTGCTGCACGGATTTACCGGCAACACGGCGGACGTGAGAATGCTCGGAAGATATTTGAATGAAAAAGGCTACACATGCCATGCGCCCCAATATAAAGGCCACGGCGTGCCTCCGGAAGAACTTCTTTCTACAGGGCCGGAAGACTGGTGGAAAGACGTCATGAACGGGTATGAATATTTGAAATCGGAAGGGTATGAACAAATCGCCGCTTGCGGTCTGTCTCTCGGAGGGGTTTTTTCATTGAAATTGGGTTACACTGTACCCATAAAGGGAATTGTTCCAATGTGCGCGCCGATGTATATCAAAAGCGAAGAGACGATGTACGAGGGTGTGCTTGAGTATGCACGCAATTATAAGAAATTTGAAGGCAAGACAGCGGAACAGATTGACGCTGAGATGGAAGAATTCAAAAAAACGCCGATGAACACGTTGAAAGCACTGCAGGATTTGATTGCCGATGTCAGAGAGCATGTGGACATGATCTATTCGCCTACATTTGTCGTGCAGGCGCGCCACGATCATATGATTAATACGGACAGCGCGAATATCATCTACAATGAAGTTGAAACGGATGATAAGCAGCTGAAATGGTATGAAGAATCCGGTCATGCCATTACATTGGATAAAGAACGCGAAACACTGCACAAGGATGTGTATCAATTTTTAGAAACGCTGGATTGGCAGACATAAGGAGGTCTGGTTAGTGGAAAAAGAAGAATTTATGGATAAGCTTCTCTCCTTTATGAAAGAAGAAGCGTATAAACCTCTTACAGTTCAGGAACTGGAAGAGATGCTGGAAATCACCGATTCGGACGAATACAAAGAGCTTGTCAAAGCTCTTGTAACCCTTGAAGAAAAAGGGCTTGTCGTCAGAACGAGAAGCAACCGCTACGGTTTGCCCGAAAAAATGAATTTGATCAAAGGGAAGGTGTCGGCGCACGCGAAAGGCTTCGCGTTTGTTCTCCCCGAAGATTCCTCGCTTGACGATGTCTTCATTCCGCCGTCTGAGCTGAATACGGCAATGAACGGAGATACCGTGCTTGTCCGCCTGAGTACGGAGTCCGGAGGTACAAAAAAAGAAGGAGCCATCATCCGCATCATTGAGCGCAGCATTCAGAAGATTGTCGGCACGTATACAGAGACGAAAAACTTCGGCTTCGTCATTCCCGACGATAAAAAAATCACGAATGACATCTTTATTCCGAAGCACGCCAAAAACGGCGCCGTCGAGGGGCACAAAGTCGTCGTCCGCCTGACAAGCTATCCTGAAGGCCGGATGAGTGCGGAAGGGGAAGTTATCGAGATTCTCGGCCACAAAAACGACCCCGGCATCGATATCCTTTCCATCATTCATAAGCATGGCCTCCCGGGAGACTTTCCGGCTGAGGCGATGGAACAAGCCGGCAATACGCCTGATACAATCGATGAAAAAGATCTTGAAGGCAGACGGGATCTGCGCGATCAGACGATCGTCACGATCGATGGCGCAGATGCCAAAGACTTGGATGATGCCGTTACCGTCACAAAACTCAAAAACGGCCATTATAAACTCGGCGTCCACATTGCCGATGTCAGCCATTATGTCACAGAAGGGTCTCCGATTGACCAGGAAGCATATGAACGCGGCACGAGCGTCTATCTTGTCGACCGGGTGATTCCGATGATCCCGCACAGGCTGTCGAATGGAATCTGCTCTTTAAATCCGAAGGTCGACCGGCTGACTTTGTCGTGCGAAATGCTCATTAATCCTCAAGGGCAAGTCGTCGAACACGAAATTTTTCAAAGTGTCATTAAAACGACCGAGCGGATGACTTATTCTGACGTGAACAAGATTTTAGTCGATGACGATGAAGAGCTGAAGCGGAAATATGAGGCGCTTGTCCCGATGTTCAAAGACATGGAAGACTTGGCTGCGATTCTGCGCGGCAAGCGGATGGAACGCGGTGCCGTCGACTTTGACTTTAAGGAAGCGAAGGTACTCGTCGACGAAGAAGGAAAAGCGAAGGACGTCGTCTTGAGAGAACGGTCGACAGCAGAAAAGCTGATCGAAGAATTTATGCTTGTCGCCAATGAAACGGTCGCCGAGCACTTTCATTGGATGAATGTTCCGTTTATTTACCGGATTCACGAAGATCCGGATCAAGAAAAGCTCCAGAGATTTCTTGAGTTCGTTACGACATTCGGCTATGTCGTCAAAGGGACGGCCGGAAGCATCCATCCGAAAGCGCTGCAAAGCGTGCTTGAAGAAGTCAGGGATCGTCCTGAAGAAGCCGTAATTTCAACGGTTATGCTCAGATCGATGAAGCAGGCGAAATACGATCCGCAAAGCCTCGGACACTTCGGCTTGTCGACTGAATTCTACACCCATTTCACGTCACCGATTCGCCGCTACCCTGACTTGATCGTCCACAGGCTGATCAGGACGTATTTGATTCAGGGCAAGACAGACGAAGCGACAAGGGAGAAATGGGCCGAAAAACTGCCTGAGATCGCCGAGCATACGTCAAATATGGAACGCAATGCCGTAGATGCCGAGCGGGAAACGGATGATCTGAAAAAAACCGAATTTATGCTGGATAAGATCGGTGAAGAATTTGACGGTGTGATCAGTTCCGTTACGAACTTCGGCATGTTTGTCGAGCTGCCGAACACGATCGAAGGGCTTGTCCACGTCAGCTTTATGACGGACGATTTTTACCGTTATGATGAACAGCACTATGCCATGATCGGCGAGCGTACGGGCAACGTCTACCGGATCGGCGATGAGATTACGGTCCGCGTCGTTGACGTCAATAAAGACGAGCGGAACATCGATTTTGAAATCGTCGGCATGAAAGGCTCCCGCCGCCGGCAGAAACCGGAGCAAAAACAGAAAAAGGGTCCTAAAAAGGATGCTCCATCGGCTGACAAAGGGGAATGGTTCACCAAGCCGAAAAAGAAAAAAGTAAAGAAAAAACGCGGTTTTCAAAACGCGCCGAAACAAAAACGAAAGAAAAAGAAAAAATAGACAGCACACGTCAAAAAAAGGGCGGCGAAATTGTAAGGCGAACGTTCATTTGATAGAATAATACGTATTCGCCGCCCTTTTGAATGTGAGATTGAAGGCGGGAGGAGGTTGCCGTATGCCAAAGGGAGAAGGGAAGGTTGTTTCCCAAAATAAAAAAGCAAATCATGATTATTTTATAGAAGAAACATACGAAACAGGCATCGTGCTTCAAGGTACGGAAATCAAGTCCATTCGCGCCGGACGGGTGAATTTAAAGGACGCGTTCGCTAAAATTGAGCGCGGGGAAGTGTTCCTTCACAATATGCACATCAGCCCGTATGAGCAGGGGAACCGCTACAACCATGATCCGTTGCGGACGAGAAAGCTTTTGATGCACCGCAAGCAGATCAACAAATTGATCGGTTTGACGAAAGAGCAGGGGTACTCGCTCGTACCGCTCAAGATTTATTTGAAGAACGGTTTTGCGAAAGTGCTGCTCGGACTCGGAAAAGGGAAGAAGAAATTCGACAAACGCGAAGACTTAAAGCGCAAAGACGCCAAACGCGAAATCGAAAGAGCATTCCGCGACAGGCAAAAAGGCTTGATCTAAAGCCGGAACCCATGTTATCCTATATGAACGTGATCACAGACATTACCATTTGGAATTGACGCGTGATCTTGTTATAATAGTGATGCAGCCAGTTATCCGACTTCCTTTTCATCCAAGGGGACGTTACGGATTCGACAGGGACGGATCGAGCTTGAGTTGCGAGCCGAGAGGCGATCTCGTAAAAACGCACCTAAATATAACTGGCAAATCTAACCAGAACTTAGCACTAGCTGCCTAATTAGCGCAGCGAGCTCTTGCCCGCATCGCCTATGTGCCGGTTAAGAGCCCATAACGAAGTAGGCTACGCTTGCGCTCCCGTCTGAGGGCGCAGGAAGAGACTCTTCAGACTAGCTCTCCGAGGGCCTGCCCGCAGGCACGAAGATGAGCGAAACTAAATATGCAGGGCTACGCTCGTAGACGCTGAAGCAATCGACGTTTCTGGACGTGGGTTCGACTCCCACCGTCTCCACCATACATATGATGGTGGTTTTTTGTTTTTTGGGGGATTTTTTGATGTTTGTGTAAGAGTGGTAAACGGTTTAATGAACATATGAATGATACCGTGGAATACGTCGGAGTCATGCCATGAGAAAATTCAAGGACGGCATTGATGGCTTTTACGTGTCGAAAACAACGAATGCGGTCAAACGGTTCCAACTGATGCACAGGTTTTCTTCTGACGGCATTTACGAGCCGCAGAAAAAGGTAAAACTTGATCACTATTGAATTAATACAAAAAGGCCCTCTTTCACGAGGGCTCAGTTTTTATAATTTGTCTATAGTTATTTATTACTGTCCAATTCCCATACTGTCTGACCACCCACTAAAATTTTATTCGGTGGATTATCATAAAGAGAGATCTCAACCAAGGAGCTTTCCTCCCCTTGACTTAACCAATCATATACACTGCCTTCGTTTTTAGTAAGGTGGGATATAATGTGATTCACTCTAAAGGCAACTGCATAATATTCTGTGTAATTGATATCTTCATCCTCTAATCCATTTTCCCATTCTAATCGCAGTTCTCTACCACCATATTCATCTAATGTTTTTATTAAAGAGTTATATTCCATAAGTATCAATCCTTTTCTTATGGTTCTAATGGTTTTTATAGGAACTATATGAGCACCGTCTTTTGAATAATGTATTGTTCCTCTGGTAGTTACAATATATTTTCCGGTTTTCATGTCATATGCTTTACCTATTTTTTGGCCAAAGTCAACAACTTTCCTTTCTTGGGAAATCTCCCGTGTCAGCGTATTTATCAAGCAACTCTTGAGCTTTTTTTAACTTTAGCGAATTCGTCTGATTGTTGTTTTAATTGTTCCAGCGTTTGATCAATTGCATTGTGCAACGCCTGAACATCCAGAGTCTTCATGGCATTCTCCTTTAATACATTTTGTTACAATCACTGCTCATTTTTATGTAATGAACATGGAAATACAAAAAAGGAGAAATCCTTCTTCTTATGATTGCAATTTTAATTTTTTGGCCTGCCCATATGTAGTCACAAGCTCTCTGAAAGAATGAAGTTCATTTTCAAATGTGAAAAAGCGTTTCGGTATCAAAATCATCTGGCTGCTTGACGTTTTCATGAGGATGAGGCGTTTATATTCTGTTACTGCTGTCACTTCATACCATTGAAACAACGTATCGGAATTCTTAAATTGAATCTGGATTCCTTGTGGATTGATAGTGTAAGTTCTTTTACGTTTTAGCCGTTCATTTTTTCGATAGACAATTTGCATCCGGATATAAAAAAACCCAATTAAAAGTGAGGTTAATATTATTGAAAGTACAATAATGAGAAGGCCATTCAACAGCAATTCGAGTGTTTCACTATGATAAACGGTAATCGGCATCTTCCCATCGACGGAAAACACCCAGACAAACAATAGAAAAATAAGAATAAAATAAAGGAATGCGTATTTTTTAAGCCAATAAAAAAAGAAAGATTTCATATCCTGTAATGTATATTCTCCCTCAAGAAAGACACTGTGTTGGATCATAAGTTTACTGCACCTCAACGTTTTCCTTTAATTTTAGCATAAAGCCCCATTTATTCGCAGAAATTGGCTTTTCTTTCATTGGAGTCGGCATGGCAGAGGCACCGTGTAATCGCTAAAAAGGGATCAGAGGGCATGATGTCGAACTTTGGTTATATATACATTCGAAAGAACTGACCAAAAGGAGGTCTACTATGCTCATCATTGAATCACTAATAGGATACGTTTGCTTTTTTATTGTTAATTTCATTTATGATACATACATTAAAAAAGCCAAGACTCCGTTTGGACACTTGGCTTTGATTTCGCTTGTTCAGACTGCGATTGCTTTAAGTCTTTTCTTTATTTTCTCCTGATTATAAGAGGTTGCCGCTTTCCTCAGCGGCACTCAGCTTTTCGGTCATTCCTCCGGATTCAGCTCGCTTGTCAAGTCGCCGCCCGTTCCTTTAATAATTGCAATATCTGTGCTTAGTCGCCTGCAGATGTTCTTCTGCTCCTTTTTCTTTCCGCATTATGAATCACCTCTACGCCAACAGTTTACAAAACAAACCTTTGTCCTTTTTTCTTTTAATTGAAATGAAATTAGTTCATAAGAATTAATTTTTAGATGTGCAAAAAAGAAATGATAAAAGACACTTAATATGCTTAAAAAATTATGGTAAGTTTTTGAAGGTGCTAAATGTAAAAGTTTGTATGATCAACGCTTATGCAAAACGGTTATTAAATATGAACTACAGGAGGGGATGCGGAGAAAGAAGAGCAAAGCGCCGGCAGATAAATCACCGGTCAGGTTATTGCGGTTGGCCAAGATTCTGAACGCGTTCTTCCGGAAGAGGGCTAGGCCCGGCTTCGCGAAGGAATAGAGCTATGAAAGAAGCTGCTTCAAGATTAGAAATCGCCCCAAAGCCGGATCGCACTTTCCAAAGACAGGGGCTTCTGCCGGAAAAATCGGCAACTCGCCTGATTTTTATAGATAAAAGGAGGATGTTGGTCATGAAAATGAAGTGCGGTGCATGTTTATTGGTTCTTGTGCTATTCATGAGCTGTATACCTGGGAAATCTGTACTTGCTGCCAGCACAACCATTGCAAAACATGTAGGGAATTCTAACCCGCTTATAGACCATCATTTAGGAGCGGATCCCTTTGCGCTGACCTATAACGGAAGAGTCTACATCTACATGTCCAGTGACGATTATGAATATAACAGCAACGGAACGATTAAGGATAATTCATTTGCCAATTTGAACAAAGTGTTCGTCATCTCTTCAGCGGATATGGTGAACTGGACAGATCACGGAGCCATTCCGGTGGCAGGTGCCAACGGGGCTAATGGCGGCCGGGGGATTGCGAAATGGGCAGGCGCGTCCTGGGCCCCGTCAGTTGCAGTTAAAAAGATAAATGGTAAGGATAAATTCTTCCTTTACTTTGCAAACGGCGGCGGAGGTATCGGGGTCCTCACCGCAGACAGCCCGACCGGGCCGTGGACAGATCCGATCGGAAAAGCGTTGGTTACAACAAGTACACCGGGAATGTCCGGCGTTGTTTGGCTATTTGATCCGGCAGTGTTCGTAGATGACGACGGCACCGGTTATCTGTATGCCGGCGGAGGCATCCCTGGCGGTTCAAATCCAACGCAGGAGCAATGGGCAAATCCTAAAACAGCACGAGTCATAAAATTGGGGACCGGTATGACCAGCGTTGTTGGAAGCGCGTCTGTGATTGATGCGCCTTTCATGTTTGAAGACTCGGGAATTCATAAACATAACGGAAAATATTACTATTCCTATTGCATCAATTTCAGCGGTGCGCACCCGGCCAATATACCACCGGGTGAAATCGGCTACATGACCAGCTCAAGTCCCATGGGGCCCTTTACGTATAGAGGGCATTTCCTGAAAAATCCGGGTGCATTCTTCGGGGCTGGCGGAAACAACCATCATGCTGTTTTCAATTTTAAAAACGAGTGGTATGTGGTGTACCATGCTCAAACTGTCAGTTTCGCTTTGTTCGGAGCCGGCAAAGGATACCGTTCTCCCCATATCAATAAGCTGGTCCATCTTGCAGACGGGTCCATTCAAGAGGTGGCGGCAAATTACAGGGGAGTGTCTCAGCTTGCCAATTTGAATCCGTATAACCGGGTAGAAGCTGAAACGTTTGCCTGGAATGGACGCATTTTGACGGAGAAATCCTCAGCACCCGGCGGACCGGAAAATAATCAAAATGTCACAAGCATTCATAACGGAGACTGGATTGCTGTAGGAAATGCTGACTTCGGCACGCGCGGAGCGAGGACATTTAAAGCCAATGTCGCTTCCACTGCAGGCGGTAAAATTGAAGTCCGTCTCGACAGTGTAACAGGTAAGCTTGTGGGAACTCTGAATGTACCTTCCACAGGCGGAGCGCAGACTTGGAGAGAAATAGAAACCACTGTGAGCGGCGCAACCGGTGTTCACAACGTCTATTTTGTATTTACCGGAAACAGTTCAGGCAACTTGTTTAATGTTGATTACTGGCAGTTTACACAAAATGAGCACCGGTAACAGCAAAAAGGTGGTCTCAGAAGGGTTTTCATATACCACAACAATGAGAGGATGAAAGCATGTGAAAAAATTAATTTGTGTATTGTTGGCATATGTAACGATGCTGTCGCTCATGTTAACCGGGCCTGCCGCTTCTGAAGTTTCAGCAGCCAGTGACGCAACAGTTCGTCTATCTGCAGAAAAACAAGTGATTCGCGGTTTTGGAGGGATGAATCACCCGGCTTGGATCGGGGATCTTACAGCAGCTCAAAGAGAAACCGCCTTTGGCAATGGACAGAATCAGTTAGGCTTTTCAATTTTAAGAATTCATGTTGATGAAAATAGAAACAATTGGTACAGAGAAGTGGAGACGGCAAAGAGTGCGATCAAACACGGAGCAATCGTTTTTGCTTCTCCCTGGAATCCGCCAAGCGATATGGTTGAGACTTTCAATCGGAATGGAGACACATCAGCTAAACGGCTGAGATACGATAAGTACGCCGCATACGCGAAGCATCTTAACGACTTTGTTACCTTCATGAAAAATAATGGCGTGAATCTGTATGCGATTTCCGTCCAAAACGAGCCTGATTACGCACACGACTGGACGTGGTGGACACCGCAAGAAATACTTCGCTTTATGAAAGAGAACGCCGGCTCGATTAATGCCCGTGTCATCGCGCCTGAGTCGTTTCAATACTTAAAAAATATATCGGATCCGATTTTGAATGATCCGAAGGCGCTTGCCAATATGGATATTCTTGGCGCTCATCTTTATGGTACACAGCTTAACAATTTCGCTTATCCACTGTTCAAACAAAAAGGAGCAGGAAAAGATCTTTGGATGACGGAAGTATATTATCCGAACAGTGACAATAATTCTGCGGACCGCTGGCCTGAGGCATTGGATGTTTCGCACCATATTCACAATTCGATGGTAGAGGGAGATTTTCAGGCTTATGTATGGTGGTACATCCGCAGATCATACGGTCCTATGAAAGAAGACGGTACGATCAGCAAGCGCGGTTACAATATGGCTCATTTCTCGAAGTTTGTCCGTCCCGGTTATGTCAGGGTTGATGCGACAAAGAGCCCCGCTTCAAACGTTTACGTATCTGCCTATAAAGGTGACAACAAAGTCGTTATAGTTGCCATTAATAAAAACAACTCAGGGGTTAACCAAAACTTCGTTCTGCAGAATGGATCTGTTTCTCAAGTATCCAGATGGATCACGAGCAGCAGCAGCAACCTTCAACCTGGAACGAATCTCAATGTAACAGACAATCATTTTTGGGCGCATCTTCCGGCTCAGAGTGTGACAACATTTGTCGCTAACCTCCGCTAATATTAACGACGCCGCGCATGAAGCGGAGTTACAAGCTGCACAGTTCCGATATGCCGGGCTTAGCGGCCATTTAGTGAAAAGGCATACGAAAAATATTTAGTTCTAGCAATCCAGGGTGTATCTGTTAATGAGACAAAGAGGGTGCCGCCGCCGGCACCCTTTCTGTCGTTTTCGGTTTATTCCTTCGGAAACTTCACCTCCGGATATGACGGATTCGGCTTGCTGATCAAGCCGCCGCCGGTTTCTTTTAAATGCTTGTTGAAAAAATCCAAAACGTACCGGTTCACGATATCCGCGCTTCGTTCGCCGTCGATGTCGCCCGTCATGCCGAGCTGCTTCAAAAGTTTTGAATAAAGCTGCAAGTCGGTGAAGTTGTAATGCTCCGTTCCTTCAATATACACCATTGACGCTTGATCAATGATTTTGTATTCCTTTTTTCGTTCCTCAATCATCTTGTTGAATTCTTCTTTCGTTAAACCCGAATTTTTGATTTCTTCATCAGAAATTTTTCCGCTGAGCGCCTTGTCTTTAATGTTCATAAAGCTGCTCGATTCCATGAATAGAAACGGCTTTGAAATCGCCTGCTTGCCGTTGACATTGTACAGTGAACCGTCCATGTTGATTCCGGCTTTAATTTTGGGATTTGAATATGCGGCGTTAAACGCCGTGGCGCCGCCGAATGAGTGACCCATCATCCCGATGTTGTCCATATCGAGTTTTCCCTTAAAGGCATCGCGATTCAGCTGATCCAACTGGTTGATGACAAAGTCGGCGTCCTGCGTCCAAATGTTCCCGAGCTTGCTGCTGTTTTCGGAAACTCCGTTCATATATCGCTCGGTTGTTAAGCCTGTCATCCGTCCGTCTGGAAAAGCCGTTGCCATCGTACTGTACGTATGATCGATCGCCACTGCGACAAACCCATGGCTTGCCAGATGTTCGGCTTGGGAAGCGTGCAGCAGCCGGCTTGTTCCGAAGCCGTGGCTGATTACGACGACTGGATATCGGGCTTCAGCTGATGAGAACGCAACGTTTTCGTATGAGTTTGTTTTGATGTAGCGCCAATAGTCCAAAGCAAACGGGGGAAGACCGAATCCATCTGCGAACTTCTCGATATATTCGTGAAATGTGCTTGCGTCTTCGGGAAAGAGAGGTGCCCGTTTCTGTCCATGCAAACCTTGGGCGGGGTACCATACTTGGATCATCAGTTCTCTTTTATCGTGCGGATTTTTTGTCAGCGTTTCTTCTCTGTCGCGGTCGGTCAAATGAAACGTCTTCGTCCCGACAGAATAAGCGCCGTCAGGCTTAGGCAAATCGAAGACGGGCAGGTATACAGACAGGAAGACGGAGATTGCCAGCATGGCGAATGTTAGAACATACAAGCCATATTTCAGCGGCTTCCACATCTTGATTTGAAGCCTTTTACCGAAGATCGCGATAAAGGCGAGGGCGGCGGAGATCAGATAGATCAAAACCATTTGCCATCTGTATCCCTCAAAAAAAAGCTGTCCCGCCAACACGCCAATACTCGCAAATCCGGCTGCCGCCGCAAGCTTTCTCGGCATTTTTTGCTGAAACAGCATGACAAAAGACAGGAGTGTTAATAATATTTCGAAAGTTCTCATGATTTTCTCCCTTATGTAAGATGTTGGTGGTCTTATACATAACGAATGTGTGGTTTGATTGGTTGCAAAAATATTCCTTGTTCTGCATTAAAAAAACCGCCGGGTTACCCAGCGGTTGCAGCTTATGATGTTGTGGGGCGCTATCAGCTAGTTTTCCTTTATCTGTTTCACGTGAGCGACAATTCTGTCTCTCTCTGTTTCCTCCAATGTGTAAATCTTCGGAGAAAGAGGCACGTCAAACCCGGCGTGAGAGTGAAAAAAGTCAAAGAGCAGCGTCCCGGCAGGCTTTTCTTGCTGATCGGAGATGACAGCCCAAAACACCCGTGAGCGGCAGTCGTCAGCTCCCCATTTTTCCATGGACTGTCTAAAGTTTAAGCCTTTTCCGATGAAAAAATCACCTTTTCCCGCATCTTGAATCGTTGTAAAGCCGGACTGTTCGAGGCTTTCAAATACAGGAGGCAGCAGGTGGTCCAAGTAGACGCCGTAAGTCGCGTCTTCCAATTCGGGAAACACCTTTAAAAGCGCTTCGCGATGATCGTCAAGCGTTTGTTTCCAATTGGCGGCGACATAGCTTTGCACCTGTTCACCGATTTCTTTGATCGACATGTCGGGTCTAAAACGTACCTTATACAAGAACGAAAACCTCCTTTTGATTACTTGAAATCCATTATATAACATTCTCCTGCACAGTGGATTCTCAATATAAGAGCGAACCGGACCTCTGCGGTGGATAAAGGATTTTATCAATGGTAAAAAACGAAACGGCAATCATGATTTCCGCCGAAGAGGTCAGCAGAACGTCGTCCAGCAATTCGTCCGCTGTAAAAATCGCGGCCCATAAACATCCGATTGTGAGCATTTCCGCTGCAAAAAACGTGATCCGCCGATTGATGCCCAGCAGCTTCATACTGTGGATGAGCAGCTTTTCAGCCGGTTCCAGGACAAAGGTCAGTGCGGTATAACAAAGCGTAAACAAAAGCAGGGACCCGACTGTTTGATAAAATGCGCCCGGCAGATGAAACAGGATCGAAATGCCGAGAAAGTGGGCGAAAAAAACGAACATTACCGATAAGCAGCAAATAACGAAATGTTTCATGATACAACTCCTTTTAAATATGTACACAGCAGCCGAAGGCCTGCAGGATATGTCTCCTGCAAGCCTGGCTGGTTATTTCTTATCAAATTTCACGACCGGATGCTTTTCTTTAGAGAGCATGTTTGTAAACTCGCTGCCGACGTCGAGGTGCTGGCGGACAAGCTCTTCCGGAACGAGCGCGAGCCATTGGTTTAACGAAACGTCAGCATAGTGGTCGTCTTTGAAGATTTCGAGGAAGCGAAGCGGTTCGTCTCCTGTATTTTGGACGTAGTGTCCCATTGCAAACGGCACATAGCCGACATCTCCGGCCTGGTAGTTAAATGTTCTGGCATGCCCGTCGGACGCGAAAACGGTCATTTTCGCTTGTCCGGAAATATAATACTGCCATTCGTCTGTATTCGGATGCCAGTGCAGCTCCCGGATGCCTCCAGGTTCGACTTCCACCAGCGCAGAAGCGATTGTTTTCGACGCTTTGAAATTCGTGGAATCGGCAATCCATACTTTACCGCCGCTAGATACGATCGGTTCCTGTTCAAGCAAATTGTAGCTGAAAGATTGAGGCACCGTTCCGTTCGGGCTTTCGACTTTGTCTTTCTCAAGACATCCAGGGATCACTTCTTGGAAAATATACTTTTCTTTATCTGGAAGAGATGCTACGACGTCTTTTGAAATGCCGAAGTTTGCGGCAATTACCTCATCAGGCGTATGGGCCAGCCAATCTGTCACCTGGAAGGTGCTGTTTTCAGAGAAAGAGCCGTCATCGAAGACGAGCAGGAATTCGCAGCCGTCTTCAAGCGCTTGGATTGAATGCGGCAGACCTGACGGGAAGTACCAGAGATCTCCTTCTTTCACATCTTCAATAAAATTTCTGCCGTCTTGGTCAACAGACGTAATCCGTGCTTTTCCGTACAGCATATATGCCCATTCGGCTTCCTTATGCCAGTGAAGTTCCCTGATGGCTCCAGGTTTCAGCCTCATGTTGACAGAGGCAAGCTTGTCTGAAATCGGCAGCTCGCGAACGGTGACTTCCCGTGCATATCCGCCTTTTTCGAGTCGGTTATGGACATCGGAAAATGAAAATTTCATGTTTGACACCGTTCCGTGGTCGGTTTCCGGCGGCGCAAGCATGTCCGGATTTTGGCGATCGCGCTCAACGTTATGCGGAATTTTCGTTTCCGCTCCTTTTTCTCCTCTGATCGGCTGTGGAATTGATTTGTTTTTTTCCATGTGATATCCCCTCTTTCTCAAAATGTAAAGGAGAGCTGAAAGGCCTTTCGTTTTCCCCTTCTGTCATGTTAAGTGAAAAAAGTGAGGCCGATGTCAATCATCGGTGTCACTTTTTTCTTTGATCAATTCGATCAGTTCATCGATTTTCTTTTCAAAACGCGTCAGCAGGTAAATTGCCAATACAGCTGGAAAGCCGACATTGCCGATTTGTTTCGCTGCTTCCTCAATGAATGCACTGTCCATTCTTACCACCTCCTATGTTAAGAAGTGAAGAAAGTCTGAAAAATGTAAGCAAAGAACTATTTTCTCTGAATGGGAACTTATGTTTGCATGTTAATAAGAAGAGATGAGTTTACTTTTTTTACATTTCTTTCATCTAAATAAATAGGAGGCGGTTTTTATGATTGATCAAACGTTACTGCGTGCGAAAATCAAGGAAATCACAGGGCATCCGCTTGTGAAGCATTTTTTGAGCAACCCCCGGTATGAGCGGCTTTTCAACCACGTTTTGGAACATCCGGATTCTGAAGAGGCAGAGTGTCTCGATCGCGAATTTAAGCGGTTTTACAAAAACATCCGCATGATCAAATACATCAACTCGATGATCCGGATTTTCTCCGTCGACTTTGATAAAAGAGTCCGGAAAAATCGAGAGCGTTTTCCATTGATGATCGACGACAGTCCGACTTTGCCCGAGCCGCCCCGAGGGGACCTGTTAGACGATGTCTTGGAACAGGAAGAGGATTTAAGTGAACATCTGCAAGACCCGATGCTTTATGAAGCGTTTTTGCAATTGACGGACAAGCAGAAAAAAGTGCTTGCGCAAATTTACATTCACGGGGTATCCATGCAGGAAATGGCTGACTCTTTGGGAGAATCAAGGCAAAATATTTCAAGAATTCATAAAAGGGCACTCGAAAAGATAAGAGAGCTGCTGAATTCTAAAGCAGAGGGGAATGATAACAGTGAGTCTGCACGACGAAAAAGAGATTGAGAAATTGCTGGAAAATTTCACGCCGATGATCAAAAGCAAATTAAACAACACATCCTATCAAGAGAGGGAGGATCTTGAACAGGAGCTGAAGATGAAAATTTGCGAAAAAGCGGAGATGCTTTTATGTCAAGAAGTTCCTGGGTTTTGGGAGTTTATAACAGAATTGCTGAAAGTCCTTTAACCTGAGTTGTTTTACTTGCGTAAAACGGCCGGAAGTGTTAAAATTTCTAGCATTTGATTAAGGGAATGTTCAAGCAGCTTCATTGAAATCATGGTGATGATTTGTTTTAATATGAACAAAGGTTTGATAAAATAAATGGATCGATATTCCATTTTTTCTCCTATAAAAACATGCATCAGATAGGTGGTAAGATATCATGAAAAATCAATACCGAGTATTGTTGTATTATAAATATGTTCATATCGACAACCCCGAGCAATTTGCCGAAGATCACCTCAAGTTCTGCAAAGATTTGGGCCTGAAAGGGCGCATCCTTGTGGCGGGTGAAGGAATAAACGGAACCGTGTCAGGAACCGTAGAGCAGACAGACCGCTATATGAGTGAAATGAAAAACGATCCCCGCTTTGAAGATATGGTGTTTAAAATCGATGAATCAGAAGGGCACGCTTTCAAAAAAATGCATGTCCGCCATCGCGATGAGCTTGTGACGCTCCGTCTGGAAGATGATATCGATCCGAATGAATTAACGGGAAAATACCTTGAGCCAAAAGAATTTTATGAGGCGATGCAGCGGGAAGATACGATTGTCGTCGACGCACGGAACGACTATGAGTACGATTTGGGACATTTCCGCGGCGCGGTCAGACCGGACATTAAGGCGTTCCGCGAATTGCCTGAATGGATCCGTGATAACAAAGAAAAGCTCGAAGGCAAGAAAATATTGACTTACTGCACGGGCGGTATCCGCTGCGAAAAATTTTCGGGATGGCTGAAAAAAGAAGGATTTGAAGACGTGTCCCAGCTTCACGGCGGGATTGTGACGTATGGAAAAGACCCTGAAGTTCAAGGTGAACTGTGGGACGGGCAGTGCTATGTTTTCGATGAAAGAATCAGCGTTCCGGTCAACCAGAAAGAGCATGTCATCGTCGGCAAGGATTATTTCACCGGCGAGCCTTGCGAGCGCTATGTCAACTGCGCCAACCCTGAATGCAACAAGCAGATCATCTGCTCTGAAGAAAATGAACACCGCTATTTGCGGGGCTGCACGCACGAGTGCCGGGTTCATCCGCGCAACCTGTATGTCAAAGAGCACGGCCTTTCAGAAGAAGAGGTGCAAGAGAGACTCGAAAAGCTGGAAGAAGAGGGGCATACAGCGCAGTCATAAAAGCTGTATATAAAAGTATCATCTAAAAAACGAAGATGCCGCAAGCATCTAAGAAATGGCATTGCTCCTGCAAGGGAGTCTGCTTTCGTTTTGAATGGAGGAACGCCTTGACCTGAAAAATCGAGGCGTTCCTTTTTTTATTCGTGAATTGCAAGCAGAATGAAAGTATTTGCAGGCGATCAGACTGCTGAACGAAAGTATCAATTAACGCTTTTGATCCAGCCGTTAGTGCAAAAATGCGAAACAGGCGATCAGCAATGTGTGCAAACTGCGTCGTAAAACTTCCGTATGGGAAGTTTGCATCCTGTCTGCGAGCTATTCCCGGCTATACGTTTTTGGACCGGCGGATGATTCCAGCATAAGCCGAGTTTTTCTGAATATTTGCCTGAAAACGTCCCATACTATCCAATAACAATACAAAAAGGCAGGTAGCAAAAGAGATGACAAAAACCCTTTACATTACCGCTCACCCGCATGACGAAAGGGCATCATACAGCATGGCGGCGGGAAAAGCTTTTATCGAATCTTACAAAGAAGCTCATCCGGATGATGAAGTCATACATCTTGATCTTTACAAGGAGAACATTCCGCAGATTGATGCGGATGTTTTCAGCGGCTGGGGAAAATTGCAGTCGGGATCGGGATTTGAACAGCTTTCTGAACACGAAAAGGCAAAAGTCGGCCGTTTGAATGAGCTGAGCGAGCAATTTATCGCGGGAGACAAATACGTGTTTGTCACGCCGCTTTGGAATTTCTCTTTTCCGCCGGTGATGAAAGCGTACTTTGATGCGGTCGCTGTAGCGGGAAAGACGTTTAAATATACCGAACAGGGACCGATCGGGCTGTTAACCGATAAAAAAGCCCTGCACATCCAGGCGAGAGGCGGCTACTATTCAGAAGGGCCGGCTGCGGAACTTGAGATGGGGCACCGCTATATCAGCATCATGATGCAGTTTTTCGGAGTGCCGGAATTTGAAGGTTTATTTATAGAAGGGCATAATGCAGAGCCGGATAAAGCCGAAGAAATTAAACGAAATGCAATTGCCCGCGCCAAAGAATTGGGCCGGACCTTTTGAAAAAACCGCGGACGTGATCCGCGGTTTTATTTTATTTGTGTAAGAACACCGTTTGATTCGTTTCGCTGCTTTTTTGCGCGGCTTCGATGATGCGGATGACGTCGCGTCCTTCTTCAGCCGTGACAGGCAGGCTGCCGCCTTCAAGAATACTTGAAGCAAGCTGCTTGTAATAGGTTAAGTATGAACCCGGGATGCTTTCCACTGTTTCCTTAATGACCTCGTCACCTTCGACTGTGGCCAGTTCCCCGTAATATTTGGGTTGATCGGCTCCCCACTCATCGCCTGCAGGTTTTTGACCCGCTCTGAGTGCATCCTCCTGGCCGTCGATACCATACTTAATAAAGCTTCCTTTTGAACCGTGGATTTGGTAGCGGGGACCGTTGGCCGGAACAATCGAACCCGAGTGGAGAATCACTTGGCGCTGATCATAGTGAAGGACGACATGGAAGTAATCGTCTGTTTCCGCATTGGCTCTTTGAGCGGTCACTTGAGCGGTGACGCTGTTTGGCATGCCGAATAAATGAAGCACCTGATCGATCAGGTGTGAACCCAAATCGTACAGTGCGCCTGAGCCCGGTCCTTTCTGCTCTCTCCAGCGCTGTCTGACATTCGGCCGGAACCGGTCGTAGGAGGCGTGGAATGTGTTAACCTCTCCGAGGCGCCCTTCTTTGATGAGCTGTTTGATCGTCAAAAAGTCGTTATCCCATCTTCGGTTGTGGTAGACGCTGAGAAGCACCCCTTTTTCTTTCGCGGCATTGATGAGCTTTTCAGCTTCTTCCGCTGTTGCCGTCATCGGTTTTTCCAGGACGACATGCTTTCCGGCGCGGATGCACTCTTTCGCCATTTCGTAATGAAGGCCGCTCGGCGTGGTCACGATGACGAGATCAATGTCAGGGTCATTTGTGATGTCTTCGATCGAGCTGACGGCTTCTGTTTCGGGGAGGTCTTGTTTGACTTGTTCTTTTCTTGAAGTCATCACCTTTCGAATCTCAAAATCTTCTAACACAGATAATAAAGGCGCATGAAACACCGAACCTGACAAACCGTATCCTAATATTCCTGTGCGAACCTTGTTCACCATTCATTCTCCTCTCCCATGTTCGTTTTTAATATGTAATTAACACACCTTTATTTTACCCTGTTTGCCTATAGGAACAAACCTAAAGACCTTTTTCAACCGGAGAACGGAAGATTTTGTCACAATTTTGTTCAATTTGAAGAGGTGTCCGGTTATCGTTAAAAACAAAAAGAGGGGATTTTGAAAATGGAGTATGATTGGGGCGCTTTTATGAACAAGGATTTGGCTGTCGAGCCGGCATCAGCTGAAGGAAGCTTGAAAAACCTTTCGTTTGCGGTAAAGGATGTGTTTGCGGTAGAAGGCCATACAAATGCGGCGGGAAATCCTGATTGGCTGAGGACGCACGAACCTGCCGAAAAAAACGCGGAAGCCGTTGACTTGCTGCTGCGTGAAGGGGCAAGGCTTAAAGGTGCTGCTCACACGGATGAGCTGATGTACAGCCTTGACGGAGAAAATGTCCATTATGGTACGCCAGTCAATCCTTGTGCCAAGGACAACATTCCTGGAGGATCTTCAAGCGGTTCGGCCGTGGCGGCAGCTTCCGGCATGGCCGATTTTGCCCTTGGAACAGACACCGGAGGGTCTGTCAGAATCCCTTCTTCCTACTGCGGAATTTTCGGATTTCGGCCGACGCACGGCGAGGTGCCGGTTAATGGAGTCATACCGCTGGCGAAAAGCTTTGACACTGTCGGATGGATGTCAAAAGATATCGGAATTCTTCATGCGGCAGGCCGCGTCCTGCTTAGCGGACAGGAGGAGGCAGGGGCCTGTTTCAAGCGGATTTATTTTGAAAAAGAGGCGTGGAGCCTGCTTGAAGAAAGCGACCGGACACAAGTATACGCTCATGCATTAGGCCTGATAGACGGCGAATTCGACTGGTGCATTGCCGCTGACGGAGGCCTCGCGGAATGGGCGGAGATGTTCAAGTTGCTGCAGGGTCTGGATATTTGGGAGGAGCATGGAGCTTGGATCGAGCGCACAAATCCAGTGTTCGGCTCTGGAATCGCAGAAAGATTTGAATGGACGTCAAGTCTTAGGAAAAGCGATCATGAGCATGTGTTTATGAAAAGAGAAGCGGTGAAAAGGAGACTGTCGGAATGGCTCGCGGAAGACGGCTTACTCGTCATTCCAACTGCTCCCGGCACGCCGCCGCTCCGCGGGCTGCCGGAAAACGAATTACATGAGAGAAGGGCGCGCACGATGAAACTGACGTGTATTGCCGGGCTTGGCGGGCTTCCGCAGATTACCGTTCCGTTACCGGCAAAAAACGGCGAGCCTTTGGGGCTTTCATTCATCGCCGGCCGCAAACAGGACCTGAAGCTTCTGGCTTGGACTGAAAAGCACGTGTTATCTCTTCAAGTATGAGGGAAGCATATGCTGCGGATCTTTTCTGCATCATATGCTTTTTGCTTGCTTCAATTATTGTTAACTGGTAAACTATTAAACAGTTAACCGGTTAACGATGATGAAAAGGATATGATGATCGTGGAAAACAAGACGTATGAGCAAGCATTTCAAGCCGTTCAGGATTTTATTCTCAAAAGAGAAAAGCGGGCTCAGCATGAACAGCAGGCGCTCGCAAAGGAAGCTTTTCAAGAAGTCGACAGCATCCGGAAGCATTGGACACTGACCCAGCTTCACATTATCTCGCTTATCAGCGAAAACGAGGCAGACGTCAACAACGCTTTCCTGGCAGCAAAACTTCAAATATCAAAAGCGGCAGTGACAAAAGCGGTCAATGTGCTTACAAAGCACGGGATGATCGAATCGCACAAAAAACCGAACAACAACAAAGAATTGTATTACAGATTAACAGACGAGGGGAAGAAACTGGCCGACATTCATGACAGGATGCACGAAATTGCAAAGCAGCACTATATCGAGCTGTTTGAGCGGTTTTCCGAATCCGAGCTGGAAACCATCATCCGCTTTTTAAACGAATGGTCAAAACACATTTAATCAAGAGGAGAAGCGAATGAATAAAAGTGAAGCCCAACAGTTTTTAAGCAGCATGTATCAGGACATCTTGAGTGAAATGAATACTGAAAAAATTCCCGATTACTTCAGCGAGAATTATGTTCAAGTAACCGACGGCAGTCAAATTGACCTTGTGCAGTTTAAAGATCACATGAGGACGCTGAAAAAGGTTGCCCGCACCATAACGGTGTCGCCCTTTCATGAGTTTTTGTTTGACGAGCGACTGCAAAGCGCAGCGGTCAGGTATACGGTCAATGTTGTCAAAACAAACGGAGACCGGGGGAGAATTGAAATCATCGCGATGTTTAAAATGAATGGTTTTAAAATCGTTCAATGCCACGAACTTTCACATGCGATCGAAGGGAAGGAGGATTTTGAAGAGCTGGCGAAGATCAGTGAAGCGGCAATTGAAAAAGCCTCCTCTCGGGAGGAGAAGGCTTTTTCACAAGATTAATGTTTCGTATCAAATCTGATGTTGAGCGAGACGGGGCCGCGTGTGTAAAGGCCTGTCTCACGGTAAACGAAGTCTTCCTCCAGCTGGATATTCTTCAGCTGATCCAGGACGATATTTGCGACAAGCTCGATTTCCGTCTTCGCAAACCCCGCTCCTACACAGTTGTGGACGCCTGAACCGAATGCGAGATGCCTGGCAGCACCGCTGAATGCGCTTTTGACTTCCAGGTCGGTGCGATGGATGTTGAACTCGTCTGGCTCCTCAAACGCTTCAGGATCGCGATTTGCCGCGCCTATCATGCAAAATACAGTCGTCCCTTCTTTGAGCTCGACTCCGCCGATCACCGCGTCCTGTGAAAGCTGGCGCGGGATGAGCTGCACCGGCGGCTTGTAGCGCAGCGTCTCTGCGATGGCCTGAGGCAGGAGCGTGCGGTCTTCCAGCACGTCATTCATTTGATCGGGATGATGAAGCAAATGATAAATCATTAATGCGAGCGTCTTGTCCGCCGGTTCCGTGGCGGCAAGTAATATATTGAGAATCAGCGCGCGGATGTCGCGGTCAGACATCGCTACTCCCTCGTATTCGGAAGTGCAAAGGATGGATATTAAATCATGGCCGGGGTTTTTGCGCCTTTCCTCGATAATCGGATTCAAATATTCAGCGAGCTGTTCACTGCATTTAAGGGAATGCTCCCGGTCCTCAGGCGCCTGATTCAAACTGGTAATGAAATCGGCCACGCCGCTGTGCCAGTTTCTCACTGTTTGGTGGTCGTTCTTGTCCAAACCTAAAATGTCCATCGTCACACAAACGGCGAACGTTTTGCCGAAATCATTGACAAGGTCGATCCGCCCTTTCTCAAGATGAGGGGCCAAAAGCCTTTGTGCATTATCTTTAATGAGCGGCGTGAGGTGATCAAGGGATTCCCCGATAAAACGGCGCAGAACGATTCTCCTTTTCGCCGTGTGCTCTTTGCCTTTCATTTGGGCGAGCACAGGTCCGCGCATGACGGGCTCGGCCCGTTTGGCAAGCGATTTCGTTGTAAAGACGTCCTGATTCTGGAGCACGCGGCGCACATCCTGGTAGCGGCTGATAAAATAGCTGTCCAGCGATTCTTCATAATGGACGGGATCAGATTCCCGAAGGTATGAGAAATATTGATACGGATTCTCGTGATATTGTTCTGACAACACGGTGAAGGTTTTTAGCGATTGATTCATACTCGTTCCTCCTGCATGCTTTTATATTCCACACTTTCGTCCGATTCGGAAACCATAAGATATCCTTGATTTGGGCGCATTTTGACGGCAAATTCATGACGGGAGATCTGTTCGCCGAGCTTCCATGGACGGTGATAAGCAAGAAGCGTCTCTTCGACGCCTAAAATATCAGGGGCGGCGATGAAAAACGGAAGTTCAGCGATGACGTATTCAACAGCCAGCTCCAGCATGGCGGCGCTGACCTCCTGGACATCCATCCGAATGCCCCGGGCCCGTCCGAGGATCGCCGCATGCGACATCTCCAGGCAGGCTTTGCGGAAATGCGGCTGGTCAAAAAAGGCGTCTTCGACTTCCATCCGCAAACGCTGGTATGCGGTCTGGTTCGCGAAATCGGAAAATGTATGAATGGCCTCGGGGTTGCCGCCATGCGCTTCCAACGCCTTTTCAGCGAATCTCCGGTTCCGTGAGACTTCTTTCCTGACTTTCCGTTCGGCCTTCCCATTCGGGGTGCCGAGCGCTTCGAGAAGGTTGGCTGCTTCCTTTCCGGCTAAAAGCACGGATACATGTTGAAATTCACGGACGGCCCAGCCGATAAGCCGATGAATGTAATCTTCGGAAAATCGGCTGTTAAACGGGCTGATGCCAATGAGAACATGGCGTCTGCGTTTTAGTATTTCATTGCAGTTTCGGGTAAGAGTTTCAGTTTTGAATGGCCGGTGTTTGCTCTCCATTGTAAGCTCTGTCATTGATTTCCTCCTTAACGGACATAGAATGACTTCTTTTGCAATCAATGATGGGATACGTGCGGTTTATCGAGCTGGGAATAGGCTGGTCTCAACTTCACGATGAATCGAGAAGAATAAGCGATGGTGCGGGTCATGATGAAGGGGTATCACATTTGTTCAATAGTTAAAGCAGGGCAAGAGTTTGAGCTCAAAATCAGGCAAGGTACAGCATAAAAGTTTACTAGTAAACAATAGTCATTTTATCCCTATCTTTTCCAGTTGTCAACACAAATCAAATTCAAAATATGAAAATATTCGTAACGTTTTTTGTGAATCTGAGGAATTTTGATCAGAAGGAACCTTTTTTTAAGGCGTTTTTCGAGTGAAGAAACCCGATAAGTAAAAAGTTTGTAAAAACTTTAAAGCTGCAGTAAGAAATGTTCATTGACATTGATAAAGGAGTCATCTACAATTAATATTGTTAACCAGTGAACGATATTGAAGGAATTGTTAACGAATAAACAAAAACAAGGCAGGCGGTTTGACATGAGACCAATGAAATTAAATGCTTCTTTCATTATGTATTTTGTGTGTATCAGCGCCTTTTTCGCATCGTTGAATCAAAATATTTATTCACCCATCATTCCGTTAATCAGAGATTCGTTTCACGTTTCCGTATCGATGGTCAACCTGTCCGTCTCGCTGTTCATCTTCATTACAGCTGTGATGCAGATCATTGTCGGCTCAATTGTCGACTTTAAAGGATCGAGGTTTGTGATGATGGCGAGCATGATCGTAACGGTCATTGCTACAATCGGCTGCGCCGTCGCACGGGACTTTGGACTGTTTCTTTTTTTCAGGGTGTTGCAGGCTTTAGGGACGGCAGCGCTTCCATTAATTGCGGCAACCACAATCGGATCTCTGTTCCAGGGAACGAAGCGGGGCAGTGCGATGGGGACTTATCAAATGCTGCTTTCCCTTGCACCGGCAGCGGCACCTATTCTCGGCGGTTTTATCGGGGAGCGCTATAATTATCCGGGAATTTTTTGGTTTTTGACAGTCTTGTCTGTTCTTTTGCTTTTCGGAAATGCGTTTTGCTTTCCGCAGAGCCATGCGGAGAAAAAGACCAATCTCAGCGCGGGCAGCCTGTTGTCGCATTATAAGGATATTTTCAAAAACAGGACGGGAAATGCCGTTTTGATATTAAGCTATCTTCTTTTCTTTATTTATTTTTCAGTGATCGTATATTTGCCGATTTTGCTGACTGATCATTATCACCTTGATCTGCAGATCGTCGGCTTGCTGTATTTGCCGATAGCGGTCAGTACGGTTGCCGGCAGCGTGCTGTTTAAGTGGATACAAAAGAGATTGTCGCTCGGACGCCTGTTTCTGATCGGCAATCTGACCGCCGCGGCCAGCGTCGTCTGTTTTGGCTTTACCCACTCGTTTTCACTTTTCGCGTTGTCGGCGGCCCTCGTTCTTTTCGGCGTCACGATGGGGCTGATCCCGCCGCTGTTCTCTACGATGATGGCAAATGAATTTGATGAGAACCGCGGCAGTGCGATGGGCATGTTTAATTTTATCAGGTATACGGGAATGGCCTGCGGTCCTGTTCTATCAGGCGTGTTATTAGGAATGTCATCTTCTGTTTTCGTTTTCGGCTGTTTCGGCATCGTCTATGCCGCGTCCGCCCTTTTGATGATCGCGATCATGCGGAAAGCAGCTCAGACAAAGACGCTGCAAGAACCAAACAAAAAAGCTGCCAGGTCTTAAAACCGGGCAGCTTTTTTAATTACAGATCCGTTCTCCACATTTCTTCTTTCACTTGTCTTTTCTCAGACACAAAGGCGAACATCGTCAGCGTCAGTCCGCACATGGTCATAAGCGCACCGCCTGTGGCAAGGTATGTGTAGGACTCTGATGCATGAAGAATGAGTCCGCCGATCCATGCGCCGAGCGCGTTGGCCAAGTTAAATGCAGCGATGCTGACAGAGGTGGCGATCGTTGTTCCGTGTTCAGACGCAGCCACGACCTTTGTTTGCAAAAGGGGCACCGTTCCGAAAGCGCCGGCTCCGAATAAAAACGTCACGATGATGGCGCCGGCAGGGTGTCCGCTGACAAAAGGGAAGGCCGCAAGGATCGCCATGAGCGCGATCATCACGCCGATCATGGAGCGGGTTAACAGGTGAAACGGCACCTTTCCGGCGTAGAAATTGCCGACGACTCCGCCAAATCCGTAGGCGAAAAGGGCGGCTGTAATGCCGAGGCTGCCAAAACCGGTAGAATGCCGCAGCATCGGTTCAATAAACGTGTAGGCGATGAATACACCTGAATAGCCGAAAATTGTGATAGCAAAAGAGAAAAGAACTTGTTTATTTTTAAACACATCCCATTCATGGATCAATTTAGGGACGACTTTCGGTTTTCTGTGCGGCACCGTCAGCCAAATGCCGGCGAGGCCGATCAATCCGAGGCATGCGATCATCAGAAAAACGATCCGCCAGTTGAAAAGGTCGCCTAAATAAGAACCGAACGGAACGCCGAGCATCAGGGCGATGGTCAAGCCGCCGTTCATTGAAGCGGCAGCGGCGGCCCGCTTTTCGGGCGGTACCATTTCGCTGACGAACACCATCGTCGTTGCAAAAAATGCGCCATGAATGGAAGCGGATAGGATTCTTGAGATCAACAAAACGGTGAAGTTCGGCGCCAGGAAACTGAGCGCATTCGACAGTACAAACACACTCATCAAGCCGATCAATACCGGTTTTCGCGGCATTTTTACCGACAATATGGTGACGATCGGCCCCGTCAGACAAACGCTTCCCGCATATGCCGTTACCAATAAGCCGGTAGATGAAATCGGAACAAAGAGATCCTTTGAAATGGAAGTCAATATACCCATAACGACGTACTCTGTAAAGCCGATAGAAAATGTGCAAATCATAAAAATTGCGATAATCAGTTTGACTGGTGCGTGCAGTGTTTTATTCATCCTGACCCCTCCTTTTAAAAAACATGAGTTTATATATTAAAAGATTAAAAGCCGATTTTCAATCGTTTGTTGTGGATCAATATGTTCCCAAAACGGTTAGCCGGCGGGACAAAAAGCGTCATCATCATGATGCCAGCGCTTTCTTAAAATCTGACATTTTATTTTCAAAGGTTAAAACATTCCACATTCCTGCCCCCCTACGGCTGCCTGCTGTTGGGGGTTTTTTATTTATAGACCGATTGAAACAGCTCTATCATAAAATGGCTTCTGAAAAAAGCGCTTACAAAACAAAACAAAATATGTTACCCTTTAAACAAACATATTCAAAAATAAACAAACAAAAACGGAGTGATACGTATGGTGGAATATTTATGGTCAGAAACTGAGGCTGCATCGCTGCGCCCGGGTCTTGACGAACTCGTCTACCGTTCCAACCTGATCGGCTCTGACCGATCGGTCTGCAACTGGGGCGGGGGAAACACATCGATGAAAACGACGGAAAAGGATTTTAGGGGCAGGGACATCGAGGTGATGTGGGTGAAAGGCAGCGGCTCGGACTTGGCGACGATGTCAGCGGGCCAATTTACCGGGCTGAGGCTCGATGATATTCGTCCGCTGATGGAACGGAGCAGCATGACCGATGAAGAAATGACGGCATATTTGTCCCATTGCATGATGGACGGAAAGCACCCGCGGCCGTCGATCGAAACGCTTCTTCATGCTTTTTTGCCGTTTCCGCATGTCGATCACACCCACCCCGATGCGATCATCAGCATCTGCTGCGCTGATAATGGAAAAGAGATCGCAGAGGAGATATTCGGCAGCCGCTTTGTATGGGTGCCTTATGTCAGACCGGGCTTCGCTTTATCGAAGCTGATAGCAGAAGGTGTGAAAAACAACCCGAATGCAGAGCTTGTTTTAATGGAGAAGCATGGGCTCGTCACCTGGGGGGAAGCGGCGAAAGAAAGCTATGATCAGACGATTGCTGTGATTCGCGAAGCGGAAGCATACATTAAAAGCCGTTCAGAAGATCATCAGCCGTTTGGCGGACAGATGGTCGAGCCGCTTGCACCGGAGGACCGGAAACGGATTTTAGCCGATATCTTGCCAATTATCCGCGGCGCTGTCAGCGGAGAGAAACGCATGCTGCTCACATGGTGCGATGCTGATGATGTACTCGAATTCACGAACAGCAGGCGCGCTCCATCGCTTTCACAGGTCGGCGCCGCATGTCCGGATCACCTTGTGCATACAAAGCGGACGCCTGCCTATATTCCGTGGAATCCCGCTGAACAGGACACAGAGAAGCTGGTCGAACGGATCAAAACCGAGATTGCTAGGTTTAAAGAATCGTATGCCGCCTATTTTCAAAGAAACCGGCATGAAGGAGACGAGATGTTTGAACCGGCGCCGCGCGTGATGCTAATCCCGGGAATCGGCATGGTGGCAGCAGGTAAAAGCCTGGCGATGGCAAAGGTCAGCCGAGATTTATATCGGCGGGCGATTGCTGTCATGAAGGGAACAGAAGTCCTTGGAAACTTTGTATCTCTAAATGAGGAGGAATCCTACAATGTCGAATATTGGCCGCTTGAGCTTTATAAATTAACGCTTGCTCCGCCGGAAGCCGAATTTTCCCGCAAGATCGCATTTGTGACGGGAGGAGCGGGCGGAATCGGCAGCGAGACCTGCCGCCGCCTTGCTTCAGAAGGTGCGCATGTTGCTGTTGCTGACATTAATATAGAAGGTGCAGAAAAAACAGCCGCAGAGATTAATGAACAATACGGTGCGGAACGAGCATCCGCCGTCCGTATGGATGTGACGAAAGAAGAGGACGTTCAGGCGGCATTCGAGGAAATCGTCCTTAATTACGGCGGGATCGACATTCTCGTCAACAACGCGGGGCTTGCGACATCCAGCCCGCTTGATGAAACGACTCTCGAAGAATGGAATTTGAATATGAATGTACTTGGAACAGGATATTTTCTCGTCGCCAGAGAAGCTTTTAAGCAAATGAAAAGACAGGGTTCAGGCGGCAGCATGGTGTTTATCGGCTCGAAAAATTCCGTTTATGCAGGCAAAAACGCTTCGGCATACAGCTCTGCAAAAGCGCTTGAGGTTCATTTGGCGAGATGCATCGCCGCTGAAGGCGGACCGTATGGAATCCGCGTGAATTCAGTGCTTCCGGATGCGGTGCTTCAAGGGTCGGCCATCTGGGACTCCAAGTGGCGCGAAGAAAGAGCCGCCGCTTACGGGATTGAACCCGATCGGCTTGAAGAGCATTACCGCAAACGTACGACTCTTTCCGTCAACATTTATCCCGCCGACATCGCCGAAGCGATCGCTTATTTCGCTTCAGAAAAAACGGCAAAAACGACGGGATGCATGCTGACGGTTGACGGGGGAGTGCCGGCCGCATTTTCAAGGTAATTGGAAAGGAACGGCTTCGGCCGTCCTTTCAGAAAACAAAGGGGGAAAAGGGAGATGAAGGGCGAGACCCACTGGATCATACCGGACGGTTTTATTCCTCCGGAAAGTTCCGGAAGCTTGACGAGCCATGAAGCCATCTGTGTTTTAAATTGCCATGAAGAAGACGCAAACCTTGCGATCACAGTATACTTTGAAGACCGTCCGCCGCTCGAAGGCATTCCCGAGACGGTTCAGGGCAAGAGAACGAAGCATATTCGCACAAGTTCTTTGCACCGAGCAGGAGAACGCATTCCTGAAAATGTTCCTTATGCGATCGAGATCGCAAGCGATGTACCTGTGATCGTCCAGTACAGCCGGCTGGACACAACCCAGCCGGAACTTGCGTTAATGTCAACCATGGCATATCCGTTAAAAACAAGGGGGAAGGGTGTACATGATGAATGACCGGGCTTACGCTTTATTTGAAGAACAGCAGAAAGACAGAGGCATCAGCCTTTCTGAAGTAAAGGAAAAATTGAAAGCGCTTAAAATCGAGACGCCTTCATGGGGATACGGGGACTCGGGCACGCGCTTCAAAGTGTTTCAGCAAGAGGGCGTACCGAGGGATCCATTTGAAAAAATGGAAGATGCATCAGTCGTTCACAAATTAACCGGAACTTGTCCTTCCGTCGCCATCCATATTCCGTGGGATCAAGTTGATGATTACGGAAAGCTGAAAGCGCACGCCGAGCAGCTTGGCCTTGCCGTCGGCGCCGTGAATCCGAACTTGTTCCAGGACGATGACTACAAATTCGGAAGCGTCACAAACGTTAAAGCGGACATTCGCCAAAAAGCGACTGAGCAATTGCTCGAATGCGTCGATATTGCAAAACAAACAGGATCCAAGGAAATCAGTCTCTGGCTTGCCGACGGAACCAACTATCCCGGTCAGGGCGACATCAGAAAACGGAAAAATTGGATGTATGAGTGTCTGGCTGAAGTATACGAAGCGCTTGACGATGATATGCGGCTCTTGATTGAATACAAGTTTTTTGAGCCGGCATTTTATCATACAGACCTGGCGGATTGGGGGATGGCTTACAATTTGGCGCAAAAGCTCGGGCCGAAGGCTGAGGTGCTCGTCGACACCGGCCACCATCCCCAAGGGACGAACATCGAGCACATTGTCGCTTATTTGCTTGACGAAAAACGTCTCGGAGGCTTTCATTTCAACAGCCGCAAATACGCTGATGACGATTTGATCGCAGGCGCGCACAACCCGTACGAACTGTTTCTCATTTTTTATCAAATTTTGGACGCCTGCCGCGATTCCGACCCGAATGTCCGGAAGACGGCCGAACATATTTCGTATATGCTTGATCAATGCCATAATCTCGAACCTAAAATCCCGGCTGTACTGCGCTCGGTCATGAATGTGCAGACTCAATTTGCAAAAGCGCTTTTGATCAACTTCGATGAAGTGAAGAAAGCGCAGGAAAATCATGACGTTCTTGCCGCAGAGGCTGCGATCCGCGAAGCATTTGAAATTGACGTCAAACCGCTCCTTTACGCCGTGCGGGAGGAAATGAACGTCCCGCCTGATCCGCTCAAAGCTTATGCGGAAAGCGGGTATGCGGAGAAAATACTGGCACGCGGCAAAGGCGGTGCAAGCTGGTGACGATTCTCGCTTTTGATCTTGGTGCGTCGAGCGGCAGAGCTTATGCAGGTCATGTGGACGGCGGTCTGATCAAAGCGGAGGAAATTCACCGTTTTCCAAATCAGCCCGTTCAGGCGGGAAAACACCTTTATTGGGACATTCTCAGGCTTTATCATGAAATCAAAAAAGGCATTTTAAAGGCGAAAAACGGCTGCGGACGAATCAGCTGTATCGGAATCGATTCTTGGGCGGTTGATGTCGGCTTTCTCGATCGTAACGGAGAGTTGTTGGGGAACCCTTATCATTACCGAGACCCTTACACGGACGGAATGATGATGGAGGTGCTGAATGAAATCGGAAAAGAAGAGCTGTTTTCAAGAACCGGTATTCAACTTTTGCCGTTCAACACCATCTTTCAGCTCCGGGCGCTGAAAAAAGCGAATTCTCCGCTGTTGGAACACGCGGAAACGCTTTTAATGATTCCTGATTTGCTGCGCTATTTTTTAACGGGCGAGAAAAAAAGCGAGTTTACAAATGCGACGACAACTCAGCTGTTCAACCCGAAAACGTCAGATTGGGATTGGGAGCTCATCAGCCTTATGGGACTCCCGGCCAATATTTTTCCGAAGGATATAGCAAAACCAGGAAGCGAAGCGGGGAGGCTGTCACAATCAGTGTGCAGCGAATTGTCGGTGCCTGCCGTACCGGTCATTGCCGTCGGCGAACATGACACGGCTTCTGCAGTTGTCGGCGTTCCCGCTGAAACGGAAGACTTTGCATATTTGATTTGCGGCACCTGGTCGCTGATTGGAACTGAACTTGACACTCCGCTGATGTCAAAACAGGCGCTCGATTGGAATTTTACAAATGAGGGCGGTGCCGGCGGTACATTCCGCTTTTTAAAAAACATTATGGGATTGTGGCTGTTCCAGCGCTGTCAGGCGGATTGGGAAAAAGACGGGATCAGCTATTCGAGCGTCGAGCTTGTCAAACTTGTCGGACAGTCGGAAGCATTCAGGTCGGCGGTTGACCCGGATGACCCGATGTTTCTTAATCCCGTGCATATGCCTGAGGCGATCAGGGAGTATTGCCGTGCAACTGGGCAGCACGTGCCGGAAACGCCCGGACAGATGATCCGCTGCGTGCTGGAAAGCCTTGCGTTTAAATACCGGTTTACGCTTGAACGGATTGAAACATTGACAGGAAAAGAATATGACGGACTTCACATGGCGGGCGGAGGGATTCGAAATGAACTGCTGTGCCAATACACGGCGAATGTACTGGCCAGAAATGTATGGGCCGGACCGTCAGAGGCGAGCGCCATCGGCAACATTGCCGTACAGGCCATCGCACTCGACATGTTTTGGGATATTCAAAGCGCCCGAAAAGCGATCAGGACTTCCTTCCCTCAAAAAACGTATGTACCGGAAGATACAGAAGCGTGGGAGGCGGCATACCGCCGCTATACAAGTCAGATTCTCGGCGCAGCTTCCCGCTGAAAACATTTCCTGTATCGGCGCTGATGCGCTATCATGAAAGTAACAGTGACTTTTACCAAAAAAGGAAGGAAGTAAACGGATGCTTGTAGCTGAAAGACACCAAAAAATCGTCGAGCTTGTCAATCTGCGCTCGAGCGTACGCGTCACAGAACTGAGCGAGCTTTTTTCCGTCACGGAAGAAACGATCAGGCGCGATTTGGAAAAGCTTGAGAAGGAAAATAAGCTGAAAAGAAGTCATGGCGGCGCTGTCAGCGTACAGACCGAAGAAGCGGAGGTGCATTTTCGCGAGCGCGAAATTACAAACGTAAACGAAAAAAAGATGATTGCATTTGAAGCCGTTAAGCACGTGAAAAGCGGGGAACGAATAATTCTTGATGCCAGCACGACGGCATGGTACATGGCAAAAGCGCTTGAAAACATCCCGCTGACCGTCATCACCAATTCAGTCAGAGTCGCGATTGAACTCAGCAAAAAAGAAAAGGTGACGGTCATTTCAACCGGCGGGATGCTGCTGCCGCAATCGATGTCATATGTCGGTCCTTTGGCTGAGCGCTCCCTTGATATGTATCACGTCAACAAAACATTTCTATCTTGCAAAGGCGTCGACCCTGCGAGCGGTTTGAGCGATTCAAACGAAATGCAGGCGCTGTTGAAAAAACGGATGATCGAAATTGCAGACGAAACGATCTTGATGGCGGACAGCAGCAAATTCGGGACCCGTGCTTTCTCGCAAATCGACCGCCTTCATAACGGATACAGGATCATCACAGATTCAGGAATTGACAAAGCAAACCTTGCCCTCTTGAAAGACATTACAGAGACCATCACGATCGTCGGCTGAAACCAAGCTTTTCAAGCACTTGATTTTAAAATCAGGCGCAAATGGGATAAAATAGAAGAGTGAAAAAGGAAAGGAGATGTTTTTGATGGCGAAAAAGATTTTGATCGTAACGGGCGACGCAGTTGAAGCGCTGGAAGTGTATTATCCTTATTACCGCTGTCTTGAAGAGGGCTATGAAACGACGATCGCCGCACCGAAAAAGAAAAAGATTCATACGGTTGTTCATGACTTTCTGGATTGGGATACATACACCGAAAAGCCGGGCTATTTAATTGACGCGCATGCTTCATTTGATGAGATTGATCCGTCCGAATACGACGGTATCATCATTCCGGGCGGACGCGCGCCGGAATTTATCCGGATGTACGATTCCCTGCTGAAAATTGTTGCTCATTTCTTTGAGGAAAATAAACCGGTCGGCGCGATTTGTCACGCGAGCCTGATTTTCACAAGCCTGAGAGAACATCTGAAAGGTCGGGAGCTGACGGCTTACATCGCCTGCAAGCCGGAAGTCGAAGCCGCGGGCGCGACTTATGTAGAGGAGAAGCTTCATGTCGACGCCAATCTGGTCTCAGGCCATGACTGGTCCAATCTGCCGGAGTTTATGAGAGAATTTTTTAAAGCGTTAAACAAATAATATGCAGGGACGACCCCGCAGAAAATTGGGGTTGTCTCTTTTTTTTAGACATGTTTCGCTTCGCATTTTATAATGGTACAAACGGGTAACTTGGACAAAATATAATGGAAAGAGAGGTGCTCCGATGTCAGCAGATCATCATGAACACACATTAAATCCCAAAAGTTCTAAAGGAAAAGAACAAATCACAAATCGTTTAAAGCGGATTGAAGGGCAGGTCAGAGGCATTCAAAACATGATCGAAAATGACCGCTACTGCGTCGATATTCTTGTTCAAATCTCAGCTGTGCAAGCCGCGATGCAAAAGGTGGCTTTCAGCCTGCTTGAAGATCATACCCACCATTGTGTGGCAAACGCGATTAAAAGCGGTGAAGGCGAAGAGGCCATCGAGGAGCTGCTTGATGTGTTTAAGCGTTTTTCAAAGTCGTGAACGAAAAAAGAGAAAATCGTTTTCTTGAAATACCCTACAGGGGTATGGTAATATAAAACCGATCAATATCATCAAACCATAGGAGGTTTTCAATATGGAACAAAAAACACTGAAAGTCGAAGGCATGTCTTGCAACCACTGTGTTCAGGCAGTAGAAGGAAACGTCGGAAAGCTTGGCGGAGTAGAGTCCGTTAAAGTGAATTTAAGCGAGGGCAAGGTCGAAGTTTCGTTTGATTCAGGCAAAGTATCGCTGAAAGAAATCATCGATACGATCGAAGATCAGGGGTATGATGTCGCAGGCTAATGTATACCTATAAGGGGTATATAAGGAGTGAAGGATATGGACGGACAAAAAGAAGCCACCCTCCAAATCTCTGGCATGACCTGCGCCGCCTGTGCGGCGCGGATCGAGAAAGGGTTGAAAAGGCTTGACGGCGTTCAGGACGCAAATGTGAACTTGGCGCTGGAAAAGTCAAAAATCGTTTATGATCCGGGGCAAATCGAAGTCGGACAGCTGGCTGAAAAAGTCGAATCGCTCGGCTATCAAGTTCCAGCGGAAAAAGCCGAATTCGCAATTTCCGGCATGACGTGTGCGGCTTGCGCCAACCGGGTTGAAAAGCGCCTCAACAAGCTGCCGGGCGTCAAAAACGCCGCCGTCAACTTTGCCATAGAGACTGCGGCAGTCGACTATCATACCGGTGCGGTTTCGCCGGAGGAAATGATCGAAGCCGTTGAAAAGCTCGGCTACAAGCTCGAGCTGAAAAAAGACCAAACTGCGGATGGAGCGGCGGAACAAAGAGAAAAAGGCATTCAGCGTCAAACCGGCAAGTTTATTTTTTCGGCCATTTTATCTTTTCCGCTGCTCTGGGCAATGGTCAGCCATTTCAAATTCACGTCATTTATATGGCTGCCGGAGATGTTCATGGATCCCTGGGTTCAGTTCGCGTTGGCGACACCGGTTCAGTTTATCGTCGGGAAACAGTTTTACACAGGGGCTTATAAAGCGCTTCGGAACAAAAGTGCGAACATGGATGTGCTGGTCGCTCTCGGCACGTCTGCCGCGTATTTCTACAGCTTGTATTTAAGCATTGAAAGCCTCGGCACGAACCGGCATCCGGACGGACTTTATTATGAAACAAGCGCCATCCTCTTAACCTTGATCATTTTAGGAAAGCTGTTTGAAGCGAAAGCGAAAGGGCGCTCATCCGAAGCGATCAAAAAGCTGATGGGGCTGCAGGCAAAGACGGCGACCGTCGTCAGAAACGGCGAAGAGATGACCGTGCCGATTGAAAACGTATTGGCAGGCGACATCATGTACGTGAAGCCCGGTGAAAAAGTACCGGCAGACGGAGAGATTGTCGAAGGACGTTCTGCGCTGGATGAATCAATGCTCACCGGTGAAAGCATCCCTGTTGACAAGACGGTTGGAGATCCGGTTATCGGTGCTACAATCAATAAAAATGGATTTTTAAAAGTAAGAGCAGAAAAAGTAGGCAAAGATACTGCGCTGGCGCAGATTATAAAAGTCGTGGAAGAGGCGCAAGGTTCAAAAGCTCCGATTCAACGGCTCGCAGACCGGATTTCCGGGGTTTTTGTGCCGATTGTCGTGGCGATCGCGGTCATCACATTTTTCGTCTGGTATTTGGCGGTTAGCCCCGGTGAATTCGGCACGGCGCTGGAAAAGCTGATTGCGGTGCTTGTGATCGCATGTCCGTGTGCGCTCGGTTTGGCAACACCGACTTCGATCATGGCCGGATCGGGCCGTGCGGCTGAATTCGGAATTTTATTCAAAGGCGGCGAACATTTGGAGACGGCTCACCGCTTGGAGACGATCGTGCTTGACAAGACGGGGACGGTCACAAATGGAAAGCCTCAGCTCACAGATGTGCGCACTGAACCATGGATCGATGAAACATCGTTTCTCAAGCTTATCGGTGCTGCGGAAAAAAACTCTGAACATCCGCTTGCTGAAGCCATTGTCGAAGGCGTTAAAAAGAGAGAGATAGAACCGGCCTCCGCAGACAGCTTTGAAGCGATACCCGGTTATGGTATCGAAGCCGCAGTCAATGAAAAACGGATTTTGATCGGCACAAGACGGCTGATGGAAAGCCGTGATATTGACATTCAAGAGGCGCACAGCGAAATGGAGAAGTTTGAAACACAAGGAAAGACGGCGATGCTTGCCGCCATCGACGGTCGGTTTGCCGGGCTGATCGCCGTCGCCGATACGATAAAAGACACGTCGAAGAGAGCGGTGAAAAGGCTGCATGATATGGGGCTTGAAGTCGTCATGATCACCGGAGACAACCGGCGGACGGCAGAAGCGATTGCTGCTGAAGGTGGCATTCAGCATGTCATTGCAGAAGTCCTGCCTGAAGGAAAAGCAGATGAAGTGAAGAAAATCCAGGCAAAAGGCAAAAAAGTCGCGATGGTCGGCGACGGCATCAATGATGCGCCGGCACTGGCGGCAGCCGATACCGGAATGGCGATCGGAACGGGGACTGACGTCGCCATGGAAGCCGCCGATATCACCTTGATCCGCGGCGATTTAAACAGCATCGCCGATGCGATCCTCATGAGCAGGCTGACGATCAAAAACATTAAACAAAACCTTTTCTGGGCGTTTGCCTACAACAGCATCGGCATTCCGTTCGCGGCCGTCGGGCTTTTGGCCCCGTGGATCGCAGGTGCCGCGATGGCGTTCAGTTCGGTCTCGGTCGTTCTGAATGCACTCAGGCTGCAAAAGGTGAAGCTTGATTGGAGGAATCCGTCTTGAAGGATAAAACAGTTCTCGTTTGGACGGTTTCGGCGGTTGTTTATGTAGGAATTGTCATGCTCGTATACAGCATATTGGCCGCTCAGGAACCGATACCGGATGAAAAGCCTCATGACGGTCATGCTTTAGAAGAGCATGCCAAATGATTTGAAAAAGCCGGATGTTAAAGAACATCCGGCTTTTTGCATTAGTATCTGTTATTGCTCATACACATCAAAATCTTTTCCTGAACGATTTCTTTCATGGCTTCTTTGGCGGGGGCCATATATTTTCTTGGATCGCTTGCATCAGTGTGTTCATGCAGATAACGGCGCAGTTTATCTGAAAAAGGAATTTTTAATTCAGTCGCGATATTTACTTTTGCACAGCCGAGCTTGATGCACTTTCTTACATCTTCTTGCGGAATTCCTGAGGCGCCGTGCAGGACAAGCGGAACTGAAACCCGTTTTTGAATCGCGGCCAGCCGGTCAAAATCGATATTGGGTTCTTTTGAGTAAAGCCCGTGGGCTGTACCGATTGCCACCGCAAGCGAATCGATTCCGGTTTTCTCGACGAACTCTTTTGCTGCATCCGGATCGGTGTAATAAGCGTCGGCTTCATCCACGATTAAATCATCTTCCTGTCCGCCGAGCCTTCCGAGCTCGGCTTCTACAGTGGCATCTTTTTGCCGGGCATATTGTACGACGCTCGCTACAATTGCGGTATTTTCGGCAAATGGATGGTGCGAAGCATCAATCATCACCGATTTTGTCCCTAATGATAAAGACTCGCGAATATCATCAATCTCTTCATGATGATCGAGATGGAGGGCGACCGGGATTGAACAGCGCGCTGCGGCCGTTTCTGCAATCGCTTGAATATAGTCGCGGCCTGCATAGCTGAAGGTTCCGGGAGTAGCCGCAAGAATCACGGGGGATCTTAGGGCTTCAGCCGCTTCTGTCACGGCTTGCACGGTTTCCAGGTTGTGAATGTTAAAGGCCGGTACCGCATAGCCGTTTGTCTGTGCGTCCAACAGCATTTTCTTCGTATTTGTCAGCATATCGATTCCTTCTTTCTGATCAAAATTAGGATATATAGCTCGAAAAGGTGTTCAGAATGTCGTCAGGACTCGAGGCTTTAATCAGCTGCTGCCTCGCATCTTCGTGAACAAGCATGCGAGACACCGATGATAATAGATTGAGATGTGTGCTGCCTGCCTCGGCATCTGGTATCAATAAAGCAATGATAAATGTGACAGGGTTTTGATCAAGCGCGTTCCATTCGATGCCCATCTGGTTTTGAATGATGATGACAGATGCTTCTGTGATGTCCTTCAGTTTTGCATGGGGAATGGCAAAGCCTTCAATGAAGCCGGTCGTACTTTCAGCCTCTCTTTGTGCCAATCCGTGTATGACCGCTTGTTTTGTTTGGGCGGCTCCCGATTCATATGCGACCTGAGCCACCCGGTCAAATGCTTCCGCTTGGGAAGATAACGTTTCTTGAAGATAGATGTGCTCTTTTTTGATTAAAGCTGTTGTGCCCATGTTTGATCAGCCTTTCTGTTTTTCATATGTCCGTTTTTGATAAAAACCGTATAAGAAGGCGCCGATAAGCGATCCGATGATAATCGACAACACCCATTGAAAGGCTCCTGTGACAACGGGAAGTACAAGGAATCCGCCGTGCGGGGCAGGTACTTGAACTGCGAATGAGTATGTTAATATCGCCGATATCGAAGAGCCGATCATCAAAATCGGAATGACAGGGATCGGTTTTTTTGCGGCGAACGGGATAGCACCTTCGGTAATATGAGTGGCGCCGAGAATAAAATTGACAAGCCCTGCATTTCGGTCCTGCTGGCTGAAATATTTGCGGAAAAGCAAAGTGGCAAACGCAATGACGAGCGGCGGTGTGATGCACGCGGCGGAAACGCCTGCCATGAAATATTGGTTCCCTTCAGCGAGAAGAGCAGTGCCGGTGACATAAGCGGCTTTATTGACCGGACCGCCCATGTCAAATGCGCTCATACAGCCGATAATCAAGCCGAGAATGACGGGATTCGCTCCTTGAAAATCGGCTAAAAAGTCCTTCATCCCTTCATTGATGGCCGTCATCGGCTCCACGAGGAAAAACATGACCGCACCGATCAGAAAAATGCCGATAACCGGATAAAGAAAAATTGCTTTTAGCCCTTCGAGGGATTGAGGCATTTTTTTAAGTGCATACGAGAGACCGTAAATGATCAGTCCCGCCAAAAAACCGGATACGATGCCGCCCAGAAAACCCGCTCCCCCTGTACTGGCGATCATGCCGCCGATAAACCCGACAATCAGGCCGGGACGTTTGGCCATTGAAGCGGCGATATAGGCGGATAAAATCGGAACCATCAGCTGGAAGCCGAATGCGCCCGTTTTATTCAGCAATTCGGCAAAAGCGTTGTAGCTTGGATGTTCAGGATCTGCTGAATGGATGCCGAATAAAAAGGAAAGTGCAATTAAAACCCCTCCGCCGACGACAAATGGGAGCATGTGGGAAACCCCGTTCATCAAATGTTTATATATTTTACGGCCGATGGAAGCGGCTTCGCCTGTTTGGAGTTCATCCTCTGTTTTTGCCGCTGTTTGTTCGCGGTAAATCGGCGCTTCGCCGTTCATCAGCGCCCGAATTAAAGATTCCGCATCTCGGATGCCCCGCGCAACCGGGACGTCAAGGACGCGTTTGCCTGCAAAACGCTCGGCGCCTACATCTTTGTCAGCCGCGACAATGACTCCGTCGGCTTGTTTAATGTCCTCTGGCGATAGTTCGTTTTGAACGCCGATTTGTCCGTGTGTTTCGACTTTGATTTCTACACCCAGTTTGGCGGCGGCCTGTTTTAAGGCCTCTTCAGCCATAAATGTATGAGCAATGCCTGTTGGACAGCCAGTTGCCGCGATGATTTTGAACTTTTTCATAAGAAAACCCCCTTTATAAATGAGTGATTTGAATTTGTGAAGCTGTTTGATCGAGTTTGGACACATCTCCGAGGCCTTTCGAGAAAGCCGTCAAGGATCCGGCGGCAGAGGCGTGTCTGAGTGCTTCAGGAACAGAACAGCCGAGCTCCTGTTTTCCGACGAACACGGCAAGCATGGCATCGCCGGCACACGCGGTATTGACAACTTTGCCTTTGGCGGCTGTCGCTTTTAAGGTTCTTTGGCGGTCCAAATAAAGGGCGCCGTCTTTGCCGCGTGAGATGAGAACCCTTTGAGCGCCGCGATTGAGGAGCTCCTTTCCGTAGTGGATGATTTCTTCTTCAGACAGCGCTTTCTTCCGGCTGAAAAAAGCGGCAAGCTCCTGTTCATTCGGTTTAATCAGGTAAGGATGGTATGAAAGACAATCTAATAGAACGGGAGAGCTGATATCCAAGATCAATTTCAGTTTGTTTTCGGCGGCAATCTCGGAAAGCGAAAGATACATGTCATCTGGGACTCCTCTCGGAAGACTGCCTGAGACAAATAAAAAGCGGCCGGACGGAATTTGACGGATTTTGTTAATCAGCTCCTGTTTTCGGCCTTCAGATATGAGCGGACCTTTGTTTACAATTTTGAATTCCCGGGTGGCATTAATAAAAATATTAATCCGTGAGATGCCTTCGACTTCGACAAAGTCTGTGACGATTTTTTCACTCAGCAGTTCATTTTCAATAAAACGCCCGGTAAATCCGCCTGTAAATCCAAGCGCGGTATTGTTAAGGCCGAGGCGCTTGAGCATAAAAGAAATATTGACACCTTTTCCGTTTGGCTGATAATCTTCATCTTTAGTGCGGTTGACGACATCGGGAAGCAGCTCGTCGGTTTCAACGAATAAGTCGACCGCGGTATTCATCGTGCATGTATAGATCATGCTGTATCCCCCCTTTATCTGTGGCTTCACAGACATTATGTCACAGATAAAAGGGGGGATGTTTACAGGTTGTGTAAAGGTTTTCAGCTATGAGCGGTGCGGATGACGTATGAGTCCAGCATGATGCGGGAGAGGACTTGCAGAGGGAGGCGCGAGCGGACTTCATAATCGGGAAAAAATGATTGTTCACCTTTAAACCCGACTAGTACGATCTCTGATAATTTCGCAAGACGCGAATCGATCCTTGTTGTTAATGTAATGGTGGAAATGGCTTGCAATTTGAAATTTTGCGCGGCTTCAACAAGCTCCTCTGTCTCGCCGTTCAGGGAAACAAAAAGGCCGAGGTCTTTTTTTGCCAGTGTTTTTGACTTGCCTCTGATAATATTCGGGTCGCTGTGCATCTCGCAGTTTTTGCCGAGCAGCTGAAGCTTGATCGTCATCTCAGTCCCAATCATTTCAGACAATCCCCTTGCGAAAATGTAAACTTTTTCGGCATTGCTGATTTTTTGAATGGCATCTTCGATCAACCCGATATCAAGCATTTTAATCGTATCCAGAACTTCTCTTTCATTCTTGAGCACGGCCTGTTTAATTTGGCTGTCGATATCATCCATCAGCGGAGCGTGGCCGAGGTGGTGTTTTTCTTTTAATGCGTACTTAAAAGAAGTGTAGCCGTCATAACCGAGCTTTTTCATTAACCTGACAATCGTGGCTGTTGAAACATTTGCATCCTCGCTTAATTTTACAATCGATAAAGTGGCGATGACATCTAAGTGCTGATAAATGTACTCGAGCAAATGCCGTTCTGAATCGCTGAGCGACTGATATGTGTCAGAAGTCATTTGAAACACGCTGTCTTTCATATTAAAACCCCCTTTTATAGTCATATTGTATCAGTTTAGTAAGGGGGAGGAGAAAAAATAAACGTTTCCGACATAAAAATATCCGGCCCGAGAGCCGGATATTTCAAGTTAAGAAGCGATTTTTCTGCATGCTTCCGCACATGCAAAGCAGCTTTCAGCGCAAAGCTGGCAGTGGTCATGCTTGTGCAGGCTGCATTCATTGCCGCAAGCTTCGCAAACCTTTGCGCAAAGCTGGCAAATGTCTTCGGCATACGGGCTGTTGCGCGTCATGGCTTGAAGTGCGAATCCGCACATCTCCGCGCATTCCCGGTCAAGCCGGATGCATTCGGCCATCATCCCCGCGTCTTCTTCCATCAGACATTTGTCAAAGCAGTGATTGCAGGCTTCAAGGCATTCCCGGCAGGCTTTGATGCATTCCTCGTATACAGATTTCACGAAATACACTCCTTTTTTCTGCGTTTTCCCTTCGTTGTACCCTGCTTTAAAATCGGGAAAACATGCGAAAAAAACTGCTGTACAGGATGTACAGCAGTTTTTGGTTATTCGGCGAGACCTTGATGGATCCGGTCAAGGTTTTCTTTCATCATCTTATAATAGGAATCTCCCGCTTCACCGGGCTTTCCGATCGAATCGGTGAAGACTTTTGCTTTAATCGGCACGCCCGTTTCCGCTGACAGGCTTTCCATGCTCCGCGGGTCAACGCTTGTCTCCACGAATAAGGCCGGAACTTCCTTTTTCTTCACCGTGTCGACGATTTTTTTCATCTGACCGGGAGTTCCTTCATTTTCGGTATTGATTTCCCAAATATACTGCGCGTCGACGCCGTAGGCCGAAGCGAAATATTTAAAAGCTCCTTCGCTCGTCACAAGGACGCGGCGCTCTTTCGGTATATCTTTAAAGCGGTTCACCGCTTCATTATGAAGCTTTTGCAGCTTGCCGATATAGGCTTCAGCGTTTTTCTCGTAATCTTCTTTATGGTCGGGATCGTTTTTGATCAGCGCATCTCTCGCGTTTTTGGCATATTGAATCCCGTTTTCTATATCGAGCCATGCATGGGGATCTTCTTCCGATTCTTTACCTTTGGCAGTGAGATGCTTTGGCTTGACCCCTTTGCTCAGCTTGTAGACAGGGGCGTCATCGCCGTCTTTTTCAGCTGTTTCCAGCAGCTTGTTAAACCAGCCGTTTCCTGTCTCCAAATTCAGGCCGTTGTAAAAGATGACATCGGCGTCCGTCGTTTTTTGCACGTCTTTTGGCAGCGGGTCGTATTCGTGCGGGTCTGTTCCAACAGGTACAATGCTGTATAAATCGATGTGATCTCCTCCGACTTGTTTGACGATGTCATAGAGAATGGAGTAGGTGGTGACGACCTTCAGCTTTCCGTTTTCTTCACTGCTGCTTTTCGATGAGCAGCCGGCGGCGAGAACAAGAATCAATGCCGCCGCAATGGCTAATGTTTGCTTCCATTTCATGTTTTGTGTTCCCCCTTTATATTGTGGATTATTGAAGTGCTGCCCGCTTTCTTCTTGATTTCAAAGCTCTCCAAAGCACGCCTTGTTTCGGTGAAAATGTAAAGGAAAGTCCGAACAAAATCGTAGCCACGAGCACGATCGCCGCTCCTGAGGAGAGGTTGTACGTATAGCTTAATCCAAGACCGACGACCGCTGACAAAGCGCCGAGGAAAGCGGACAAATAGATCATCACCCACAGCCGGTCCGTTAATAAATAAGCGGTTGCGGCAGGCGTGATCAGCATCGCGACGACGAGGATAATGCCGACGGTCTGAAGCGATGCGACCGTGACCATCGTTAAAAGCGTCATTAAAAAGTAGTGAATCAGCCGGTTCGGCAAGCCGTAGACGGCCGCCATCGTCGGGTCGAAAGAGGTGATGAGCAGCTCTTTGTAAAACAAAAAGACGGCGGTAAGAATCATGACTCCGATGACGAGCGTGATCCACATGTCGGATGAACGAACGGCCAGCACATTTCCGAATAAGATGTGGTACAGATCGCTTGAGCTTTTGACAAGCGTGATCAAAATGATCCCGACGGCGAAAAAGGCTGTGAAGACGATACCGATGGCCGAATCGTTTTTAATCCGGCTGTTTTGGCTGACATAGCCGATTCCGAGAGCCGTCAGGATGCCCGTAAAGACGGCGCCGAAGAAAAAATTGACGCCGAGCATATAAGAGATGGCGACGCCGGGAAGGACCGCGTGTGAAATCGCATCTCCCATCAGCGCCATTCCCCTGAGAATGATAAAGCAGCCGATGACGCCGCAAATGATGCCCACCATAATCGATGTGAACAGCGATTTTTGCAGAAACGAATATTCCATCAAACCCTGGATAAATTCCATCACATCGCACCCCTTTTCGATTGCAGGAACGGAAGCTGAGATTCGTAGGCTTTCATCATCACGTCGGGATTGAGGATGTCGGAGACCGGGCCTTTTTGAATCAGCTCTTTATTCAGCAAAATTAATTCATTGAAATAGCTGTCCGCTTTGCTCAAATCGTGATGGACGACAAGAACGGTTTTTCCTTCATCACGAAGTTCCTTTAAGATGCTGACGATCATTTCTTCACTCGTCACATCAATTCCGACGAACGGTTCGTCAAGACAGAACAGCTCTGCTTTTTGGGCGAGCGCCCGGGCGAGAAAAACGCGCTGCTGCTGCCCGCCTGACAGTTCACCGATCTGGCGCTTGGCGTATGCTTCCATCCCGACTTTTTCAAGACAGTGATATGCCCAGTCTTTATCGCGTTTTTTCGGACGTCTGAAAAGGCCGAGTTCAGGATATGTGCCGAGGATGACGGTGTCGAGCACATTGATCGGGAACGTCCAATCCATATCATTCCGCTGCGGAACATAGGCGATTTGCTTGCGTACATGTTTGAGCGGTTTTCCGAGCAGACGGACGTCGCCTTTATCTTTTGGAATCAATTGGAGCATGGCTTTTAACAGTGTTGATTTTCCTGCGCCGTTCGGTCCGATAACGCCCGCCATCATTCCTTGATCAAGCGAGAAATTGATATTGCGAAGCGCTTCTGCGCCGTGATAAGAAACATATAAATCTTTTACAGTAATCGCGGGTTTCATAGGTTCATTAACCCCTTTCTATGTCTATATGAAAGTTAACCTGAATACAATATTTTTGTTGCGGTAATATTTTATTGCCTTATGACATTTTTTTTACCTAATGCAACTTTTGATTGAATTCTAATATATCATTCCTAAGTTGTAAAGCACTAAAATTGCTGAAAAACGGTAAAAGCCATGCAGATCAAGCTGCATGGCTTTAAAAAAATTTCTTCTGTGCCGGTTTATCGTTCAAATTGAAACGTATCGATTGCGACTTTCCCTTTGAAGACAAAGTAGATGCGATGGGTGCCTGCCGATTTTCGGACGGAAGCTTTTATCGTTTTCCAGTTATGCAATCCGGATGTGTCAGGCACTTTTAACGAGCCGATTTGCTTTCCTTTTTGAGGATGATCGAGGAAGATGCTGATTTCGCCGTCGCCTCTGCTTGCAACCTTTGCTTTTATCCTTTTTTCGCCTTTGAAGCGGACATCATGGAAGGCGATCCACGCGTTTGCTGTACTGCTTTTTACCGCATCGCCGCCGTATTTGGATTCTTCGGTGATGAGCACGCCTTTGTAGTCGTCGTAGTTTTCAGCGTTTGTCTGCCGCCGCAAGTTCCGTTCTCGAATCGTTTCACCTTGGACGAAAATCCGCTTTGTCTTGCGGATGTCCGCCGCCGAGCTCCCGACCGATATTTTGTATGCGCCTCTTTCAACGGCAAACGTTTCGCTCGTTACATCCCAGAAGGCAAGGTCTGCCTGTTTCAGCTTGAATGTCGCGGTTTTCGTTTCTTTCGGTGCCAGCTCAACGCGCTGAAAGTTTTTCAAGTCCAGATTGGGCTGTTTAACCCGCGTGTTAAACAGGGGAGAAGTATAGAGCTGAACGACCTCATCTCCTTTTCTTCCGCCTGTGTTGGTGACGTTGACGCGGATCGTGACGGAGCCGTCTTTTTTGATGCTGTCAGAGGAAACGCTTAAACCGCTGTAGTGGAACGCTGTATAGGATAACCCGTGGCCGAACGGATACAGCGGCTTGCCTTCGAAATATTTATAGGTTCTTTTCCCTTTGATGATATCGTAATTCATCATATCCGGCAGTTCTTTGACTGACGTGTGCCAAGTTTGCGTCAGCCGTCCGCCCGGATTTTCATCTCCAAAGAGAATGTCCGCCAATGCGCTTCCCGCCTCCTGGCCTCCGTGTGCGGAGTATATGATCGCAGGAATGTGCGCTTTAGCCCAGTTGAGAGCGAACGGATAGCTGCTCGTTACGACAAGCACCGTATTGGGATTGGCTTTAGAAACAGCTTTCAGCAGATTTTCCTGGGCCGGAGGTAGTGTAATGTCTTTCCGGTCTTCGGTTTCCCGGCCGTTGATGTAAGGATTGTTGCCGACAAACACGACGGCTTTGTCCGCGGTTTTTGCCAGTCGAACCGCTTCCTCCGTACTGCTCTTGATGATCGCCTTTGAAAACTTTTCCGCTGCTGTCGCCGGCTTTTCGGCAGCGGCTGTTAATGTCCCGTCTTTTCCAGCGGTGAGATATTTGCCGTTTGCCGTATTTTTGATGGCAAATGTCCCGTCAGGCTGCTGTTCAAACTGGAAAGTTTCTTTGACGGTCCAGCCGTTCGGCTGTTTCTGATCAGCGATCAGTTTGCCGTCATCCTGAAGCGAGACATAGAGACCGTTCGCTTGGGCGCGGAGGGTGAAAATGCTTTCTCCCCAATCCGCCGCATCGAATGCCGCGCTTTTCTCAAGCTTGTCAGCCGATGCTGTGAGCGGTTGTTTGCCGTCCCGGCCTGCGGTTACAAACTTTCCTGTCAGGGCGGATTTGAACCCGCTTTGTTCCAACCCTTCGGCAAAGGAGACGCGGTCTTTGCCGATTTTGTCCGCGATTCCGTCAAGCGGGGTTTTCCGATACGGCATCGTTCCGCTGTACCAATCTTCGTAAAGCGCATTTCCGAACGGTCCGATAACTGCGATGTTTTCATTTTTCCGGGTATTGAAGGGCAGCAGATTCCGGTCGTTTTTCAGTAAAACAATGGCTTTTTCAGCCGCTTTTTTCGCAAGCTGCCGGTGCTTTGGACTGTTGATGACGCCATCTGTCAGGCGGCTGTACGGATTGAGTTCGTCCGGATCGAACTCGCCTGTTCGAAAACGGATGCTGAATGTGTTGGCCAAGGCTTGATCGAGGTCTTTCTCAGACATAAGGCCATTCTTTAAGGCGCCGGTTAAGGCGGTTTTCGTCAGCCCGGGATTTTCTCCCTGATCTGTAAAGTTGTCAATGCCGGCTTTTACGGCGTGGGCATGCGCTTTTTCGTGGCTGTCATAATACTTGTGGTCAGTGACGATTCCTGAAGGATCAAAGGCGTCGCTGACGATGAAGAAATCGTCTCCGGCCCATTTTCCTTTGACTGTGCTGTTGAGCAGCGGGCTCAAAATGGCCGGTTTATCGTTGACAGAATTGTAGGCTGGCATCAGGCTGTACGCGGCTTTTGCGGAAATTGCCGTTTTGAAGGGCTTCAAATAATACTCGTTCATGTTCCTGGGATCAATGCTTGAGGAGCTGAATCCCCGGTCTGTTTCGTTGTTATAGGCAAGAAAATGTTTTAAGGTAGGAACTGTTTTCAAATAGAAGGGGTGCTCGCCCCTTAAACCGGAGGCATAGGCGGTTGCTATTTCCCCTGTTAAAAAAGGGTCTTCGGAATAGCCTTCTTCATTTCTACCCCACCTTGGATCCCGCAGCAGATCAACGACCGGCGCCCAGACATTGACTCCGTTTGCCGCGGGATCAAGGTGGTGGAAGCCGCGGACTTCATCGCCGACCGCTGAGCCGATTTGTTTGATTAAAGAGCGGTCCCATGTGTGTGCGAGCCCGACAGCCTGCGGGAAAACGGTCGCTTCCCCGAGCCAGGCAACGCCGTGAAGCGCTTCTGTGCCTGTTTTAAAAGCGGGAATGCCCAGCCGGGGAATGGCAGGCTGATATTGATGCATCAGCGACACTTTTTCCTCAAGGGTCAGTCGAGAAAGCAAGTCGCTGACCCTTTTTTGAACAGGGAGACTTGGATCTTGAAAGGGATATTCATATTCATCAGCCTGGGTTTTAGCGGCCGCGGGCGGCGGATTGACAGCGGCGGCGGAAAGGATCGTGCACATTGCCGCCAACATGATGGTGCGGACCGTTTTCAGCATCCTGATCACTCCTTTTAGAAAAAAATGAAGACATCCCGGTCCTTTTCTTTTGGCTGAATTGCTGTTCCCTCCTGAAGCGCTTCCGCTGCGCCGTTTATGACAGAAGTGACAGACAGATCGCGGATGAGCAGCTTCCATTTCTTTTGGACGCCTGTTGTTTTCACGGTAATCGTATTTTCATGCCGTGAAGCTCTGACTGTCATTGCTTCGCACTTTTCATTGTAAATCGTCTGTTCGGCTGTGCAGCCGTCTTTTAATTGGTAAAGGCAGAACGTCACACCGTCGAGATAATCATAATCAGGTCGCCCGGATTCCTGCCCGAGCGGCAGCAGCGTATTTTCCCTGACGAACAGGGGAAGCCCCATATACCCGTACTGTTCTTCTTTCCATTCTCCGCCTTCCGTCTCTTTTCCCGTCAAAAGGTGTGTCCAGGTGCCTTTTGGCAAATAATAACGGACAACACCGTCTTCCTGAAAAACGGGAGCGACGAGGAGTCTTCCGCCGAGCATGTACTGTCTGTCAAGCCAGTGGCAAGTGTTGTCCCCGGGAAATTCGAGGAGCATCGCCCGCATCATCGGAATGCCTTCAGCGTGCGCTTCATGCGCGGCGGCGTACAAATAAGGCATCAGCCTGTGCTTCAGTTTGACAAAATACCGCATCACATCGGCCGCTTCTTCGTCAAACAGCCACGGAACGCGATATGATTCGCTCCCGTGCAGGCGGCTGTGCGTCGACAAGAGGCCGAATGCGGTCCAGCGCTTATACAAATCGGCTGTTGCCGTGCTTTCAAATCCGCCGATATCGTGGCTCCAGAAGCCGAAGCCTGAAAGGGAAAGCGACAGGCCGCCGCGAAGGCTTTCAGCCATTGAATCATAGCTGGCAAAACAATCCCCGCCCCAGTGTACGGGAAATTGCTGGCCTCCGGCCGTCGCCGACCTTGCAAACACGACCGCTTCCCGTTCGCCGCGCTTTTGCTTCAACAGGTCAAATACGGTTTTGTTGTATAAAAAAGAATAATAATTGTGCATTCTGTCGGGGTCTGATCCGTCAAAGTAAACCGCGTCTCTCGGAATCCGTTCTCCGAAATCGGTCTTGAAACAGTCGACGCCCATGTCGAGCAGGCTTTCAAGTTTTGAACAATACCAGTCACGCGCTTTTCGATTGGTGAAGTCGACGATTGCCATGCCGGCCTGCCACCGGTCCCACTGCCACACATCCCCCCGGCTGTTTTTTAAAAAGTAGCCGTTTTCTTTTCCTTCCTGAAAAAGCTTCGATTTTTGGGCGATGTAAGGGTTGATCCAGACGCATATTTTCAACCCCTTATCTTTCAGGCGGCTGAGCATAGCTTCAGGCTGCTTAAAATATCGTTCATCCCATTCGAAATTGCACCATTCAAATTCTTTCATCCAGAAGCAGTCAAAATGAAACACGCTGAGCGGGATGCCGCGTTCGGTCATCCCGTCGATGAAACGTGTCACGGTTTCCTCAGAATAGTCGGTTGTAAACGATGTGGACAGCCAGAGGCCGAAAGACCAGGCCGGGGGAAGCGCCGGTTTTCCCGTTAACGACGCATAGCGTTTCAAAACATCCTTCGGTTCAGCACCGCTGATGATAAAATAGTCAAGCGTTTCCCCTTCGACCGAAAACTGCGCTTTGGATACGACTTCAGAACCGATTTCATACGAAACGAGCTCGGGATGATTGACAAAAACACCGTACCCTTTGTTTGACAAATAGAACGGCACATTTTTATACGCCTGCTCCGTGCTTGTGCCGCCGTCCTGATTCCAGATGTCTACGGTTTGGCCGTTTTTCACGAATGCCGTAAAACGCTCGCCGAGACTGTAGATCAATTCGCCGACGCCGATGTTGAGCTGTTCCCTCATAAAGGTGCGCCCGTCATTGCTCGTGATATAGGCGAGGCTATTCGATTCGCTTGCGGTCAGGCTCTGTCCATCACGTGAAAATTGGTAGCGCCAACCGCTTTTGCTCACCTCAACGCACAGGCTGCCGCTTTGGAAGGTCAGCGCATCATCTTGTTCGGAGATAACCGGCTCAACGTCTGTCATATCCAGCTGAAACTCGGGCTTGCGAGGCGTTTCCCCTTGAAAATGGGACACTTGCACACGGATCACGTCTTCAAGAGGACTCGAAAATCTGACGGTGAGCATGCGGGTGTCCAACGTGTACCCGCGCTTTTGAACCGCTTTGACAGGCCCGTATACAGTCAATGATTGCTGATCAATCATTCGGTCGTAGGCTTCTTTTGGCGTGTTGATGTGATATCCTTCGCGCGTCAGCCAGTAGCCGTCTGAAAATTTCATGATCGAAAACACCCTTTCTTTTTACTTGATGGAACCGCTGATCAGACCTTTAACAAGATGCTTTTGAAGCAGTATAAAAATGATGATGACAGGCAAAACCGATAAAACGGCAAATGCCATCAGATCATTCCACTGGATTCCGTATTGGCTGATCACATTGTAAATGCCGGCCGTCAGCGGCCACAGCTCCTGATTTCGGTTGAATGTCATGCTGTAAATCAAATCTCCCCATGCGAAAAAGAAGGAAACCGCTCCGCTGACGGCAATCCCGGGTACGCTGATAGGCAAAATAATGCGGATGAATGCGGTAAAACGGCTGCAGCCGTCGATTTTGGCCGCATCCTCAAGGTCCTTGGGAATCCCGAGAAAAAAAGTTCTGAGCATTAATACCGAAAAAGGAACGCCGAGCGTTGCTCCCGTCAAAATCGGTCCGATATACGTGTTTAATATGTTCAGCTGATTAAAGGCGATAAACAGCGGAGTCAAAACAACGGTGGCAGGCAGCATTTGCGTGATGAGAAACTGTAAAATGAACATTTTTTTGCCCTTGATCCGAAAGCGCGCCAAGCCGTAGGCGGAAGGAACGGCCAATATGAGAACGATGGCGGCAGCCGCCCCGGAAATCAGCAGGCTGTTCAAAAAGTATCCGGCGATGCCTGAAGTGAACACAGCTTCGAAGCCGGCCGTCCGGAATGTCTCGGGCCACAATAAAGGTGGTGTTTTAAACAATTCTGCCTCGCTTTTGAAAGCTGTGGCGATCATCCAATAAACGGGGAATAAAAAGCCGGCCGTAACGAGGACGCCAATAATGTTAAAGAGCCATTCCTTTTGCTTCGTTTTCATGACATCACCTCATCTTTTTTGATCAGCCGCAAATAGACAAGACTGACCAAAAGAAGAATGAAAAACAGGACATTGGCGCTTGCTGCGCCCATGCTGAATTGAAATTCGTCAAAGGAGTAGCGGTAGCTGACGGTTGACAGGACTTCAGTGGCGTGCACGGGGCCGCCTCCAGTCATCACAAACACAAGGTCGAACACTTTGAACGTATAAATGAAGCCGAGCATCATGACGACGGTGATCACCGGCCGCAATAAGGGTAGGGTCAGATGAATGAATTTCTGAAAAGCATTGGCGCCGTCAAGGCTTGCGCTTTCATAGACGTCTTCCGGAAGGGAGCTGAGACCGGCGGATATGAGCAGCATATTAAAGGGAATGCCGACCCAGATGTTGGCGATAATAACGGACCAGATGGCAATCTTCGGATCTGACAGCCAGGGGATTGGATTGTCGATCATTCCCCATGATAGGAGCAGCTGATTGAACACGCCTTCATTTGAAGCCATCATAAACTTGAATAAAAGCGCCGTAACCGTCAGCGGAATGAGCCAGCTCACCATCATCAATCCCCTGAGAAACGGGGCAAGCCGAAATTTCATGCTGAAAAACAAAGCGAGCAAAAAGCCGATTGCAAACTGAAAAACGACGCTTCCAGCCGTGTAGAGCAGCGTGTTTTTTAAAGATGCCCAAAATACTTTATCCTGGGCAAGCCGCTGATAATTGTCGATTCCTATAAAGCTGATATCCTTTGATGCTATATTTGCAAGCGACACGTTTTGAAAGCTGAGAATTATGTTGTAGATGAGAGGATAACCGATAAGGGCAAGCATAAAAAGAACGGCCGGGAACAAATAGAAGCACCCTTCCCATTTACGAATGATGGCTTTGATCATGTCAAAACTCCTTCGTGCGCTTAAAGCTAGTTTAAGGCGTTGATTTTTTGTGCGGCCTCATCCAGCGCTTCTTTCGGCGTTTTGCTTTCGCTCAATGCTTCCTGCAGGGCCGTCTGTAAAGCTTCCGAAATTTTCGGCCAGTTTTTCGAAGGGCCGCGGGCTGATGCAATCTCCATGATTGGAATAAAGGCTTTTAAATTGTCATCTGTTTTCCAATGACTTGATGATTCGAGCAAATCCTTACGCGGCGGGAATACACCTGTTTCCGCTGTCAGTGTTTCGAGCCGCTCCGGATCGATCAGCCAAGTGATGAAATCCCAGGCGCCGTCGGTGTTTTTTCCTTTAACGACTGCCATATTTTCCCCGCCAAGGGCGGAAGCGAATGTTTGATCCTTCGGGATGAAGGTAATCCCGTAATGTAAGTGACCGGCTTCTTTCAGCCGTTCAATATTCCAGGAGCCGTTGATCATCATAGCGAGCTGACCTGCTGCAAACTGTCTGGCCAGATCATCCTGGGTGGCGTTTAACACTTCCTTGCTCATTGCGCCTTCTTTGACCAGATCCGTTAAAAACTGCAGGGAAGAGGCTGCTTCTTTTGAATGCAGCTGTTTTAAATCTGCTCCGGAAGACAAAAGGAACGGATAAAATTGAAAAGCGCTTTCCTCTGATTTGACGGCTGACAGGGCAAATCCTTTCGTTTGGCCTTTGCTCGTTTTTTTCGCTGCTTTTTTCAGCTCGCTCCACGTTTCAGGCGGCTTGGAAATCCCTGCATCCTTCAAGAGGTCTTTGTTGTAAAACAAAGCAAGCGCATTGCTTGCGAAAGGGATGCCGTAGTACTTCTCTTCATATACGGCTGATGAGAGCGGCCCCTCATAATACCGGTCAGCCTGCCCCCATTGCTCGACTTTCTCTGTCAAATCTTCGAGCACGCCCATGGCGGCGAATGAGGCATTGTCGACATTGTCAAGGAAAACGGCGTCAGGCATGGCATTGCCGGCTGCTCCGACAGACAGCTGCTTTTTCACTTCATTAAAAGGAATGTACTCTGTTACGACTTTGTACCGATCCTGAGACCGATTGTACTGGTCGACAAGTTCATGATAAAGTTCCTGCTGCCTGCCGGTGAAATAATCCCAGACTTTGATTTCTTCCGCATGCTTTGCGCCGGCGTTGGTGCCGCTTTTGCAGCCTGCGGAAAAAACGAGGAGAAGGGCGAGGCAGATGCTCATCAGACACGATTTTTTCAAAAACGCTCACTCCTTATGAAAAAAGCTTGTTAGTTTAATAGCTAAACTAAGTATATTTGGGCATTGCTTCTAATATGCCAGCAGAGTTTCGCAGGCGCGAAAGCAGGGTAAAACGCGGAAACAGTCCGGTGCGTATGATAACAAAGATCGATTGACACATTTTTCGGATGAAGCATATAATAAGGGTAAATAATATATGCGTATATGCTCATATATAAAACAAAGCCCGGCGCTGAAAAAGAAAGGTGAGAGAGATGGAAAAGGTGAAGCAGGAATACATGTTAAACGGTCTCGACTGCGGCAATTGCGCACAAAAAATTGAGCATGAGATAGCCGGTATGAAAGGGATTGAAGCGTGTTCAGTTAATTTTGCAACAAGCACGCTGACTGTCAAAGTCGACCAAAACAGCGGCGAAGACATTTCTTCAAAAATAAAGAAAAAAGTAACCGAGATCGAACCGCACGTCAACGTGATGTTGAAGGAAGGGACAAAACAGGCTCCATCCGAAGGTGATGGCCGGTTTAAAAAAACGATCGCAAGACTGGCTGCAGGCACCGTTCTCGGCGCGGCAGGCTTTCTGCTTCCCGGCGGTACCGCAGCTGAGTGGATTCTCTTTTTCCTTGCTTACCTCATCATCGGCGGTGATGTCGTATTAAGAGCCGTCAAAAACATCTTTCGCGGCCGGGTTTTTGATGAGCACTTTTTAATGACGATCGCCACTCTGGGTGCATTTATCATTCAGCAGTATCCCGAGGGCGTGGCGGTTATGCTGTTCTATCAAGTAGGCGAGCTGTTCCAGGGAGCCGCGGTCAGCCGCTCCAGGAAATCGATCAGCGATTTGATGGACATCCGTCCCGATTATGCCAATCTTCAAACGGAAGGCGGTACGGTCAAAGTATCTCCCGATGAGGTTAAAGCGGGCGATATCATCATCGTCAAGCCAGGAGAGAAAGTCCCGCTTGACGGCAAAGTGCGAGCGGGCAAATCGCTTGTCGATACGTCCGCATTAACCGGGGAATCCGTTCCACGAGAAGCCGCACCCGGCGAAGAGGTGCTGAGCGGATTTGTCAACAAAAACGGCGTGCTTGAAGTGAAAGTGGACAAAGAATACAGTGAATCAACCGTTTCAAAGATTCTTGACCTCGTCCAGAATGCCAGCAGCAGAAAAGCGAAAACAGAAAACTTTATCACCAAATTCGCCAAGTACTACACGCCTTTTGTTGTCATAGTCGCGCTTCTTCTCGCTTTTGTCCCGCCGCTGATCATTTCCGGAGCCGCGCTGTCGGATTGGGTGTACCGGGCCCTCGTCTTTTTGGTCATTTCTTGTCCGTGCGCACTTGTCGTTTCCATTCCGCTCGGCTTTTTCGGTGGTATTGGGGCGGCGTCAAAAGCAGGTATACTCGTAAAAGGCGGCAATTATTTAGAAGCGCTCAATGATGTCAAATACGCCGTTTTTGACAAAACAGGCACATTAACAAAAGGCGAATTTGCCGTTGTTAAGCTGTCGCCGGCAGGCCGTGTCAAAGAAGAGGAACTGCTTGAATATGCGGCGCTTGCCGAACATTTCTCAGGCCACCCGATCGCCGAGTCGATCCGTGAAGCATACGGGAAGGAAGTCCAAGCGGATCGCATCAAAGATTACAGCGAGACGGCCGGCTTCGGCGTCAGAGCGGTTGTAGACGGAGCCGTCATTTTGGCTGGCAATGCCAAGCTCATGAAGAAATTCGGCATACAGTATCAAGAGGAAAGCGAAATCGGTACCGTTGTTTATGTAGCCGCCGGCGATATGTTTATCGGCTCGATTGTTATCGCAGACGAAATCAAAGAGGATGCCAAGCGTGCGATCTCTGCTTTGAAAAAAGCGGGGATTAAAAAAACGGTGATGCTGACGGGTGACGCGAAAGAAACCGGTGAGGCGGTCGGCGCGGAACTGTCCATTGATGAAGTGCATGCGGAGCTTCTTCCACAGCACAAGGTGGACCGCATTGAAGCATTTGACAAGCAAAAGCTTCCAAAAGAAAAGCTGCTTTTCGCAGGAGACGGCATCAACGATACGCCGGTCTTGGCGAGAGCGGATATCGGGGTTGCCATGGGAGGCCTTGGCTCTGATGCGGCAGTCGAAGCGGCTGATATTGTGATCATGACGGACCAGCCTTCAAAAATTGCGGAAGCCATCAGCATTGCCAAGCGGACGAGGGCGATTGTCTGGCAGAATATTATCTTTGCGCTCGGCGTTAAAAGTGTTTTTCTCATCTTGGGTGCTTTCGGCATCGCAACGATGTGGGAAGCCGTCTTTTCAGACGTCGGTGTTACCCTTTTAGCCGTTTTAAATGCGATGAGGGTTTTAAAAGTGAAAGAAATGTAACTTTTTTACCACCTAATGAACTGGAAATTCCTTTTTTAGCATCTTCACGAATGCGGCTTGTCTTGTTAAAATGAAAGAGGTTATCAAACTGGCATACTAAAAAATAAGAATAATGAGGTGTCTAAGTGAAGAAGAAACAGCAGTCACCGATGAAATTTGCAGTGATTATGACAGTCGTGGTCGTTTTTCTGATCGGCGCACTTGTCGTACTCAACAATCAAACCCAAAATGCTTCGCAAACCTTTGATGACAAGCCTTCAACTGAAGGACAGCCGCTTCTTGGCAACAAAGATGCGACTGTAACGATCACAGAATTCGGAGATTACAAATGCCCAAGCTGCAAACAGTGGACTGAGACCGTCTTTCCGGATTTGAAAAAGGATTACATCGATAAAGATCAAGTTAATTTTTCATATATTAACTTCGTCAATGAACAGCACGGCAGAGGCTCTGAATTGAGCGCCCTCGCTTCCGAGCAAGTATGGAAAGAAGATCCGGCTTCATTCTGGAAATTCCATGAAGCACTGTACAAAGCGCAGCCTGACAATGACACGATGGAAAACGAGTGGGCGACGCCGGCAAAATTGGCGGACATCACGGAAGCGAATACGAAAATCAAACGCGATAAGCTCATCAGCAGCTTAAATGACAAAACGTTCTCTGAGCAATTAAAAATGGACAATTCGCTCATCAGCAAATACAGTGTAGACTCGACGCCGACGATCTTTGTCAATGACGTAAAAATTGACAAACCGTTTGATTATGACAAAATCAAAGAAACGATCGCCAAAGAGCTGAAAGGCCAGTCTGATGAAAAATAAACTGCTTTTTCTGTACGGCGCCTGGATCGTCTCATTAACGGCGACACTAGGCAGCCTGTACTTCAGCGAAATCCGTAAATTCATTCCTTGCGAACTGTGCTGGTATCAGCGGATTATGATGTATCCGCTCGTGCTGATCCTTGGAATTGCGACATTTCAGGGCGATGCCCGCGTGAAAAAATACGTGCTGCCGATGGCGGTGATCGGCGCAGGCATTTCCCTGATGCATTACATGGAACAAAAAATTCCCGGATTCAACGGTATTAAACCGTGTGTCACAGGAGTGCCTTGCTCAGGGCAGTATATCAATTGGTTCGGTTTCATCACGATTCCGTTTCTCGCCCTTATCGCATTTATTTTGATTATCATTTTTATGTGCTTTCTCAAGGGGAAAGACGAGTAAAAAGAGCATTGTCTGACAATGCTCTTTTTTTTTACATGTTCAACAAAATGAATGCTATAATATTTGGAAATTATTAAATGGATAAGGATGATGAGGATGGAATTTAAGATTCGTAAAATGAAAAAGAAAGACATCCGACAAGTGCAGCAGATTGCCAAAACAAGCTGGAATCACACTTATGAAGGGATAATCCCTTTCGATATTCAAGAGAAATTCTTGGAAAAAGCGTACAATGATGAGAGAATGCAGCAGCGTTTGGAACACTCGTTAATGCTCGTTTCAGAAGCGGACGGAAAAATCGTCGGCTTTGTTAACTACTCATTTGTAAGAGAAGGAGGGGAGGCCTATCTCGCTGCCATTTATTTAGCCCCGGAATACCAAGGAAAAGGCATCGGAACCGCATTATTGGAAGAGGGGCTAAAACATTTGGAGGGAGTAAAAAAGATCTTTGTAGAGGTTGAAACAGAAAACCGCACCGGAAAAAACTTTTACAAGGCGAAGGGTTTTGAGGATGTCTCCGAATATGATGAAGACTTTGAAGGGCATATCCTCAAAACGGTCCGAATGGCCTTGCGCTTATAATGCCCGCTTTCACTTTGTGACTTGGACATAGTAGTATAACAAGACCGCCATAATGAAGGCGATGGCTATTGTAAGCAATTTATGTTTTGTCTTTTTCAGCATACCGGGCCGCTCCTTTCCAAATGTTTTGCTTTCTCAATCACGTCTTTAATGAACGATTCTTTTCCTTCTGTGTACGAGGTGCGGTCATATGGAAAGCGCCGCGCCAAGGTTTTTTTCAATGTTTCATATTCTTGCCGCTCGGCGGAGTGCTTTCTTAAATAATTTCGGAATCTCAGCTGGTTTTTCCATTCTTCGCTTTGAAAAACATATACGTGCAGATGGTGTGTGCCCGCCCTCCACATTCCCTTTCGAAAAAAGCGCCTGGCAGGGAAGGCTTCGTGAAATACGTGCTCATAACCGAGCTGCTCAAGCGGTTCGATCCAGGCTGAAGCTTCGCTGAGACTGTTGACGCCGGCCATCAGATCGAGCACCGGTTTTGCCGCAAGACCGGGAACAGAGGTGCTGCCGATATGTTCGATAGCGAGAACTTTTTTTCCGAGGACATCCGTGAGCCGCTGTTTTTCAGCTGCAAATTCCTGAGCCCACCCGGCTTTCGCTTTTTCGATGATGATCTCCTGTTCCATGTTTCCACCCCTTTAAAAACGTCTTTTTATATTATAAGATATTTTGATTCAGAGAGGGTTGATTTAAAGGTTGGAGAAGTTATAAAATCAAAAAGATTGAAGTTTAGTATGGAGGACACCTTAGATGGCTTGGGAAGTGTTGAGCATCATCGGTACCGTCGCTTTTGCGATCAGCGGAGCGATCGTTGCAATGGAAGAAGAGTATGATATTTTAGGAGTTTATATATTGGGGATTGTGACGGCGTTCGGCGGAGGGGCGATCAGAAACCTGCTCATCGGAGTTCCGGTGTCCGCCTTGTGGGAGCAGGGGAGCCTGTTTCTAATCGCTCTTGTTTCGATCACGATCGTTTTTTTGTTTCCGAAGCTCCTGTTAAAGCACTGGAGCATCTGGGGGAGCTTTTCAGACGCGATCGGTCTTGCCGCATTTGCGATACAAGGAGCGCTTTATGCCGTTCACATGAACCATCCGGTCAGCGCGGTGATCGTTGCGGCGGTCTTAACAGGAAGCGGCGGCGGAATGATCCGGGATCTTTTGGCCGGAAGAAAGCCGCTCGTGCTGAAAACCGAGATCTACGCCGTTTGGGCCGCTTTGGGCGGATTCATTATCGGCATGGGCTGGGCGGAGAAGCCGCTCACGCTGTATATCCTGTTTGCTTTGCTGGTCGCATGCCGCGTATGCTCGTACATGTTTAACTGGAAGCTGCCGAATCGTTCGCTGCGGTCCCACAGCTGAATAGAAAAAAGCCGATTTTTCGTTGATTGAAAAATCGGCTTTTTATATTGATTTGACCAAAGGTTATATGATAAGATGAAGTGTATTTTAACATAAAATTTCAAATATTATAGTATTATCCATTTTTATTTTATCATGAATCTTTTTTGATGTCAAATCTTTTTAGGGAGTGGTCAGCGTGCAGGAAAACGGTCAGGAATGGCTGGAAGAGGAAAAACGAATCCGGCTTGTTTTAAAGGAATTGGATCAGAAGCTTCATTCTCTAAAGGGAAAGACCGGCGGATTGAAGGAGGATATCATCGATTTACGGAAACATTTCTGGAGCGATGTCACCGTAAACTTGGCCGATGAAAACGAAGCGGTTGAAACATTTTTTAGCATTAAACAGCAGGCTGAGTTTTTGGCTGAAAGGGAAAGGAGTCATAAGCAGTTTTACAACGAGTTGAAAAACTTGTTAAAAGTGAAAGAATCGCCTTATTTCGGCCGTGTAGATTTTTTGGAGGACGGCGAAGAAAACGCTGAATCCGTCTACATCGGACTCGCCTCTTTAATGGACGAAAAAGAAGAGCGGTTTTTGATTTATGATTGGAGAGCGCCGATTTCCAGTCTGTTTTACAACTATGGTCCCGGTGCGGCTCAATACGAAGTTCCGGACGAGACGGTCAGGGGAACGATTGAGCTGAAAAGGCAATTTCTCTTCAAAAACGGCCGGCTGAAAGCAATGTTTAATACGGATATGGCGATTGGAGATGAAATTCTTCAGGAAGTCCTGGGGCAGCAGGCAGATATTCAGATGAAAAGCATCGTCGCCACAATTCAAAAAGAGCAGAATCAGATTATTCGGAACGAAAGAAGCCGCTTTTTAATTGTTCGGGGAGCGGCTGGCAGCGGAAAAACGTCGGCGGCATTGCAGCGGGCTGCGTATTTGCTGTACCGCGGTCGCGGGCAGATCGAGTCGAGCCAGATGCTGCTATTCTCTCCAAACCTGCTTTTTAACAGCTATGTCGCCAATGTTCTGCCTGAGCTCGGAGAGGAAAACATCCAGCAGACGACATTCCAGGAATTTGTGGCGCGCCGCCTTGGAAAGCAGGTTTCGTGCGAGACTCCGTTCGATCAGCTCGAATATTGTTTAACGGCTTCAGACGATGAGGAGCAGCGCATCCGGATGAAATCAATCGAATTGAAATCAGGTCTGGCCTTCAAAGGCATTATCGATGATTATGTCAAATGTTTGGCAAAAGGGCATCTGGATCTGGTGTTTAAACATATCGCCTTTCGCGGAAAAAGGATCATTACAAGCGATCAGGTGTGGGAATTTTTCGCGGCCCTTGATCATGCAGATACGCTGTCCAACCGGATTGAAAAAACGGGGAAATGGCTGTTACAGCTGCTGAACAAATACGAACGCCAAGAAAGAAAAAAAGACTGGGTCATCAAGGAAAGCGAGCTGCTGGATAAAGAGGAATATTTAAAGGCCTATAAACGTCTTCAGGAAGAACAGCGATTTACGGAGAATACGTTTGACGATTATGAAAGGGAACAAAACCTCCTTGCCGCTATCATTGCCGAAAGGGAGTTCAAACCGCTCAAGCAAGCGGTAAAAGCGTTCGGCTTTATTGATTTTAAAGGAACGTACCTTCAGCTTTTTTCCGGGCGCTATACCCCGCAAACCCGTCCTGATGACTGGCAAAGCACTTGCACATTCACCCGGAAAAGCTTTCGTTTTGAGAAGCTGCCTTATGAAGATGCCGTCCCTTTTTTATATATGAAAAACCAGCTAACAGGCGGGAGAAAAAACACGGCAATCCGCCATTTATTCATTGATGAAGCCCAGGATTACACGCCTTTTCAGCTTGCTTTTTTGAAGAGCCTGTTTCCCGCGTGCAGCATCACAATGCTGGGAGACTTAAACCAGGCGATTCTTGCCCATGCCTATCACGATAAGACGCTCCTGTCGGGAGGCGTGTTTGAAGGCGAAAAAACGGAGATCATCACCTTGAAGCGCAGCTACAGGTCGACGAAAGAAATTGTTGAATTGACAAAGCGCATTATCGAGGGAGGCGAAGAGATCGAAGCCTTTAACAGGAACGGCAAAAAACCGACTTTGACAATATCGGCCGACCTTCATGCACACCATAAACAGATGGCTTCCCTTATAACCGCCCTTCAAAAAGAAGGACTTGAGACGATTGCAGTCATCTGTAAAACAGTCCGGGAATGCAGGGATGCGTTCCGGCATCTTCAGCAGCATACAGAGCTTAAACTGATCGATAAAGAAACGAGAACGTTTCAAAAAGGCGTGATCGTCATTCCCGTCTATTTGGCGAAAGGGATCGAATTTGATGCCGTCGTCATTTATGACGCTTCTGAAAAACAATACAAAAAAGAGAGAGAGCGGACTCTGTTTTATACGGCGTGCACGAGGGCGATGCATGAGCTCCATCTCTTTTCCCTTGGAAAGGAAACGCATTTTTTAAACGGTGTTTCAAATGATATGTATACGAAAAGAGAGTGACGGTGTCACTCTCTTTTTTGGAGAAACCATTGTTTCCATAAGTTTTTTTATTTACAAACTTTTCTACACTAGGCTGAGTCTGTGGCAATCTTCTTCATATTCTGGCAGGTTAAAGAGTTTGTCATCTTAAACAAAAATGAAATGATTTCCAGCGTATATAGAGGAAAGTGGTCTGGCTAAATAATATAAAAGCTTTTATTCATCAAATCGCTTCTCTTTTTCTTGAGGATATATAACATATTTTCTATTTTCATTTTACATGCAGGAGATTACGAAATCGAAATCGTTAATTAAAATCTGTTATATTAAATTTTATAGTTCTGTATCATAATATAAAGCTTTTTAAAATTGGGATTTGATGATTAATTTATTCTGTAATATATTATATATAGAGTCTGTTATATATAATGACAAACTCCCCTGCACGAAACGGCATATTCATTTGAAGAGGATTTATTGGGAGGGAAATATTTCATGTCAAACCATTCACCGATTACCCCTGATTTAAGTGACAGCGGCATTCGCTATTTTCGGGCTTATAAGGAAAGCCTTGGTCTTTGGCCAGTTCATTACAAAACTTTCTACGTATCTACCCGTTTCGGCCAAACGCATATTATTGCAAGCGGACCTGAAGATGCCCCGCCGCTTGTATTGCTTCACGGCGCATTATTCAGTTCCACTATGTGGTACCCCAATATCGAGGATTGGAGCAGCAAATACCGAACATACGCAATTGATATCATAGGTGATAAGAACAAAAGCATCCCTGCAGATTTATGCGGTACGAGGGCGGGTTACGCTGATTGGCTTCTCGAAGTGTTCGACGCTTTGGGGATAGAGAAGTCGCACATGGTTGGTCTTTCGCTTGGCGGGCTTCATACGATGAATTTCGCTTTACGTGCGCCAGAGAGAGTAGAGAGCGCAGCGATCCTTAGTCCCGCGGAAACATTTTTGCCGTTTCATCACGATTTTTATCAATACGCTCTTAGCCTCACAGAGCCTGATGGAGTAGAGAATTTCTTAAATTGGATGATGACAGATCGTAATGTGTTACACCCGGTTTTTGCAGAGCAGTTTCATGCAGGCGTAATGTGGCAGGATGGATTAAGACAGCCAAGGCCTAACGCCGACGGATTTCCGTATGTTTTCACTGACGACGAATTAAAATCAGTAAAAGTCCCTATTCTATTATTGCTGGGTGAGCATGAAGTCATCTATGACCCGCAATCAGCCTTACATCGCGCCTCAACATTAGTTCCAGGTATTGAAGTGGAAATCATAAAACAGGCAGGTCACGTTTTATCAATGGAACAGCCTCAATACGTAAATGAACGTATATTACGTTTTTTCAGTAAATAAACCACAGTTTTGTTGTCCATTTCATGGAGATGCAGCGGCTTATACGAGCGGTCATACAAACTTTTTTCAAAGGCTGAGAGTGACGCTGTCACTCTCTTCTTCCATCATATATATCAGTTCTGACATCCAGCACGTTGTTGTTGATGGACACATGGTATTTGTCCTGCCATTCGATTTTGACATGTTCTTCTTCGTATCCCCAATAGATGTTTTTTCGTTCACCGGTGGCAAGAGTTGTCAATTCCCCTCTGACGGAAGGGGAGTTCGTTCCCCCGCCTTTATTCACGCTATACAAATTCAGGTTGTATGCTTGATTCGGCGAAGCGGAAGACTGAATCCAATTTCCTTTCGGCAGATGATTCATCGAGTAAAAATGCGTATACACGATATATCCGATGGTAATGCCTGACGCAAGCAAAACAGCCAAAATAGCAAACAAGACGCTTCGGCACGGTGACTTCCTCTGCTCTTCTATTTCTCCGTCAATATAAAGCTCCAATTTGTCTCATTCCTTGATGAAAATTGTTTTTTATAGTTTAAGGAAAAAATCGTATTCTGTCTATTTTGAAGCAGGGTTAACCAAAGAGCGCCGCCATCTCATCCATCACAAACCCGATTTCCTCCTTTGTATTGTAAAAATGCGGGGCTATTCTGATGACGTTGTTTCGCGCTGAGACGATGATATGCTTTTCACGCAAGAGAGCTTCCATACGGCCAGCCTCTTCGGCATACACCGAGATCAGGCTTGTTCTGTTATGTACGGTCTCGGGGCCTATGATCTTCAGGCCTTTTTCCGCCCCGTATTGCAAAGAGAATGCCGCGAGCTCCTGCAGGTAGGGCTCGATCCTGCCGGGCTCTGCTTCAAGCAGCAGCCTCAGTGCCGCGTCTGCCGCGTAAATGCTGATAAATGACGGTGTCCCCGACTCGAAGCGTTTCGCACCTTCCGCAAAGCATGAATCTAAGGCAAATGGTTTGTTCCTGCCGAACCAGCCGGCCGTCTTCGGCTCAAATTGTCCGCAAAGTTCGCGTTTCATATACAAAAAAGCCGTTCCGGGAATGCCGAGCATGTACTTGCGCGTCCCCGCCGCAAGGATGTCGATATCCATGTCTTTGACATGAATCGGAATGTGTCCGGCGGTTTGATAGGCGTCGACAAATAAAAGCGACCCTTTTTGATGAACAATCTCGGCAATCTGTTTTACATCTTGTTTAAACCCGTTCCGATAGCCGGCATGGGGTACACAAGTCAAGAGCGTCTGATCGGTAACGTCTTTTTCGTATTGTTCCAAGTCAATCATCCCGTCTTCGCTTTGAATGATGAGGAGGTGATCTTTGAAGCGGTCTTGCGCAAGCCAAATTTGGCCGACGGCAGGAAAATCGATATCCGTGAAGGCGATCTGCCTTCGGTGTGGTGGCTGCGGCAATGAAGCAGCGACAGCCGCCACTGCGTCAGATACTGACGGCAAAACGGCTATCTCTTCTTTTTCGGCACCGATCAGCCGGGCAAATTTTTCCTTGGCTTCATCCATCTTGTCGAGATGCGCTTTCCAGTCTGCACCGGCTGTTAAAAGGCCGTTCTGATACTCATCAACAGCTTTGGCAACAGGCAGAGCCAACGCGCTGCCGGAGCATGCGGCAAGGTGAACATGACCAGACAATATCGGAAATAAAGAACGGTAAGTGTGGAATGGATGCTTCATGATATCCCTCCTCATTAAAGCTTCGAGCGGGCCTGAAAAAATCCTCTTTTTCACAGTTGAAATTAAGCGGGCAGAAGCCTCTTTAAGCGAAAGAACAACCGCTGCAGCTGTTTGAAAACTGTCACATTTTCGGGAAGCTTTCTTCCGTCAGCATCAAAAGCTCCCATGCTCTGGTGAATCATTGTTCAGTGCGATTGCTTTCTTTCATCGTCTGATTTATGATTCAATTAAAGCAATTCAAACAGATGAAAAGGAGCCGAGAGGATGAAACATTACGGTGCAATAGAAGCAGGAGGCACAAAGTTTGTTTGTGCAGTTGGAACAGAAAAAGGAGAAATCATTGACAGGCTGACGATCCCGACGGAGACTCCTGAAGAGACTATTGGAAAACTGACTGATTTCTTCAGCAAGTATCAGCTCACATCAATGGGAGTGGGCTCTTTTGGACCTATATCCGTTGCTAAAGATAAAGAGGATTACGGATACATAACCAATACGCCGAAATTAGCCTGGAAGGGGTACCCGTTTATTCCCGAGTTGAAAAAAAGGCTCGGCATACCGGTTTCGTTTACGACTGATGTAAACGCTGCCGCGCTTGGCGAACTGACAAAAGGAGCGGCGCAAGGCTTGGAAAGCTGCTTGTATATTACAGTCGGTACAGGAATCGGAGCAGGAGCGATTGTCGGCGGCCGGCTCGTGCAGAGCACGCTCCATCCTGAAATGGGTCACCTTCTCATTAGACGGCATCCGCACGATACGTTTGAAGGAATCTGTCCGTATCACAAGGACTGCCTTGAAGGAATGGCATCGGGTCCGGCGCTTGAACAGCGCTGGGGGAAAAAGGGCAATGATTTGGCTGAAAACGAGGAAGTTTGGGAGATTGAAGCCGACTACTTAGCGCAGGCTCTCATGCAATATATCTTGATCCTGTGCCCTGAAAAAATCATCATGGGCGGCGGTGTCATGAAGCAGCAGCAGCTGTTCCCGCTGATTCGCAAAAAGCTTGCCGAATATATGAACGGATATGTTGACCTGCCTGATCTTGAAGGATACATCGTACCGCCGGGTCTCGGCGACGATCAGGGAATCACCGGTGCGCTCGCTTTGGCTTATGAAGCCGGTTGAGCAAGTTGTTTTGTAAAATCCACCCAGTGTGAGATAATAACAGCGGTGCGTTTAAAAGCATGAAAAAAAGAAAGGTGGTCGTTCAAAATGGTAAGCAGTTTAAAGGATACTGTGACATTACATAACGGTGTGAAAATGCCATGGTTCGGACTTGGAGTTTTCAAAGTGGAAGAAGGCAGCCAAGTTGTAGAATCTGTGAAAGCAGCCATTAAAAACGGATACCGGAGCATTGACACAGCCGCTATCTATCAAAACGAAGAAGGCGTCGGCAAAGGGATTAAAGAAGCAGGCGTTCCCCGCGAAGAGCTTTTCATCACGTCAAAGGTTTGGAACAGCGATCAGGGATATGAAAAAACATTGGCGGCTTTTGATGAAACCCTTCGAAAACTCGGCCTTGACTACCTTGATTTATATTTGATTCATTGGCCTGGAAAAGACAAATATAAAGATACGTGGCGCGCGCTTGAAAAGCTGTACAAAGACGGCAGAGTAAAAGCGATCGGCGTCAGCAACTTCAATGTGCACCATTTGGAAAGCTTATTGGAAGATGCGGAAATTAAACCGATGGTCAATCAGGTTGAGTTCCATCCGCGGCTGACTCAGGCTGAGCTCAGGGACTACTGCAAAAAGCAGGGCATTCAGGTGGAGGCATGGTCTCCGCTCATGCAGGGAAAACTCCTCGATGATCAAGTGCTGACTGACATCGCTAAAAAATACAACAAATCCGTCGCTCAAGTCATCCTGCGCTGGGATTTGCAAAATGAAGTCATTACCATTCCGAAGTCAATCAAAGAACACCGCATTATTGAAAATGCCGACATATTTGACTTTGAATTAACAGCGGAAGATATCGAAAAAATCAACGCTCTTAACAAAGATGAGCGCGTCGGTCCCGATCCTGACACAATGGTTCACGGATTCGAATAAGCATAAGAAAATCCCGGGTTCATAAAAACCCGGGATTTATTATTTTTCATGAATGGCCAAGCGGCCTTTCGCTTGTTTCCTTCTGCTGCCGTCGAGCCGTCCGCGGCGGTGCTGCTTAATAAAGAATGAGAGAACCAATCCGATTCCCGACAATGCGGCCGCGGTCATAAACGCCAGATTGACGCCGTGAATCATCGCTGTATCCGAAGACGGACCGGCAGGATCGGCCAGCGCACGCTGTGTCATGATGGTGATGAGAACAGCCGTCCCGATCGATCCGGACATCTGTCTCATTGTATTGTTCATGGCCGTTCCGTGAGGAATCAAATGGCGCGGGAGCTGGTTCAAGCCGGCTGTTGTAACAGGCATGAGCACCATCCCCATGCCGACCATCCGAATCGCATAGACGACAGACAAATACGCAAAAGGCGTCGTCTTTGTCAGATGGGTCAAGAGCAATGTGGTCACGAAGATCGCCGTCAAACCGGTGATGCTCAAGATCCGCGCGCCGATTTTGTCAAAAATTCTTCCGGTAATCGGAGACATCAGCCCCATCACGACAGCTCCCGGAAACAGCATCATTCCCGATTCCATCGCCGTGAAATGGCGCATATCCTGCATATACATCGGCACGATCGTCGCCGCTCCGATCATCGACATAAAGACTACCATCCCGATAATCGTCGCAAGTGTAAACATCGGATATTTAAATACCCTGAATTCCAAAATCGGTTCTTCCAAATGGAGCTGCCTCCAAATGAACCAAAACAGCGTAACGCTGCCGACCGCGAAGCCAGCCAGCACGTCCGCACCCGTCCAGCCCGCAACACCGGCGCTGCTGAAGGCGTACAAAATGCCGCCGAAGCCAAGTGAAGACAAGATGATGGAAGTAACATCCATCTTAGGTGACGTCTGTTCGGTGACATTTTTTAAAATAAAGTGTGCGGCAATCATGTCGATAACGGCAAACGGAAGCAACAGATAAAACAATACTTCCCAAGGGTAGCGGTCGACGATCCAGCCTGACAGGGTCGGTCCGACAGCGGGAGCGAAGGCAATCACAAGCCCGACCATTCCCATCGCTGATCCACGCTTTTCTTTTGGGAAAATCAATAAAAGCACCGTCTGCATCAATGGCATCATAATGCCCGCGCCGGCCGCCTGGACGACGCGTCCTGCAATCAGCGCCGGAAAGCTGAATGACAAGGCGCAGATCAGAGTCCCAGCCGTAAATAAAGACATTGCCGCCATGAACAGCTTTCTCGTCGTGAATTTTTCAATTAAAAAAGCCGTAACTGGAATCATGATCCCATTCACGAGCATAAAAACGGTCGTCAGCCATTGGGCAAGCCCCGGCGTAATGTTTAAGTCCCTCATGATTGGAGGCAAAGCCGTCGTCAATAGCGTCTGATTCAAAATGGCGATAAAAGTCCCCATAATCAAGACGGCAACAATCGGCAATTGATTTGTCTTATGCTGTGTTTCACTCATATTAAAACCTTCTTATTTATCATTTTTTATAACACTTTATGAAATAATCGGTACTCGAAATAACTTCTCTTTTTATTTAGGGTAACGAAGGAACTGCAAAACCGCAAGTTCATTTTTAACATTCGGTATATAATACCCAGCTGTCCCTCAATTTAAACAGCCCCTTTAAGCCGGGGGAATCCGGCTTAAAGGGGACGGATTATTTTTTATAAAATCTCAGCAAATCACCGTTAATAATCTTATCGGAAAGGGAAAGCTCTTGATTCGCCTTCTCTATGAGCGGACCGCATTTGTCCTCACTGTCGTTGATCATGTCCCCGGTTTTTTTGCTGTAGCACGTATTTTTCGTGTAGATATAATCATCTGTTATAAAGCTGCCGTTTCTTAACACAGCGAAAGGCATTCTTTCGTTCGAAAACAGATCATTACCGAATTGAATCATGCCTTTTGTATCAATTCCGAGCAAATGGAGCAATGTCGGTTTGACATCAATTTGGCCGCCTGTTTCAGATATCGTTTTCGGGTCTTGATCCGTTACCCCCGGAATGTGGATAATCAGCGGCACACGCTGCAGCTGAACGGTATCGTAAGGGGTGATTTCGTCTTTGCCCAAAAATTGAGCCAGCGCATCGTTGTGCGCTTCTGATATGCCGTAGTGATCTCCCATGAAGACGATCACGGAATTGTCGTAAAGGCCGTTTTTCTTCAATTTTGCAATGAAATGCTTCAATGATTCGTCTTCATAGCGTACTGTCGTGACATACCGGTTTAAAATCTCACTGTCCGAGTCGTATTCATCGATCAGCTTATCCTTATCATCAATTTGGAACGGAAAGTGGTTCGTCAATGTGATCAGGTTGCTGTAAAAGGGCTGCGGCAAGTCTTTCATCAAGTCGGCCGATTGCGTTAAAAACTCCTTATCCTTCAGCCCCCAGCCCGTTGAATTTTCAGGTGTCACATGAAAATGGGAGACGTCATAAAAGCTGTCGATGCCAAGGGCTTTGTACATGACGTCCCTGTTCCAGAATTTTTTATGGTTGGCGTGGAAAACCGATGTTCTGTAATCGTGGTTCGCCAGTGTTTTATACATCGAATTGTACGCATTTTCGCTCTTCGTAAAAAACACCGAACCGCTCAGAGACGGATAGAGCGAATTGGCGACAATGAATTCCGAATCGGACGTTTTTCCCTGTTCGGTCTGCTGATAAAAATGGTCGAAATAATAGCTTTTTTGAATGAATTTGTTTAAGAACGGCGTGATTTCCTGGCCGTTCACCTTTTCATTAATGACAAATGTCTGAGTGGATTCAAGCGTTACAAAGATGACGTTTCGTCCTTCGGCAATCCCGAACATATCTTGGTTCGGTTTGCTGTAGTCAGCGTTTGTGTAGTTCTCGATCGTTGCCAGGCTGTTTTCATCAGCGACCGCTTTTTGTGTCAAATTAAAGGTCTGTGAAATGCCGTCCAACAGATGAAACTGATATAAGCCGATGTTTTTTACAAGCACTTCCCTGTCGTAGGAGTAGCTTAAAAACTTCGGCTGATCCAGCTCCGACAGGGCGAGATTAAACAGTACCGTGCCGGCGGCTGCCGCGTAGTAGATCTTAACGGCTTTAGCGGAAAGCTTTTTGCCGGTTCTAGTGCGCGTTTTTGCCAGCCAGACCAAAAGAACCAAATCCAGAAAAAGCGCGATGAAAACCGGATTGAACAGCTCCTGAAAACTGCTCCCAAGCCCCCCGAGGTTTTTTGCCTGGAACAGGACGGGAACAGTGATGAAATCGATGTAGAAACCATAGAAAATACTGTTTGCAATCAAGATGCCCGTCAGGACGACATTAGCCCCGATTAAATAGAGGCGCTGCGTTTTTTCGCGAAAAAAGAGGCTGATGCCGAGTACAGGGATGAGAAAGCTAAGCGGGTTGATAAACAGGATCAATTCCTGAAGTGCGTTGTCGATTTGTAAATTAAAGCCCAGCTTGTAGATGAAGTACGTTTTCATCCACATAAAAAATATGGATAGGCATAAAAACCACTGCTTTTTAAAAAATTGTTCTTTCATATAAATAGCTCCTCACATATAATCCCCGCAGGTAAACAACACCAAGATAAAACGACTGAACAAAGCATAATACAGCAATCGGTCAAACCGTCCCTTTCGTCAGGCGATCAAGTTCGCAATAAAATAGCACGAAACAACGGTGAGCACAGTCAGAACGCCTTGTTCCGCCTTCCCGCCGGTTTTAATATAAAGGGGCAGCCGAACCTTAATGGCGGACGGAAAGAAAAGTTTGATGCCGTTTACAGTCCCGGCATCAAGGAGCAGATGGCTCGCCATTCCGGCCATCAATCCGACAAATATGCTCTGATCTGTAAAATATAAATGTGCCGCAAATGCCGTGATGAATAAAAAGAGCAGGCTGTGTGTAAACGTCCTGTGCCCGAAGACAGAACTGACCACTGCTGATAAAATCGGTAGCCTTCTGCCGATCTTGCTCTTTGTATGGCAAATATCCGGAATCAATGCTCCGATAACCCCCGAAGCTGTCATGAACACTGGATCATATCCGTAAAAATAAGCAGCAGCCGTGCAAGAAGCGACCCCTCCCATGATGTGTGTTTTTCCTGTCATATCGCTTCTCCTTTAAGACCTATAACAATTTCCTAATGAAAACTATATCAAGAGTTCTGGCGGCCTTCAAGACAGATGGTGGCAACTTGTCAGGCAAAAAACGCATTTTCCTGAGGCAATCAGCATGTTTACATCTAGAATATGGTGTTTTCAGTTAAAAAACACATTCAAGGTTCTGCATAATTTTAAAGTGATAAGCCAAATTAAAATTGTACCACATTTTTAAAGAGGTGATTCATTTGGGTATTTTCTTCAATAAAGATAGAGGAAATAAGGAAAAGGACCAAAACGCCGTTCGGGGGGCGCTTGAAGATGCAGGACAAGCGCTGAAAGGAGACCCTTTGCAAGAGGCGGTCAATAAAAAGAAAAACAACCGATAAATGACAGATGGAAGCGCCGTCTTCCATTCTGCAGAAGGCTGCCGAAACAGGCGGCCTTTTGGCGCGGTTGTCCGTTTTTCCATCACTTCCCTTTGACAGATTAAAATTTCTCTGGTAACCTCTTTTCAGAATATGTGATAAATCCTCACTCTTAACTCTTAGTGAGGTAGAGGTTGCGCGGATGATGAGTCGCATGTGTGAGGCTGATGGGGCCGATGATCATATGCAAAAGGCATCAGCGCCGAAGCATAAGGAAGCCATTCATTCTTTATGCTGGGTCTGCATTGAATAAGTGCAGGACTGCCGCGGGTTTTCCCGCGGAGGGCTATCCGGAGATCAAGAGTGTATGTTTAACCAAAGCATGGACTTTTGTTCATGCTTTTTTTATTTTGAATGATCTCACGGTCTGGTCCGGCATATTTTTTATAAAATGCTCGGAGGTTATATCTTATGGAACAGACAAAAAAATGGGGCTTCTGGCTTCTTACCGCTTTTGTTGTCGGCAATATGGTCGGCTCAGGGATTTTTATGCTCCCCAGCACACTCGCCCAGACGGCAAGCCCGTTCGGCGTAACGGCGGCATGGCTGGTGACGGGTGCGGGGGTGCTGATGATCGCCCTTGTATTCGGTCATTTATCCATTCGCCGCCCGGATCTTAAAGCAGGTCCGCAAAGCTATGCAAGAGCTTTATTCTCAGACCCTAAAAAAGGGAATGCGGCAGGTTTTACAATGGTATGGGGGTATTGGGTGGCAAGCTGGATCAGCAACGTGGCCATCATTACAAGCCTTGCAGGCTATTTGACGACTTTCCTGCCGATCTTAACTGACGGACGCGAGCTGATTGAACTCGGCGGTCACCCCGTTACACTCGGCCAGCTCTTGACATTTATCGTATGTACAATCTTGTTATGGGGGACGCATTTCATCTTAGTCTCCAGCATAAATGGAGCGGGCAAACTGAACTTTTTAGCAACTTTTTCAAAAGTGCTTGGGTTTGTCCTGTTTATTGTTGCAGGTTTGTTCGTTTTTCAGACGGCTTTATTCGAATCATTTTATTTTCCAATCGAATCAGAAGGCAAAAGTATTGGGCTGGGCGGACAGGTTCACAATGCGGCGATTTCAACGCTGTGGGCGTTTGTCGGCATCGAGTCTGCGGTAATCTTATCAGGGCGCGCATCATCCCAGCGCGATGTCAAACGCGCGACGATTACCGGACTGTTAATTGCGCTCGGCATTTATATGGTCATCACTTTAATAACGATGGGCGTCATCCCGCACGATCAGCTCCAGGCATCGGATAAACCGTTCGTTGATGTGCTGCACGTGATCATCGGCAGCTTTGGCAGCGTAATTATGGCGGTCTTGGCAATCGTTTCTTTGTTTGGATCGATGCTCGGCTGGATTTTAATCGGCGCAGAGGTTCCGTATCAGGCGGCAAAGGCCGGTGATTTTCCTGCTTTCTTTGCGAAAACGAACAAAAAGGGAAGCCCGGTTAATTCATTGATCGTCACAAACGTGATGTCGCAGATCTTTATTTTCTCAACGGTTTCGGGAACGATCAGCGAGGCCTTTACGTTTTTAACAACGTCGGCGACGCTCGCTTACCTTGTGCCTTATCTTGTGGCGGCTGTTTTCAGCTTGAAGCTCATCCTCAAAGGGGAGACATACGGCGAACTGAAAGGTTCAAGAACAGGGGACGGCATCATCGCTTTGGCTGCTCTGGTGTATTCTTTATGGGTCATCGTTTCAGGTACGTCTGACTTAACCACCTTTATCTTGGGAATCGGGCTGTTTTTCGTCGGTCTTGCGATCTACCCGTTCGTCTACAAAAAGTTCAAAAATAATCAAGTGTGATAAAGTTCTTTGCCAGCCGGGTCTTTTAGCAGAAGATCGGCTGGCTTTTTGATTCCCGCCGAAATTTTTGATTAAAATTTCCGCTTAGGCCTGTTATACTATAAAATGAAAATGATAATCGTTATCGGTTAAAAAGATCGAAAGGAATGGCATCGAGTGAGCTCTTACAAAAACATACATCATATCAACAGCGCGGATGGCCCTGATGAAGAACAGAAACCGATCAGCCGTCCGCTCGGAGCTGTTTTTGTCCTGGCCGGCGGAATCATGCTACTGCTGTTTGGCGCCGCATTATCGATTGCGCTCGGTGCGGCTGATATAAAGCTTGGAACGGTTTGGGACGCCATTTTTCATTTTGATGCGAAAAATACGGCCCATCAAATTATTCAGGAACTCAGACTGCCAAGGACGGTAAGTGCGGCTCTTGTGGGCGCCTGCTTGGCGGTTTCCGGAGCCGTGATGCAGGGGATGACGAGAAACCCTCTCGCATCGCCGGAAATTATGAGCGTCACGCACGGGTCAGCTTTCGCAATTGCTGTCGCGTTTGCTTTTTTTCCGGGAACCTCATCGGTCGGGCTGATGATCTGGTCGTTTGCCGGCGCGGGTCTCGGAGCGGGACTCGTTTTTGCGATCGGAATGTTTTCAAAAGGCGGTCTTACGCCTGTAAAGCTGGCTTTGGCCGGTACGGCTGTCGGCACGTTTCTGAGCGCTCTTTCTACGAGCATTGCGATCCATTTTGATGTGGCGCGCGACGTCAGTTTTTGGTATGCCGGAGGTGTCGCTGGCACGAAATGGCTCAGCATTCAGTTGTTGGTTCCGGCGGCAGCGCTCGGTTTGGCCGTCGTTTTTGTCATCGCCCGTTCCATTACGGTTCTAAGCTTGGGAGAGGAGCTGGCGAAAGGGCTCGGGCAATATACGAAGACGGTGAAAGCGATCGGAATCGTGTCGGTTGTTCTGCTGACGGGTGCCGCTGTGTCCGTTGCCGGGGCAATCGGTTTTATCGGATTGATCATTCCGCATATTACCCGCTTTCTGGTCGGGGTTGATTACCGCTGGATCATTCCATGCTCAGCGGTGCTTGGCGCCGTCCTGCTGATCTATGCGGATATTGCGGCAAGGCTGGTCAATCCGCCGTTCGAAACACCTGTCGGAGCAGTCACGGCGCTTGTCGGCGTACCATTCTTTCTCTATCTGGCCCGCAGGGAAAGGAGTGGACTGTAATGCTCAAGAAAAACAGCAGACGGGCGGCTGCGGTGATGCTCGTCATGGCCGTGCTGACGGTCGCCGTGTTTTTACTAAGCATGAACATGGGAGAAATCCGAATCGCCCCGCTTGATACATTGAAAACACTGTTCGGTTTCGGAACGCCGCAGGATGAACTTGTATTATTTGAATTCCGTTTGCCGCGCATGGTCCTCGCCATGCTGATCGGTGCGGGAGTTGCTGTCTCCGGAGCCGTCTGGCAGGGGATATCGCGGAATGACCTGGCCGATCCGGGGATATTGGGCATCAATACGGGAGCAGGTTTTGCCGTTGTGCTGTTCATCTTTTATTTTCAGGGGGATGTTGGAAATCTGCAAAAAGGATTCGTTTTTTCCCTGCCGATTTTTGCATTTTTGGGAGCCTGCTTTGCAGTCGTTTCCATCTATTTGCTGGCGTGGAAAAAAGGCTTGAATCCCATTCGCCTCGTTCTGGTCGGCATCGGAGTGAATGCGGCGTTTTCGGCGGCCATCTTAATGCTGCAGCTGAAAATGGACCCGAATGACTTTATGCAGGCGGCTGTTTGGCTGTCAGGAAATATATGGAGTTCAAACTGGAGCTTTGTCTCGGCCGTGCTGCCCTGGATTGTCGTGCTGCTTCCTTTTATTCTCTACAAAGCGCGCTATTTAAACGTGCTGAATCTCGGTGATCAGCTCGCAACAGGGCTTGGAACGGCAGTTGAAAAGGAGCGGCGCATACTGCTTCTGTCGGCAGCCGCGCTGAGCGGCGCGTGTGTAGCGGCTGGAGGGAATATTACGTTTCTCGGTCTTGTGGCTCCGCATATTGCCAGAAGGCTTGTCGGGCCGAAGCATCAGCTTTTAATCCCGGCTTCCGCGTTGACCGGAGCATTGCTCTTTTTGCTGGCGGATTTAATCGGAAGGATGATACTGGCGCCTTCGGAAATTCCCGTAGGGTTAGTCATTGCCGCTTTAGGCGCGCCGTACTTTATCTATTTGCTCATGAAAACAAATTAAAGAAGGGAAGGGTGCAAGGTGTCTCTTTCAACAAACAACCTGGGGTTCGGTTACGGAGAACAGATGATAGTCGAAAGCTTAAACCTCCACATACCAAAAGGAAAAGTAACGACCATGATCGGTCCGAACGGGTGCGGCAAGTCAACCATATTAAAAACGATGGCACGCATACAGCGTTCTAGAACGGGCGCCGTTTATTTAAACGGCAAAGCGATCCACCAAATGTCGACGAAAGATATAGCCAAACAGATGGCGATTCTTCCGCAGACCCCTGAGGCGCCAGGCGGTCTGACCGTATATGAGCTCGTTTCTTACGGCCGTTTTCCTCATCAAAAGGGAATGGGCAGGCTCTCGGCCGATGACCGCCGCATGGTTGAATGGTCTCTCGAAGTGACAGGAATGCTGCCTTTTTATGACCGGCCGATCGAAGCCCTTTCCGGGGGACAGCGCCAGCGCGTCTGGATTGCGATGGCTCTTGCCCAGGAAACGGAGCTCTTGCTGCTCGACGAACCGACAACCTATTTGGACTTGGCGCACCAGCTTGAAATTCTGCAACTGCTGGAAAAGCTCAACAAAGAAGAAGGCCGAACGATTTTGATGGTCATTCACGACCTCAACCATGCCGCCCGCTTTGCCCATCACATGGTGGCGCTGAACTCCGGTGCAATTGTCAAAGAGGGCGCTCCACATGAAGTCATGACCTCAGAGGTATTGAAAAAAGTGTTTCAGATTGATGCGGAAATTATTTTAGACCCGCGCACAGGAAAACCGGTGTGCCTGACTTATGATCTATTGAAAAAAGAAGAGGATCAGAGGCTGGCAACCGGCTGACAGACATCAGACGATGTCTGTTTTTTTATTCCATGATTTCGTAAAGTAAAAAATCATTTCTAAAAAAGTTTATTTTTACTTTAAAATCAGAAAACGGGTGCCGATAAAGATATAATAGATGGTAAGATGAGGATATCAAAACATGATATAGACAGAAAGGAAAGAAGGATTTTGGAAAATGCGACAATTTTGATTGTGGATGACGAAGACGCCATTGTTCAAATGGTCAAGCGCGTCCTCACGAAGGAAGGATTTTCAGAAGTGCTGACCGCGAGCAGCGCAGAAGAAGCGCTCGACATCGTGAAAAAGGATACCGTGCACTTAATACTTCTCGATGTCATGATGCCGGGACAGACAGGATTTGATGTATCCCCTGAAATCAGACGGCACACCAACGCCCCGATCTTCTTTTTAACGGCGAAGACATCGGACCTCGATAAACTGTCAGGTTTTGCCTACGGAGCCGATGATTATATTACAAAACCTTTTAATCCTCTGGAGTTAATTGCCAGGATTAAAGCGCATTTAAAAAGAACGTATATACATAAAGAAGTCGCAGCTGCTTCGGTATCTTCAGCCTACGAATATGAACGGTTTACATTTCATCCCGATTTTGCGGAGCTGATCGTGGACGGAGAAACGGTCAGCTGCTCCGCACAGCTTCTCCAGCTTCTGCAATATTTTTGCGATCATCCGAACAGAGTGCTTTCCAAGGACCAAATTTATGAAAAAGTGTGGGGCGTTCCATCTTACGGAGACAGCAACACCGTTATGGTACATATCAGAAAACTGAGGGAGAAAATCGAAAAAGACCCGAGCAGCCCCGAATATATCGTCACGATTCGCGGTCTTGGCTATAAGTTCGTTCCCAATCCTGCAAGAAAAGAGAGCGAAGGATGAAGCTGAGAGGAAAGCTCGTTCTCCATTTTGTCAGCCAGATTTTCCTGATTCTCGGTCTTGTCCTCGCCACTCTGCTGTTATCCTTCATCTTTTTCGCTCTCCGGTTAAGCGAGAGCGAAGCGGATACAGGCTTGGCAAAAGCCACATCAGACACGTTTGAAAGCTGGGTCAGTGTGGATGACAATAATAATTGGCAGATTGAAGATATCTTGAAATCGGCTATCGACAAACAGGGAGGCTGGCTTCAAATATTAGACGGTAAGGAGAAAACCGTTTATTCCTACCGCCTTCCTTCGGAAATTCAGAGGGAGTACCACAGGGAAGACCTCGTATCAGTCTTTGACAAAAAAAGAATCAAAAAATATCAAGTCAACTTCTGGTCTGCCAATTTCAATGGTGAAGACTACGTGATTCTATTCGGATGGGAGTCGAAAAGCGATACGATCCTGTCCTATTTGGAAAAGGAAGAGAAGGATATGGCGGACCTTTCTTCCTATAAAAAAAGCACGCTTGATTTCATTAAGAAAAACAAAGGATCGGTTTATCTGTTCAGCGAAAAAGGGAAAATGTTGAACTCGCTCTATCAGGACATAGATTACAGCCAGGGCATCACTGAGCTGGAACTTTTAAAATACGGATCAAAGCCATGGAACTACGAGCACGAGTTTTCATACAGGCGTTTAAGCGCGACAGAATGGCTGATCGCCGCTACCCCGAACCCGATTTATAATCCGGATCATGAGTTCAACAGGACGATGATCGGGCTCGCTTTAAAAATCGTTCTGCTCGTGATCGGAGTTCTGATCGTATTGATGTCTTCCATGACGATTTGGTATTCTTTCAGATTCGGCATGCCGATCATCCATACGATTAAATGGATCGTCAACCTTTCAAAAGGGCGATTTGAAGAGCCGAGAAATCGGAAAGGCCGCCCGCAAAGCCGGAACAAAAAAGGGAAGCGAAAACAGCCGTACCGGTTGTTCACAGAAGTGTTTGAATCGATGGAGCAGCTGACGGAAACGCTGAAAAAAGACGAACAAAGCCGCAAGAAAATCCAAACGACTCGGGAGGAATGGATCGCGGGGCTCTCCCATGATTTAAAAACGCCGCTCAGCACGATTTACGGCTACAGCATGATGCTGGAGTCTCCAAACTATGAGTGGTCAAAAGAAGAAATCCGTGAAATCGGCCAGGCAATGAAAGAAAAATCGGACTACATGTCACAGCTCATCGAAGACCTGAACTTGACGTACAGGCTGAAAAACGACGCCTTGCCGATTAAACGCCAGACAGTGAGGCTTGTGCCGTTTTTAAAAAGCTTCGTTGAAGAGTTTAAGCGCCATTCGTTTTCGGAAGGGTACAACGTTTCTTTTGAATATACGCAAGAAGATACCGAGTTTGCGATAGACAGAGGCTGGTTCAGAAGAGTCTTGGAAAACCTTCTCGCCAACGCCGTCAAGCATAACAAAAAAGGCACTGACATCAAGGTGATCCTTGAAGAAACCAAGCAATATATTATTCTTAAAATTCAAGACAACGGAAGAGGCATGGACTCGGAAACCGTCTCAAATTTATTTAACCGATACTATAGAGGAACGCATACAAAAGATGCGACAGAAGGAAGCGGTCTCGGCCTTGCGATTTCTTTGGAACTTGTCCACCTTCACGACGGCTGCATCGCCGTTGACAGCCGGACAGGCCGCGGGACGGAAATTACGATGGAATTTAAGAAAAACCCTAAAGCCGCCAAATAAGCGGTATGAAAAAGAAGAAGCCAAAGGTTATTGCCTTTAGGCTTCTTTTATGTTGAGAAAATAATGGAAAAGAAGGCGAGGTTCGTATAAAATAAGATTAAATGTTAACGTTCACATTGCATTGCAAAAAGAAATGTTCACGTTAACATTTAAATAAAGAAAGGTGGGGATTTTATGAAGCCGTTTTTGAATGACGATTTTCTTTTAACGAATGAAACGTCGAAAGTGTTGTACCACCAGTATGCTAAAGGGATGCCGATCATCGACTACCACTGCCACTTGAGCCCAAAGGAAATTTACGAAAACAAAACGTTTAAAAACCTGACCGAAGTGTGGCTGTACGGGGATCATTACAAGTGGAGAGCCATGCGGGCCAATGGAATATCCGAAGAGTTTATTACAGGAGATGCGTCAGACGAAGAGAAATTCAGCGCCTGGGCAAGAACGGTTCCGATGACGATCGGAAACCCGCTTTATCATTGGACCCATTTGGAATTGAGAAGGTTTTTCGGCATCGATGAACGGCTTGATGAAAAGAGCGCGCCGCATATTTGGGAGCGGGTGAACGAACAGTTGACCGGAGAAGGATTCGGCGCCAGAGACTTGATTGAAAAATCAAACGTTGAAACGGTTGTCACGACAGATGATCCGGCAGACAGTCTTGAATATCATATGAAGCTGAAAGATGAAGACTTTAATGTAAGCGTTTTACCCGGATTTAGGCCAGACAAGGCGCTGGAAATCAATCAAGAAGGCTTTGCCGCCTGGGTGAGCAAGCTTGAAGCAGCAAGCGCTATGAAGATAGGAAATTATGACGATTTTTTGAAAGCGCTTAAAAACAGAATTGACTTTTTCCATGAACTAGGCGGACGGATATCGGATCATGCCATCAATCAAATGATGTACACGGAAACAGATGAAAGCGAAGTGCGTCCGATTTTTGCAAAGGTGATGAACGGAGAAGCCGCCTCGCCTGAGGAAGAGTGCAGATTTAAATCCTTTACCCTGCACTATTTGGGAACATGCTATGCGGAGAAGGGCTGGGCGATGCAGCTTCATATTAACGCCCTCCGAAACAACAGCAGCAAAATGTACCGGAAGCTCGGGCCTGATACGGGATATGATGCGATTAATGATCAGGACATCGCAAAGCCTTTGTGCAGCTTTCTCGATTCTCTTGACCGAAAAGACGCGCTGCCAAAAACGATCTTGTATTCTTTAAATCCGCGAGACAACGTCGTGATTTCAAGCCTTTGCGGAAGCTTCCAGGACGGCCGGATACCGGGGAAAATCCAGCATGGCACCGCCTGGTGGTTCAACGATACGAAAGACGGCATGCTCGAACAAATGAAATCGCTCGCCAACATCGGACTATTGAGCCGTTTTATCGGTATGCTGACTGATTCGCGCAGCTTTCTTTCCTACACAAGACATGAATATTTCAGGCGCCTGCTCTGCGATGTCATCGGCACATGGGGTGAAAAAGGAGAAGCGCCGGATGATATCGAGCTTCTGGGACGGATCGTCAAAGGGATCTGCTACGAAAATGCAAAACACTATTTCCAGTTTGAAGTGAAAGATCGTTTGAAAGCATAGAGTCACAAAATGGCTAGCAGAGGAGCTGCTTTTTCATGGAAATATCGACGAACAAACAAACCGAAACAGTCACCGTCACTCAAGAGAAATTAAGTTTAAAAGAAAAGGTTTCTTACGGTTTTGGAGATTTTGGGAACGGATTTATGTTTGACCTTGGACAGCTCTATCTTTTGAAGTTTTTTACGGATGTTGCCGGTATTCCGGCGGCAGCGGCCGGAGGCATTTTTCTTGTGAGCAAACTTTTTGCCGCTTTTGTCGATCCGATTGTGGGAACATCGATCGACTACAGGAAGAATATCGGGCCGAAAGGCAAATTCAGGCCGTATTTGCTATACGGAAGCTTTGTGCTCGCGATTTTGACGATATTGACCTTCATCTCGCCGAATCTGTCACCGACGGGCAAACTCATATACGCTTATGCGTCATACATGCTTTGGGGCCTCGGCTATTCCTTTGTCAACATCCCTTACGGCTCGCTCGGGGCGGCCATGACGCAAAATTCGGTGGAGCGGACTTCGCTTGCTTCCTTTCGACAGGCCGGCTCGCTGGGCGCCCTGTTTGTGACGAGCATTGTTGTCATTCCGATGATCGTCAGGTTTGACAACCCTGCGGTTGCCTATCCGGTCGTCATGGGGCTGATGTCTTTTCTCGGTGTGTTGTTTTTCTACATTTGCTATAGAAACTGCCAGGAACGGATTGTCGTAAAAGATGAGAAGTACAAACAGGAAAAAGTGACATTCAAAGCAATATCAAAGACGTTTTTTACGAATAAACCGCTCCTTACGCTTATATTCATGACCATTTTTACGATTTCAGCCTATAACCTTAAATCTGCGATGCTGATTTATTTCGCACAGTATAACCTCGGCAACGCCGAACTGATGGCCTACATGAACTTTATCATCATCGGCTCATCCTTTATCGGCGTCATCATGCTGCCGAAGCTCGTGAAGCTGTTCGGGAAAAAGCATACCGCTATTTTGGGGCTCGCGGTTTCCGTCTGTGCGGATCTGATCAATTTTTTCGTACCGGGCAATGTCTTTGTTTTTACGATTCTCGCCAGCATCGCCTTTATCGGCATCAGCATTCCGAACGGTATCACCTGGGCATTTGTATCAGACGCGATCGATTATGGCGAGTGGAGAACAGGGGAACGGAAAGAAGGAACGGTATACTCGCTGTTTAACTTTTCGAGAAAGCTGGCTCAGTCGCTCTCCGGCTTCCTGTCGGGGATCGGTCTCAGCATTATCGGCTATGTGCCGAATGCGACCCAAAAAGCGGGGACGCTGCTCGGCATTAAAGCGATACTCCTTTTGTATCCTGCAGCGGCGCTGACGGCAGCCATTCTCGTTCTCGGCTACCTGTACCGTCTGACAGATCAGAAGCATGCCGAAATGATCGCGGAAATCGAAGCGAGACCATAGCGGAATTTCATTTTCTAAAAAGCGCTTTTGATATGGTAAACTGATGGTAACAACAGCAAGAAAAGGCGGGTAAAAAAACAATGTCAGTAACGATTAAAGATATCGCCAGGCTGGCGAATGTATCGCACACCACAGTATCCAGAGCGCTGAACAATAGTCCGCTGATAAAAGAGAACACGAAAAAGAAAATACTCGACATCGCAGCCGAAATGAATTATAAACCGAATTTTAATGCGAAAAGCCTTGTTACGCAAAAGTCTTTTACGATCGGTCTGTTTTTAACAAGCCTGACAGACGGGACGTCTTCAAGTTTCTTTGCAGACATCCTGCGCGGCGTCAACAAGGTGATCGATGAAAACTATAATATGGTTGTCAGGGGGATTGACGATTATCATGATTTGTCATCCATTCACCACAACCGCTATGACGGCATGATTTTAATCAGCCAAAGCGAACAGGATCAGGCTTTTATTGAGCACGTCCTCAAACAGAATATTCCGGTCGTCGTGCTGAACAGAAAAATCGAAGGGCACTCCGTCGTCAATATTTTGGCGAATGAACACGAGGGCGCTTTCCTCGCTGCTTCATACTTGATCAAAAACGGCCACAGACGGATCGCCATGGTGCAGGGGAAAGAAAGTTTTAAATCGTCTCAAGAAAGAAAAGGAGGCTTTCTTCGAGCGCTTCGCGACTCAAATCTTGACATGCCCGGCGAATACCTCGTTCAAGGTGATTATACGATGCAAAGCGGCTTTCGTGCGGCTGAAACGCTGCTGAAGCTGAAGAACCCTCCGACAGCCCTGTTTTGCGCCAATGATGATATGGCGATCGGCGCGATGAACGCCCTTTATGCAAACGGGAAACGCTGTCCTGACGATATGTCGATCATCGGCTTTGACGATAGCGGATTTTCGGCGTATACGACACCGTCATTGACGACGGTAAAAAAACCGACGGAAAAAATCAGCATGCTTGGTGCGGAAAGCCTGTTGTCACTGATCGAAAATCCGCAGGCAGAAGGCAGGCAGACGCTCATCGGCACGGAGCTGATCATTCGCAATTCAGTTAAGCATCTATAGCATCATTTTTGATGCGCTGTAAAATGTGAACGTGTGCAAAAATGAGGAGGGAATTGAAATGGAGAGGCTGTCCAAACGGATAAGGTCTAAGCCGAGCCGTCCCGAACGGATTTTGCAAATCGGGGAAGGTAACTTTATGAGGGGGTTTATTGACTGGCAGATTCATAGATTGAATGAAGAAACCGATTTTAACGGCAGCGCCGTCGTTGTGCCTCCGCGCCGCGGCTCAGTAACGGCCTTTCAAGAACAGGATGGGCTTTACACGCTTTATCTTGAAGGCTTCAGGGAAGGACGGGAGGTTCGCGATTCTGCTGTCATTACAACAATCAGCAGAGTCGTCAGCAGCTATGAACACTATGATGAATTTATGAAGCTGGCCGATCTGCCGGATTTGCGCTTTGTCTTTTCAAATACGACAGAGGCCGGCATCATTTATATCGAGGAAGACCGGCTGTCCGACCGTCCGCAGAAGAGCTATCCGGGGAAGCTGACTGCGCTGTTATACAGACGCTACCTGACTTTTCAGGGAAGCAGGGAAAAAGGCCTGGTGATCCTCCCGTGTGAGCTGCTTGAAGATAACGGGAAAAAACTGAAAGAGATTGTGCTGCGCTATACGAACGAATGGGCGCTTGAACAGGGGTTCATCGATTGGCTTGAGGAGTCAAATGTGTTTTGCAATACGCTTGTAGACAGGATCGTACCGGGATTCCCGCAAGAAAATGCACACCGGCTTGAAGACGCGGCCGGCTATCGCGATTCTCTGATGGTGACGGCGGAGCCGTATCATTTGTTCGTGATTGAAGGGCCGAAATGGCTTCCAGACGAGCTTCCGCTTCATGAGGCCGGTCTGAATGTCGAGTTTGTCAAAGATGTGACGCCGTACCGGGTGAGAAAAGTGAGAATCTTAAACGGCGCCCATACCGCGATGACGCCGATCGCTTATTTGGCAGGCCTTGAGACGGTTCGTGAAGCGGCTGAAGACGAACTTATCGGATCATTTGTGAAAGAGCTGATTCAGCGTGAAGTGCTCGAGACGATCGATATGCCCGGCAGTGAGCTTGACGCCTATGTGGAAGAGATTCTCGACCGCTTTAAAAACCCGTTTATCCGTCACAAGCTGATCGATATTTCCTTAAATTCCTTTGCAAAATTCAAAGTCAGAAATTTGCCCGTCTTAATAGAATATGCGGAACGAACTGGCAAACTTCCGGCTCGAACCGTATTTGCTTTAAGCGCTTTAATTTATTTTTACCAAGGAAAACGGGAAGATGAGGCCATTCCGCTGTCTGACGACGATGAGGTGCTGGCTTTTCTCAAACGGCTCTGGACAGAAGAGACAGACGTTTCAAACATCGTGTTCCATGTTCTCGGGTTTGAAAAAGTATGGGGGCAAAACCTGAACGACGTTTCCGGGTTGACGGACAAGACGGCTGAATATTTAAGGGACATGAAACAAACGGGAATGAGGAAGGCGCTGAAAAAAATGATGAACAGCCAAATGGCTGAGCTGGGGGACATGTGATGAAAGACTGCTTGATGATCAATCCTCAAGATAATGTCGGCATTGCGTTAAGAGAATTGCAAACCGGTGAAACGGTCACTGCAGGAGAACGGATCATCGTGATCAAGGAAACGATTTTGAAAGGCCATAAGTTTGCTTTAAAAGACATCGCTGAAAATGAAGACGTCATCAAATACGGCTTTCCGATCGGGCACGCCACTGACATGATTCAGACGGGGGAGTGGGTGCATACAAAAAATGTGAAAACGAATTTGGGCGGTGTCGAAGAATACAGCTACAAGCCGAAATTTACGGAAAACCGCTATCAAAAAGAACCGCTCACATTTAAAGGCTTTAAACGAAAAGACGGAAAAACGGGAATCAGAAACGAGCTATGGATTGTACCGACTGTCGGCTGTGTAAATGGCATTGCAGAGCTGATCATCAAAGAATTTAAAGCTGAGGTCGGCTCTATCGTCCCTTTTGAAAGCGTTCACGTGTTAAAGCATCAGTACGGCTGTTCACAGCTTGGCGATGATCATATCAACACGAGAACGATTTTGGCGAATGCCGTCAAACACCCGAATGCAGGCGGTGTCCTTGTGCTGGGACTTGGCTGTGAAAACAACAGCATCCATGAATTCCGCGAAGCGCTCGGCGATTATGATCACAGCCGGGTCAAGTTCCTGCTTTCTCAAGAAGTATCAGACGAAGTCACGGAAGGCGTCAAACTGTTAAAAGAAATTTATGAGCATGCAAAAGGTGACCGGCGTGAAGATGTTCCGATTTCTGAACTGAAGATCGGTTTGAAGTGCGGCGGATCTGATGGATTTTCCGGCATTACCGCGAATCCGCTGCTCGGCCGGCTCTCCGATTTTCTGATCGCCCAAGGGGGAACGGCGGTTTTGACAGAAGTGCCTGAAATGTTTGGAGCGGAAACGCTTTTGATGGAGCGGGCTGAAAATGAGGAAGTGTTTCATAAAATCGTCCGCTTAATCAACGATTTTAAACAGTACTTTATCGATCACAGGCAGCCCGTCTATGAAAACCCGTCTCCGGGCAACAAAGCAGGCGGCATTACGACATTAGAGGATAAGTCGCTCGGCTGTACGCAAAAAGCCGGCACTTCAAAGGTGACGGATGTTCTGGAATACGGGGACGTTTTGAAAAAGAACGGGTTGAACCTGCTGAGCGCTCCGGGAAATGACCTTGTTGCTTCATCCGCACTGGCCGCTGCAGGGTGTCAAATCGTTTTATTTACGACAGGGCGGGGCACGCCTTTTGGCACCTTTGTGCCGACGATGAAAATTTCGACAAATACAGCGATTTATGAGGCGAAGCGCCACTGGATCGATTTTAATGCGGGAAGGGTGCTCGAAAACCGGTCAGAAGATGACGTTTTGAAAGAGTTGACAGCATATTTGATCGAAGTCGCGGGCGGCAGGCAGCTGAACAATGAAATAAACGATTTCAGGGAGCTTGCGATATTTAAAACAGGCGTTACATTGTAAAGGGGGCGGTAACGTGAGTCTGCAGAAAATAAAAGACGAGATTCTAAAGACGCTGAAGGTTCCGGTATTTCCTGATCGATCATTTGATGTTACAGCGTTTGGGGCTGACGGAAACGGAAAAAAGGATGCGACGGGAGCGATACAGAAGGCGATTGATCAAGCCCACAAAGCAGGCGGTGGAAGAGTAGCAGTTCCTGAAGGCGTGTTTCTTTCCGGTGCACTCAGACTGAAAAGCAATGTGGAGCTTCATCTTGCACAAGGAGCGGTGATCAAATTCAGTCAGAACCCGGAAGATTATCTCCCCGTTGTGCTGACGAGGTTCGAAGGCGTCGAGCTCTATAATTATTCACCGCTCATCTATGCTTACGAAGCCGAAAATATTGCAATAACCGGAAAGGGCACGCTTGACGGCCAAGGTGATGACGAGCATTGGTGGCCGTGGAAAAGGGGAACGAACGGCCAGTCTTCACAGGAAAAAGACCGAAATGCTTTGTTTGAAATGGCTGAGCGCGGTGTCCCGGTCACTGAGCGGCAGTTTGGAAAAGGGCATTATTTGCGGCCGAACTTCATTCAGCCGTATCGCTGCAAAGATATTTTGATTCAAGGTGTCACCGTGCTGAATTCGCCGATGTGGCAAGTTCATCCCGTGCTTTGCGAGAATGTGACAGTGGACGGAATCAAGGTCATCGGACACGGTCCGAATACCGACGGAGTCAACCCGGAATCGTGCAAAAACGTGGTGATCAAGGGCTGCCATTTTGATAATGGAGATGACTGCATCGCCGTCAAATCGGGAAGAAACGCCGACGGCCGAAGGATCAACATGCCATCGGAGAACATTGTCATTGAACATAACGAAATGAAAGACGGGCATGGAGGGGTCACGATCGGAAGCGAAATTTCCGGCGGCGTGAAGAATGTCATCGCCGAGGGAAACCTCATGGACAGCCCGAACTTGGACAGAGCCCTCCGCATTAAAACGAATTCGGTGCGCGGCGGTGTTCTTGAAAACATCTACTTTCACAAAAATACGGTCAAAAGCTTGAAGCGCGAAGTGATCGCCATCGATATGGAATATGAAGAAGGGGACGCCGGAGATTTCAAGCCCGTCGTCCGCAACATTGATGTTGAGCAGCTGAAAAGCATGGGCGGACAATACGGGATCAGGGTGCTGGCGTACGATCATTCTCCAGTCACCGGTCTGAAAGTGACTGATTCCGAGATCGACGGCGTCGATATTCCGATGGAACTGAAACATGTGAAAGACCCTGTTTTTTCGAATCTGTATATTAACGGAAAACGCTATGATTCACACGAAGTCTAAACAGAGATCCTCTGCAGACATGCAGAGGATCTTTCTTTTAACGCGGCGGCGCATCAGCGGTTTCGTTTTTGACCGAGGAAATCAGCAGTTCAATAAACACCCGGCTTGCAGCGCACATATGCTTGTTTTTACGGTAAACGATGCTGATTTCCGTCGTCAAATCCGGCATTTGAATCGGAATCGTCTGAATGGATTTATTTCCAATATCATCGAGATAGCCTTTCGGCAAAATGGTGGCGCCAATGCCTTTACCAACCATGTTCATGATCGATTCCATCGTTGTCATTTCCATGACTGGCCGAGGTTCGAATCCAAACGTGCGGCACTTTTCGTTGATCAGCTGCCGCAAAAAATACGTCTCAGGCAGCAAAATGGATGGAATCTCCCTTAACACGTCAAGCGTGACAAACTGCCGTTTTGCAACCGGATTGTCAATAGGCACTGCGAGGGCGAGCTGCTGGGTAAGGAATGGAACGGTTTCCAGATCACTGTGTTCCACCCGCTGGGCTACAATGCCCAAGTCGAGCTCATTTTGCAGCAGCTGGTCGTAAATATCTCCGGTTCTCAGCCCTAAAACAGACAATTCAATATTGGGGTAGCTGCGGTGAAATTCGATCACGGTCCGGGGAAGCAAATAATTAACCACGGTCAACAGCGCCCCGATTTTTAGCGTTCCCCTCTTTAAACCTTGGAGCTCGCTGATTGCGTCTTGCGCCTGTGACAGTTCATGAAAGATATTGTAACAGTGCTGAAGCAGAATCTTTCCCGCTTCCGTCATTACGGTGCGTTTGCCTGAACGATTAAACAAAGGCGTTCCGATTTCATGTTCAAGCAAACGGATTTGCTGGCTCAGCGAGGGCTGAGCGATATTCAGTTTTTCGGCGGCACGGGTAAAATGAAGCTCCCGGCACAATGCCATGAAATATTCCAATTGCTTTAGCTCCAATGCTTTTTCCCTCTCTCCATTATAAAAAACAGACGAAACTCAACGATAGGTTTAACCTATTGTTTTTATAATAACGATTGAATGGTTTTATGATAAGAGGTCGATTATACTTAAATCTCAAAAGAGATGTGCAGCGTTGCTGTTCGGCCGCTGCCGTCTGCAGGACATTTGAATGTAAGAGGTGATATGAATGGAATATGCCGATATCCTTTCGATCAATGTAGGGAAGCCAGAGGCAATTCAGTTTCAAAATAAAGCTGTGTCTACCGGAATATACAAGAAGCCGGCAAGCGGCCCTATCTTCCTGTCATCTACTAATTTTGCGGGGGACGGGCAGGGGGATCTCGTTCATCATGGTGGCGCGGAAAAAGCAGTGTGTGTCTATCCGTATGAACATTATCTCTTTTGGGAAAAGGAACTGCAAAGAAAGCTGGAATACGGAGCATTTGGCGAAAATTTAACGATCAAGGGTCTGCTGGAGGATGACGTTCATATCGGCGATATCTTTCAGCTGGGTGAAGCTGTTGTACAGGTGAGCCAGCCAAGGCAGCCTTGCTATAAACTAACCGTAAGGTACGGTATGCCCGATATGATACTGAAGGTACAGAACACCGGATTTACGGGTTTTTACTTTCGCGTGCTGAAAGAAGGGTTCGTCTGTAAGGATCGTGGTCTGAAACGAATCTCACGCCACCCTAAAGGCATCACGATTTCTTACGCAAATCGCATCAAGCATCATGAAAAGAACAATATTGAGGGCATCAAAAAACTTCTCGAGGTGGAGGAACTGTCGGCAAATTGGCGGGCATCATGTTTAAAGCGGCTTAACGGTTTTGAGCCGGATGACCGCGAAAGGCTGACGGGAGGTCTGGAGAAGAGATCTTAACCCAAAAGGAAAAAATCCTCTGCCGATCGGCAGAGGATTTCTGTTAAATGGAGCGGATAATTCCGCCTTCCACTCTTTGAGCGGAACCGTTGATGGCCGCAGCTTTTTCGGAAGCGAGATAGACGATCGTACTCGCCACTTCTTCCGGTTTTGCATAGCGCTGAATCAAAGAAGTCGGCTCATTCACTTTGAAATAGTCTTTGACAAAAGTGTCTAAATCGGTTTTCTCCTGAGCTGCGGCACCCTCCATATAATTGGCGACGCCTTCCGTCCAGGTAGGTCCCGGAAGGACGGAGTTGACCGTCACATTTGTCCCTTTCGTCATTTCGGCCAAACCTCTTGATAAACTGATCAGAGCGGTTTTCGTCATTGAATAAGGGATCATCTGCGGAAGCGGTTTGATGCCGGCTTCGCTTGCCAAATTGAGAATCCTTCCCTTATTACGCTTCAGCATGGCCGGCAGAAACGCGCGGCAAAGCCTGACTGCGCTTAAAACGTTTACTTCAAAATATTTGAGCCACTCTTCGTCTGTCACCTCTGTGAAATCCTTCACTTCAAAGAAGCCCATATTATTGACGAGGACATCAAGCTCCCCGATTTTAGCGGTTTTTTCGACCAATGCCATGCTTTCTTCAGGAGCGGATAAATCAGCGGCAATGCCGTGAACGTTTCCGTGCCGGGAAAGTTCCTCAACGACTGACTGGACTTTTTCTTCTGTCCGTCCGTTCACGATGACTTCGGCCCCTTCCGCCAAGAAGGCTTCCGCCGTTGCTTTTCCAATACCTGCAGTAGAACCTGTCACGAGTACGAGTTTGTCTTTCAGCTGTAAATCCATATGCCATCAATCCTTGTTTTAAGAGTTAAGATGAAAAAACATCTAATGAACAGTATATCGCAGCTGGATACCTCGGTCGAAAATCGTGCTTGTCGTTTTATTGTTCCTTGTCTTTTAAAATCTTATGAATATCTTCCATCGGACGGAGCCAATTCTTTTTCATCACTTCAGCCGCCAATTTCGGATCGTTTTTTTCAAAAGCGGCGATGATTTCCCAATGCTCGGCGGCGGACTGCAGTTTCGGAGCAGACGGCCGATTGAAAAACACATACTTCATCCGTCTGACATGAAGCTGCAGAACGGCGGAAAACTGAAGAACATACGGGTTTTTAGCCGCTTCTGTAATCAAATGGTGGAACTGTTCGTCCAGTTCAGCTGCATCGTGGTTCCGCTCCTCTTTAAAAGCGGCTTCGTATTGAGCCGCGAGTTTTTTGAGCTCGGTGATCTCTTCTTCAGTCAAAAGCGGCGTTGCCAGTTCTGCCGCCAGAGCCTGAAGATGTGCGAGCGGGGGATAGACGGCCAGCGCATCATCGGGATGAATAAGCGTGATCTTTGTTTCTTTTCCCGGCTTCATTTCCACAAAACCTTGAGATTCGAGGAGCTGAAGCGCTTCTCTGACCGGTGTGCGGCTGACGCCGAGCGCTTCGGCCAGATCGACGTCCGTGACTTTTTCGCCGGGTTCAAGGGTTCCGTCGACAATCCAGCGCTGCAATTGATGAAACGCTTTTTCCTTTGCTGAAAGTCTGACCTGCGGCGTATAGTTTTTCGGTATCGGCATAAAACCACCCTTTCTCTATATGCAATATATCGTAAATACTTTAGCAAAAACAACGTTTTTCAGTTGAAAATCTCCTTTTCAGAATCTCATATACAGACCTGTGTCGATTATAGTATAATAATTCCGAAATTAGGACACGAATGAGTCAGAAAGGCGCTGCCCAGAAGCAGCTAATAGGGGAGCCGGCGAGAGAGCCCCCGCGAGCAGTTCGGCGGGCCGGGAGCGATCAACCGCAAGCCGGAATAACCGCCTGGATGATGACCGCGTTATCTGCGAAGACAGATGCGGTATAAGCGATGTGCTCTTTTTTTGTACGTTCCTGGTTTACTGCATCTTTACTGAGTAGAGATGTTTTTATTTTATCCCGAGGAGGAAGCAGAATGAAGAAGTTAGGGCTTTTATTGCTGTCACTGCTGTTGGCCGCCGGCGTTCTTAGCGGCTGCGGTCAAGCGCAAAAACCGGCAGAACAGCAAAAACAGGAGAAGGCGGCTGAAGCGTTTCCGGTCACCATAAAAGATGCTTCAGGACAAGAGGTCAAAATTGAAAAAGAACCGAAGAAAATCGTCTCTCTGATGCCGAGCAATACCGAAATTACATACGCCCTTGGCCTGGGGAAGAAAGTCGTCGGCGTGACGGATTTTGATACATATCCAAAAGAAGTGAAAAACGTTGAAAAAATCGGGGGCATGGAATTCAACACAGAAAAAATCATTTCGTTAAATCCCGACTTGGTCTTGGCTCACGCATCGAGCATGCAGAGTGCCAAAGAAGGGCTAAAGCAGCTGGAGGATGCAGGAATTACAGTGGTGACCGTGAATGATGCGGCCTCTTTTAAAGAGGCGTACCAGTCCATCGAAATGATCGGAAAAGCTGCCGGTGCAGAGGATCAAGCGGCAAGCCTGATCAAGGGCATGAAATCTGACCTGGCTGACATAAAAGAAAAAGCTGCCGGCATATCTAAAGACGATCAAAAGAAAGTATTTGTCGAAGTGTCTCCGGCTCCGGACATTTATACGACCGGAAAAGGCACCTTTATGGATGAAATGCTTGAAGCGATCCATGCGGAAAATGCCGCTTCCGCGCAGAAAGGCTGGACCAAAATAACGGAAGAAGCGATCGTCAAGCTGAATCCCGATGCGATCGTGACGACAAACGGTAAATCCGCAGTCAGCGAAATTAAAAAACGAAGCGGCTGGAACGGTGTAAAAGCGGTCAAAAATAACGAAGTATACGACGTGGACCCTGACCTCGTGACCCGTCCGGGGCCGCGATTGATCAAAGGGGTCGAAGAGCTTGCTGAACATATTTACCCTGACGTTTTTAAAAAATAACCGCTTCGCGGCATATGCCTTCAGCCTGATGTTTCTGTCGGCATCTGTTCTTATGGGAATCTCTATCGGATCTTTGGAGATTCCCATTCCTTCTATTATCAAGGTTTTTTTGAACGAATGGTTTGGTATTCAAGGGTTAAATCCCGATCCGACAGAGGCGAACATCATCATGAAAATCAGACTGCCGAGGGTGGTGCTGGCCGCTCTTGTCGGCGCGGGGCTTGCTGCTGCGGGAGCCGGGTTTCAGGGGCTCTTGAAAAACCCGCTCGCAGATCCGTATACGCTCGGCATTTCGTCAGGCGCGGCCGTCGGTGCAGTGGTCACGCTGTTTTTTGGGATTCAGCTGCCGGTGATCGGAAGTTTTACACTGCCGTTTTTAAGCGTTGCCGCGGCCGTTGTCGTGATTTTTTTGGTTTTGTTCTTTGCGCGGCTCGTACACCCTTCATTGACCCTGTCTGCTTTGATTTTGACAGGAATCATCTTCAGTTCTTTTTTGGGTGCGCTTATTTCTCTCATGATCGCATTGACCGGCGATGATTTAAAACCGATCGTCCACTGGCTGCTCGGCAGCGTATCGATGAGAGGCTGGGGTTATATCGCGCTGTTTCTGCCCTTTTTTGCGGTTGGTGCTGCCGCGCTTTTGATCAGCGGGAGAGAACTGAATGTGATGACTTATGGCGAGGAAAAAGCGAGGCTCCTCGGTGTGAATGTGAAGCGAAGTAAGTATGTCGTTCTGTTGGCGGGAGCTATTTTAACTGGCAGTGCGGTTGCTGTGTCTGGAACCATTGGCTTTGTCGGTCTCGTCATTCCGCATTTTATCCGGCTTTTCTCTATTACGGATCACCGTCATCTTCTGCCGCTCTCGATGCTGAACGGTGCTTCGTTCCTTGTGCTGTCAGATCTTTTGTCGAGAACCATCATTGAGCCGTCCGAGCTGCCGATCGGTATTATTACCGCACTGATAGGAGCGCCTGTTTTCGGGTTTATTTTGATTCGGCGCTACCGGGGAGGGCGAATTCATGATTGATGTCATCCGTGTGTCCGGCGGCTACGGAAAAACGGATGTCTTACAGGACATCAGCTTTGCTGTAAAGCCGGGTGAATTTTTAGGAATTCTTGGTCCGAACGGCAGCGGAAAAACCACTTTGCTGAAAATGTTGTCGGGAACAATCTCGCCTCGAAGCGGCGAGGTGCTGCTTGAATGCCGCTCAGTCGGGGCGTACCAAACGAAAGAGCTCGCTCGCAAAATGGCGGTCCTTCCTCAAAAAACGGAGCAGGCCTTTTCCTTTACGGTGGAGGAAACGGTACAGTTTGGCCGCTACGCGTATCAATCAGGCCTTTTTCGGCAGCTGACAGCGGAAGACCATGATATCGTGAAGAGGGTGATGAAGCAGACAGACACGCTTCGTTTCGCTCAAAAATCCATTCATGAGCTGAGCGGCGGAGAGCAGCAGCGGGTGTATTTAGCACAGGCACTTGCCCAGGAACCCGAATATTTGCTGCTTGATGAACCGACGAGTTTTCTCGATTTGTCATTTCAAAAGAGTCTGCTTGATTTAATGAAACAAGAAACGGCTGCATCCAAACTCGCAGTGGTCGGGGTGTTTCATGATGTGAATATTGCGAGTTTATACTGTGACCGCCTGCTGTTGTTGAAAGATGGAAAGGCGGAAGTTCTTGACCGCCCGGAAGCCGCCCTTTCTGCCGAGGGTATCGGAAGAGTGTATGATACGGGCATCACAGCGCTGGACCATCCTCAGCGTGCAAATCCGCAGTTTACGATCAAGGCGAAAACCATCCCGGAGAAAACCGAGCCCCTCTTTTTAAAAGAGCGGATTGAACAATATTTGCCGCATGGCATCGCATTTTCGGCAGACCGCCCGCTGCGTCTTCTGTCCTCTGAAACAGGCTTTGCATGGAGACGAAAGCTTGTCTTCGCAAGCGGAAACAACTCTGGATTGCCGCATGACCTGTCAGCCTATGAACAGGAAACGCTGTTTATCCAACATGATGCTGAATTGGCTGACTGTCATATTGTGTCGGAAAAGGGTGATCTTTGCATCGTCGGTATGAAAGATACGGCGGGGCGTTTGATCATATGGGTGTTAGTTGACGGCTGTTTGCAAGATGGTCAATTTGTAACGGCGATAAGTGCTGCAGCAAATGCCGCAGCCGAGCACCATATTCCGTGCAGCGATGTGCTTGTAGCGGCCACTCAATCCGGCCGGTCAGCGTATCAAACTGCCTTTTTTACAGAAATTCAAAATAAAACAGCGGCTTGTGTGAAAGTTTTAAAAGGTTAAATTTGGGCCTGTCTTTGGACAGGTTTTTTTATTGTTTTAAAACGCATCAGCTGAAGGTGAGGTTTCATTCTTTTGTCCCGAATTCGAAAAAATGTGTTGTTAAATGAATCATAACACCTTTATAATAAAATTTGTGAAAGCGTTTTACTAATTAAATGTTTAAAAATGCAACAAAGGAGGCGAGATCACTTGAAAGTAGAGGGGATTATCCCTGCCATACTGACACCGCTTACAAAAGAACAGGCTTTTCATGCGGGCGCAGCCGAAAAGCTGGTGAATGATCTTATTGATTCAGGCGTCCATGGCATTTTTGCTTTAGGGACAAATGGCGAATTTCATTTATTCTCGCAAGAGGAAAAGCTTCAAATTGCTGAAACAGTTGTAAAAGCGGTTAATAAACGAGTGCCTGTTTTCATCGGGGCAGGAGAAAACAGTACTGAGGCGACCATTTCCTTATCCAATCAAATGGCGGATATCGGAGCGGATGTTCTTTCGATTATTACGCCATACTTTGTCGCACCTTCGCAGGAGGAATTGTATCAGCACTTCCGCACGGTTTCTGAAAATGTCACGCTTCCCGTCCTGCTCTACAACATTCCGTCGAGAACAGGCGTATCACTGGAGCCCGAAACGGTTGAAAGGCTGGCGGCATTGCCGAACATTATCGGCATTAAGGACAGCAGCGGCAGCTTCGCCAATATTAAGGCGTATCTTGAGCGTACAAAAGAACAGTCCTTTTCCGTCCTGGCAGGAACTGATTCATTGATTTTAGACACATTGAAGGCGGGTGGAACAGGTGCTGTAGCTGCCACAGCCAATGTGCTTCCCAAAACCGTTGTTTCAATCTATGAATCTTTTAAACAAGGAAACATTGAAGAGAGCGAGCGCTATCAACATCAGCTGCAACCGCTTCGTGATACGTTTTCACTCGGTTCACTGCCGGCACCGCTAAAAAAAGCAGCAGAGCTTGCCGGCATTGCCGTCGGGCCGCCTAAAAGTCCGATTGCAGAGCTGTCGGGAGAGCCGCTGCTAAAAGTAAAAAAGATGCTCGAAGGCTACGGAATTGAAGTAAAAATGGCAAAGGAGCAGTGAGGTTATGAAGACGCTTTATCATTTTCAAACGGCCGCCCGAATTGAGGCTGGTGCACATTCACTCAATTTGCTTGGCGATCACTTAGATCAGACCGGCTTGAATCAGATTCGTTCGGTGTTTATTTTAACTCAGCCGTCGATCGTTTCTCTCGGCTATGCAGACCAAATGAAAGAGGTGCTGGCCGAAAAAGGCATCTCAAGTGAAATTAACACCGATATACAGCCGGAGCCGACGGAACAAAATATCGAAGAGGTTTTTCAGCTTTTTTCTGAAGGAGGCCATGACGCGATTCTAGGAATTGGCGGAGGCAGTGTGCTAGATGCGGCTAAAATCCTCTCTGTTCTGAAAACAAATGGAAAAAACCGATTTCTGCTTTGATTGGCACGAATCTTGTTGAAAAGCCCGGCGTTCCGCTTGTGCTGATTCCGACAACATCCGGAACAGGGTCAGAGGTGACGCCGAATGCGATTGTGACGTTCCCGGAGAAAGAATTAAAGATTGGTATGGTCAGTCCCTATCTGCTGCCGTCGGTTGTGATTTTAGATCCGGTTTTGACGACCGGTCTTCCAAAAGCGATCACAGCTGCAACCGGAATGGATGCATTTACACACGCGCTCGAATCCTATATTTCCAACAAAGCAAACCCATTCAGCGACATGTTTGCGCTTGAATCTATGAGACTGATTTCCTCCAGTATTCAGGAGGCCTACCATCATGGAGATAATCTGGAAGCGAGAGAAAAAATGCTCATTGGCGCCATGTATGGCGGAATGGCCTTGACAAGCGCAGGAACAGCGGCGGTTCATGCGATGGCTTACCCGCTCGGGGGAAAATACAAAATTTCGCACGGGGTGGCCAATTCAATGCTGCTTCCGCATGTAACGGCATTCAATGCGGATCATGTGATTGACCGTCTTTCGGATGTGGCTGGCGTGATTGGAATTGAACCAAAGGGTTCGAAGGCAAGTCAAGCAGAGCGGGTCATACGGAAAATTGAAGAGTGGACCGCTGATTTGAACATTCCGCAAAATTTAAAGACATTCGGGGTATCAAAAGAGGATGTTCCATCGCTTGCAGAGGCGGCAGCCGACGTCAAACGGCTCATGGATAACAATCCAAAGCCGATGTCCATTGCGGAGATTGAAGCCGTCTATTTGAAATTGCTGGATATGTAGGTACCGGGATCTGTACATGGTTTTCACCATGAGCCTGTAAATGGCTCACAAACAAAGGGGGAGTTTGGGTGGATGTCTTAAGCGGTTCGATCATAACGTTTATTTTGGCAGTGATTGTGGTTTACATTCTTTTTACGACGTGGCTGACGATGCGGTTTCGCAGTAAATCAAGTTCGGAATTCAACAATGCTGCCAAAACGCTGCCGGCGATTGTTGTCGGCATTCTGCTGATGAGTGAATTCATCGGCACCAAATCGACAATTGGGACCGCTGAATCAGCTTATACACATGGTTTAGCGGCTTCATGGTCGATTGTAACGGTCTCGATTGCATTTTTTATTTTTTCCTACTTCTTAGCCGGGAAATTTTATAAAACAGGCCAATATACGATCTCCGGCATTATTAGTGAAAAGTTTGGCCGTTCGACCAAGCTAGTCGTTTCTATCATTATGATTGTAGCCCTTTTACTTGTGAATCTTGGAAACTATTTAAGCGGATCGGCGGCAATTTCGTCTATTTTAGGTTTGCCGCTGATGACGTGTGCGATCATTACAGCGATTGTCAGCACCTTTTATTTTACGTTTGGCGGAATGAAGGGCGTTGCCTGGGTGACGATTTTGCATTCTCTTGTTAAATATGCTGGGGTTCTGATCACTTTAGGGGTTGCCCTCTATTTGACAAAAGGCTGGGAGCCGATGACGCAGCAGTTGCCGGAGCATTTCTTCACTTGGGACGGCAGCATCGGATGGGGGACAATCGGCGCCTGGTTTATCGGCAACATGGGGGCGATTTTCGCGACTCAGTTTATTATACAGGCTATTACATCATCGAAAAGTGAGAAAGATGCAAAGAAGTCGACGCTGTATGCAGCGCTGCTTTGTCTGCCGCTTGCGATTGCCATTGGAGTCATCGGCGTTGCTGCACGGTATTTGTACCCGGATATTGATCCAATTTACGCATTCCCGGTGTTTATGCAGCACATGAATCCTGTGCTGAGCGCGGTTGTGGCGACATCCCTTGTGGCGTCTATTTTCGTCGGCGTTTCGACGGTTGCGCTGGCGACAACGACGCTGATCATTGATGATTTTTATGTGCCGAAAGCAAACCCGACACCGGAACAGCGCATGAAAATCACGAGATATGTTTCGATTATCATCGGTTTTATTCCGCTGCTCGGCGTTGCGCTGGCGCCTGAATTGTTAACGCTTTCTTTCTTTACGAGGGCGCTTCGGACATCAATTGCCGTTGTGGCGGCGATGGGCTTTTATTTGCCATATTTCAATTCAAACCGCGGAGCAACAATTGGTCTGACGCTTTCAGGTATTACGACGACGGTATGGTATTTACTGGACAATCCGTTTGGCATCGATAACATGTACATCGCCATCATTGTCCCGTTTATTGTGCTCGTATTAGACCGTCTGATCAGCTCGCCTGCGAAAAAAGAGTCAAATGTGGAGGAGGAATTGTGATGAAACAAAGTGAAACTTCCCTGCCGATAGATGGGCGCATCAGAGAAAATAAAACTGACTCGGCCAGAAAGGATGCGTTTTTGCCGACAGACTGCCCGCAAAACCATGCAGCCAACCTGCTGGAGCTGGATAATGGTGATCTGTTGTGCGTCTGGTTTGGGGGAACGCAGGAAGGCATTCCTGATATATCGATTTACATGTCAAGGCTTGAAAGAGGAAGCGATGAGTGGACACAGGCAGAAAAGCTGTCAGATGATCCTTCCCGCTCCGAACAAAATCCTGTGCTTTTTCAAGAGCCTGACGGCCGGCTTTGGCTTATGTATACGGCACAGCTTTCCGGCAATCAGGATACAGCGATTGTCAGATACCGGACTTCAGACGATAGAGGCCGGACATGGAGTAAGATTGACACGTTGTTTACCGAAGCCGGGACTTTTATCCGCCAGCCGCTCATTGTTCTGGATAACGGCGATTGGCTGCTGCCTGTCTTTTACTGCATCACCTTGCCGGGCGTGAAATGGACTGGAAACCGTGACATCAGCGCGGTGAAAATTTCGTCTGATAAAGGCAAGACGTGGGAGGAAGTGAAGGTGCCGGGCAGTACCGGCTGTGTTCATATGAATATTGAAAAACTGCGCGACGGCACATTGCTTGCGCTGTTTAGAAGCCGTTTTGCAGACTCGATTTATTCGAGCCGCTCTATTGATAACGGCCGCACCTGGTCAGAGCCTGAGCCGACGGAGCTGCCGAACAACAACTCCTCCATTCAATTTACAGCGCTTCAAGATGGGACGCTTGCTCTCGTATACAATCATATGAATGCGAATGAAACGACCGAAAGAAGAGCATCTTTATACGATGAAATTGAGGAGGAGGATGATACAAAAACAGGTGTTGACACAGAAGCGCGGCCTGCCTTTTGGGGAGCTCCGAGGGCGCCGATGACATTGGCCCTTTCACAGGACGGCGGCATCACATGGCCTGTCAAAAGAAACATCGAAGTCGGCGATGGTTATGCGATGACGAACAACTCAAAAGACAAGCTCAACCGCGAATTTTCCTATCCGTCGATCAAGCAGGGGAAAGACGGTGATCTGCATATTGCCTTTACGTACTACCGTCAGGCGATTAAATATGTACGTGTTCCGCAAACGTGGGCCTTTGCCGGTCAAGAATAAAGCCGTTTGAGCGCGCAGCACTTGATGAAATGAAGGGTATATCATTTATGATTTAAGTTCGAGAGGCTGTCCCAATCGTTTGAAGGGACTCCCTCGTGATGTGAAACGGGTGTACACGACAATTCAATTGGCGTATGACACGCTCATTCGCGCAGGCATTCCGCAGCCGAAAATCTCCGTATGCGGCATGACCCCCCATGGCAGTGAGAATGGTTTGTTTGGACATGGAGAAGGAGAAGAGAAAATTGTTCCTGGCGTTGACCGCAGGCATTCGGTCCGCTGCCCGCTGGCACGCTTTTCTTCAGAGTAGTGAGAGGCGACTTTGATATAGTGGTGGCGATGTATGACGATCCAGGACACGGTCCGCTTGGCCTTAAAGCCGGTGTGAGCATTACAGTCGGCCTGCCGATGATCCGTACGAGTGTTGACCATGGAACAGCCTTTGGATAATGAGGGAACCGGCAAAGCTGATCCTGCGAGTTTAGAAGAAGCAGTGAGACAGGCAATCGTGCTGTCCGTCCGGTACGCTTGAGCGGCATATATATAAAAGAAGAGCCTTCCAGTTAAGGAGGCTCTTCTTTTTAGTTCATGTAGGTGCCGCCGTTAATATTAATGGTTTCGCCCGTTATAAAATCAGATTGATCAGAGGCCAGGAAGGCGACAACGTTTGCGACATGCTCGGGTGAGCCGATCATTTTCAGCGGAATCCGCTCAATGACAGCTGTGCGATACTCCTCGCTCCACTGCTTGCTCATATCCGTTTCAATCGGTCCCGGGCAGACGGCGTTGACATAAATGCGGTGTGCAGCGAGCTCCTTTGCCAAATGCATCGTTAAATAGTTGATGCCTGCTTTCGATGCACCGTAAGCAGGAGAGGCATTGTGATGCGGTGTTTTGCTCGTCGTTGAGCTCATGTTTACAATTTTTCCGCCGCCCTGCGTGATCATCTCCGGGATGACAGCCTGACACATGAGAAAGGTGCCGGTTAAATTTAAATCTATCACTCTTTTCCACTCTTCAAGCGATGTATCAATGGTTGTTTTCCGCAAATTAATGCCCGCATTGTTGACCAAAATATCGATCCGCCCAAACTGCTGTTTTGCTTCAGCTATGAGAAGCGAGGCTGTTTCTGGCAAACTGGCATCACCTGCAACATAAGAAGCGCGCTTTCTCTCAGTATTCAATTGTGTGCACAGGGACTTGAGCAATTCTTCGTTTGTCCCGTTGATGACGACATTTGCCCCTTTATCCGCAAGCGTCTCTGCAACAGCTTTGCCGATGCCGCGGCTTGCACCGGTAATAATCGCCGTTTGCTGATTCAATTCCATCCTCATCCCACCTGTCTTTGAATAAAACCGTTTTCATGTCTATTATAAAATTGAGTGTTTCTTTATTCAACAAAACTTTATTTCGATAATTGCTATTCGTTTTTTTGTTTCATAATGGAACAATTCCTGCAGCCGTTAGAAACAGGGTATACTATAGAAACAAGTAATAAAGAAGGGAGAATGAAATGAAACTATACACAAAAACAGGCGATAAGGGAAAAACGAGTTTAATTGGCGGAAAGGCGGATAAAGATCATCTTAGAGTGGAAGCGTACGGCACATTGGATGAAGCAAACAGTTTCATCGGGCTGGCTCAGTCTTATTTAAAAGCAGAAGAAGCGCTGTTTCAAGATGTTCTGTCAGAGTTGACCGCCATCCAGCATGAGCTGTTCGACTGCGGCACTGATTTGGCGTATGTCAATGTTCAGGAAGAAGGCAAGCTCAAGACTGAATCAATCACCATGCTTGAAGAACGAATTGATGCCTATGTCGAGGAAGCGCCGCGGCTGACCAAGTTTATTCTTCCGGGCGGAACAGAAGCGGCATCATTTTTGCATGCGGCGAGAACGGTCATCAGAAGAGCTGAACGAAAGATTGTCGCTTTGGCCAAAGAAGAAGACATTCCGCCGCTTGCGCTGCCATACGTCAACCGGCTGTCCGATTATTTATTTGCGGCGGCGCGCATTGTCAATCACCGGCTCGGGGAAGTGGATGTCGAATATGAACGAAGCGCTGATGTATTCCGGACAAAGAAAAACTCATGAATGAGAAATCCGCCAATCGTTATCGAACAGAAATGGGCCGATTGATCAAATCAAGCCGTTTTCCGGCAGGGGAAAACGGCTTTTTGTCGTAAACCTTTAAGTAAGCGTTTTCAAAGAGAGGGAGTGTTCAAGTGGTTAATCGGGAGGCAGCTGCTATAAGGCTGACGGTTTCGAAGGATGGAGACGGCGAATTTCAAACCATTCAAGAGGCGATCGATGCTTTGCCTGAGTACAGTCGGGAACAGAAAGTGATATTCATTAAAAAAGGAGTTTACAAAGAAGTCGTTCATATTCCGGCTACAAAGCCGTTTGTGAAGCTGATCGGCGAAGATCGTTACGAGACTGTGATTACGTATGACAACTATGCCGGAAAAGAAAAGGAAGGAGGAGGGAAATACGGCACCACCGGAAGTTCAAGCGTGTTTATTTATGCGGATCATGTTGAAGCTGAAAATCTGACGTTTGAAAACTCGTTCGACCGCACGAAAGTCGATACGACCGATACACAAGCGGTGGCGGTTTATGCGAAAGGAAACAGGATGACGTTCAAACATGTCAGGTTTATAGGCAGACAAGATACACTGTTTGTCAATGACGGTACACAATATTTTTATCAATGCTATATAGAAGGCGATGTCGATTTCATTTTCGGAGGAGCAAGAGCAGTGTTTGAAGAGTGCCAGATCCATAGCGCTGACCGCGGGTCCGCTACCAATAACGGTTATGTAACAGCTGCGAGCACGCATATCGCAAAGCCGTTCGGTTTATTGATGACAAACTGCAGACTGACAAGCGATGCCGCAGATGGAACGGTATACCTCGGGCGCCCTTGGCATCCGGGAGGAGACCCCGACGCCATCGCCAGTGTACTATATCACCGCTGCGATTTAGGCGCACACATCAAGCCTGAAGGATGGACGGATATGTCGGGCTTTTCGGCAGCCGATGCCAGATTGTATGAATACGAGAATACGGGTCCTGGTGCGATATCACATGAGGATCGAAAGCAGCTTGCCGATCATGAGGCTGAGAAATGGACAATTGAAAACGTATTGGACGGCTGGAATCCTAAAGTTGAATCATAGCAAGGCAACGTGCAGAAAGACCGCTCTCTGGCTGAGATGAGCGGTCTTTTTATGCGAGCGGGTCCGATTTGCCGTACGACTAGGGTCGTACTGCAAAATCAATCTGTGACTCGTTTTGTCGAAGCCTGAAATTGACTATAGTAAAGACATGAACGAGAAAGGAGGAGCAAATATGAATATAAATGGAAAGTCCATCATCGGCTTTTTTCTAATCCTTTTTGGCGTCTCCCTGTTTTTCGGCGGAGGCCATTTCGGCGGATTGGTTACAGGTGCTATTGGAGCATTGCTTCTATTCTATTCCGTGAAAAAATGGAAGGAAGGGCGCCAGTTTGCCGCGGTACTGGCCGCGATCTTCGGCATCATGTTTTTGGGAGGGTCATTGCCGTTTCTGATCGGCATCGCGGTTGCTGCAGCGATGGTTTATTTCGGATGGAAAATGATGAAGCAGGATGACAAACAGAATGACATCCTTTATTCAGAGAAAACGGAGCCTTCTGCAGCTTCATATGACACAGGCTTTGATGCAGAGTGGGAAGACTTTTTGAAAAAGAATAAATAATATTTTAGGAGGACGAGATCATGGCTTTAAAAAGAATCAGAGACATGTTTGTCGCATCAGTAAATGAAGGATTGGATAAACTTGAGAACCCCCGGGTGATGCTGAATCAATACGTACGCGACATGGAAAGTGATATCGCTAAGGCGAAGCATACCATTGTCAAGCAGCAGACAATTGAACATAGTTTTAAAGGAAAAGTGGAAGAAGCCGAAAAGCTTGCTGTCAAGCGAAGAAACCAGGCTCAGCTCGCTTTTGATGCGGGTGAAGAAGAACTTGCTAAAAAGGCGCTCTCAGAAATGAAGTATTTTGAAGAAAAAGCTGCCGAATATAAGGACGCTCACCAGCACGCGAAAAAGCAGCTTGCCGAATTAAAGGAACAGCTTGAGACACTCGAAATTAAACTGCGCGATGTCAAAGACCGCAAGCATGCGCTGATCGCCAGGGCAAACGCGGTAAAAGCGAAAGAACATATGAATGCATCATTTAATAAAATCGACAGCGAAAGCGCCTACCGGGAATTTATGAGAATGGAAAACCGCATTGAAGAGATGGAAACAAAGGCGAACAGCTATGCTGAATTATCCGCTTCATCAAGCAGCCCATTCGGCCGCCTTGAATATGCAAAAGAGGTAGAAGAAGAGCTGGAAAAAATGAGGGCTAAAAAGACAGGCTTGGAAAAGCAGACGCCTGCGGGAAATGCGTAAACGAATAGGGGCTCTCATAGGCCCCTTATGCAATTTTTGATTTCTTTCATAGATCATTTTCCTTATAATAAGGAGCATACACTTACTAGCCGAAAGGGTAATCCAAATGAAAAAAACGGTTGGAAAACTGCTGATTATCGCCGGCATTCTTATCCTTGCCGGGATGATGTTGAATGGGCGCGAAGGCTTTTCATTCTTCGGCTTCGATGACGAGTCAGCCCGCACATATCATGCACAGGGAAAAGACATCGATAAAATTGACATTGATGCAAAGAGCATAACAGTCAACATTCAAGCTGAAAACCGCGATGATATAAAAGCTGAGATTTCGGGAAAAAACGTCCGGCTTGATTCGTCTGAACAGGGGCGTACACTCCGGCTTTCCGCTGATTCGAAGGGCTTTTGGCCGTTTTTCTGGAGTAAAAAAGAGCTGATTGTCAAGATTCCTTCTGAATATAAAGAAGATCTGGCGATTTCTTCGGGAAGCGGAAATGTCAAACTGTCCGGCGGCGGTCTGCATTTGCGAAATGTAGCCTTGAAGTCGGGAAGCGGCAGCCTCAAGGCCGATGATCTTCAGGCGGTAGACCTTTCTGTAAAAGGGACCTCGGGGTCGGTCAGGCTGGAAAACGTTCAAACCACAGAAGGCGACATCCGCTCCACATCCGGTCATACAAAACTTGAAAATGTCACCGGCAGACTGAGCATCAAACAGACTTCAGGCAATTTGCGCGCTTCTTTTACAGAGATCAATGATCCTCTGAGCATCAAACAAACATCCGGAAACACCAAGCTTAAACTTCCCGATGATGCCGACATCAGTCTTAAAGCCGAGTCGACAAGCGGAAATATCAGTCATTCCTATTCATTTGATCAAGTTGCCAATGAAAAGCGGACACTGACTGGAAAAAAAGGAAATGGAAAAAATAAAATCGACATCTCCATCACGAGCGGGAATGTCTCAATTGAGTAATCAACAAAAAGAAAGGGGGCTCGAGTCAGCATGCGACTTACTAAAAACCAGCTGATCGGACTGATCATCGTACTCTTCGGAATCAGCATATTTTTGCAAAACAGCGGGCTTGGAGACGCGTTATTCTGGCCGCTCGCTTTTCTTTTTGCCGGTTATTTTCTCCATAAATATTCCCGCCGCTGGCTCGGGTCTGTCATGTATATCTTTGCGGGCTTTCTGCTGCTGAAGGACATCTTCAGCATTACATTCAGCCTGTTCGGCTTCTTCTTTGCCGCATTCTTAATTTATGCGGGGTACCGGCTGGTGACAAATCAGCCGGTATTTGATCGCCATAAGCCGAAAGGCAGGGAGAAGGAAAAGACGGATTCCAAGCCGCTTCAGGAGAAGAACAGCCCGGGACAGCGCAGCTTTTTTTTCGGTGATGTAAAATTGATGAAAACACCTTTTGACTTAAATGACTTGAATATCTCCGGGTTTATCGGTGACGTGAAAATCGATTTGTCAAAAGCGATTATTTCAGAGGGAGAAAACACCATCGTCATCACGGGGTTGATCGGAGATGTCGATATTTACATCCCGTCCGACCTTGAAGTGTCCATCAGCTCCTCTGCGTTCATTGGAGACATTGACGTTATCGGCGGCCGAAAAAGCGGCATCGGCAATCAAATCTATACCGAGACAGAGAATTACGAGCAGTCGGCACGACGGGTCAAAATTTCGATTTCGCTGTTTATCGGCGATGTGGATGTGCGGTTCATATGAGAACGAACAGGCTTGCAAACATTCAATGGCGCGCCGTCCGCTTATCCCTAGGTGTCAGCTTTACGATTTTTCTTGCTGTATTGGGCTTTATGCTGTTTTACTACCAGCTGGATCCGAGGGTGCTTATCGTTTCCAGGTGGTTCGGGATTCCTTTTATCGCGCTTCTCGCATTGATCAGCGCAGCTGTCGGATTCGGCTCAGGTTATATGTTCGGCAATCAGCTGAAAAAACGGCTTGAAAAGCTGATCGAATCCATTCTAAAGTACGAAAACGGCAACTTTGCCTACCGGATTCCGTCGCTTGGAGACGATGAGATCGGACTGGCCGCCGACCAGCTCAATGAGATGGCCAAACGGATCGAAAGACAGGTCGCCTCTTTGCAAAAGCTGTCCAACGAGAGAGCGGAATGGCAGGATCAAATGAAAAAATCGGTGATCTCTGAAGAGCGGCAGCGTCTTGCGCGCGAATTGCATGATGCGGTGAGCCAGCAGCTGTTTGCGATTTCCATGATGACTTCGGCGGTATTGGAGGGGATCGATGCTGCCGCTGACGAAAAGCTCGCTCAAAGGCTGAAAATGGTCGAAAAAATGGCGGCCGACGCCCAGAATGAAATGAGGGCGCTGCTTTTGCATTTACGACCTGTTACCCTTGAAGGGAAAGGTTTAAAAGAAGGGCTTGCAGATCTTTTGAAAGAATTTAAAGCGAAACAGTCGATCGACATCGATTGGGAGATCGAGGATGCAGGCAAACTTCCGAAAGGTGTGGAAGACCACCTGTTCAGGATCGTTCAAGAAGCGCTCTCAAACGTGTTCCGGCATTCAAAAGCGACAAAAGTCACCGTCAGACTGCTGCTCAGGAACAAGCAGCTCCAGTTGAAAGTCATTGACAACGGTGAAGGATTTATGATGGACGCCGTCAAAACATCTTCATACGGGCTGAACTCGATCAAGGAAAGGGCCAGTGAAGTCGGCGGAGTGGCCGAAATCATTTCATTTACGGGAAAAGGAACACAGGTTGATGTAAAGGTTCCGATTTTTGAACAACAAAAAGGAGAGGCTTAAAAGGTGATTCGAGTATTGTTAATTGATGATCATGAAATGGTGAGAATGGGGCTGGCCGCTTTCCTGGAATCCCAGCCTGATATTGAAGTGATTGGAGAAGCATCAGACGGGAAGCGCGGCGTTGAATTGGCACTTGAAACCAAACCCGACGTGATTTTGATGGATCTTGTGATGGAAGGGATGGACGGAATTGAGGCCACGAAAGAAATTTGCCGGCAGCTTGCCGATCCGAAAATTATCGTTCTGACGAGCTTCATTGATGATGACAAGGTCTATCCGGTCATCGAAGCCGGAGCGCTCAGCTATTTGCTGAAAACGTCGAAAGCGAGTGAAATCGCCGATGCGATCAGGGCTGCGAGCGTTGGAGAACCAAAGCTTGAAGCCAAAGTCGCAGGAAAAGTGTTGTCCAAGCTGAGACATTCAGCCGGCGAACAGCCCCTTCATCAATCGCTGACAGCGAGAGAATTGGAAATTCTCAAGCATGTAGCAGAAGGCAAAACGAACAAAGATATTGCCGAAGAATTATTTATCACCATTAAAACAGTTAAAACGCATGTGACAAACATCCTTTCCAAGCTTGAAGTCGACGACCGGACACAAGCCGCAGTCTACGCCCACCGAAACAAACTTGTCGACTGACAAAACAAAAAACAGCTTTCTCAAGAAAGCCGTTTTTCAGCCGTTCCAATATTTTCGGTCCTCATCTGCAGGAAGAGTGAATGAATCTGTTTCAACCGTGCGGGCGGTAAGTTGGGCGGTCTCGTTTTCCTCGCGTGCATGTTCGCCCGCTGTGCCGTTTTGGCAAATGATGTTGAGCCGCTCGGTTACTATGGCATTGTGCTTCTCCTGCAAGTCGATCAATTTGCCGATGCCTAGCAAAATGAATCCGCCGATGAAGCAAAAAAACGGAGTGGAGAGGTATGTGCCGATCGTAAAGAAAAGCATCGACTGCGAATCCTCCATAAACGGATCATAAGCGACATCGCTGATAATGAATCCGGACAAAATGACGGCCGCTGCAATCAAAAAAATGCCTGTCATGTGCAATATCCGCTTCAAGCTCATCACCCTTTCACACACATTTTATCAGAAAAACGGGCCGCTAGCTGCTTTTTGTCGCACCTTTTGTCCCAAAGTCCTGAATTGTCGCTTTAATGTGAAAGTCGATATCGGCTTCGCTGAAGTGTTTATCCCAATTGGATCTGTCTCTTTCCCATTCCTTCGGAAAAGTGATTCGGGCATTGTCGGAAAGATCGGTGACGTCCGTTTTGATTTCGTGCTGCAGGACATGGATCAGACGTTCAACCCGCTTTTCGATGTCTCTTTGAACCGATTTCTCAATATTTTTAATGTATTGATCATTAAAAGAATCCTCCCCAAGATACCAGTCTTCTGACAGCCTTCCTTTAATATTGGCATTGATGACAAATTTGTACTTTCCGTTCTGCCTCATCGCCCGAACGCGGTGTGTCATCGAAAACACTTCATACGAGAATAAATGGCCATCATGCTTTGAGTCGATCACCCCTCCGTTTACATGGCCCGTTAATAAATTCAGCGCTTCGATCTGAGGAGGCGAAAGGTTTGCATGATATTTGTTGTTTTTGATCACGGCGCCTCCTTCAAGCTGCAGCTGCCCCTTTTCGACGACAACCTTCGGCATGATAAAAGACAAATCGGACTGCAATTTGATTGAAATGTCGCCCAATGTAACAGGATCGAGCAGCTTGATCGTTGATGCTCTGTTTTCAGAGATGTTGTGGATCACGTCAGACGCGGGATCTCCGGCATCATCAATCTTCAAAATGCTGCCGGCCGCCCCGGGCGTCATATAGACCTCACTGCTCCTTCTGATGCTGTTGTCCCGGATAAACTGATTGATCAACGCTTCCAAAGAAATATCGGATACAAGATCCTCCGAGAAAATCAGGACTTGCAGATGCTGCGAGAATACCGGGAAATTTTTCAAAGCGGTGGAACGGATGGTTTGATGAACCGTATTTCCAGAAGTGGACACCACTTTGGTCGGATCCTGAGCGCTGCCGTCTTGTCCGATCTTTTTAGGAACGAGGAACTGATACGTCAATTTCACCTTTTTATCATCCTCACCTTTATCGAGGGCAAGGCCGATGGCGATGCTGAGTTTTTCAATCTGCCTGCTGTCCCAGCAGCCTGTTAAAAGGAGAAGCAGGGACAAGACTGCTAACATTCCCTTTTTTTTCACGAAGACGTAAACCTCCTTTTGACGGACACGAGCAAAAAGATCAGAAGCGGGAGCGCACAGAAGACAACGATAAAGATATACCCGAGGAAATCGCTGAAGGCGCTGACCTGGTTGGCGTCCCGCGGAACAAGAGATGCCAGATAAACAATGGCGCCGACAAAGAGGACGTTTTTTTTCACAGGCCATCCGAATACGTTTTCAAGTCCTGAGGCGGCAAAGTACGTATAGACGACAAATGTTGTGAAAAACTGGATCGTCCAAATGACGAGCAAAAAAGATTCGAACCTTTCGATGAAAATCCCTCTTATCTCAAAAGACTGAAATAACGAGATCGTCGGCCATGTCATTGTCATAACCTCAGTCGCTGTCAGCGCCCCAACAACGACCGTGAAGGTGAGAATATATAAGAAGAGCGGGATCCCAAATCCGATCGCGGATGCTTTAAAGAGCTTTTCTTTGTTTTTAATGTATTTCGGCAGAAACATCATCAGCTCCACCCCTAAAAATGAAATGGAAACCACCGTCAAAGCTCTGCTGACCGGCTCCAATCCAAGGCCGAGAACCGGACGCAAATGGTTCAGCTGAAACATATTCATGCTCAGTCCGTAAACGATGAGAAGAACGACGATCGTAATGGACAGAAAGAACGGAAATAGCTTGGACATATCGCTGATACCGCCGATGACCAAATAAATTGCACAAACGATAAAAGCAAAAATTGTCACGCCCATTGGTGTGAACTGAAGAAGGAAAAACTTTGCCATTTCAGCCATTGCCCTTGCTTCAAAGCTGGCCACGCCCATGAAGTATAAAACGATTAAAAGGTTGAGAATATTCCCGATCATAAAGCCGCAGCCTTCTCTTGTGTAATCAAAAAAAGACAGGACGTTGTGCTTTTTAACGATTTTGGCATTGATGTAGATAATGAGAAAAAAGACGAGCCCCTCTACGATCAATACGATCCATCCATCTGGCGACAGCGTCTTTTGCGTCAGCGCCCTCGGCAGCGTTAGCAGGCCTGCCCCGAGCATTGTGCTCGTAATGATCGAAGCGGCTTCATATGTGCTAATCCGATCGTGCTGATTTCTTGGAACCATTTTCAGGGTTCACCTCCCGGTCTTTTGTTGGCAGACGAATGATGGCTTCATCGGTATGTTTTAAGCTGAAAAAATGGTTCGGGTTAAAATACGGGATGCCGAAGCTCCTTTGCCTGACCAAATGAGTGAAGATGACGAGCATGCATAATATGATCCCGTAAAGTCCGAACACGGATGCAGCTATCATGGAAATAAACCGCAGCACGCGAAACGACAGACCCATGCCGTACTGCGGCACAGTAAATGACGCAAGGGCGATAATGCTGACGATGATTACCATCACGGAGCTGACGATATTGGCTTCGACCGCCGCCTGGCCGATGACGACTCCTCCCACGAGGCCGATTGTCTGGCCGAGCGGATTGGGAAGCCGCAGTCCTGCTTCCCTTAAGAGTTCGATCGTTACTTCCATAATCATCGCTTCAAGGAGCGGCGGAAACGGCACATTTTCGCGCGTGCTTGCAATCGTAACAGCGAGTGCTGTCGGCAGCATCCCTTGATGAAAAGACACAAGCGAAATATAAAACGCCGACAGGAACAAGGTGATGAAAATCGAGCTGAACCGGAGAAATCTAATTAAGGTCGCGGCGATCCACCTCTCGTAAAAATCGTCCGGGGACTGCATCACCATTCCGAAAGAAGCGGGAACGATCAGGGCAAATGGCGAGTAATCGACAAAGATGGCGATCCGTCCATTAAACAGCGCTGAAGAAACCTTGTCAGGCCTTTCGGTGTTCTGAATCTGCGGGAACGGCGAGTACTTATTATCCTCGATTAATTCTTCAAGAACCCCGGTATCCTGAATGTCATCCAGCCGAACCTTCTTGAGGCGTTTTTTTAGATCTTTAATGACCGAATCGTCCGCTTTGCCCTGGATATAGATAATGGTCGCGTCTTTAAACTTGTTCTTGCCGATCGGTATTTTTTCCACGGTCAGTTCTTGATCCGGGACACGCTGCCTGACCAGGGCCACATTTGTATCGACATCCTCGATAAAGCCGATTTTCGGGCCTCTGACGACGTTTTCCGTATCTACGACTCCAAGACTTCTTTTCTTTTTCTCAGATGTTGGCAGCGCAAAAATAACATTCATGCCATTGATCAAGAGCAGGCACTTTCCTTTGAATATCGCGTTGATGGCGTCTTTTTCTTTTGTAACGGGTTCCGCATTCAGCTTATTTAAACGGAGACGGACATCCTCCAGTGAATAAGAGCTGTCATCCGAGACCAGCAATTTCGCCGCTTTTTGGATTTTCTTATCATCATTCAAATCTTTAAAGTACAAAAAGTAAAAAATGATTCCGTTTTTCAGCATTTTTTTGTTTTGAATCAGATCATCGTTGTGCTCAAGATGGGGAAGAAGAATTGCGAGATTCTCATGGATGTGTTCCTTGAATTCCGACTGAGTCATGATCGTCACCTGCCTGGTGTTTCTGGAATTTGATATAGGTTATCTTTTCCTGTTAAAAAAACAATATACTGTGTTACAGTAGTGTTTGGTGAAATTTTCATTGAACAGAGACGGAGTGAGAAAAGTTGGCGCAGATCAGGCTTACGGGGAAACCGGAAGAGATTGAACGCATTATCCAATCTTTTTCTAAGCATTATGAGGTTTCATATGTATCGAAAGAATACGGCAAGACAAACCCGAAATATAAATATGCAAAAGATTCCCGAGTTTATATTGAGCTAAAATTAAAATAAAGATAAAATTTAAATGGAAGGGTTTTATCGATTTTTATCGAAATATAGATTATTGCAGATTGAGAGAAGGAAGGGATTCGAAAGTGGATTACAGAATTGAAAAAGATACGATGGGTGAAGTCAAGGTTCCCGCCGATAAGTTTTGGGGAGCTCAAACCCAAAGAAGCAAGGAGAACTTTAAAATCGGTTCTGAGAAAATGCCGCAGGAAATTGTGTATGCGTTTGCAATCCTGAAAAGAAGCGCCGCGATTGCCAATGAAAAGCTTGGCAATCTTGAAGCGGAAAAAAAGGAAGCGATTGTTTCCGTATGCGATGATATTTTAGAAGGAAAGTATGACAGCCATTTTCCGCTGGTCGTCTGGCAGACCGGGAGCGGAACACAGAGCAACATGAATATGAATGAAGTCGTGGCAAACAGGGGAACGGCTTATTTGCAGGAAAAAGGCTCAAGCTTGAAGATTCATCCGAATGATGATGTCAACCGCAGCCAAAGCTCTAACGATACATTCCCGACAGCGATGCACGTGGCTGCTGTCCTCGCGATTCACGATAAACTGATCCCGGCGATTGACCGCTTGAGAGGCACGCTGCATGAAAAAGCTGAAGCGTTCAAAGACATTGTCAAAATCGGCCGCACTCATTTGCAGGACGCGACACCGCTGACATTGGGACAGGAAATCAGCGGCTGGGTATACATGCTGGACCGTTCTAAAGAGATGATCCTTGAATCGGCTGACAAAATCCGCGATCTTGCCATCGGCGGAACTGCCGTGGGAACAGGCATTAATGCTCACCCTGAATTCGGAAGCACTGTTGCCGGAGAGATCAGCGCCTTGACCGGACAGACATTCAAAAGCTCGCCTAATAAGTTTCATGCGCTGACAAGCCATGATGAACTGACACACGTTCATGGCGCACTTAAAGCGCTTGCAGCAGATCTCATGAAAATCGCCAATGATGTCAGATGGCTTGCAAGCGGACCGCGCTGCGGAATCGGCGAATTGATTATTCCGGAAAATGAGCCGGGAAGCTCGATCATGCCTGGAAAAGTAAACCCTACGCAAAGCGAAGCGCTGACAATGGTCGCATCCCAAATCATGGGGAATGACGCAACGATCGGCTTTGCCGCGAGCCAGGGGAACTTTGAGCTGAACGTCTTTAAACCGGTGATTATATACAACTTCCTGCAATCCGTTCAGCTTCTTGCCGACGGCATGAATTCATTCCATGACAAGTGTGCCGTGGGAATTGAGCCTAATCGGGAAACAATTGAAAAGAACCTGACCAATTCTCTCATGCTGGTTACGGCTTTAAACCCGCATATCGGATACGAAAATGCGGCGAAAATCGCGAAGCTGGCCCATAAAGAAGGGCTGACGCTGAAAGAAGCGGCGCTCAAACTGAACCTTTTAACAGAGGAGCAGTTCGACGAAGTTGTAAAACCTGAAGAAATGGTGAAACCGAAAGCATAATCAACAAACCGGCTGCATGTATTGCAGCCGGTTTTGTTTTGCGAATCATCCGTGCGGATGGTGCATGTCTTTTTTGATCAATTCAGCGAGTTTGTCCGTTTCTTTTCGAATCGCATCATATTCCTTCAAGTTGGATATCATGCCTTTGATGATGGCGTTTTTGCGCTTTTCTTTTCTAAGCTCTTTTTCCAGAATATCCAGGCTTTCGGCAAGATCGGCAGGAGGAGCGCCGTTGTACTGCTTGTTCGCTTTGACACGCATTTCATTGAGGAGGGCGTCCTTCAGCGGATCAAATGTGTAAAAGGGGCCGAACCACTCGTCTGCTTTTTCGAATGAAATCAGCGGCTGATCATTGCGCTTGATCATCCCCTTTGCCAAATCGTCGAGGCGGTTCAGCATGTGGTCGGCGAGAGACTGCAGGTCGAACGAATGGTGCAGCAAAATCATCAGCTCAAGATAGACATCGCTCATTCCGTTGATCATAAAGCACAGTTCGGCGCTGTACGGTTCAATGTCTTTGCCGTAAATGTTCTGGATGTTTTCGATGTGCAGCCTGAGCGTGGTTCTCCGCATTTTTTTCGCGAACGCTTCAATTTCGTCATTGATCGGCATTGACCGCTCATTAAACTGCATCGTGATAAACTCTTTGTGCTCCAAAATGTTTTCGAAAAAAACGACGAGCTGCATCCGGTACACATCGCGCGGATGGTCATGCTCCGTTTTGATTTTCTGAATTCGGGTAAAGATTCTTTCATAGTAGTAGTGAAGGACTGAAAGGAGGAGCGCTTCCTTTGATTTGAAATAAATGTAGAAAGCGCCTTTTGACATTTGGCACTCTTTTGCAATCTCCTGAACTGAAGTAGAGCTGTATCCTTTTTTTGCGAAAAGTTTGATGGCTGTTTCAATAATGACTTTCTCTTTTTGTTTCATTGCTTTCACCTTCCTGAAAGATCGAACCCGAAAGCGGCTTTCGGCGGACCGTGGTGACTGGCGGGTCACTTTTTCTGCTCCGTTATATTTTTAACTAGATTGTAACTTGTTTTTTTGTTTGATATTATTTATATTATAAAGTAAGGTGACCGAGTGGTCAAAATTTGTGGAGAAAGGGTGAAGGTTGATGAAAGAAATCGATGATATGATCAGGCGCCTGCGCAGCAGGGGAATTAAGGTGGACAAAGTCAAATATCCAAAGCATGTCCTGTGCGAAAAGAAATGGATGAAAAAGCCGAAAAACACGATGAAGCCCAGCTATCGGGATTTCAACGGCTATTCGTTTATATGAAAAAAGACTGCAGCGTCTACAGTCTAATTTCGCGGAACGGATATTGAGTAGCACACACCGGTTTGATCATTCCGAATGGTCATGTCAGCATGGTGGAGCGTCAAGATTCGTTTAACGATGCTGAGTCCAATGCCGAATTCGCCTTTCTTCCCTTTATTAAAAGGCTCATACAGGCTGGAAAGCATCTCTTCTTCAATGTGTGGTCCGTCATTTTTAATGGTGATCAACGTATGTTTTTTCGTCGACCTGACGCTGATTTCAATGCATGTCTCCGCATAGCGGATCTGGTTTTCAAGAACGTTTTCCAACAGCTTGCTCCATTGTTCTTGATCGCCCGTCAACATTGTTTCCTCTTCAAGATCAATCTTCCAGTTCAATTCTTTTTTGGACCATTTCAAGCGTTCAACAACTTCTTTAATGACCTCTTGTATATCAAAAGTTCCGTACTGTCTTTCTTGTCTCAGCAAATAATCAAGCTTTGTCAGATAAAGAAGATCCTTGATTTTCTTTTCAAGTTTTTCAGCTTCGCCTTCAATGACTTCAATCGTGTTTTCCAAATCTCCTTTAGGGTAGATGCCGTCTTTGATCGACTGGGTATACCCGCGGATGACCATGACCGGCGTTTTCAGATCGTGGGAGATGTTTTGCAGGAGCGTGCGTTCTGTCTCATCTTTCTGGATGAGCTTTTGCCGCATGTCCTCAATGGTGTGCCCGAGCTTGCCGATTTCGTCTTCCCTGTCGACAATCACGGGATCATCCCAGTCCTGTTTAGAGATTTGTTTGACGTGTTTTTCAAGCGTGACGAGCGGTCTTGATAAATATTTCGCCAGCCAGATGGAAGGAATCCAGCTCAGCAAAATGACGACAATCAAAATAAACAGCAGCTGCTTAAACAGCGTATGGGACAAATCGTCCCTGTATGAATCAAGCGCATAGGACAATAGCAGAAACGTCTGGTCCTGGGTCTGGATTTTTTTGAGCACAAAGAAAATGTGCTCTCCGTTGACATTCTCCGAATACCTTTTTGAGGACTCGTCCTGTCTTTTGCCGAGCTTCTGAACCTTCTCGATAAATGAATCAGGGAGAATCTGCGGGCTTTGGTAGACGGTTCCTCTCTCAGGCAGCAGGACGTGCTGAACGTGGCGGTTTGTGCTTCGTGAGCCGCTGCTTCCGCCGAAGCCTCTTTCCGGTGAATCGGAAAATCCGTATTCTGTGAGAACATGCTGCTCATTTTCAATGTTCGTATAAATTTCGTCAGTAAAAAAGTTCTGCAGTGTTGTCGAGAATAAAAACGTCAGCAAAATCGAGACCGTTAACAGGATGCCGCAAATGACACTCCAAATTTGAAAGGCGAGCGACCTGTTCTTCATGATTTCAACATCCTGTAGCCGAACCCGTAGATGGTTTCCACTTTCAGTTCGGGCATTTTCTTGCGCAGCCTTCTGACAAGATCGTCAACGACGCGGTCGGTTCCGAAGTAATCGTCTCCCCAGACGCTGGTGAGGATATCCTCCCTTGAAAAGGCGCGGCCTTTGTTGTTTATAAATAGAAGCAGAAGATCAAATTCCTTTGACGTCAAATTGATCATGCTGCCATTTTCATAGACTTCTCTCAAGTCTTCATAGACTTCATAGCAGGAAACCGGCGTTCCTTTCTTCATTTCTCCCGGTTCTTCTTTATATATCAGCTTGAGCAGCTTTTGTACGCGGATGATCAGTTCCCTGGGGAGAAACGGCTTAGATATATAGTCACTGCTGCCCAGCTCAAGCCCCAGCACTCTGTCAATATCGGCATCGCGTGCAGAAATAAAAATGACGGGGACTTCCGGATCATGATTTTTTATTTCTTTTATTAGCGTATACCCGTCGATATCTGGTAACATGATATCGAGAATCCATAAATGAGGTGACTGGCCTATTTTTTGCCTGGCACTTTCACCGTTTAGAAAAGAAGTGACGTGCCAGCCTTCACTCTCTAAGTATTTTGTCAGCAATTCATTTAAATTCTCTTCATCTTCAACTAGATAAATGGAGTATGACAAGGGCGGTTCACATCCTTTCTACGTCATTATACTAGTTTTAACATAAGTCTGGTCAATTTTCATAATTTCACATATTCTTTTCATTTTTATCCCACAATGTTTTCGTAACATACTCATCAGGGAAGAAAGGGAATGAAAACAGAGTGAACGACGGCCGGGTCTCTTTTTTTGTGGATGTTAAAGCTTTTATGCCATTTGCGATAGTTGAAGACAAGAAAAATAAAGGAAGTGTACGCTTATGGATTTTAGACGCGATGACGAACAAAAACATGCAAATGAAGAGCAGCTTCGCGAAGAAGCGCAGACGCCGCAAACGGCAGGTTCTGAGGAGCAGCAGTCAGAACAGCCGGCAAAGGAGCCCGAGCTGATTTTAAAGAAGGATACAGACGATCAGTCAGATCTTACGAATAAAGAAACCGCTGCAGCCCTGGAAGATGCCAAGGAAACGAGAGCGGCAAAAGAAAAGCGGCGTAAGGCTTCGTGGCTGAGCCCGATTTTGGGCGGCATCATCGGGGGCGGTTTAGTGCTTGGAATCTCTCCGTATCTTCCGGGCGATCATCCGAGCGAAACCGCCGGAACCGAACAGACAGAGCCAAAGCAGTCGCAGAATTTCAACACAAAACCTGTCACAAACGCAGATAACGTGCCTGATATGGTGGAAGATTTGGAGCCTGCAATCGTCGGCGTTTCAAATATTCAAACGAGCTTCGGCTTCTCTGAGGACGACGTGGAGGAAAGCGGCACGGGATCAGGCGTCGTCTTTAAGAAAGACGGCGGCAAGGCCTACATTATTACAAACAACCATGTCGTTGAAGGCGCTTCGAAGGTAACCATCTCCTTATACAACGGTAAGACAGCGGATGCCAAGATTATCGGCAGTGACGCTTTGACTGATCTGGCTGTTTTAGAGATCAGCAGCAAAGGCGTTGATAAGGTTGCAAGTTTCGGAGATTCCGCAAAACTTCGCGCCGGTGAAAAAGTAATCGCGATCGGGAACCCTCTTGGCCTTCAATTTTCAAGAACGGTTACAGAAGGTATCATCAGCGGTGTCAACCGGACAATTGAAGTCTCCACATCTGAAGGGAATTGGGATATGAACGTCCTTCAGACAGATGCGGCGATCAACCCTGGAAACAGCGGCGGCCCTCTGATTAACAGCAGCGGGCAGGTCATCGGCATCAACAGCCTGAAGATCAGCCAAAGCGGTGTTGAATCACTTGGTTTCGCGATTCCGAGCAATGATGTTCAGCCGATCGTTGACGAGCTTTTGCAAAAAGGAAAAGTGGAGCGGCCTTTCCTGGGTGTGCAAATGATCGATATGCAGCAGGTGCCGGAACAGTATCAGCAAAATACGCTTGGCCTTTTCGGAGACCAGCTCAATAAAGGCGTGTACGTCGATAAAGTATCGCCGAAATCGCCTGCGGCTGATGCGGGCATGAAAGCCGGCGACGTCATTACCAAAATGAACGGCAAAAACGTCGAAACCACTTCAGATCTTAGAAAAATTCTTTATACTGAAGCAAAAGCAGGAGATACCGTCACATTTGAGGTGCTGAGAAACGGAAAGCAAACAACAATGAAAGCAAAGCTTGCGAAAAGCAAATCATAAATAAAAGCCATGGCGTCTGCCATGGCTTTCAGCGTGTCGACAAACCCTCGCATTCGTTGTCAGGCCTGCGCGTCGGTGCTCACGAATAGAGGAAGGATCGGCGGCTAACCGCCCAGGCGTCCTGCCTAAACGCCGCCGTCATCACATCCTGTGAAAGTCAGCTTCCGATGCTCGGCTTTCCTAGACTGCAAGGGTTGAGGGTCACGCTGAAAGGATGACAAAATCCCAAAACAAAAAGCCGCTTTGGGATTTTGTCAACAATCTGAAGCCATGGCGTCTGCCATGGCTTTTTCATATTACTTGTCCAAAAATGAACTAAGCATCCAAATTTGCTTATCAATTTCCTCTGTCAGGGCGATATAAAGGTCAGCGGTAGAATGGTCTGATTTTTCTTCCGCCAGTTCTATGGTATGCTGAATTTCATCGCGGATTTGACGGTAATCGCTGACAAGTGCGGAAACCATTTCTTCGGCCGTTTTTTCGGATCCGTTTTCCTCGATTGTGCCGTGGTCAAGGTATTCTTTCATTGTGGCAAGCGGCTGTCCGCCGATGGCCAGCAAGCGTTCCGCGACCACATCTGCCGTTTCTGCGGCATGGTTGTAAAGCTCTTCGAATTTTTCATGAAGGGTAAAGAACTGCGGCCCTTTTACATACCAGTGAAAACGGTGAAGCTTCGTGTAGAGAATGAACCAGTTGGACAAATTCGTATTCATTGAGTTTTCAAGTACAGGATTTTGCTGTTTTAATTGTTGAGAGATCATGTGATATTTCCTCCTCGTGTTTTCATTTGTTAATTATATTATAACAAATATAAGATTAAAATCAATACTAAATTATAATTATTTTAAATAACCTTATTTAAACAAATTTTTAATGACCGCGCGTTCCCAAATCCTCCATGGCAGGGCGCTGTGGAGGAGGATCATGAGGCGGACGCCCCTGCCGATCGGATAGCGCAGCCTGTTCAGCCGCTTTTTTACAGCGAGGCGGCAAATCAGTTCAGCCACATCATCAGGGTTTCCGTAATATTGGCGGTTCGCCGCAATGTAGGCGGAGATTCGCTCAAAATATGTACTGTACCGTGATTCGGCTTCAGGTGCAGTGACCTGGGCGGCAAATGATGTCTCCCAAATCGCCGTCTGATACGATCCCGGCTGGACGACGGCCACATCGATTCCGAATGGGCGGAGTTCGAGGCGGAGGCTTTCTGAAAAGCCTTCAACCGCATGCTTTGATGAAGCATATGCCGAGAAAGCGGGGAAAGCGATCTGTCCGCTGATACTGCTCAGATTAATGATTTTGGCGCCGCTGTGTTTCTTCATATAAGGAAGGACCGCTTTCGTTACCGCCATCAGGCCGAAAACATTTGTCTCATACTGTTTTCTGTAGTCGTCAAGAGAAAGCTCTTCAGTAAATCCGCCGTATGCCGTTCCTGCATTATTGACGAGAACGTCTATCTGTCCGTACGGTTTCAGCTCTTCGGTAAATGTTGAAATCGATTGTTCGTTTGTGACATCTAGTTCAGTGACGGCAATCGATGAATCGATCGAAAGCTCCGCTATGCGGTTCCGTAAAGCTTCCGCTTTTTCGGGATGGCGCGCCGTTGCGATGACGAAATGAGTGCCGGCGAGTTTTAAAGCGGTCAATAAACCAAATCCGCTCGTCGCGCCTGTTACGATGGCGATTTTATTATTCAATGAGTTTCCTCCATTCAAAATTTTGGCTTGTTGACAAAAAAAGGCTTGTCAGCGGCAGTTTATCATTGATAAAATTTAAAAAGTGCTAAAAGACCTATTTTTTATAAAAAAACGCAAGAGAGAAAGAAGGCAGGGTGACACGATGAATGTTAAACGATCCCTCCTGTTCATTATTGTACTATGTCTGACGCTGTTTTTTCATAGCTCGGCTCAAGCAGGAGAAAAAAACAAACCGGAAATTAAAAGTGTTTCCGCCATATTGATCGATGGGAAATCGGGGCAGGTTCTCTATGAAAAAAACAGCCGCAAAAAAATGTACCCGGCCAGCATTACAAAAATTGCCACGGCGATTTATGCAATAGAAAACGGAAATCTAGAAGATCGTGTGAAAGTCAGCAAAAATGCTGCTCAAACGGAAGGATCAAGCGTATATCTGGAAGCGGGGGAGTCGGTTCCATTAAAACGGCTGCTCCAAGGGCTGCTGATGAATTCGGGAAATGACGCCGGAACGGCGATCGCCGAACATGTCAGCGGAAGCGTGAAACAGTTTGCGGATGATTTGAACGCGTTTATTGCTGAGCATGCCGGAGTGCATGACACTCATTTTGTGAATCCTCACGGACTGTTTGACAAAAATCATTATACGACGTCCGCCGACATGGCGAGAATTACCGAGTACGCAATGAAAAACAAAACGTTTCGAGCGCTTTTTTCGGAAAAGCAAACGTCATGGCACGGACAGACGTGGGACACGACGCTGAAAAACCATCACCGAATGCTGACAGGTGAGATTCCTTACAAAGGAATAACCGGCGGCAAAACAGGATTTGTGGATGAATCAAAGCATACCCTTGTCACAACGGCAACACGGGGCAGCCTTAATTTAATCGCCGTCATCATGAAGGCCGATAGCAAGAAAATGATGTACAGCGATACAAAAACGCTTCTGGATGAAGGATTTCACAATTACGAGACACAAGAACTCAAAAAGGGAGAGGCGTTTACCGACCAGAACGGGACAAGCCATGAACTGAAAAACCCTTTATACGTGACGAAAAAGAAAGGCGAAGCCCTGAGTGAAAATGTAGACAGCGACGGAATTCTGAACATTAAAGGGGAGGACGGCAGGCTGCTTCAGGCCCTGCAAATCGCAGAACCATTCAGCGCGGAAATATCAAGCGGCACAGATGCTGTTCAAGGCCCGCCGCAAAGTAAAGGCGGATTGTATTTATTTGTGTTCGGCCTAATCGGTTTATTGACGGCCAGCTATGCGGTCAAACGGATGAGGCAGCTGTAATATGATCAGGGAAGAGGCGTGCCGGCTCACAAGCCGGCCGTTTTTTATTTGCCCTGAAAAGCCAAATTTATCTTATAATGGAAACAAGCCAATGAAAGGGGACGGGAACAATGACATTTCATCAACTTAAAGATACGTGGGATCTCGAGGTTTTCTTTAAAGGCGGGAGCGGCTCCGTCGAGTTCCGTCAATATTTAAATGAAATTAAAGCACTGCTTTCAACTTTTAAACGCTCTGCCGAGGCTCTTACCGTCTCAAAAAGCGGTCTTGATGAATTGAAGGAAACACTGGCGCTTTTTGAAACAATTGATGTTAAAATCCGCGAAGCAGACGCTTTTGTCGGATGTCTCCAAGCGCAGGACACTGCGGATTTAAAGGCGAATGCCCTTAATTTTGAGGTCACCCAGCTCGCTGCCGATGCTCAGAAGGCGCTGGTCGTGCTTGACAGCAAATTTGCCGTTGTCTCAAATGAAGAATGGGAAGCGATCCTTCAAGAAGCAGGCATTTCCAATATCGCTTATATTTTGAATGAGAGAAGGGAGCGGGTAACGGAAAAGCTTGGTTCCGAACAGGAAACATTGATTCAAGGTTTGTCTGTTGACGGATATCATGCTTGGGGTGATATGTACGACAGCATCGTCGACCAAATTCAAATCCCGTATGAAGAAGATGGCGAGACGAAAATTCTGTCTGTCGGACAGGCGCAGAACCTGACATCTAAACCTGACAGAAAGATCCGCCGCTCCGTATCGGAAAATTTGGACCACGGCTGGGAACAGCACGCTGATTTGCTCAGCAGCACGCTGAATCACCTCGCCGGTTTCAGACTGAACGTCTATGAGGCGAGAGGCTGGGACAATGTATTAAAAGAACCCCTGGACATCAATCGCATGAAGCAGGAAACCCTTGATGTCATGTGGCAGGTCATTATTGATCATAAAAAGCCGTTTGCAGACTATCTTTCCCGGAAGGCGTCTATGCTTGGGCTGGATAAACTGAGCTGGTATGACGTCGAAGCGCCGATCGGTTCAGCGGCAAAGGAATATTCGTATCAAGAGGCAGCCGCTTTTATTACCGGGCAGTTTAAAACGTTTGGAGAAAAGCTCTCCTCCTTTGCCGAAAAAGCGCTCAGAGACAGATGGGTTGAAGCTGAGGACAGGGGAGGCAAACGCCCGGGCGGCTTTTGCGCCAATTTTCCTGACAGCGGGGAATCGAGAATATTTATGACATTTGCAGGAAGCCAGTCAAACGTTTCCACGCTGGCGCATGAGCTTGGCCATGCCTTTCATCAGGAATCCATGCTGGACGTCAGACCGCTAAACAGGGCGTACGCGATGAACGTGGCGGAAACCGCGTCCACTTTTGCAGAAATGATCGTGGCTGATGCGGCATTAAAACAAGCCGGTTCAGACGAAGAAAAACTCGTCCTTCTGGAAGATAAAGTCCAGCGAAGCGTCGCCTTTTTTATGAACATTCACGCGAGGTTTCTATTTGAAACCCGCTTTTACGATGAACGAAAAAACGGCGTCGTATCCGCCGGAAGACTGAACGAGCTGATGGAAGAAGCTCAGAAAGAAGCGTTTTGCGGCGCGCTTGGCGAGTATCATCCGTATTTTTGGGCATCAAAGCTTCATTTTTATATTACGTCTGTCCCGTTCTACAATTTTCCTTATACGTTCGGCTACTTGTTTTCGCTTGGCATTTACGCGCAAGCGCTGAAAGAGGGGACGGCGTTTGAAGAAAAATATATCGCGCTCTTAAAAGATACAGCCTCCATGTCTGTTGAGGAACTGGCGATGAAGCATCTCGGCGCCGATCTGACGAAGCGGGATTTCTGGGAAGCGGCCATTCAGCCGGCTGTCCGTGATGCAGAAGCATGGTTAGAGATGATATAAAGGCTTCCGCTGAGAGATTGAATGAGTTTCCGCAAAGTGGACATAGCTAAGGATAATGTGCATAGAGGAGATGAACGGTATGAACCTATTTCGGATGGCCGTTATCGCTCTCGTCATGATCCTGATGACCGGCTGCCGTTCAATAGCGGAAGAACATGCCGAAGGCAAGGAGGCCGTTCCCGATAACGCTCCTGTTTCAGATGTGGAAAGCGTGCCTTACGCTGCATTTGCATTGGAAGTGAACTATGGCCGTGGAAAGCACAATTCGTTTACAGCCGTATACGACAAACAGGAGCGGGAAGAAGCATCGATTAAAGACCACCTGAACGGAGCGGACCGCGAAGGGGAAGAAGCTTTAAACGAAATGAAAATGGTTTTAAGCGAGCTTTCGATCGCCAAATCCGATTCAAAGCAGGACGTGATCAGCAATGTGCTCGAGGCTTTCAATCTTGATGAGCGATATGACCTGTTTCATCTGCGGGTGAAATGGCCGGATGGTACGTCAAGAATCTATCACGGAAAATAAACAAAAGAGCATTTCCAACGGCGGAAATGCTCTTTTTTGCTTACGATTTTAAAAAGTATTTTTCGATGTCATCAAGGAACAGATACGCTGCTTTGACACCGCCGGCCGTCGTCCAGATCGCATCGTCGACTTCGTGGGCGTTTCCGGTTTTGACAGCGTTCAATTTTTTCCAAAGCGGATCGCTTGTCCAATCGTTTTGCCATGTTTCGGCCTCTGTTTTGCTTTCGGCAGGTTTATATGTGAAATAGAACAGGACATCCCCATCCATTTCAGGGATCGATTCTTTATTTTCCGTCATAAAAACAAATTTGTCGTCTTGTTTTTCAAACAGTTTTTCCTGTTTTTCCGGATACTTAAAACCGAGCTGATCCAAGATGATTCCCGGGAAAGAATCTTTATAGTAAATCCTTGATTGGCCGGCCATAAATCTGACAACCGACACCCGTTTCTTTTTCTGGTCACCGAGCTTGTCGCTTAATTCGCTGACTTTTTTATCGAAATCTTCTAAAACTTCTTTGCCCTTTTCCTCTTTGTTTACCGCTTTCGCGTAGAGGGAGAAGTTGTCTTTCCATTCGCCGCGCAGCGTTTCAGAGAAGACAGTCGGAGCAATTTTTTCAAGCTTGTCGTAGATTTTTTCATGTCTCATTTTATTCCCGATGATTAAATCAGGCTTTAGCTCGGCTATCGCTTCGATATTCGGTTCGCCTTCGAGCCCGACTTGCTTAACGCCTTTCATATCGGCTTGAATATGCTTATACCAAGGATCGCCTGTCCAGGATTTGACTGCACCCACAGGTTTGATTCCGAGTTCCAAAAGCGCTTCGGTTCCTTCATTTGTTAGGACGACGACTCTTTTTGGGTCTGCAGGCACTCGTTCTTCCGTACCCATTGCGTGTTTAACGGTGATCGTATCTTTATTCTCTCCGCCCTTTGCAGAGTCATCCTTGCCTCCGCCGCAGGCTGCAAGAATTGAAATCGCTAACAAAGCGATAAATCCAACAATTGACCATCTCTTCATGTGTGTCCTCCTTAGGTATGTAAGTCATTCATCCTGATCATAATTTTTGATCAGAATTTTGTCAATTGTTAATTGAAAATGATTTTCAAGATCAATGTTATCTGATACAATAACCAGTAGATGTTTCAGTCAAACTAGGAGAATTTTAATTTATGCTCTTAAGAACGAATAAATATAGAACAATCGCACTACTGTCTTTTATTTTGGTGCTGGTTGCCGCCGTTTGCGCTAGTATCGTATACGGTTATACGAATACGTCATGGTCGATGGCCTACAAGGCTTTTACCGGCTTCAGCGGCTCTAATGAACATCTTGTCATCAAAAACGTGCGTTTGCCGCGCGCGCTGATTGCTGCAACTGTCGGCGCTTCCCTCGGAGTTGCCGGCGCTTTAATGCAGGCGATGACCAAAAACCCGCTTGCTTCCCCGGGAATTTTCGGCGTGAACGCGGGTGCCGGTTTCTTTGTTGTTGGAGCGCTGTTTTTCTATCACGTCAGTTCGCTTCAGACGATTGCATGGATCTCGTTTTTTGGTGCAGCGTTTGCCGCGCTTGTCGTCTATTTTGTCGGCTCTCTCGGAAGGGAAGGGCTGACGCCGGTCAAGCTGACGCTTGCAGGGGCGGCGATGTCAGCGCTGTTCTCATCATTGACGCAAGGCATGCTTTCCGTTAATGAAGCAGCTCTTGAGCAGGCGCTGTTTTGGCTTGCGGGCTCTGTCCAGGGGCGCGACCTCAGCCTCTTGGTCTCCGTCCTTCCATATATCGTGCCGGCATTCATCATCAGCTTTTTACTCGGGTCGAAAATCAATGTCTTAACGATGGGGGAGGAAGTGGCAAAAAGCCTCGGCCAGAAAACGTGGCTGATCAAAGCGTTGATGGCGGTTTCGATTATCCTGCTTGCCGGGGGATCTGTCGCCGTCGCCGGGCCGATCGGTTTTATCGGTATTGTTATCCCGCATTTTGCAAAATTTATCGTCGGCCACGACCATCGCTGGGTTCTTCCGTACTGTGCCGTGCTGGGAGCCATCCTGCTTGTAACCGCAGACATTGGCGCAAGGTACCTGATTATGCCTGAAGAAGTGCCTGTCGGCGTCATGACAGCCATCATTGGGACACCCATTTTTGTCTATATCGCGAGAAGGGGGTTCCAAAAATGAAAAATTACCGCACGCTGAGAATCGGAAAAGGCGGCATTTCATTGTTGATCGGCAAAAAAGCGCTGTTTTCGTTCGTGATCCTATTGGTGTTGACGGCTTGTGCAGTCATCCTCAGCGCCGGCATCGGTGAACGTTTTATTTCTCCGGGCGCCGTCGCGAAAACGTTTTTGGGCATGGGGGATCCGGGCGATGACCTGATCATTATGTCCTTCAGGATGCCGCGGATTTTGGTCGCTCTGTTTGCCGGAATCTGTCTGGCGGCAGCCGGATCGATCCTTCAGGGTCTGATCCGCAATCCGCTCGCTTCGCCGGATATTATCGGTGTGACCGGCGGGGCTTCAGTCGCCGTTGTCTTGTTTTTAATGCTGTTTTCCAATAAAAACAATGCGCTTACGGTCAGCATCAGCTGGCTCCCGGTTGCCGCATTTATCGGCGCGGCTCTCGCCGGAATGCTCGTTTATTTTCTTTCATATAAAAACGGCTCTTCGACTTTCAGGCTCGTTTTGATCGGAATCGGATTTTCGATGCTTGCCCAGTCGCTGACGACATTGTTTATGATAAAAGGACCGATATACAGAATGTCTCAGGCGAACGTCTGGATTACCGGATCAGTATATGGATCGAACTGGCAGGATGTGAATATTTTAATGCCGGCTGCGCTTGTCCTTTTGCTGATATCCGCAGCCGCCGCCAGAAACGTCAACATTCAGACGCTTGGTGAAGAACTGGCGACAGGAGCGGGCAGCTCGGTTCAGCGGAACCGCTTTTTGCTCCTTCTGCTGAGCACGGCTTTTGCCGGAATTGCCGTTGCCTTTGCCGGAACCGTCGGATTTGTCGGTTTGATGGCCCCGCATATCGCAAGAAGGCTTGTCGGTTCATCATTCGGCGCCCTCTTGCCGGTTGCAGCGCTGATCGGAGGATTGCTTGTGCTGATTGCCGACATCATCGGACGCACGCTTTTTTCTCCCGTTGAAGTGCCTGCCGGTGTGTTTACTGCAGCGATCGGCGCCCCTTACTTTATCTACTTGCTGTATAAAAGCAGAAACCAATAAAAGGAGAGATTTCATTTATGAGTGCCATTTCAACAGAAACGTTAAGCTTAGGTTATGGAGAAACAATCATTATTGATGAGTTAAACTTAACGATCCCAAAAGGTGAAATCACCGTATTTATCGGCAGCAACGGCTGCGGTAAGTCGACTCTCCTTCGGTCTCTCGCACGTTTGATGAAGCCAAAGGGCGGTTCAGTGCTTCTCGAAGGCAGCTCCATCGCCAAACTTCCCACGAAAGAAGTGGCAAAGGAGCTGGCCATTCTGCCTCAAGGCCCTTCGGCTCCGGAAGGCCTGACCGTTCTCCAGCTCGTTAAGCAGGGGCGGTACCCTTACCAAAACTGGCTGAAGCAATGGTCGGCGGAAGATGAAGAGGCCGTGCAAAAGGCTTTGAAAGCGACAAGAATGGAAGAACTGGCTGAGCGCACAGTCGATTCCTTGTCAGGAGGCCAGCGGCAGCGCGCCTGGATCGCGATGACGCTCGCCCAGGAAACGGATATCATATTACTGGATGAACCAACGACATACTTGGATATGACGCATCAAATTGAAATTCTGGACCTTTTGTTTGAATTAAATGAACACGAAAAGCGCACGATCGTGATGGTGCTGCACGATTTGAACCTTGCCTGCCGCTACGCTCACCACCTCGTCGCGATTAAAGATAAAAAGATATATGCCGAAGGCCGGCCTGAATCCATTATCAACTGCAAGCTTGTGCAGGACGTTTTTGAAATGGACTGCGAAGTGACGAAAGATCCGCTTTTCGGCACGCCGCACTGCATTCCGTACGGAAGAGGAAGATGCATCGTCCAGCAGGTGGTTCAGTCCCATGCTTAATTTAACAAAAGAGGAGCTTGAGTCATTGCTTCGTTTTCGCCTTGGAACGAAGCAGACCGGCTCCTTATTCTCTGTTAAAGGAAACAAGCTCCTTGATGAGGATTTTTTAGAACGTTATGTAGAAGATATTAAAGACAGGCTGAACGCTCCGAATCAAAAAGTTGCGGCTTCAATGCTCGTCAAGCGCAGCGGGATGCTGGCTGCGCTGCATTTCTATCTGTTTACGGTTTGGGGAAAGCGCTTGCCAACCGCTCCTGCTTCCGTGTCATGGGAGATAGAAGCCGATGATCGAGGGTGGATGCCGTCGTTTTATTTTCACAAAGGTGCTGAGCTTATCGAAGCGGATCGCACCGAAGAACTGAAAAGATTGACTGAGGATATCTTCAGGTGCCACCTTGGCGGCCTGATCGCGGCCTGTCGGCGGGTATTTTCGATTTCAAAGCATATTCTTTGGGAAAATATTGCCGTTTATCTGTATTGGATGTATGACACGCTTCTGGAAGATCCGAAACTCAAGGCGCGGGCGGCGCAAGATTTTCATTTTCTTCTTTATGAAGCTGAGCCCGGTCTTTTTGAAGAAGGGGCGGACGAAAACCCTCTCAAAAGGTTTTATCCCGGACAGCATGCGGAGGACCGGACACGGACGACTTGCTGTCTGTATTATGCAACAGACAAAAACGGTGTCAAATGCAGGACATGCCCGAGAAATAAACGTAAAGAAAGGGTGTCGTGAGTGGAAAAACTAAAGGAGCAGCTGGATGGACTTGTTGAGAAATATACGGAGCTGCTTTTAGGCGAAACGGACGAAGAACTGAAAGAACAGGTGAAGATGTGGATCATCTACAGCCATATCGCCAAAAGCATGCCGCCCCTCGCCAAGCATTGGAACGGAGCTTATCCGGATGCGAAGCAGGAGATAAAAGAAGTAATCCGCCAAATTAAAGAACGAAATGAAGCGCACCGAGCGGCTAATCAAAAAAAATAAGCAGGGAGACTCCTCTGCTTATTTTTTGTTTATTGGTTTTGCTGATATGGCGACTGGTCTTGCAATGTAGAATGGAACTGCTGATAAGACTGCTGGATTTTCTGGGCATCTTCTGCCTCCACCTTGTACCATCCGTTTTGAAACATCACCTGGTACAATCTGCGCTGTACGTTTTGCGCCTCATTAAACAGCGGCTGAACGGCTTGGTAAAGCGACTCATGGCTTAATTCATTAAGCGCTGTCGAGTATGCTGCCGTCATGTATTTTTCGGTTGTCAGCAGTTCGTTGACAAAATCCCTGTCATTCATCGTGCTCGTTTTCGGGACAGGAGTTTCCTGATTGCCGATTTTCTGTTGGTTTTGCTGATTCATCATTAACCTCCTATTGCATGTATGCTGACGGGTTTTGCGTTTGATTTTGACGAAGCTGCTCCAATATCACATTGTAATGGTGATGGTGCATTTGTCCGACCCTGTCGAGTTCTGTTTTAAGAGACTGATCCTGGCACTGGTCCGCCATAAAATGCGCTTTTTTCATTGCGAGCAAGTTCCAGTTCAGCATATCCTGCAAATACAGATGATCCTTTGTTGAAATGACTGGCGGCGGTGTTGTCATTCCTTGCTGTTGCTGCATGAGTCTGCCTCCTTTTAGCGTTTATTTTTAGATTTCCTAACACAGCGGAAATTTATACCGGATGCTTAAAGGGGGCTTAGTGATCTTCAGGAACATCCATATTATGCTTTTTATATTGCTGGTTTTGGCTTGTCCGTTTTCCGCCCGCATCCGCCTTTTTATAATCCGGACCTGCATTGCCTTTTATGCTTGCGGCGCTGACTGCGGCTGAAGATGGATTTTTTCTTTCACGTACCAAGGCCTTCACCTCCCTCTCTATTGGTTTGTCCCAAAAGCGGGGAAACATGTAACCGCGGCAAAATAATACTCGCTGAAAAAATTTCAGAAATTTTGCACCAAGTTATTGAACTCGCTTCCAAAATCTTTTAAGATGAAAGAAGACAGGAGAGTTTATTTTTTTGGAGCAAAAATGAATGAATATTCATTCAAAGTAGGGGAGGATCTTTCATGGTCAAGCATATTCGTAAAGCCGCCGTTATCGGTTCCGGTGTAATGGGTTCCGGAATCGCGGCTCACTTAGCCAATATCGGGATTCCTGTGTTACTGCTCGATATGGTGCCGCGTGAATTAACAGATGAGGAAAGAAAAAAAGGCCGCACCCTTGAAGACCCGGATGTGCGCAACCGGCTGGCACAGTCAGCCGTACAAAAGCTGCTAAAGCAAAAACCGGCTCCGCTGACATCGAAGAAGAATATCAGCCGTATCAGCACAGGGAACATGGAAGACGATTTTGAAAAAATTAAAGATGCCGACTGGATTATTGAAGTGGTTGTCGAAAACCTGGAGATCAAGAAGCAAGTGTTTTCAAAGGTCGATCAATACAGAAAACACGGAAGCATCGTCAGCAGCAATACATCAGGCATCTCCGTCAGGCAGATGACGGAGGGAAGGTCCGCTGATTTTAAAAAGCACTTTTTAGGAACGCACTTTTTTAACCCGGCCCGCTATTTAAAGCTGCTTGAGGTGATTCCGATTGATGAAACGGATCCCGGAGTGCTGGATTTTATGAAGAAATTCGGCGAAGACGTCCTTGGCAAAGGGGTTGTTGAAGCGAAAGACACGCCAAACTTTATCGCCAACCGCATCGGAACCTACGGCTTGCTTGTGGCGGTTCAGGAAATGCTGAAAGGCGGCTACACGATAGGCGAAGTCGATTCGATTACAGGCCCGCTGATCGGACGCCCGAAAAGCGCAACTTTCAGAACGCTAGATGTCGTCGGGCTTGATACATTTTCGCACGTTGCCAAAAATGTCTATAACCAAGTCACTGGCGAAGAAAAAAACGTTTTCCGGCTGCCTGAATTTATTGAACAAATGCTCGAAAAAGGCTGGATCGGAAGCAAAGCGAAACAAGGTTTTTACAAAAAAGAAGGAAAAGACATCCTTGAGCTCGATCCGATGACGATGACCTACAGCAAACGCCAAACATTAAAAACATCGGGACTTGAAGCGGCCAAGCAAATGAAAGGCGCAGGAGCGAGATTGAAAGCGCTTATTTATTCAGATGACAGAGCGGGAAGCCTTCTTTGGAACATGACAGCTCCGACGCTTGTCTATTCGGCTGAGCTCACAGGGGAAATCGCTGACAGCATAACGGCGATTGATCAGGCGATGAAATGGGGGTTCGGCTGGTCGGAAGGTCCGTTTGAAATGTGGGACAGCATCGGTGTGAAAAACGCGGTGCAAAAGCTTGAAGCAGAGGGCTGGAAAGTCGCGGACTGGGTGAAGGAAATGCTCGCAAAAGGACATGAGACCTTCTACCTTAGAGAAAACGGAAAGACGTTCTGCTACTGTTTTGAAAGCGGCGAATACAGGGCGCTTCAAGAAAACAAGAAAACGATCCATTTGTCGTCACTCAAAGAAACAAAAGGCGTCATCAAGAAAAACAGCGGGGCAAGTTTGATCGATTTAGGCGATGATGTCGCACTGCTCGAATTTCATTCGAAAAGCAATGCAATCGGCCTCGACATCATCCAAATGCTCAAATTCGCTCTTGAGGAAGTAGATGCCAATTATAAAGGACTTGTGATCGGCAACCAGGGCAAAAATTTCTGCGTCGGAGCCAATCTTGCGATGATGCTGATGGAAGCCCAAGACGACAACTATATGGAAATTGACATGATCATCCGTCAGTTCCAGGAGACGATGATGAAAGTGAAATACAGTACCAAGCCGGTCGTCGCTGCTCCGTTCGGGATGACGCTTGGCGGGGGGACTGAGCTTTGTCTGCCTGCAGCCCGTGTTCAAGCTTCAAGTGAATCATACATGGGCCTCGTTGAAACAGGCGTCGGCCTGATTCCGGGCGGCGGAGGCAATAAAGAGCTTTATTTAAACTACTTGAAGGGGCTGCCTGAAGGCGTTAAACCGGATATCCAGGAGGCCGCCATCAAAACGTTTGAGACAATTGCTCTTGCAAAAACGTCGACTTCGGCTCAAGAAGCGAAAGAGCTGAACATCTTAACCGCAGAGGATCAAATCAGCATCAACCAGGATCACTTGTTATACGATGCTAAAAAACTCGTCCTGACACTTTCCGAAAGCGGCTACCGTCCGCCGGTGAAAAAGAAAGTTCCGGTGACAGGCGAAACCGGCTATGCGGCGCTCCTGCTCGGTGCGGAATCGTTAAAGCTGTCCGGCGCCATCTCTGAACACGACATGAAGATAGCGAAAAAGCTGGCGTTTGTCATTGCGGGCGGGAGGGTTCCGTTCGGCGCTGAAGTAACGGAAGAATACTTGCTCAATTTGGAAAGAGAAGCTTTCCTGAGCCTTGTGAGCGAACCGAAAACGCAGGCGAGAATGCAGCATATGCTTGTAAAAGGCAAACCTTTGCGTAATTAAGGAGGGAAAATAATGAAAGAGGCAGTTATTGTATCGGGAGCGAGAACCCCGATCGGAAAAGCAAAAAAAGGCTCATTGAGGACTGTCCGTCCCGATGATTTAGGCGCATATGCAGTGAGAGAGACGTTGAAAAGAGCTGGCGGTTATGAAGGGAATATCGATGATTTAATCATCGGCTGCGCTACGCCGGAAGCCGAACAAGGGTTGAATATGGCGCGCAATATCGGCGCGCTTGCCGGGCTGCCGCACACAGTTCCGGCCGTTACGATCAACAGATATTGTTCTTCAGGACTTCAATCGATCGCTTACGGGGCCGAAAAAATCATGCTTGGAGCTGCCGACACGGTCATTGCCGGCGGCGCTGAATCGATGAGCATCGTGCCGATGATGGGACATATCGTCAGACCGAACGCGGCGCTCGCGGAAACAGCTCCTGAATATTATATGGGAATGGGCCATACGGCTGAACAGGTTGCCGTTAAATACGGCGTTTCCAGGGATGATCAGGATGCATTTGCCGTCAGCAGCCATCAAAAAGCAGCCAAAGCGATCGCGGAAGGAAAGTTCGAAGATGAAATCGTCCCGGTGGACGTCACCGTCAGAGAAGTGGATGACCATCACAAGCTGAAGGAGCGGACGTTTACTTTCTCTGCCGATGAAGGTGTGCGCCCGGGGACAACGAAAGACGTTCTGTCAACGTTAAAACCGGCGTTTTCGGCGGACGGTTCTGTTACGGCAGGGAATTCATCGCAGACGAGCGACGGGGCGGCCGCAGTGATGATCATGGACAGAGAAAAAGCGGATGCGCTTGGGTTAAAGCCCCTCGCAAGGTTCCGTTCGTTCGCAGTCGGCGGCGTTCCGCCGGAGGTGATGGGCATCGGTCCTGTTGAAGCTGTTCCAAGGGCGCTGAAGATGGCGGGACTTGAGCTCTCTGATATCGGTTTATTCGAATTAAATGAAGCGTTTGCATCACAAGCGATCCAGGTGATCAGGTCGCTTGGCATCGATGAAGAAAAAGTCAATGTCAACGGTGGAGCGATTGCGCTCGGACATCCGCTCGGCTGCACGGGCACAAAGCTCACGCTGACATTGATCCACGAAATGCGGCGGAGAAGCGAGCAATTCGGCGTTGTAACAATGTGTATCGGCGGAGGTATGGGAGCAGCAGGGGTATTCGAATTAGTTTAATCACAAGGGGGATGGAACAATGGAACAAACAAAAGACCATATGAAAAAAGGCGGAGCCTTTCTGATCGAAGAGGTGACGGCTGATCAGCTGTTTACACCGGAAGATTTCACAGATGAACATAAAATGATTGCCAAAACGACTGAAGATTATATTCTCGGAGATGTTTTGCCATACATCGACGAAATTGAAGAGCACAATTTCGATCACTCTGTCAGGCTCCTGAAAAAAGCTGGAGAACTCGGGCTTCTCGGTGCTGACGTTCCTGAAGAGTATGGCGGACTCGGGCTCGATAAAATCAGCTCGGCGCTGATTACCGAAAAATTCTCAAGAGCGGGAAGCTTTTCGTTATCGTACGGGGCGCACGTCGGGATCGGCACGCTTCCGATTGTATTTTTCGGAACCGAGGAGCAAAAGAAAAAGTATCTGCCGTCCCTTGCAACAGGGGAAAAATTTGCAGCCTATGCCTTAACAGAGCCTGGCTCCGGATCTGATGCATTAGGGGCAAAAACAACGGCCGTTTTGAATGAGGCGGGAACCCACTATATATTAAACGGTGAAAAGCAATGGATTACAAACTCAGCTTTTGCCGATGTTTTCATCGTCTACGCGAAAATAGACGGCGAACATTTTTCGGCCTTCATTGTGGAAAAAGATTACGAAGGTGTTTCCACAGGGCCTGAAGAGAAAAAAATGGGCATCAAAGGCTCTTCGACCCGTACGCTCATCTTAGACCAGGTTCAAGTTCCGAAAGAAAACCTTTTAGGCGAACCGGGAAAAGGGCATGTCATCGCCTTCAATATTTTAAATATCGGCCGCTATAAGCTTGCTGTCGGGACAATCGGCGCTTCCAAACGGGTCATCGAGCTGTCCGCTTCATACGCCAATCAGCGCCAGCAATTTAAGACGCCGATTTCAAAGTTCAGCTTAATCGGGGAAAAAATCGCCACTATGTCAGCCAGACTTTATGCGATGGAAAGCTCTGTTTATCGTACGGTCGGGCTGTTTGAAGACAAAATGGGCACCTTGAGCGAAGAAGAGCAAAAAGACGGGCGCCAGGTCGCGAAATCGATCGCTGAATATGCAATCGAATGCTCCCTTAACAAAGTATTTGGATCTGAAACGCTTGATTATATCGTTGATGAAGGCGTCCAAATCCACGGCGGTTACGGATTCATGCAGGAATACGAAGTGGAGCGGGCTTACCGCGATTCACGGATCAACCGGATTTTTGAAGGCACAAATGAAATCAACCGTCTCATCGTCCCGGGCACATACTTGAAAAAAGCGATGAAAGGCGAGCTTCCTCTGTTTGAGAAAGCGAAGGCGCTTCAGGAAGAACTGATGATCCTCATGCCTGAAGAACCAGGTGACGGCGTTTTGGAACAGGAAAAGTATCTGCTGAGAAACGCCAAAAAAATCGCGCTCATGATCGCGGGACTCGCCGCGCAAAAATATGGAAAAGCGCTCGACCAGGAGCAGGAAATCCTCGTGAATATCGCCGACATTGTCAGCCAGGTCTACGCCATGGAAGCAGCTATTTTGCGTACAGAAAAAGCCATCCAGGCAACCGGGGAAGACAAAAACGCCCAGAAAATTCTTTATACGCAGATTTTTGCACAAGTTGCCTTTCAGGAAATTGAAAGCCATGCCAAGGAATCGCTCATTGCGATGGAATCAGGTGATTCGCTGCGGATGATGCTGTCCGCGCTCCGCAAATTGACGCGCTTTACGCCTGTCAATGTCATTGAGAAAAAGCGCCAGGCAGCCAAGGGAGTCTTTGAAGCTGAGAAATATATCGTTTAAACGAAAAGCCCTGCTTAGGCGGGGTTTTTAGCTGTTATAGAATGGAGCACGGTTTTAGGTTTTTCATTCGATCTGTGTTAAAATTACCTCGATTAAATGAGAGGGGTGTGTATGTATGGCTTTGGATTTTTACTGGTATCCGAAATGCGGGACATGCCGCAAAGCGAAAAAATGGCTTGAAGACCATGGCAAAGAAATCAATGGGATACATATCGCAGAAGAGCCGCCAAGCAAGGAAAAACTGAAAGAGCTCTACGAGAAAAGCGGGCTTGAATTGAAGAAGTTTTTCAACACGAGCGGACAAAAATACCGTGAACTCGGCTTAAAAGACAAGCTGCAAAACATGTCTGAAGATGAGCAGCTGGAACTGCTGGCTTCGGACGGTATGCTGATCAAACGCCCGATTGCGACAGACGGCAGTAAAGTAACGGTCGGTTTTAAAGAAGATCAGTTTAAGACATACTGGTTATAACCCATCAAAATATGATATCTTCAATGTAGGATCGATTAAAACACTTTATGGAGGGGTTAGCATGAGCACACCGAAAGAGTTGCGTTATTCAGAAGAACACGAATGGGTGAAAACAGAAGGAGATAAAGTCAGAATCGGCATTACAGACTTCGCCCAATCCGAACTTGGAGACATCGTATTTGTCGAGCTTCCTGAAGTGGGAGACGAAATCAAAGCGGACGAGCCTTTTGGCAGCGTTGAATCCGTAAAGACCGTTTCTGAGCTGTATGCCCCGATCAACGGAAAAGTGGTCGAAGTGAACGAAGATCTGGAAGACAGCCCTGAATTCGTCAACGAGTCTCCGTATGAAAAGGCTTGGATGATTATCGTCGAGCCGTCCGATGCTTCTGAAATCGAAAATCTGATGACAGCCGAGCAATATGAGGACATGATAAAAGAAGACTAAGGATTATTCAGGATAGCCATGTGTCGTTTGGATACTCTATATCAAGAGGGGGTGTCCAAATTGACGCTGAAAAAAGAACGTATTGATATTACAGAACATGTGGAAAGCCGATTAAAAAACGGCGGAATGCAGCTGTACCATGAGAATGAGCTGATCGGCCGAATGACCGGAAAGGATCAATACGAGTTGAAATCTGGATATTCATTCCAAGATGAGAGATTTTACAAAACGGCGGATACCGTAAGCGGTCCGGATGCTAAATATGTAGACTGTGATGACCACCAAGGCTGGTGTTAATCAAGTCAGGCGGTGAATATTCACTGCCTTTTTTTACAAGTAAATCTTTAAAGGTGATCCATATGCCGGAAAATGAAAAAGTCATGATCGTCGAAGGGAAATCAGATAAGCAAAAAGTGAAGCATGTCATCGAAGAGCCCGTGGATATCATTTGCACAAACGGAACGATCAGCCAGGCAAAACTAGATGAATTCGCCGAAACGCTGTTTGATAAAGACGTTTATATCCTGGTGGATGCCGATGAATCAGGGGAAAAGCTCCGCCGGCAGCTGACGAGGGAGCTCCCCCAAGCTTCGCATCTATACATCGATAGGGTATACAAAGAAGTCGCTTCCGCCCCGAGTCAGCATGTTGCAGAAGTATTAATTCGTTCAAACATCCGGGTACATACAAAATATTTATTATAAAACGTATTGAGGTGCGGTTCAACAGATGCAAGAACTCCAAGAAAAAGAGCTAAAACGGCTTGAACATGAGACCTGTCTTCTATATGTATACACGCCGTTCTGCGGAACGTGTCAGCTGGCCGGAAGAATGCTGGAAGTCGTTGATGAAATGATAAAGGACATTCCTTTTTATAAAAACAATCTCAATTATTCCCCAGCATTTGCCAAGCAGCAGGAAATAGAAAGCGTTCCATGCTTTATCCTTTACAAAAACGGGGAAGTCGTCAAAAAAGAATACGCTTTTCACTCCGTTTCCTACTTATACGATACGATTAAACAAAATGTTGTGGATTAAGGGCGGTTTTGACATATTTCTCGGGAAATAACCAGCAAAAACTTGTCGAGCAATTCCTAAAGGAACTCCTGCGGCAGACAGAGAATCTGTAAGTATGACCAATTTACAGGAGGTTATACAGTTGGAGAAAATGGGATTGATAGAAAGAGAGGACAAGGCTCTTTTTTTAAAACCTCTATTATCGACAACGGCTTTGCTGATTACGTTTCAAGGCGAGAAAGAAGCTTTTACGTTAGCGATCAACGAAAAAGGGGAAATGGAAAAATCTTCTCTTGCAGAGAAAGCTCATTTGACCTTTTTTGGAGAGCAAAGCGAGATTATTGACCTTCTTCACGGCGATATTTCATTGCAGCATCTCGTACAGCGCGGCACTGTTCAAGTAAAAGGCTCATTCAGAGCTTTATTGAAGCTTGAAGCGATTTTATGGCTGACGGACGGCTTTTTTAAAAACAGCGATCTTTATTCAGAGACATTTTAAAAATTTGAAAAATCGGCACATTCCGTGTATAAGTCGGACAGAGACGAGCGTTTACGTTCGTCTCTTTTCGCCGTAGGCCGATTGTCTTACGAAAAATAGTTGACAACTATTTTTTCGCATGATATCCTACTTTAAGAATTCCGATCATAATAATCAAAAAATAAATATATGATTCTCTTATCCAGAGAGGTGGAGGGAAGTGCCCTATGAAACCCGGCAACCATCAACACGTGTTGAAATGGTGCCAATTCACACGAAGCGTTATGCTTTGAAAGATGAGAGAAAGGCCCAGACTATTCAAAAGCCTTTCTGCTCATGTGTGCAGAAAGGCTTTTTTCATTGTTTGATCAGGAATTTAGACAACTATGAGAATTGAGCAAGAAAGCAGGTGATGGCTTTTGATAAATCTTCAAAATGTTTCAAAGATTTATCGGTCAAAGCATGGAGATGTCAATGCTGTCCAGGATGTCACCCTTACGATTAAAAAAGGTGAAATCTTCGGAATTATTGGATATAGCGGAGCTGGAAAAAGCTCCTTGATCCGTCTTTTGAACGGACTTGAACAGCCGACTTCAGGCACGGTTGAAGTAGCCGGCAGAACAATCAGTGAGATCAAAGGGAAGAAGCTGAGGAATGCAAGGCAGGAAATCAGCATGATTTTCCAGCACTTCAACCTATTGTGGTCAAGAACGGTCCGCGACAATATTGCGTTTCCGCTGGAGATCGCCGGTGTCAGCAAAGCAAAACGTCTGAAAAGAGTCGCAGAACTGATAAAGCTTGTCGGACTTGAAGGCAAGGAAAATGCCTACCCTTCACAGCTTAGCGGAGGCCAAAAGCAGCGCGTCGGCATCGCTCGGGCGCTCGCAAACAATCCGAAAGTTCTCTTATGCGATGAAGCGACATCAGCGCTTGATCCGCAGACGACTGACTCGATCCTGGGTCTTCTGTCCGATATCAATGAAAGGCTCGGACTGACCATTGTCCTGATTACTCATGAAATGCATGTCATCAGGAAAATCTGCCACAGAGTGGCCGTCATGGAAAACGGAAAGGTCGTGGAAGAAGGCGATGTGCTGAACGTATTCCTCAAGCCGCAGGAAGAAATGACAAAGCGCTTTGTTCAGCAGGTAACAGAACCGGTGGAAACACAGGAAACGCTGAAGCATTTCCTCGAAGAAACGACATCCGGGCGGACGATCAAGCTCACCTTCGTCGGTGAAGCGGCCGAATCGCCGCTGATCACACAGATCATTCGGAAGTTCGATGTTGAAGTCAACATCCTTCAAGGCAAAATCTCGCAAACTCAGGACGGCGCATACGGTTCATTGTTCATTCATGTCGACGGATATGAAAACGAGGTCAATGATGTGGTCGATTTCATCAAGAGCCGTCAAGTAGAAGCAGAGGTGATCACGAATGTTTGAAAAACTGTTTCCAAACGTAGATATGGAGCAGCTGTGGGAAGCTACGTATGAAACGATATATATGACAGGAATTTCCCTATTGTTTGCTTTTATCATCGGAGTGATTCTCGGTATGCTGCTGTATCTGACTTCAAAAGGAAACATTTGGCAGAATCGAGTCGTGAACGGTGTAATCTCGGCAATCGTCAATGTGTTCAGGTCTATTCCTTTTATTATATTGATTATTTTGCTGCTTGGTTTCACAAAGTTTTTAATGAACACGATCTTGGGGCCGAACGCCGCACTTCCGGCTTTGATTATCGCATCCGCTCCGTTCTATGCCCGCCTGGTTGAAATCGCTTTGCGCGAAGTTGATAAGGGCGTGATTGAAGCGGCAAAATCGATGGGAGCCAAAACATCGACGATCATATTTAAAGTGCTCCTGCCCGAATCGATGCCGGCCTTGATCTCTGGCATTACGGTTACGGCGATTGCACTGATCGGTTCGACGGCGATGGCCGGAGCAATCGGTTCAGGCGGACTCGGGAACCTTGCCTATGTAAACGGTTTTCAGATGAACAATCCCGATATTATACTCATCGCCACTATTTTCATCTTAGCTATTGTGTTTATCATCCAGTTTATCGGGGATTTTATAACAAATAAATTAGACAAACGTTAGGGAGGACATCAACATGAAAAAAGGTTTATTAACAGCTTTATTCATCATTTTTGCAGGCGTTTTAGCCGCTTGCGGATCTTCCAGCAGCGAAGGGGATAAAGACAGCAAAGTCATCACAGTCGGAGCGACGCCGACGCCTCACGCTGAAATCCTTGAAGAAGCAAAGCCGCTTTTGAAAGAAAAAGGCTATGAGCTTAAAATCAAAAATTTCACGGACTACAAACTGATCAACAAGGCGCTTGCAACGAAAGATCTCGATGCGAACTACTTCCAGCACGTCCCGTATCTAGAACAGGAAATGAAAGAAAATAAAGACTACGATCTTGTTAACGTCGGCGCGGTACACCTTGAGCCATTCGGCATTTACTCCAAAAAGTATAAATCTTTAAAAGACCTTCCTGACGGTGGAAAAATTATTATGAGCAACAACGCCGCTGAACAGGGCCGCATGCTTGCAATGCTTGAAAATGCCGGACTGATCAAGCTGAAATCAGGCATTGAAAAAGTGGATGCGACAGTAAAAGATATTACAGAAAACAAGAAAAACCTCAAAATCAAAAATGATGTGGCGCCTGAAATGACGGCAAAAGCATACGAAGCCAATGAAGCTGACGCAGTGTTCATCAATGTGAACTACGCGATCCAAAACAAGCTCAATCCGAAAACTGATTCAATCGAGCTTGAGTCTCCAAAAGACAATCCTTACGCTAACATCATCGCCGTCCGCAAAGGCGACGAAGATTCTGACAAGGTGAAAGCTCTGATGGACGTATTGCGCTCTGAGGACATTAAAAAGTTCATCGACAAAAAATATGAAGGCTCTGTCATTTCTGTTTCTGAGTAAATGAAAGAACACCCCGGTTTTGGAGAAAACCGGGGTTTTTTTCGCGTATTTTTTGAAAAGAGGCTCATAATAAAAAAAGACTACCAACTGAAAATGGAGGAACAAAACGTGAATCAGCATGAATCAGAAAGCATTATCGAATCCGCACTGCATGAATATAAAGCAGGGATCGGCATCTTTTCCGAAAAAATGCCCGGAATTGCCGCCAAATACAACGAATTTACAGAGGAATGCTTTAAAAAAGGCGCGCTCAGCGAAAAGGATAAGCAGCTGATCGCACTGGGCATCAGTGTTAATACACAGGATGAATATTGCATTATTTATCATATCAAGGGCTGCCTGGATTGCGGAGCGTCGGAGGAAGAAATTCTTGAAGCGGTCGGCGTAACTGCGGCATTTGGCGGGGGCGCGGCCATGAGCCAAGCTGTCACGCTCGTTCTGCAGGCGATGGAAGAATTCCAGCAAATGAAGCATTGATTTTTCATCCGTGAAAGCATATTGAAAGCACACACATCTTTGAAGAGTTTGTATATAACTGGTACTATGAAAGAAAATCTCTGAAAGGATGATTCATTATTTGTTCAAGCCAAGATCAGCTTGACCTTGAATTCACGGCCGAAATGGAAAAAGCGATGCACAAGTCGCATGGAATGGGGTACGAGGAGTACAGCAGAAGCCATGTGAACCGGCTTGAAGTTGAGAAAAGGCGCGAAGAGCAGCATCAAAAAAGCAAGCAGATCGTATCAAATTTACCCATGATCGGATAAAATGAGGGGGGCGGATGTCAATCCGTCCTTCTATATGTCTTTAGAATCCGCTTGACCATAAGTGAAGGAAAAGGTAAAATTTAAATATGAATATATGATCATATATTAAAAGGAGGATTTATGATGGCTCATTCTCACGATCACACAGGTCACAGCCACCATGGCAGCCGATCAGCCAATCAAAAAGCGCTCTACATCAGCTTCGGTTTAATTTTTACTTTTATGATCATTGAAGTGATAGGCGGGATATTGACGAACAGCCTCGCTTTGCTATCGGATGCGGGACATATGCTCAGCGACGCTGCAGCGCTTGGTTTCAGCCTCTTGGCGTTTAAAATTGGGGAAAAGGCCGCAACTGTGAGCAAAACATTCGGCTACAGGCGCTTTGAAATTTTGGCTGCGTTTATCAATGGCATCACCTTGCTTTTGATTTCACTTTATATCTTTTGGGAAGCGTACAACCGCTTTTTCAGCCCGCCGGAAGTCGCCGGCAGTGGCATGCTGGTGATTGCAACGGTTGGTTTGTTCGTCAACATTGCTGCAGCCTGGATATTAATGAAAGGCGACACAAGCGGGAATTTAAACATGCGGAGCGCATTTTTGCACGTCATCGGTGATATGCTGGGATCTTTCGGCGCGATTATCGCAGGCCTCCTCATGCTTTTCTTCAATTGGAATATCGCCGATCCAATCGCAAGCGCCGCCGTCGCGGCTTTGGTTCTTGTCAGCGGGTGGCGGGTGGCGAAAGACTCGGTGCATATATTAATGGAAGGAAAACCGAAAGACATTGATGCGGAAGCGCTTAAAAACGGCCTGCTTTCCATTCCGTCAGTCAGAGAGGTTCACGATCTCCACATTTGGTCGATCTCATCTGACATGCCGTCATTAAGCTGCCATATCGTGGCAGACGAAAACAGTGACAGGGATAGAATCTTAAAACAAGTATCAAAATATCTAAGGAAAGAATGCAACGTGGAGCATGTGACGGTCCAAATAGAAGGGGAGCGCTGTTCCCGTCATGAATCGTGCAGCCTGGGATCAAACCGTTCCCGCTCGTAATTCCCGCTGTTTTTCTATAGCTTGTTGATTGTAAGGTACACATCTCTCGTCCGGGAAGTTTTCTTGTCCCAATCTCTTTAAGAACAAAACGTTTTTTGTTAAACTTGAGAACATGTACACGAAAAGATAGGAAGACTATTGTTGTATTCACTTTTCATTTGTTATAAAATTAGAATGAGAATAAATTGAGAATGATGATTATATATATTGGAGGTATATTTCATGGCTGCTTCGACATTAACAATCAAAGATCTTCACGTTGAGATTGAAGGAAAAGAGATTTTAAAAGGTGTAAACCTTGAAATAAAAGGCGGGGAATTCCACGCTGTAATGGGACCGAACGGAACGGGTAAATCAACTTTATCCGCGGCGATTATGGGGCACCCTAAATACGAAGTAACAAAAGGAAGCATCACGCTTGACGGCAAGGACGTTCTGGAAATGGAAGTGGACGAGCGCGCTCAGGCCGGCCTGTTTTTGGCTATGCAGTATCCGAGTGAAATCAGCGGTGTTACAAATGCCGATTTTCTCCGTTCAGCGATCAACGCGCGCAGAGAAGAAGGCGACGAGATTTCTTTAATGAAATTCATCCGCAAAATGGACGAAAACATGGAATTTCTTGAAATGGATCCTGATATGGCGCAGCGCTACTTGAACGAAGGTTTCTCAGGCGGTGAGAAAAAACGCAACGAAATTCTTCAGCTGATGATGATCGAACCGAAAATCGCGATTCTTGACGAAATCGATTCAGGTTTGGATATCGACGCCCTTAAAGTCGTTTCAAAAGGAATCAACAAAATGCGCGGCGAGGACTTCGGCTGCCTGATCATCACGCACTATCAGCGCCTCTTGAACTACATTACGCCTGACCATGTGCACGTCATGATGCAGGGCCGCGTTGTGAAATCCGGCGGACCTGAGCTGGCGCAGCGCCTTGAGGCTGAAGGATATGACTGGATTAAGCATGAGCTTGGAATCGAAGACGAAACTGTCGGTCAAGAAGCGTAAGCGTTAGGGGGATAAACATGACATTGGAAACAAAACTATCTGTAGATCGGGAATATGTCAAAAGCTTCTCTGAGAAGCACCAGGAACCTGCATGGCTGCAAGATCTACGCTTAGAAGCGCTTGAAAAAGCAGAAGATCTGCCGCTGCCGAAACCTGATAAAACGAAAATTACAAATTGGAATTTTACACGGTTTGATAAGCATACTGTAGAAAATAAACCGCTTGATTCTTTGGATGATCTTTCAGATGAGGTCAAATCGCTGATCGATCTTGGAAATGAAGACAAAACGCTTTATGTCCAAAGAGACCAGACGCCGGCTTACCTTTCTCTTTCAAAAGAGCTGCAGGATAAAGGCGTCATCTTTACAGATATTCATACTGCGTTCCGCGAACACGGCGAGCTAGTCAAAAAATACTTTATGAAAGACGGCGTAAAAGCCGATGAGCATAAATTAACGGCATTGCATGCAGCCCTCCTGAACGGCGGAGCCTTCCTTTACGTTCCGAAAAACGTCGAACTGGAAGCGCCGGTGCAAGCTGTTTATGTCCATGAAAGCAATGATACAACGCTTTTCAACCATGTACTTGTCGTTGCTGATGACAACAGTGCAGTCACATATGTAGAAAACTACATCAGCACTGTGAACCCTAAGGAAGCGGTCTTTAATATCGTGTCAGAAGTGATCACAGGCGCGAATGCCCGCGTGCAATACGGTGCGGTCGACAACCTTTCCGCAGGGGTTACGGCTTATGTCAGCCGCCGCGGAACTGCACTCGGACGCGACAGCAAAATTGAATGGGCGCTCTGTTTAATGAATGACGGAGACACCGTTTCTGAAAACACGACAAATCTGCATGGAGACGGCACATTCGGCGATACGAAAACGGTTGTCGTCGGCAGAGGAGAACAGACTCAAAACTTTACAACGCAAATCATTCATCACGGAAAGCATTCAGAAGGCTATATTTTAAAACACGGCGTTATGAAAGATTCCGCATCTTCGATCTTCAACGGCATCGGAAAAATCGAGCACGGCGCGTCAAAATCAAATGCAGAGCAGGAATCACGCGTTCTTATGCTGAGTGAAAAAGCGCGCGGCGACGCCAACCCGATCCTGTTAATCGATGAAGACGATGTAACGGCAGGACACGCTGCATCCGTCGGCCGCGTCGATCCGGTTCAGCTTTACTATTTGATGAGCCGCGGAATTCCAAAAGAAGAAGCAGAGCGCCTCGTCATTTACGGCTTCCTCGCACCGGTTGTCAATGAACTTCCGATCGAAGGCGTGAAGAAGCAGCTGGTCTCTGTGATTGAAAGGAAAGTAAAATAATGAATGCCAAAGATATTCGCGAACAGTTTCCGATTCTCAGCCAACAGGTCAACGGACACGATCTCGTTTATTTGGACAGCGCGGCAACCTCGCAGAAGCCGCGCGTTGTCATCGAGACGCTTGATGAGTATTACAACTCTTACAATTCCAATGTCCATCGCGGCGTTCATACATTAGGAACGAAAGCAACGGATGGATATGAAGGAGCTCGTGAGAAGGTCAGGAAGTTTATAAACGCGAAGTCGATGCAGGAAATTATTTTTACAAGGGGTACGACAACGGCCCTGAATACGGTTGCGCTCAGCTATGCCCGCGCAAACCTCAAGCCTGGTGATGAAATCGTCATTACACCGATGGAGCACCATGCGAATATTATTCCGTGGCAGCAGGCTGTCAAAGCAACCGGCGCCACGCTGAAGTACATTCCGCTTCAGGAAGACGGAACCATTTCCTTGGACGATGTCAGGGAAACGGTGACGGAAAATACAAAAATCGTCTCGGCTGCACATGTTTCAAACGTTCTCGGTACGATCAACCCGATTAAGGAAATAGCCAAAATCGCGCATGACAACGGCGCGGTCATGGTCGTAGACGGTGCGCAAAGCACGCCTCACATGAAAATTGACGTCCAGGATTTGGACTGCGATTTCTACACGTTTTCAGCCCACAAAATGTGTGGTCCGACCGGGGTCGGGGTATTGTATGGAAAAAGAGCATTGCTTGAAAACATGGAACCCGCAGAATTCGGCGGAGAAATGATCGATTTTGTCGGTCTTTACGAATCGACTTGGAAGGAGCTGCCTTGGAAATTCGAAGCCGGCACACCGATCATTGCCGGTGCGATCGGATTGGGAGCGGCGATTGACTTCCTTGAAGACATCGGACTTGACGAAATATTGGCGCATGAACACCGTTTGGCGGCCTACGCCCTGGAGCGCTTTAAAGAGCTTGAAGGCGCGACTGTCTATGGTCCTGCCGAACGTGCAGGACTCGTGACATTCAACCTTGAAGACGTTCATCCGCACGATGTGGCAACCGTGCTTGATGCAGAAGGGGTCGCCGTCAGAGCCGGTCATCACTGTGCACAGCCTTTGATGAAATGGCTGAACGTTTCCGCCACTGCAAGAGCAAGCTTTTATCTGTATAATACGGAAGAAGACATCGACAAACTGATTGAAGCTCTTCAGAAGACAAAGGAGTATTTCACAAATGTCTTTTAATGTGAACTTGGATACACTGTATCGCCAGGTGATAATGGATCACTACAAAAACCCGAGAAACAAAGGGGTTTTAAATGACAGCATCGTTGTTGATATGAACAACCCGACATGCGGTGACCGAATCAGACTGACGATGAAGATAACAGACGGTAAAGTAGAAGATGCAAAATTTGAAGGCGAAGGATGCTCAATCTCAATGGCCTCTGCGTCCATGATGACACAGGCGATCAAAGGGAAAGACGTGGAGACCGCCCTTCAGATGTCACAGATCTTTTCAGATATGATGCAGGGCAAAGACTACGACGATTCGATCGATTTAGGCGATATTGAAGCCCTGCAAGGCGTTTCAAAATTTCCGGCCCGGATTAAATGTGCAACATTGTCATGGAAAGCCCTTGAAAAAGGCGTTTCCAAAGAAAACAGCGATAACGAATAAAGATTGGAGTGAAAATGGATGGCTAAGAAAATGCCGGATATCGGCGAATATAAATACGGTTTTGCCGACAAAGACGTTTCCATTTTCCGTTCAGAGCGGGGATTGACAAAAGAAATCGTTGAAGAAATTTCACGCATGAAAGAAGAGCCGGAGTGGATGCTCGACTTTCGTCTGAAATCTCTTGAACACTTCTACAATATGCCAATGCCGCAATGGGGCGGAGATTTAAACTCATTGAACTTTGATGAAATCACGTACTATGTAAAGCCTTCTGAGCGCTCAGAAAGATCATGGGACGAAGTTCCTGAGGAAATCAAACAAACATTTGACAAGCTTGGAATCCCTGAAGCTGAGCAAAAATATTTGGCCGGTGTATCTGCGCAGTATGAGTCAGAAGTCGTTTACCATAACATGAAAGAAGATCTTGAGTCTCAAGGGATCGTCTTTAAAGACACAGACAGCGCCCTCAAAGAAAATGAAGACATTTTCCGCAAGCATTGGGCAAAAGTCATTCCGCCGACTGACAACAAGTTTGCGGCCTTGAACTCTGCGGTATGGTCCGGCGGATCATTCATCTACGTGCCAAAAGGCGTAAAAGTTGATACTCCGCTGCAAGCATACTTCCGCATCAACTCAGAAAATATGGGACAGTTCGAACGGACGCTGATCATCGTCGACGAAGGCGCTCACGTTCACTATGTAGAGGGATGTACAGCACCTGTTTATACAACAAACTCCCTTCACAGCGCGGTTGTTGAGATCATCGTTAAAAAAGGCGGCTACTGCCGTTATACAACGATTCAAAACTGGGCGAACAACGTCTTCAACCTTGTGACAAAGCGTGCGGTCTGTGAAGAAAACGCGACAATGGAATGGATCGACGGAAACATCGGCTCCAAGCTGACAATGAAATATCCTGCCGTTATCCTGAAAGGCGAAGGCGCGCGCGGCATGACGCTTTCTATCGCTCTCGCAGGAAAAGGACAGCATCAGGATGCCGGTGCGAAAATGATTCACCTTGCACCAAATACGTCATCTACAATCGTTTCAAAATCGATCTCAAAACAAGGCGGAAAAGTCACATACCGCGGAATCGTCCACTTCGGACGCAAAGCCGAAGGCGCCCGCTCAAACATCGAATGCGACACGCTGATCATGGACAACAAATCAACTTCTGATACAATCCCATACAATGAAATTTTGAACGACAACATTTCATTGGAGCACGAAGCGAAAGTATCAAAAGTATCTGAAGAGCAGCTCTTCTACTTGATGAGCCGCGGCATTTCTGAAGAAGAAGCAACAGAAATGATCGTCATGGGCTTCATCGAGCCGTTCACGAAAGAACTGCCGATGGAATACGCGGTTGAGATGAACCGTTTGATCAAGTTTGAAATGGAAGGGTCTATTGGTTAATCATTGAAAAGAAAGGGTGTGATCAGACTTCGATTTGATTGCACCCCAAATGTACCGCAGATATAATCTATTGCCTAGCAATTTTCTAAAAGGCGTAGAAGTGTATCTGCGGTTTTTTCTTGAATAGATTAAATGATAATCATACGGTCAGAGGACTTTAGCTTTTTATTTCATAAAAGAGGTTTGAATTTTCCTTCCTAACGATTAGTTATGCCAAATTACATATCAACAGGAAAATATAATCCTTCATCTGTTCTGCCTTCCTTCCTATACTTCAAAAAATTCACCCGAACACGGAAAACGAATCATATTGATTAGGTCAAAGAACCTCTAACTTTTAAAGATTTCTTAGAATGTTGTTGTGAAAAATTATTCTTTTATGTAAAATGATGACTATGAAGAAAAAGGAAACCTTTTGTTTTCAGAAAAGTTATAATATTGCTAGAAAGGAAGAGGATATGTGAGCGTGATACCATATGATTTGGTTGCGACGAAAATGAATTTTTGGTATACAGCCTTAAAAAACAATTGGACAGGCAAGGCTGAGGATACTAAGAAAGAAGTTGAACGAGAATTAGAACAAATGGAACAAAATCAGGATGTGATTGTCTATTACAACTTACTGCTCTTCCGGCATAATCTTCAACTTGATTATATGTATTCTAAACCCGGTGTAAATTTAAATAGTCGTTTTGATGAGTTCAAAAAGATTCGCGGTCAGAATAATCTGGAAGGGATGTTGGATTATTATTATCATTTTTTCGCTGGGATGTATCATTTCAGACAAAAAGAATTAATCCTTGCGCTGAATTTTTATAGGGAAGCCGAGAAAAAACTTGATTCTTTTGATTGTGATGAACTGGAAAGGGCTGAATTCTATTTCAAAGCTTCTGAAGTTTATTACCATATGAAGCAAACTTTCTTTTCAATGAATTACGCAAGTCGTGCGTATAACATATACAAAAAGTATAAAACCTACGGTGAGCGTCGAGTGCAAAGTCAATTTATTATTGCTGGCAACTGGTTAGATCATATGTATCCTGAAAAATCTCTACATAATTTAAATAAAGCGCTTAAAGAGTCAAAGACACAAGGAATTCTTCATCTTATGGGTTCATCACATTTAAATATTGGCATATGCTACAATAAATTGGAAGATGTCGATAAAGCAACCTACCATTTTCAAAGAGCTCTGAACCTTTATAAAGAGGAGAAGCATAGTTTTTTGCCAAAAACATTATTCAACCTCGCCCATGTCAGGGCAAAGCAAGGAAAGTTGTCAATAACTGATGACCTATACTATGAAGGCAAAGAGTTGGCTGAAAGGAACAAGAATTTAGATATGCTTGCGAAGTTTGACTTAATAAAAGGGCTTTATCTTTCATTTGATCTAGATATGGTTCGAGAATCGTTCAAGTTTTTCGAAAGTAAAGGCAAGTATGCAGACATGGAGGAATACGGTCTTATAGCAGCAGAGCTTCTAGAGAAAAAAGAAAAAATTCGAGATGCAGTGGAATTCTACCGGATAACAGTTAATGCGAGAAGACAAATTCAAAGGAGTGCTTTTCTACATGTAAACTAAATCGTTCTAGGGGTAGTTAAAGCAGCAGGATTTCTTACTATAAAAAAATTCCCGCAGCATTATTAAAACCTCAAATTTTGAATACTTGAGTATTATTTTAAGTTCTTTGATTAATACATTAAATCACCTCCTTTCACCCACTTATACAGTATTTGTCCATTAAAAGAAGAACAGGATCTTCTTGTAAAATATCTTTATTAGATCATATTGTCATGTATAATGAAGGGTATAGCATGTGACATTCATACTGTATAAGAAAGGATATGACCAGTGAAAATGTTGAAAAAGGCTGTGTTGACAGCCGCTGTTTTCTTGCTGGCCGCATTTGCCGGGAGTACAGAAGCCTTTGCTATGCCTTCCAAAGGCGCGGTGAAATTCAGGACGGATGCCAATACATATACGAAATCAGCCACTTCGATCGTTGTCACTGGAAAAAGTCCTGTTACGGGAACGATGATCGCTGTCCGGCTGATCAATAAAAAAGGAACTGTCCTGATCTATCGAGATGTTCATTTAACACGCGGAAAATCTCATTTTCGGGTGAGCTTCCCGACGAAAAAGCTGAAACCGGGCAAGTATGACGTCTGGGTGGATGCTGTTAAAGGAAAGAAATGGCATGGGGAATTGAAGCGCTACATTGTCATCAAACATTGAGCTCCATTATGATGAACGGAGGGCTGTGTAATGACTGCCGTGGGTTTTTGTGTATTATTATGTTCTGCATTTATCCATGCATCATGGAACTACCTTTCAAAAAAAGCCGATGGAGGCGTTCCATTTATCTGGCTGTTCACAGCGATTGCAGCCGTTGTCTACACGCCGTTGGCCATAGGTGTTGTCATATATGAAAAGCCTGAGATCGGCATCTGGCAGCTTGCCATTATCATGGCGAGCATCCTTGCACACTTGGGCTTTTTTCTTGTTCTTCAAAAAGGGTACAAAAAGGGCGACCTTTCCCTCGTCTACCCTATTGCGAGAGGAACTGGCCCGCTGCTCACCTGCGTGCTGGCGGTCGCCTTTTTTGGCGAGTCATTGACGCTGCCCGCAATAACAGGGATTCTTTTGATTGTGATCAGCATTCTTTTTTTCACAGGGGGAGTCAAGCGGTTAAAAGAATCAGGCTCGCTCACACCGGTTCTTTACGGGCTGGCGGTCGGCGGTATTATTGCCGCATATACCCTCCTTGATAAAGCAGCGGTCAGCCGGTTTCTCATTCCGCCGTTGCTGCTTGATTATTGCAATACGCTCGGCCGTCTGATCATATTGACTCCTTTTGCCGCGAAAAGCTGGAGCGAAGTCCGCTTTGAGTGGAAGCATCACCGGATGGAAGCTGTCGGGGTGGGGGTTTTTAACTCTTTGGCTTATATTTTGGCGCTGAGTGTCATGGTATTTGCTCCGGTCAGCTATGTGGCACCGGTTCGGGAAATCAGCATTTTAATCGGAACGGTGATGGGGGCGGTTCTTTTGTCTGAAGGTTTCGGACGGCTTAGAATTGTCGCGGCTGTCTTTATGGTGCTTGGCGTGATATCGGTAGCCGTTGGTTAGGTTGTGTTCCATCGATGTGATCCGTTATATTTGTAAATAAACAGAAATGAAAAAGGTGTTAATCATGAAATCTTTTATTGTAGTCGGAGCGGGCGTCCTCGGCGCTTCTGCCGCTTATCATCTTGCAAAAAAGGGCGCGGAAGTGACCTTGATTGACCGCGGAGAGCGGGGAAGGGCTACAGATGCCGCGGCAGGAATCGTCTGCCCCTGGCTTTCGCAGCGCAGAAACCAGGCATGGTACAAGCTTGCAAAAGGCGGAGCGGCGTACTACGCCGATTTAATCAAGCAGCTTGAAGCTGACGGAGAATCGGATACGGGGTATAAACGGACAGGCGCTATCAGCTTGCATACAGACGAGCGAAAGCTGGAGAAAATGGAAGAACGGGCGCATCTCAGGCGCAAGGATGCCCCTGAAATCGGCGAGATCACCCGTTTATCCCATGAGGAAACGAAGCGTTTATTTCCGCCTTTGGCAGAGGGGTACGGCTCGGTTCATATCAGCGGCGCCGCGCGCGTAAACGGAAATTTGCTCCGCCGCTCACTTGTGAATGCCGCACAGAAATACGGAGCTTCAGTTGTTGCCGGAAACGCTTCATTGCTCTATGAAGGAAACCGGGTAACAGGGATCTCCACAGCGGACAAAAAAATATACGCTGATCAGGTGCTGGTCACAGCGGGCGCTTGGGCGGACGAGCTTTTGAAGCCGCTCGGCGTGCGTTTTTCAGTCAGCCACCAAAAAGCGCAGATTGTTCATCTTCGTCTTCCGGATGCGGATACCGGCAGCTGGCCTGTTGTGATGCCTCCGAATGACCAATACATATTGGCATTTGAAGACGGCCGGATCGTTGCCGGCGCTACTCACGAAAATGAAGCGGAGCTTGATGATCTTCGGGTAACGGCTGGCGGCCTTCACGAAATTTTCTCAAAGGCGCTTGCTGTTGCGCCGGGTTTGGAATTGAGTGAGCTGCTTGAGACGCGTGTAGGATTCAGGCCGTTTACACCAGGCTTTCTCCCCGTGATCGGCTCATTGCCGAACATTTGCGGGCTGCTTGTTGCCAACGGCCTTGGCGCTTCAGGGCTCACGTCAGGTCCTTACCTTGGCGCGGAATTGGCAAGGCTCGCCTTGGGAGAAGAGCCTGAGCTTGATATCGCTTTATATGATCCGGCCGGCGCGCTTGAAAGTTGAATCATGTTGCAAAAAAAAGTTCACTAGAAGCTAGAGTGAACTTTTTTCTTGTTTATAGTTTTAAAATAGAAAATTTTTCAATATAAATCCATGGAGGAAAATTTTGAGAAAACCATATGACTTTCTTCGTAGTGCATGCCGGTTTTTTTGAACGGCAGGTGTTCGGTTCAATCGGCCGCCTCTGATTCCCGAACAAATTTGGAAAGTAAAAGGAGGGTCGCCATGATCCAGTTTGACTTTGAGTATTACAGGCCCCAATCTGCGCAGGAAGCGGTAAAGCTCTTTCAAAGCTTGGAGCGCAAGGGGAAAAAGCCGGCTTATTTTTCCGGCGGAACAGAACATTTAATACCAGGACGGCTGAGTGTGATTCATCCAAATGCCGTTATCGATATTAAAGACATACCTGAGTGCAGAACTCTGCAATTTGAACGGCGCCACCTCGCTTTAGGCTCAGCATTAACATTGACAGAGATCACGGAAAACGGCGGCTTTCCATTGTTGAGCAAAGCGGTAAGGGAAGTGGCCGACCATACGGCGCGCAATAAGATTACGCTTGGCGGCAATATTTGCGGGCAGATCTTTTACCGCGAAGCAGTGCTGCCTTTTTTATTAACCGACAGCAAAGTGGTGACGATCGGAGACAAGGGGGAAAAGCGCTATTTGATTCACGACGTATTCGATCAGCAGCTGAAGCTGAACAAGGGAGAAATCCTCATTTTCCTTTTGATTGAAGAACGCTATCTTCATCAGCCTTTTGCAAGCATAAAAGTGAGGCAGCAATGGGATACGGGATATCCTTTGGCGACGATTTCAGCTCTTGAAATAGACGGACGCGTCCGCTGTGCATTTAGCGGTGTCTGCCCTTTTCCGTTTCGTTCATCAGAAGTGGAATCTGCGTTGAATGACGAATCGCTCCCTGTAGATCAAAGGGTGGAAAAGGCGATCAGCCGCTTTCCCGGCCCTGTTTTGGACGATGCGCAGGGTTCCGCTGAGTATCGCAAATTTGTCATCAAACATACGCTGTTTGACATTCTCGACATGCTGAAGAAGGAGACGTTTTGACAAGCGTTTGAATCCAATATTTGCAGGCGCGCGGGATACCATGAATTTGAACTGGCCCTAAAATCGGTGTGCTGAACAAAAAAAGAGAGGTTTAAAAAAAGAGCGCCGGGCAGGCGCTTTTTTTGTTCAATTCAAAACGCCTGAGCCCCAAATATCCTCCGCCCATTCAGGGTGATCAATGAATGGATTGCGGTTATGCTGGTATTGCTGATAGATGATGTCGTTCCGCTTTCTTTCAAGGGCATCGACAGGATCTTCATGGTGCCATTTCAATAAAACCGACATTTTTCCATGGTACGGTTTAGATCCGTTGTTCGTTGTGTCGTTCATTTCAAGATCCGGCTGGCCGTCGTCCCCTTCATAGCGGACCGCCATATAGAAAATCATTCTGGCGACATCGCCTTTAATGCTTTTGTCAGGTTCCCAGGAATCGCCGTCATAGCGGTTTCCGGGAGAACCGGGATAGGGGCTGCCGCCTTCGTCGAAATCAAGGTTTCCGCGGGCGGCGTTTACTTGCACATCGCTGGGTCTGAGATGATGCAAATCTGTTCCGGGTCCTTTGCTTGTTCCGAAATCACCGTGCGATTTTGCCCATACGTGCTCGCGGTTCCAATCGCCAGTTTGCCCCCCGTTCGCCTGTTTAGAGCGCGACTCTCTGGAATATAAGAGAATCACGTTATTTCGATTGGCCGGATCTTCGTCCGTTGCTTTCAGCGCTTCCCATACCTCGCTGTAAGAAAGCTCTCTATGATCGTCGATTGTGTCGTGAAGCGCTTGTTTTAAAGCTTCGCCTGTTTTGCCTTGCGCCTGTTCATAGTAATCCGCCGGAGCCGAGGACTGATGGGGCTGGACGTGTAAGGAAAACAACTGGAAGGCTTCTGCGTTTTGGGTGGGCGCGCACATCGCTGACAGCATCAAAATAAACGGTATGAGACACTTTCGGTTCATCTTTCGATTCCCTCCTTTTCATTTCTTCCATTATCCAATCTTTTCATGAAAAGGAAATATCATTTTGGTTACGGTTTTCTTACGGTCTTGTAAATGAAGCTTTCCACCTCTCGAGGGCTTCCAGGCCGGCTTTTTCTTTCAGCTGTTTTTCCGCCGTTCGGACGCCTTCTTCAATGGCCGCGCAGTGTCCGAACAAATAATAGCGCAATGCGGTATTCATGATGACTTGTTTTCTTTCGTATTCGGTATCGGCCGATTCATCTCCGGCGAGAACGGCCGTTATTTTTTCCGCCTGTTCCTCAGCAGACAGCGGTTTGTTGAGCTTTGCTTCATCTGCGTAAAGCCCGAATTTTTCCGGCTTTAATATAAAGGAATCGATCACGCCGTTTTTTATCGTAAACACAAAGCTGCCTCTGTGGACCGGTACGTCTTCCGAGCCTTCCGCCCCCTGGACAATGAACACTTCTTTGTACGTCAAGTGCTGAAAAACGGGATGCATTTTCTGAATGGCCGTCCGGTGAAACGCGCCCATCATGAGCTTGTCGGCATCAGAGAAGTTGACCAGTTTTTCAGCTGTATTCAGCACGGTGCGGACGCCGATCTCTTCGCGAATTTTCCTCATCCGAACAAACGGTTTGCAAAATGTTTCGGCGGCTGCGAATCCGATTGAGGCCTCTTCCAGTGAGTGTGCCGTTTGCGCAGGATCAGTCTCAGAGGGGATTCCGAGTTTGTCTAGGACATTTTTTACACTCGTTCCATATTTGGGCGGCAATGCATCACTGCCGTGGAGAAACACGGGGACTCCGTTTCCTGCGAGAAGGAGCGAGACAGGAATGGTTGCTAAAAAAGAATGTCTTCCTGTGTAAGGTCCCGCAAAATCGATGACCGCATCTTTTACAGCTTTGGAAAGGTTCAGTGTTTTCGAGCTGTTCCGCAATGCTTCGGTAAACGCGAGCAATTCCTCAGGGGACTCTGTTTTCATCCGCTCCGCTATTAAGAATGCGGCGGTCTGGACGGGGCTGGCATTTCCCGTAACGATCGCTTCTGCAGCCTGTTTGGCCTCTTCATAAGTTAAATTGCGGGCGCCCCTTTTTCCTCTTGCGACTTCTTTAATCCACTGTTGCAATGTGAACTCTCTCCTTTACATGCTGATCTTTCTTATGACTTTACATGAAAATGCAGAAAAGGAACAGTCGAGATTGTCGGCTTAATACTTGATAGAAAATATGACGATTTTCTGGATTGGCCGTGTAGATTTAGGTATTTTAACTGAAAACATGCTGAAATTTAGAGGATTTTTCAATGCGATTAATGCTGTAATCATTTAATATGTTAAAAAAGTTAACATGGAAAAGGGGATGATCGAAAATGGGAATGCCGGCTTACAAAACAGAAGACGTGAACAAGAAAGAAAAAAGCAAAAAGGAATTTCCGCATATTTATGTCATTCTGGCTGTCATGATTGGTCTAATGGCGCTTATGACATATGTGATTCCGGCGGGCGAATATGAACGGGTGGAAAGTCCGGACGGCAGGGAAATGATTGATCCGGCGTCCTACAAACGGATCGAACAGACGCCGGTTGATATCTTGGGGTTGCTTACGGCTGTTCCGAAAGGGATGACAGAAGCGGCCCCGATTATCGTGTTTACATTTGTGATTGGCGGCGCTTTTGCCGTTCTGCGGAAAGCGTCTGTCATTGAGCTCGGTGTCCGTCTGCTGGCGGATCAGTTCAGGAACAAACCGGTTTTCGTTACACCTGTCTTAATATTCGTTTTTTCCGGCATTTCCTGTTTTATCGGGACGCCTGAGCTTTCCATCGTTTACGTCCCTGTCATTCTTCCTCTGCTGCTGTCTTTCGGATATGACCGGATGACAGCAGCAGCAATTGCGTTGTGCGGGACGATCGCCGGCTTTACGAGCGCTTTGACAAACCCTTTTACCGTAGGAACCTCACAAATGATTTCCGGTCTCCCGCTTTATTCAGGGATGGGGTACAGGGCGGTCATCTTTGTTGTCATTACGGCGATTGCCGCTGTATATGTGCTCAAATATGCGGAAAAGGTCAGGGCGCATCCTGAAAAAAGCCTGACGGGGAAAGAAGCAGTAGAAGCGGTGCCTGCTTTTAAAGCAGGCAGACGGGTGAAATGGGCCGGTATCGCGGCGCTTGGGTTGTTTGCCGGCTTGATTGGCTGTGTCATTTATTTCAGGTGGGATATGCTGACAATGGCGGGCTATTTCCTCGCGCTCGGCATCATTCCTGCTTACATTGCCGGCATGAGCTCGAGAGACATTGCCGAGTCCTTTAATGAGGGCTTTAAAGAAGTGCTCGTCGGGGCGATGATTTGCGGCATTGCAAGAGCTGCTGCGGTCGTTATGGCCGACGGACAGATCATGGATACGATTGTTTACGGCTTGTCTCATGCGGTCTCACAGCTTCCTTCTTATTTAACCGTTACGGCGATGCTTTTCACACAGATGCTGTTTAACTTTTTTGTTCCAAGCGGAAGCGGACAGGCTTTAATAATGATGCCGATTATGGCGCCTTTGGCTGATATTGTCGGAATTACGCGGCAGACGGCGATTCTGGCTTTCCAATTCGGCGACGGTTTTTCAAACATCGTCTTTCCGACATCGGGTTACTTTATGGCGACGCTTGCGATCAGCCGGATTGCCTGGAACAAGTGGCTGCGATTCATCCTTCCGCTGTTTTGCCTCTGGATGGGAGCGGCCGTGCTTTTCCTGCTGTTTGCTAACGCTGTCGGCTGGTCGTAAATGGATAAAAAGGCGGGGGAATCCTCCGCTTTTTTATTTTCCCATCATTCCTTCAGAAGAAAAAATATGCATAAATATGAAAAAACTAGACTTTGAACCTATCTGTGGATATACTAATTTAGTAATTGATCGAATTTAAGATTGTCCGGTATTATCGGGCTTTAAGGAAGGTATCCGCGGATGAAAAAAATGGCCAGATTGTATATTCTCATGCTGAACGTGTTCATCGTTATGCTTGGTATAGGCTTGATTATTCCACTCATGCCTACGTTTATAGAAGAATTCGGCGCCTCAGGCAGCACGCTCGGGTTGCTGATTGCGGCTTCGGGTATTACCCAGCTGCTGTTTTCGCCCGTTGCCGGGGAAATGACCGATAAATACGGAAGACGGAAAATGATCATTTTAGGCATCGGTGCGTTTGCGGTTTCCCAGTTGCTTTTCGCCTTGGCGAGCCAGATGTGGCTGCTGTTTGTTTCCCGCCTTCTCGGCGGAGCGGGAGCGGCGTTTTTGGTGCCGGCCATGTTTGCCTACATCGCCGACATCACATCGGAAAAGGATCGAAGCAAAGGGATGGGGCTGATCAGCGCCGCGATGTCTCTCGGCTTTGTCATCGGTCCGGGAGCCGGCGGATATTTGGCTGCGTACGGGCTCACTTTTCCGTTTTACGTGTCAGCCGGATTAGCCGGCTTGGCGACGGTTTTATCGCTTTTTGTCCTCCCGGAAACGCTCAGTCAAGAAAAGATGCTTGAAAAGCGCCGCTCCGCTCAAAAGCGCGAACCGCTTCCTAAGCAAATGGCGCGCGCGCTGCGATCGCCGTATGCTTTTCTGTTTGTCCTCGTGTTCATCCTGAACTTCGGGATCATGAATTTTGAGGCGGTATTCAGCCTTTATGTCGATCATAAGCACGGCTTTACACCGGGAGACATTGCCTTTGTCATTACAGCGGCAAGCTTGATCGGCGTGTTCGTCCAGGCGGTGGCCCTCGGGATGCTGACGAACCGCTTCGGCGAAAAAAAGCTGATGAACATGACGCTGATCGGTTCAGCCGCAGCGCTTGCCGTCTGCTCGATTGCCGGTTCGTACTGGCTCGTTTTCGGTGCAACAATTGTTTTCTTCATGCTGACGTCCATCCTCCGTCCGGCGATTAATACGCTGATTTCAAAAATGGCCGGTGATGAACAGGGCTTTGCCGCAGGCATGAACAATGCGTTTATGAGCCTTGCCAACATTGTCGGACCGACGGTGGCCGGTCTGTTATTCGATGTGAACGTGGAAATTCCATATATTTTTGGTGCGGTCGTTCTCGTGCTCAGCTTTTTGGCGGCAGTCAGCTGGGGGCGGAAGCAGCAGACGCGCGCAATTCCCGAAAAAGTATAAGGGAGCCGGCACATATGCCGGCTTTTTTCTATGGTGAATTTCAAATCATCAGCAATGCCGGTATGGCTTAACTTTCTCCGGTTGCTGCTGTTGGAGTTTCTCACAATCCAAGCAGCATTTGAATTCTGAGCGCCAGTCTCAAGCGCAGGGTTGTGTCCGCATCTTTCAGGCTTTTCCCGAGCAATTCTTCGCATTTTTCAAGCCTGTAGATGACTGTGTTTCTGTGGACATACAGGCGCTTGGCCGTTTCAGAAATCTGACAGTGCGTTTCCAGATAGACGGACAATGTTTGCAGGAGCCCCTGGTCATCCTTCGGCAGGCTGGCAAGCTGATGCAGTGCATGCGTGTAAAATGTCTTCAAATCATCAGCCGGAATCATGCGTAAAAGCTCAGAGACGTCTTTCATATGGTACGTCTGGATGAACTCGGTGCTGCCGGACAAATGGCCGGAGTGGAGCGCGTCGACGGCTTCTTTGCAAATGTGCGGAACGTCGCTCAGCTGATGGCTGAGGTTACTGATTCCGAAAGAGATTGTCCGCTGAAAGTGCTCCGCTGCATGACGCTGAAACGTCTTTAAAAATCCGCCGACGTCTGCATTCAGTTCAGCCCAGCTGTCCGTCGCTTCGGCCAGCAGGAAGCAGACATTTCCCTTTGTGAAAAGGTGCGGAGGGAACGGAAAGTCAACCAGCTCTTCTTCCAGGCGTTCGAACACGGAATCTGATTCAAGCTGATTTTCCGTGAAGCTGAGCGATTTTTCGCGCCGGTCCAATTTGCCCGCAATGCACACATATTTTTGATCCCACTTGAGCTGAAATTCTTTGGCCCGGTTTTTAATTTCTTCAGCAGAGGAAAAGGCGCCGTCCAAAAAATTGCTGAAAAACTCGTTCCGCGCTCTTCGCAAATATTGTTTGAGCGCATTTTCCTTCAGCAGCTCAAAGGCGATGACATTGGCGGCTTGTTCGAGGGTTAACAGCAAGCCTTTGTCTGAAGGGGAAATCATCCCGCAGACAACGAGGAAGCCGCATTTTTTTTCATGAGTATAGATCGGAAATACCGAATAGGTTTGTTGGTCGGGAAGTGTTGAAAAACAGGTGAGCCCCGTTCTGTTTCCTTTTTGAAATATTCCTTCATAATGCGACAGCGTCCCGGCGGCATCCGCTTTTGAGGAGGCGATCGGCTTGAGATGCTGATTGAAAAGAAGAACGGGAAGCTTCAAAACAGCAGAGACGTTATGCAAGAGCGATTGAATGCTTTTTCCGCTCATAATATGGGTTGTGAACTTTTTTTGGGCGGTGATGGCCTGTTCGAGTTCTGCCGTCCGTTTGTCCAAAATATGGCTCAGTGTATGATTGACAATATCACCGAGGCGGACATCTTTATTTAGCTCGATGATCGGAAATGACCGCTCGTCGGCAAGCTTGATCACCTCGTCGGGTATTTTCTGCAAAAAGCGCGTTTTGATGCCGAGTCCGGCGCAGCCCCGCCTGATCATCCTTTCAATCAATTCCTTCAATAAAAAAGGCCGGTCCTTTAAATGGTATGCGGTCGTGACGAGGAGCTCGCCGTGATGCAGATAATCGGCAATATCTGGCGCATCCATCATATTGATGTGTTCGATGTTCCGGGTCCCTCCCGTTTTTCCGGCGGCAAGCGTTGCGCCTTTAAACACGGGGAGTTTCATCATGTCATAGATATTCATTGATCTGTACAGACCTCCTTTGTCATTTTAGTCATTATCAACAAAAAATGAGCGGATTTGTGACATTTATGCCGATGTTTATTTTTCATGTTACCAGTAAACTTGTATTTATATAGAGAGTTGTAAAGAAATATAACAAGAAAAAAGAAAGGAAGTTTCTTCACATGACAATTGGCGAAATGAATATTCCGAAACGGACAATTATGACTCCCGGTCCTGTCGAGGTTCATCCGAGAGTGCTGAGGGCGCTTTCCTCACCTGTACTGGGACAATTCGATCCTGCATTTACAGACATGATGAATGACGTCATGGCGCTGCTCCGGCAGATTTTCCGAACGACAAATAAATGGGCATTTCCGATAGACGGGACATCGCGGGCCGGGCTTGAAGCCGTCCTTGCCAGTCTCATCAAACCGGGGGACCGGGTGCTCATTCCCATTTTCGGACGGTTCGGCTATCTGCTGGCCGAAATTTGCGAACGGTACCGGGCTGATGTTAATACAATGGAATGCCCGTGGGGAGACGTTTTTGAACCGAAAGATATCATCTCCGAAATCAAACGGACGAAACCGGAGATCGTCGCGGTTGTGCACGGCGAGACGTCAACGGGATGCATTCAGCCGCTAGAAGAAATCGGCCGGGCCTGCCGGGAGCTTGATGTACTTTGTGTAGTCGATGCGGTGGCTACGATCGGCGGCACGGATGTCAATACGGATGAATGGTGCCTTGACGCGGTCGTCGGAGGTACGCAAAAGTGTTTATCCGTTCCTTCCGGGATGGCGCCGATCACATTTAACAGCCGGGTTGAAAAGCGCATCAATGAAAGGAAAAAGGTAGAACGTGGCATTGCCACAAGAGAAGATATCGAGCTTGAAACAGGACGCTTGCCGATTTCCAGCAATTATTTTGACCTCGGCATGCTGATGGATTATTGGAGCCCGAGGCGCCTCAATCATCATACAGAAGCGACTTCGATGCTGTACGGTTTGCGTGAAGGAGCGCGGGTCGTTCTTGAGGAGGGGCTCCGCGAGCGGTTCTCAAGACACCGGCTGCATGAAGCAGCGCTAATCAAGGGCATCAAAGCGATGGGTCTCGAATTGTTTACGGAAGGCCGGAAAAAGCTGCCGACCGTCACTTGTGTGAAAGTGCCTGATCGGGTTGACGCGGACCTTGTCAGGAAGATGATGCTTGACGACTTCGGCGTCGAAATCGCCAGCTCTTTCGGACCGCTGGCCGGAAAGATATGGAGAATCGGGACAATGGGGTACAGCTGCCGAAAAGAAAATGTTCTTTTTACATTGGCTGCTCTCGAAGCGGTTCTCATTCGCACAGGTGCTTCAGTATCGCCGGGAAATGCGCTTCAGGCGGCTCTGGATTTCTATCATGAGTAGGCTAATCTCATGAAAACGTTTGACTTGCTTTTGAAAGGCGCTTCCGTCGTGTGCTCAGACGTAAGGAAAACCGATATCGGCGTCAAAGACGGGATGATTGCTGAGCCGGGCGTGCTTGACGGCAGTGCGTCAATACATTTTTAAGGCAGACGAAAGAGAAGCAAAAGCGGTTCACTGAAGCGCAAAAAGCAGCCTGTGATCAGGCTGTTTTTTGTGGGATGACCAGAAAAAAACAATTTTGCGACATCCGTGAGAATCTAAAACAAGAGAATTAATCAAAAAAAGCAGGCTGAGAGGCCTGCTTTTCCGTGGTTTTGTGTAAGTCTCTTTTGGTGCAATCCGATCGATCTGTGTCTATTCCAACGATCTTAAATAACCGGCCAATACAGAATCGATCATTTCAGCCGTCAGCCTTTCAGGGGCCATGATCAAATGAAGCGCCAGCCCGTCGACAAGGGCGTACAGGTGCTCGGTTTCCTTTAGAACATCGATCCCCGGTTTGGCGCCGGTATTCACCAGCATTTCAACAGCCGATTTACAGGCTGAATAAATGCCTTCATTCATCTCCTTTCTTAACGGTTTGAGCTCCGGATCGCTGAGCGATTTGGCCGTAAATGCATACCATGCCTCCATTTCCAGTTTTCGCTCCTCATCAAGAGGCATAAGCTGAAAAAGAAGCTGTTTGACGTTCTCAGCCGGTGTACCGTTAAATGTCATGCTCTCAATCCGCGTTTTGACCCGGTTTGCCACAAGCCTCATTGAATAAATGAAAAGCTCAGACTGTTGGGGAAAATAATGGCGCATCGATCCGGCCGAAAGCCCGGCTTCCTTAGCGACATTTCTGACGGTGCAATGTTCAAGTCCATCTCTGTGAATCACATTCCACACCGCTTCGGCAATTTTTTCTTTTTGTTTTTCGTGATCAACTATTTTTGGCATACACACATTATAACACGGGTGTATTATTTAATACATATGTGTTATAATTTTTTAGTACAAATGTGTTAAAAAGAGAGGCGGATAAAAGGTGATTGGTTTATTGATTATAGCTTGTGAGATCGGTTTTTGGATTTTTATTCTGCTTGGCCTTATTTTTCGCTATATGGCAGGCTGGAAAAAGGCTGGTTTGATCATGTTTGCATGCACACCGGTTTTGGATTTGCTGCTTTTGGCTGCAACGGCGCTTGATCTGTACAATGGGGCGCAAGCGGATGTTTTGCACGCCCTCGCCGCCGTTTATATCGGCGTCAGCATTGCGTTCGGAAGCCGCATGATCAAATGGGCGGATGAAAGGTTCGCCTATCGCTTTGCCGGCGGTCCGAAGCCTGACAAAGGCCCGCAGTACGGCAAGGAACACGCCAAAAAAGAGCGCAAAGGCTGGTTGCGGCATTTTATCGCATGGCTGATCGGGGCGGCGCTGCTGGCCGGGATGCATCTGTTCATCGGCGACCCGGAAAGAACGGAACCGTTAATCCGCATCGCTTCTTTATGGTCGATCATCCTTGCCATCGATTTTCTGTACAGTTTCAGCTTTACCCTTTTTCCGAAGAAAGCCCGTTAAAAGAAGCCGGACATCCGGCTTCTTTTTCATGTTCAAGTATTCCGCCGCTGAAAAAGGAAATGCTACAAGCAGACCTGGATCAAGTTTTCGAAAAAAACCTGTGATAAACTAAAGGAAGAGGTGAACTGCATTGATTTATATTGGATTAACAGGATGGGGGGATCATGACAGCCTGTATCCGCCCAAGACAAGCAGTCAAAACAAGCTGATCCACTATTCGGCGCATTTTCCGATCGTCGAGCTTGATGCGAGCTTTTACGCGATTCAGCCCGAGCGGAACAATGAAAAATGGGTGAAGGAGACGCCGGAAACCTTTCAGTTTATCATTAAGGCATATCAGGGAATGACGGGGCATCAGCGCGGGGAAATCCCCTTTGAAACGAAAGACGACATGTTTGCTGCTTTTAAGCTTTCGTTAACGCCATACATAAAAGCGGGCAAGCTGGCGATGGTCCTCTTTCAGTTTCCGCCATGGTTTGATTGCAAAAAAGAAAACGTCAATTACTTAAGATGGGTAAAAGAGAAAATGGGAGATATACCGTGTGCGCTTGAATTCAGGCATCGGTCATGGTTTATGCCCCAGTTTTACGACAAAACGCTCGCTTTTATGGAGGAACAGCAATGGATTCACAGCATTTGCGATGAACCCCAGGCGGGCGAAGGCAGCATACCGACGGTTCTTCATGCGACTGACAGCAGGAAAACGCTCGTCCGTTTTCACGGCCGTAACAAGGAAGGCTGGTTAAGGCCGTCTTCCGGGCAAAATTGGCGTGAGGTCAGATATTTATATTTATATAATGAACAAGAATTAAAAGACTGGAAGAAAAACCTTGAGCTGCTTGAACAGCAGTCGAAAAACGTTTACGTGCTGTTTAATAACAATTCAGGCGGTGATGCGGCTCAAAACGGGAAGCAAATGAAGGAGCTGCTCGATATTGAATACAAAGGGCTTACGCCAAGGCAGCTCGATTTATTCAGCTAGAAAAGAGGACTTATTTTATGGAATATCTTATTTTGCTCATACTCGGATTTATCGCGGGAACCATCGGCAGTCTTGTCGGGCTCGGCGGAGGGATCGTCATCGTTCCCTCGCTCCTTTTTCTGGCGGGGCTGCCGACGCTCTTTGACCATGTGACACCGCAAATGGCGGTCGGCACATCGCTTGTTGTCATCATATTTACAGGGCTTTCTTCAACGATTGCGTATATGAAGTATAAAACCGTAGATTATAAAAGCGGTCTTATTTTTTTCATCGGCTCGGGGCCGGGCAGCATCGCAGGTGCCCATGTATCGACATATTTCAGCTCAGACTCGTTTTCTCTATGGTTCGGGATTTTTATGATTCTCATTTCCCTTTCCTTAATGATAAAGAAAAGGGTGAAACCTGCCGAGAAAAAGCATACGGGCGTTATCAGAACGTTCACAGGGGATGAAGGACAGGAATATACGTATTCATATCATCCTTTAGCCGGAATCGCGATCGCCTTTGTCGTCGGCTTCCTCGGCGGGCTTTTCGGCATCGGGGGCGGCTCGCTGATGGTGCCGGCGATGATTCTTCTGTTTTTATTTCCGACAAGGGTCGCCGTTGCGACATCGATGTTTATTATTTTCCTTTCATCTGTCGCCGGCTCTGCCGGCCATGTCATCGCGGGCCATGTCAACTGGCTTTATGCGCTCGCATTGATCCCGGGCGCCTGGTTTGGCGGACAGCTCGGCGCCTACATTAATAAAAAGATGCAAACAAAGACGATCGTATTGATCATGAGGTTCGTATTGATCATCATCGGAATCAGATTAATCTATCAAGGCGTGTTTAGTTAAACGTTAGGGAGAGATTTGCATGACGGAAAAGCTCCATATTTACCATACGAACGATTTGCACAGCCATTTTGAAAACTGGCCGAAAATCGTCGATTATATTCAGACACAAAGACAAAAACATGAAGAGCAGGGGGAAGAAGTGCTTTTGTTCGACCTCGGCGATCATGTCGACAGATTCCATCCGATATCTGAGGCCACCTTCGGAAAAGCGAATGTGGAGCTGTTGAACCGTCTGCAGTATGATGCTGCAACGATCGGAAATAATGAAGGAATTACACTGCCGCATCAGGAGCTGGATACACTTTATGACAACGCACAGTTTCCTGTCGTTGTTTCCAATTTGTTTGACGAAAAAGGGAAGAGGCCCGGCTGGGCAGCACCGTATGTGCTCAAAAAGGTGAAGAGCGGCGCAACTCTTGCCATTCTCGGTGTGACAGTCCCGTATTATCCGATCTACCGGCAGCTTGGCTGGACGGTTGCAGACGCATTTGAAAGCATCGGCGAGATGCTCAGTGAAATCAAAGAAAAAGCCGATATTGTCATTCTTCTTTCACACCTCGGCATTTTGGATGATCAGCGCGTCGCGGAGGCTTTTCCCGAAATCGACCTGATTCTCGGCTCCCACACCCATCACCTGCTTGAAGAAGGGATGATGAAAGACGGCGTTATGCTGGCCTGCGCCGAAAAATACGGGAACTATGTCGGTCATGTTGAACTGACGTATAACGGAACGCTTGAGAACATCACAGCAACCGTTATGAAGACGGCAGAATGGAACGAAGAATCAGAGGAGACGATTCGTTTTCTGAAGGAAAAAGAGAAAGAAGCCGGACATCTGCTTGAAGAAGAAATTGCGACATTGGACAACACCCTTGAAACCGCCTGGTTCCGCAGAAGCGCCCTTCCGCAAATGCTGGCAGACGCCTTAAAGGAATGGTGTGAGGCGGAAATCGGAATGGTCAACTCAGGCATTGTACTGGAGTCTCTATCACAAGGCCCGGTGACGAAAGCGGATGTTCACCGCATCTGTCCGCATCCGATTAATCCGGTCAAACTGAAGCTGACGGGACGTGAGCTGAAAGAGGTCATCTTCCATGCATCATCGGAAGAAACCGAGAAACTGCGAATTAAAGGGCTCGGTTTTCGCGGCGAAGTGATGGGGAAAATGCTCTATGCCGGCCTTGACCCGGAAAAGCTCTCTGTCAACGGAGCGGACATTGAAGATGATGCGTTCTACACGATCGCCACGATTGATATGTTTACACTCGGAACGCTGTTTCCGGCGATCCGCGATGCGGAAGATATCGAGTACTTTATGCCTGAATTCCTGCGCGATCTGCTCGCCTGGAAGCTTAAAAAAGCAAACCGGTTCTAATACAGATGCTTTAAGATTCGGGGTAAACCGGAACATGTCTCCCGCTTTATCATACATTAATGGTAAAGGAGGGATCGCGATGGTAAATTTAACTCCGATTATGATAGAAGATCAGCCGTTTACGGCTGTAACGGTCAAACTGCCGAAAACGAACTTTATGGCGGTAACCAATGACCATGGATATATTATGTGCGGAGCGCTTGACGTCGCCCTGCTGAATGATAAATTAAAAGAACGGAAAATCGTCGCCGCCAGAGCCGTCGGCGTGCGGACGATCGATCAGCTTCTCGAAGCGCCGCTCGAATCTGTAACCGATGCGGCCAGAGAGCTCGGCATCCATCCCGGAATGAGCGGAAAAGAAGCCCTTTTAAAAATGGTGAAATAAAGTTGTCTGATTGAATCGTATATCCCCTCTTACAAGCATACACTTGTGATGTAAGGGGGGATTTTGCTTGCGAAGATTTCGCGGCCCTCTGTCAAAAAGAGGACCTTTGCCTTTTCGATATGTCATGCTGCTTTCGTTTGTATTTTTTATTTTTTCAACGGCCATCAGCCTGTTGATCATCAACTCATCCATCAAACCGACGCTTCTGAACATCGCTGAAATGGAAACGAACCGGATTGCGACGCACGTCATCCAGGAAGCCGTCGAGGATTATATGAGCCAAGATGAAAATGTGCAAAATCTAGTAGAAATGAAGACGAATGAAAATGGAAAAGTAACAACAATTGATTTCAACTCTCATGGTCTTCGTGGTATGCATTCGAAAATTACGAAACAACTTCACGAAAAGCTGAAGGAAACAGAAACCGAAGAATTTAATTCTTCTGCGAAAACTCCCGAAGGTAAGAATGATGGTGTAATCTATAATATTCCTCTAGGTCAGGCAACGGGAAACACGCTTCTTGGAAACCTAGGGCCGAAAATACCTGTACGGCTTAATGTTGTGGGGGATGTCTTTACAGATTTTAAACATAGTGTCGAACCATATGGAATTAATAATGCTTTAATAAATGTCGGTGTTCTTGTCGAAGTCAAGGTCCGTGTCGTCATACCGTTTGCGACAAAAACGGCGGTTGTTAAAAATACGATTCCGGCAACGATTCAAGCCGTGCACGGCGAAGTACCCGACTTCTACAGCGGCAACGGCAGCCAGACGGCGCCATCGATTCAAATCCCTTCAAAGGATGAAAAAACAGAACAAAAAAAGGAACAAAATAAGCAATGATTTCCAGGCGTTCTGCACACATCAGGCAGAATGCTTTTTTTTGCGTCCTGGAAACAGAATGTGTCTATTTTCTTAAAAAAATACTTTGACTTAGGCAAAAAGACTGTATATACTATTCAATAATAATAATTATTAGAAAATTCATTGTTTTCAGATGTTTCAATAAGGTAAAGGAGGAAGCTTATGGATAGTCGTCCACAATGGGGAACAAGAGCGGGTTTTATTTTAGCAGCTGTCGGTTCTGCGATCGGTTTGGGGAATATATGGAGGTTCCCGGCTGTAGCTTATGAAAACGGAGGAGGCGCGTTCTTTCTGCCATATTTGTTCGCGCTTTTGACAGCAGGAATCCCTCTTCTCATCATGGAATTTACAATCGGCCATAAATACAGGGGCTCAGCCCCGCTATCCTATGCCCGGATGGGGAAAGGAAAGGAGTGGATCGGCTGGTGGCAGGTCGCCATCTCATTTGTCATCTCGACGTATTATGCCGTGATCGTGGCATGGGCCATTTCTTACACTGTCTTTTCTTTCAATTTAGGCTGGGGTAAAGATACAGAAAATTTTCTAATGACTGAATATTTAAACAGAGTTGATATTGGAGGAGGAGCCATCGGGCAATTCGGAGGCTTCGTGCCGGGCGTCCTGATTCCGCTCGCGATTGTCTGGATTGTTTCCTTAGGCATTTTATTTGCCGGAGTCAAAAAAGGAATCGAAATTGCGAACCGCATTTTCATTCCGCTGCTTGTGGTCTTATTTTTAATCATCGTCATTTATTCGATTACACTTGACGGGGCTGCTCAAGGGCTGAATGCGTTTTTCACGCCTGATTGGAGCCAGATAACAAACGGAAAAGTTTGGGTGGCGGCATACGGCCAAATTTTCTTCAGTCTGTCGATCGCGTTTGCCATCATGATTACGTATTCCAGCTATTTGCCGAAAAAATCCGATGTTACAAACAATGCGTTCATCACCGGCTTCGGGAATTCGTCGTTCGAGCTGCTGGCCGGGATCGGGGTATTCAGTGCGCTGGGCTTTATGGCCGCGCAGCAAGGCGTTCCAGTTAAAGAGGTCGTCTCTTCCGGAATCGGTTTGGCGTTCGTCGTCTTTCCGCAGATCATCAATGAGTTTCCAGCGTTTAATGTGCTTTTCGGGTTTTTATTCTTTGGTTCGCTAGTTTTGGCAGGTCTGTCGTCTCTCATTTCGATCTCTGAAACATATGTTGCCGCGATTCAGGATAAGTTCAACGTTCCGCGGCGGAAAGCCGTCCTGTTCGGCGGAGGGGCTGCTGCATTGTGTTCGCTCGTATTTGCGACAAAAGGCGGACTGTTCTTTCTCGATGCAGCCGATTACTTTATCAACAATTTCGGAGTGGCGCTTGCCGGATTGATCGAAGTCGTTGCGATTGCATGGTTTGCGAAAGAGCTGAAAGCTTTGCAGGCTCACGCCAATTCGGTTTCCGACATTCAGCTCGGCGCCTGGTGGAGAATCTGCCTGAGCGTCGTCACGCCGATTGTTCTGGGGTATATGATGTTTGATAATATCAAGACGAATATCACAACAGCCTACGGTGATCTGCCGGTAGAGTTTCTCCTGAAATGGGGATGGTGCGTCGCTGTTGGAGCGATCGCAGCCGGGTTTATCCTTTCACTTTCAAAATGGAAGAACGAATTGAAATATACGCCATTTCAACAGGACAAGGAGGTTTCCTCATGAACGGCGCATCTATAGCAATGATGGTTATCGGCATCGTCATTATTTGGGGGGGCTTGGCCGCAAGCATCTTCAATGCGGTTGTGAAAAGCAAGAAAAGCCAAGCCGGTTAATCTCTGAAAAGAAGACATCCCTATTCTTCTGAAATAGGGATGTCTTTTATTTTTTCTTTCGAAGCTCCTTCCGTTCCCATGCCCTTAAATGAGGATAAGGGTCAAAAGACCATTCGGTTCTTCCGTTGTCTTTATACATGCCGTAGTGAAGATGGGGCGGGAATTTTCCCGATGTCCCCGGCGGCCCGTATCCCGTTGCTCCGACCGAGCCGATCACTTGGCCGGGCTCGACGATTTCTCCCACTTTCAAGCCTTTTGTGAATCCGTTCAAATGAGCGAAATAATGGTACGTATTGTTGATGTCTCTGATTCCGATCCGCCAACCGCCGAAACGGTTCCAGCCTTTCATTTCAACAATACCGTAGCATGTCGACCGGACGGGGAGGCCATAATGGGCGAACAAATCCGTCCCTTCGTGAATCCGCCTGCCCCCGAATCCGCGGGCATCTCCCCATGTGCTTCTATAGCTGTAATCTGATCTTACGGGAAGAGGAAAGGCGTGCTTGCCCAAATCAATGTGGCCGTATTTTTGAAAAAGCTTGATAAAGCCTGATATGATGCCGACCGTCTGATCCCTTTCGTAAAACTCCCACAGGCCGATGCGGATATTTTCTATGTCTCTTCCGTATGTCAACAAGTATTGTCCAAACGTATAAAGGACGTCTTCATCCTGATCCGGTTCCGCCAGTCCGTCTCCGTTTCCGTCCATTCCAATTCCGTCAAAAACCTTGATGCTGAGCGGCGATGTATCTTTCGGGTTGGGGTTTTCAGGTCCGCTCCACACGCTTTGCGGAATATATATCCCGGTGTGCCCTTTTTGCTTCGGCAAGTCCTTGCGGTTTTTGCGGATGTTGATTTCGTATTGGTCGACAGCCGCGAAAACATACCAAGGAATATGGGTTGCAGCTTCTGTTTTATGATAAAGGGCCATTCTCTTTTGCAGATCGGGCTCTTTTTTCTCCTTTGCAAGAGCGCACGGCTGCGATATGAGCAAAAGGAGGATGAGAACGGATAATACAGCTTTCACAGTGTCCTTAGCTCCTTTCAGTTTGAATACGGTTAGTTTGTGACATCTGCGGAAATCGATAATAAGAAAATGTTAGAAATTCCATCTTGACTAATCAAGCTCTTGTTCACAAATCTGTACTATGTTAAAGTGACTAAAGATGAAGATTTAGCAATTTTAATTTAAGCGGTTCCAAAGCAGAGGGACACATCCGGCGCTATGTCACAAATTTCGTATTGAACATGACTACAATCCACAATGGAGATGATGGAATTGGCAAAGAAAGACGAGCACCTAAGAAAGCCCGAATGGCTTAAGATCAAGCTGAACACAAATGAAAACTATACGGGCTTAAAAAAATTAATGCGGGAAAACAACCTCCATACGGTCTGTGAAGAGGCGAAATGCCCGAACATCCACGAATGCTGGGCCGTCAGACGTACCGCAACCTTTATGATTCTCGGATCTGTCTGTACGAGAGCCTGCCGCTTCTGTGCGGTGAAGACGGGGCTGCCGACAGAACTTGACTTGAATGAGCCGGAAAGAGTCGCGGATTCTGTGAGCATCATGAATCTGAAACACGCGGTCATTACAGCCGTTGCCCGTGACGATTTAAAAGACGGAGGAGCAGGGGTATTCGCTGAAACCGTACGCGCCGTCCGGAGAAAAAGCCCGTTTACAACAATCGAAGTTCTCCCGTCTGACATGGGCGGAGACTATCATAATTTGAAAACGCTGATGGATACGCGTCCGGATATTTTAAACCATAATATTGAGACGGTCCGCCGCCTGACGCCGAGAGTCCGTGCGAGAGCTACATACGAAAGATCATTGGAATTTTTGCGCCGCGCCAAAGAGATGCAGCCGGACATCCCGACGAAATCCAGCATCATGATCGGCCTCGGCGAAACAAAAGAAGAAATCATCGAAACAATGGACGACCTTCTTGCGAACAACGTCGACATCATGGCAATCGGCCAGTATCTGCAGCCGTCCAAAAAACACATTAAAGTACAGAAATATTACCATCCTGACGAGTTTGCCGAGCTGAAAGAAATCGCCATGGAAAAAGGCTTCAGCCACTGTGAAGCAGGGCCGCTTGTCCGCTCTTCATACCATGCCGATGAACAGGTGAATGAAGCGTCTAAAAAACGCCAAGCGCAGGCATAACATTGGATGAAAAAACGCCAGCCATTTGCGCTGGCGTTTTTCTTATTTTCAAGTCAGGATTCGGTCGCTTTTCCTTTTCCGTCAAGGCCGTTTTCATCTGTACCTGTCGTTGTTTTGCCTTGCGGTGATTTTTGCATTTCCTTAATCGTATCGGCCATCAGCTGATCAACGTTTCTTGAATTGGCTCCAAGCCGGCTGAAGTTGGCGACGGATTGCATCATGTCCGGATCATCGGAAATATAGATGTGGTAATACCTCGGAATGACGGATGCCGCCGTCTTTTTAACTTGGTCAGCCGTCTGTTCGCGCTGCCCAGAGTCCGTTTTGTACACGACAAGCGCTTCTTCGTCTGTCACAAGTGCTGAGGCATCTTGAATATTGGGAAGCTGAACCGTTAAACTAGATATAATATGCGCCATTTCTTCCCGATCAATTTGAGGCGCCTGCATTTCTTCCTTGTTTGCGACTGGAGTTGCCTGATGGCGCGCATAACCGAATCTGCCTTTCCGGTTGTCATTTCTGAACTTTTCATGATATTGAGGGTTCTTGTCTGCAACGTGAACGGTATTTCCGTCTTCGTCATATATATTGTGTTCGGTATCATTTAAGGCTGTCTGGCATCCTGCTAAAGGCACCGCCAGCAGCCCTGCTAAAAGAATTTTTTTATTCATTCTGCTTTTCCTCCTCATTTATAGCTTTTCCAACGGGGAGGATTTATTCTTAGCAATTGATGGCGGCACGGGTTTGAATTATCATATAAAAGAGGTGAAAAGAATGATTGTCGTTCAGAACGCTGCATTTGAAGTCGTCAAAGATGTGAAAAACGGTTTTAACGAAGAAGCGTTTAAAGCCAGATACTCCGACATTTTAAATAAATATGACTACATCGTCGGGGATTGGGGATACAGCCAGCTGAGGCTGAAAGGCTTTTTTGACGATCAAAATCAAAAAGCCACATTTGATACGAAGATCAGCACGCTTGATGAATATATTTACGAGTACTGTAATTTCGGATGTGCCTACTTTGTTTTAAAACGTCTGCGAAAATAAGCGATCATAAAAGGGGATGCTCTGATGATGTATTTTGTCGATCGACACAAAATCGAAAACACGCTGAACTTTCTGGAAGAGGAGCTGCGGCTTTATCAAACACAGGAGGAATGGACTTCCGACGTCGAAAAAAAAGCGCTCGAACGAATCGGCCACACGCTGATCGAATGTATATTGGATATAGGGAACGATATGATTGACGGCTTTATTATGAGAGATCCGGGAAGCTATGACGACATTATGGATATACTGACCGATGAAAAGGTTGTCAGCCAAGCGGAAGGCGACAGTCTGAAACATTTGATCGCCTATCGGAAGACATTGGTTCAAGACTACTTGAATGTCAACCATGAAGAATTGGACATGCTGCTCAGCAGGCATGCGGAAACGCTTGAGAAATTTCCGGCGCGGATCCGCGATTATTTAAACCATGAGCTCGGTCCGGTATCCGCATTCAAACCGCACTAAACAAAACTGGAGTGTACAACATGAAAACATACAAAGGATACTTAATTGATCTGGATGGAACAATGTACAAAGGGACGGAAAAAATCGAAGAAGCATGCGAATTCGTAAGGAAGCTGAAAGAACGGAGCATCCCGTATCTGTTCGTCACTAACAACTCGTCGCGCACGCCGAAGCAAGTGGCGGACAAGCTTGTTTCATTTGATATTCCGGCCGAAGAGAGCCAGGTATTCACAACCAGCATGGCGACCGCCAATTTTATCGCCGAACAAAAACCGGATGCTTCCGTATATGTGATCGGTGAGGAAGGCATCCGCCAGGCCATTGAGGAAAAAGGACTGGCATTCGGCGAAGAAGACGCCGACTTCGTCGTCGTCGGTATCGACCGCGGCATTACATACGAAAAGCTAGCCGTCGGTTGCCTTGCCATCCGCAACGGCGCTACATTCATCTCGACTAACGGCGATATCGCTATTCCTACAGAAAGAGGACTATTGCCGGGCAATGGTTCTCTCACGTCAGTATTAACCGTTTCTACGCAGACAGAGCCTATTTTTATCGGCAAGCCGGAGCCGATCATCATGGAGCAGGCGATGAAGGTGCTCGGCACAAATATCAGTGAAACGCTGATGGTCGGTGACAATTATGATACGGATATTATGGCGGGAATGAATTCCGGGATGGACACGCTTCTCGTTCATACGGGCGTGACCAAAAAAGAACACCTTGAAGCCTATCAGGAAAAGCCGACATATGTCATTGATTCTTTAACAGACTGGATGGATCGCATCTAACCGCAAAAAAACACTTGTCTTTTAAGGACAAGTGTTTTTTAATGGCTTATTCCGCATCTTTTGCTCGATGCGCCAGTCTGCTGGATGCGGCTGCCGCAATCGCTCCGACGATATCATCCAAAAACGTGTGGCATTCGCCTGTTGATTTATCGTTTAAACGTGCGAGCACTCCCGGTTTGATTTTATCGATATATCCATAGTTTGTATAACCGATTGATCCATACAAATTCACAATGGAGAAGGATAAGATTTCATCGACGCCGTACAGGCTTTCATCTGTCTCGATTAAGGTTTGGAGCGGTTCCATGAGCTTTCTTTGCTCACCCAGCATATCCAATTGAATCCCTGTGATCACGGCGTTTTGAACTTCGCGTTTTTTCATGACCCGGTTGACATTCTCTTCACATTCTTCTTTTGTCAAGTTTGGATGATATTTCTTCTGTAGTACGTAGACAAGATCAGCAATATCCGAAATCTTGACGCCCCGTTTCTCAAGCCATTCTTTTGCTGCTGTTTCGATTTGATGCATGCTGTTGTTTTCCGGCATCATTTTCACCCAATCTTTTTTTACTTAGTGTATACAAACAACCTTAAAAATGTAACGATTTTAGAACTCTTTTTCCGAATCGATTCATAATCGAATCCCTTCATGATTACGATGTGTAGAAGGAGAAAAATTTATCAGGAAGTGATGTCCGTGAAGGAGCTGATCAAAGAAAAATTCGGAATCCATATTCGCGATCTTACTTCATACTTGTCTTATCAGGCTTTTCATACCCCGAATTCGATGTTTTTGATCGTCCCGGTATCCCACTTGAGTCAGGATGAGCTGGCGGAATTGTTTAGTATGAGTCAGTATTTGCAAGAACAGCGCGACCCATACGTTTCATCTTTTATATTGACAAAGGATGGGGAGATGACATTTGAGGACAATGGCGCCTCATATGTACTGCTTCAAGCTGCTCCCCGCATGACAAACAGGTCCGTTTCATTTGGGGCGGAGCTGGCTGAATTTCATCAGAAGGGAAGAGGATACCCTTATGAGGTAAAAGAAACCTCGCGGATTGGGCAGTGGAAAGAACTTTGGGGGAAACGGCTCGACCAGCTGGAACAATTCTGGATCCAAAAAACGCAGGCAAGACAGCTGCAGCCTTTTGAAAAACATTTTATCGAATCGTTTCCTTATTATCTCGGTTTAACCGAAAACGCGATTCAATATTTGGCCGATACCGAATTGGATGATCAGCCGCAGGCCGCCGACTCCGGGACGATTTGCCAGCAGCGGCTCACCTGCGAGGCTTTAAGGCGCGAGCCGCTTATTAAAATCCCGATGGAATGGGTGTTTGATCATGCGGCCAGGGATCTTGCGGAATATGCCAGAAGCTTGTTTCACGAAAGGAAAAACTTCAATGACATCGCATTGTTTTTTCAGCAATACGAACAAGCCGCGCCGCTTTCCTCATTTTCTAAACGGCTGGTGTACAGCAGGCTTCTGTTTCCGCTTCACTATTTTGAAACGGTTGAAGGGTATTATATTTCTCCTGAATCAGAGCACCATTATTTTGAAAGCAGACTCGACCATTTATTGTCTCAAGCGCCGGCTTATGAGCAATTTCTAAATGGCTTTCAAGAAATGGCGAGCATGAGAGCCGCAGGATTTATGAGCATGCCGCCTGTCAATTGGCTGAAAAGGACACCATAGACGCCGCGGTGTTCTTTTCTTCATGTTAACATTTCCGGATTTTTTCGATATGCTTGGTTGGAAGCTACTCTTAGAAAGGAACGAGGCAGCATGGACAAACCGTTTGTATATGTAACGAGAAAATTACCGGAAGAACAGCTTTCTGCGTTAAAAGAAGAAGCCCGTATTGAGATGTGGGAAAAGGAAGAAGAACCGTGCCCGCGCGCCGTTCTGGCGGAAAAAGCAAAAAAGGCGCACGGACTGTTGACGATGCTTTCCGACACAGTTGATGAGGAGCTTTTAAAAGGTGCGCCGCATTTAAAAGTGGTGGCCAATTTGGCGGTGGGCTATGACAACCTCGATGTGGAGGCTGCGAAAAAGCATGGCGTCATCTGCTGCAACACGCCCGGCGTGCTGACAGAGTCAACGGCAGATTTGACGTTTGCTCTGCTGATGGCATCCGCGCGCAGAATCGTCGAGGCAAGCGACTGGATTAGACAAGGTAACTGGACGGGCTGGGGGCCGCTGCTTTTGGCCGGAGCGGATATCCATCATAAAACGATTGGCATCGTCGGGATGGGGAGCATTGGACAAGCCGTTGCCCGGCGGGCGAAAGGCTTTGGCATGGAGATTTTATATCATAACCGCACCCGCAATCCCGAGGCGGAAGCCGAACTGGGGGCAACTTATCTATCCTTTGGCGAACTGCTCGAACAGGCGGATTTTGTGGTATGCCTGACGCCTCTGACTGAGGAAACGAAGCATCTGTTTAACCGCAGCGCATTCAAAAGGATGAAGCGCTCCGCTATTTTTATCAATGTCTCAAGAGGACAGGTTGTGAATGAAGACGATTTATATGAAGCCCTGATCGAAAAAGATATTGCCGGCGCAGGACTCGACGTCTTTGCGGAAGAACCCGTGCAGCAGGATCACCCGCTCGCCAATCTGCCGCAAGTGACCGCGCTGCCTCACATCGGCAGCGCCACTGTCGAAACGAGAGAAGCCATGATGAGGCTTTGTGCGGAAAATATTGCGCTTGTCCTGGGAGGGAAGCCGGCAAAGACCGAGATTTGATGTTTCTTCCGGCCGGCCTGACGGGTCGGAAGATTTTCTCACGAAAATATTTCTGAATATATAGAATCTTATTATATCAATGTATAAAGCGTTTTCATGATTTGTTTTTCAGCAAATGTCATCTTGTCAAAAAAAGAATCCCCCATTATAATGTTTGTAACTTAAATGTCTGCGTTGTGTTTACAAATGTCCTCAGAGAGAGGACGATAAGAGAGAGAAAGGTGGAATTTCATTGAAGGCGATACGAGTGGGGCTGCTAGGATTAGGAACAGTCGGGAGCGGTGTGGTGAAGATTATTCAGGATCACCAGGATAAGCTGACACACCAAGTCGGATGCCCTGTTACGATTCAAAAAGTTCTTGTAAAAGATAAAGATAAGAAGAGGGATGTCGACCTTTCCAAAGATGTTCTGACGACGGAAGCTTATGATGTCATTCAAGATCCGGAGGTGGATGTCATCATTGAGGTCATCGGGGGAATCGAGGAGACAAGACGCTATTTGCTTGACGCGCTTCAGGCGAAAAAACATGTCGTGACAGCGAATAAAGATTTGATCGCCCTCTATGGATCGGAACTGACGGCTGCCGCGAAAGAAAACGGCTGCGACCTTTATTTTGAAGCGAGCGTCGCCGGCGGAATTCCGATTTTGCGAAGCCTGGAAGACGGGCTGGCTTCAGACCGGATTACGAAAATGATGGGAATCGTCAATGGAACGACCAACTTCATTTTAACGAAGATGAATAAAGAAAACGCGCCTTATGCTGATGTGCTGAAAGAAGCGCAGGAGCTCGGCTTCGCCGAAGCGGACCCGACAGCTGATGTTGAAGGTCTTGATGCGGCGAGAAAGATGGCGATTTTGGCCAGGCTCGGTTTCTCAATGAATGTCGATCTTGACGATGTCAAAGTGAAGGGCATTTCCCAAGTGTCTGATGAAGACATCAATTTCAGCAAACGGCTCGGCTATACGATGAAGCTGATCGGCATCGCCCAGCGCGACGGACAAAAAGTCGAAGTGAGCGTCCAGCCGACATTGCTGCCGGAGCATCATCCGCTGTCTTCCGTCCATAATGAATTCAATGCGGTTTACGTGTATGGCGAGGCCGTCGGGGAAACGATGTTTTACGGGCCTGGCGCAGGAAGCATGCCGACTGCGACCGCCGTCGTATCAGATTTGGTTTCCGTCATGAAAAACATGCGTCTCGGCGTGAACGGCAGCAGCTTTGTCGATCCGCAATTTGAAAAGAAGATCAAGGCACCTTCTGAAATCTTCGCCCAGCAGTTTTTAAGAATTCATGTTAAAGATCAGGTCGGTTCGTTTTCAAAAATCACATCGATTTTTTCGGAAAGAGGCGTCAGTTTTGAAAAAATTCTGCAGCTTCCGATTAAAGGCCATGATGACCTGGCTGAGATTGTCATTGTGACACATCATACGTCAGAAGAGGATTTTACGGATATCTTGCAAAAGCTGAATGATCTTGAGGTTGTTGATCAGGTGAAAAGCACTTATCGAGTAGAAGGGAACGGTTGGAGCTAATGTGGAAAGGACTCATCCATCAATATAAAGAATATTTGCCAGTAACGGACAAAACACCGGAATTGACGCTGAACGAAGGAAATACCCCACTCATTTATCTGCAAAATCTTTCGAAAAAGCTCGGAATCGAGCTTTATGTCAAAACAGAGGGTGTCAATCCTACAGGCTCCTTTAAAGACCGCGGGATGGTCATGGCGGTCGCCAAGGCGAAAGAAGAAGGCAATGACACGATCATGTGCGCTTCGACCGGCAATACGTCAGCTGCTGCTGCGGCTTATGCGGCTCGCGCCAACATGAAGTGCATCGTCATTATTCCAGACGGTAAAATCGCCTTCGGAAAGTTGGCCCAAGCCGTCATGTACGGCGCTAAAATCATTGCGATCGACGGAAACTTCGACGATGCCCTGAAAATGGTGCGCAGCATTTGCGAGAAAGAGCCGATTGCACTCGTCAACTCTGTGAATCCTTACCGGATTGAAGGACAGAAAACCGCTTCCTTTGAAATTTGTGAACAGCTGGGCGAAGCGCCTGACATCCTTGCAATTCCTGTCGGGAATGCCGGAAATATTACGGCTTACTGGAAAGGCTTTAAAGAATATCATGAGAAAAACGGCACAGGCCTGCCGGTTATGAGAGGTTTTCAGGCGGAAGGCGCGGCCCCGATTGTCAAAAACAAAGTAATTGAAAAGCCGGAAACCGTTGCGACAGCGATCAGAATCGGAAATCCGGCAAGCTGGGACAAAGCGGTCAATGCTGCAAAAGAATCGAACGGAAAAATCGATGAAGTGTCAGACGAAGAGATCCTGCACGCTTATCAGCTCCTGGCAAGAGAAGAAGGCGTATTTGCAGAACCGGGATCGTGCGCATCTATTGCCGGCGTACTGAAACAGCTGGAAACGAAAGAGATTCAGCCGGGGGCGAAAGTTGTCGCTGTCTTAACTGGAAACGGCTTGAAAGATCCGAACACAGCCGTTGATGTGTCGCAGATCAAACCTGTCACACTGCCGACAGATGAAGAAGCCATTCTCGAACACTTAAAAGGAGCCGCTCGTGTATGACTGAGGCTGACATGCTGTTTTCCGTTACGGTTCCCGGAAGCACGGCCAATCTGGGCCCGGGCTTTGATTCAGTCGGCATGGCGCTGTCCCGTTATTTGAGACTGTCTGTTTTTCCTCATGATGAGTGGCGTTTTGAGGCTGAAACAGAAGTCGTAGCGGGAATTCCTGAAGGGACGGATAATTTAATTTACCAGGTGGCCAAACGGACCGCCGCACACTTCGGAAAAGACATTCCGCCAAGCCTCGTCAAAGTGTGGAGCGATATTCCGCTGGCGCGCGGTCTCGGCAGCAGCGCAGCCGCAATTGCCGCTGCGATTGAGCTGGCGAACGAACTTGCCGATTTAAAACTCTCTGACCGCGAGAAACTCCATTTTGCAAGCCTTGAAGAAGGCCATCCTGACAATGCCGGAGCATCGCTTTTCGGCGGGCTTGTCATCGGACTTCATGAAGAAGATGAAACAGAGATGGTTTCGATGAAAGACATCGATTTGGATGTCGTTGTCGTCATTCCTTTTTATGAAGTGCTGACAAAAGATGCGCGGGATGTTCTTCCCGAAAGCCTCTCTTATCCGAAAGCGGTGGAAGCAAGCGCGGTCAGCAATATGCTCGTCGCCGGACTGATGGCGAAAGATTGGAAGCTTGTCGGCCGCATGATGCAAAAAGACCTCTTTCATCAGCCTTACCGAAGGGCGCTCGTCCCTGAGCTTTCTAAAGTAGAGCATGAAGCAGGCAAAAACGGCGCGTTTGGGACCGCTTTAAGCGGAGCAGGACCGACGATCCTTTCCTTTATTGAAAAAGGAAAGGGAGACGCGCTGAGAGATCAGCTTGCTTCTAAGTTTCCGCATTGTGAAGTGGACTGCCTTCGTGTCCCGGATACAGGCATTATCGTTGAAAGAAAATCAGTTAACAGTGTTTAACGATAAAAGAGCTTTTTCGGCTCTTTTTTTGTTTGCCTTCAAAACAAGGATTTTTATTTAGAAAGTCGAAATAGTATGACAAACATATAGAGGAGGAGAAACGAACATGAAGCAGCTGATAACCGAAAAAGACCTCATCAAGCTTGTATCCATTACCGACCCGCAGTACTCGCCTGACGGTGCAAAAATCGCCTACGTACAAACAAAAGTAAACGAAAAACAGGACTCTTATGATTCGCATATCATGGTCTACGACCGCAAACAACAAGCGTCAGTACAATGGACGTTTGGAAAAGGAAGAAACCAGCATCCGCGCTGGTCGCCCGACGGCAAATCCCTTGCATTTACGTCTAATCGCGAGGAAACCACACAACTTTACGTAATAAGCGCCGCCGGAGGAGAAGCGAGAAAAGTGACCGATATTCCCTATGATGTATCACAGCCTGAATGGTCGCCTGACGGCAAGTCATTGCTTTGTTCAGTGAGGCTGACGAAAGAGGAAAGCGTCGACGATGAGAAAAAAACGGAGATTGAAGATCACGAACCGCTGGAAGTCGATTCTTTGTCGTATAAATTAGACGGCCAAGGGTTTAAAAGGGGAAAGTATACGCAGCTTGTCCTCGTTCAAGTGGAAACCGGGGAGATAAAACAGCTGACCGATCTAGAACGCGACCACTTCAGCCACGCATTTTCACCGTGCGGAGGCAGGATTGCATTTTGTGCCAATCAGACGGATATACGTGTGAACGATGTCTATTTGATGAACCTTTCGACAGGTGATTTGAAGCGCCTGACAGGTCAAAACGGCGTTTTTTCTTCACTATCGTTTTCTCCTGACGGCAAACACCTTGCATTCATCGGAAACGAAAAGGAATTTCAAAACGCCACGCTTGATAAAGCATGGCTGTATAATATTGGAACAGGAAAACTAACGTGTCTGACGGAAATGCTTGATGTCCATCTCAGCGATGCAGTAGCAGGGGACAGCCTTGTCGGAGGCGTTCTTCCGAAACCGGCCTGGACCAAAGACGGAAACGGCTTTTATGTCATTGGATCTGACCAAGGTTCGACAGGCATTTACTACATATCAATCGAAGGTCTTGCTTATCCGGTCCGGTTGGAAAAAGAGCATCTGAACGGATTCAGCCTGCATCCGGATGAAAAAAGTTTTGCGGCATCGATAGCCCTGCCTGTCCGGCCGAGCGAACTTTACCATCTCCCATTGGGTGAAGAAACAGCGGAGCGATTAACAGATGCCAACCAAGCGTTTACGGAAGAGCATATCATATCGGAACCGGAGGAGCTTCAATTTCAGACAGCTGACGGTTTGACAATTCACGGTTGGCTGATAAAGCCTGCTCAATATGAAAAAGGAAACACGTATCCGCTCATTCTGGAAGTGCACGGCGGTCCTCACGCCATGTATGCGAATGCTTATTTTCACGAATTTCAAGTGCTGGCCGCAAAGGGAAGCGCCGTTGTATATGTCAATCCGCGGGGAAGCCACGGCTACGGACAGGATTTTGTCAACCGGGTGAGAGGCGACTACGGCGGGGGAGATTTTAAAGATGTAATGGCAGCTGTTGACCACGCGCTGGGACAATATGATTTCATCGATCAAGAAAGGCTCGGAATCACAGGAGGAAGCTACGGCGGCTTTATGACAAACTGGGCTGTCGGCCACACGAATCGCTTTAAGGCCGCGGTGACGCAGAGGTCCATTTCCAATTGGATCAGTTTTTACGGGGTAAGCGACATCGGCTATTTTTTCACAGACTGGCAGATCGGAGCGGACCTTTTTGAAAATCCCGGCAAACTGTGGGAGCATTCGCCGCTCAAATATGCGGACAAGGTGGAGACTCCTCTTCTCATCCTCCATGGCGAACGGGACGACAGGTGCCCGATTGAACAGGCGGAGCAGCTGTTTACGGCATTGAAAAAAATGGGGAAAGAAGTGAAATTCGTCAGATTCCCGAATGCGTCGCACGATTTATCAAGAAGCGGGCATCCAAAGCAGCGGATCAGACGGCTTGAGTATATTGCCGGCTGGTTTGAAGATTATCTATAAAAAAAGAAAAGGCTGCCGTAATGAACGGCAGCCGCCTCAAATTAAAATACTTGTTCAACTTCAATGACGCCCGGAACTTCTTCTAAAAGGGCGCGCTCAATTCCAGCTTTAAGGGTGATCGTGGAACTTGGGCAGCTTCCGCATGCGCCAAGCAGGCGAAGCTTGACGATGCCGTCTTCAACATCGACGAGTTCACAGTCACCGCCGTCGCGGAGTAGAAATGGACGAAGTTTGTCCAGCACTTCCTGTACTTGTTCTTTCATTTCGACCTCTGTCGTCATTCGTATCGCTCCTTTCAAATCATACAACCATTATATTCAGTCGAACAATAAAAAGCTATTGTTTGGTTTCAATCGTTTTCCCACATATTATATCATATTTGCCGGCAAAGACAAAAAGCGATTTTCATTTCAATATGGAGCGAAAGGACAAAATAGAATAAAATAAAAGACAAAGAGAAAGGAGCTGCCGCTGATGAAAAAACAAGCCGAGCTTTTTGTTTACGGTGCCGACGTTCTTTGTCCAAGCTGTGTCAACCTTCCGTCATCAAAAGAAACTTATGAGTGGCTCGAAGCCGCCCTGAAAAGAAAATATCCCGACCAGCCTTTCTCGATCACGTACATTGATATCCATCAGCCGCCGGAAAACGATCCTGAAAAACAGGAAATCTCCGAAAAAATCCTGAACGACGAATATTTTTATCCGCTCATCATGGTCGGTGATCAAGTAGTCGGCGAAGGAAATCCGAAGCTGAAAGACGTGTATAAAGAAATGGAAAAGCAAGGTTATAAGCCTGCATGATAAACAGCAAGGGACAGATCTGTCCCTTGCTGTTTTATTTTTTATGATTGTACTTTTCTTAAAGCGGACAGACTAACTACCAGCCGAATCGTCAATAAGGAGGGATAGCCAGCATGTCCAGCATTGAAGGTCAAATCATGTCAGGCGATTTTGATGACGAAATGAATGTTTTTTCGTTAAAGAAAATCAAGCAGTTTCAAACGCAGACCAGCTTGAAAGAAAACCAGCTCAGGGCTTTGCAGCAGTATTTAAGGCAGCATGAGCATGACGAGGGAGGACAGATCATCACCCTTTACGATCAAATGCTTGTCCCTTTATCGCAAGATGATATTAAAGCCTTGCTGCATGACTTAACAAAAGTCCAGTCATTATATCATTAATGAAAAGCCCTTTTCCCATTTATACTCGTTTTCCGGCTCTGATGTCATCCGTCATTCCGGGATAAGGGGCTTTTGAAATCAGATCTTCATTATCGATTCCGGCATTTTCAATGAATGTGATATCGGCGAATTCCGGTACGACATATTTTGGATACGTCTCATATTTTTCGCGCGATTCTTCCATTAAGTCGATGTGGTCATTTTGATAGCAGACTGTGATATCAGGGCGTTCATGAACCCATTTAGGGAAGAAGATGATGCCGTGCATCCGCTTTTCATTGGGCATGAAATTCAAGGAAACGTCAGTCCCTGTCGGTTCTGTCCATGATACTTTATAGACGCCTTCAGTCAGCTTGACGATATCGGCTTTTTGATCGCGAACCCAGCGTCCCCCGACCATTCCGCTGTGAATGCGGTAATCAATGGTATGGTCATTTTTAATGTAGATTTCATATTCCCATCCGTTTTCATACGTATAGATCATATGGCTTCCGACAAACTCTTTGACATCTTGATTCATATGAACCGCTCCTTATTTGTTTATTGTAAAATAGAACATGTTGATATTTACATATATAATTATAAAATGTCATCAAAAACAATGTCAAACGAAAATACTTTCTGAGAGATTTGCAACAATACAGAAAATGGTTACGATTGATGTCAGAATTTTGAGTTATTTTAGGAAATTAAGCCAATATTTAGAAAAGTGATTGTCAAAAAATAAGCGATTCTGTAAAATGAAAAACAACCCATAAAAAGGAAGAGACATGGGAGGAAAGGAAGGATAAACGATTGAAGACAAAAATTGCTTATGAGGAAGTCGCGGGAATGCTTAATCAATGGTATGTCATGATCAAGCGCCATGAAGTGGCACAAGCGGTCTCGATTAAATACGACATTGAGCACCGGCTGCCGAATATGGAAGAAAATCAAGATCTGCTTCTTTATTTTAATCTTTTAGACTATCGGCACAAACTGCTGACAGAAGAGTTTGCAGCTTCCACAAAATTGTTCGAAGATATTCAGGAGCAAAAAGCAGATATGCAAAGCACAGATGACATGATCGAATATTATTATTTCTTTTTCGCAGGCATGTACGAATTTCATAAAAAGGATTATACAAATGCCATCAATTATTATAAACTAGCCGAAGAAAAGCTCAGAACAATCCCCGATCAAATCGAAATCGCCGAATTCCATTACAAACTGGCTATCGCCTACTATCAAATCAAACAGAATTTCCTCTCCTTAAACCATGCAAAAACAGCTCTAAAAACCTTCAAAACACATGATGACTATATTCAAAAAGCGATCAGCAACGATATGCTGATCGGAGCAAATAAACTCGATTTATTTCGTTTTGATGAAGCCGAACAGCATTACAAGCAAGCCCTAAAAGACGCGGCACTGATCAAGCACCACGTTCTCCTCGGTATGGCTCACCACAACTTAGGATTGAGCTATGTCAATCGCAATCTCCTCACCTTGGCCGAACATCATTTCAAAGAAGCGCTGCTTATCAAAGAGCATGAAGAATCGGTTTACGGCATCCACTCCATGTTTGAACTGACACATGTGCTATACAAATCAAATGTTGTCAAAGAAGCCCGCAAATTGTATGAAAAAGGATTTTTCCGCGCGGAAAAAGCAGGAGAAAGGGAATATTTGTCGAAATTTAAACTTATTCATGCTCTGTATGATGAACAGGATCCACTTACGGTTGAACATGCTTTAGAATATCTTAAAACGATCAATCTCTGGACGGATGTAGCGGAATTAACATTTGATATCGCACTTTACTATAAAGAAAATGGAGATGCAGACAAAGCTGCCGAATATTTTGAAGAATCTCATCATGCAAGAGACCAAATTCTTAAAAGAACGGAGGAGCTAAAGTGAAAAAGATGATTGCCGTTGCGTTGACTGCCGTCTTTGCCAGCCTTGTCGTTTTAAGTTTTTCGTCTCAGCCGAAGGGAAATGCCGAGTTTGCCGGTCGCGCCATTTTTCTTGACGATAAGCCGGCCCAGCTGATGGCGGGCAGAGCGATTTTTCTCGACAGCTTTGATGGTAAAGCGCCTGCAGCTTTGCAAAAGACTGCATAACCTGATTTGTTGCCGTACAAGCTGTTAAACTGGCGCCGAAGGCGGCGCCCTTTTTTTATGCAGCAATGAGAGACAAGGAGTCAGAACATGATACATATTCAAAATAAATCCGATACAGCGGTTATCGTGCTGCACGAAATATACGGGATTAACCGGCACATGCACGATGTTTGCCAATTGATAGCTGAGCAGGGCTTTGATGTTATTTGCCCCAATTTGTTAAATCGGGATCAACCGTTTGAATACGCTGAAGAAAAAGCGGCTTATCTTTTTTTTATGGAAAACGTCGGTTTCCCCGGTCTTTTGCGCAAAATAAATACAATCATATCCAAGCTGGATCGTCAATATCGCAAGATCATCTTACTCGGGTTCAGCGTCGGAGCAACCGCTGCCTGGCTTTGCAGCGAAGATGAGCGTGTCAATGGGATCGCCGGATACTACGGCTCCCGGATAAGAGACTATCTGAACATATCGCCTTCATGTCCGGCACTGCTTTTTTTCCCGGAAAAAGAGCAGTCCTTTGACGTTGCCGCGTGTATATCCCAATTGGAATCAAAGAATGTCAAAACGGTGAAGCTGAAGGGTGAGCATGGATTTAGCGACCCGTATTCCGTAAAATACAACCGGCAGTCCTCGCAAATTGCTTATGAAACGATGATGGAGTTTTTAATAGCTTTATAAAAAGCGGACAGGCATGGAAACGCTATAATAGGTATGACGCTCAATTCAAGAAAGCTCGCCGATGACAAGGGGGCTTTTTTGAGTAGAATCTTATCTGTGGGAATTCGAATGAAGCTGTTCCAAGGATAGACTTATTACAAAGGGTTCATTTGCGAAACAAAGTTCTAGCATCATTTTAATTTTAGGAGGGAGCAACATGGAAGCTTTTGCAGAATATTTAGAAGGAATTGATCACCCGGAACATCGAGCCCGGATGGAGGAAGTGTTGAATTGGACAGCGGAGACATTTCCAAATTTAACGCCGAAAATCGCCTGGAATCAGCCTATGTTTACCGATCACGGCACTTTTATTATCGGTTTCAGCACAGCGAAACATCACCTGGCTGTTGCCCCTGAAAGCGCGGGAATTGATCGTTTTTCTGAAGAAATCGTGCAGGCCGGCTATGATCATACGAAGCAGCTTGTCCGTTTCCCGTGGGATCGTCCGCTTGATTTCTCATTACTTAAAAAAATGATCGAGTTTAATATTGCGGATAAGGCGGACTGTTCAACTTTTTGGCGGAAATAAAAAAACGCAAAAATAAGGGCGTTCTCTCATTGAAGGCGAGAGAGCGCCCTAATTAAAAACGCTGCTGTTCTAAAATGCTAAGGTTTCGAGTAATCTTATCCGTTATGATGCTTATACATCCAAAGCAAGCCGGATTTCAGCAGGCGAGGCACTCTGCCGATCAACGGCCGTTCGGCAACTAAACCGAAGCCGGCTTTTTTGCCGAGTGAACCGAGCACGCCTTTCAGCTTGAATTTCGGCATCGTTTCAGGAAGAGGTTCGTCTTTCCAGCGCAGTTCAAGCACTTGGACGATTTGTTCCGCCTGGGCTTCGGCCAGCTGTGCGCTTGGCGCGTGAGGCAGGCTTGCGCAATCGCCGACAACATACACGTGTTCGTCTCCCGGCAGGTTATGGTGCGGCGTCAGGACGACGCGCCCTTGCGGATCTTTTTCCACATCGAGTTCCCGAACGATTTGGTTCGGCTGTATCCCCGCTGTCCAGACGATGGCGTCAGCTTGTATCGGATCGTCATGATTGTAGACGATGCCTTCTTCCACCTTTGTGATGTTGGCGCAATTAATAATCTTGACGCCGTGCTCTTCAAACCAGCTTTGAACATATTTGCTCAAACGCTTCGGGAAGCTCGACAAAATTAATTCTCCCCGGTCAAAAAGGACGATGTTCAAATCTTTTCGGCTTTCCCTAAGCTCGCTCGCAAGCTCAACGCCGCTCAGTCCTGCCCCGACGATCGCAACGGTGGCTTCCGCATTTAAGTTGTTGAGCGCCTGGTAAGTGCTGCGTGATTGATCGATTGTCTGAATGCTGTAGGTATGTTCAGGCGCACCGGGAACGTTGTGATATTTATCTTCACAGCCGAGCCCGATGACGGCGTCATCATAAGATATCGGCTCCCTGTCATGAAACAAAACTTTTTTTCCTTCCAAATCAACAGACGAAATCGTCCCGTATTCAATCTTTAACTTCGGGTGATCCGGGAAGGACACTCTGATATGATGATCGGAAATCGTCCCCGCAGCCAGTGCGTAGTACTCCGTTTTCAAACAATGGTAAGGGTTTTTGTCGATTAAAGTGATCATCACATCATCTGGCAGCTGGTTAGGCAGCAAACGATGAATGATCCGCATATTTCCGTACCCGCCGCCGAGCAAGACTAAATTTCTCATTGGTAATTCCCCTTTTCCCCTCAGATTAAGAAACTAACCTTTTTCATTGTAAAATTAAAAAACTATGTAAATACCCTCTAGAATTATATCTAATTTGATGTAAAATCACAATATTTCTCGGGAAAATAACCTACATATCCGCCTTGAATCGATAATTAGTAAAACCCTTTAAGGTATTAATATGTTACAAAAGCTTTATTCCTCAGCCTTAAACTTTGACTATTGAAACGTAAATAGGGTACGATAAAAAAGCAATGTGAGGTGAAATAAAGTGTTTCCAATCGTTGAGTTTTGCGTCAGCAATCTTGCCCAAGGTTCTCAGGAAGCAAAAGAAATATTGGAGAAAGATCCGAATCTGGACGTCGTCGAATACGGCTGCCTGAGTTACTGCGGACAATGCATGCAGACCATGTATGCTCTTGTAAACGGAGAAATGGTGACAGCGAATAATCCGGCTGAATTGGTCGAAAATATATACAAGTTCATTGATGAAAATGAACTTATTTAAAAACGGGGTCATCTTGGTGATCTCGTTTTTTCATGCAAAGCCTTTGTTTGAAAGGGTTTACATAAAAAGAGAAAAAATTCTTAAAAATTTTTGTGGACAGGCCAATCATTAATTGTTATCTTAATAAAAGTTTAAAAAATAATAAGAGGTGTGGTCATGAACATTTTATGGGGACTTCTTGGTATTCTGGCGATTTTCGCGATTGCTTTTCTGCTTTCTGAGCACAAGAGTAAAATTAACATAAGAACGATTTTAATCGGTTTGGCGATGCAGCTCCTGTTCGGATTCATCGTTCTCAAATGGGAAATGGGGCGGGAAGTGTTTCTTTCGTTTACGAAAGCCGTTCAGCATCTTGTCAATTATGCGAATGAAGGAATCAGCTTTCTCTTCGGGCCTCTCTTGCAAGTAGGCGACAGCGCTGCCTTCGCTTTAAGCGTTCTTCCTGTTATCATCTTCTTTTCATCGCTGATTGCGGTTCTTTACCACTTACGGATCATGCAAGTCATCATCCGCTTTATCGGCGGCGGATTGGCAAAACTGCTCGGAACAAGCAAAACGGAATCTCTTTCTGCAGCTGCCAATATCTTTGTCGGACAAACTGAGGCGCCGCTTGTGATTAAGCCGTTTATCGCAAACTTAACAAAGTCGGAGCTGTTTGCCGTTATGACAGGCGGACTCGCATCAGTGGCCGGTTCTGTTTTGTTCGGTTACGCCCTTCTTGGGGTTCCTCTCGAATATTTGCTTGCAGCGAGCTTTATGGCTGCACCTGCGGGCTTGATTATGGCAAAAATGCTTATTCCCGAAACTGAAAAATCGAAAATTGAAGAAAAAGATATTCAAATGGCTGAAGACGAAGACGCAGCAAATGTCATCGATGCCGCTGCAAAAGGGGCATCAACAGGTCTTTCTCTTGCTTTGAATGTCGGCGCGATGCTGCTTGCATTTGTTGCTTTGATTGCCGTTTTAAACGGAATTCTTGGAGGAATCGGCGGATGGTTCGGTTTTAAAGACCTTTCGCTTGAATTCATTCTCGGCTATGTATTTGCACCTCTCGCCTTTGTCATCGGCGTCCCTTGGGATGAAGCAGTTCAGGCCGGAAGCTTTATCGGTCAAAAGCTCGTGCTGAATGAATTTGTCGCTTATTCCAATTTTGCTCCGATGTTTGATCAGCTTTCCGTCAAAACCGCTTCGATTATCAGCTTTGCGCTGTGCGGTTTCGCAAACCTGTCTTCTGTGGCGATTTTGCTCGGAGGATTGGGAGGAATGGCGCCGAACCGCCGTTCCGATATCGCCCGTCTCGGCTTGAAAGCCGTTGCTGCCGGAACATTGGCCAACCTTACAAGCGCGGCGATCGCCGGTATGTTTATCGGATAACATGATAAAAGCTCCCTGCAAATGAACGCAGGGAGCTTTTATGTATGAAAAACGGGGGATAGCCATATTGTATCCATCCCTTTCAGCTTTTATACTAGAAGAAAGTAAAAAAATGTGGAGGCGGCTATGAATTCTTTTCGTTTTACTAAAATGCACGGCTTAGGAAACAGCTATATATACGTCAATCAGTTTGAAGAACATCTCCCTGAGGAGCTGTTGTCAGATTTGGCCGTCAAAGTGTCTTCCGTTTACACCGGAATCGGTTCAGACGGAATGATACTCATCTGTCCTTCAGATCAAGCGCCGGTTAAAATGAGGATTTTCAACAGCGACGGATCTGAAGGCAAAAACTGCGGAAACGGTTTGCGCTGCGTTGCAAAATACGCGTATGAACATAAACTGGTGAAGGAAACATCCTTTTTAATTGAAACTCTTTCAGGCTTGGTAAAGGCTGAGATTGAAGTGAAGGAAGGAAAAGTTGTATCGGCTACAGTCGATATGGGTGAACCGCGCCTTCTCAAATCAGATATGCCAATGCGCGGTGAACAGGGATCGGAGACGATCAATGAAAAGATGATATTCGGCGGCCGGGAAATGAAAGGTACCGCTGTATCCATGGGCAATCCCCACATCGTCTTTTATTTAGACGATATTGAAAAAGCGCCGCTTACGTCGATGGGACCGCTCATTGAAAAAGATGAAAGGTTTCCGGAAGGGGTTAACGTAGAATTTGTTGAAGTCGAAAACGACAAAGAACTCCATTTCCGTGTATGGGAAAGGGGTTCAGGAATTACCCAGGCATGCGGAACGGGCGCCTGCGCAGCCGCAGTGAGTTCGATACTCAACGGCTATTCCAAACGGGACACGGACATTACCGTCCATCTCGCCGGCGGCGATTTGATCATTAATTGGAAAAATGACGGACGCGTCATGATGACAGGACCCGCTGAAACGGTATGTGAAGGCGAGTTTTTTATATCATGAGTCGGTCCGTTTGAGAAATCGGACGTGCGACTTTATAATAAAGTACACATGAGCTTTTAGGAGGTGTGATGTTATGAGCGAAAAAACAGTTACGGTCACGGAAGCGGCTGCTCTTCATATCAAGGATATGATGAAAGAGCATGAAGAGGAGAACGCATTCTTGAGAATCGGAGTAAAAGGCGGCGGATGCAGCGGCCTGTCATACGGCATGGGTTTTGAACACGAAAAAAACGAAGACGACAATGAATTCGTCCAGCATGGAATCACAGTGCTTGTAGATCAAGAAAGCCTGGATATTATGAACGGTACGGTCATTGATTTTAAACAATCGATGATGGGCGGAGGCTTCACCATCGATAATCCAAACGCCATCGCTTCATGCGGCTGCGGATCATCATTCAGAACCGCAGTGAATGCAGGGAAGCCTGAAGAGTGCTGACATATTGGCATCAGGTCAACGATATGGAATGAGAAAAACGCCTTTCATTGCGATGCATCATCGTGACGAAAAGGCGTTTTATTATGATCTGGGGGGAAAGAAATGAAACTCGTATCAACGCTCGGCTTGTCAAAAGCGGACGTTACCGCGTTTTTTCATAAGCATTGGGGAAGTCCGGACATGGTCAATTCACACGGAACATTCCGCTGCGATGAATTGGAAGGATTCGCTGTGACAGATGAAAAAGGCGATATAAAAGGCCTGATTACGTACTTCATCGCCGGAAACGAATGTGAAGTCGTCTCCTTGGACAGTATTGCCGAAAACAAAGGGATCGGCTCACTCCTTTTAAACGAAGTGGAACGTGCTGCAAAGCGAAAACAGTGTCAATCGATTAAACTGATCACGACGAACGATAATATGCGGGCGTTTATGTTTTATCAAAAGAGAGGCTATACAATGGCCGAGCTGTATGTAAACGCAGTTGAAGAAGCAAGAAAAGTAAAGCCTGAAATTCCCTTTGCCGCGGATAACGGCATTCCGATTCGGGATGAGATTCTTTTGGTAAAAGATTTAACATAATCTGTGTTCCGCTTCGCTCGGGAAATGCCGGAAGGAAGCAATGCAGCCACCCCGCTCAAGTGCTGAGCAAGGTTTTTGCAACGGGGCTTCCGGAACAATCGTGTTTATTTCTGGTTAAAGATTCGGTTGAGATTGCTCGTGTTGTTGGTGATTGAGGTGATATAGCGGCTTCCGCTTACCATTTCCTTGTTGCACAGAGGGCATAGAGGGCGATCGCTGCTCGTGAAATTTTTTCTCATCCATCCGTTGCAGTCCTCAGCGGTACATTCCCACGTACTGATATCTTCCTTTGGCAAAGGCTCTTGATTGCGATTGTTGTAGTAAGACATATCGTCACTTCCTAACAAGGGTTTTTTGGAGTTCATTTAAGAATATTTTGTGAATCTTAAGACATTCTATTCGTCAATTTGTTATTCTATACTGGACAGGTTTATTTAGAGTCCAAGCCCAGTAAAGAAAAGGGGTTCAACCATGGAAAAAATCAACTGCAGAAGCTGCGGCGGGCTTACGCCTTACGATTCAAAAGTCTGTGAAGCATGCGGCTGCGAAAAACCGCTTCCAAAAGCACAGAAAATTACGGACCGGATTGTCTTGACTGCGGCGGGAGTGGTCGGTATCTTAACGATTGTGCTGATTTTGGGAACGATCTTCTCATATTTGAATATCATATAATGAAAAGGAGCCGGTGTCAGGCTCCTTTTCATTTTTATTTGTTTTCAAACATGCTTGTAGAGTGCAGCGGCTGCACGCGCGCTTTAGGATCCATGTAAGCTTTTGCATTGTTGACAGCGGTCGGTGCTTCTCCAAATCCGCTGGCAATCAGCTTGACTTTTCCTTCGTATGTGCAGATGTCGCCAGCTGCATAGAATCCCTCGATGTTCGTTTCCATTGTGGACTTGACGACGATCGAATTTTTCTCGATTTCAAGCCCCCAGTTTTTGATTGGTCCGAGAGATGAAACAAAGCCGAAGTTGACGATCACATCGTCGACATCGATGATTTCTTTTCTCTCGCCTTTCACTTCCTCGATGACGATCTGTTCAATCCGCTCGGCGCCGATCAGTTCGGTCGGAACAAACGGTGTCAGCACATTGACTTTTGAATTGTGCAGGTTTTCGACGCTGTGTTCATGTGCGCGGAATTTATCGCGGCGATGAATAATTGACACCTCTTTAGCGATCGGTTCCAGCATGAGCGCCCAGTCGACGGCGGAGTCGCCGCCGCCCAACACCGCAACGCGTTTGCCCGCAAATTGATTCAGATCATCTATAAAGTAATGAAGGTTTGCATTCTCGTATTGAGCCGCAGATTCAAGCTCGAGCTTTCTCGGCTGGAATGCTCCGTTTCCGGCTGTAATAATCACCGTTTTGGAATAGTGGATTTCTTTGTTGGTGACGAGCTTGAAAATGCCGTCTGCTTGTTTTTCAACGCTTTCGACGGCTTGTTCCAGACAAACGGTCTGATCAAATTTCGCCATTTGCTCTTTTAAATTGTCGACCAGCTCCTGAGCGCGGATTTTAGGGAACCCGGCTACATCGTATATGTATTTTTCGGGATACAAAGCGGACAGCTGACCGCCTAGCTGCGGCAGGCTTTCGATAATTTTGACGCTCGTTTGCCGCATTCCGCCGTAAAATGCGGTAAACAAGCCGACAGGGCCGCCCCCGATAATTGTAATGTCATATACTTTTGAGTCTTCACGCATGAAAATAATGCCCCCTAAATGAAAATTGTTCTTAATTATATCATATCACATAAAATAAATACGAGCGCGTCTGTTTTTTTAAGATCGGAAAATATTACCGTCTGATCTAAAGTCTGCCGCCCAAGCATATTTAACCTTGAAAAAGCAAAAGCGAGCGGCTATGATGTAGTTGTGAACATTTTGTTAAAAATTCGTGAATATTTTTCGACGCACAGCCGAAAAACATTCCGTTGTTCGGCAAATTAAAGTGAAGGGTTTCACAAACTTTTTTTCATAAAAAGCCTGAAGCCGGCAGAAGATAACCCAAAGGCTATTTTTAATCCGGCTTAGCAGTAAAATACAGAAAAGGTGGATGTGATTCCGTTGAATAAGCCAAAAGTAGTAGTATTAGGTGCAGGTTATGGTGGATTAATGACCGTTACGAGACTTGTTAAAAAAATCGGCGTCAATGAAGCGGATGTTACGCTTGTCAACAAGCACAATTATCATTATGAGACAACCTGGATGCACGAAGCGAGCGCAGGTACGCTTCATCATGACAGATGCCGCTATCAGATTAAAGACGTCATCAATACTTCCCGTGTCAATTTCGTTCAGGATACGGTAAAGAAAATCGATAAAGAAGGAAAGAAAGTCGTCCTTGAAACCGGCGAGCTTAGTTACGACTATCTTGTCGTAGCGCTGGGGGCCGTCCCTGAAACTTTCGGAATTTCTGGATTGAAAGAGTATGCTTTCTCCATTTCAAACATCAACTCGTCCCGGCAGCTTCGCGAGCACATTGAATATCAGTTTGCGACGTATAACACAGAAGCCGAGAAGCGCCCGGAACGCCTGACGATCGTTGTCGGAGGAGCGGGTTTTACCGGCATTGAATTTTTGGGCGAATTGGGCAACCGCATTCCTGAGCTGTGCCGCGAATACGATATCGATCGCCAGCAGGTTCGTTTAATATGCGTGGAAGCCGCGCCGTCCGTTCTCCCGGGCTTTGATCCGGAGCTTGTCGATTATGCGGTCAACTACCTTGAAGGAAAAGGCGTTGAATTCAAAATCGGCACGGCGGTGAAAGAATGCACGCCTGACGGAATCATCTGCGGAAAAGACGATCAGACCGAAGAAATCAAAGCAGGTACTGTCGTATGGGCCGCAGGTGTCCGCGGCAACCCGATCATAGAAGAATCAGGCTTTGAAAACATGCGCGGCCGTGTGAAGGTAAAACCTGATCTGCGCGTTGAAGGCCATGATGATATATTTGTAATCGGAGACTGCTCGCTGATCATAAATGAAGAAACCGAAAGGCCTTATCCGCCGACTGCGCAGATTTCCATGCAGCAGGGCGAAACGTGCGCAAACAATTTGGCCGCACTGATTCACGGCAAAGAAACGGAAACGTTCTCATTCGATAATAAAGGCTCTGTCGCTTCTCTCGGCGAACATGATGCAATCGGCGTCGCATTCGGGAGAAAGATGACGGGAACGACGGCGTCCATGATGAAAAAAATCATCGACAACCGCTCGCTGTTCCTGATCGGCGGGCCGGGACTTGTTCTGAAAAAAGGAAAGTTTAAATTTTTCTAAGCGGAATCGAAGCCTGCAGCGGAAGCTGCGGGCTTTTTATTCGGGGTTAAAAACTTCAAAAACGAAAGAAAAAGGAAGATAGCTTAGCTTTTAAGCGCTTACATCGAATGATCTGTTATATTTTCTGACTTTATTATTGACAATGTTCATGATATATTATCAGAAAATTAAGAAAAAGGTGAGTAACTAATGAAGACGACATCAACCCATCGCCTTGAATCAACCTGTACATTTTGTTCGGGAAAAGGCTATTTTCAGCTTCTGCTCGGTGGTTCGGAAACGTGCAACAACTGCAAGGGAACGGGAAAAGACCGCTGATCGCCGCTTTCCAATGATTGACTCAAGTTCCTTCCCCAATGTACACTAAAAGAGGTGAATTGGGGGTGGAGGCTTTGATTAGTTTACCAGTTGTCATCATTTCAGTTGTCTTATTTTTCGTCCTGTTTTTCGGCATCGGTTTTCTGCTGAATATGCTGCTCAGGATGTCATGGATCATGGCTGTCATTTATCCAATTGTATGCCTTTTCATTGTGAATAAAGAAAAGCTGATTCGCTATGTAGAGGCGCCGGGAGAGGCATTTTCCGGCCTTTTTGACAGAGTGACTTCATTGGCAGCTGCCGATATCATCATTTTAGCCAGCGGAATGGCCGGAGCCCTGTTGTCGGGTGTTACGATTAAAGCGTTGCGAAAAAGGGGATATCAAATGTTTTAAGCCTTCTTCTTCAAGGGAGAGGGTTTTTTGAATTTAATTTTTTCACTTTTCTTAAAATTTTTCCGCCATCTGAATATTTCTGTTTCCGCTTGGAAACAACTAGATGGTGAGAGGAGTGGAAGATTTGAGAAAAGTGATGACAATGTTCCGGCGTTTCTTGATGACAGTTTTGTTTGTCTTTGCTTTTATGACGACCTTCTTTGCCGTTTCAGGCGTGGAAGCACAGGACATATCCAGCTGGGCGAAAGAACGCGATCTGTCCTTGAAACAGCTGATGCTCACCTTTAAATCACTTCCGAAAGAAAAAGCGGAAAAAACGTCTCTGTCTGCCGCAGAACAAATTAAAAACAAACCGAAATCGCTTGAAGATGCCTTTGACTGGACCAAGTATCCGAAGCAAAAAGTCACCGCGACCGGATATACAGCAGGGGCGGAATCGACGGGAAAACAGCCTCATCATCCAGATTACGGGATTACATATTCGGGAGTCAAAGTTAAAAGAGATTTATATTCAACCGTTGCTGCCGACCCGTCGGTCTTTCCGATCGGCACCATATTGTTCATACCGGACTACGGCTATGGCGTTGTTGCGGACACCGGATCAGCCATCAAAGGGAACCGGCTTGATTTGTACTATGAGACGGTTGAAGATGTTTATAAAGAGTGGGGCAAAAAAACACTTGATGTGTATGTCATTAAAAAAGGAAACGGCACCATTACCGAAGAGGATCTCCTGAAACTGAATGAAAATAAATCGATGCAAGTATTCAGACAAAAATATAAAATGGCGAAAGAATAAGAAAAAACGTTTAAGACCGTTGCGTCTTAAACGTTTTTTTGCTCTACATCAATAAGTAATCGAGAAGCAGCGTCAGGGCAATGCCGGTCAAACCGCCGAAAAAAACTTCAATCGGCTGATGGCCGAGCAGTTCCTTCAGCTTCTTCTGTTTTTCTTCCTGATGGCTTTTAGGGAAATCTTTCGCTTCGTTGACAAAGCGGTTAAAATCGCGGACAAGCCGGTTGATCACTGTTGCTTGTTCTCCGGCATGTCTTCTCACTCCGGTTGCATCAAACATCGTAATAACGGCAAATATTGCGGAAACGGCGAACAAAGAAGAATCCATCCCGTGATCAAGAGCCACGCCGGTTGAAAGCGCCGTAACGGCTGCTGAGTGTGAGCTCGGCATTCCGCCAGTGCTTGTGACGAGCCGCCAATCCCATTTTTTCGAGACGACAAAGTAAATGGGCACCTTGATAAACTGAGCGAAAAAGATCGCGGCAAAGCTCGCCAGTAAAGGAAAGTTTGTGAGGATTTCCATTTTGCAGAACATCCTTTCTATAAAGAAAATAGAGATGAATTCAAAAAAGCACTCAGTTATTTGCTAAAATATATAATATGAAACCCCATCGGGAAAAAATGTTTTTCCTATTATAACATTGTTGTTTCAATTTTACTCACTTTGCTGATAAGGAGCTGTGAACGCATGTTTTATGCCTTTAAAGACTTCGAAAAAAAAGAAACGCTTTTAATCGGACTGTTTAAAAAAAGCCAGCTGTACGGGAAGGCGGAAGAAATCGACCGCCTTTTGGACGGCCAGCTTTCTCAGCTGCTGAAAGACGGGGATGTATCTTCCAAAAAAACGAAAGTGTCTAAAATATTTACCCCTTCCCTTCAGGGAGTCAAACGCATCTATATCGTCGGATTGGGCCGTGAAGCGGAATTTACCTTCGAGGATGCGAAACAGTGCTTTGCCGAAGCTGTTCAGCAGATTCACAAAGATCGAAAGCAGGAGTTAACCGTCATGCTCGACAGCTTCGTATCTGAAGAGGTACCAGCCGCTGACGCCGCGCATGCATTGGCTGAATCGTGCATGCTGTCATGCTATGAAGTGCAGGATTACAAGCACAGAGCAAATGTACCTGATCAATGCCTGCGAAGCGTCTATGTTTTGACAGACCATGACCTGAAGGAAATTCAGGCGAGTCTGCATGTCGGGCAGGTGTACGGAAATGCGACGAATTCGGCGAGAACCCTCGTGAACATGCCGGGGAACATGCTGACAGCGGCGGATCTCGCATCATACGCCGCTGAATTGGCAGCAAAATACGAATTTGAATGTGAAATTCTCGAAAAGGCTGAAATGGAAGAGCTCGGGATGGGCGGTCTCCTCGCGGTCAACCAAGGATCAGAAGAGCCGCCGAAAATGATCGTCTTAAAATATCAGGGAAAGGAAGCATGGGATGATGTCATCGGTTTAGTCGGCAAAGGGATCACGTTTGATACCGGCGGCTATTCGATTAAGACGAAGAGCGGCATTGTCGGCATGAAGTCAGATATGGGCGGAGCCGCCAGCGTTTTGGGAGCGATGGAAGCGATCGGTGAATTAAGGCCGGAACAAAACGTGCTTGCCGTGATCCCATCGACTGATAACATGATTTCGGGAAGCGCAATGAAGCCGGACGATGTTATCGTTTCCTTGAGCGGCAAGACGATTGAGATCTTGAATACGGACGCCGAAGGAAGGCTGGCGCTCGCTGACGGACTGACATATGCAAAGCACCACGGAGCCTCCGTGTTGATCGATGTCGCGACACTGACCGGAGGTGTCGTCGTAGCTCTGGGAACGGAAACGACAGGCGCGATGACAAATCATGATCCGCTTTATCAGCAGGTGAGACAGGCGGCTGAAGAAGCGGGAGAAGCGATTTGGCAGCTTCCGATTACAGAAAAAGACAAAAAAAGAGTAAAAAACAGCCAAATGGCCGACCTTAACAATTCACCGGGCAGGGAAGGCCATGCGATTATGGCCGGAACGTTCCTCGGTGAATTCGCCGAGCGGACGCCATGGGTTCACCTTGACATCGCCGGAACGGCAACGACATCTCAAAGTTCATGCTTTGGACCGAAAGGCGGAACGGGCGTGATGGTAAGGACGCTTGTCACGTTTGTCGAGCGGTTTTCGGATCAATTGTAGGTTTTTATCCCCTTTGACAGAAGGGGATTTTTTTTATGAAAAATACAGAGGAGCCTCATTGACGCATTCATAAAACATGTGGTAATATACGTTCATTACTTTAATTATCTACTACATTAGCAAACTAAAGCGTTTGTTCGGAGGTTTCAAATATGAATGCAGTTGTGATTGCTGTTATTGTCATGCTTATATTAAGCCTGCTGCGAGTCAATGTTGTTCTTGCCTTGATTGTGGGCGCTCTTGCAGGAGGTCTGACGGGCGGTCTCGGTCTCGGCCAGACGGTCAGCGTATTCACGGAAGGACTCGGCGGGAACGCAACCGTCGCTGTCAGCTACGCGCTCCTCGGCGCATTTGCGGTCGCTTTGACGAAAACGGGTCTTCCGGATGCCATGGTTGAAGCTGCTGTCAAGCTGATCGGCAAAGAAGGCGATACAAGGCGCAAAACCCTTTCAAAAGCGCTGATCGTCTTCGTGATTTTAATCATTTCTTGTATGTCTCAAAATATCGTTCCGGTTCATATCGCATTTATCCCTGTTTTAATACCGCCGCTATTGAAAATTTTGAATGAGCTGCAAGTGGACCGCCGCCTGATTGCGTGTGCGATGACATTCGGATTGACAGCTCCGTATGTTTTGCTTCCCGTCGGCTTCGGTCAGATTTTCCAGGGGATTTTGAAAGACAATATGAAAGATGCCGGCCTTTCGGTCACATTGGCTGATATTCCGATCGCCATGATCATCCCGATCGCCGGGATGATTGCCGGTTTGGCTGCTGCTGCTTTTGTGTACCGCAAACCGCGCACGTACGAAATGAAGGAAATCGCCGGTCAAAAATCGGCGGCTTATACGAAAAAAAGCCTTTCGATTGCCGCTTTGGCCATCGCTGTATCACTAAGCGTACAGCTTTATTTGTCTCAAAGTTTAGACGTCGACGGAATGATCTTCGGCGCGCTCAGCGGTTTGGCGGTCTTGTTTTTAAGCGGAGCGATGAAGCGCGGCGAAGCGGACGAATTGATCACAAACGGCATGAACATGATGGCGTTTATCGGATTTGTGATGCTGGCCGCAGCCGGTTTTGCCAATGTGCTTGAGAAAACGGGCGATGTCAAAGCTCTTGTTGAAGCGTCAACAGGTTTCATCAGCAATAATCAAGTGATCGGCGCATTGCTGATGCTGATTGTCGGTTTATTGATCACAATGGGGATCGGTTCATCATTTGCGACGATTCCGATTATCGCAACGATATTTGTGCCGCTTTGCATGCAGCTTGGCTTCAGTCCGATGGCGACCATCGCCATTATCGGGACGGCGGCGGCTCTCGGGGACGCCGGTTCACCTGCGAGCGACAGCACGCTTGGCCCGACATCAGGCTTAAATGCGGACGGACAGCACCACCACATTTGGGATACTTGTGTTCCGACATTCATCTTTTATAATATTCCGCTGATTTTGTTTGGCTGGATCGCGGCGATTGTTCTTTAAAAAAATTCCCCTCACTTTGAGGGGAATTTTTTTCTATGTTTGTTAAAATAAAAAGAGAACCGCACCGCCTGCTCTTAATTAATAGGTCGGGTTTCTTCTGAAGCCTGCGCCTTTTTGAACCGCCCGGAAAACCTTTGAGGCGAGCGCGGCAAGCAGAACGGAGAATGCCAAGTCTTTCACGAAGAACCAGGTCATCATCTTCCAAACGGCTGAATAAGACAACGGTGTATTGAGCCAAGTTGAAAACGCGAGATACGTATAATTGACGCCAATCAGATAAATGATTAGTGTACCGATCAATGAAGCTGTGAAAAAGTGGCCTGTTCTCGGTTCTGATACTTTGTCCGTGATCCAGCCCGCGGCATATGCGGCAGGAATGTAGGATAGAATAAATCCGGCGCTTCCTTTGAAAAGAACGGAAATACCGCCTGAAAAAGAAGCGAATACGGGAGCGCCTACAAAGCCGACTAACGCATAAACGATCATGGACAGCGCACCTAATTTGCGGCCGAGCAGAAGCCCCGCAAGCAGACAGAAGAAAGGCTGCATCGTAAGCGGAATACCGCCGATTTGCAGAAACGGGGCAAACGAAGTGATATTAGCGCCGATCCCCATGAGGGCGGCAAACATTCCGACAAGCGCCATATCAGCGGCGCGAAGTTTCTTTTTATTCATGATCTTTGTTCCTCCTCAGTGATTCAACACAACCTTATCGTAAGAGATCGTAAAATAGTTTGTCAACCACTTTTTAAACAAAGTTAACAAAGGGGGTTCTTTCGTGTTTTTTGGAAAAACAAAACCGCACAAGTCCGACAGGGTGCCTCCAAACCAAAATGTCACGACATCTTTTCCTGTTCTTCATGCAGGCGATGTTCCGGAATACAAAGACCTCTCAAAATGGAATTTGCAAGTCTACGGACTTGTCGAACAGCCGCTCCTGCTGTCTTTGAATGATCTGCATGACATGCCGCAGAGCGAAGTGTCCAATGATATTCATTGTGTAACAGGCTGGTCCAGGCTCGATAATGTCTGGGAAGGGATCAAAACAAAGGAGATCGCTGAAAGAGTAAAGCCGCTTCCCGAAGCCAAATTTGTCATCTTGCATGCAGAGGAAGGCTGGACGACGAATGTTCCGCTCGAAGACTTTTTAAAGGATTCGTCTCTTTTGGCTCATTCCCACAACGGCGCCCCGCTCACACCGGAGCACGGTTTTCCGCTAAGAGCGGTCATGCCGCATCTGTATTTTTGGAAAAGCGCCAAATGGCTGAGGGGCATTCAGTTTACAAAGGAAAACCATCCGGGCTTTTGGGAGAAAAACGGGTACCATATGAGGGGAAATCCTTGGAAAGAAGAAAGGTACAGCTTTGATTAGCGGGGGAGGATGAAATGTTTTTCGTACAGCTGCTCATATTTTGCATGCTGACCGTATGTTTTTGGCTTTTGATCGCATCATTCAAGAAAAAGGCTTTTGCTGTTTTATTAGCGCTGACAGCTGCGGCGGTTTTGCCGCAGCCGGCGATGCCTCAGACAGGACGCTGTGGAGAATTGTTCTGTTTGCGGTGATCCCTGTTTCTGTGATTACCGCAAAATTGATTCAGGATCGGCGGAAAACGGAATAAAAGAAAAAGACAGAGTCTCGGAGCTGTTTCCCGAGGCTCTGTCTTTTTGATGCTATGCACCGGTGGCTGACGACGAATTTTCGATCGCAAGCTCTGCCGGAACGTAATCATAGTTTAAGTCTCTGGCTACGGCTTCATAAGTGATATGGCCGTTTGCTGTGTTTACGCCGGCTTTTAGCGCACGGTTTTCAAGTATCGCTTTTTCCGCGCCCTTATTTGCGATTTCAAGCGCGTACGGAACCGTTACATTCGTCAGTGCGACTGTGGATGTCCGCGGAACGGCCCCGGGCATGTTGGCAACGGCGTAATGGACGATTCCGTGTTTGACATAGGTCGGATTGTCGTGGGTTGTGATGTGATCCACCGTCTCGACGATGCCGCCTTGATCGATTGCGACGTCAACGATCACCGAGCCCGGTTTCATCTGTTTGACCATCTCTTCTGTCACTAAAGTCGGCGCTTTGGCACCCGGGATCAGCACCGCGCAGATGAGGAGATCGGCTTCAGCGACGGCATCAGCGATGTTGACCGGATTGGACATCAAAGTTTTGATTTGGTTGCCGAATTGATCATCAAGCTGGCGCAGACGTTCCGCGCTTAAATCGATCATCGTCACGTCGGCTCCCAGACCCGCCGCGATTTTTGCCGCATTTGTGCCGACAACGCCTCCGCCGATAATCGTCACTTTCCCGCGCGCGACTCCTGGTACCCCGGCCAATAGTATGCCTTTTCCGCCTTTCGGCTTTTCAAGGAACTGGGCGCCGATTTGAGCGGCCATCCGCCCGGCTACCTCTGACATCGGCGTTAGCAAAGGAAGGGAGCGGCCGTCGCTGACCGTTTCATAGGCAATGGCTGTCACGCCTTTTTGCTTTAATGCTTCAGCCAGGGAAGGCTCTGCGGCCAGATGCAGATAAGTGAACAAGATAAGCCCTTCTCTAAAATACGGATATTCTTCAGGAAGCGGCTCTTTGACTTTCATCACCATATCAGCTGCTTCCCAGACGGCTTTCGCCTGTTCTGAGATCTCCGCTCCTACAGAGACGTAATCTTCATTTTCAAACCCGCTTCCAGCCCCCGCGTCTTTTTCGATGATGACGCGGTGTCCTGCCGCGATCAGTTGAGAAGCTGCACCGGGAGTCAAGGCAACACGGTTTTCATTGTTTTTGATTTCTTTCGGTACGCCGATAATCATCCCATCATTCCTCCTTTTTCTGTAAAAATGCTGTTGTTTTAGTTTATACTGACTTTTTAGAATTTTCTTTGTTTGAATCGAAAAATAAAAAAACATGCATTTGTGGAATTTCACAAATGCATGTTACGAAGCTTGATTTCCAGATAAATCGTAAATTTTTCATTGATGTTTTTTAAATCGATTTCGGCGATTTTACTGATGCGCTTCAGCCTGTAGTTCAGCGTGTTGACGTGAATGTTCAGCTTTTTGGCGGCGGTGTTGACGTTGCTGTCGCATTCGATAAACTGCTCAAGCGTCTCGACAAGATTGGAGTGGTGCTCCTTGTCATATGCTTCAAGCTGCATTAAAGAATAGTTTGGATAGCTTGCGTGTTTTCGTTTTTCGCTGAGCACGTCGAGATACTGATAGATGCCGAGTTCTGAAAAGCTGACGAGCTGCCTTGTTTCTTCGGGAAAACGCTCCTTGACCTTCAGCGCCGAGAGCGCTTCCTGATAAGACTGGTGTACAAGGGTGATCAAGCTGTACATTCCGCCGATCGCAATCGTGCAGTTGTTCAGTTTATAGCGCTCTTCAAGCTGCTTTTGTATATTCGCGGCAAATTGCTTTAAATCATTGAACGGCTGTCCCTTTTGCCCCGTTTTTGGCGAAGCGAGGACAATCAGTTCATTATAATCGATTGTAGCCAGAAGAATTTGCACCTGCTGCGTCGTCTCCAGCAAGTAGTGGAGCTGTTTTTCGGTTTTTTCTTCGATTTCGTCTTTCAGCCGGATGATGATGACCGAGTAAGTTGAAGGTACCCCGATACCAAGCTGATGAAAGCCGTCGGAGATCTCCTGATCTTCCGAAATATGCCCGGTCAAGAGCTTCCAGAAAAATTCCTGGCTGCGCTGTTCATTTTTTCTTTTTCGGACTTGATAAGGCAGCAGCTTGTTTTTGACGGAATCCGCAGCCAGCTTCAAAAGATGAAGCTCGTTTTCCGACAGCGTTTTTTGGCTTTCCAGCGCCCAGATAAAACCGATAACCTCGCTGTTTTTCCAGATTGATATCGCCACGCGGCTCGACAAGCCGACTTCATCGATTTGCTCGACCCTGATCGGTTCGTCGGTTTTCATCAAGGCGGGAATCGTTCCATCTTTCCAAAGCTTGTTGATGACCTTTTCCGGCACGCGTCTTCCGATGATCGTTGACGTTCTCGCCGGGTCCGTGTAGTCGCTGTGGGTGCTGTAAGCAAGGAGACGGTGGTTGATGTCTTCTATTGTAATCGGACAGTCCAGCACCTCGCTGATATGATCTGCCACATCTTCTAAACGGTCATATTGATATTTAAAAGGATTGTTTCGATTGTTCATAAAAAAACCCCTACTTTTATGTTTGCATGAAAAAATTTTGACATATACCCATCTTACTTTTATTATGAATATAGTTGTTTGTTAAAATCAACAAAAAAGTCGCTGACGATTTATTATTTTTCATAAACGTAGCGATGTATTACACCAAATTTAATTATTCTGAAATAAGAGGAGTAGGAACATTGGCGATTCTAGAGAAAATCAACGGCTTTTTATGGGGAGTCCCGGGCATCATTCTGCTTGTGGGAACCGGTTTATTTTTGACGTTCATCCTGCGGGGGCTTCAATTTAAAAGATTGATATATGCATTCAAACTTGCATTCGGGAAAGAGAAAGAATCAGCCGGAGCAGACGGTGATGTCAGCAATTTCAAGGCGCTGATGACGACGCTTGCCGGAACGATCGGAAACGGGAATATTGCCGGTGTAGCCACGGCGATTACGGTTGGAGGTCCGGGGGCTTTGTTTTGGATGTGGCTCGTCGGTCTTTTAGGGATGGCTACGAAATACAGCGAAGCATTGCTCGCCACGAAATACCGCGTCAAAAATGAGCGGGGCGAATATTCGGGCGGACCGATGTACTATGTCGAAAAAGGGCTCGGGAAGAAGTGGAAGCCGCTTGCCGTTTTATTTGCATTGTCAGGTGTGCTTGCCTCTTTTGGAATCGGGGATTCCGTCCAGTCCAACACGATTTCGGAAGTCGTCACACACAGCTTCGGAATTCCAGGCTGGATCATCGGTCTTGTGCTCGCGATATTGACAGCCGCGATCATCTTCGGCGGTTTTCAGCGTGTCAGCACGGTTGCGAGCATTTTCGTGCCGGTCATGGCGATTCTTTATATCGGCGGCTCACTGATCATTATTTTCCTTCATTATGATCAAATCATTCCGGCGTTTCAGCTGATTTTTTATCACGCCTTCAATCCGGTGTCAGCCGCTGGGGGCTTTACAGGTGTAGTCGTGTCTGAGGCGATCAGAAACGGCATGTCGAAAGGAATCTTTTCAAATGAAGCGGGTCTTGGTACCGCTGCTTTGATCGCAGGAAACGCGAAATCCGATCACCCCGTCAAGGCTGCTTTGGTTGCGATGACGGGAACATTCATCGTCACATTGATCGTATGTACAATGACCGGGCTCGTCCTCATTATTACGGGATTTTGGGATCCTTCAGGCGGTCTGCTTTCTGGTGTTGCCCACGATACATCGCTTGACGCCGGCGCGCTGACAAACGCCGCGTTTGCTTCTTCGCTCGGAGCCGCGGGTAAATACATTGTGACGTTTTCAGTTATTTTCTTCGGCTATTCAACCATTGTCGGTTGGTATGTATATGGAGAAAAATGTCTGGAATATTTAGTTGGTTTAAAATGGGTGCCGGTTTACCGTGTCGTTTATGTCATCGCTGCATATTACGGTGCAGTCGCAAGCCTCAATACTGTATGGGCTTTTGCCGACATGGCGAACGCATTAATGATGCTCCCGAACTTAATCGCCCTTGTGCTCTTATGGAAAGTCATTCGGGCGGAAACTGACGATTTCTTTTTGCACCATTATAATAAGGAAAAACAAAAATCAGCCGGCTTGAAAGCGGGCTGATCGAGACAAGCCTGCCTCTCTTAGAGGCGGGCTTTTTTTGCGCTTATACAATCCTTCCTTTATCCTATGGAAACGGTTCAGACTCAAGTGGGTACACAGAACCATGCCATTTGATTCAAATGTTACGAGAGAAGAAAATTGAGATAATTTTACTAGATTTCTATAATTTTTGCTGGGTGGAAATAGAGGAATGATAAACCTTTAGACTCATTTTGTAAAATAACAACAGATTTGTTTGACTGTGCCTCAATCTTGTTTTTATAATAAAAGCGTTCAAAAAAATAAGTTATTTAGCCCATATCTAGGGCGAATAGCGCAGGAGGTATAAGGAATATGTCAGGAATCATTCGTGTTACGCCGGCTGAATTGCGGCAAATGGCTGACAGATATCAAAAAGAAAGCGGAGATGTGACTGAACAGGTCAATCAGCGCCTTGATCAAATGATCAACCAGCTTCAAGATATGTGGGAAGGTGAATCAAGCCGTGCGTTCTCAGAGCAATATCAAGAGCTAAGACCTTCTTTTATTAAAATGGCTGAACTTCTAAGCGACGTTTCTAAACAACTTCATCAGACTGCTAACACTCTTGAAAGCACTGACCAAGACATCGCTAGCCAAATCCGCGGCTAATTTACAGATTAGAAGAATGAGAGAAGCGCCTAATTCAAAAGAAGATGACGGCGCTTTTTCTATTGAGAGGTGATGAACTGGTGTATGTTGACATTACCATCGATTTAAAACATTACGACGGCAGCGCCTTTGACCTCAGACTGTCAGATTACCATTCTGTTAAAAAGGTAATCGACATCGCGTGGCAAGCCAAAAGCATACCGGTACCTCCCCGGGAAGGCTACTGGGTAAGGGTGACAAATAAAGATGCCGTTTTTTCAGGCGAATATACATTATCGCAATGCGGAATTACGACAGGTGACCGACTGGAAATTTTATGAAAGGATCTGGGTGAATGGCAGAGAAAAAGAAAACGTATCTCGAAGACCAATTAGAGGCCGTCATGACGAAAGAAGACGGTGCATATATCTTTCGTTTTCAAAGAGAAAAGATCAATCTTGTGAACGGCTTGGAAGCAAACGTCATCAAAGAAGTCGATCCTTCCTTTAATAAAGAAACCGTCATGACCGATGATGAAGTCCAAATTTTGATTCAGCCTCCTTCCGAATATAAAGAATTTCGTTATATAAAAGGAAAAAATAAAAAAAGCAAATGGCTTTTTGCGTACCAGCTCGTGAAAGCCGTTGAAGAACATTCAATTAAAAGGCTGCACCTGATCGCTGCGCCTGAAAACATTGTTTTTGACAAAGGATTAACACCTAAATTTTTACATTATGGAGTGAAAGAAAGCATTCCGCCATATGAACACGACGAAGAAAGACTTTTCAATGAAGTGAAAGCCGCCGCTGCGCTTGCTGTCGATGGGCAGTTTACCTTTGAAGAGTATTTAAAATACAGCGAAACCATCAAGTTTTCAGACCAGGTAAAAGACATCATCACAAGCGGGACGTACGGCGATTTGAAAGCCGTCATTCAAAAGAGGATCGATGAACTGGATGCCGAAGAAAAAACGCTTGTCCATCTTCCGAAGAAGAAATGGAAGATTCAAAGGTACATAGGGTTAGGACTTATTTTATGCTTAATACCGGCTGTTTTATTTTCCTTCTACTCATTATTCTTTGCACAACCGAAACAGCAGGCGTTTATCGAAAGCAACCGCTACTTCTTAAATAAACAGTACAGCAAAGTCATCAGTACGCTTGATAAATATGATGCCGGCGAGATGCCTGATTCTGTTCAATATCAGCTGGCTTATTCGTATGTGCTTGTTGAGAGCGCATTGAAGGAATTGGACTGGCAGGAAGATGCTTTAAAAAGCCTGACGCTCCAAGTCGATCCGAATAATTTCCTTTACTGGATTCAGATCGGACGGGGGGATAATAAGGGGGCTCTTGAGACAGGCCGGAAACTGGAAAACGACCTTCAAATTATCTACGCAATCACAAAATATATGAGTGAAATAAAAGCGGATGACCAAATGTCGAGCGATGAGAGAGAAAAGCTCCTGGAGCCGCTGCAAAAGGAATTTGACGAATTATATAAGACATTGGAACAAAATAAAAAAGAGCAGAAGAATACTGATGAAAACCAGCAGGCAAACACCGAGCAAAGCCAGGCGGACGTAGAAGCCGCAAAGGCTGAAAAGGAGAAAGCCGAGCAAGAGCAGGCGAAAAAAGAAAATAAAGAAAAGGAAGACAAAAAGAAAAAAGATGATAAATAAAAGCGAAAACACCTGTTGTTGGCAGGAGGCGGGGAAATGAGTCTGTTATGGATTTTTTATCATAAAAACTATCAAAAAATAAAACTGGATGATCAGAACAGCCGCACGCTCACCATCGGGCCGGATTTGAAACATTCTGTCACGATCAAGCATTTTTCGTTTGAAAAAGGCCCGGTGGTACTGGAAAAGCAGAAGGACTCAGACGCTTTCAACGTGCAGCTGGGAGGGGAGACTGTTTCTTCTTTAAAGCTTGGCGGAAAGGCGTCCGTCCAAAGCGGCGCTGAACAGCTGACACTTTTTTTAGCCGAAGAATCCGACAGCGTTCCCGCCTACTATTTGGGAGAGAGACAGGAAGTCGTCATTTCTTCCCTTGATCAAGAAGCGGATGTTTATTTCAATGAAACGGATTCATTCTTTGGAGAAAAAGGTACATTCTCCTTCATCCGCCTCGACGGGCGATGGAATGTCCTGCCGAATGGCGCCAAAATTTATTTGAACGGAGAAGAAGTGTCTGCTTCGGTCTCCGTGCAAAATGGAGACGAAATCGCATTTGGACTGAATATTCTTCGCATCATTGAAGATGACCTCTTGGAAATCGAGGGGTTCGGGCAATATGATACGTCTTTGGAGAACATTCTCAAGCCGAGCTCCGAGACAAAAAATAAATATCCGCAATACCGCAGGCCGCCGAGAATGATTTACGATCTGCCGGATGAAAAGATATCCTTCAGCTTCCCGGCACAGGAAAGCGACGGAGACAACAGAGGCTTATGGCTGATGATTCTGCCTCCGATCGTCATGCTGCTCGTCATGGGGATCGTGGCGCTCATTCAGCCGCGGGGAATCTTTATCATCGTCTCCCTTGCGATGTTTATGATGACGCTGATTACGTCAACCGTGCAGTACTTCCGGGACAAAAATCAGCGTAAAAAAAGAGAAGAAAAAAGAGAGCGAGTCTATACCCTTTACCTTGAAAACAAAAAGAAAGAGCTGCACGAACTTGCAGAAAGGCAAAAGTTCGTCCTTGATTTCCATTTTCCTACATTCGAGAGAATGAAATATTTAACAAAGGAGATCAGCGGACGGATTTGGGAAAAATCGATTGAAAGCGCCGATTTTCTGCAAATCCGCCTTGGAACGGGAAATGTTGCATCTTCATACCAAATCAATTTGAACGGCGGAGATTTGGCCAATCGCGATACAGACCATCTCCTTGAACAAACGCAAAAAATGGAAGAGGTCTACAGAGAACTGAAAAATGCACCGATCACCGTGAATCTTGCTGAAGGCCCGATGGGCGTCGTCGGAAAATTGTCCGTCGTCAAAAATGAAATTCATCAGCTTGTCGGCCAACTCGCATTTTTCCACAGCTATCATGATTTGCGCTTTGTCTTTATTTTTGACGAAGCCGAGTATCAAGAATGGGAATGGATGAAGTGGCTTCCGCATTTTCAGATGCCTCATATTTATGCGAAAGGGTTTATTTACAACGAACAGACAAGAGATCAGCTCCTTTCAAGCATATATGAAATTTTGAGAGAACGGGATTTAGATGAAAACAAAAAGAATACTTTGTATAAGCCGCACTTTGTGTTTATCATCACAAATCAGCAGCTCATCGCGGAACACGTCATTTTAGAATATTTGGAAGGCAAGCAGAAAAACCTCGGAGTGTCGACAATCGTGGCGGCAGAGACGAAAGAAAGCCTGTCCGAAAACATTCATACCCTTGTTCGTTATATTACTGAACAGGAAGGCGACATTTTGATCAAGCAAAAGAAAGCCGTACAGATCCCGTTTCAGCTGGATCACCACAACAGGGAAGACAACGAACTGTTTTCCCGGACGCTGAGAACGCTTGACCACCAGACGGGCATGACGAATTCGATTCCTGATACCGTATCGTTTCTCGAACTGTTCCAAGTGAAGGAAGTCGATGACATCGGTATTGGCCAAAAATGGTTGACAAGCGAATCGGCCAAATCTTTGGCCGTACCGATCGGCTATAAAGGAAAAGACGACATTGTTCATTTAAATCTTCACGAAAAAGCCCACGGCCCCCACGGGCTGCTTGCCGGAACGACCGGTTCGGGTAAAAGTGAATTTTTGCAGACTTATATTTTGTCTTTGGCCGTTCACTTCCACCCGCATGAAGTCGCATTTTTGTTAATCGACTACAAAGGGGGCGGAATGGCGCAGCCGTTCCGGAACATCCCGCATTTGCTCGGAACGATTACTAACATTGAAGGCAGCAAGAACTTCAGCAACCGGGCGCTGGCGTCCATTAAGAGTGAGCTGAAGAAAAGGCAGCGGCTCTTTGATCAGTATAAAGTCAACCATATCAATGACTATACAAAGCTTTACAAACAGAAAAAAGCGAAAACGGCGATGCCGCACCTTTTCTTAATTTCAGACGAATTTGCCGAGCTGAAAAGCGAAGAACCGGAATTTATCCGCGAGCTTGTCAGCGCGGCAAGGATCGGCCGAAGTCTCGGGGTGCACTTAATCTTGGCGACGCAAAAACCGGGCGGCATCATCGACGACCAGATTTGGAGTAACTCCAGATTCAAGGTCGCCTTGAAGGTTCAGGATGCGAATGACAGTAAAGAAATCCTTAAAAATGGGGATGCGGCTACCATCACGGTAACGGGCCGCGGTTATTTGCAAGTCGGCAACAATGAGGTGTATGAACTGTTCCAGTCTGCATGGAGCGGCGCCCCTTACATGGAGGACGGCTACGGCACAGAGGATGAAGTGGCGATCGTCACAGACACCGGTTTAATTCCTTTGTCAGACGTTGACGCCGATCATACTGCGAAAAAAGAGGCCGTAACGGAAATTTCCGCAGTCGTCGAACAAATTGAACGGATTCAAGAGGAAATGGGAATCGAGAAGCTTCCGAGCCCTTGGCTGCCGCCTCTTGAAGAGCGCATACCTAAAACACGCTACCCGTCTGAGGAAGCGGATGCCTTTAACTTTGCTTATATCGATGAACCTGAGAAGCAAAGCCAGGAGCCGATCAGCTATCGCATGATGGATGACGGCAATATCGGCATCGTCGGATCGTCAGGCTACGGAAAATCCCTGACCGCTACGACGTTCATGATGAGCTTTGCCGAACAATATACACCGGAAGAATTGCATTACTACATTTTCGACTTTGGCAACGGAACGCTGCTTCCGCTTGCAAGGCTTCCGCATACCGCGGATTATTTCTTGATGGACCAAACGAGAAAAATCGAGAAATTCATGGTCCGGATCAAGGCGGAAATCGAGCACCGGAAAAATCTTTTCCGCGCAAAAGAAATCAGCCATATCAAGATGTACAATGCGCTGAATGAGGAAAAGCTGCCGTTTATTTTCATAACGGTCGACAACTTTGACATCATTAAAGACGAAATGCATGAACTTGAAAGCGAATTTATCCAGTTTTCACGCGACGGCCAGTCGCTTGGAATTTATTTAATCCTGACCGCGACAAGGGTCAATGCGATCAGACAGTCGCTCTTGAACAACCTGAAAACGAGGGTTGTCCACTACCTGATGGATCAGTCTGAAGCATATTCGATCATCGGAAGGCCGGAATTCAGCCTTGAACCGATCCCTGGACGCGTCATTATCAATAAAGAAAACCAATACTTCGCACAAATGTTTATGCCTGTGGAAGCGGACAATGATATCGAGCTGTTTGAACGGATCAAATCCGACATTCAGGCGATCACAGAACGGTCGGAAGGCATGAGAAAGCCGGCGCCTGTGCCGATGCTGCCGCTGGAGCTTTCCGTTACGCAGTTTGTGAGAGATTATCCGCTTCAGCCTGAAAGAGGCCTTATTCCAATGGGACTCGATGAAGAATCTGTCGAACCGGTATACTTTAACCTTGAGAAAAATAAGCACTGCCTCATCATGGGTCAGACGCAGCGCGGAAAAACAAACGTCATCAAGATCATGCTCGAGCACCTGCTTGACCATGACACGAAAAAAATTGCCGTGTTTGATTCGATAGACAGAGGGCTTTCTCAATATGCGACAGAGGATCAAATCAGCTATCTTGAAACAAAAGACGACATTATGCTCTGGCTGGCTGAGACGGAAGAAATTTGCCGGACAAGAGAAGCGATGTATTTGGAAGCCGTTAAACAAGGCGAAATCGCCAACCTTGATTTTTCACCGATGGTCTTTATCGTCGACGGACTTTCACGGTTCCAGCAGACGATCGACGCATCTATTCAGGATAAAATGGCGATGTTTATGAAGTCATACGCCCATTTAGGCTTCCACTTTATACCTGCCGGAAATCACAGCGAGTTCACAAAAGGCTATGATTCGCTGACAAGCGAAGTCAAGCAGGTCAGACACGCCATGCTATTGATGAAAAAATCCGAGCAGAATTTGATTCAGCTCCCATATGAACGCCAGGAGCCGGAAATTCTCCCGGGCTTTGGCTATATCGTTGAAAACGGCAAAGAGAGGAAAATTCAAATTCCTTTATGTGCCGTAGAAAGGAAGAAAACGAAATGACGGAACAACAAAAAAGCACGCTGAAAATTATCAGCGCCTTCGTCACGATCATCTTGCTGCCCGTCTTGTTCTTTCATTTCATCGGTGAGAACCCGACGAAAAAGGTATCGAACGCGACAAGGGAAATCGCTGTCGTCAATGAAGATACCGGCATTTTGAAAGATGACGGAACCATTGATGAAGATGCGCTGCTGGGGAACGAAATCTCGGCTTCCCTGGTTGACCGTCCGGACTATAAATGGACGGTCGTCAACCGGAGCGCAGCAGAAAGCGGACTTTCGGAGAAGCAATACGATGCGATTGTCTACATTCCGTCGGACTTTTCGCAAAACATTTTAAGCTACAACCATGAGCGTCCACAAAAAGCGGAGCTGGAATTTAAAATTCAGGACCAGCTTGACGCCGTCAACAAGGAAAAAGTCCAGCGCGAACTTCAAGACGCGCAAAAAACGGTGAGCAAAAAAATGTCTTCCCTGTATTGGCGCTTTGTCAAACAGGGAGTCAAAAAGGTCAGAAAAGAGTTTGACAGTATCGTAAACAAAGAATCAGAGTTCCAAAACGCGATGTACAATTTTTACAAGCCGAGCTCCAACAATTTAGCGGGCGAAGTAGAAAGACAAAAAGAGATGATCGACAGACTGAAAGAATCGATCAATGAAACAGAAGGCACATCAAAAGAGCGCAACGCAGGCGTAGAAGAATCCAAAAAACAATTGGACAGCTTCGTCGACAACGTCAATCAGTACAAACAATATCAAGAAAAGCAGTCGGAACTGCTTCAAGCTGCACAAGCGGACAGTGAAGGCCAGATCCAAGACGGCCTTACGGTGATTAAGGAAAAGCAGTCCATCGTTGCTAATCGCTTCAGTGATAAAATGAACGGAATGACGACGGCATTTGGAACTTTACAGAATCAGTTTGGATTAGCTGTGAATTCGAATGATAATTTGCAAGAATACCGATATAATCGGGTTCCACAGAATCAACTTGGTAAGATAAGCACTTTACAGAGTGAACTGATTTCTAACTATAAAAGAGAAGCTAGACAAGTGACAATAAATAATATTGAATCTAATTCTGACATGTTAAAGTATCGTGCGGAATTGTTTAAATCTGACAATAAAGAAACGCCAAAAGATGAAGACCCTGGAGATGATGGAAAAGATGATTCCGGTGAAGATGACGATAGTAAGAATATCGAAATAAATTTAGACGATGAAACAGCCGAGCTTGAGAAAATTTCAAAAGAATTAGAGGAATTGTCTAATAACATTCAAACTCCAAATAAAGAAGATACGGAACCTTCATCCGGGGAGTCTGGAGACAATACTTCGGATCCCGTAAATACAGATCAAACAGACGAAAATAATGTTGATGATACAAATAATGAAGATCCACCTTCTGCAGGAGAACATCCTGATGAACAAGACGGTAATAATCTTGAAGAGTTAAAAAAAGAGTTAAATAACATTTCTGTAAACATTGCAGATGTAAAGTCAAACATTGATCAAAAAACAAAAGAGCATAATGAAGAACTTAAGAAAAAAATTGATAATTTAGATGAAACAGTAACGAAACTAAATGATAAAATTGATGAATTAAATAATACTGTAGATAAGCTGAATAAAAAGTTTGAAGAGGAAAGAGACAACAATTTTAAGAATATATGTAATAATATAATGGAGCTCGAAAATGAGTTGAAGGATTATGATATTAGCCCTGAAGTGAAAAAGGTTTTTGAAAATCAGGATTTTGTTAATAGAGACATTAATCAATTAATGGATTACTATAATCTATTATCAGTCTATCATGCTACAGTAACAGGGAAATTCAAAGCGAGTTCATCGCTTGAAGAAGGAATGCTCCAAAATAGCAAAGATAAAGTTGATACCGTCCTCAGAGTCGATGAAGACGAAAACACAAAATGGGAAAACCTAAAAAACAACATGCTAGCCACTAGCGAAGATGTTGAAGCTTACACAACAGACATGACCGATTTCGTCAAAAGCTACGGCGATTTCATTAGTGAGAAGCAGACTGACGTGCTGAATGAACTCAGCACGATTTCAGAACGAGCAAATGCCGTATCTGAACAGCTGCGCAATCCGGAAGGCGCCGGAACGGCGGTCATGCAGGGAGACGCGACAGATGGAACGATGGTCATCAGCATGCAGGATACGCTCGGAAATGACATTTTGCAGCTGTCTAACATGCTCGGTTCCTTGTCGGAAACGCAATCAGGCGTCATCGAGTACACGGGCAATATTCAGGAAAGTGTGAACGATGTTCAGAAAAAAGCGGATACCCTGAATTCAAATTGGGGCCAAAATGTCGCGACGACAAAGCTGATCCGCGGAGACGTGTACGGCATTCTCGGCAATGCGTTCGGAGGAAACGACGGATATGTATACGATCATCTGGCAAGTCCGGTGAAAATCAGCGGGGATGTTCCAGAGTCGAAAGCGCAAAACGTACCGCCGGTCGTCATTCTCGTGATTGTGATGCTTTCCAGCTTGCTGATCGGATATTTTAGCCACCATTATCAAAATGCTCCGCTCTTAGTCAGAGGCGCGCTGTTTGGCATTTTGAATATTATTGTCGGACTGATGATCAGTCTGTTCGGTTTGAACATTTACTCACTCGCAGACGATCAGGCCGTCATGTGGTCGGTCTTTACGATCTTGCTGCTGGTCGCAAGTTCAGCCATCATCCGGACGGCGTTTATGCTGGGATCGATCGCAGGCGGAATCGCAACAGCCGCTATGGTGCTGTTCTATGTAGCGCCGCTGCTTGACTTGGCGATGCCGAACTTCAGCTTTAACAATCCGGTATCAACCGTATATATGTCGATTCAGTACGGAACTGGAAGCCAGTTTGCACTCGGAATCGGAGCATTAATTTTAATCACGATCATCGCGATTGCTGTTCCTTTTATTATCGATTTTGCAAAATCAAGAACAGAAGAAAGCGAGACTGACCATGATGCTTAATGCGAAATGGGGAAAGAAGGGGATCATGGCAGTCATGCTCTCCTTCTTTCTTTTCACTCCGTTCGTGAAGGCGGAGGAAACCGATAAAGTCGATGTAAAGCCAAACGAGTATGAAAAGCAGGATATTAAAATCGAGACGGACTATCTTCAGGAAGAAGAGACGGAATACAAGGAAGAAATATCAATTCCAGAAGAACTGAAGGAATTCTCATTTACAGATTCGAAAAAAGAAGATGCCATCGAAAAGCTGAAAAGCCTGTCCGGAAGCTTCACGAATGAAAGCAATTCCGTGGCGTCAAAGCTGAAGCAGCTTGACCTGTCATTCTCGGCAAATCCGTCCTTATCGGGACGGGAAGATGACGCTGCGGAAAGCCGGCAATCCATCTTCCTGCCCATTTTATACGGTCTGCTGATCCTCTTATGCATCGCAGGTCTGTTCTTTTTGATTCCGAAAGTCAGCGGGCAGCAGAAAAAATAGGAGCGCTCACCAATGAAAAATCCGAGGTTCTATAAGGTGCTATCTGCATGGTTAGCTTTTGCATTGGCGTCGATTTGGTTATTAATGCTTGTGGCAGTACATGGGCTGCTCATATTAGAATCCATTTTCTATTACATTGTGGTCATCTGCACATTAGGCATCATTTTACTGATATACCCATCGATGAGGGAGGGACACGATCAGGCAATGGCGGACTTTGTCCACTACGGTTATGGCTTGCTAGGCTCGGGTGTGGCACTCGCCATCATGATCTTTGCTTTGATTCGCATTTTAAAAGGGAAATGCGGTTCATGGACGCAAGGTCTGCTTGTTTTTGGGGCAGCTCTCCAGCTGATTGTGTTCGAATGGTTCAGTTTACTGACAGCGGTTTTTTACGTGCTCGCCGCGTTTCTTCCGGAACAGAAAACCGCTGCACTTGAGAAGCAGGCTGATGAATCAGTACAATAATGGATAAGGAGGGACGCCGTATGCATTTATCCATTGTTACCGGAGCGTCAAAAGGGCTTGGCGCCGCGATTGCCGAAGGGCTTTTGCAAAAAGGCCATATTGTTCACGCTGTCTCAAGGACCAAGTCTGAAGTCAGTCATGAGAGGCTGATCCGGCATGAGGCTGATCTGACACAGCTCGTCGAAACAGAAAAGTGGTTTCGGCAATTGACAGAATCTGTCCAAGCCCGCGATTTTACTTCGATCACCTTGATCAACAATGCGGGTATGGTGACGCCGATCAAGCGCGCCGGTGAAGCTGAACTGGAAGAGCTGAGGCTGCATTATGACTTGAATTTGTTAGCTCCGGTGATTCTCAGCCAGCTGTTTACCAAATGGCTCAAGCCATACAAAGGCAAAAAATCGATTGTCAATATATCATCAGGTGCGGCCAAAAATCCTTATAAAGGATGGAGCGCCTACTGCAGTTCAAAAGCGGGGCTCGATATGTTCACGAAAACATTCGGCTTTGAACAGGAAGATCAATCTGATCCGGTGAAAATGATTTCTTTCTCACCGGGGATCATGGATACCGGCATGCAAGAGGTAATACGTTCATCATCGAAAAAAGACTTTCATGAAATTGAACGATTCAAAACCTATCAAACAGAAGGAAAGCTGAGAAGCACGCCTTACGTCGCCGGCGTTCTGCTCGATCTGCTTGAGACCGACTTTGAAAACGGCAGAGTGTATGACATTAAAGAGTTTTTGTGAAAAATAAAAAACAAGCACATCAAATCGATTGTGCTTGTTTTTATTTTATTATGGCGCCAGCTCATATAGCGGAATTTTAAATATGATGTGTCAGATCAATTGAGATTTACATGAAAATATGTTAGGATTCTAAAAATATATAAAGGAGGGGTTTACATGAGAAACGTAACATTAGTGGATGTATTCACCCATCCAATCGCACAAAAATATTTAACACGCTCCGGTGTAGCTCATGCCGTAGCCTGCGCTTACCACGCATACCGCCTGGCGGTGCGAGCGGGAGTAGACCCTGATATCGCGACAAAAGCGGCTTTGCTGCACGATATCGGTCATTATGAATGGTATACCGACGGGGAATGGGATTATGAAAAATACAAGCAAAACGACATTCACGCGATAAAGGGTGCCGAGCGCGCTCACAAGCTGCTGATCCGCCTCGGCGAAGATCGGAAAGCGGCAAAAGAGATTGCTTTGGCGATTTTGCTTCATACGGATTCCTATTTGCCAGAAGGGGACCTCGATAAAAACAAGCTGCAGGAAATCGTCAAAAAAGCGGATGAGCTGGATGAAGAGCCGGGCGGAAACCACCATTACCGCAAAATTGATCATAAGCTGGCGCTTGAAAAGATCAGAAAACTTGACCGCATGGTCGATGAATCTTTATCTCCCATGAAAAGAACGGTTTAATCGGACAAAGGGCTGTTTTCAAACTTCTCCCCTTTGTCATTTACATAAATAGAGCGGATGATCGTCCTGTTAAACGGCGAGTTGTCTGCCGTTTTTCCTGAAAGGTCGATCGTCACCGAATACAAGCCCGCTTTTTTGAATGACAGGCTGTTTTGCAGCGCATTGATGGAAGCTGGTTTCAGCGACTTTTTCTCGGCCTGTTTTCCGTTTTCATAGCGGATAGAACGAACGGACGCCTTAACATTTGCAAGATTTGCCGATTCTCTGGTGACTGCGTTTTTAATTTGCTGGTTCAGAGGAGAATCGAACGTCACAATGAACAAAAACGCCTCTTTTTGTTTGACAGATGATGCGATCTTCCATGTACCTGCTGCCGGATTTTTAATGGCAGCGGAATGGACGAATCCCCCTTCAAAAACATCCGCCGTCTTTGCTTTTGAAAAATCTTTGAGCGGTTTGCCGTGCGGATCTGTCAATTTGATATTTCCCGAGGAATGATTGCTCAGCCAGTGAACGGTTATTTCCTTGACGCCTTTTTCAACGGCGAATTCCTCTTCTCTCAATCCATGATTTTCCCCTCCTCTGATGAAAGGGTACGATAGGTTTTCCTTGATGGCCGCTGTTTCATTTGCATATGCCTGAACCGTCAATAAAGGCATAAATACAGGAAATGTGAGGTTTCCTTTAATAATCGAGAAGTGATCCCACTTCCCTGTATTCAGGTTTGTGGCGTAAGGGAGTCTCGCATTTTTTTCGGTGACGGCACCGTCATTTTCGCCAAACATGTTTAAATAGACGCCTCCAAAAAATAAAACGCTGCCGAACCCGCCGATTTTATTGCCTGCCAAGGTGAAATATTTGGTTTTCGATCGATTGGGATGATTGTCGGTCTGATCGCGGAACGATTTCATAAACCCTGTTTGGAGAGAGTAAACGGCGGCATTTTTCTGGCCTAAAATATCGGCGAGCCATCCTGCCCAGCTGCTGTAGGCAAGGTCTGCCAGCTGCGAACCGTGATGGGGGGTTCCGAGCGTAATCAAGCGCTCGACATAATGGTATGCGTTGTGATGAATCAGCGCCGACTGACTGTCAATTCCGCCTTTGCTGTAGGAAACGAGAATGACCTTGCGGCCGAAATGCTGGTAGATTTCGCGCAGTTTCGCGGCCAGCATCGCTCCGTTATCCTGCATGTCTTTATCGGGGTGGAGATCGATAAAAGCCGCATCATATCCGTTTTTCCACGCCTGCTCCGCCATGTCATTTTCGTCAAACCAAGCGCTTGAAGAGCCGTTTAATCCATGGACAAATACAATCGGCGGTTTTGCGGGATCAGGATGTTCAACAGGGTCTCCCGCGAACCAGTGACCCGGATCGCCTCCTCCTCCTTTAAATCCTCCCGCTTTCGATACATGCGGATACACGACCAGCAAAACAAGCATGAGCAGTACCAGTTTTTTCATCGTTGTTCACCTCATGGTTTTGTTGTAAGCGTTTTCATCTTATTTTCTGAAGGTGAACTTTATACCGATATACTGAAAAAAATTTAGAAAATATTCATAAAAGATAGGAATATACACTGAAAGGCCGGATATCCGGCCTTCAATGTTCATGCTTTTCCACGTTTTAAATGTTTGCGGAAGAATGATTTGACGATGTCAAGGGTATGAGCCTGGGTAAAACCGTTATGTCCGGCCCCGTTTATTTTATACATAAGGGCTTCATGGCCTTCTTTTATTAAGGCTTCAAACAATTGGACGCTTTGTTCATAAGGGACGACATCGTCCTGATCCCCGTGCATGATCAGAATGGGGGGCGCGTCCCTGTGAACATAGCTTATCGGACTCGCTTGTTTCGCCTGTTCTCTGTTTTCTTGAACAGGTCCGCCGATCAGCTTGGATTCCGGTGAATTGGGTGAATCATGGTCGAAGATGGACGGATACTTGCTCATGGACAGAAGATCAACCGGGCCGAACCAGTCCGCAACCGCATCGACTTTGCTCGATACATGACGGTATTCGTCCTGGCCTTCTAATTCTTCAATTCCTTCGGTCAATCCAAGCAAAAGAGCCAAATGGCCGCCTGAAGAATCCCCCCAGACTCCCACTCTATCAGGATCGATGTTATAGCACTCGGCATTTGCTTTTAAAAAGCGGACAGCTGTTTTCACATCATGAAGCTGAGCCGGAAACACCGCCTCTCCGCTGCCTCTGTATTGAACGCTTGCCACGACATAGCCTTGCTCGACAAATGGAACCAGCTGGGGGATAAAGGCGGATGTATCCTGTTTTGTCCACCCCCATCCGCACCCTTGCAGATAAATAATCAGCGGGTATGTTTCTTGATTGCCTTCCCGGTTAAATAACGCATCCATTGGATTGCGGCGCACCAGCAAATGTAATGTCAAAGAAGTGTCTTTCACTTTTGTGTACTCAATATTCGGTATGAGCTGAATGTAAGAGTTGGTGTTTTGCTCCCAGTTGATTTCTTTTATATGATTCGTCATGTTAAGTCCTCCCTTAATGTGCTAGAAATCCGAATTCGTCTGTGTTGATCACATGGTACCCACCTCCTTTTATTCTGTTGTAATGAATAATATTACAACGAGGCGAAAAAATATAATACCAGACGCTAGTTGTAAGTGTGGTTATTACAACGAGTCGAAAAAAATCATGCCTCATTGAGAAGCATTCTTTTTTTGGATAATCAGATCAGTCAATTCTTTTATAGAAATTTCTTTGAGTATAGTCTCCATGGCTGTTTGTGCTTTTAATAAAATAAGCTCAAGAACCTGGTGGATATTCGCGCCAACCCAGCAATCAGGATTGGGATTTTCGTGAGTGTGAAACAGTTCGCCTTCACCGACAACTTCGACGGCTTTATAGACATCATACAAAGAAATGGCGCCGGCATCCCGTAATAAGTGCGCGCCGCCTGTGCCGCGCTTTACTTCAATCAAGGCCGCTTTTTTCAGCAATCTGCTGATTTGGCGGATGATGACCGGATTGGTATTGACGCTGTCTGCGATTTGCTCTGATGTCAAATGGTCGCTTCGGACTTGCATCAAGGATAACATATGTACGGCTATCGTAAATCTGCTGCTGATCTTCATCAAATCACCCTTCCGTTGTAATTATTGTATTTACAACGGATGAAGCTGTCAATCTTTTTTGCTCAAAAAGGTGTTGAAATGAAACCCTGTCAAAGCTTTTTCGTATGAATGGAAGGAAAACAGTTGACAGACGTTAGTGTGAATAGTAGTTTTTAGATTAATGAAAAAAGCCGGGAGGAAACAAAGCTTGTTTAAATCAAAAACCCATTTTTGGACGCTGCAAATTTTATTGGTTCTTCTTATTATTTATGTGTCGACAAAAGTGTCTTTTCTTTTCGAACCGATCATTGTATTTGCATCGACTTTATTTACTCCGATTTTAATTGCGGGAATCTTGTATTTTATATTCAATCCGATCGTGCGGTTTCTTGAGAAAAAGCTGCCGAGAACGCTGTCCATTCTGCTGATCTATTTGGCGTTTGTGGCATTGATCGTGTTTGTGCTGTCAGCTGTCGGTCCTGTGTTTACAAAGCAGGTGACCGATCTGTTTAACAGCATTCCGTCCTATGTGAAGCAGATCCAGATTTTCATTAAGCAAATGTCGAATTCGCAGTGGTTCACTTGGATGATGAATCAGGACTTCGTATCGGTTGCCAAAATCGAAAGCTCAATCGGCGAATATCTGACGAGCCTGCCTGAGAATATTACAGGGAGCCTGTCTTCTGTATTCGGTGTTGTGACCAACATTGCGATCACGGCTGTTACCGTGCCGTTCATCCTGTTTTATATGCTGAAGGACGGCAACCGTTTCCCGAATTTGGCTGTCAAGATTCTGCCTGACAAGTACAAAAATGAAGGACTGAAAATTTTTAAGGATTTGTATGAGACGCTGGCGGCTTACATTCAAGGACAGTTGATCGTTTGTATGTTTGTCGGAACGGCTTGCTTCATCGGTTTTTGGATCGCCGGTGTGAAATACGCGCTGATTCTCGGCGTGATTATTGCCGTGACGAATATTATTCCATATGTCGGACCGTTTCTTGGAGCGACACCGGCTGTCATTATCGCTTTTCTCGACTCGCCGACGAAAGCACTCATCGCGCTGATCATCGTCGTTGCCGTTCAGCAGACTGACGGAAATCTGCTGTCGCCGCTGATTATCGGCCGCCGCCTGAATACGCATCCGCTGACGATCATCCTTTTATTAATCGGCGCCGGAAGCTTCGGAGGCATTCTCGGCATGATCCTGGCCGTTCCGGCTTATGCCCTGCTCAAGGCTTTTACATTGAATATCGTCCGCCTTGTCCGTTTAAGGCAGAGGTATAAAAAAGAAACGGCGGAAAATGCTGAAGTCTGAACGTTTTGCCCATTTTCACATATGATGCTAATAAATTGAATGGCGGAGGTGTGAAGATGCCGGCGATCGTCGGACCGATTTTTATCAGGCAAGTCGTTGATGACAGCGCAGCCTTCTTTGGAGATGTGTTTGCCATTTCCCCGAAGTGCACGGATGTTTCCGGAGGAGGAGCGGGTACATTTTTAACAGGGGACTACGGTTTGATTCAAAACAATAGCAATAAAACATCCTTCACAGATGCGGATGTGATCGACGGTTTCAAGTCATTGAACCTGTGACAGCCTCTTTTAAAGAGGCTGTTTCTTTTTTATAGTATAATGGGAAAAAAGATAGATAAGGCAGGTGACAAAGATGAAAATAAGGAAGGCAAACATCTTGAACAAAGATCAGATGATCACAGACGTTTACCTCCATGAAAATAAAAAGGAATTTCATACGCTTGTGGCTGTGCCGCAACTGGAGTGGAGTAAGCTGATTTCTTATGAGGAAGAAAAAGCAGAGCTCGCCGAAAAGCTTGACCGGTCATTGTCGAAAGTGGCTGAAGCGGATGCGGCCGAGGAGCTGTCCAAAAAGATTGTACAATGGGTGACCGAAATGTAGCCCGGGCTCATGCCCGCTGTTTTCATGGGCATACTGATAAAAAAACGCAGCTTAAAACAAGCTGCCAGCAAGATAAACTGGAGGGTCTAAGACGTGAGCGACCAATCAATGGATCAATATTTACAGCAGGGAATGTATGGACCACGCGAAACGAAGCCGGATGAACGCAGACTGTTTTTAGGCTCGCTGAGGGAACGGGTTATCATCGCATTGACGAAAGGACAAGTGCTGCGTCCGCAGGCATACCGCGAAGTCATCGATGCGCTTGGCTCAAAAGCGGATGCGACATTATTGCTGAACGGTGAAATCGACTACTCTCATTTATCTCCTTACATCAAGGAGTCCAATAAACAAGGTGTTTCTTTTTCCATCGTGTCCGACCAGCAATCAGATACTCCCCTTGGACTTGTCCTCGCAGCGCGCGAGGCTGTAGATAAAGAATCGATTTATGTTCAGGACGACATCTTTGAGCAGTCGGTTTTAAACAAGAGATGAGGCACGGGTTTTTGTTTTTTTCTGAAAAAGAAAAAACCCGCTGCTGGCGCGGCTTTGCAGCCATATCCGCTTGATTCGCCATTCACTTGTCCGTTTAGATAAGTTATAATGTTACCTATCATACAAAAGGCGGGGAGGGCGGCAATGAAAAAAGCTCTTATATGTATAGATTATACAAATGACTTTGTCGCAGCTGACGGAAAGCTGACGTGCGGAGAACCAGGCCGGGAAATCGAAGACGCCGTGACGCGTCTCGCGGAAACGTTTATTCAAAACGGCGATTACGTCGTATTTGCAGTCGATTCACACGAGGCCGGCGATTCGCATCATCCGGAAACCCCTTTGTTTCCTCCACATAATATAAAAGGTACATCAGGACAGGATTTATACGGAAAGCTTGAAGCGCTTTATCGAAAACACGAACATGATCAGAATGTCTATTACATGGAAAAAACAAGGTACTCTGCTTTTGCCGGGACAAACCTCGAGCTGAAGCTTCGTGAAAGGGATATTAAAGAACTGCACCTCGTTGGCGTATGCACAGATATATGCGTGCTCCATACCGCAGTAGACGCTTATAATAAAGGGTTTAATCTTGTCATTCATCAAAACGCAGTGGCTAGCTTTAACCCGGACGGGCACGACTGGGCTCTTTCTCATTTTGCAAACACCCTGGGAGCCTCAGTGTCAGATTGAGGAAGGAGAAATGAAGGTTGGAACACCGTTTTACAGACGACAGTCTAGCACTACACACAGACCTATATCAAATTAATATGGCGGAAACGTATTGGCGCGACGGCATTGATCAAAAGAAAGCCGTTTTTGAACTGTTTTTCAGAAAGCTCCCTTTTGACAGCGGTTTTGCCGTTTTTGCCGGTCTTGAAAAAGCGATTGAGTTTTTGCGGGATTTCAGATTTACTGAAAGCGATTTAGTTTATTTAAAAGAAGAGCTGGGCTTCAAAGATGACTTTCTCAGCTTTTTAAAAGATATGAGATTCACCGGTTCGCTTTATTCCATGCAGGAAGGCGAAATCGTGTTTGGAAACGAACCGATCATGAGGATCGAAGCGCCTTTGGCCGAAGCGCAGCTGATTGAAACGGCTCTGCTCAACATTGTGAATTACCAAACATTGATCGCGACAAAAGCCGCGAGAATCAAAAGTGTGATAGGAGATGAGACGGCGCTCGAATTTGGAACAAGGCGCGCGCATGAAATGGACGCGGCGATGTGGGGAGCAAGGGCCGCGATTATCGGCGGGTTCGATGCGACAAGCAATGTCCGCGCCGGCAAGCGTTTTGACATTCCGGTATCGGGCACGCACGCCCATGCGCTTGTTCAAGCCTACCGCGACGAATACACGGCATTTAAAAAATATGCGGAAACCCATAAAAAATGTGTCTTTTTGGTCGATACATATGATACGGTGCGTTCCGGCATTCCAAATGCAATCAAAGTGGCGAAGGAATTCGGTGATCAAATTGAATTTTCGGGAATCCGCCTGGACAGCGGAGACCTCGCCTATTTGTCCAAGAAAGCGAGAGCCATGCTGGATGAAGCCGGATTTACAGATACAAAAGTCGTCGCCTCAAGCGATCTTGATGAGTATACGATTATGAACCTGAAAGCCCAGGGCGCAAAAATCGACGTCTGGGGCGTCGGCACAAAGCTGATTACCGCTTATGATCAGCCGGCTCTCGGCGCGGTTTACAAACTCGTTTCCATCGAAGAAGACGGAAAAATGGCAGACACGATTAAAATTTCTTCGAATCCGGAAAAAGTGACGACTCCAGGCTTGAAAAAGGTGTACAGAATCATCAATCAGCTGAACCATCATTCAGAAGGCGATTATATCGCTTTGGACTATGAAAAGGTCAATGAACAGGAGCGGCTGAAGATGTTTCACCCCGTTCATACGTTTATCAGCAAGTTTGTGACGAATTTTGATGCGAAAGACCTTCACCAGCCGATCTTTGAAAAAGGCGAGCTTGTTTATGAGAATCCGAGCATTCAGGATATTAAGCGGTATGTTCAAGAAAATCTCAGTTTGCTTTGGGAAGAGTATAAGCGGATCAGCAAGCCCGAAGAATATCCTGTCGATTTAAGCGAAGCTTGCTGGAACAACAAGATGCAGCAAATTCACGAAGCAAAAATCAAGGCGAAAAAAGGTCTGGATCAAGGTTGACTCTGTAAACGATAGTTTTTAATATAACTGGGGATTGAAACAGATAATTTCTTCGGGGATTATCTGTTTTTCAATATTAAGTTCAATATTTGGGCGGATTTTTTAAGCGGACGGGATTTGCTCATTTAATTGATATACTTAAAAGCGAAGGCACCTCAGTCGCTAGGGGGAAAAAGAATGAGGGTATTCGTTGCCAGACAGCCAATATTCAACAGAAAAGAACAAGTTGTCGCATACGAGCTTTTATACAGAGAGAGCGAGAAAAACTTTTTTTCCGGTATTGACGGTGATCAAGCGACAACAGAATTGATGATTAACAGCTTTTTAAACATTGGAATCGATAAATTGACAGAAGGCAAAAGGTATTACGTGAATTTTACCGAAGGTCTTTTGGCATCAGGGCTGCCGACTTATTTTGATCCGGACCAGCTCGTTGTAGAAATCCTTGAAGATGTGCCGATCACCCCTGAGCTTATCGAAAGGTGCAGGCATTTGAAAAGCCTCGGCTACACGATTGCCCTTGATGATTTTTGTTTAAAGCATCGCGTGGAGAGGGACTTGCTCCATCAGCTTTTGGCATCCATTGATATTTTGAAGATCGATTTTTTCAAAACGACGCGGCAGGAAAGACAGAGCATCCTTCGATCATGCCGGAACCACCGTCTGACGTTCCTCGCTGAAAAAGTGGAGACGCGAAAGGATTATGAGCAGGCTGTAAAAGACGGATTTCAACTGTTTCAAGGCTATTTCTTCAGCGAGCCCGCTGTGATTGACGGTCAGGACATTACATATCATTTCCATGCTTATTATGAGCTGCTGCATGAATTAAGCGAAGATCAGCCTGATATTGAAAACGTCACAAATATTATAGAACGCGATTTGTCGCTTTCCTACCAGCTGCTGAAGCTGTTGAACTCTCCGGCCAATCGGCCGATTCAAAAGATTAAAAGCATCCGCCAGGCTATCGTGCTTCTCGGATTTAAAGAAATCAAAAGGTGGATCTTCATCCTCTCATTTAAGGATTTAACGAAAAAACAAAACTCCAGCAAGAACGAAGTCGTCAAGATTTCGCTGATCCGCGCGAAGCTTTGCGAATTGCTGGCGAAAAAAACGAATCGCCCTCAGCCGGCTTCTTATATGCTGACAGGCATGTTTTCATTTATCGATACACTGCTTCACAAAGAACTGGCGGAAGTCATCAGCGAACTGCCGCTGACGGACGAAGTAGGACAAGCACTGCTCGGCAAAGAAAACGATTATCGAAAAATCTTGCGGCTTGCAAAATCGATCGAACGAAACGAATGGGAAGACAGCACGCCAGAAACAGAAGGCTTAACAAAAGATGAAGCGTATCAATGCTATCTTGAAGCCGTTGATTGGTGTCAAAAACTTTTATAAAAAAATTCCGGCTCCTTTTTAGGGACCGGAATTTTTTTTGCGCTAAGACCAACGCAGGAGGAGGAATATTCTGCTGCGGGGGCTGATAAGCATGATGCGGATGCCGTCGGGATCGAAAGAGGCATCAAGCTGGCTGCGGACGCCAGTTTGTCTGAGCAGGGAAAGGACGGTATTTTTTTGGTTGCTTTGGGCAGCCGTCATGATTTGGTGAGCCAAAGCACGCGATGCTGAAAGCCTGCTTAAAATTCTTTGTCCGTCAGCCATCAAGCCCTCCGCTTCTTTTGCCGAACGCGAAAAGGCGCTGGCTTCAACTTCCGGATAGACCTGCCGGCAGCGGATATGTTGGTATGGATGCATCCAAAAGCAATGAGAAGGAAGCAATATGAACACCTCGTTTCAATTTTTACGGGTCAAATTGCGGTTTTTGCGGTGTAAGGCGAAGGGTCGGTTTTTTTTAAGGGCCGAAATGCGTGTCGGTCTATTGCGTGTTTTTCGGTGGTGCATACCCGATCTGCGTTCCTTGAACAATCAAGTTTTTCTATTCCCCGCTAGTTATTACTTTAGACTCAATGTCGCAAAACGAACAAAAAATAACTGAACTTGCGGTGCTAAAGGGGTTTATTAGTGATCTTTATTTGATCCCTTTAAAAACAAACTAAAATTTTATGTTTCATTAGGAATTGAGAACTAATCGCAAGTCGTGTAGAATGGGTGTTATGGTCTATTTAAAGTTTGCGGTGTAACGCATGAATTTATATGCAACTTTTCGGTGAAAAAGAGACCAATTCCCTTTAAACTTGTATTAACAGATCAAATACCTATGACTCGTTCACTATACACAAATTGATTGATCTTCCAAAAGGAGTGTGGAATCGGTGGAAAAGCAACAAATTGAAGAATTAAAACAACTGCTTTGGCGGCTAGAGAATGAAATCAGAGAAACAAAGGACTCCTTGCGCAAGATTAACAAAAGCATTGATCAATACGATAAGTACACATATCTAAAAACCTCGTAAAAAGACTTGTTTCAGACAAGTCTTTTTTTTTTTGCAAACAAATCCAAAAAAAGGATATATTATTATATAATTGTTAAATAAAAAAATTGCTCTGTCAATCGGGAATTTGATTTAGTAAAATATTAAGAAAGGAGGGAGCACCATCTCTAAGCTTTTTTGTCTAGATCACAGTAAAATCAAGCAAAGAATGAATCATTTTATAGACGTTGAGATTCCCAACGCGGACTTAAATCGGACGCTGCACGCTTTTCTAGATGCAAAGGACCAGTTGCATTTCAGCGAGCTTGCTTTTTATCATTACCAAAGTTTCGGTGGCACGGACACTGATGCGGCGGAAACGCTTGGAGCGGGCATAGAACTTTTGATTCTTGCGTTTGATATATTCGATGATTTAGAGGATGAAGACAGCCCCGATGAACCTTGGATGAAAATAAACCGTTCAGTCGCAATGAATGCGGCGACTGCGCTTTATACAATAAGCATTAAAGTGATCAGTTCGGTGTCGAAAGAACCGGTGTTTTTTGAAAAACTGATGGAATATATACTTCAATCGATGCAGGGACAGCATGACGATCTCAGCAACCGGCCTGCCACTGAAGATGAATGCCTTGACATGATCAAGCGTAAGTCCGGGGCGCTGACGGCTCTGCCATGCGTGCTTGGGGCGATGCTTGCCACGGGCAAATTTGACCCGGCGGTGGAGAAGTACGCATATCAGCTGGGCATTGCTTCACAAATCGAAAATGATTATAAAGCACTTTTTTATGATTCAAAAAGCGATATCGCCAAGAAAAAGCGGACGCTTGCGTACTTATATTTGTCAAGAAAATTTAACCAGCCGTCGATTGATTTATTAAAAACATTTGAAACTGAGGATAAAATTGCCGATAAAGAAATAAAATGCTATAAAGAGAAATTGAAAGCAGCAGGCGTCACTCAGTATATGTATGTTATGAATCAGCTCGCTATTCAGAAATTTAAGAAGGGGATTGAGGAGTTGGAGTTGGGGGATATGGAAAAAGAACGTTTGATGTCTGCCCTGCTTAATAACAATTAAAGAGGAGACTATATATGCAAGATGTTGTGAACTTTTTGATGGAAAATCCCGATGTTTTAAAAAAAGTTGTTGATGGGGATGCTTGTTTACTAGGCATAGACCCAGAAAAAACAGGAGTAGTGGTTGACAGTATTAGATTATTAGGTAAGAGTTGGGGTGGAGGAGGATTTTGGATTTAAAATTCTTCCTATACTATCTACTATAAGGATGTAAAATTAATGCGTGTTAATTATAACAAACTATCTTTAATTATTATTTTGCTAAGCCTCTCCTTGGTTCCTTATATTATCTATGTAAATCTGCATTCTAGTTACCTTGGAATGACAATGCAATTTAATGAAAAAAATGAATATCAAGTATTCGAGATTGAAAAAGGGTCACTAGCCCAATCCCTAGGTTTTGAAAAAGGGGATGTTATATTAGAGATAAATGGAAAAAGTGTAGAAAAATTAAGGGCCGATGATGGAAAATTAGCTGATGAATTAAGTGATGTTAAATCTATGATCGTTGAAAGAGATGGAGAGATAGGGTTTGTAGAGACCGGATATGAATTGGTAAGTTATGAAAGCCTATTTCTATTTATCATTCCAATGATGTTTTATCTCCTTTCTCTTTTTTGTGTTTATTTCATAATAAAATCAAACAAAAGGTTAAATTCGGCTTCCGCTTTTATTTTAATTGTTTTTCTGCTTGTTACATCAACAGCTTATTCTTGTTCTGTGGGATCTGCAAAGGGAGATAGTTTAAGTATCTATATAACAATGATAACTTTTCAATTCGTTCCTGTTTTGTATCTCCACTATATTTATCAATATTTCAAGGAAAAAGGAAAAGAGTTTTTCAATAATAAAATATTTCTTTTCCTATATCCGGTGGGTTTATTGAATTTGCTATTGGAAATTTTCAGTGATAATTTGCAGATTTCTTATAGTTCCATTAAGCTCTTTAACTTGGTATCTTTCTTGTTTGTTACCATTATAGCCTTTGCTCTTATCATTTATGGTGTAATAAAAAATAAAGCTTCAGAGCAAGCCTATTTTTTAAGGATACTCGTTATCACAAATTTTGTTGCGTTTATTCCGTTCTTAATTTTCTATGTCATACCATATGTATTTATCGGGGATTATATATTCCCGGCAATGTTTGTCGTTCCTTTTTTGTTGATTATTCCTTTCTCATTAGTGTATCAATTTATTGCTACCAAAATATATGACATTGAATTCTTATTGGGACGTTTTAAATACTACGGATTGTTAGCCATTTTACCAAGCTTGACAGCTGTAGGTGTATTTACTTTAACACAAGAATTAAGTAATAGTTTGAATACAGTTAAAAACACTATATTTATCTATTTTATTATGTTAGGTGTTTTTTATCTCAAGGAAATTCTTGATTTTCGTTTCCGTTTAAAAAGGTTTTCTGAAAAATTTAATTACCAAGATAGTGTATTTAAGTTTACACAGCTTATACGAAGCTCGACATCGTTAGCTCAAGTGCTAAGGGAATTGTCTCAAACGATTCTTGATGTTTTACCTGTAAGTCAGGCTTATGTACTGGAGTTAAAGAGTGATGGAACCGTAGGGTTACTTGAAAATAATGCAAACGATCAAGTGTGGAAGCCTTATGAAAAAGAAGCTTTTAGGGCTATCACCGACATCGGCAAAATCGTCGAAGTCGACCGCGGATTTTTGATTAAGATCGGTGAACGGGGCGGGACTTCTTATGTCATGCTGTGTTTGTCGGTTTTAAATACGCCTAGGCTGACGCGCGATGAGATTTCGTGGCTTGAGACGCTGGCGTTTTATACGAGTGTTTCCCTGGAAAACGTCTTGAAAATCGGCGAGCTGATGGAGCATCTGGAACATGTGAAAAAAGAAGGGCCGAATCCGGCGTGGCTGAATAAATTGATGTTTGCGATTGAAGAGAAGCAGAGATCTGATTTGGCCCGTGATCTTCATGATTCTGTGCTGCAGGACATGATTTCCTTGAAGCATCAAAGCGAGATGTTTCTGGCTGATTTTGAAAAAGATAAAGTCTGTACGAATCAAATCAGGCAAAGGCTCATCAATATGAATGAGCAAATGTCCACCGTCATCCAGACGACAAGGGAAACGTGTCAGGAGCTGAGGCCGCAGCTGTTGTACGATCTCGGACTGGTCAAAGCCCTTTCGAAACTGGCGGCACAGCATCAGGAGTCCTCATCGATCGATAAGATCCGCCTCAATACGGAAAGGTTCTCAAAGGTGCTCGACCTGGACACGCAGCTGAATTTGTACAGAATTGTGCAGGAGCTTTTAAGCAATGCGGTTAAACACTCGAAAGCTAATGAGGTTTTGATTATGCTTGTCTGCATAAAAGAAAAAGTTGTTCTTCATTATGAAGATGACGGCATCGGTTTTGATCCGGACAAGCTTTATCAAAACAGCGCAAGCATGGGGCTGTCGGGTATTCGCGAGCGAGTCCGCGCGCTGAGCGGCAGTCTGGATATACAGACAGCAGAAGGGAAAGGCTTCAGGGTCGCCATTGAAATGGAATTGTAATGTTTAGTTAACATTTTTGCTTGGCATCCGCCAAGTTTTTTCTATAAAATGGTGATAGGGCAAGGTTACGCAAAAGGGAGGAAATTATGAGAAGATTACTTGTGATCGATGATCATCCGGCTGTCATGGAGGGGACGAAGGCAATTCTTGAAACGAACCAGGACTTTGTTGTCGATTGCCTCAGCCCTGAAGCCAGCGAACAATTTCTCAAGAAGCATGATTTTTCTGCGTATGACCTGATCTTAATGGATTTAAATTTGGGTGAAATCAACGGCATGGACCTATCTAAGAAAATCCTTGAGACGTGTTCATCATGCAAAATTATCGTTTACACAGGCTATGAAGTCGAAGATTATTTTGAAGAGGCGATTCGTTCCGGCATGCACGGCGCCATCAGCAAAACGGAATCGAAGGAAAAGATTATAGAGTACATATATCAGGTACTGGATAATAAAATTGTCGTCGATTATGATTATTTCAAGCAGCTGATTACACAGCAAAAATCGAAGTCAAACAGCCAGCAGACCCAGCACGATCTTTTGACTGAAAGGGAATGCCTGATCTTAAAAGAAGTCGAAAAAGGCTATACAAATCAGGAAATCGCTGATGCGCTTCATTTAAGCAAGCGGTCGATCGAATACAGTCTGACTTCCGTATTCAGCAAACTGAATGTAGGATCACGGACAGAGGCTGTTTTAATCGCGAAATCTGAAGGCGTACTTTGATGAAGGGACGATTGTAATGGAAACGAAACATACACTTCTTGAAGCGTTGGGAATCGAGTTGAAGGAATGCAGCAAAGAGCGGTGTGTTGCGGTCATGCCTGTCGACGAAAGAACGCGTCAGCCATTCGGTTATCTGCATGGAGGTGCGTCCGTTGCGCTTGCTGAAACGGTGGCAAGCATCGGGGCATATCAGCATATCGATCCAAAAGAGCAGGCATGCTTCGGGCTTGAGATCAACGCCAACCATATTAAATCGGTGAAAGACGGAACGGTTAAAGCGGTCGCAACGCCTCTGCATGTAGGCAAATCAACAATGGTGTTTCAAATTGAAATACGCGATGAGCAAGACAGCCTGATTTGCACGTCCAGGTGCACGATGGCGGTCATCAGCCGCCCTTCATCGTAAACCAAAAAAACTCGCCTTTTAGGGCGAGTTTTCTTTTTATAAATAGGAATCTTCCTTCTTTTTAATCAGAAAATTTCTGTTGCCTTCATAATCGTCCTGTACGCTTTTCTTTTCCATTTTTACGCCGGTGTTATAGGCGGCCCTTGCGATCAGGTGGGCGCCTACAGGAGACGTCAGAAATACAAAGACGATACCGAGCAGCACTTTGGCCGTAATGAAGCCGTGCAGAAACCAGAAGTAAAAGAATACGCCGAGCAGCACGCTGATGATCCCCAATGTCGCTCCTTTAGAAGCGGCGTGGATTCTTGAGTATACGTCAGGCAGCCGCAGCGTTCCAAAGGAAGCGGCTAACGATATCAGTGCGCCAAGAAGGACCAAGACGGCGATAAGCAATTTAGCGGCTTCGATCATTTTCGATAATCTCTCCTTTCTCAAGGAATTTAGAAAATGCGACGGTGCCGATAAAGGCCAGAATACCGATCAAGAGGATGACCTCCAAATATGCTGTCGTATTTAACAAGATGGACACGAGAGCCGTAATTCCGATCAGGTTGATGCCGATCGCATCAAGCGCCACCACTCTGTCCGGGATGCTCGGCCCTTTAATGACCCTCAGGACATACAGAAAAGTGGAGACCGCCAAAATGCCGAGTGACAATTGCAAAATAAATTCAAACATCAGCGGCTTACCTCCTTAATGGCCTCTTCAAACGAAATGCGGATATCACTGATGGCTTTCTCAGCATCATCGATATCGACCGCATGAATATAAAGAATCGAACGGTCATCAGAGATATCGACAACCAATGTGCCCGGTGTCAGCGTAATCAGGTTCGCCAATGTCGTGATTTCCCAGTCCGCTTTAAGGTCTGTCTTGAAGGCGAAGATGCCGGGCTTATTTTTTAACCTTGGGGATAAGATCGTCTTTAATACGCTGACGTTTGCGAGAACGAGCTCTTTAATAAAAATAAACAGCAGTTTAATGATCGCCCAAATGTTAATTAAGTAAAAGCGGCGGCGGAAAAAACGCCTCATCAGAAAGAGCGAGAATAATCCGATCACATAACCGACGACAAGCCCGGCAGCAGTGTAGTCATTGTTCAGAAACATCCAGCACAACGCAAGAATAAAGTTCAACAATATTTGTAATGCCATGCGATCTACTCCTTCAAAACGGCTTCAATATATTTTTCGGGGTTGACGAGCGTATCAGCCGCCTGATGGAAATACGGCGCGATAAGCTCGGTTCCGAGTCCGATGGCAAGCGACAGAAAGAGCAGTACCGCTGCCGGATACATGTAGCCTTTTAGCGGTCTTTTGGCCGGAGCATCTTCCTGTTCATCCCCCCAGAAGCCGTTGATAAATATTTTCATGATGGAATACAAGACGAGCAGACTGGATAAAAGCATCAGCAGCGTAATCACGAATTCACCGCTTAGAAAGCCGCCCTCTGCAATTTTCAGCTTGCCGATGAATCCGCTGAAAGGAGGGACCCCTGCCAATGAAACTGCTGAAATCATAAACATCCAGCCGAGCACCGGATGGTTTTTGATCAGGCCGCTCATTTTTTTCAGGTTGTTTGTCCCTGTCAGAGTAAACAGCGCTCCGCCAAGCATAAACAGCGCTCCTTTAATGATCATGTCATGAATCAGATAGTAGACAGATCCTTCGATCGAAGCCGGCGTATTGGCGGCGATACCGAATAAGATCACACCGACCGCAGTCACAATATTGTAGATAATGATTTTTTGAACATCCCAGTAGGCGATCGAGCCGATGACACCGAAGATGATCGTAAGGGCCGCAAGCCAGACCATTAATTGATGAGTAAAAGCCGCGTCTTGGGTGAAAATTAATGTAAACACCCTTGTGATCGCGTACAGGCCGACTTTGGTCAGAAGTGCGCCAAACAGTGCGGACACAGCGGCAGGCGGCGCATAATAAGAACCAGGCATCCAGAAATACAGCGGGAAAATGCCGCCTTTTAAACCGAAGACGATCAAAAATAAAACAGCGATGACCGTGATCAGCCCGGTTTGGCCCGATTCACTGATCCGAACGCTCAAATCCGCCATGTTTAATGTGCCCGTCACCGCATATAAATAAGCGACTCCGATGACAAAGAGGGCGGAAGAGATAATGTTAAAGACGATGTACTTCAGAGATTCCCGCAGCTGGATCTTCGTGCCGCCAATGACGATCAGCACATAAGAAGCCATCAGGAGAACCTCAAAAAATACGAACAGGTTAAACAAATCCCCGGTTAAGAAAGCGCCGCTAACTCCGGCAAGCAGGAACTGGACCGCGGGATAATAAAAGAAACGCTCGCGTTTTTCGCCGATGGAGCGAAACGAATAAAGAACCGTCAGAAATCCGATAATGGCTGTCGTTAACGCCAGAAGGCTGGCGAATTGATCAGCGACAAGGCTGATCCCGAACGGCGGCTTCCACCCGCCGAGATACAAGGTCTGGATTCCGTCCGTATAGACGGTCTGCACAAGAACAGCGGCCGCCGCGATCGCCGCAATGGAAGATATGGCGCTGAATGCACGCATCAGCACGATCGACTTGTTCATAAAGATGAGCAGAACTGCGGCCATTAAAGGAATCAGTATTGGCAGAATTACAAGATTATTCATGTTGATCATTTCCCCTCATTTGATCCATATCATCCATTTTCAGCTCTTGGTAGGCGCGGAAAGCCATGACCAGGAGAAACGAGGTGACCCCGAAAGCAATGACGATCGCCGTTAAAATCAACGCCTGAGGGAGAGGGTCGACATAGGTTGACGACTCTTCATTTAAAATGGGGGGCGCACCTTTTTTTAACCCTCCCATTGTCAGCAGAAGCAGGTGGACGCCATGGCTGAGAACGGCAGTTCCGATAATCACCCTCAGAAGGCTTTTTGAAAGCAAGAGATATGTCGCCGCCATAAACAAAATTCCTACAATAAAAGACATTAAAATCTCCATTATTCTCTCTCCCCAATCGTCTGAATAATGGTCATGGTCACGCCGACCACTACGAGATAAACCCCGATATCAAACAATACCGCGGTGGCAAGCTCCGTTTTCCCCAAGAGCGGAAGGTTAAAGTAATCAAACGCGTGGGAAAGAAACTGAGCGCCGAATAAAAATGAACCGATTCCGGTGGAAACGGAAATGAATAAGCCGACGGCCGCCACATAGATAAAGTTGACGGGCAAAATGTTCTGCACCGTTTTTAAATCATAGGCAAGCAGCAGAAGGACGAGCGAAGACGCCGTCATCAATCCGCCGATAAAACCGCCGCCCGGGTTATTATGGCCGGCAAAAAACAGATGGAAAGAAAAGAGCAGAATGATAAAGGATGCAATCTTTGTAACGGTTTGCAGGATCACATCATTCGTCTGAACCTTTTTCAATGCTCTTCCCCTCCTTTCCCCATTCTGAGCCTGATCATGCCGTATATTCCTAAAGCGGCTATGACAAGTACGGTAATTTCAAACAATGTATCAAATCCCCTGAAGTCGACCAATATCACGTTGACGATATTGTGGCCGCCTGCGAGTTTATAGCTGTTTTCAATAAAATACGATGCGATGCTTTCAAGGGAGCGCTGGCTGTTTGCAGAAAGTGCGAGCAGCGTCACAACAGTTCCGACTCCGACCGAGACAAGCGCATTTGTGACCCTGAACTTAGCCGACTTCGGCTTGAATCTGAGCTTTGGCAAATGATAGAAGCAAAGCAGGAACAATGCGACTGAAATCGTTTCGATAATCAGCTGCGTCAGCGCGAGATCCGGCGCTCTGAAAATGACGAAGAACAGCGCAAGCGTGTAGCCGATGACGCCGAGCCCGATAATCGCCGTCAGTCTTGATCTTGCGAAAACGGTGGTAAATGTTGCGGCAATCATGACGGCTGACAAAACAAGCTCATAGATGCCGATTGAAGCATTGCCTTTCACATCGTATGAAAAGCCTCCGGTAACAACGAGCGATCCGCCGATGATCACGATAAAGAAGACAAAAACATAGACGAGATAATCGCGAAGAAACCCGGTCATATACGTTCTTGTAATCTTGTTGGAGCCTTTTTCAAGCCCAGACAACGAGCTGTCGTACAGTTTGTTGAGCGTCAGTTTTTCCGGGAAGAGGCCGTAGACCTTCCGCCATTTTGACAAGGTCAAATAGGCGAGAACGCCGAGAGCAACGACGCCGATTGTCATGTAGAGTTCAGATGAAAAGCCGTGCCACATGTAAATATGAACCTTGAATTTTTCGTCTCCGTCCAAAAGGGTCGGCATAATCGACGATGCAGCCGGTTCAATGATGCTGTATGACAGAATGTTCGGGAAAAAGAAAAAAATCACCACGAGAGAGACGAGGACAATCGGCGAAATCAGCATGCCGAGTGGAGCCTCATGCGCTTGTTTTTCAAGTTTTTCAGGCTGATATTTCCCCCCGAACGTTTTAAACAGCAGAACCATGCAGTAAATGAACGTAAACACGCTTCCGATCCAAGCCAGAACAGGAAGCACAAAACTCCATGTGTCGGCGCTATACAAATTAAAATTCGTAATCCTGAGCATGCTGGTGAAAAACATTTCCTTGCTCAAAAAGCCGTTGAACGGCGGCAGACCAGCCATTGAAAACGCGCCGATCAGCGTAATCGTAAACGTAATCGGCATGATCGTCATCAGACCGCCGAGCTTGCGGATATCCCTCGTTCCCGTTTCATGATCGATGATTCCGACCGCCATGAACAGGCTGCCTTTGAATGTCGCATGGTTGATCAGGTGAAAAACGGCAGCGATCACTGCAACCATATAGTATTCAAAATTTTGATAGTGCAGAGCTGCGGCTCCGACGCCGAGCATCGACATGATCATTCCGAGCTGGCTGACCGTAGAAAAGGCAAGTATCGCTTTCAGATCAGTCTGCTTGACGGCGTTGAACGAACCCCAGAAAAGCGTGACAATCCCCGTGAGGGACACGATCCAAAACCATTCCCCGGAAAAAGCGAACACAGGGGTGAATCTTGCAACGATATAAATTCCCGCTTTTACCATCGTGGCGGAGTGCAGGTAAGCACTTACAGGCGTTGGTGCTTCCATCGCGTCAGGAAGCCAGATGTAAAAAGGGAACTGCGCAGATTTAGTGAAGGCTCCGATTAACACCAGCACGAGAGCCGGAATGAAAAAGCCGTGGCCCGAAATTAAATCAACTTGGTTGATCATTTCTCTAATCGAGAATGAACCCGTAATCGTGTAAAGAAGAATGAAGCCTCCAAGCATGGAAAGACCGCCGAAAATGGTGATAAGCATCGATTTTGTCGCGCCGTATCTTGATTTTTCCCGCTTGTACCAATAGCCGATGAGCAAAAAAGACGATATGCTGGTCAATTCCCAAAATAAATAAAGTACAATGACGTTATCAACGAGAACAACGCCGAGCATTGCCCCCATGAACATGAGCAGATAAACGTAAAACGGTCCGAGCTGCTCTCTTTCTTTAGATAGATAATAGATGCTGTAAAGGACAACCAAAGACCCTATCCCTGTAATCAGAAGGGCGAATAGCAATCCGAGTCCGTCAACGTATGCGGTAAAGTTAATGCCAAAGGACGGAATCCATTCCAGTACAGCCTTTAATGTTCCGCCATCCGCCGTCATTTTGATCATGCGGAAAAAATAAATAAATAATAGAACAGGAAGAACCAGGACAAACCAGCCTGTATGAATCTTTCTGACGTTTTTCGCCAATAGCGGAATCAAAAAGGCGAGTGCAAAAGGCGATAAAATTGCAATATGTAAAGCCGTCATATTAACCTCCCTTTAAGGTAGCATGTATAAATACATTCTGTTCCATACTAAAATTTTCAAACGTTATGTACTTTTTTAGAACTGGTGACCTAGACAAATTATAACTCAAATTTTAATCGGCTGCATGATCTCATGATAATCGCGGTTTATGCGGTCTTATGAACCTGAAAACAATTTTAACAAAAAATGCGGCATTTGTATAATGGAAAGTTTTTTTGAACAAGATGAATTTGAGGTGATGAAAGATGAGAAGGAAAGCTTTTATCAGCTTAAGTTTATTTTGTTCGCTTTTTGCGGGAGCGTTTATGATCAACAGGGAAATGACGCGTGAACAGACTCCGGGGATAGGAACGGACGAAGGCCCTCAATATCACGGGGATTATACGCCGCTTCAGACGGGAGCGGAAGATCAGTCCTTAACGGGAAAAGAAAGAGCTCCCTTTAAACCGAGAGAATATATCAGAGTTGAGAAACGCTGAAAACAAAAAAGGAATCCGATCGTATAGATCAGACTCCTTTTTGTTTTTTTATGCGGCCCTTACGAGGTGAAGAACCTTAGTAAAACGGTCGCCATAATGACGGTTGCTGCCCCGCCGAGACGCGTTGAGATTTGCGCAAACGGCATCAGCCCCATCCGGCCTGAAGCCGAAAGAATAGCCACGTCCCCCGTACCGCCGAGACCGCTGTGACAGCCGGTGACAATCGCTGATTCAACAGGGTACATGTTCATTAATTTGCCGACAAAGTAGCCTGATGTCACCATGGCAATGACGACTGAAGCGCAGACGGCGATGAAGCGCAGGGAAATAACGGACGCCACATCATCAAGCGGGATGTAAAGAATGCCGAGCCCGACCATCAGCGGCCAAGTGAAGCTTGATGACATGAATTTGTAAAGCTGGTGTGCGCCTTTTTCCATGCTTGCAGGCAGAAGCTTTGCATATTTTACGGCAGCCGCCGCGATGATCATCAGGATCGCTCCCGGAATTGCGATGAACTTGGAGACCAAACCGCCGAAAATGAAGAAGGAACATGCGATTAAAACGCCGGCACCCATTAATTTCAAATCGATTTTCGGCTCCTCTTCTTTTTGGTTGAAAATTTCATCGTCTTTTTTCGATTTGACGAGCCTGCCGTTACCATTCAGCTCAGGCCGCTTTTCGCCAAGCTTTTTCATCAGTCCGGCTGAGATGATGGCAACGACGTTTCCGATAATAGCGGCCGGAATGAGCTGTGAAACAAATACATCTGTGGATTGTCCCAAAATTTGCGAGTAAGCGAGTGACAGCGGCAGGATTCCTTCGCCGATGCCTCCGGCAATAATCGGTACAATAATAAAGAAGAAAGCTTCATAAGGGCTGTAGCCAAACAACAGACCGACGAGAATACCGGCGGCAACCGCTGCGACCGTCCCGGCCAACAACGGAACGAACATTCTCATAAAACCTTGAATCAGAACTGTGCGATGCATTCCTAAAATACTTCCCGCGACTAAACATGCGATGTAAAAATACAGAAAATTCGACGTTTTCATCAAAGTCGTAACCGCTTCCATAGATGCGGGGTTAAGCACTTTGAAAAAGACTAAAAACGAAGGAACAAACAGCGAGAGAATGGCAGGTCCGCCGATATCTTTTAAAATCGGAATGCGCTGTCCAACATCCCCGAGAATAATACCGAGAATCATAATGATCGCGAAACCGCCAAGCATGTCATTCGGCAATTCGTTATAGTAAGCTGCCAGAAAAATAATCAGCGCAAGCGCAATGTATAGCGGAAACGGAATCACGCCGATTTTCCAATTGATCAACTTCTGGAAAAAATTTTTATTTTCTTTATGACCGTGATTTGTAATCGGTTTCAAATCTTTTGCTGCTTCCATCAAAAACACCCCCATGTTTGTATGTGTTCAATTGTAGAAGAAAAGTGTCAATTCTGTGCGTTTTTTAAATTAAAATAATCGATTGATAATTAAATTAAAGCGAAAAAGAGCGGGAAAAGAGGAGGAATCTGCTTGATTTTGATCAATTTATAGGTCTTTTGGTTTATTAGGGAGTCGTATCCAGGTAAAAAAGGGAATTCCCTGTCCGGGGAGAAAGCTTTTTTAAAGCAGCAATTTAAAAAACCCCCGAAGCTGTTTTCGGGGGCTTTGCATTATGATTTTCTTTTGGCAAGAGATCCTAACGCCTCTCCCATTTTCACTTGAAGAGAGGGGTGAAGGCGCTCATCAGGAATAAAGGTATCCTTTTCAAACAGCAGGATAACGGTCGAGCCGAAAGAGAAATATGCGATTTCGTCGCCTTGACGCCATTCTTTTGACTCCTCGAGCATCACGATCGAGTTAATATACATCGCCCCGACCTTCACAAGCAGGGCGGACCCATATTGATGCTTAAATTCGGAAATCATCCGGTAGTTTTTTGTCAGCGGCGATTTCCCGTAGGTCAAACCGATTTGATTCACGGGGTAAGACGCGCTTCCCAGCGAATATTGCGTTTCAAGTGTACCGTCAGCCGGGCTGTGAATTCTGTGGTAGTCCCTCGGGCTTAAATAGATGATGATATAGTTTCCACCGATATAGCGGTTCACGATCTCGGATCGCCCGATCATTTCTTCTACGGAATAGAGCTTTTGTTTGACGGTAAATTGCTTGTCGCGCGTGATGGCGCCCATTTCTTCGATGACTCCGTCCACAGGGCTGACCAGGCTGTTTGGTTCAGCGGGAAGGGGGCGTGCACCGCTCTTTAATTTTCTGATGAACAGCTCGTGCAGGCTGTTAAAAGAGCGGACATCTTCCAGCATCTCTTCTGTATTGATATGAAAGGTTTTGATATAGGAGGGGATGAGAGGTTTGCTGAGCTTTGACTGAGCAAACTTTTTCAGCATCCGGGACACGCCCTTTTTATTCGTCAACTCGATCAAAAACCGGTAAAGCCGCTTTTTCAAGCTGTTCACTCCTTTACTGATCACACGGGATGCAAGCGGTATTTAAATCACGCCGATTGTGTATCCGATCGTAATAAAAACGAGACACCAAATAAAAGCCCCTGATCCGGCATAAATCAGGAACCTTTTCATGTCCATCTCATTCATGCCGGACAGATAGCATGTCACATGGCGGATTCCGGGAACAAAGTAGCCGAAAAGAATCGTCCACGGGCCGTATTTTTCAAACCAGCGGTGCACGGTGTCCAGTCTTTTCGGCGTCAGACCGATCCATTTCCCGAACTTATCGAGCAGCGGTTTACCGATTTTCTTCCCTAGAAAGTAACTGATGAGCATCCCTGATACCGCACCTGAAAAGCTGATCAAAAGAGACAGCTCATAGTTTAATAGATGAATAGAAGACAGATAACCGACAAATGTCATCATGACTTCATCGGGTATCGGCAGGCCTACAATTCCGAGAACAAGCATCCCGAATATCGCAAAATACCCGTATTGGGAAATCAATTCTTTTGCCAACTCCATGAAAAACTAGCTCACTTTCTTCAATAGTTTTTTCCCCTTCAGGCTGATGACTTTGATTTTGCTGACCATGAGAAAGGACAGGAACAGCATAATCAAAATGTACGGCTTTTTGCCAAGGATCTCTGATAAAAGGTTTAAGCAAACCAGAATTGTTCCGGCTGCGGTGATCGGAAGGCCTGTAAAATAATCCTGGTTCTCTGATTGAATATTAAATCGCGCCAGCCGAAGCGCTCCGCAAACAGGGAATAACAATGTCGAAGGAAGGCCTAAGATCGGTGCATCATAAAAAACGATTGAATAGGTGATGATGGCCGGGGCGACTCCGAAAGTGATAATATCAGACAAAGAATCCAATTCTTTTCCAAACGGGCTGACGGCATTTAATCTGCGCGCGGCCATGCCGTCAAGGCTGTCCAAGATAGCGCCGATCAGAACAAATATAATGGCTAAGAATAAATACCCTCTGAATGCAAGCAATATTGAAGAGATGCCCGAAACAAAGTTTCCAATCGTAATTAAAGAAGGTATGACTGATTTATTCAATGTTTTCGCATCCTTTAAATAAAAACGTTTTATATAGAAATTAAACAATATTAAATTGTATACGATTTGCTTCCTGTCTGCAATAAAATTCCTGAAATGATTGATAACCAGACTTTTTCATCATACCATAAAAGTGGTAAAGACACTGGCGGCGTCAAAAAAATTTATATTTTGTTAAGGTAACAAAAAAATGAATAAGAGAGCAGACGCTCTCTTATTCTATCGTTCGGTTCGCGTTTTCCTTTAATATAAGCCGATAAATCAGGCCAGCGCGGGAATCGTCAAACGCAAGGCGAAATCAGCATCAGACGCTTGGTATTTCTTTGAAGAAGGAAGCGTGGACCCGATGCTGTTGATAGCTTTGAGCGAAGCCGAAGAACAGAGCGGATTCGATCGGGTCGAACCCTAAGCGCAGCGAGCGCGATAAATCCTTGTCCGGTAACGGCGGCATGCGAGAAGTCAAGCGTGACCGTCACAAAAAAACGCCCGCTGTCTTTAGGAAGCAGCGGGCGGGGAGGGGACATGTTATAGATATTGGTTAATCACGTTCAAGTCATTTGTATTTAATTTATATTGGAAAACCGGTCTGCCGATCGTGCCGTAGGCCATTTCTACGTTGAGAACTTCGATTTCCTCCAGAAACTTCAAGTATTTGCGAATTGAAACTTGAGAGATTTCCGTGTGATTGGCCAAATCTTCTGTTGTGAACGTCAAGCTGTCAAACGATCTGATGCTTGACCAAATGAGATTCAGCGTGCTTTTGGTCAGCCCTTTTGGCAAATGCATCTTTTCGGGCGCGCGTTTTTTTTGAAAAAGTTCGAAATCCAGCTCTTTTTGGCTGATATTCCGGTTGCTTGCATAAAGCTGCTGCTTCCGTTTGTAATCGGTTAGGGCGCTTTGAAACCGCTCAAATTCGAACGGCTTGATTAAGTAATCGACAGCCCCGTACCGCAGCGTTTTTTGAACAACATCCATTTCACTGGCCGCTGAGATGACGATCACGTCGACAGCTTGATTCTGGCGTCTGATCTCAGTGAGCAGCTCGACGCCGTTCCTGCCCGGCATATAAATATCGAGCAGGATCAGATCGATGTGCTCTTCCCGGAGGAAGGTGAGAGCCTCTTGAAAAGAAGCGGCAATTCCCTTCAGCTGAAATCCCTCTACCTGGCTGAGGTAACGTTTATTCAGCTCTCTTACCATCGGGTCATCTTCAACAATTAATACATCAATCATGGTCATCCTCCTTTGGTTCATACGGAATGCGGAGACTGAATGTCGTTCCTTCATTCTTTTCGCTTGTCACGATGATATGTCCATTTAAATTTTCAAGGCTTTGTTCGACGAAATAAAGCCCGAACCCCCGGTTGGAGCCCTTTGTTGAAAAGCCTTGATCAAACATTTTCTGCTGTTCCTCCTTGGATATGCCGACTCCCGTATCCGTGACTTCAATATCAAGCTGTCCGTCATGGTGGCGGAATGAAATCGAGATATTTTTCTTATCAGTTGCGGAAACGGCATCCAGGGCATTGTTGAGAAGGTTCCCGATAACGGTGATTAAATCGTGTATCACCGCTGTGTTGGCTGTATCCGGAATCCTCGTGCTGCAATGAACCTCCAGCGAGGCCCCCTGTTCCCGGATATAGCTCTGCTTGCCGAGCAAAAAGCCGGCGAGCACCGAGTTTTTAATATGGTTGATAATTTCGCTCGCTTCAGACTGCTGATAGATCGCAATGTCTTTTATATAGTTTCCAAGCTCGTCGTAGTTCTTTAATTGAACGAGACCGAGAATCACGTGGAGCTTGTTCATAAACTCGTGCGACTGCGCCCTGAGCGCGTTTGCGTACATTTTAACACCGGACAGCTGCTCAGCTAAGTGCTTCACTTCGGTTTTGTCGCGGAATGTGGCAATCGCTCCGACGATGTTTCCCTTTTTTAAGTGGATCGGAACTTCATTAAAGACAAGTTCTAGCCCGTTGATTCTAACGTCGCGGTCCAGAACGGGCTTCTGAGTATCGATCACTTGTTTCAGGCGGTTGTTTGGCAAGATGTCGGTGACATCCCGGTCGATCGGATTCTCTTCGATCCCCATTTTATGAAACAGGCGCTTCGCTTCCGCGTTGGCGAGCTTGATTTTTCCTGTTCGGTCAACGGCGAGTATCCCTTCTTTTGTCGACTCAAGCATCGCGCTTCGTTCATTCAAAAGCGTTGCAATTTCATACGGTTCCATACCGAACATAATCGTTTTTACTTTCCTCGCCACGATGACAGCTCCGATGATTCCGGCGAAGATGCTGAGGACGATAACCGTATATAAAGGGCGGAGATTTTGCTGGGTGATCTGCTCAATCTCGTTAAGGGTGATTCCGACCGCTACCGCTCCGACCTGGCTGCCCGTTTTATTATAGATGGGAACAAAAGCCCTCAGTGATTCACCGAGCGTGCCTTTTGCCGTACTAATGTGGCGGCGGCCCTTCAGCACTTCTTTTTCGTCCCCGCCGGCAAATTTCTTTCCGATTTTATTCGGATCCGGGTGGGTTTTACGGATGCTGTTCATATCCATGACAACGACGAATTCAGTCTCGGTGATTTTTTGAACGCGGGCGGTGTATGTTCGGAGCTCATCGTATTCGCCGCTTTCCAGCGATTGCGCCGTAATCGGAGCTTCGGCGACCATCTCCGCCGTCTGCAGGGCAATCTGCTGCTCCTGCTCCCGAATGTTCCTTGCGGTCTCGGACCCGACCATAAAAAACGCGATCAATAAAGAAATCAAAACGACGACGCAGACAAATATCGTTAATCGTGTCTGCAGTTTTAATGTTTTTTTCAACGGCGATTCCTCGCGATCTATTGATTAGTCAACACATAATACTTTACAAGTAAATGGCGAATTTGTGAAGAATCCTGCCCCTTTCTGCCGCGAACAGCAGAAATTAAAAATATGGAAAATATTCTTGTCAACAGGTCCTAAGTCGTACATAATGAATGAGGAACATATCAGAAAGGGACTTTTTTTATGAAAAATACGTATGTAACAGGCTTTTTTCCTTTTATCGCAATTCTTCTTTTCAGTTCATCTCTTGCGATTTCTTCCGTTATCTATGCCATGGGGATACTGTCTTCTCTCGGCATTTACAAAGGAATGCTCGAATTTTTCTCTGAGAGCGGCATCCGGATGGCTTTGTTTGCTGTGTTTACGCTGATTTTTTTCATGGTATTTTCCGCTTTGAAGCTGATTGCCAATACAGTGACAGAGCTTGCCCTCTTATTTTTCGCCAAAGATCCTGAAGGAGCGAACCTGAGGAAAATCAGGGTCGGTTCTGCCGTGTATCTGGGAGCAAGCCTTTTATCCTTTATTTTTGTCCAATATGCCGCTGGAATTGCAGCGCTTTTTTTACTCGCAACACTCGTATATTTAATTTTTATCGTTTATGCGATCCACAGCACGCTTTCATTTATGTCATTAATCGGCTTTATTATGTTTGAGCTGCTGTTTTGGTTTACGTTTTTAATCGGCACGGTGTATATCGTCATCAAGCTATATAACAGCGTCATGGCGAGCCTGCCCGTTTGAGCCATGCAAAAAACCGGAGCGCGGACGTTTGTCCGGCGGCTCCGGTTTTTTTATGACAAAAATCGTTTTCTGATCTCAGGACCGGGAATGGTGCACTCGCTTTTTTGCCCAAACCATTTGTAACGGTTTTTCGCAATCACGCTGTAGATGGCGTCCCGTAGCGGTCTGGGAATGATCAAGAGGGCGGAAGCGGCCCGCCAAAGACCAGGAAGGCTTTTCACCACATGCAAGGCCGCGGTTGATTTCTGATATACCCGTCCGTTTTCGATCAAAATAAAGCTGTCAAAATGATCGGAGGGGAGCTGATATTGCTTGAGCAGCTTCCCCCCGGCATCAGATTGCAGGGAAGCGAATGAAAATAAGCCTTCTGGATCATGCTTGATGATGAATTGAACGGCTCCGTCGCAAAAGTTGCACACGCCGTCAAACAGAACGATTCGCTCAGGCATATCAGCCACTTTCAGCCACCCCTTTTTTGATTTAAGATGCGTATGCAAGCGTTCCTCTCCAGATTAAAAGTTGAGGTCCCGCGTGATGCAGATACTCGACATTGCCTTTTGCCTCTTTTCCGACCCATACACTCATTGTGTACGTATCCGTCAATCCGACAAACCAAAGGTCTCTGTACCCGTTGGATGTTCCGGTTTTGCCTCCTACATATCCGCCGCTGAAATTCGCTTTTTTCCCGGTTCCTTCTTTGACAACCGCTGATAAGAGCTGACGCATTTGGTTGTTTGTCCGCATGCTGAATACTTGCTGCGGTTTGTCTTTCCATTTGTAAAGCGTTTTGCCTTTTAAGTCCGTCACCTTTGTGATGGCATGGCTGGATGTATAGCTGCCGTTATTGCCGAAAGTCGTATAGGCATCGGCCATCTCCAGCGGTGAGAAGCCCCATGTAAATCCGCCCAGTGCAGCAGGAAGACGGTAGTCATTTTGAACGATTTTATCAAATCCGAACGGTTTTAAATAGCTGAATCCTTTTTGCACGCCGACCCGGTTCAGCATTCGTACGGCCGGTGTATTATACGAATTTTTAAAGGCTGTCTTGATCGACACGGTTCCGTATGTTCTTTCGTTGAAGTTGTTCGGACAGTATTCTTTGCTGCAAAATTTGCTTGCGTCAATCATGCTGCCTGCCGTCGCACCCGTTTCTTCAATGTACGGCCCGTAGTCAAGGAGCGGTTTAATCGATGATCCCGGCTGCCTGTATGCCTGGAATGCCAGGTTGTAATCATACTTTTTATAGTTTTTCCCGCCGGACATGGCGACGATTTGATGGGTTTGGTGGTTGATCACCACCGCTCCGCCTTGTACGCCTTCATAAGGGAGGCGATTATTCACTTGCTGGACGACCCGGTTTTGCATCCCGGTATCGAGCGCCGTATAAATTTTGATCCCGCTCGTCGTGAGGGAGCTGATGCGGTTAGACAGCTCTTTTTCGATTTTTTTCTTTTCTTCTTTTGTTTTTGCCTTTTTCAGCCGTTCGTCAAACCCTTCCGAAGCAGACACCAATTTGGTGAATTCCTCGTTGACATAAGTCGTATAGTCGGGATAAGCGTCTTTCTTTTCTTTTACATGAAGCGTAATTTTTTGCTTTACGGCTTTGCTGTATTCTTTTTCAGTGATCACGCCCGCTTTTTTCAGCCCTTCAAGCAGCCGCTTTTGGCGGGTTTTTGTGTAGTCAAAATGTTTCAAAGGATCATATAATGTAGGGTTATTAGGGATCGCGCAAATAAACGCCGTTTCGGCAAGGTTGAGAGATTTCAAAGGCTTGCTGAAATAGAAAGAAGACGCGGATCCAATTCCGTAGACCCCATGATTAAAATAGATCGTGTTTAAATATTTCTCAAAAATTTCTTCTTTTGAAAGCTTTTTTTCCAGCTGATAGGAATACAGGAGCTCTGTGAACTTGCGGTCGAAGGTTCGTTCATGGTTCAAATACAAGTTTCTCGAAAGCTGCTGTGTAATCGTGCTGGCACCCTGATCAATGCCGCCTTTTTTGACATTGGCTGCTGCGGCCCGGGCCATTCCGATAAAATCAAAGCCTTTATGCTGAAAGAAATGCCGATCCTCTGAAGTGAGAAACAGCTGCTTCACATGATCAGGGATATTTTTATAGGGGACAAATACCCGGTTTTGGTGATCTGAAACAATTTCTGAAATCAGGGCGCCGTCCCTGTCATACATGTAGCTGTTTTGTACAAGGCCGATATCTTTTATATTGATCTTCTCATCGAGCACCTGATCGAGAGGCTTCATATCCTGAGCTTCCCGGCCGGAGGCCATTAAGGTAAAGACAAATATAGGAATTAACATTAACAGAACAATCCATCCAAAAAATGAACGCAACTTTGTCACTCTCTTTTCGCTAAATTCTAGCCATATCGTACCATTCTTTTTTGATATCGAGAAGGATAATTTGATAGATTGGCAGTTTTTTATCCGATTTCAGCTTGCTTTTGCCTCTGATTTTTTTTGCTGGGACCTTTGGAATATCAGAAGGCATGCTCCGCCGAAAAAGAGGACGGCAGTTGCGTAAAAAGCGGAAGAAATTCCGAAAAAGCTGGAAAGAACGCCGCCGAGCACCGGGCCGATGACATTGCCCAAAAATCTGAAACTTACATTATAGCCAAGCACTTCCCCTTGAATAGGCCCCGGAGATTCAACTCGGATTAAGGCGGTGATGCAGGGAATCATCCCGCCAAGCGCGATTCCGAACAGAAAGCGGAAGAACACAAGCATTTCATACTGAGATGTAAGTCCTTGCGGGATAACGCAAACCGCGGCAGCCAGCGCGAGAATCATCAATATTTTTCCATGGCCGAACCGATCGCCTAAGACGCCCCATTTTCTCGCGGCGAGAAGGCTTCCAAGGCCGGTTGCAGAAAAAGCCAGCCCTGAGAAAAATGCGAGATTGTCAGTTCCGTGCAGCTCGCTGACATATAAGGCGAGCAGCGGCTGAACACTGAAGTTTCCCACTTGAATCACAGCGGTGAGGATCATCGCCGTAATCAGCGGGCGCTGGTGCAGAATCGTCTTCAGCACCTGCTTTCTCGTATACCCGGCGGAGGCATCGCGCTTCGCCTTCAAAGGACGTTCACGCACTCCGATAAACACGAGGAAAACGGCGCTGTAAATGGCAAATGCCGTAATGAAAAACGTATATGTAAAACCGACGCGATCGGCGAGCAGACCGCCGAGCAAGGGGCCGAATAACCCTCCTGAGACCGTGCCCATCTGCAGCGTGCCGAGCACTTTGCCAGCCGTTTTTTTCGGCGTCTGAGCCGAAATCATGGCAAGGGAAGTGGGAATGAACCCGGTTACGAGCCCCATCGCCATTCTCAAAAAAAACAGTTCGTATACGGAAGAGACAAGGGACATGAGAAGAATGCAAGTGCCGATGCCGGTGCCCGTGATCAAGAGGATTTTTTTATAGCCGTGTTTATCTCCGAACCTTCCCCAAAAAGGAGAAACCAAAAAGGCCATCAAAAATGTGACGCCGAAAACGTATCCGCTCCATTTTGCCGTAAATCCGTCCGAATAGCTGCCGAGCGTTTCGATATAGAGGGAAAGAAACGGCAGAACCATTGTAGAGCTTGCGGCCACGAAAAAATTCACGAACCACATGATCACAAGGTTTTTCTTATAAACAGAGATGCGAATCACCTTCTTAAAAAGTTTGAATTTCCTTCATTATAAATGAAATGTGGAAGCTGTATGGAATCGCTGCTCATTGAAAAAATGAAAATTGGGTATTTGAAGGAATTTTCAACATTTTCAGAAATTAAAACCTTAAATATAGAAATATAATGATATAATAAGAGAAATATGAACGTACTTTGGAAAACATTCAGAAGGCTTTAGGCTTGGACGATTTCAATCCGCTGCGCTACATCCATAAGTTTTTTATATTGAGATAGAAAGGCAGGTGTGAAAGTTGGAAGCGAGCACCTTACTGATTATTGATTTTGAATTTACAATGCCTGAGGGAAAGTATCACCCGCAAAATTTTTTCCCGGAAATCATAGAAGCAGGGATTGTAAAGGCGGTTCATGATGAGGTGGTTGAGACATTTTCAAGCTATATTAAGCCGAAGAAGTTCCCTAAATTAACGAGGCGCTGCAAAAAATTTCTCAGCATTACGCAGGAACAGGTTGACCAAGGCATCACGTTTAACGCGTTGATTGAAAAGCTGCGGGAGCTTGATCCTGACCAAAACAGCGCCATCATTACATGGGGAAACATGGATATGAAAGTGCTGAAGCAAAATTGCATGTTCAACCATGTTCCGTTTCCGTTTAAAGGAGAGATGAGGGATCTTTCCATGGAGTACAAGGAATTCTTTGGTGACAAAACATTGACGAATTTGTGGAAAGCAGCGGAAGAGTACGGCGATTCAGGAACGGGAAAACAGCATAAAGCGCTAGACGACGCGATGACAACGTATAAGCTGTTTCGGCTCGTAGAACGGGATAAGAAGTATTTGGAAAATCCGAAACCGACGACGATCGGCGAACGGGTTGATCTTTCAAAAGTTTTTCCGCACGCCACATAAATAACCCAATCTGGCGAACAGATTGGGTTATTTGTGCGGGAAATATTCATTTTCAAGCGCATGAATAAGTTCAAGCGATTTTGCCGCGTATTCGGACGAATCGTTTTGCAGATCCGTTTTTAAACGGTTTAAAGCTGAGCGGAGCGAATCCGCATAATCCGGTACAGCTTCATCGAACGGCTTCACCATACGATGCGGGATATTTGTCTGTTCACCGAAAGCGAGCGCTTTTCGTTCATGAAAAAAAGGGACGTCTGCCTTGTTGGGATGGTGAAGATCGCCTTGCTTCGGGTGGGTCAGCACGGCGAGGATTTTGACAAGGTAGTGCATCGGTTTAACATCCGTAATTTCGCCGATGTAGACGCCTGTCTTATAAAAGCCCTTTACACGATCGCCGACTTGAAATTGGTTGTTCACTGCATCTGCCTCCTAATGGTATCATAATAAATAAATGGTAAAAAAATCATTTCAGGGAGGAAGAAAAATGGCGCCGTTTCTGATTCAGTTTATGCTCTATTTTCCTGAAGACAAAAGAGAATATATCCCTTCTTTTATTACGCTGGCCGTTTTCTTTATCATCGCAATTGTTGTATTCCGGCTGATCATTAAACATTCCAAAAAAGAAGCTGAAAAAGCGGAAAAGCTGGAAAGAGAATTGAATGAAACCATCCACAAGCGCTCTTAGAAGCGCCCGTTTTTCAGCCGGAACGCTTATGAAAAAGCGGTCTTCAGACGTCTGAGCCCGTCTTTTACAACAGAGAGCGAACATCCGACATTCATTCTGACGAATCCTTCTCCGCCCGGTCCGTACTTTGGTCCCGGCTCCAGAATCAGCTTTCCTTTATGAAGGAGAAGCCGTTTGATGTCCTGATCCGTCAATCCGAGCTTGCGGCAGTCAAGCCATGCCAAGTAAGAGGCGTCTGGCTCCATCATGCGGACCTCGGGCAGCTCCTCTGCTAAAAAGCGGCGGACTTCTTCCATATTTCGTTCGATGTAAGGGATAAGCTGATCGAGCCACGGTTCGCCTTTTGAATAGGCCGCTTCGATTGCTGCAACTGCAAATGTATTTAAAGAATGCAGTCCCTGACGCTGCATAACTTTTGCAAAGGCGGTTCTCTTCGCCTTGTCGGGTATGATGATGGCTGAGGCCTGCAACCCGGCCAAGTTAAACGTTTTGCTCGGTGCAATACATGTGATCGAAATATCCGCGAATTCCGGAGATAAAGAGGCGAACGGCGTATGGTTCAGTCCGTTCAGCATCAGGTCTGAATGGATTTCGTCGGAAACAACTGTGACACCGTGTTTAAGGCAGAGTTCGCCCACCGTTGTCAGCTCTTCTTTCGACCATGAACGTCCGGAAGGATTGTGCGGATTGCAAAGAATGAACATCTTCACATCCGGTTCCCCAAGCTTTTTTTCAAGGTCGGAAAAATCCATTTCATAGCGGCCGTCTTTTTCGATTAATGGATTGTGTAACACAACCCGTCCGTTTTTTTCAACAATATCAAAGAACGGCGTATATACAGGCGGCTGTACGACCACCCGCTCGCCGGGCTCTGTGTACGCCTGCACCGCTTGGGCTAGCGCTGTTACAATGCCCGGGCTGAAAGTGATAAACCCCGGTTCAGTATTCCATCCGTGCCGGCGGCTGAGCCAATCGGTGACAGCTTCGTTCGTGCCCGCGCTTGCAGATGTATAGCCGAAAACCCCGTGCTCCAAGCGCTGCTGAAGAGCGTCGATAATGGGCTGGGGGGCGCGGAAATCCATATCAGCCACCCACATTGGAAGCGCGTCATCTACACCGAATAATTCCTGTGTTAAGTCCCACTTCACAGACTGGGTCCCGCGTCTGTTATGTTCTGTATTAAAATCCATGATCTCACCTCATGTCTTTTTCATATGTTATACATTAACTGTGATAAGGATAGATTGCAATGTTTTAACCATGAAAGCTTTTATAAAATAAAGGGAGTGGCATCCGATGGAATGGAGCAGCACGCTTGAGTGGGCTTTTCAGCGTCATCTCAACCCTATGAGCTGGTATATTCGCCCGGTCTTTCTCGTGGCGCTTGCGTATTTTTGCTATAGGCGGACTTGGAAAGGCGTCATCGTTACTTTTTTGCTGATGACGAGCAGCATGTTTTGGTTTCCCGTCCCCGAGCGGATCAATCCGGAGATGCAGGCTGTTTTGGATTACGAGCAGATGCTTTTGTCCAACCCGCTTTCTGCCGTGCTCACGCTCGCTTTTATGATGGGGTTTCTCGTGTTGATTGGCGCGGCATTTTGGAAGCGCTCCTTAGGGTGGGGACTTGCGGTATTGAATGTGACGCTGATCGGCAAGGTTGTGCTGTCAGTGATGCTGACGGGGGAAAACGGCTGGGCGCCCCTCGGAAATACCGTGTTCGGATTGATTCTCGTCAACGGCATCGGGCTGCTGCTGATCGCCTGGCGGAGGAAGCGGAGACAAGCCGGCCGATAGCCTGGTGCTTTCCTTATCGACAAGCCGGCGCGTTATGATACAATAGCTTTTGAAACATTACAATGAAGCGGTGATCATGATGAAAGAAAGTCAGGCAGCAGCACAAATCATCCACATCATAAAGGAATGGGATCCGTTTCAAGCCGGACCCGATTTTTATGAAACGGAAGCGGCCGAGATTGTTCAGGCCGTCTACACGGAAAACGACGCAGAGCGGCTGGGCGAAGCTATCCAGTCCGTTTTTGAAGTATCATTTGATCAGACGCTGCCGCTGGCAGAATGCAAACAGCTGGCTGAACGGCTCCTTGTGATCAAAGACAGCAGTTCGTGCTGATCAGAATTTAAAAACCGCCAAACGGCGGTTTTTTTATATTCATGTCAAAATGAAATCGGCAATTTTGTCTGATACATAATCCGGATTTTCTTCAGGGACGAGGTGGCCGGTTTCCCGCAGGGAATAGAAAATGGAATTGGGCAAATCCTGATGAAGCCTTTTGCCGATCTGTACAGGGACAACGCGGTCCTCTTCGCCCCAGATTAAGAGGGAAGGCGTCTCGATTTTCTTCAAATCGTCCGGTAATAAATCGCCTTCCCGGTGTCTGATGAGACGCGCGAGCGCCCTAAAAATTTGATCGTCAAGAAACGGTTTCAGGTAGCCATTGATCATCTCCTGATCGATCAGAGAGCTGTCGTAGACAACATTCATGAGATTTTTCAGGACGCCTTGTTTTGACAGCCAGCGCTTGATGTACAAATAAAAATAAGGAATATGGCTCCCGAAAATGAGCGGGCGGGGGGAACGCTTTAAATAGCCTGAGCTGCACAGCAGGACGACTTTTTTGAACAGTTCAGGCCTTTCCTTTATCGCATAAAGTGAAATCTGGCCGCCCATCGAATGTCCGACAAGCACGGCGTCTCTAATCTTAAGCCTTTCGATCAGTTCGATGACCACCCTGGCCATGTTTTGATAGGTATACACAAAGGTGCTGGATTTTTCTGATTGGCCGAAGGGAGGCAGGTCAACGGCGACTAAATTAAACTCATCCTTCAGAAGAGGAATGATTTTTCTGTAGCAAAACGAGGAAGAAAGAAAGCCGTGTATTAAAACGAGCGATTGCCTGCCCGGATTCTCGTAATGCTCATAATATATATTGACCCCTTGAATGGTTTCAATAGAAGGTTTTGTTAACAGCATGATCCAAATCACTCCGAATGTTTTTCTTTCATGTTCAAACAATCTGGCTGCATGTTGTCGCCTAAGTCCTGAGTACGTTATTTATCGTACCCGAAAAAAATTTTTTCACGCTTTGATTTCGCTTTTTTTACCGCCTTACATTCGTTCAAAAACGTGCTATAATATTCAGAAGATTTCTTGACATATAAAGGTGTGATAACGAGATGAAGCTAACAGAAAAAGAAACAGAAATATTGGAAATATTAGAGGAAAACAGCCGCCTCGAACCTGAAACCATTGCTAAAATGGCGAACATTTCACAGGAAGAAACAAAAGCGATTATCGAAAAGCTTGAAAAAGAAAAGGTCATCATCGATTATTCGGCAATGATCGACTGGCGAAAAGTCGACGGCCATGAAGGCGTGACAGCGATGATCGATGTGAAGGTAACACCGAAGCGCGGCGTCGGATTTGACGAAGTGGCCGAGCGGATTTATCGTTTTCAGGAAGTTGAATCCGTTTACTTGATGTCAGGCGTATATGATCTGTCTGTTGTCATCCGCGGTAGAACGATGTCGGATATTTCGCATTTCGTGTCCGAAAAATTATCGACGCTCGAATCGGTCGTGTCGACAACCACCCACTTTATTTTAAAGAAATACAAGCATGACGGTAAAGTTTTTGACTCCGGTGATGATGACAAAAGAATCGTGGTGTCTCCTTAAATGAGGACAACTTATATTTCTAAAGCAGCCCAGCAAATCAAACCGTCGGGCATCCGCAAATTTTTTGATCTTGCGTCCACAATGGAAGGCGTGATTTCATTGGGCGTCGGAGAGCCCGATTTTGTAACGGCGTGGAATGTCAGGGAAGCGAGCATCCTTTCCCTTGAACAGGGCTACACGTCATATACGGCAAACGCGGGTCTTCTTTCTTTGCGGAAAGAGATCAGCGCTTATCTGAATAAACGCTTTCATCTGGATTATGCTCCTGATGACGAGCTGATTGTCACAGTCGGAGCAAGCCAGGCGCTTGATATTGCGGTCAGGGCGATCCTTGATCCCGGAGAAGAAGTGCTGATTCCCGAGCCTTGTTTTGTCGCTTATGAAGCGCTTGTTTCTTTGGCGGGGGGAAAAGCGGTTCACATTCACACGAACGCAGAAAGCGGATTTAAAGCGAGCGCAGCCGATTTTGAAGCCGTTCTGACTGAACGTACGAAGGCCATTATCCTTTGCACCCCGTCTAATCCGACAGGCTCTGTGTATTCAAAAAAAGAACTGGAAGAGATCGCGGCTTTTGCTGAACAGCATGACCTGATTGTAATAGCGGATGAAATATACGCCGAGCTGACATACGATGAAACGTATACAAGCTTTGCGGAAATCGCCGGAATGAAAAAGCGGACGATATTGATATCGGGTTTTTCGAAAGGGTTTGCCATGACAGGCTGGCGCCTTGGATATGTCGCAGCTCCTGCATATTTAAGGGACCCTATGCTGAAAATTCACCAGTACTCGATGATGTGCGCGCCGAGCATGGCTCAATTTGCGGCGGAGGAAGCCCTTAAAAACGGTCTCGAAGACGTCGAAAAGATGAAAAAAAGCTATCGCCGCCGAAGGAATGTGTTTGTGGATTCACTGAACGAAATCGGGCTTGACTGCCATCAGCCGGGGGGCGCTTTTTACGCGTTTCCGTCCGTTAAAAAAACGGGTATGAGCTCAGAACAGTTTGCTGAGGAGCTTCTTATCGCAGAAAAAGTCGCCGTCGTCCCGGGCAATGTTTTCGGGCCGAGCGGCGAAGGCTATATCAGATGTTCTTACGCTTCCTCGCTTGAGCAGCTTCAGGAAGCGCTCGTCAGAATGAAACGTTTTGTCCAGAAGACCGGCGCAGTTCAATAAAAAAATGCGCACCTAAAAGGTCCGCATCAACATAAGGGGGGGAATACTAGAAAGCCTTAGTTGTTCTTAGTATTCCCCTTTCAGCTCGGTTTTAAACATACAATGCTTAAAAAAGTTTTTTTGCTTAATAAAGACTTGTATGATATAATTTTTTATTGCGTATAAAAAGAGTTAAATTCATATGATTTAGGAGTTGTTAGTTATGACAGCAAAATTTGAAGTAGGCAGTGTTTACACTGGAAAAGTGACTGGATTACAGGCGTACGGAGCGTTTGTTGCATTAGATGAAGAAACACAGGGACTCGTGCATATTTCTGAAGTAACACACGGTTTCGTTAAAGATATTAATGAACACTTGGCGATCGGTGATGAAGTGCAAGTAAAGGTTCTTTCTGTAGATGAGGAAAAAGGCAAAATCAGCCTTTCTATCCGCGCTACACAGGCAGCTCCTGAACGAAAAGAAAGCAAGCCTAGAAGACAAAAGGCTGTTCAAGCCGAAGATACAGCTGCTCCACAAGGATTCAACACGTTAAAAGACAAACTTGAAGAGTGGATCGAGCAGTCCAACAGAAAAGATCTTATTAAGAAGTAATTGAAAAACTCCGGCAAAAGCCGGAGTTTCAGCGTGTCGCCAAACCCTAGCATTCGTTGTCAGGCCTGCGCGTCGGTGCTCACGAATTCCAACATTCGCTCCGCTCCGATGCTCGCCCTTCCTAGACTGCAAGGGTTTTCAATCACGCTGAAAGGATGACAAAATCCCAAAACGCCTTTTTGTTTTGGGATTTTGTCAACAATCTGAGAACTCCGGCAAAAGCCGGAGTTTTTTTATCGCATTTCCGGCTGCTTGGCGTCTTCGCCAGCAGTCTCTTCAGCCGGTCTAAATAAAAGTCCGAGGTTGATCAGACCTGCGATTCCGACAAGCGCGTAAACGGTCCGGGCTAAAGCGGATCCTTGACCGCCAAAAATGGCTGCAACCAAGTCAAATTGAAAAAATCCTATCAGTCCCCAATTGATTGCTCCAATGATTGTTAATACCAATGCAATACGTTGAAGTGCATTCATTTGTTTTTCCTCCTTTTTGAAGTCCTATATTTCACATTTATAGATTGCGACGGATTTGGAAACATTATACGCTTGAGGAGCAGATCGCTTTACAGGGCATTCGGCGATTTCCCATAATAGTAAATAAAGGAGGAGATATAGATGGATAATTTTACATATTGGAATCCCACGAAGCTGATGTTCGGCCGGGGAGAAGTTGAAAAGCTGGCAGAAGAGGTGAAACACTACGGCCGCAATGTCCTGCTCGTATACGGCGGAGGCAGCATTAAACGAAACGGTTTATACGATCAAGTGATTTCAATTCTTGAAAAGGCAGGCGCGACCGTCCATGAATTGCCCGGTGTCGAACCGAATCCGCGTGTTGCCACTGTGAATAAAGGAGTCGCGATCTGCAAAGAGAACGATATTGACTTTCTATTGGCAGTCGGCGGCGGAAGCGTCATCGATTGTACGAAAGCGATCGCCGCCGGAGCGAAATACGACGGCGATGCATGGGATATTGTGACAAAAAAACATATTCCTGCTGATGCGCTGCCGTTTGGAACGGTTTTAACATTGGCAGCAACAGGATCGGAAATGAACTCGGGATCTGTGATCACAAATTGGGAAACCAATGAAAAATACGGCTGGGGAAGCCCGCTCGTATTCCCTAAATTTTCAATTCTTGATCCGGTCAACACATTTACCGTTCCGAAAGACCACACGATTTACGGCATTGTCGACATGATGTCCCATGTGTTTGAGCAATATTTTCACCATACCGAAAATACTCCTTATCAGGACCGGATGTGCGAATCCCTGCTCAAAACGGTGATTGAAACAGCTCCTAAGCTCATTGAAGACCTTGAAAACTATGAGCTGCGCGAAACGATTCTCTATACAGGCACCATTGCGCTGAACGGCATGCTATCAATGGGCGCACGCGGAGACTGGGCGACGCACAATATCGAGCACGCTGTTTCAGCCGTCTACGATATTCCGCATGCGGGAGGGCTTGCGATCCTGTTCCCGAATTGGATGAAGCACACGCTTTCCGAAAATGTCGGCCGCTTTAAACAGCTTGCCGTACGCGTTTTTGACGTAGATGAAACAGGAAAAACCGATCGTGAAGTGGCGCTTGTTGGAATCGAGAAGCTGTCTGAATTCTGGACCAGCCTTGGCGCGCCAAATCGCCTTGCTGATTATGACATAACAGATGAGAAGCTGGATCTGATTGCCGACAAAGCGATGGCAAACGGCGAATTCGGCCGCTTTAAAACGCTGAATAAAGACGATGTTCTGTCTATTTTGAAGGCTTCTTTATAAGATTTCTTGACGGCTCAAGGAGGACCGCCATACCTTGAGCCGTTGTTCATTTGTTATCTTTTTGACAAAACTGCGCGTGGCGGCTGAAAAACATGCATTTTTGCGCGCCTGCCTCCATCCTCCTTTTTTTCGTCACTTGATTTAACGAAGGAGTTCATATAAAGTGAAAAGGGAAGAGGCTGTCGCCGAAAATCGACATGTTTTAAAACCCTTTGGCTCGCACTCTCATGAAAATGAAAGCGCTGGCGGGTATATGGAAGAAAACAGCTAGTACTGGAGGTTTAATAATATGACGCATGTCCGTTTTGACTACTCAAGAGCATTGCCATTCTTTAAAGAACATGAACTTACATATCTGCGTGACTTCGTGAAAGTCGCCCACCATACCATTCACGAAAAAACAGGTGCAGGCAGCGACTTTTTAGGATGGGTGGATCTTCCGACTGACTACGACAAAGAAGAATTCGCCCGCATTAAAAAATGCGCTGAAAAAATTCAAAATGATTCCGATGTTTTGCTGGTTGTCGGAATTGGCGGTTCATACCTCGGCGCAAGAGCGGCGATCGAAATGCTGAATCATTCATTTTACAATGTGCTGCCGAAAGAAAAGCGTAAAACGCCGCAAGTGATTTTCATCGGCAACAACATCAGCTCTTCTTACATGAGAGACGTGATGGATCTTCTTGAAGACGCTGATTTTTCAATCAACGTGATTTCTAAATCAGGCACAACGACAGAACCGGCGATTGCTTTCCGGATCTTCCGCAAGCTTCTTGAAGAAAAGTATGGAAAAGAAGAAGCGAAACGCCGCATTTATGCAACAACTGATAAAGAGCGGGGCGCATTAAAAACGCTTGCTAATGAGGAAGGCTTTGAATCATTTATCATTCCTGACGATGTCGGTGGCCGCTTTTCTGTGCTCACAGCGGTCGGCTTGCTTCCAATCGCAGTCAGCGGAGCCGATATCGATGAAATGATGAAGGGCGCCCGCGATGCGAGCAAAGACTTCTCCACATCAGAGCTTGAAGACAATCCGGCTTACCAATACGCGGTCGTCAGAAATGTCCTTTATAACAAAGGCAAAACGATTGAAATGCTGATCAACTACGAGCCGGGCCTTCAGTACTTCGCAGAATGGTGGAAGCAGCTCTTTGGCGAAAGTGAAGGAAAAGACGAAAAAGGCATTTATCCATCTTCAGCCAACTTCTCGACGGATCTTCACTCTCTTGGACAATACGTACAAGAAGGAAGAAGAGACATGTTCGAAACGGTGCTGAACGTTGAAAAGCCGAGACATGAGCTGACAATCGAAGAAGCGGACAATGATCTTGACGGCTTAAACTACCTTGCCGGCAAAACGGTCGACTTCGTCAATAAAAAAGCGTTCCAAGGCACAATGCTCGCGCACACAGACGGTAATGTGCCGAACCTGATCGTGAACGTACCTGAAATGAACGCTTACACGTTCGGCTACCTCGTATACTTCTTTGAAAAAGCCTGCGCAATGAGCGGATACCTGCTCGGCGTCAACCCGTTTGACCAGCCTGGAGTGGAAGCGTACAAAGTCAACATGTTCGCCCTCCTTGGCAAGCCTGGTTTCGAAGAGAAAAAAGCAGAGCTTGAGAAACGTTTGGATCAATAAACGAAAAAACAGCCTCCGGACTTATTGTCCAGGAGGCTGTTTTAATTCATATGACGGATGCTGAAGTCCAGTAGACGGATAAAATTCGTCATGAGTGTAGACGAATCCCAATTTTTCCAGTCGTTTTTGTGAAGCTGTATTTTCAGGGTGATGTCCCGCAAACAGCTTTTTTGCCCGGATTTTGTTAAATGCGTATTCAATCATGGCCTCAGCCGCTTCAGATGCATAACCTTTCCCCCAAGCCGAACGGACGAGATGAAAACCAAGCTCGTACACATCATTTTCCGGGTCATAGGGGCGAAGTCCGCAACATCCGATGAATTCGTTGTTTCCTGTTTTAAATATCGGGAAGTATTGCACACCGTGTGTTTTGTATTGTTCGATCTCAAGCAGCAAACGATTTCTTATTTCGCTATCGGTCATAATTCCGTCTGCTGTCAGATATTTGGCCACATCTCGATTTCCCCACAATGTCTTTGCCAAATTCAAATTCTCTTTAGCCCATAAAGAAAAGCCGATGCGTGTTGTTTGCAGAAAGCAGTGCTTCATTCCATTCCGGTCCCCCTTGTAAGGCAGCTGTTCACCTTATTTTAACACGGCAATAGCCGGCGGGGCTCGTTAACCTAATGATTCATCCCGTAAATCGCAAACGCGAGATAAGTCGCGAAAAAACTCCACAACACATAAGGGACAAGGAGAAGTGCTGCTCTTTTATGAATGCGAAGTGTAATCAAGGCGAGCGCAAGAGCGGTCAAGGCTACGAAAAAGGAGTCGGCCGCGGCAGCAAGTACGTTTTTTTCCGTGAATTGAAAATAGCTGAATGCCTGGTTAAACAAATAGTTAATGATCAGCATGATCCAAAATGGCGCCGCTGCTTTTCTTAGATCATATGTGGCATACACAAGCGCCGCCGCTAATGAAATGAAGGCGAACAGCACGCTCCAAATGGTTCCGATTAAACGGCCTGACGGCGTCCAATCCGGTTTGTTTAATGACTCATACCATTCACGATCTACGGGAAATAAAACGCCCGCCAGTGAAAACAGTGCATATGTAACGAGAAACACGATGACAGCCGTTGCTATTTTTTCCTTCTTCAATAGAAGTCCCTCCTCATAGTAAGCTCATACCTTTGTCTTTCCCTATTCGTTTAAATATACTCATACCGCACAAGCTTCTGATCCATACTAAAAAATAAAACGGGTGAAGTGACATCATGTTATTTGTATTGGAAACGTTGTTTCTCATCTTAACGGGTATTGTTCTGCTGAGAATTTCGGGGAGGAAATCAATTTCGCAAATGACAATAGCCACCACCGTCGTCATGATTTCCATCGGAACGATCATTGTTCAGCCGATCATTGAAGACAGCATTTTTAAAACGGTGGCAGCTGCATCGATCTTTATCATCGTCCTTCTGTTGATCGAGTATTTGAAAATGAAATTTGATTTTTTTGAAAGCCTGATTGCGGGGAAAGCCGTTGTATTAATCGAAAACGGCGAGCTTCAGAAGCAGAACCTAAAAAGGCACCGCCTGACTGTCGACCAGCTGGAAATGAGGCTCAGGACACAGGGGATTTCAAAATTATCGGACGTGAAAAACGTAACGCTCGAATCAAACGGCCAGATCGGCTACGAGTTATCGGATGATGCAAAGCCTTTTACTATGGGAGAGTATAAAAAATTCCTCCGCATGCAAAACAACCTGCAGCAGCCGGAGGACAATCTGTTTAAGGAAATCAATGAAGGGCACCTGCACGAACCTGATAAACAATTGCGCTAGGGCCCAGAAGTATAAAAACGAAAAAAGGAGTTTTTTTATGATAAGCTTACCTTCTGAACTGGAAAACCGGTCGTTTTCTCTTTATCATCTCGAACAGACGCTCAAGCCTCTCGGTTATGTAATCAGCGGCGGCTGGGAATATGACCGCGGCTTTTTTGACTATAAAATTGATGATGAGGAAGGATACTTATTTTTGCGGATTCCGTTTGAAGCGGAGGACGGACAGCTTGATTCGCAAAATGCGACGGTCAAGCTCGGTACACCGTTTTTGCTTCGCCACGTCTATCAGGAAGCGCTGGACGACTACGTCGTTCAGGGGAATTTTCGCGCATCTTTTGACCAGTTTGCTGAACCAAAAGAAAAAGACGCCGATATTCCCGGCGTCTATGAAAAGCTTGGCCAATCGTATGTAAAAGAACTCGAAAAGGCGCTTCTTTCCTAAAGTGACAGCAGCTGGTCTGTCGGCTGAAGCTTGTACGAAAATGAAGGAGACAGCACAGGCCCGTCTTTTTGGTGAATACCGATGACGAAAATGTCTTCCTTCATGAAATGGTGAATCACTTCTTGAAAAGACGCACCTTCCATCGTCTTCGGAAGCGGAACCCGATGGACTTTGAAATGAATATCGGCTTCCTTAAATAGCGGATCAGGAAGCTGATTTTTAATGAGAAAATGCTGCAGCATTGCTGTTTTTAAAAGGTCCGCCGTACTGATGATTTGGTTCGCTCCGGCGCGCTCGGCATTTTTTTTCTGCTTTTCCGTCAAGATTTCTACAACGCAATACACCGACGGGTTCAAGCCTTTAACAGCCAGCAATGTTAAGACCGACTGCATATCTGCAGATATTTCGCTTTTATGCTGATCGGCGGTAATAAAGACGATTTCAGCTTCTTCAATATTGGCTTTTTGCAGTGTGGCATCATCCGCAGCGGGTCCTCTGATGAAATGAATGTTTTCCATCAGGGGGCCTTCCTTTAGTGTTTCATCAATGAGCACGATCGTTTTGTTGGAATCGGCGGCCTGGAGCGTCCTCATCAGTTTGTTGGATTTCTCGTTCCAGCCGATCAGGATCATATGTCCCTTGCCTCTGTAGTTGACCTTGCCTTCGGCGTAGCGCTGCTGCTTGCTGAAAGCGGCCGTCGCCATCGTTGCAAAATAGGCCGTGACAAACGCTGCCCCTATTAAAATAAGGAGCATGCCGACGGTTTTGCCGAGTGCGGTTTTAGGTACAAAATCACCATATCCGACTGAGGACACGGTGATCAGCGCCCACCATACGCCTTCAAAAACGTTTGAAAATTGCTGCGGCTCGACGAATGTGATCAGCTGACCGAAAAGGATGATCAATAAAAGGATAATGATTGCGATGCGGACATATATCGGCCACCTCAGCCATGCGATAAATACACGGTTTGATTTCATGTTTCTTCACCGTCTTTCCGCAGGGAAAATGATAAAATCTCTTTGATGATTGCATTTAACTTTTGATTGGTGCTTACTTTCCCGTGCTGTTCAATGGCTTGTCTGATCATTTCTGCCGTTTCTTCTTCAAATTCGATCAGCTGCTCGTCTTTTTCCGATTCGTTATAGAGAAGAATGAACGCATCAAGCCCTTCATTCATTTTATCAATCGCCGTGCTTAACTGTTCTTTTTCCTGATCCGTTACTTTCACCGTGTCACCACCCGAGCTCTCCTTTTTATTCAGTATATCCCTATTTTACAAAAATTTTTCAGGTAAAAATAAACCTTCGATAACCGACAATAACCGGTAGAGCTGAAGATTTTTACTGGGGCGTCATATCGGTTCCCGTCCTTCCATACACTTTTTATAAACGGATGAGGGATGGGAGCGGAATGTCCTGTTTAATGAGGCTCTTTTTCATACTGGTCGGAGTCCAGCTGATGGCGGCGGCATCCATTCAATTCATTTTTGATTTAAACGCCGTTTATCATTCCTCTGATGAGGTATTCTGGAGGGAGTTTTTCAAGGAGCTGTCCACAAGGCCGCCTTTCTATATCATGGTGTCAGGAATGGTGCTGATCTTTATCGGGGTTTGTTTACCGCGAAGAAAAAGGTAGTGCACTTTTCTGTACAAAAGGAAATCCCTCGGGATAAAATATATTTACAATTAAAATTTTAAACGACTTATCACAAGAGGGAAGATGATTGCATGAGCATGATTTTTTACTTGTTAACATTTGCTGCATTAGGTTTATCGATTTGGGCACAATTTAAAGTAAAGAGCAACTTTGAAAAATATTCAAAAGTAGAGGCGTCAAGCGGGAGAACTGGAGCCGAAGTGGCCAGACAGATTCTCGACCAAAACGGCCTTTACGATATCCCGGTTGAACCGGTAAGAGGAACCTTGACAGACCATTATGACCCGACAGCACGCGTTGTGCGCCTGTCCGAACCCGTATATTACGGGCGTTCAATTGCAGCGGTTTCCGTTGCTTCCCATGAATGCGGACATGCCCTGCAGCATCAGGAATCATACGGCGCACTTGTTTTGAGGCATAAGATGTTTCCGATCGTGAACTTTTCTTCGGGAGTGGCGCCGTTTTTGTTTATCGGCGGAATGCTGCTCGGAAGCCTGAATCTGATCGGACTCGGCATCATTTTGTTTTCGGCAGCCGTATTCTTTCAGCTTGTGACACTGCCTGTTGAATTTAACGCAAGCTCCCGGGCAAAAAGGATCATCGTTTCAGAAGGAATGATCCGCAACACGGAAGAAAGAGGCGTCAGCAAGGTGCTGGATGCCGCGGCTTTGACATATGTTGCTGCAGCGCTTGTTTCGCTGTTTGAGCTGCTGCGCTTCGTCGCAATTTTCCTGTCCGGTCGTAATGACTAACCATTCGTCTTAAGGAGGTGGCCCCTTACCATATTTGGTAAGGGCTTTTTTTGAATATCCTGAATCTCATACTCGTCATACTTTTAATTGCAGCTACGGCTTTTTTCGTTGTCGCCGAATTTGCGATCGTCAAAATCCGCGGCACAAAAATCGATCAGCTTGTTGAAAGCGGGGATAAGCGGGCGATTGCGGCCAAAAGAGTGGTGACAAATCTTGATGAATATTTGTCTGCCTGCCAGCTCGGCATTACCATCACCGCATTAGGGCTCGGCTGGCTCGGAGAATCGACATTCGAAAGGATCATCCATCCGCTTTTTGAACTATTTGGCCTGCCTGAATCCGTTTTAAGAGTGGCTTCGATTGTTACCGCCTTTGTCATCATTACATTTTTGCACGTTGTGGTCGGCGAGCTTGCGCCAAAAACGATTGCGATTCAAAAAGCGGAAGCCGTCAGCTTATGGACGGCGAAGCCGCTCATTTTGTTTTATAAAATCATGTTCCCGTTTATCAAACTGCTGAATGGCTCGGCCCGGCTGTTAACGAAGCTGTTCGGGTTCCATTCGGTTAAAGAGCATGAAGTGGCAATCAGTGAGGAAGAGCTGCGGCTTATGCTGTCTGAAAGCTATAAAAAAGGAGAAATCAACCAGTCTGAGTATAAATACGTCAACAAAATTTTTGAATTTGACAACAGACTGGCCCGGGAAATCATGGTGCCGAGAACGGAGATGGCTACCTTGTTGGCCGATCAATCCATAAAAGAAGCGATTGAAACCGTCATTAATGAACGCTATACGAGATATCCGGTCATTAAGGATGATAAAGATCATATTATCGGAATTGTCAACAGCAAGGATTTGTTTAAATCGTATTTTCTCGACGAGACGATTCCTTTAACGGACTTAATGAGGCCTGTCATCAGGGTGATTGAGAACATACCGATCCAGGAGCTCTTGATTCGCATGCAGAAGGAACGGATTCATATGGCCATTCTTGTTGATGAGTACGGCGGAACCGCAGGACTGGTTACGGTTGAAGACATATTGGAGGAAATCGTCGGGGAAATCCGGGATGAGTTTGATCAGGACGAAATGCCGCACATTATAAAAAAAGGCGAACACCATTATATTATGGACGGAAAGGCTTTAATCGACGAAGTGAATGACCTCCTTCATATCGCGATTGAAAACGAAGAAGTCGATACGATTGCTGGCTGGCTTCTGACGCAAAAGATGGAGCTGAAAAACGGTGACATCTTCAAAACTGAGGGATGCGAATTTAAAATTCTTGATGCTGAAGATCATCATATCCGTTTCATTGAAGTGAAAAAAACGGAATTTTAAAAAGACAGCTGCGGGCGACCGCGGCTGTTTTTTAGTTCGATGGCCGTTCTTTATTTCAATAAAATGGATATCTTTTCAAAGATAAGAGGATATATCTATGGAAATTCATGACTTTTTACGAATGTACTCCGTTTCGTTCTTTTTTATAATAGGGTGTATAAATATGAGGAGGTTTTCAATACGTGAGAAACAACCATTTGCTAAAAGCTATCCTGCTATGGGGAGCTGTATGTATCATGCTGCTGACGGGGCCGCTCTCAGCGCTTGCTGCTTCGTCATCAAACCCGTCGGATAAATTGTATTTTAAAAACAAAAAATACTACATATTCAACAATGTTTGGGGAGCCGACCAGGTCAGCGGCTGGTGGCAGACCATTTATCATAACAATGATTCAGACATTGGCTGGGTATGGAATTGGCCGAGCAATACAAGCACAGTAAAAGCTTATCCGTCGATCGTCAGCGGCTGGCATTGGACTGAAGGCTATACTGCGGGCAGCGGCTTCCCGACCCGATTGTCAGATCAAAAAAACATCAACACGAAAGTCAGCTATTCGATCAGTGCGAACGGCACGTACAATGCCGCATATGACATTTGGCTCCACAATACAAACAAGGCAAGCTGGGGTTCGGCTCCAACCGATGAGATTATGATCTGGCTCAATAACACAAATGCCGGACCTGCCGGTTCTTATGTCGAAACTGTTTCGATCGGCGGGCACAATTGGAAAGTATATAAAGGCTATATTGATGCTGGAAGCGGCAAAGGATGGAACGTGTTTTCATTTGTCAGAACGGCAAACACCCAACGTGCGAACCTGAATGTTCGGGATTTCACGAATTATCTTGCCGACTCCAAACATTGGCTTTCCAAAACAAAGTATGTCAGCAGTGTGGAATTCGGGACGGAAGTTTTCGGAGGCACAGGACAAATTAATATTTCCAATTGGGACGTAACAGTCCGCTGATGGATTCACACCGCTCTTTCACAAAAAGAGCGGTGTTTAATTTATTCCAAATGTTCTTTTTTAGGCGTTTGCAACTGAAATATTACGATACCATCCTTACGTATTGCCGTTTATCTTCATCCTGTATAACCACTCCAAGCTTTGCCAGGTCTTTGCGCAGAATTTTTGCTTCTTCATGTTTATTATCCAGTAAAGCTCGTTCTCTGGCTAAAAGTAGCGTATTGATATGCGAGGGAAAATCGGGGTGATCCGCAACCCAGCGTTGATACTCATTCTTAAAAGGATCTTCGTCTGCCCATTTATAGCCGTGATGTTTAAAAGCACTTTCTGCAAGGGCTCTCTTTGATTCAAGTTGTTCACGGTACAATTCAGTACCCTTATGATCAAGAACAACAAGATCCTTATTCTCAAAATAAACTGCAGAAATGTCTTTTTTCTCAATCACTTCTTCTTTCTCTTTAAACAACAGCTTCACATTTTGATCAGAGATGAACACCTGAAGAATTTCAGTGAAAATATATTGTGAAAAAAATAGGCCGGCAACGATTCCGATAACTGCAGCGATAATTGAAACCCAGAAATTGTTTAGTGATGTGATAAATTCCAAAGGCCCTTTAAAAGGAACGATTGGAATGGTCAATACCCAATCGGCTATAACAGGCAAAAACCATCCAAGAACAGCTCCTAAAACCGGTGGAATGATCCAATACAAGGTTTTCTCTATTTTAGATAATCCAATAATCGTTTCCTGATTCAAAATCTTTCACTGCCTTTCATCACATGACTGACTGCTGTTTCCCATATTTTTTTATAATCCATCTCGATTCCTAAAATCATAAAGTTACCCAAATTATCAATGATCAGGGCAAGGGAGTGTGCATTCACTTTGGTGTTTTTAGAAGAGATGACACCGAGTTCGACACCGTAAGAAAGCAATGCTTCAAAACCTTCTAAGAATTGTTCCATGATAGATTTAAGCTTTTTCTCATACCTTGGTTTTTGTGCTGCACTTAAAACAAACTCGTGTACCACTTTTAAAGCAGGAGAGTTATGTTTATACTCTTCAAAATAGCGTATGCCGTCTGTTATTAATCGTTTTTTAAAGTTTTCCTTCGTGTACTCATTGATTGAAAAAAATTCAGAGAAATTGTGATCATCAAATACAATGTGAAATAGATAATCCACCAGCTCTTCTTTAGAAGGGAAATAATAGTAAATAGCCGGTTTAGAAATGCCGACTTCCGATGCAATCATTGAAAGGCTCGTGCCTTTTAGGCCGTGTTGGGCAATAAGAGTAAATGCTGCTTCAACAATCGCATCTTGGGTGTTCATTTTCTTTTTCATTGAAATCATCCTTAGCATAATCTGTATATTTATTTTACTTACCGATAGGTAAAAAAGCAACTGTAATTTATGCTTTACATATTCTGTATTAACAGATGCTCCGTTTCAAAAGGATTAAAGCTTCTTTCACCTACTCTTGCCATCACCCTTGCTGCCTTCAAAGGATTTATAAGCCGCAAAGCATATTTAGTATTGAGAAACGTATAATCGTTGGTATATCAAAGTTTATAGGATGTTTATGTTCGGAGTCTAAAAATATTTTATTCATATATCATAATGTCTTCACAACAAGGGGTGTTTGAATGACAAGGGCATGGTGGAAAGAGGCTGTCATATATCAAGTGTATCCGCGCAGTTTTATGGATTCGAACGGGGATGGCATCGGAGATATCAACGGGATCAGAGAGAAGCTTCCGTATATCAGGGAGCTCGGGGCAGATGCCATTTGGATTTGTCCGGTCTTTGATTCTCCCAATGCCGATAACGGTTATGACATCAGGGATTATCAAAGCATTATGCCGGAATTTGGCACGATGGACGACTTTGACGCTCTGCTGACTGAAGCGCATCAGCTCGGAATGAAACTGATCATCGATCTCGTCATCAATCATACGAGCGATGAACATCCATGGTTTATCGAATCAAGGGCAGAGCGGAATTCCGAGAAGCGGGACTGGTATATTTGGCAAGACGGAAAGGACGGGAGCGAACCGAACAACTGGGAAAGCATATTCGGCGGCTCAGCCTGGACTTATGACGAAAAAACAGAGCAATATTATCTGCACCTGTTTCACGAAAAGCAACCGGATCTGAATTGGGAAAACAGTGACATGCGAAGCGCTCTTTATGACATGATCAACTGGTGGCTTCAAAAAGGAATCGACGGGTTCAGGGTTGACGCGATTTCACACATTAAGAAAAAAGAAGGACTTCCGGATCTGCCGAATCCGGAAGGGCTCTCTTTTGTGCCTTCATTTGCTTATCATATGAATGTCGACGGGATTATAGCGTTATTGCAGGAACTAAAAGAAAATACGTTCGCCGGGTATCCCCATATCATGACAGTCGGCGAAGCAAACGGTGTCAGCGCTGAAGAAGCGGAGGACTGGGTTGGAGAATCAAACGGGATATTCAGCATGATTTTCCAATTTGAACACCTCGGTCTTTGGGGGATTGAAGGCGGAGAACTCGATCTCCCCGAACTCAAGCGGATATTGTCAAACTGGCAATCGGCTCTTGAGGGGAAAGGGTGGAACGCGCTTTTTATCGAAAATCATGATCAACCCCGGGCCGTTTCAGTCTGGGGAGATGACGGGAAATACAGAGTAGACAGCGCCAAGGCCTTAGCTGCGATGTATTTTTTGATGAAAGGCACCCCGTTTATTTATCAAGGGCAGGAAATCGGAATGACAAACGCGATTTTCTTCGATATAGATGATTATGATGACGTATCGATTAAAAATGATTACCGGATTCAAAAAGAAAAGGGCCGCTCACACGAAGACATCATGAAGGCGGTTTGGAAAAAGAGCAGGGATCACGCCCGCACGCCGATGCAATGGACGGATCGGCCAAATGCCGGCTTTACTAAAGGAGAACCGTGGCTCTGCATGAACGAAAATTACAAGCTGATCAATACGGTTCATCAGCAGCATGACCCCCGGTCAGTCTATCATTTTTATAAACGGTTGATCGCGATCAGAAAGCGGTATGACGTCTTCATCGACGGATCATATGAACTGCTCTTCCCTGAGGACCGGCAGATTTTCGCATACTTGCGAAAGCTTCGGGAAGAAACGGCCATCGTGATCGTCAACCTTAGCGCGCGCCAGGCGTTTTACCATCATCCCGCATACCCGTTATGTACGGACGGACTGCTGCTGTCAAATGCTGATATCAACGCGCACAAGCACCTTACATCTTTTGTGATGAAGCCTTATGAGGCGCGCGTTTACATGATCAGACAGGAAATCGGCGATTTATAACGAATAGAGAAAGGGTGCCAGGAAAGGAGCGGATTCGTATGTTGAAAAAAATACAGATTCAAACAAACCGGCGCGATGAAATGCTTGATATTACAAATGACGTCCAAAGATTCATTTCAGAAAATGGCGTTTCCAGCGGCACTGTTATTGTCTACTGTCCGCATACAACGGCAGGCATTACGATTAATGAAAATGCCGACCCCGATGTTAAACGCGATATGCTGAGACGGTTCGATGAAGTGTATCCGTGGGAACATGAGCTTGACCGCCATATGGAAGGGAATACCGCGGCGCATTTGAAAGCGAGCACGGTCGGGGCATCGCAACATATGATCATTGAAGGGGGCAGGCTTGTCCTCGGGACTTGGCAGGGCATATATTTTTGCGAGTTCGACGGCCCGAGGCACCGGACATGCTATTTTAAAATCACAGCCGATTGAAAGGAGAAAATAAAATGAATCAGTTCATGGAACGTCTCTCTTTATCAAAGCCTGTGATCCAGGCGCCGATGGCGGGCGGACCGACAACACCAAGGCTCGCCGCCGCCGTATCAGATTGCGGCGGCTTAGGCAGCCTTGCATCCGGCTATTTGACGCCGGAAGTTCTTCAACAACAGATTCTGGAGACTAAAAAGCTGACATCAGCCGGGTTTCAAGTCAACCTCTTCATTCCGGAAAAACGGGAAAACGTCAGACGGGAAGAATATGAAGGGTGGAAAGAGAAGATACCTTATGCGCGTTCGGCTTCACCCGTGCCAGAAGAGAAACACGATTGGGACGATTTTTACGAGAAAATCGAAATCATTTTAAGGGAAGGGGTCAGCGCCGTTTCATTTACGTTTGGCCCGCCGCCGGCCGATGCCGTCAAAGAACTGAAAGACCGAAACTACTGTTTAATGGGCACCGCCGTTTCGGTTGAAGAAGCCTTGATGCTTGAAGAATTGGGGATGGATGTCATCGTTGTTCAAGGAAGTGAAGCTGGCGGCCACAGGGGTGCCTTTTTGAAAACGAAGGGAGAACCCGCTGTCGGCTCGATGGCTTTAATTCCCCAAGCGGCAGATCATGTGTCGGTTCCGATTATTGCAGCGGGCGGCATTTTTGACAAAAGAGGTGTTGCGGCAGCTTTTGCCCTCGGCGCACAGGGCGTTCAAATCGGCACCGCTTTTTTGACGTGCGAAGAAAGCGGAACACACCCTGCATACAAACAAAAATTGCTCGAAGCGGTTGAAACAGACACAAGGCTGACCCGTTTGTTCTCAGGGAAGCCGGCAAGAGGCATCGTCAATCAATGGATGGAAGACAGGCGCCCGGACGAAGTTGAAGCGCTGCCTTATCCTCTGCAAAATACGCTGACGCAGCCGATGAGAAAACAGGCGAAGCTTGAAGGGAATCCGGACGGCATGTCATTGTGGTCCGGGCAGGGCGTGCGGGCCTCCGTCCGGCTAACGACGGTGAAGGAGCTGATGGATCAGCTTGCGCCTGCCGATGTGCTATCTGATCATTTGTATTAATGCAGGAATATCAACCCGTGTCACTTGAGAAAGCAGATAGGCGGACGTCTGTGCATGAGGCTTTCTCAGCCCGTTCAGTTTTTCAATGATCGTTTCGCCGCTTAAGATCCCCAGACCGTGTGCCGCATAGAGATTATTTTCAAGTAAAATAGCGTTTTCTCCGCGCCACTGCGGTCTTTCGGGATCGAATTCAGGGTTCTTGAAATACAGGCAGTCTCCCGGAAGGTAGTCGTTCCCCTTATCCGTATAGATCGGCAGGCGCTCATAATGCCAATCGTATAAAATGATTCTTTGATAATTCCGGTCAAATGTCTGATCGCCGATCGTTTTGAGGAGCGCCATATAAAAAATGATGACAATCGCAGTTGCGCACTCAAAAGCATAAAGAGAGCCGCTTTCAAAAATATTTCGAATCGCCTTTGAAGCCGGCGCTCTGTACTTCAACTCCAAAGCCCCCTCAGGCGTCACCCTCCAAAACTCTTCATTCCCGTATGTCTTTGAAAAGGTGGCAAACTTTGCTCCGCTGTTGATCAGCTCTCTGGCTGATTCGACGGTATGCACTCTGAATCTCAGCTCAAATAACAGTTCTGAGATTGAACCGTATCTATATCTGGACGACATGGCCAGCATCCGGTTGGCAATGTCTCTTTGCGTCTGACTGACATTCAGTTTTTCGATATCCTCAGGACGGAGCCAGTAGCCCGAAACACTTATCATAGGATACACCCTTTTCCCTTTTTTATTAGCGTATGCCTGATGCTTGGGCAGGAAAACGGTCTAATTTTCCGCTTTTTTTACTTAAAAAATAGACCCCGTCTCCGATAAAAGTAGAGAAAGGGGAATCACATATGAAAAAGCTTTTAAATTGGATGAAACGTCCTTCTATTTCTAAAAAATTAATTTTTTCATTTATATTCATTTTAACAATTCCGATCTTGGTTCTTTCGGCTACTTCATATTTTACGGCCAGCAGCACGCTTGAGGATGAGATTTTGAGAAGTGCGAAAGACAATATCGATGAACTGAACGACATCATTCAGCAAGATATCGGCAGCAAGGAGACTTCTATTGCGTATTTCAGCGAATGGATTGATCAAAAAGCGTACAAAGAGAAAGGGCAGACCGCCATTAAACAGCGGTTTGAGCAATTTGCAAAACAAAATCCCGACGTCGAACTCGTATTCACCGGTTCGGAGGATAGCGTTTACGCACAATATCCGAATGCTCCATTGCCTGACGGGTATGACCCGGTAGAACGCGACTGGTACAAACAGGCTGTCCAGGAAAAAGGGAAAACGATTGTAACTGAACCTTATGAGTCTGCATCAACAGGCCATATGGTCGTCACGATCGCCAAGCAGAACAAAGACGGATCAGGCGTAGTCGCCCTTGACTTAAACATTGACAAGCTGATCAAATCGGCAAACAGCATCAGCATCGGAAAAACCGGCTATGCATTCATCATCGGCGAAGGGAAAACGTATGTCGCCCATCCGAAAATGAAAGCCGGCACAGAAGCAGAAGCCGATCTGACAGAGCAGATGTTCAGCAAAGAGAGCGGCTTGTTCACATTTAATGAAAAAGGCAAAGAAAAGAAAACGGTCTTCACGACCAATAAACTAACAGGCTGGAAAATCGGCGGAGAGATGAATACAGCAGAGATTAAAGACGCTGCACAGCCTGTGCTTCACATGGCAGTCATGACATTGGCAGGCGCGATTATTCTGGGCGGCATTCTTGTTTACTTTATCGTCCGCGCGATCAGCAAGCCTTTAAATCAACTCGTCTCTTCTGCAAAAAGCATCAGTGAAGGAGATCTGACACAAAAAATCGATGTCAGCTCCAGAGACGAATTCGGACAGCTGGGCGCAAGCTTCAACGAAATGGCTGACTCATTGCGTTCGCTGATCAGCACAATTCAGGAATCGGTCGACAATGTGGCATCTTCATCAGAGCAGCTGACGGCAAGCGCCGACCAGACAAGTAAAGCGACGGAGCACATTACATTAGCCATCGAGCGGTTCTCAAGCGGCGCTGAAAGTCAAAATGAAAAAGTCGAAGCGAGCTCACAGCGGCTCAGCCAAATGAATGACAAGCTGAATGAAATCGCAGGCGTATCGGAATCGATTACAGAATCCTCGGGTAAATCGACGGAAATTGCCGAAACAGGCGGAGAGCTCGTCCAACAAACCGTCGGGCAGATGAATTCGATCAACAAGTCCGTCAGACAGGCCGAACAGGTTGTCAAAGGGCTAGAAGCGAAATCGAAAGATATCACCGCGATCCTGCGCGTCATAAACGGAATCGCTGATCAAACGAATTTACTGGCGCTGAACGCCGCCATCGAGGCAGCGCGGGCCGGCGAATCAGGCAGAGGATTCTCGGTTGTCGCTGAAGAAGTCAGAAAGCTTGCGGCCCAATCAGCAGAATCGGCAAAAGAAATCGAAGAGCTGATTCAGGATATCGTCAAGGAAATCGAACATTCGCTCAACATGTTCAAATCGGTCAACCAAGAAGTACAGTCAGGGCTCGAAATTACGGAAGAAACGGAAACGAGTTTTAAACATATTTACGACATGACGAACGAAATCGCAGGCAAGCTGCAGACGATGAACGCCGCAGTAGAGCATTTGTCAACAGGTTCTCACGAAATATCCGACGCGGTCGAAGAGATCGCCGACGTATCGCGTGAAAGCTCTGCCGGCATTCAAGACATCGCTGCTTCAGCGGAAGAACAGCTGGCTTCAATGGAAGAAATCAGCTCATCCGCTGCGACGCTCGAACAAATGGCTGAAGAACTGCGCGACTTAACGAAAAAGTTTACAATTTGATGAAAAGAGGCTGCTGGTCAGCCTCTTTTTTAAGCTCTTTTTTAAGAATCTTCAGAAATACTTTTTAAAGTTTTTTAATATGCAAAAGTAAATGAAAGCTCCGATATTAGTTTCATAATCTAGAAGCTAAAGGAGTTATATCAAATGAAAAAGGTATTGGACTGGCTTAAACGTCCGTCTATCTCAAAAAGGCTGTTTTTCAGCTTTATATTGGTTTTAACTTTGCCGATTTTGGCCTTATCCTATAGTGCGTACCAAACGGCGGGAAGCTCTCTTGAAACGGAAATCATGAGAAGCGCGCGCGATAATGTCGAACAGCTGAATGAGATCATAGACCAGAATATCGGAAAGAAAGAGCAGGCCGTCTCTTTTTTCAGCGGCTGGGTGAATGAAAAGCTTTATCAAGAAAAAGGGAACGCATCACTTGTAGAGAGATTCGAGCAGTACGCCAAGCTGAACCAGGATGTGGAAGCGATCTACACAGGTTCAAAAGACGGCAAGTTCATCCGCTATCCCGCTGAAAAAATGGCGAAAGATTATAACCCGGCGGATAGGGACTGGTATAAGCAAGCCGTTGAAAATAAAGGAAAAGCGATTATCACAAACCCTTATAAAACGGCGTCAACCGGAACGATGGTCGTTACGATTGCAAAGCAGACGGAGGACGGCTCAGGGGTTGTTGCCGTTAACATGAAAATCGATGAACTTATCAAAGCGACAGAACGCGTCAACATCGGAAAAAGCGGCTTTGCGTTTATCTCAAGCAATGATAAAAAATATGTCGCTCATCCGAAGATCGAAGCCGGAACCGAAGGCAAAGGCGACTGGGTTACAAAAATGTACGGCAGTGAAAAAGGTGATTTTCAATATACATTTGAAGGAAAAGAAAAGAGAATGGCCTTTACGACGAACAAGCTGACCGGCTGGAAAATCGGCGGAACGATGTTCACGGATGAGATATCAGAGGCTGCTCAGCCTGTCTTCCACATGGCGATCATCATTTTGGCAGCCGCGATCGTGCTCGGCGGGATTCTCATCTACTTCATTATCCGCGGAATCAGCAAGCCGTTAAGCGAGCTCGTGTCATCCGCAAAGAGCATCAGCGGCGGCGACTTGACACAAAAAATCGCAGTCCGTTCAAAAGACGAATTCGGTCAGCTCGGTACAAGTTTTAATGAAATGGCCGAATCGCTGCGCTCTTTAATCAGCGTCATTCAATCATCAGTTGACAATGTAGCTTCTTCATCTGAAGAGCTTCATGCCAGCGCAGAGCAGACAAGCAAAGCGACTGAGCATATTACAATGGCCATTGAACAGTTTTCTGACGGTAATGAAAGCCAGAAAGAAAAAGTCGAAGCAAGCTCGCATCAGCTTAATGAAATGAACGACGGGTTATATGACATGTCAAAAACTTCAGCCGCGATTACTGATGCGTCGCTGAAATCGACTGAGATTGCAGGCAAAGGGGAAGAGCTTGTTCAAAAGACGGTCGGCCAAATGAACTCGATCGATCGGTCTGTCAAGCAAGCGGAAGCGGTCGTCAAAGGGCTCGAAGCCAAATCAAAAGACATCACAAGCATTTTGCGTGTGATTAACGGAATCGCCGATCAAACGAATCTGCTCGCGCTCAATGCAGCGATCGAAGCGGCAAGGGCCGGGGAATCGGGCCGCGGCTTCTCGGTAGTGGCTGAAGAAGTCAGGAAGCTCGCCGCACAATCCGCCGGTTCGGCGAAGGAAATTGAACATTTAATTCAGGAAATCGTCAAGGAAATCGACAACTCCCTGAACATGTTCAAATCGGTCAATCATGAAGTACAGTCAGGACTTCGAATCACAGATGAAACAGAGACAAGCTTCAAAACGATTTACGATATGACCAATGATATCGCAGGCAAGCTGCAGACGATGAATGCCGCTGTCGAACAATTGACGCAAGGTTCCCGCCAAGTCGCGGGCGCGGTCGAAGAAATCGCTGATGTATCGAAAGAAAGTTCGGCAAGCATTCAGGACATCGCCGCTTCAGCCGAGGAACAGCTCGCTTCTATGGAAGAGATCAGCGCATCTTCCACCACATTGGCGGAGCTGGCTGAAGAACTGCGTGATTTGACACGGAAATTTAAGATTGAATAGCTTTAAAACATCCGGTTTTCCTCCGGATGTTTTTTTAGTTATTTTAGACTATAAAAAGTTATAAAACGCGTATAAAAACTTTTAAAAGAATCCGATATTAGAAATATAACAGAAAAGAGGAGTCAACAATTCTATGGAAAATATTATAAATTGGGTGAAACGTCCCTCCATTGCAAAGAAATTAATTCTTTCATTCTTGCTTATTTTAACCGTTCCAATCATCGTCCTCTCCTATAGCGCGTATCAAACGGCAAGCAGTACGCTTGACGGAGAAATCATGGACAATGCGCGCGAAAACGTTAATCAGCTGAACGAAATCATCAATCAGAATATCAGCCAGAAAACAAATGCCATGTCCTATTTCAGCGGGTTCATTAAAGAAAACTCTTTTAAAGGAAAAGAAAGTGACGCTTTAAAAGTGAAATTCGAACAGTTCGCCAAGCTCCATCCCGATGTGGAAGGGATCTTTACCGGATCAAAGGACGGAAAGTTCATCCGCTACCCGGATCAGGAAATGCCGAGCGGATATAATCCGGTAGAGCGGGACTGGTATAAAAAAGCCGCCGAACACAAGGGCGAAGTCATTATTACAGACCCTTACAAAACGGCGTCAACCGGAACGATGGTTATCACCATCGCCAAGATGCATGAAGACGGATCCGGCGTGGTCGCCGTCAATATGAAAATCGAAGAGCTCATTAAAGCGACAGAACGCGTGACCATCGGGAAAAAAGGCTTTGCCTTTATCACCAGCGCCGATAAAAAGTTTGTCGCCCACCCGAAACATGATGCGGGCTCAGACATCGAAGGCAGCTGGGTTGAAAAAGTATACGCCAATGACAAAGGAACAATCAAATATACGTCTGACGGCGAAAAGCAGATGGCATTCGCGACCAATAAACTGACCGGCTGGAAAATCGGCGGAACCATGTATATCACTGAACTAAAAGAAGCGTCACAGCCTGTGTTGAATGCAGCTTTGATTACGTTGGGCGTCAGCATCATCATCGGTGTGCTTCTGATGATTTTCATCATCAGATCGATCACAGGTCCGCTCCGCGAACTCGTTTCCTCTGCGAAAAGCATCAGCGGAGGCGACTTGACGCAAAAAATCACTGTCCGTTCAAAAGATGAAATCGGACAGCTCGGATCAAGCTTCAACGAAATGGCCGAATCGCTGAGCTCTTTAATCAGCGTCATTCAGACATCAGTTGAAAACGTCGCTTCTTCGTCAGAGCAGCTGACCGCGAGCGCGGATCAGACAAGCAAGGCGACAGAACATATTACATCTGCGATCGAACAATTTTCAAACGGAAACGAAAGCCAAAACGAGAAAGTGGAAGTCAGTGCGCAGCAGCTGGCTGACATGAACAGCCAATTGCATGAAATGTCCAAAGTTTCAGCATCGATTACAGAATCATCCATTCAATCGACAGACATTGCCGGTACAGGCGGAGAGCTTGTTCAAAAAACGGTCGGACAAATGAATTCCATCGATCATTCCGTTAAACAGGCAGAATCCGTCGTGAAAGGACTTGAAAGCAAGTCAAAAGACATTACGGCAATCCTGCGGGTGATCAACGGCATCGCAGATCAGACGAATTTGCTCGCGTTGAACGCTGCAATTGAAGCCGCAAGAGCCGGTGAAGCCGGGAGAGGGTTTTCAGTAGTGGCTGAAGAAGTGCGCAAACTGGCTGAGCAATCCGCCTCATCGGCAAAAGAAATCGAAGCGCTCATTCAGGAAATCGTCAATGAGATCGGAAAGTCGCTGGACATGTTCCAGGACGTCAACCGTGAAGTACAGTCGGGACTTACCATCACAGACGAAACAGATACAAGCTTTAAGCAGATTTATGACATGACAAACGAAATCGCGGGCAAGCTGCAGACGATGAATGCGGCAGTTGAAGAGCTGTCAGAAGGGTCACAGCATGTCGCGGGAGCGGTTGAAGAAATTGCAGACGTATCGCGTGAAAGCTCAGGAAGCATTCAAGACATCGCCGCTTCGGCTGAAGAACAGCTCGCTTCAATGGAAGAAATCAGTTCTTCTGCGGCTACGCTTGAACAAATGGCTGAAGAACTGCGCGATTTGACGAAAAAATTTAAGATTGACTAAACATCAGGCTGCCGGCGATCCGGCAGCCTTTTACGCGGGAAAAGCATTTTTAAAAAGGGACGGGGAAGGGGATAAATAGGTTTAAACAGACTGTCATTTATCGTACACTGGTTGTACAGGAGGGATAAATCATGCGACTGGAAGGCAAGAAAGTGATCGCGCTTGTCAGCGATGACTTCGAAGATTTAGAACTGTGGTATCCAGTTTTAAGGCTGAGGGAAGAAGGCGCGATCGTACACCTCATTGGCGAAAAAGCGGATCATGAATATAAGGGCAAATACGGCGTACCTGCTGTCTCTGATTATGAGCTGAAAAGTGTGAATATTGAGGAATACGACGCAGTTCTGGTTCCGGGAGGCTGGGCGCCTGACAAGCTCAGAAGATATCCCGAGGTACTGGAGATGATTCGGTGGTTCAACGAAAGGAAGAAGCCCATCGGGCAAATCTGCCATGCCGGCTGGGTGCTGATTTCCGCAGGAATATTGGAAGGCAGGAAGGTCACAAGCACACCTGGGATCAAAGACGATATGGAAAATGCCGGAGCGGTATGGGTAAATGAAGCAGCGGTCGTCGACGGTCATATCGTGTCAAGCCGCCGCCCGCCGGACCTGCCGATCTATGTCAAAGCCTTTGCCGATCTTTTGGCGCAATCCTAAAACAAATGAGCCGCCCGTTCATTCGAATCGAGGCGGCTCATTTGTTATTTTTGATCAGCGGGGAAAACGAGACCGATCTGTTTGCGGGCTTCATCCATGACAGCCAAGGTGTTGATAGAGCGTTCAAATGTGTTAAGCGAAGACTCGATCCGCCCTTGTTTAATTAAATGAATGAATTCCTCTGTTTCATAAAACATGGCCGGTTTGTCATCCGGCAGCGTAAGATGTTCAACTCGTCCGTCCCGATAGCGGATGTCGACTTTTTCAGGTCGGTGGATTTTATCAATGACGATAGAGCCTTCCTCCCCTTGAATTTCAGCAGGTGTGAAGGAATTGGAGATTTTCGAGTGCATCAAAACAGCTTCATGCTCCTTGTATTTTAACAGCACTGTTCCTTCACCGTCCGCCCCCGACTCAAGGATCAGCCCGTTTGCTTTTACTTCGAGGGGCTTGCCGAACAGGACGATCGCGGGATGGACGCAATAGACGCCAATATCCATCAGGGAACCGTTCGATAAAGCCGGGTTAAATGCGTTTAAGACGGTTCCGTTTCTATAGGCGTCATAGCGGGAAGAGTATTGACAGTAGCTTGCTGTAAAACGGCGGACTTTGCCGATTTTGTGCAGGTTGCGTCCGATGTTTTTAAAATTCGGAAGAAATGTCGTTTTCATCGCTTCCATAAATGTCACGCGGTGTTCCTGCGCTGTTTTTACCATTTCTTCAGCTTCTTTGACATGGGACGCAAGCGGTTTTTCGCACAGGACGTGCTTTCCGCTTTTCATGAATGTGACGGCCTGTTCTTTATGTAAAGAGTTGGGACTTGCGATATATACCGCATCAATAACATCGCTCTCAGCCATTTCGCTGATATCGGTAAAAACCGCCTCTGCCCCGTATTTTTGGGCGAATTCACGTCCGCGCTCCCCGCTCCTTGAATATACCGCGGTTAATTGAAAATCGCCGATCAAACGGGCCGCTTCAAGAAACCGGTCGGTGATCCAATTTGTTCCGACTACCCCGAACCGTATCATGCTATTTTCCCCTTTCGCTGTAGGATATGTTTATTATACAGTGTTTTCTTTTGCCGGCGAAAGACAAAAAGCCGGAAACACCGGCGTATATGTATATCATCAATAAACATTTGCAAGCGGAAAAAAAGACCAATAGCAATGGTTTTATTTTTAGTATGAGGAGTAATAGTGTACAATTTAATGTATAAAACCAATGTTAATGGAGGATCGCCATGGACTCTTTGAATATGTGGGGCGGCAGATTTAAGAAGTTTTTTTTAGACAATAAATTCGTTTTGTTTCTGCTCGTTCTGCTCTTGATCGGATTGAACATCCTTGTATTTACAAAAGCATCGTTTATTTTCACGCCTTTCATCGTCCTTGTGGAAACCATCGCTCTGCCTGTCGTACTGACAGGTGTCGTTTATTATTTGTTAAATCCGATCGTTGATTTTCTAGAGCGGAAAAATGTGAAAAGGATTTATTCGATTCTTCTTCTCTATATCGTGATCATCGGTCTGATCACGATTTTGATCGTCTCCGTTATCCCGCTGTTAAGGGAACAGATCACAAGCCTTGTCGATAATTTCCCAAGGTATGTCCACATTGTGGAAGACCAAATTAAACAGCTGATCGGAAGCCAGTTTTTTAATCAGGTTCAGCAGACGCTGAACATCAATCTGACCGATTTGGCAAGCAAATTATCCGATCAGGCCACCACAATTTTAAACAGCACATTTACCGGAGTGGGAACGTTCATAGGCGCTGTTACAGAAGTCGTGATTTCAATTGTGACCGTGCCGTTTATCCTGTTTTACTTATTGAAAGATGGTAAAAAACTGCCGCTCTTTATTTTGAAGCTCGTACCGGTCCGCTTGCGGGAACAGACGTATGTGATGATGTCCGAGATGAATCACCGGCTCAGTTCGTATATCAGGGGGCAGATCATCGTCAGCTTCTGTATCGGCTGCCTATTGTTTATCGGATATATGATCATCGGTCTTGATTACGCTTCCTTATTGGCCCTTGTGGCGGCGTGTACGAGCATCGTTCCGTATCTCGGACCGACGATTGCGATCACGCCGGCAATCATTATTGCCCTGGTTACTTCCCCGTTTATGCTTGTGAAGCTGATCATCGTATGGACTGTGGTGCAGCTGTTTGAAGGAAAATTTATTTCGCCGCAAATTATGGGAAAAAACCTGCACATCCATCCGGTAACGATCATCTTTGTGCTGCTGACGGCAGCCAAGCTGTTCGGCGTGATCGGCGTCATTCTCGCCATCCCCGGATACGCGGTCATCAAAGTGGTGGTCACGCATTTGTTTGAATGGTTTAAACAGCGTTCACACCTTTATGAAAAAAACGAAGAAGTCTGAATCCCGCTTGCATAATCGGCTTTTAAAGGCGATATAAATAGTTTATTAGAGGACAAGTTTTATGAAGCGAAAGGAATGACATATGAACATTTGGGATATTTTTGTCGCCATCATACTCGGAATTGTTGAAGGATTAACAGAATATGCCCCTGTTTCGTCAACAGGGCATATGATCATTGTTGACGACGTCTGGCTGAAATCGAAAGAACTGCTCACGCCTGAGGCGGCGAATACCTTTAAAGTCGTGATTCAACTCGGCTCCATCCTCGCTGTCGCCATCGTATTTAAAGACCGGATTCTCAATCTTTTAGGCGTGAAGAAAAACATGACGGAAGAGCAAAAATCGGGATACCGCCTTTCCATCGTCCAAATCGCTGTAGGCCTTGTTCCCGCCGCTGTGCTCGGCTTTTTATTCGAAGACTATATTGATCAGTACCTGTTTTCCGTACACACCGTTGCGGTCGGTCTCATCGCCGGCGCGGTGCTGATGCTCGCGGCCGACTGGATTAACCGGCGCACGGAGACGACAGATTCGGTTGACCGGATGACGTATAAGCAGGCGCTCGGTATGGGGCTGTTTCAATGTCTGGCGCTCTGGCCGGGCTTCTCGCGCTCGGGTTCGACGATTTCGGGCGGTGTTATTCTCGGCTTGAACCACAGAGCGGCCGCCGATTTCACCTTCATCATGGCGATTCCGATCATGATGGGAGCCAGCCTGCTCTCTTTAATTAAAAACTGGGCATATTTAAGTGCAGACCTGTTTCCTTTCTTTATTACAGGGTTTATCAGCGCTTTTATTGTCGCTCTTTTTGTCGTCCGCTTTTTCCTCAGGCTGATCAATAAGATCAAGCTTGTCCCGTTTGCCATCTATCGCATCGTTTTAGGGCTTCTTCTATTCATTTTGTTTCTGTAAAATTACGAACCGATTTCCAGCTGGAAATCGGTTTTTATTATAGGTAAAAAGAATGATATCCTATTATTTCCCACTATAAAACTGCCTGCCAACTTACTATACTAGTAAGAGGGAGGAGATATTGAAATGTTTATTATCGCATGTCTATTGATTATCTTAGGTTTAATGCCTATTTTTTATAAAGCGAACCACAATACAAAAGATGTGAAAGTCAACACGATTTCGGTCGAGCGCGTCCAGGCTCCCGCTTTAAAGAAAAAGCTGAACATTCTTCATCTGTCTGATCTTCATTTAGAAAACATTTCGATTTCACCTGAACAGATTCTTGAACTTGCCAATAAAAAACGAGTGGATCTCATTGCTTTAACAGGAGATTTTCTTGATAGGAAACGAAATATACCAAAGCTTGCAAACTACTTAAAAGCTTTGCAAAAACTAAAGCCGGCATACGGGATGTACGCTGTATTCGGCAACCATGACTACGTATTGAAAGGTGAACACTTTCGGAAGCTGAAACGTGTGCTGGAAGATAACGGATGCATCACCCTTCGAAATCAGCATGTCTCGATTGAAGTGGAAGGTGAGGCACTCAACATTATCGGGATTGATGATTACAGCACGAAGCGAAGCGATATTGCCGCTTCATATAAAGAGCTGAAGGAAGGGTACAACCTTGTATTGACGCATGATCCGAACGTTGTGCTTGATATGCAGGAATTTCACTTTGACTATCTTCTGTCAGGACACTTTCACGGCGGTCAGATTCATTGGCCGAAGCCTTATCATCTTCTGAAGATGGGAAAGCTTGTGCGAATGAATATGATCAAAGGTCTTCACTATCATCATGATAAACCGTTTTATATCAGCGAGGGATTGGGTCAGACGGGGGCGAACATCCGCATCGGAAGCCGTCCGGAAATGACATTCCATCACATTTCATAAAAAGAAGAGGCTGTTCCTGTTTTGAGGGATCAGTCTCTTTTTTTGTTATTTCTGTAGATAGGACTTGAACAATTTTTCTTTCGAGATAAACAAATATTGGGAAGGAGGAATTTTACGAAGAGAAAATTGCTTTGTTGTTAAATATAAAATCGGAATCTGCGTCAGTTTTTTAAAGACTCTGTAAAACTGGTTTGCGGGCTCAACCGCTTCAAAACCGAGCCTTTCAACGCCTTTATGCAGCGTCGTAATGCCGATGATGCCTTTGATTTGGTCTGTCCGGTGATGATTTTTGACATATTCGGCCAGGATCGGCATTGAAAAGTACGCCTTTTGGTAAATGATGATGCCTCTTCTGACAGCGCTCTCAATATTTTGAAGCTCCTTGATCAGCTTAATATTATGCAGATGAATTTTGATCAGAACATCGTTCTTCTTAATAACCGTCCCATCGTTTAACACCACATCGATCCCTTTGTATCTTGTGAGACGGACGCGAAAAATGCTCGATTTCGTTTGATCAATGAGTGTCAGTCTTGAAAAAAAATAATAAAACGGGTCAATTACACTCCAAATCGACAAAAAACAGTTTCTCAAGTCGCCACTTTCCTTTCCTGAAAAAATACACTTATATTTTGGCTGGATATTTGAAAAATATAAATGGAAAACATTTTTCTTCTGAAATGGAGGATGGAGATGACAAAGATTCTGATTTTCCCTTTTTTAAGCATTTCCACCGGTCATCATCACGTTGCCGATTCACTGCAGGCAGAACTGCTTCTCAAATCCCATCAATGTGAAAAAATCGACATTTTTTCACATGCTTATCGGCGGCTTGAAAAAGCCTCTTCTGCGGCGTATTTGTCATGGATTCAGTATTTTCCGAAAGTCTACAGCTCGGTCTATCATCTCCTGGCGTGCGGGCGCCATCAAACCGCAAAGCGCCACCTCTTGTACGAGCTGATCTTTTTGAAGGATATGCAGCAGATCATTGCGGAAAAAAAGCCTGATATCGTGTTCTGTACGCATGCATTGCCCTCCTATTTGCTGAACCGCTTAAAAGGCCGATTTCCCGACATGAAAGTGGTCAATGTTTATACCGATTTTTTCGTCAACCGAATTTGGGGAAGAGAAAAGATTGATTATCATTTTGCGCCGATCAAAGACATCAAAGAACAGCTGATCGCAGAAGGCGTTGATGAAGAGAAGATTTTTTTGACCGGAATACCCGTGCATCGTTCCTATAAAATGGAGAGAAAGCCTGGGCAGAACGGGGACAAAAAAGCGGTGTGCAACATCCTCATAACCGGCGGAAGCATGGGGGTGGGCGGCATTTTTAAGCTTGTGCAGGAGCTGTCGCCGAATGGGGATGTCGCATACCAAATACTATGCGGAAAAAACCGAAAGCTCTACCGGTATGTTCATGATTTAAACAATCCATACATTACAGCGCTGCCTTATATCGAAAGCAAAGCAGAAATGAACCGTTTATACGAGGAGGCGTCGGGCATCATGACGAAGCCCGGCGGCGTCACGATCAGCGAGTGCATTGAAAAACAGCTTCCGGTATTTATCTACCATGCGCTGCCCGGACAGGAAGAGATGAATCTCGATATTCTGAAAAAGAAAAACCTTGTCATTGAACTGAATCAGCAAAAACAGGAGCCGATTGAACAGCAGCTGCTCTCCTTTTTCCGTTCGGAAGAAGACATCAGACGCTATCAAATGAGCGTTGGTCAATATTTGCGTGAAAAATCGGACCGGGATATCAGCGACATTTTAGACGGGATCATTCATAACCGGAGCGGTTTAGGGAATGCTCACGTATAAGGAAGGAGGAAGAACGATGTCTGAGAGCCGCAAGAAATCAGTCGTCATGTTGCTGATTGATTCATTAATGGATGAATCGCTTCAAGAAGCCGTGAAAACCGGACAGGCTCCTGGTCTGCGATATTTTCTGGAAAACGGGCGCTATGTCCCTGATATGATCAGCCCTTTTCCGACGATGTCCGTCAATGTTGACAGCACATTGCTTACAGGGGCGAGCAGCGACCGCCATAAAGTTCCGGGTCTTGTGTGGTACAACGCGAAGGAAAAACGGATCATCAATTATGGCAGCCATATTCGAGAGCTTCTGAAATTAGGCATCAAACAATCCTCCAGAGACGTCTTTTACAATTTGAATCAGGTTCATTTAAGCCAACAGGTGAAGACGCTTCACGAAGAGCTTGATGAAAAAGGAATTGAAACGTGCTCGATCAATGCGCTTTTGCACAGGGGGAGCCGGGACGGCTATTTACAGGTTCCTTTTCTTTTTTCAATAATTTCCGGATTAAACCAATCAGTCAAAATCAACACGTCCCAGCTGTTCTCGTACGGCGGTTTTTCCAAAGTGAATCCGGCAAACCGCTCGCTTTTCAAAAAATTCGGCTTTAATGACCGGTTTTCTGCGAATGAATTGGTTCATCTGATCAAAACAAACAAAGTGCCGCCTCTTGCACTCGTCTATTTTCCCGATCTCGACCAGCACGTACATAAACACGGGAGAAACGACGCAGCAGGGGTCGCGAAAGCAGACCGGCATGTTCAAAAGATTTTAGACAGCTTTCCGTCATGGGAAGCCGCTTTAAAAGATCACATTTGGATCGTGATGGGGGATAACGGACAGGCCTGGATCAGCGGCAATAAAAAAGAAGCATTGATTGATTTGAGAAGCCTTCTGGACGCCTTTCGCATTGTGAAATTAAAGAAAGGCGTGGCGGACGATGACGACATCGTTCTTGCCGTTAACGAAAGAATGGCGTTCATCTATTCGCTCGATAAAGCGAAGCTTCCGCTCACGAGGATCGCGGATATTCTGCAACAGGACGAGAGGATCGACATCATCGGCTGGAAAAATGAAACGGATTCAATTGAGGTCGTTTCGGGGGAGCAGCACGGGAAGCTCACATTTCGGCCGGGAGGCAAATACACGGATGAATTTGGACAAACGTGGACGCTGGAAGGGGATGTAAACATTCTCGATTTGACGGTCGAGCAAAGCAGCATGACATACGGAAAGTTTCCCGATGCGCTGGCCAGACTGTACACTTCATTTTTTTCGCATGAAGGCGACTTTTTGATCGCCAATGCAAAGCCTGGATACGAATTTATCGGCGAAGGGTCGCCGACGCACGTCGGAGGAGCCAGCCACGGTGCATTGCACAAGCAGGACTCCCTCGTATCCATGATCATCACCGGAACCGATACAAAGCCGGCATACAATCGCCTTGTCGACGTGAAAGAATGGATTCTCGATTTAGTCAAATCACTGGGAACGGGGCAATGACTAACCCCCTCTCCCAGTGATTATGACGGCTGTCTGATGCCTTTGACAAATGCTGCAAGCGCCGAAGCGATCATCACGAATAGTGAGACTGTTTTTATGATCGCCTGTAAGAGTGCATGTTCTACGACGATATTGGAGTGCACACATAAAGCCAAAATAAATATGGCAATCAATAATCCGTATTTTTCTCTCATAACCGTTTCTCCTTTCGGGCCGTCATCCTCCAAAGAACAGGTCGAGAATGTTTCCGGCGGTTGAAGATTGTTTGTTGTACAGTTCCGAATACCCGCAGTTTTTGCAATAAACGACGAGAAAACGGTTATGCTGCACATCGAACAATTTTGACAGGCCGGTGCCGGTCGTCGCGATTTCTTTTTGCCCCGATCTGTACTTCCGCACTTGATACATCCTTTATGTTCACGCATAGCGCTTCTCCTTTCATGATGTAAAATCCAACCAACTTCATTATAATGGAATGTTCTTCAAAAGAAAATATTTCTCAGGAAATGACCGGTCGGAAAAGAGGGGAAAACGGACTGATCCTTTTTGCTTATAAAAATCTCTCGAAGACCGGTTATTTTATTTTTTCGTCGAAAAAACAATCCTTTTAACCTATTCATTCGCCTAGGACCATCCTGTAAGATAAACCTATTACAATATCATCCACTACAGGAAAATAGTTTTTATTGACTAGGATAAATGAAAGGGGCAGCTGCTTTGAGCGAAGGTTTTTGGGATTCAGTAGGCAACTTTTTGCACATATCCTACACGGAAAATGAACGAAAACGCGACGAGTATAAAAATTTATACGACTTTTTATCTGATAAAGAAAGCGATGTTAAGACGAAATTAGCAGAAGTTGATGCAAGTTTGAAAGCATACAACAGCAATCTCCCGGACTTGAAAATCCCTTCCCACGAATTTGAGGATACACGCCATGAAAAGGATGCCAAGCTGAAGGAATTGGTCAAGCATTTTAAAGATATGGTCGATGACATTCAAAGCGCCAAGTCGAAGGCGAAAAGCAAGTGGGAGTATTATAAAGCAAAAGCTGAAGCTGAAGAGAAAAAGGCGTAGAGGAGGAACAGCCGAGTCATGGACGGATATGGATACTACAACTATCAAGCGGCCAATCCGAAAGTAAGCGGAGAGACTGTGAAAATTTCACATAATGGAACAATAAAAGCGCATTCCCATGCGAAAGCGATCGAAAAACATGTTGGCGACTCGCTGAAAAAAGCAAAGGAATTGAAAGCGTATGTTGAAAGCGGAAAATGGAGCGGAAAAACCCGCGACGCATTTTTAAGCTACCTTGAGCTGATTATCGAATTGAATGCCGATATGAAAGACGCCTTGAAAGATCATACGGCTGCATTAGATGCACTGCAAATGCACATCGACGATTTTTCAAAGCTCAGTGAAGTGCAGGAAATCAAAAACTTATAACAGGGAAGGAGAATGACATGCAGGTGAAAGCAGATACGCTGTCGGCGGCAGAACTTTATGTTTTAGCAGGAGCAGCCGGAGTTACCTACATATTCGGTCTTCCGGAACGCGAACAGCTGGCCTTGGCTGAGACGGATTGTGCAGTAAAAGCAAAAGAGAGCCTGATTGAAAAAGGCATCCTTTTAAAGGAAGGCAAGCTGACCAAGACCGCTTTTTTTCTGATTAAGCTGCTGAAGCAATATCAAGAAAGCGAAGAATTCGTGCGCTTTAATAACGTCATGTGCGCATTTTTGCCGGACGATGAGGAGCGCGTTGTCGCTCTGACTGAAAGAAGCCAGGGCAAAGGCTACACATTAGATTATTTGGAAAAGCGCGAAGTTTATTTATCGCTTATTTCCAACGTGTCATTTTTAGTAAGAGAACCGCGTGATCAAGACCGCGCTTTTTTGACAAAACCGATGAGCGCCGCCGAAAAAGCCGAAGTCAGGGCAATGGAACTTGATCAAAAAGAAGTTCTTGCTGTGGAAACGTTCAAGCTTGCCTCGCAGCAAAAACCGGCAGACACCGGTTTCCAGACGACAACACTTTACTTTACAAAAGGCGAAGATTTCATCTCGGTTGATCCTTTAAATGATCGATATGAATGGATCAGCCTTTATATTATGAACAACCGGATCTATGACGCACTGCACATCAATTTCAGAGCAGGGAGGGCGATGCTATGAATGCAGAAGGCGGAGCAGGAGGCGGCGGTACAAACATCCATCTCGAGTTTGAAGAAATGATCACCATTTCCAATAAGCTGAAAAGCATCTGCGATATTTATACAGAAGGGGTTCAGAAAGAAATCAAAAACCTTTCAGAATCCGATTTTTATAAAGCCGGACAGGCATCAAAAGCGATTGAAAGCTACGCGGATATTCTCGGGAAGACGATGGAGCTGTTTGATAATTACTGTATAGCTTCCCACATTGTCAGTTATGCGATGGAGAAAATGTATGAAACAGATAAAGAGCTTCAAAAACTCTACAAGATTCAGAAATAGAAATGAGGCGATCATCTAAATGGATGTGAAATACGTACCGGAAGAATGGCAGGGCATGAAAGACGGGCTCGATGCGCTGACGGGCGGACCATATGGCGGCGGTATGAAAGCCGGCCTTATCAAACTCAACGATCTCTTGGAAGATATCGAATCCAAAATCAAAGACAAGGACAGCGACAGGTCGATCAGCTTTACCCACACAAGCAAAAAAAGCAAGATCGAGGAACTGTTTAAGGATTATCAAAAGCTAGCTGACTTTTGCCTGAAAGCCGGCAGTTTGGTGGAAGATCACATTGACAGCCCTTTTTATAAAAAAATAGACGCGTTCGCCGAAAAAATGCGCGGACTGACGATACATAATTACACGACCGCGAACCGGATCGGCTCCAAGGAAACCACTTACGTCGGATACGGCATGTCCAAACAAGCGGTCGAAACCGACAAAACGAAAGTGAGCGTAAATGATATTTTCAAAGACTCGGAATCGTTTGATCACGTACTGAGCAAAGAATTTGAAGAATTCCAGATCAACCACCCCGACATCGAATTATCGTATGAAGAATACATGAAAGCGATTGCCTCTTCCCGCGGATTTGAATACGAATCAATCGGAGATGTCCAAAAGAATCAGGAATTGTGGCGGGATCTTCTGGCCGGTGCAGGCATCATCGTGCTCACCATCTTTTGTGCACCGGCCGGTCTCACGGTGGCCGTCGCCTACGGAGGAGCCAATATTTCGAGCGCCGCAACCGGAAAAGACTGGATGACACAACGGGAGTTAAACACAGACGAAAGGGTTGAAAGAGGCGTGTTCGGCGCCCTTGACATCATCCCGGGGGCAGCCGCGGCAAAAGGTACATTTAAAAGCGCAGCCACAATCGGCCAAATTTCAAGCAAAACAGAACATATGGTACAATCTTTTAAAGACAGCAAAAACATCTGGGCGAACCGCATGAAGGTAAATGGGCTGAAAGCTCAAGACCGACTCAACGACGCAGGCTTCGCCATCAAAAAACAATTCGCCAAAAGCGCCGACGCTTTGAGCGATATTGCCCGCGGTGCAGAAGCAGGAGCCGGCGGCACCCTCGTCCGAAAAGGGTCCAATTACTCCGCCCACGTCAACGACGCCCATAAGGCGTCGAAAGCGAAGATGCAGGATTCGATTCAGCGGGTTGAGAAGGAGATTGAGGCTGGGAAAGTCGGCAAAGGGAGTAGTTCTTCTGGTGCTAAGACAACAAATAGTTCGGAAAAATATAATCCAGTTTCTATTGATGTATATGCATATCAACTACTAAAAAAGGAATTATTAAAAGGTGATATAATAAGCAACTCAAAAAAAATAATTAATGGAGCCGACTTATGGGATCAAAAGGCAGTTGATATATTGACTAAAGATGGTTCGAACATTAGTGATTGGTGGAAAATGGAATCGATATATTCATATAAAACAGAGTTTGGAGAGGGAAAGATACATTACTATCAAAACTCAAGAACTGGTGAAGTAAGCTCATTTGATAGTAAATTGAAAATCCCGAAACCAAAAGATTTACGAAAAGACTCGAAGGATTTATTTTGGATTATAGATTTAGATGACAATTTTGTACCGTCTAAACTGAGGTGATTAAAATGAGAGTAAAGTGTATAGAAAGAGACAATAGTTTACCTGATATAACACAAAACAAAATCTATTCCGTTTATGAATGTGAGTATAAAAAAAATGATGAAGAAATTAATTATAACTCATTTAGAATTCAGGATGATTACGGAAGTGTAATTCCATATGAAGCAAAATATTTTAAAACTGTCTCAAACAACAATTCTAATTATGTTGAAAAAAAAATAGCAGAAGATGAGTATAAGCTTACTCATAAATTTATTTCTTATAGTGGATTTTGGTCCATGTTTTATGAGGAAGATGGTACTTCCTTAGATGATTTTTGGAGGGCAAAAAAGGATATATATATACAAGAAATGAGTCAAGATGAAATGCGCGAGATATTGCAAGGAGAGAATCAGGATGAGAGAGACTTTATTTTAGAATTATTAATGGAAATAAAGGATGACTATTTTATAGAGGATTCGATTAAGATAGGACGCAGACAATTGAAAGAGTGGACAACAAATCATAGTTTGGAAACATTGTTCTTATATATTAGTCATTTTAAAAATGAAGAAATTGATAATTTTTTTATAGAATATCTTTCTGAAAATGAAAAAGGAAACGACAAATTAGATAGAATAGTTAGTGACTATTTTAATAATTAATTGAATGGGTTTAAAAAAAGAAGAGCAAATAAAACTAAAACGCATGGAAATCGATCTCCATGCGTTTTCAAGATGAATCAACAAAGCGGGTGTGCCAAATGAAAAGAAGAATAATATCGTTTCAGTGGAACAATGATAACCATATCTCACAATTTAAAAAAAGACTGTACTCCACTATCCTTGGCGGGGTTATCGGTGATGCGCTGGGCGTCCCTGTGGAATTTAAAGCTAGAAACTTAAATATCACTGGAATGATAGGGTACGGGACTTATAATCAACCGCCTGGGACATGGTCAGATGATACATCACTCACTTTGTGTTTAATGGAGAATCTGATCGAAGAAAAAGATGAGACCGAATTGATGAAAAAGTTTGCTGCGTATCGGGAAGGGTACTGGACTCCATACGGCAGCATGTTTGATATTGGCAGAGCGACTGATGATGCAATCGAGCGCTTCAAAAGGGGCGTTCCAATTGAACAATGCGGCGGAGCGTCTGAGTTTGATAATGGAAACGGAGCATTGATGAGAATATCTCCGTTGGCTTTTATGCTATGGAACGAATCAGATTTTTCAAAAAGACAAGCTGAGATCGAAAGGTGGGCATTTATTACACATCGTCATCCCCGATCTACGCTGGGATGTATCATTTATATAGAATTCTTAATAAACTTGTTTGATCATTCTCCTAAAGAGGCGTATAAACAAGCAGTCCATTCTTGTGTGGAGAATTTGAGAGGAACCGAGTATGAAAATGAGTTTTCTTCGTATAAGAGGATACTTAATGATGACATTGCGAGTGTTAAAAGAGAAAACATCATGTCAGACGGCTATGTTGTGCACTCTTTAGAAGCGGCATTGTGGTGTTTCCTCAATTCAGACCGTTATTCTGATGCTGTATTGGAAGCAGTGAACCTGGGGGAAGACACAGATACAATTGCCTTTATTACAGGTACGATGGCTGGAATGTATGATCAAATGGAAAGCATCCCGGAAGAATGGATCACTGCCTTGGCTAGGATAGATGACATTCTGGATTTGTCTGAAAGGTTCACTCAGTTCTGTTTTGAAAAATCAAAGCAATAGCGCTTGTCTAGGTGAAAAAGAAAATGCCTGCTGACAGAGCATTTTCTTTTTCACATCAAAAACCGCTTGCTTTTCTCCAAAAATCCATCTATAATAAATCATGTCTTAAATATACGGGGCATTAGCTCAGCTGGGAGAGCGCTACACTGGCAGTGTAGAGGTCAGCGGTTCGAGCCCGCTATGCTCCATCTTTAAAACCCTTGATCATTCAAGGGTTTTTTTGTTGCCTTTTTTACGCGATCCATTTTTGCGGGTTGATGGCCTATCTGTCTGTACGGTATTTGACGACTGGCCATTTTTCTTTTCGCAGAGCGTTCATCAGCTCCGGTTCTACATGCAAATGCTCTTCAATCAGCTCTCTTGGAGTCAGCGCCATCCACTGATTTAATGAAATGTCTGCAAAGCGGCTGCTTTTAAATATTTCTAAAAACCACAGGCTTTCGCTGCCTGTATTTTGAATGTAATGTCCCATGGCAAACGGGACATATCCGACATCACCCGCCCGGTAATTAAAGGTGCGGGCAGTCCCGTTCGCCGCGAATACTGTCATTCGCCCGGTTCCTGTGATATAGTACTGCCATTCATCGTTGTTCGGATGCCAGTGCATTTCCCTCATTCCGCCGGGCTTGACTTCGACGAGCGCGGCGGCGATCGTTGTCGAAATTGGAAAGTTTGAAGAATCAACAATTCGCACCGTTCCGCCGGGTGTTACGATAGGCTTTTGTGCAAACAGCCTGTAAGCGAAGCTTTTTGGTACGGTTCCATACGGGTCGGGCACTTTTTGGTTTTCGAGCGGTCCCGGCACTTTTGCTTGGAAGATGTATCGCTGTTTGTCGGGGATGCGGGCGAAGGCGCTTTCGTGTACACCGAAATTCGCGGCCAGAATATCTTTCGGTGTGTGTGCGAACCAATCTGTAATCGTGAAGGTATCGAACTCGGAGAAGTTCCCGTCGTCAAAAACGAGGAGAAATTCGCAGCCATCCTCAAGCCCTTGAATCGAGTGCGGTATTCCGGCGGGAAAGAACCACAAATCCCCGGGGCCGACATCGGCGATAAAGTTTCGGCCGTCCTGATCGACGGCGGTAATGCGCGCATGGCCCAAAATCATGTAAGCCCATTCCGATTGCTTATGCCAATGCAGCTCGCGCACCCCGCCTGGCGTCAGCCGCATATTGACGCCGGCAATCGTCGTTGATACCGGCAGCTCCCGGACAGTTATTTCGCGCGACCAGCCGCCATGATTTAACTGCATATGTGTGTCTGAAAAAGAAAACTTTAAATTGGGGATTGCTCCGGCATCTGTTTTTGGAGGAACGAACATGTCGGGATTCTCTAAATCCCGCATTACGTCGCGGGGCCCAAAATCGGTCGCGCCCGCACCATCGTGTCTTATTGGATGAGGCACGCGATTGTACCAAGCTGAAGTCCCGGCTGTTCTTTTCATGTAAAAAGCTCCCTTCACAGGTCGTGTATACCGAAATTTATGACAGGGACGCTTAAAATATATCAAATCGAAAAAAATCGGAGCCTTATTAAGACGCTTTTAAAAAAACTAGATGGACAGATTTGCATTTCCTTTGGCAGCAGAAGAAAACCTTCGATTTAAAGTCTGCACGGCACGGGCTCCTGCTGTTTGCCTTCCACCGCTAACGATTACTGACTGAATGATTTCGCCCGAAGCTGAATAAGAATGAGATAGAAAGCATCCGGGCAATTTTCGAACGGCTACATGAATGAATACTATGTGACAAGAAAGAAGGGAGCGTTGATGAAAAAGCTTTGCCGGGAAGTCTGGGTAGAGGTAAACCTTGATGCGATTAAAAAAAATTTGCGCGCATTTCGGCGGCATATACCGAAGAGGAGCAAGATTATGGCTGTCGTAAAAGCGAACGCTTATGGTCACGGCTCGGTGGAAGTGGCACGCCATGCACTGGAAAACGGCGCGAGTGAGCTCGCCGTTGCCTCGGTGGAGGAAGCGGTCGTTTTGCGAAAAGCGGGGATTGACGCACCGATCCTTGTGCTCGGTTTCACCCCGCTTAGCTGTGTGAAAGAAGCGGCAGCTTGGAATATATCGTTATCAGCATTTCAAGTTGACTGGATTAAAGAAGCGAACGAGATATTGGAAACAGAAGCAACCCCTGACCGGCTGTCTGTTCATATCAATGTGGATACCGGCATGGGGCGTTTAGGTGTACGCACAAAAGAAAGGCTTTTAGCAATTGTGGAAGCGCTGGCGGCAAGTGAAAACCTCAGATGGGAAGGGATTTTCACGCATTTTTCCACAGCTGACGAACCGGATACTGAGCTAACCATGATTCAACACGAAAAGTTTATCAGCTTTCTCCGCTTTCTGAAAGAACAAGGCTTTAAGCTGCCTACGGTGCATATGAACAACACGGCCGCGGCGATCGCTTTTCCGGAATTCAGCGCTGATATGATTCGCTTAGGTATCGGAATGTATGGATTATATCCTTCCGATTACATCAGGCAGCTCAATCTCGTTAAGCTTGTGCCTGCACTAAGCTTGAAGGCGCGCATCGCTTATGTGAAAACCATGTTGACAGAACCGCGGACCGTTAGTTATGGGGCTACATATGTTGCGGAGCGCGGGGAAGTGATTGCCACGATTCCGGTCGGCTATGCTGACGGTTATTCCCGTGAACTTTCCAATCGCGGATTTATTCTACACCGCGGAAGACGGGTGCCGGTGGCGGGAAGAGTAACAATGGACATGATAATGGTCAGTCTGGGAGAGAGCGAAGGTAAACAAGGAGAGGAAGTCGTGATTTACGGCCGGCAAAAGGGAGCTGAAATTTCCGTTGATGAAGTTGCGGAAATGCTTGATACGATCAATTATGAAGTGGTATCTACAATAAGCTGGCGCGTCCCCCGTTTTTATATAAGAGACGGCAAGATTTTTAAAAAGTCGACCCCGCTGTTATACGTGTAGTTTTCCCATACTCACAGGCTGTTTTCTCGATCATTGATAAAATAGGAAAAGTGCAAATTCTTGACAAAAAAATTTATTTATGCTATAATTTACTAATTGAATATTGGTGTGTATAATAGGATTCTCCTGGCCGGGAGAATCCTATTTTTTTTGCGTTTGATGAAGGAGTGTACGACATGAAAAAAGATGAATCGAGTGTAACGTCTCTTATTTCGGCTTTTGGCAGAGCTTATCACAGCCAATATGATGAACCCAAAATTTTTGATGACAATCTAGCCAAAACGCTCATTTCCCAACAAGAATTTTCTGATATTAAAAACAGTTTCATTCAAGGTATACAGTTCTTCAACAAAGATATAGCGGAAAAATACGAGGGAGACGATGAAGAAATATTAAAATGGGTCACACAAATTCAGCTCTCTCCGACGCCGCTCGCGCGTGCCGCATATTGCGAAAGCGTGCTGCACCATGAGATTCGGTTTGGAGCAGAACAATACGTGATTCTTGGGGCAGGGCTGGATACTTTTTGTTTTCGGAACCTAGAGTTAAAAGGCAAAATTGATATCTTTGAAATTGACCATCCGGCGACACAAAAATGGAAAAAGGAAAGGCTGGACAAAGCAGGTTTTCACATCCCGGCCCACCTTCATTTTATTCCTTTGGACTTTGCCAAGGCATTTTCTTATCAAGAATTGGCTGATAAGGGTTTTCATTTTAACAAAAAAACGTTCTTTAGCTTTTTGGGCGTTTCCTACTACTTAACAAAGGAAGAAACCGAAAAATTGCTGAGACAATTAATGGCTGATCTTCCTTCAGGAAGTTCGATCGTTTTTGATTATGCGGATGAAAACCTGTTCAAAGAAAAAGGTTTCTCCAACAGGGTGGAAAATATGGTGAAAATGGCAGCGGCAGGCGGAGAACCGATGAAGTCATGCTATTCGTATCAGGAAATCCAGCATATGCTGGAGCAATCCGGACTGCTCGTTTATGAGCATTTGTCACCGTCGGATATTCAAGAGCGTTATTTTAAAAATCGAAAAGATGATCTGTCAGCCTTTGAAACGATTCACTACATTCATGCCGTGAAAAATTAAACACGAATCAAGAAAAACGCCCGGGGCCGGGCGTTTTTCCTATTTTAAGCCGCGCGATCGTCTTTCTGTTTTTCTTGGGGGAGTACAAGCTGTTTAGGAGGGCATTTGCGCTGCGTCAATTCGGACACAGCGAAGATCGTCATAAATGCTGTAACCGCAGCCAGCGTCCGGAAAGGAAAGAGGACTGTGCCGTCTTCAATCATCGGATACGGCAGAAGCGGCGGGATGCCGAATGCGGGTTCACCGCCGCCCAGCCTCAGAATGACCGCAACTGCAAATCCGGAAATTGACCCGTACAGGTTTGCTCTTTTATAAAAGAGGGCCATTGTTAACTGGGGAAAAAGAATGCAATAAACTAAATCCGATGCCAAATACCATAAAGTATAAACGCTTTTGACATTCAGCGCGATGATCGCTGCTCCCGCGCCGAACAAAATGATTGAGCGTTTGACGACTTTTTGCAGCTGTTTTTGGGTGGCCTTCGGCTTGATCAGCGGACGGTAAATATTCCATGCGGCCATTGATGATGCCGATAGAATCGATGAGTCCATGCTTGACATAACGGCAGCTGCAATTGCACCCAAACCGATGCCAGCGATAATTCCCGGCGTTAAATACGCAAGCGTTTGCGGCAAAATCATCGCCGGGTTATCCGGAGCGCTCGCTCCGAACAGGCTCCAATCCGCACTGTTTCCGGCAGCTCCGATGATCACGCACGGAATGGCGGCAATGATACAGATCACTCCGGCAATAATCGACTGCCACATGGCGGCGTTTTCCGATTTTGCCGAAAGAACGCGCTGAAAGTACACCTGCCATGCGATACCACCGAAAATTAAGAGGAGCGCATTATCCCACCAGTTCCAAAACAGGTTTCCCCATTCAGGATTTTTCCAGCCGTCCAACGGCGGAAACAGATTGGCGCTGCTTCCGAAATCGTGCCTGTAATTTGCCCATACGATATCGAATGAACCGACATTTGACAACACAAATGGGACGACTAAAAACAGCCCGAGCAAAATGATGATCATTTGGAAGACATCTGTGAAAGCGACTGCCCACATGCCTCCGGCCACCGTATAAGCGATGGCGATCATCGCCGAAAGAATAATCGACGTTTGGAAATCGATATTCAGAATCATTCCGAAAGTCGTGCCCAATGCCGTTAAGATCGCGGCGCTCCAAAACAATTCTCCTAACAGCGCCGGTATATATAAAACACCGGCCATCCGCTTACCGAAGCGCTGTTCGAGAGGATCGATAATGGTCATAAATTGATGACGGCGCATTTTTCTGGCGAAGAAAATACCGCCGATAATCAGGCTTAATGCGTAGCCCCAGGGTGCCTGGGCCCAGATGAGACCGTCGCTGTAAGCCGATTCGGCCGTTCCGTTAATATATCCGCCGCCGACCCATGTTGCGGCCATCGTCACCATTCCGACGAAAAACGGCATGCTCCTTTTTGCCACGATCATATCAGAAAAAGAATTTGATTTCTTTGCTGCGTAAAAAGCGCCTAAATAATAGGTGAAAGCAAAGAATATCATCATGGAGATAAAGCCGCCCCAATGAATGTCTGCATTCGAAATGCCGATATACGCGAGTAAGCCTCCCGCAAACAACACAAAAATACCTAATTTGATCCAGTTTTTTTTCTTCTCAGCATAATTCATGTATGCACATCGCCTCCGGTAATGATTTTTCGAATTTTCTTGAAATTAAAATATGAAAAAAGGTTTTGCGCCACTCTGGGAAGTATGCAAACTGCTGACTTCAGAGCGGATAAAACCTTTTTATTCCTTGTTATCAATCGGTATAAACTCAAAAATCTCTCCGGATTGGACAGATTTCGCGAGTCTCAGCAGCCAGTCATAATACGGTTTTGACTGTTCCAACTGGTCATAAAGAGTTCTCGCTTCTTCTTTTATACTTTCGTCAAGCCCATCGCTTTCGACGATGTCCTCCAATGCTTTTTGAGCGTCTTGAATGGCCATGAGATTCACTTTGACTTCCCTTTCCCATTTTTGCGGGAAAAAGCTTGTGAAAAATTTGAAGAAATCCTTTTCAGCAACAAAGCTGTGTTTTCTTCTTCCTCTATGGAATGTCTTTTTGACGACGTTTAAGTCTTGGAGTTTTTTTACGCCTGTGCTCATGCTGGGCTTGCTCATTTGCAGTTCTTCCCGCATCTCGTCCAGTGTCATTTCATCCGATAGGTACATGGTTCCGTACAAAATACCCGCACTCCGGGTAATGCCGTACAGATCCATTGTTTCTGCGATTGAATCAATGACAAGATCCTTTGCCTGTGCGATCGCTTCTTTTGCTGAAAGATCACGGGGATTGTCCATAACTTGCCTCCTTTCACAGGAGCGGAACATCAGCATTGCAGATTCAATGCCCCCCGAAAAATCGGGGATTGATCTGAAATCCGCGTTAAGTTTGTTAAGTTATTTCTGTATGTTCTTTATCTTAACGAAAGAAATTCAAATGTCAAAATCAAATTTTTTTTTCAAACGGCCTCAGCCCATGTGAGCTCTGCATTCACATAAAATTCAAAAAAAATAATCAGACTGATTCCCTTTGACACAAAAAATGGCGCATGATAAATTCAAAGTGTTCAAAACGTTAAATTTTTATTTAACAAACTTTGCGTAATGAGGAGGCTGCTTTTATGAGTCAAACACTTTTCATTGACGGAAAGTGGGTGGGCGCCAAAAAAGGCGAGACTCGCCAAATTATCAATCCTTACAATCAAGAGCATATTGAAACCGTCAGTGAAGGAGACAGAGAAGACGCTGTTCGGGCGATTGCCGCAGCGCGCCGCGCATTTGATGACGGCGAGTGGGCGAATACGCCGGGTCTTGAACGAGGCAACATTGTATTAAAGATTGCGGAATTGATCAGACGCGACCACGAAGAGCTGGCAGAACTTGAATCGCTTGATACCGGCAAGACGCTTGAAGAAAGCAGAGCCGATATGGATGATATTGCAAACGTATTTCAATATTATGCTGGGCTTGCGGATAAAGATGGCGGAGAAGTCATTTCTTCACCGATTCCCGATTCTAAAAGCGAAATTGTCAGGGAGCCGGTCGGTGTCTGCGGGCAGATCACCCCATGGAATTATCCGCTCCTGCAGGCAAGCTGGAAAATCGCTCCGGCTTTGGCGGCGGGCAACACAATCGTTGTCAAACCAAGTGAAATCACACCGTTGACAACCATTAAGATCTTCAAGCTGATGGAAGAAGCCGGTGTGCCTAAAGGGGTTGCCAACCTTGTTCTCGGCCCCGGGGCCACTGTCGGCGATGAACTTGCCAGAAATACAGACGTCGACTTAATTTCTTTCACCGGCGGAATTGAAACCGGAAAGAAAATCATGCAGGCTGCAAGTACGAATGTGAAAAAAATTGCGCTTGAGCTTGGCGGGAAAAATCCGAATATTGTGTTTAAAGACGCAGATTTTGACGTAGCGGTTGACCAGGCGCTGAATGCGGTATTCTTCCACGCAGGACAGGTTTGCTCCGCGGGTGCTCGTCTTCTCGTTGAAAAATCCATTCATGACGAGTTTGTCGCAGAGCTTGTCAAACGTGCGAAAAAAATCAAGCTCGGCAACGGATTCCACGAGGAGACACAGAGCGGTCCGCTCATTTCAGCTGAACACCGCAGCAAAGTTGAAAAATATGTGGAAATCGGCCTGCAAGAAGGCGCCAAGCTGGAAACAGGCGGAAAGCGTCCGGAGGACCCTGAACTTGCAAATGGATTCTTCTATCTGCCGACGATCTTCTCGGGCTGTACATCAGATATGAGAATCGTTCAGGAAGAAGTATTCGGTCCTGTATTAACAGTTGAATCATTCAAAACAGAAGAAGAAGTGGTCTCACTTGCAAACGATACGATTTACGGCTTAGCCGGCGCCGTTTGGTCAAAAGACATCGAAAAAGCGGAACGCGTCGCTTCCAAACTGCGCATGGGAACCGTCTGGATCAATGATTTCCACCCGTATTTCGCACAAGCGCCTTGGGGAGGTTACAAGCAGTCAGGCATCGGCCGCGAGCTTGGCCGCATGGGCCTTGAAGAATACACGGAAGTGAAGCACGTCTACCGCAATACGAAACCGGCGGCTGTCAATTGGTTTAAAGCATAAGAAGGAGGAAATGATTCATGACTTTAAATATGAAAGTAGAAGCGATGAACAAATTCCACACGTTTGAAATCCCGACCGTCATTAAGCACGGAATCGGAGCCGTTAAACATGTGGGCGAAGAAGTGAAAAAACTTGGCGTTTCAAAAGCGCTGCTTGTCACAGACCCCGGCATCTACAAAGCAGGTGTAACAAACCCGGTCGTTGAATCCCTTCAGGAAGCAGGCGTTGAAGTTGTCGTCTTTAATAAAGTCGAGCCGAATCCGCCTGTCCGTCTTGTCGCTGAAGGTTCCAAACTGTATGCTGAAGAAAACTGCGACGGCCTTGTAGCAGTCGGCGGCGGAAGCTCAATGGATACGGCGAAAGCGATCGGAGTCGAAGCCACTCATGAAGGCTCGGTTCTTGACTATGAAGCGGCAGAAGGAAAGAAGCCTCTTGAAAACCGGATTCCTCCGCTTACAACGATCCCGACGACTGCCGGAACCGGCTCAGAAGTTACACAATGGGCGGTTATCACAGATGAAGAGCGTGAATTTAAATTCAATACGGGCGGCCCGCTGATTGCTGCTCACTTGACAGTTATCGATCCTGAATTGCATGTATCAATGCCTCCGCACGTCACAGCGATGACCGGCGTTGACGCTTTGGCTCACGCCATCGAGTGCTATACGATGAAATTTGCTCAGCCGATAACTGACGCGGTGGCCCTTCTTGCCATCGAATACGGCGCACATTACATCCGCAGAGCGTTTGCCGATGGGGAAGATCTTGAAGCGAGATACGGCATGGCGCAGGCGGCTATGCTTGCAGGTCTTTCTTACGGAAGCGAATCTGCAGGCGCTGCTCACGCGATGAGCCAGACGCTCGGAGGAATCATTCCTGTCGCGCACGGCCAATGTGTGGCGGCGATGATGGGTCCTGTAATGGAATACAACTGGAAAGGCTACCCTGAAAAATTTGCCCGCATTGCAAAAGCGTTCGGCATTGACACAAGCGGCATGTCTACAGTGGAAGCGGCTAAAGCTGCAGTGAACTGGATGTATCAGCTTGTGGAAGACTTGGAGATTCCTAGTCTTGAAGAGCAAGGCGTATCACCTGACATGATCGACCGCCTTTCAAAAGAAGCGATGAAAGATCCGCAAACGGTCGGAAACCCGAGAGACCTGAACGAAAAAGCGTACAATTGGATTTACAAACGCTGCTTTAATCTAACCCCGAAAACTGTATAAAGAAATGCATGAATCCCGCTGTGTGAACGCACAGCGGGCTTTCTCAATTTGAGAAAAAAAGGGATGCATTGTAAAATAAATCACATCTTGAAAAAAGGGGATGGGTTGAATGTGGAAAAAGCACACGGCTGTTGCAGAGAACGTATACATAGCGGACACACCGTCATTTGTGACAGAGAAACAAGAAAAGATTGTGATTGATTATGGGGGAATACCGGGTGATCTGCATTTTGGACTGACGAAAAAAGCGGGAGCAAGGGAGCCGATGTATAAAAGAGGGACGGAGATTTTCAACAGGAGGCAGATTTCAATTGTCTCGGTCGAAGAGTGTCTTGAGATTGCCGGACGGCTGAACGTTCCTGCGGTCCTTCCGGAATGGCTCGGGGCTAATATCGCATTAAGCGGACTGCCTGATTTAACTTCATTAAGAGAAGGAAGCAGAATCGTTTTTCCAAGCGGCGCCTCTCTGTTGAGCGAGGGTGAGAACGAGCCGTGCATTCAGCCCGGAGAAGTCATTCAGGAGCAGTTTCCCGACAAACCGAAGCTTGCTTCGCGCTTTGTGCGCCATGCGATCGGAAGAAGGGGAATCGTCTGCGTCGTCGAACGCCCCGGCTTGATCCATCAAGGCGACCAGGCAGAAGTGTGGGCGTATTCGCCTGCTGCCACGAAAGACGCCAGGTCGTTTGCCTGAGCGGATGAAAAGCCCCGGGCCTCTAAAGCCGGGGCTTTCCGTGTATTATAATAGTTTCTGTTTGATTTCCTTGATCTGTTTAATATGTCTTCTTTCATGATGGCCGATGAAGTCGAGCCACTGTCTGACCGTAAGCTCTTCGAAAACCGGATGCGGCAGCACCCTTTGAAAATCTTCATCATGAAAGGCGGCGATGACTGAAGTTAATTGTGTTCTGACATTGTCGAGCTCAGCTTTGAGGGTTAAAGCATCCGCCGTTTTTCTTTCAGGCTCTGCATATGGGGGCGCCTTTCGTTTGGAGCTTCTGTCTTCCGACTGATGCACCGGTTTATCTTCGATTGTTTTGACCGGTGCATGCTTGATTTGTTCCTTTAGGATTTGAAGTGCCATCAGGTCGATTTTTTTCAGGTGGTCGATCACTTCTTGAATGCTCCATTCGTCCTCCGAGGGCCTTTTATTCAGCGTTTCGTCTGACAGGCCTTGAATCTCGCTCCAAAGTTCTTTTCTCGCTTCATTAAAAATGCTCATCATATCCCCTCCTGTTTTTACTGTACCATATCGCAGGCTGGTAAAATAACCAAAAAACACTCGATTTTCGCATCGCCATCGGATATGCTTAAGAAAAATGAATAGAAGGAAGGATTTATTTGAGAACAACATTGTACCCGTATATCGCATTAGTGGTCGGGGTGCTGGCTGTGTCTTCCTCCGCCATCTTTGTCAGACTGTCAACGGCTGACGCTGGAATCATCGCTTTTTATCGTCTCTTTTTTTCCGCTTTGCTGATCTTTCCTTTTTTCTGGGGAAAAAGAAAAGAAGTCTTGAGTTTTTCGAAAAAGGACTGGCTGTTTTCAGCGGCAGCGGGGTTCTTTTTGGCATTTCATTTTATTTTATGGTTTCGTTCGCTTGAATACACCTCAGTGGCGAGCTCGGTTGTTCTTGTGACGCTGCAGCCGATTTTTTCTTTTATCGGTACATACTTTTTATTTAAAGAAAGAGTGTCGTTCGCTGGAATCATCAGTGCGCTTCTCGCGATCGGCGGAAGCGCGTACATCAGCTGGGGGGATTTCAAAGTAAGCGGCCAGGCGCTCTACGGCGACATTCTTGCACTATTGGCGTGTGCGCTTGTGACGGCATATTTGCTGTTTGGCCAGCATGTCAGAAAACGCCACAGTTTGACCGTTTACACGTTTATTGTGTATGGAATCAGCGCCATCACTTTATGCCTGTACTGTCTGTTTTCGGGCGCCGCCTTTTTTTCTTATCCTGCGTCAGATTGGGGGTATTTCTTTCTGCTTGCCGTCATTCCGACTTTGCTCGGCCACTCGCTGTTTAACTGGGTGCTGAAATGGCTGAGCACAAATATGATTTCTGTGGCGATTTTATTTGAACCTGTCGGAGCGGTTGCGCTGGCGTATTGGATTTTAGACGAATCCGTCATGATGACGCAGGTGATCGGCGGAGCGGTCATTTTTTCAGGTATTATTTTGTTCATGGCCTCGCAAAGCATGAGGAAAAACACCGTCCCGTCCGTTAAAGGGAAGACACATAAGGCGCTTTAAAGTTTGCACCTTATCCGGTCAAAATATCTTCGCTTGAATAGCGGATGTTTTCCTGTTCAGGTCTGGCCAGGGAAAACGCCAATGTGAGCGGTCCGAGTTTTCCGAGAAACATAATGAAAATAATCAGTATCTTTCCGACAGGGGTCAGGTCAGCCGTAATCCCCATTGACAGGCCGACCGTGCCGAAGGCTGATACGACTTCAAACAAAATCGCCAAAAACGGCTTAGGTTCTGTCATATTTAAAATAAAGACAGCCGCTAAAATCAACAGCACACTGATAGTCGAAATAGCGAGCGAACGAATGATCAATTGGTCTTTCAGCGTTTTTTTTGCTATCGAAATATGTTTTTTGCCTTTTAAAAAAGTGATAACCGACAGGAGAATGACAAGAAACGTCGTCAGCTTGATTCCTCCGCCGGTGGATGCGCTCCCCGCTCCGACAAACATAAGAAGGAGCAAAAGTGTGATCGTGCTTTCGTGCAGGCTTCCGATATCTGTCGTGTTAAACCCGGCTGTTCGCGGGGTCACGGCCTGAAAATAGGCGCCCCAAAGTTTTTCAGCTGGCGGAAGCATGCCGAGCGTTTTTTGATTTTGATACTCAAGCAGAAAAATAAAGATCATGGCTGACAAATTGATGATAAACGTACCGTATATCATCAATTTCGAATGAAGGCTTAACTTTTTCAAGCTCCGCTTATGCCATAGATCAGACAATACGGTAAACCCTATCCCGCCGATGATAAACAAAAAACTGATCACCAAGTTGACGAGCGGATCGCTTTTATACCGTATTAAACTGTCCGGCCAAATAGAAAATCCCGCATTGTTAAAGGCGGAAACCGCGTGGAACAGGCTGTAGTAGACGCCGCGTGCGAAACCGTATTCAGGTACCCATTTGACAGCCAGTATCAGCATGGCCAGCATTTCAATTGCGAAGGAGTAAATAAACAAACTCTTGATGAGCTTAATGATCCCGCCTAAAGAAGTTTGATTGAGAGACTGTTGAATCAACAGCCGTTCTTTCAGGCCGATTTTTTTCCCGAGCATGATAAAAATGAGCACTGCAAATGACATGATGCCGAGTCCCCCGATCTGGATGAGAACGAGGATCATGAGCTGACCGAACAACGTATAATCCGTGCCTGTATCAACGACGGCTAGGCCGGTAACAGTCATCGCCGATGTCGATGTAAAAAGCGTATCAATCCAGCCTATGGGTTTAGACGTCGCCGCCGGGGTCTTCAATAAAAGAGTTCCTAATATGATGAAAAATAAAAACACCAGCACGAGCAGTTGGGACGGGCTTAATTGAATCTGTTTAAACTTCACGGTTAATCGCCCTTTTTTTCAAAGGTCTCAATATCTTTGTTTTGCCCGATCACAATCAAAATATCGTTTTCGTATATCAAGTCATCAGCGCTCGGTGCGATGATGAAATGCCCGTCTCTTTTTATGCCGACGATGTTGCAGCCGAAGTTGGCGCGTACATCGATATCCCCCAGGCTTCTTTTGTCCAGCTTTTTTGTTGCCACAATTTCGACGATGCTGTAATTTGGCGACAGCTCAACAAAATCGATCATCTTTTCCGAGGTGATATGGCTGGCTATCCGCTTGGCCATATCTTTTTCGGGATGAATGATACGATGGACGCCGATTTTATGGAGAACCTTTTGGTGATAGTCATTTTGCGCTTTCGTCCATACTTTGGGAACGCCCATTTCAATCAGCAAAAGCGAAGTCAGAATGCTTGCTTCAATGTCATCGCCGAATGATACAAAGGCGTGATCGATGTTGCGTATTCCGATTTGTTTCAATGTATTTTCATCAACGGCATTGGCGCAAATGGTGTAGGTTGCATAAGCAGAATATTCGTTTACTTTTTCTTCGGATTTGTCGATGCCTAAGACTTCCGCCCCTTTTGCGTGGAAGGCTTTGACAAGACTGCCGCCGAACTGACCGAGCCCGAAAACGGCATAAGATTTCTGCATCCGTATTCACCCTTTTATCTGTTTTTCTTATAGTGTTTACTTTTTTAAAAGAAAAACACACAGGGATGTACAAGAATCCGGAAGTGTGCGAATCCGGAGAGCCGCCTTGAGGCGACTTCGGTTTCAGCTGAGCGAGCCTCCGGTTTCGCGAATGTCTTTTTCGTGAAGGGCAGAGACGACGGCGGCTATCCTCAGCCCTTCGACGATCGTTTCAAGGCTGAGGCTCGGCTCGTGCTTATCGACTGTTTGTTCGGGGAGATACGGAATGTGGATGAACCCTCCGCGGATGTTTGCCGAGGTGCGGTCTATACGGTGCATTAACTGGTAAAAAAGATGGTTGCATACGAATGTTCCAGCTGAATTAGAGACGGAGGCCGGGATTCCGTTTTTTCTCAACTCTTTCACAACGAGTTTGATCGGAAGCGCGGACCAGTAAGCTGCAGGCCCGTCTGCCGCGATCGGTTCATCGATCGGTTCCCGTTTTTCATTATCCGGAATGCGGGCGTCATCGATGTTGATTGCGATGCGTTCTGGAGTAATGTGAGCCCGGCCGCCTGCTTGTCCTACACAAATGACGATATCGGGATGGTGCTTTTCGATCGCTTTTTCCAAAACGGCCGCTGAATGATGAAAAACGGTCGGGATCTGCTCCGCCACGATAGAGACGCCTTCGACTTTTTCTCCGTTCAGCCGTTTTACAGTTTCCCAAGACGGATTGACCGTTTCTCCCCCGAAGGGGTCAAAACCTGTCAGCAGTACTTTCTTTCCCATATCGATCCCTCCTGAATATGAATATAAAGTGCAAAATACCCATTCAGAAGATGTCTGAATGGGTATTTTTTTAAATATTTTATGCTCCTGATCCCCGGGATGCCAGAAGTACCTGATCTCCTTGAGAAGCCGCTTCCGGTGCATGGTTTACGAATGAAAAGCTGATAACTGCGCCTAATACAACTGCTGTTAATAATACTTTTTTCATTTTATTCTCCTCCTCTTCCAGCGAGCTTGCTCGCCTTGTCTGTTTTAATGTAAAAGTATATGGCTTCTTCATATAACTTTTCTCGCCTGTAGTAATTCGCTACATCCATCAATAATTCCTCCAAATCTACCCAGGCTTTTTCATTTTCTAACTGGTGAACATAGTCCTTGATTATTTCCAGTTTATTCTGTGTATCAGAATATAATGTATATAAAATTTTGAATTTCAATTCGAAAATTTCGCTGTTCATTTCGCGGGATTTTTTAAAGCCTACTTCGATCCATTTAAATGCTTGTTTGTGTGCGTTGGTTTTGAAAAGAGACCTTGTGTTTTCATAAACGCAAAGAAGGTAAGCATACTTGGCTTTCGTTTCAAAATCTTTGATTGCAAAAGCTTTATTGTAATACTTTAGCGCTTCCTCCTGCTTGTCTTCCTTACTCTTCAAAAAGCCCATATTATAGTAGGTACACGGTAAAAGGTATTGGTCGCCGATTTTTTCGGTTTTTTCGATCGCTTCTTTTAATAATACTTCACTTTCGGAGAACTTAAATTGGTCAATATAATTGAGCCCGATCAGCATTTTGCAGTTGATGACCCGCTTGGCATACCCGTCATACCCTTGAAAGATGCCGGAGGCAATGTTGATGTGATGAATCGACAGCCATGTCGCTTTTAAGTTGTAATACAAAACACCGATTTTATAATGAAATTCAGCTTTTTCAATTTCATTTTGAATGACGCTCAGTCTTTTTTCCGCTATTCTGAAAAAATTGAGCGCTTCTGTATGGTTTTGCTTGTAGTCCTCATAAATCCCTTTAAACAGGTAAAAATAATAATTCAGCTTGTCGTCCGTACTTTTTGGATCTTTGTCTTGAAAACTGATGGCCTCCAATTTTTCGGTGGAAGATTGGGAGATATCTTCAAGAAGGAGCCTTAAGCGAAAATCGAGCATTTGATAATAGAGTAGAACGTCATGATCTTCTTCCATTTTTTCAATTGCTTTATCTATGTCATCTTTCATTTCGATTGAGCCTGAAATGTCTCTTTTTTTCATCAGTATGTACCAGTCGTTGAGCATATTGGCGACTTCTTGTGAAGCCACGGCTTTGGCCATTCTCTTCCCTCCAATCTTTGTGAATTTTTTGTAAATTGAAGTTCTATTAATCATAGCATAAACTGCTGCCGTCTGTGAATAACGCTGAAATGCAAGTTCGCCGGTGAAAAGTTCATTTCTGAAATTAAATCGTCATTTTCCAAAAAAAGTGCGCGAAAAAAGCGAAAACCGCGCCAAGCGGAATACAGGAGATCATTGCGGTTCCGTTGACCAGCCCGTCAGCTCCGCTTATTTTCAGGGCTTCCCGGTAGCCTATTAAAAAGTGGATGATCGATAGGACGTAACATAAGAGCATCATATAGTAAGGGTTCATTTGCATACCTCCTCTATTCGCTTTACTATATTACATTCAATAGAGGGGAAGATTATGCCTGTTTAAACAGGAAAAAGAACAAAATATTATAGACGAAAAGATTTTCAATTACAATACATGTTTTTAAAAATATTTCCACTATAATCAAAATGAAAGATAAATTTAGGGGGTCATAAGAAATGAAAAAAAGGCTGATGTCACTATTGGTCTGCATCCTGGTTTTAGTGCCGGCAGCTGGTGCTTTTGCCGCGCCGAAACAGGCCGAGCTTCAAGAGTATCTTGAAGAAATAGGAATGACAGAAAAAGAATTGGAAGCTTATTTACAGGATACATATGATGAAAGTTTAAAAGATTTTGAGTCGGTGGAAGAGTTGAAAGATTTTTTAGGGGAAAGACTGACTAATCAACTTTTGGCATCCTATTTAAAAGAATACGGATTGAGCGAAAAAGAAGCGGCTGACCTTTTTGTTGAAAATGGCTATATGGAAAGCGGCCAAAACATTCTCGACGTGTTTATGTTTGAATACGAATTGGATGATGCGCTTTTCACTGTGACATATGAAGAAGACGATTTTCAGATCGGGAACCTGTTTCAAGAATTGGGTGTGGATGATCAGGAGTGGGAAAGGCTCGTGAATCATCTCCGAAAGGTGCGCGATAAAAATCCAAACCTTGAAAATGATTTGATGGCTCTTGGAGAACGTCTTGAAGCGGTAGCCGATTTCGAGTCTCTATCAGAGCTGTCAGCTCAGGATATCGCTGAAATGCTATCCATTTTAAACGATCTTCAGAAGACGCTTGAAGTGAAAACAAAATACTATCTTGTTAAAGACGGAAAGAAAAAAGAAGTGTCTTTGACAACGCTTGTCAGCGCGGAAGATCTGAAGGGAGCAAGCCTTCTGGTGGAAGTATACGATCTGCAAGGCAACTTCATTTTGGATGTATTGCTGACGCCTGACATGATCGGATCTGATTTAATTCATGATACAGGGTCAAAAGTGAAGCAAACCCAAACGGCTGTCAAACATGATTCAAAGCCATCTCATGTGAAAAAGACGGTTAAAGGTGCAAAGCTTCCAAAGACAGCCGGGCATTACGCGGAATGGTCGATCTTAGGCGCCGTTCTGATGTTTGGCGGATTCTTCATGATCAGAAGGCTTCGCAAAGCGGCTTAACATGTCACTTCCCATTCTAATTATGTAGAGAATGGGAAGTTTTTATAAAGGAGTGAAAGGAAATTAAGGCACATCGAAAAAAAATCATCTGGCTCGCAGCTATTGTGATGGTTGTGTGCGGCGCTTATTTTACAACAACGAATGTGTTCAAGTTAATGCACGGCTACGCTCTTTTTTCATTTCAGCAGATGAAAGAAGAAGAAAAGCCTGAAAGACCTCCGATTCAGACGGCGAAAAAAGAAAAAACGGTGATTGATCAAACATTTGAAACCGGGGAGAAAATCGGCGATCTTGTCATTCCGAAAATCAATGCAAGGATTCCTATATATCACGGGACAGATGAAGACGAGCTGCAAAAAGGCGTGGGCCATTTCGCTGGTTCCGTTCTGCCTGGAGAAGATGACAACTCGGTTTTATCAGGCCACCGGGATACGGTTTTCCGAAAACTCGGCCGAGTGGGGAAGGGCGATCAGTTAATTGTTGAAGCTTCCTACGGAACTTTTACATACAAAGTGAAAAAGGTGCGGATCGTGGATGCGGATGACCGGACGGTGATTGTACCAAAGCCGAGAGCAACATTGACGGTTTCCACCTGCTATCCTTTTGACTTTATCGGTTCAGCACCGGAGCGGTATATATTGGTCGCAGATTTGATTAAATCATAAAAAAACAGCGGAATCTCAGGCGAGTCCGCTGTTTTTTTATGCTATCTCATGTCTGATCTGTTTTCCAGGAGTTTTGGCGCGGTTAGCAGCAGTAAACAAAGGACAATTGTGCAGACAATGAAAGACGGAAGCATATATGTTCCATTATATACCAAGGAATAAATCCATACCGGAGTGCCTTCAGGCGCATAGTTTCCAAAAAAGACAGCGCCGCTGATGACATGAGCGAGAAATTTCAGTCCGCTTCCGAGAAAGACGGCCAGCGTAACATAGAAAATGATCTTTCCTTTTTGTTTCTCGATTGAAGCGTTTCTGATCGATCCGGCAAAAAAGCCGCCGATACCCGCGGCCGTAGGCGCGATAAAATAATCAAGAAGAAGCTGCAGAGGATGATAAACGTAAAATCCTCCAGTGACAAACTGAAGCAATCCGGCTAAAAACCCGGTTGCCAGCCCTGCCTTCAGCCCCCATCTAAAGGAAATCAGGAAGATCGGAATCATCATGACTGCGATTGAACCGCCTTGAGGCATTTTTAAAAACATTCCGGACACCATATCAAGTATAAGTGCTATTCCTGTCATAAACGCAATTTCAATCAGCTGTACAAGTTGTTTAGATTGATTCATCATAACCCTCACTTTTGATGAACAAAGGGATACTGGACTTCTTTCCCAATAAAAAAAGCAATGCGGGGAAGGAGTAGGAAAGTTTTCCACGCACTGCTTTGGATGCAATTAGAAATGACTTTGCCACATCCCTACGCCAGCGTTAACTAACAGGTTCAAAGGGTCAGAACGGTCGTTCACTCTCAGCCTCGAGGCTCCCCTTGTGGTCATCAAGTTATTTAGTTATATTCTACTATACTAAAAAAAGAAACGGACGACAAGCTGATTTTTCGAAAAATTTTGCTTAATTTCTCCAATATGTAGCAATGCAAACATCTTTTCCTTTATAATAGAACGTATTCGTACGTACAAGATCAGTAAAGGGTTGATCTGATGAGTGAACCTACAAAATACAGCATGGTGAAAAATAAAATTAAATCGTGGATATATGAAGGCAAAGTGAAGCCGGGGGAAAAAATTCATTCGGAAAACGAATTGATGAAAATATTTGATGTAAGCAGGCACACGATCCGGCAAGCGATTGGCGACCTTGTTCATGAAGGGCTTTTATACAGAGAGCAGGGCTCAGGGACGTATTGCTCTCACCGTCTTCAGCTTTCTGAAAAAGGAAGGGAAAGAAATAAGATGATCGGGGTTATTACGACTTACCTTTCGGATTACATTTTTCCTTCTATTATAAGAGGAATCGAATCGTCACTGTCCAGCGAAGGATACACCCTTGTCGTCGCGAGCACCAATAATGACATTGAAAAAGAAAAACAATGCCTTGTGAATATGCTCGATAAAAAAATTGCTGGGTTGATCGTGGAGCCGACGAAAACAGGAAGCTTTAACCCGAATTTAAGTTACTATCTGACGCTTGAACAACATCATATTCCGTATTTGATGATCAACCAATTTTATCAGGAGCTAAATCCACCCCATTTCATTTTGGATGATGAACACGGCGGCTTTATCGCCACTGAGCATTTGATTAAACTCGGCCATGAAAAAGTGTTCGGTTTCTTTAAACAGGACGATATGCAGGGCGCCAACCGGATGAAAGGATTTATCCGTGCTTTCAGAGAAAACGGCTTGTCGTTTTACCCTGAAATGGTCGTGACGTACACAACAGAGAACAAAAAACAAAAAACGATAGCTGAAGCCAGGAAGCGGCTTTTTTCATCAGACCGTCCGACTGCCATATTCTGCTATAATGACGAGATAGCGCTTTTGGTGTTGGATGTCGTGAGGGAATTCGGTTTGAAAGTGCCGGAAGACATTTCGATTGTCGGATATGACAACTCACATTTGAGCGAGGCATCTGAAGTGAAGCTGACGTCAGTCACTCATCCGAAAATGCAGATGGGGATTGAGGCGGCAAAATGGATGATTGCCAAAGTTGAGGGACGCAACACGAATCAGCTTGAACATTCCACCGTCTACAAACCTGAACTGGTTGTCAGACATTCGACCGCCAAGCTGAAAAGGTAGGCTGCACAATCTTTATCCGCCAACCAGCTTGAATGAAAATGAGAAGAATATATATTCTGTTACAAAGCTCCGGAATGAGGAACTTTTTATTCAAGTAAAAGCTGATAACGGAGAGTTTAATGTCATCCTCGAAGCTTTGGACCATGTGCAGCTTTAGCAAATCAATTTTTAAAGACCGCTGTATACTTTTATATAGAAGAAAGCAGTAAGAAGAAATAAATGCTGTCAACTGCCGGAGGTCGAGATGATCAGGAATCATCTGAGTCCAAATCATTTGATTATTATTTTTTTAAAAAAGCTATTGTGCAAAACGAAAATAGATGTTATATTAATATCCGCCCCTAAAAAGGAGGCTTTATAAAAACAACTTCGAAAATCTTTTAAAAAAAGTTGTTGACATTCAAGATGATAGAATGTTATATTAGTAAAGTCGCTTCTTCGAGAGGCGGAAATGATCTTTGAAAACTAAACAAGACAAAACGTACCTGTTAATTTATTAAATAAATCGTACATGCGAATGTGCGTAGTCATTATCAAACTTCATGGAGAGTTTGATCCTGGCTCAGGACGAACGCTGGCGGCGTGCCTAATACATGCAAGTCGAGCGGACAGATGGGAGCTTGCTCCCTGATGTCAGCGGCGGACGGGTGAGTAACACGTGGGTAACCTGCCTGTAAGACTGGGATAACTCCGGGAAACCGGGGCTAATACCGGATGCTTGATTGAACCGCATGGTTCAATTATAAAAGGTGGCTTTTAGCTACCACTTACAGATGGACCCGCGGCGCATTAGCTAGTTGGTGAGGTAACGGCTCACCAAGGCGACGATGCGTAGCCGACCTGAGAGGGTGATCGGCCACACTGGGACTGAGACACGGCCCAGACTCCTACGGGAGGCAGCAGTAGGGAATCTTCCGCAATGGACGAAAGTCTGACGGAGCAACGCCGCGTGAGTGATGAAGGTTTTCGGATCGTAAAACTCTGTTGTTAGGGAAGAACAAGTACCGTTCGAATAGGGCGGTACCTTGACGGTACCTAACCAGAAAGCCACGGCTAACTACGTGCCAGCAGCCGCGGTAATACGTAGGTGGCAAGCGTTGTCCGGAATTATTGGGCGTAAAGCGCGCGCAGGCGGTTTCTTAAGTCTGATGTGAAAGCCCCCGGCTCAACCGGGGAGGGTCATTGGAAACTGGGGAACTTGAGTGCAGAAGAGGAGAGTGGAATTCCACGTGTAGCGGTGAAATGCGTAGAGATGTGGAGGAACACCAGTGGCGAAGGCGACTCTCTGGTCTGTAACTGACGCTGAGGCGCGAAAGCGTGGGGAGCGAACAGGATTAGATACCCTGGTAGTCCACGCCGTAAACGATGAGTGCTAAGTGTTAGAGGGTTTCCGCCCTTTAGTGCTGCAGCAAACGCATTAAGCACTCCGCCTGGGGAGTACGGTCGCAAGACTGAAACTCAAAGGAATTGACGGGGGCCCGCACAAGCGGTGGAGCATGTGGTTTAATTCGAAGCAACGCGAAGAACCTTACCAGGTCTTGACATCCTCTGACAACCCTAGAGATAGGGCTTCCCCTTCGGGGGCAGAGTGACAGGTGGTGCATGGTTGTCGTCAGCTCGTGTCGTGAGATGTTGGGTTAAGTCCCGCAACGAGCGCAACCCTTGATCTTAGTTGCCAGCATTCAGTTGGGCACTCTAAGGTGACTGCCGGTGACAAACCGGAGGAAGGTGGGGATGACGTCAAATCATCATGCCCCTTATGACCTGGGCTACACACGTGCTACAATGGGCAGAACAAAGGGCAGCGAAGCCGCGAGGCTAAGCCAATCCCACAAATCTGTTCTCAGTTCGGATCGCAGTCTGCAACTCGACTGCGTGAAGCTGGAATCGCTAGTAATCGCGGATCAGCATGCCGCGGTGAATACGTTCCCGGGCCTTGTACACACCGCCCGTCACACCACGAGAGTTTGTAACACCCGAAGTCGGTGAGGTAACCTTTTGGAGCCAGCCGCCGAAGGTGGGACAGATGATTGGGGTGAAGTCGTAACAAGGTAGCCGTATCGGAAGGTGCGGCTGGATCACCTCCTTTCTAAGGATATTATACGGAATATAAGACCTTACGGTCTTATAGACAGGTGCGTTTAGATCTTGTTTAGTTTTGAAGGATCATTTGATTCTTCAAACGTGTTCTTTGAAAACTAGATAACAGTAGACATCACATTCAATTAGTAATGCAAGATATCACGTAGTGATTCTTTTTAACGGTTAAGTTAGAAAGGGCGCACGGTGGATGCCTTGGCACTAGGAGCCGATGAAGGACGGGACGAACACCGATATGCTTCGGGGAGCTGTAAGCAAGCTTTGATCCGGAGATTTCCGAATGGGGAAACCCACTGCTCGTAATGGAGCAGTATCCATATCTGAATTCATAGGATATGAGAAGGCAGACCCGGGGAACTGAAACATCTAAGTACCCGGAGGAAGAGAAAGCAAATGCGATTCCCTGAGTAGCGGCGAGCGAAACGGGAACAGCCCAAACCAAGAGGCTTGCCTCTTGGGGTTGTAGGACACTCTGTACGGAGTTACAAAGGAACGAGGTAGATGAAGAGGTCTGGAAAGGCCCGCCATAGGAGGTAACAGCCCTGTAGTCAAAACTTCGTTCTCTCCTGAGTGGATCCTGAGTACGGCGGAACACGTGAAATTCCGTCGGAATCCGGGAGGACCATCTCCCAAGGCTAAATACTCCCTAGTGACCGATAGTGAACCAGTACCGTGAGGGAAAGGTGAAAAGCACCCCGGAAGGGGAGTGAAAGAGATCCTGAAACCGTGTGCCTACAAGTAGTCAGAGCCCGTTAACGGGTGATGGCGTGCCTTTTGTAGAATGAACCGGCGAGTTACGATCCCGTGCAAGGTTAAGTTTGAAAAGACGGAGCCGCAGCGAAAGCGAGTCTGAATAGGGCGCATGAGTACGTGGTCGTAGACCCGAAACCAGGTGATCTACCCATGTCCAGGGTGAAGTTCAGGTAACACTGAATGGAGGCCCGAACCCACGCACGTTGAAAAGTGCGGGGATGAGGTGTGGGTAGGGGTGAAATGCCAATCGAACCTGGAGATAGCTGGTTCTCTCCGAAATAGCTTTAGGGCTAGCCTCAAGGTA